>CAWHNE010000029.1:0-503131 GCA_963830485.1 uncultured beta proteobacterium
GCCGACAGCGGGGCTCCGGAAGCGGCGGCGGGCGTGGCCATCGCGGCCATTATAAAGTCCCGCCTCGCGCTGCACTGCGCATGGCGGACCGGCTGCGATATGGGGCACAATGCGGCGCTCGTGTGCCTGCCGTTCCCGCCATGTCAACGCTGATGCTCCGACCCGGTGCGCTCGCGCTGGCCGATCTTCGCCGGCTGTGGGTGGCCTCGCTGCCGCTCGCGATGGATGGGACGGCGAGGCCGGCGGTCGACGCCGCCGCCGACACCGTCGCACGCGTGATCGCCGCGGGGACGACCGTCTACGGCGTCAACACGGGGTTTGGCCTCCTCGCACGCACGCGCATCGACGCGGCGCGCCTTGCCGAGCTGCAGCGTGCGCTCGTGCTTTCGCATTCCGCCGGCACGGGCGCGCTGCTCGACGACGCCGTCGTCCGCCTCGCGATCGCGCTGAAGGCGGCTTCGCTCGCACGCGGGCATTCCGGCGTGCGCTGGAGCGTGATCGAAGCGCTCGTCGCACTTGCGAACGCCGGTGTCGTGCCGTGCATCCCCGCGCAGGGATCGGTCGGCGCATCCGGCGACCTGGCGCCTCTCGCGCATCTGTCCGCCGTGCTGATCGGCGAGGGTGAAGCACGATTCAATGGTCGCACGATGCCAGGGCGCGACGCGCTCGCAGCGGCGGGATTGACGCCGGTCGTGCTTGGGCCGAAGGAGGGACTCGCGCTGCTCAACGGCACGCAGGTGTCGACGGCGCTCGCGCTCGCCGCCCTGTTTGCGGCCGAGCGTGCGATGGCGGCCGCGTTCGTCGCCGGGGCGCTCACGGTCGACGCGTGTCTCGGCAGCGACACGCCGTTCGACGTACGGATCCAGGCGGTGCGCGGTCATCGCGGGCAGTCCGACGCGGCGACCGTCTACCGCGAGCTGCTCGCCGGCAGCGAAATTCGCGCGTCGCACAAGGACTGTCCGCGCGTGCAGGACCCTTACAGCCTCCGCTGTCAGCCGCAGGTGATGGGCGCGTGCCTCGATCAGATGCGCCACGCCGCGGACGTGCTATTGACCGAGGCCAACGCGGTGTCCGATAACCCGCTGGTGTTTGCCGGGGTGGGCGAGATACTGTCGGGCGGCAACTTCCACGCCGAGCCGGTCGCCTTCGCCGCGGACGGCCTCGCGCTCGCGATCGCCGAGACCGGCGCGCTGTCCGAGCGCCGCGTTGCACTGCTGATGGACACGCACCTTTCCGGGTTGCCACCGTTCCTGGTCGAGGAGGGCGGTGTCAATTCCGGTTTCATGATCGCGCAGGTGACGGCCGCGGCGCTCGCCTCCGAGAACAAGTCGCTCGCGCACCCGGCCTCCGTCGATTCGCTGCCGACATCGGCGAACCAGGAAGATCACGTCAGCATGGCGACGTTCGCGGCGCGCCGGCTGATCCCGATGGCCGCGAACACCGCGCGGATCGTCGCGATCGAACTGATCGCCGCGGCGCAGGGTGTCGAATTGCGGCGGCCGCTCGCGACGTCGGCGAAGCTCGCCGCCGCGATGGCGATGATCCGCGGCGAGGTTCGCGTTCTGGGACCGCGACCGCGCGTTCGCGCCCGACCTGGAAGCGATCCGGCTGCAAGGTCGAGCGCGGCGATTTCGTGTCGTATGCCGGGCGCTTCTCGAGTGACGCGCGCGGCGAACGCGCGAGAATTCGAAACGCATGATCTTCCCGGAGACTTCCATGCATCGTGACGATCCGAAGCCGCTCGCGCAACGCCGCGCGCGGCACCCGCTTCGCCGACCGCGTGATCCGCGCGCCGCGCGGCACCGCGCGCACGGCGAAGTCCTGGCTCACCGAGGCGGCGCTCAGGATGATCCAGAACAACCTCGATCCCGAGGTCGCCGAAAATCCGAAGGAGCTCGTGGTCTACGGCGGGATCGGGCGCGCCGCGCGCAACTGGGAATGCTTCGACGCGATCGTCGCGGCGCTGCGCGAGCTGAACGACGACGAATCGCTGCTGATCCAGTCCGGCAAGCCGGTGGGTGTGTTCAAGACGCATCCCGACGCGCCGCGGGTGCTGATCGCGAACTCGAACTTGGTGCCGAAGATGGGCGACATGGGATCATTTCAACGAGCTCGACCGCAAGGGCCTCATGATGTTCGGCCAGATGACGGCCGGCTCGTGGATCTACATCGGCAGTCAGGGCATCGTCCAGGGCACGTACGAGACGTTCGCGGAAGCCGGGCGCCAACATTGCGGTGGCGAGCTCGCCGACAAGTGGATTCTGACCGCCGGGCTGGGCGGCATGGGCGGCGCGCAGCCCCTCGCGGCGACGCTCGCCGGTGCATCGATGCTCGCGATCGAGTGCCAGCAGAGCCGGATCGAGATGCGCCTCGCGACGCGCTACCTCGACCGGCAGGCGAAGGATCTCGACGACGCGCTTGCGATCCTGCATGACGCGTGCAAGAAGAAGGCGCCCGTGTCGGTGGGTCTCCTCGGCAATGCCGCCGAGATCCTCCCCGAGCTTGTTCGCCGTGGTGTGCGACCCGACATGGTCACCGACCAGACGTCCGCGCACGATCTCGTCTACGGCTACTTGCCCGCAGGCTGGACAGTCGCGCGCTGGAAGTCCGCGCAGGAGGATCCGCGGCAGCATGCGGAGCTCGTGAGGGCGGCCAAACAGTCGATCGTCTGGCACGTGAACGCGATGCTCGCGTTCCACCACCAGGGCATCCCGACGTTCGACTACGGCAACAACATCCGGCAAGTCGCATTCGACGAAGGGGTGGCCGACGCGTTCGCGTTCCCGGGTTTCGTGCCGGCATATATCCGGCCGCTTTTCTGTGAGGGCAAGGGCCCGTTCCGCTGGGTCGCGCTCTCCGGCGATCCCGAGGACATCTACAAGACGGACCGCAAGGTGCTGTCGCTCTTTCCGGGCAATGCGCATCTCAAGCGCTGGCTCGGCATGGCGCGTGAGCGGATCGCGTTCCAGGGGCTGCCGGCGCGCATCTGCTGGCTGGGCCTGGGTGAGCGGCACCTCGCCGGCCTCGCATTCAACGAGATGGTGAAGACCGGCGAACTCAAGGCGCCGATCGTCATCGGCCGCGACCATCTCGATACCGGCAGTGTCGCTTCGCCAAATCGCGAGACCGAGGCGATGGCGGATGGCTCCGACGCAGTGTCCGACTGGCCACTGCTGAATGCGCTCCTCAACACGGCGGGCGGCGCGACGTGGGTATCCTTCCACCATGGCGGCGGCGTCGGCATGGGCTATTCGCAGCATGCCGGTGTCGTCATCGTCTGCGACGGCACCGATGCCGCGGCGAAGCGGATAGAGCGCGTGCTGTGGAACGATCCGGCGACGGGGGTCATGCGCCACGCCGATGCCGGCTACGACAAGGCGATCGAGGTCGCGCGGGCGAAGGGTCTCAAGCTGCCGATGCTGGGGCGATGACGGTCGTGTGCCCGGCGGTTCGCTCGGCATCGGTGCTCGCTGCCTTCATGTTCGCGACGTCGGCGATCGCTGCGGATGTCCGTGTGCTGAGCGCGGCGGCTGTGAAAGGACCGCTCGCGGAGACGGCCGCCGCGTTCGAGCGCGAGACCGGGCATCGCGTCGTGCTCGAATTCACGACGGCCGGACAGGTCGAATCGAGGATCGCCGCGGGCGAGCGCGCGGACCTCGTCGTCAATGCCCGACCGCGCCTCGACGCCTACGCTGCAAAGGCCGGACGCGCCGGAACAGTGCGCGACCTCGGCACGGTCCGTGTCGGCGTTGCGGTCCGCGCGGGCGCGCCGCGGCCCGACCTTTCGACCGTCGATGCGCTTCGCGCGTCGCTGCTCGCCGCGGAGTCGGTCGCTTACACCAATCCGGCCGCCGGCGGCACGGCCGGGACCTACTTCGCGGGCGTGCTCGACCGGCTCGGCATCACGGAGGCCATGGCGGCGAAGCGGCGCCTCGCCGCGGACGGGCTCGACGTCATGCGCAAGGTCGCAAGCGGCGAGGCCGAGCTCGGGATTACGCAGGTGAGCGAGATTCTGTTCGTCGATCGCACGACGTTCGCCGGTGCGCTTCCCGACTCGCTGCAGCTCCTGACCACGTATGCGGCGATCGTTCCGGAGGCCGCCAATCCCGCCGCGGACGCCTTCGTGGACGCGCTCGCGGGCGAGTCGGGCCGCGCGCGATTCCGGGCCGCGGGATTCGACCCTCCCGCGCGCTAAAAGACCCAGAGATCGCGCCGCGGCAGCTCGAGCCAGTGCCGACCCGCGGCGAGCGGCGCGTCGCCGTACGCGCGCAGACGCGCGGCGCCGAGCGCAAACAGGTGCTCCCACTTGTCGCCCAGGTACATCGACGTCGTGAGATCGGCCTGGAGCCGGTTCTCGCCCTCGCCGCTCGCGAGGCGCATGCGCTCGAGCCGGATCATCGCCGTGCCGTTCTCGCCCGCCGCGGCCCCGCGCATCGCCATTCCCCAAAGCGTCCAGCCGTCGCCCTCGATTCGCGCCGCGCCGTCGTGCACTTCCGCGACGCGCCCTGCGAGCCGGTTGTTGCTGCCCATGAAGTCGGCGGCGAAGAGCGTCGCCGGGTCGCCGTACATCTGCTGCGGCGTGCCCTGCTGCTCGATCTTCCCTTCGTTCAGGAGCAGGATGCGGTCGGACATCGCGAGTGCCTCGCCCTGGTCGTGCGTCACGCACAGCGCGGAGAGCTGCAGCCGCACGATCAGCTCGCGCAGCCATGCCCGTGCTTCCTCGCGCAGCTTGGCGTCGAGATTCGACAGCGGCTCGTCCAGCAGGATCACCGGCGGGTTGTAGACGAGCGCGCGCGCGAGCGCGACGCGCTGTTGCTGGCCACCCGAGAGCTGGTGCGGGAAGCGCTCGGCCAGGTGCCCGAGCGAGAGTTGATCGAGCGCCGCGCGCACGCGCGTCGAAACGTCGCCGGTCGTGACCTTGCGCAGCTTGAGCCCGTAGGCGACGTTGTCGAACACCGTCTTGTGCGGCCACAGCGCGTAGGACTGGAACACGAGGCCGAGATTGCGGCCCTCGGCCGGGATGTCGATGCCGGCGGCGCCGTCGAACACGACCTTGTCGCCGACGCGGATCGCGCCCGCGTGCGGCTGCTCGAGACCGGCCACCGCGCGCAGGAGTGTCGTCTTACCGCTGCCCGAGGGTCCCAGCAGCGCGACGACCTCGCCGCGCTCGAGCGTAAGGGAGACCCCCTTCAGGATCGGGTTGTCGCCGTAGGACAGGCGGACGTTCTCGACGGTGAGCTCGGACATGTTCGAGTCTCCGATGCGGTCAGTCGCGCAGCCGCACGCCGAAGCGCAGCGCGAGGGCGAGGCCGATGCCGACCAGCACGACGTTGATGAGCGATAACGCGGCGACGACGTCGATCGCGCCGCCTTGCCACAGCGAGACGAGCTGCGCGCCGATGACTTCGGTGCCCGGCGCGAGCAGGTAGACGCCGGTCGAGTACTCGCGCTCGAAGATCATGAACACGAGCAGCCACGACGCCATGAGCCCCGGCCGGATCAGCGGCAGCGTGATCTGCCGCGACACCATGCCGCGCGTCGCGCCCGCGGTCCGCGCCGCCTCCTCGAGCTCGGTCGACACCTGCAGCAGCGACGACGAGATCAATCGCATCCCGTAGGCGAGCCACACGACGGTGTAGGCGAGCCACATGCTGAAGATCGTCGCGCGGAGCGGCGTCAGCGGCGGGAAGAACAGGAACACCCACAGGAACGCGAGCCCGGCGAGCAGCCCCGGCACCGCGCGCGGGACGAGCACGAGATAATCGACGAAGCGCGACCAGCCGTCGTTGCGCCGGTGCGTCGCGAAGCCGATCGCCGTGTAGCACGCGACCGTGATCGCGCCGCCTACGGTGCCGATCAGGATCGTGTTCCAGATCGCACGCACCTGCGTGGGCTCGTCCCACACCGACATGAAGTGCTCGACCGTCAGCACCTCGGAGAGCTTCGCGCCGTAGCCCCAGTTCGACACGAAGGCGCGAAGCGCGATGCCCGACAGCGGCACGATGACGCCGACGAAGAGCCAGAATCCGATCAGCGCCGCGGCGACCCATTTCCAGCGGCGCAGCGGCAGCTCGCGCATCCGCCCGGCCTTGCCCTTGATCGTCGCGTACTTGCGCGCGTTCTGCAGCAGGTAGCGCTGCAGCAGCACCAGCGGGAACGTGACGGCGACGATGCAGATGGCGACCGCGGCCATCAGATGATAGGAAGGCGTGCCGAGCTTGTTCGTGAGCTTGTAGAGGTACGTCGACAGCACGAGGTGGCCCTCGGGATCGCCCAGGACGAGCGGCAGGCCGAAGAGCTCGAAGCCCAGGAAGAAGACGAGTACC
Source organism: uncultured beta proteobacterium (assembly GCA_963830485.1). GTDB lineage: Bacteria > Pseudomonadota > Gammaproteobacteria > Burkholderiales > Casimicrobiaceae > CAIWHR01. The sequence continues at coordinate 6,327 of CAWHNE010000029.1, forward strand.
GCGGCGAACAGCAGCGCCGGCGTGATGAGGGGCAGGCTGACCGTCGCCGCGACACGGAACGGCGAGGCGCCGGCGACACGCGCGGCCTCCTCGACGTCGGAGCCCAGGCTCTTCAGCGCCGCCGACGCGTAGACGTAGACGTTCGGCACGTGCGTGAGCCCGGCGATCGCGCCGATCGCCACGAGCGAGTAGATGCCCCAGGGCGCGCCGCCGAAGAGGTCCGTCGCCCAGACGGTGTAGAACCCGACGGGACCGGCGGCGACGACGTAGCCGAAGGCGAGCACCATCGGCGAGACGAAGCTCGGCACGAGGATCAGCGGCTCGATCCAGCGCTTGCCGGGCAAGTCGGTGCGCTCCATCACGAACGCGAGCAGGCTGCCCAATGGCACCGCGATGACGACCATCATCGAGGCCAGCAGGAACGAGTTGGCGAAGGCGCTCCAGAAGTCCGGATCCGCGAAGATGAACGCGTACGCCTCGAGGCCGGCCGTTTTGCGCGGATCGAAGAACGGCGCGGTGAGGAAGCTCTGGTAGAAGATGAGCGACAGCGGCGCGAGTACCGCCGCGGCCGTCACCAGGATCGTGAGGCCGCGGGGGACCGCCGCGAGAGCCGCGGTGCGCATGGCGACTGAGCCGCAGGCGCGCGCTGCGCTTCCGAAGCGTTACTTGCCGGCGCCGGCCGCGAGCGTCGCCTTCCAGTCGGCGAGGAAGTCGAGGCGTTTCTTCGGGTCGAGGTAGCCGACGATCTCGGAGGACACGGGGATCGGCTTGATGTTGGGCCCGAGCTGCTTCGCGAGCGCGGCCGCGGTGTACTCGGCGTCGACGTCGCTGCGGATCGAGAAGAGCTCGACGTCGCCGCCGATCAGCTTCTGTCCGCGCTGCGACAGGATGTAGTCGGTCCACAGCTTCGCCGCGTTCGGGTTCTTCGCCTGCTTGCCGATGAACATCACGCGCGAGAGCACGAGCGTGTAGTCCTTCGGCAGCACGACGCCCAGCGCCGGGTCCTTCTTCGAGCGGACGAGCGCGTAGGACCCCAGCACGTTGTAGCCGAGCAGGTGCTCGCCCGAGCTCACCTTCTCCAGCATGTTGCCGGTGCTCGAGTACACGCGGTAGGAGGTCGCGCCGAAGGCGCGCTCGAGGTCCTTCATCCCGGGGAAATACTTGACGTCCTGCACGACGAACATGAACCCCACGCCGCTCTTCTCGATGTCGTAGGTCGTGACCTTGCCCTTGAACTTGTCGGCCTTGGTGGTGATGAGCTTCGCGAACGCCGCGTGGTCCTGCGGCACTTCGTCGGCGGCAACGAGCCGCTTGTTGTAGATGAAGACGGCGGGCTCGTACGTCGTCCCGTACGCCTGGCTCTTGTAGACGGCCCAGCCCGGCAGCTTGGCCGCCTCGGGGGACGCGTAGGACAGCGCCTGGCCGTCGTCGACGAGCTTGACCTGCAGGTCCATCGCCGAGCTCCACATGACGTCGGCCGAGCCCTGGCCCGCCGCGACTTCGGCAATGAAGCGGTTGTACATCTCGGTCGAGTTCATGTCGTTGTACTCGACCTTGACGCCCGGGTAGAGCACCTGGAAATCCTTGACCAGCGGCTGCGCGGCCTTGGTGTCGAGCGCGCTGTAGATGACGACCTTGCCTTCCTTGTTCGCGGCGGCGATGGTCTGCGCGTAGTCGGCAGGATAGCCGGCGGGAACGGACTGGGCGAGCGCGGCGCCGGCGGCGCAGGCGACCGCAAGAGCGGACAGGCGGGCGAGCATGGAAATTCCTCCGGGGCGGGCAGCTCGACGCTGCCGCGATGCCGCGATTATAGGCGCGCGAAAGCAAAACGCCGCAGCGGGTCGCGCTGCGGCGTCGCGATGCAAGCTTGTCGGAGCGAATTCATGCGCCGGCGCACCTGCGCCTGTACCAGGGTAATGGCGTGGCCATCGACCCTCGTGGCGGCAGTGACGATGTTCCCTCCCGCCGCGGCCGCGTCGAACACGCCGTCGATGACCACGCAATGGAAATGCAGATGGTACGCGTGAAGCCCCACGTCGCAAATTGAGACTAGTCGGCCGCACCCTTGACCGACCATTTCGTCGTAACGTTTCCGGCAGCAGATCCGTCCGGCTTTTGCTTGGTATAGGTCCATTCGATCGCGCCGTACGTCAGCTTGATGGTTTCGGTGGGAAACTGCTGGTCGTCACCTTTGCCTATTACGCCGCTGATCAACACTTCCTTGAGCTTGAACTCCATATACTTGACCGGCTTGTCGCCGCCGGCGCGCCAAAGTTCAATGACCACTTCAGGCAGGTGCGTCCCTTTGCATGCTGCTTCATAGAGTTTGGGTGTGGCTGAATCCAGTAACTTTACAATGCTGAACTCAGAATGATCGACCTCGGTACGGCGACCCCCGGCTGATATCTGCGGGGTGGAGGTGATCGCGTGGTCGTAGCTCAGGATTGCCACCCAATCCTTGTGATCCTTATCCGTACTTTCGCCCTTGATATCGCCGAAATTCGCGAATCCGTTGAATGCCATGATCTACTCCTTTGCCTCAATTGAACGCAACTCTAGTCCCCGTGATCGATCTCCCCCTGCATTGGTAGTTGTCAGTGAAATTCACCGCCGCAACAGCCGTACTCCTGTTGGTACCCCGTCTTCAACGCATTAGCGTGCACCCCGCTTCCGTGGTCTTGCCTCGACGGACGCCGCGGCCGACAGGTCGGCGCGCGCGGTAAGCTCACCGGCGTCGACGTCGACACGATAGAGGGTCCTGTCGTCGAACCGGAAATTGCTCGGGACGTGCAGCACGCGAAGTCGCCCGGCGTCCTTGCGATACCGTTTGACGCCCTCGAGCGCGATTCGCGCCTGCTCTTCCTCGCCCTCGGGCCCGAAGGGGCCGTCACCGTCACCGATAAATTCGTGCGTGTAGACGATGCGGCCGTTGCGCGGGTCGTAGACGACGCTCGTCTGCGACGTTGGCGGCCTGTCGTCGTGTGTGGATTCGAATTCGTCCATATCGAACACTTCCCTACGACCAATAGTTGAGGAGCAGTCGTCCGCGGGCGAAGCCATTGAGCACCACCATGTAGATCCTGAGGCTCGTTACGTGCTTGCGGAAAACGGCCTGTCGGACCGGGTCGAAGTTTTCGACGCCGCTGTCGCTTACGATCTGGATGATGCCGATCTGCCCCCAGATTCCGTCCCCGTCGGAAATGTCATTCAGACGTGTCAGCGCGACCTCGGCGAAAGTGTCGCGCTTATCGACCTGCACCGTGGCCTCGTGGAGACCGAGACCATCATTGGTGAGCCACCATCCGTAGGCCTGTTGTCCGACCATCCCGGTACTCCTTGCCGCCGGCGCAGTGCGGTACTTGTCTGGGCTTGTTGTAGCACACATTGTAGGGCGGCTCAATGAAGGATAGGAAATCCAACCGCATGGCGCGTGACCGCGAGCAGAGCAGCAAGCGCCGCGTCAAACAGGTAGTTCCAGCCAAAACCTATCGCAATTCCTGAACAATTCGCGCCGCGCCTCGCGCGCGGCGGCACCTGAGCGGCGAATCGGTCGAGCGGCCCACGTCGAGCGATATCGAACCGGGTGGAGACCCTTGGTAGTTGGTTGACGGGCCTTCACGTACCGCGTCCTCGCGCCTCGCCGCAACGTGCGGGTACGGTGACAAACCGTAACGCGGCTATGAGGCGGGCAGAAAGGAAAACGGCCCTTCGCGGGGCCGTTTTGGAGTTACCGCAGGAGTTACCGGCGGGAAACAGACTGGTCGGGGTGAGAGGATTTGAACCTCCGACCTCTACGTCCCGAACGTAGCGCTCTACCAGGCTAAGCTACACCCCGAGATGAGCCGGTGCCGATGCGCAACGGCCGCGCCGCGGCGGGATCCTGTGGTTCCGCGGCGTTTCCTCGTCCCCCGCCGTCAGAATGTGCGATGGGCCGCGAAAGCCGCCAATTCTAGCAGATTCTGCCGGTCCGGCGAGTCCGGCAGCCCCGCGACGCACGCGGCCGCGGCCTCGCTCTCGCGCTCGGCGCTTGCGCGTGCGTAGTCGAGTGCGCCGGTGCGGACGAGCACGTCGGCCACCGGCTTGAATTCGGTCAGCCGGCCCCGCGTGACGGCATCGCGGATGAGCGCGGCGTCCTCCACGCTGCCCACGGCGATCGCGCGGATCAGCGGCAGCGTCATCTTGCCTTCGGCGAGATCGTCGCCCAGGTTCTTGCCGATCGCGGCCAGGTCGCCCGAATAGTCGAGCACGTCGTCGATCAGCTGGAACGCGGTGCCGAGATGCATGCCGTAGCGCGCGAGCGCGTCCTCGTGCGCCGGCGAGGCGTTGCCGAGAACGGCCCCAAGCTGGGCCGCGGCTTCGAACAGCTTCGCCGTCTTGCGGCGGATCACGCCAAGGTAGGTGGCCTCGTCGACGGCCGGGTCGCCCGAGTTCATGAGCTGCAGCACCTCGCCCTCGGCGATCACGTTCGTTGCGTTCGACAGGATCTCCAGGATCCGCATGGTCCCCGCGCCGACCATCAGCTGGAACGCGCGCGAGTACAGGAAATCGCCCACCAGAACGGAGGCGGCGTTGCCGAACTTCGCGTTGGCGGTCGCGAGCCCCCGACGCAGCTCGGATTCGTCGACGACGTCGTCGTGCAGCAGCGTGGCCGTGTGGATCATCTCGACGACTGCGGCGAACGTGTAGTGCATGTGTCCCGTGTAGCCGCACGCACGAGCGGCGAGCAGGACCAGCGCCGGGCGAAGCCGCTTGCCGCCGCTGCCGATGATGTAATCGGCGATCTGCCGGATCAGCGCGACATCGGAGTCGAGACTCGCGCGCAGAACCTTGTCGACCTCCGCGCGGTCGGCGGCGAGGACGGCGGTGAGAGGCTCGATCGGCACGGACGATAGGGTAGGGCGCGGCGCGGGTCGCGCAAGGAGGACGGCTCGGCGGGCGGCGGGCATGGGGAACGGCCCTTCCGCACGAGAGCGGTCCTCGGGGCCGGCGGCGATTGTAACCGAACGCCGGGGGCGATCCTTGCGTTGGCGCAAGGACTCCGATGCGGAGGCAGACCGGGGTCTGACCCGGGTCAGACCCCGGTCTGGCACCCGCTGGGCGGCTCTGTCCGATGTTTGACGGGCTTGCTGCTTATCGGTTAAAATTCAAAGCTTTCCGCGATCGGCGCGGGGAAGCGCAACTGAGCGGCAACTGAACGGCAGGCAAGCGGAGTCCAATCATGTACGCGGTCATAAAAACCGGCGGCAAGCAGTACAAGGTTGCCCCCGGCGAAAAACTCAAGGTAGAACAGATACCGGCGGACGTGGGCGCAGAAGTCGTGCTCGATCAGGTGTTGATGATCGGCGAAGGCGAGAGCGTCCGTCTGGGTCAGCCCATCGTCGCGGGCGCGGCCGTCAAGGCCACCGTCGTCGCGCACGGGCGCGGCGACAAGGTGCACATCTTCAAGATGCGCCGCCGCAAGAACTATCACCGGTCGCAGGGCCACCGGCAGGGCTACACCGAGCTCAAGATCGACAGCATCGTCGGCTGACGGAGACACCACCATGGCACACAAGAAGGCGGGCGGCAGCTCGCGTAACGGCCGCGATTCGGAATCGAAGCGCCTGGGCGTCAAGGCCTACGGCGGCGAAACGATTCCCGCCGGCAGCATCATCGTCCGCCAGCGCGGCACGGTGATCCACGCCGGCGTCAACGTCGGCGTGGGGAAGGACCACACGCTCTTCGCGCTGGTCAGCGGCACAGTGGAGTTCGCGACCAAGGGCAAGGACAAGAAAAAAATCGCGAGCATCGTTCCGGCGAGCGCCTGACGCGTCGCACGGGTACGTCCTGCAAGGAAGAATCCCGGCCTCGTGCCGGGATTCTTTTTTCGACCATTGATACGACGAACGCGTTCAGAAGCAAGATCAGGATGACTTCGTGTGGTGCAAGAGCCAGTCCGAACAACGGCCGAATCCTAGGCAGTCGAAGCGTGAGCCCGCTGTCCGCGCACATGCTACGAGCTCCGCTCCTGCAGCCACGCGCGCGCTTTCGCCAGCGCCTCGTCGAACGAAAGTGCGCCGCCCGCCGCCTCCGCCGCGGCAAACCCGGCATCACCGAGCGCGGCGCGCGCGCGTCCGATCAGCGGCGCAAGCGCCGCCTCGTCCACCGGCTCGCGTTGCAGCTTCATTTGCCGCAACTGGGCCTGCGCGACGCCGTAGAGCAACGCGGCACGCTCGTAGCGTTCCGTCGCGGATGACAGCGCGGCGAGGACCTCGAGCACCGCACGTGCCATCCGCCTCGCGCCGAGCTCGTCCACGATCCCCAGCGCCTCGCGCAGCATCGGCACGGCGCGCGCGGCGGCACCCTGGCCAATCGAAACCATCGCGAGGTTGAGCAGATTCACCGCCATGTTGGTGGCGTCGCCCCACTCCCGCGCCAGAGACACGGCCTCTTCGTACAGGGCTGCCGCGGCGGGGAGATTTCCGTCCACGCGGTACAGCTCGCCGAGATTGTTGAGGGCGGCGAGGAGCTGTCGGTTGTCTCCGCCCGCGGCAAGGCGTCTAGATACGGCGAGTGCTTCCTCGTCGTGCCGCCGGGCGGTATCGATGTCGCCGCTTGCGTGTGCCGCCCAACCAGCGAGCACCAGCGACGAGACGAGTTGTCCCGGGTGCCCGACTTCCCGCGCGACCGCCAGGCACTCCTCGCCGTAGCGGAGCGCCTCCGCATAGTGGCCGAGGTAGAAGCAGAGATTGCCGGCCGCGTGCAGCGCCTCGCAGAGCACACGGTCGCGAGGCTGCGCGTCTGCACGCGCAAGTGCTTCGATCGCAACGCGTCGCCCCAGCTCGAGGAGGCCCGTGTGCGACCACAGCAGCTCGGTCGCACCCGCGAGCCTCAGTCCTTGCTCCGCGCCATTGACGGCGGTGTCGCACCAGCTGTGCGCCGCCAGCACGTTTTCGTGCTCGCTCTTGAGCCGAGCGTACCACGCTTTCTGTCCGGCGCCGGAGAGCTGGTCGCGCGCCTTCAGGGCGAGGTCTACGTGGAACGCGAGATGACGATCGCGCACGCGTACTTCCTCTCCAGCCTCGATCAGGCGCTCGTGAGCGTACTCGCGGATGGTCTCGAGCAGGCGATAGCGCTGTCCGTCGGCGTCCAACTCGACGAGTGATCGTTCGACCAGGCGCGGCAACAGATCGATGATGTGCCCGGGTTCGATCGGTTCGCCACTTCCGACATCCTCGGCCGCCTCCAGCACGAACCCGCCGGCGAACACGGCGAGCCGGCGCAGGAGTGCTCGCTCGGTGTCCGTCAGAAGGTCGTGACTCCAATCGATGCATGCCCGCAACGTCTGCTGTCGCGGCATCGCCGTCGCGTCGCCCCTCTTCAGCAGGTGGAATCGGTCGTCGAGGCGCTGCGCGATCGTCTGCACGGCGAGCCCGCGCACGCGCGCGGCGGCCAGCTCGATCGCCAGCGGAATACCGTCCAGCCGCCGACAGATCGCGGCCACTGCGCCGGCATTCTCGTCCGAGATGCGAAACGAAGGTCGCGCGGCGGCGGCACGTTCGGCGAAAAGGCGCGCCGACTCGTAGCGCGAGAGGGACGCGCAGGTCGTATCCGTGCCGGAAGGCGGGACCGGGAGCGGCGGCACGGCAAACGTCGCTTCGCCGCTGACGCTCAACGGCTCGCGACTGGTGACGAGGATCCTGACGCCGGGTCCTGACTGCAGCAGCCGCTTCGCGATGTCGGCGCATGCCTGTACGAGATGCTCGCAGTTGTCGAGAAGGATCAGGAGTTGCCGATCCTTGACGTGCGCGATGAGCGCATCCTGTACCGTTTCCCCCGTCTGCGGTTGGACCCCGAGGACCGAGGCCACCGCCTGAGGGACATCTTGACCGTCGGCGTGCGCGGCAAGCTCGACGAGCCAGATGCCATCTGCGAAGTCATCCATCATCTCGGACGCGACCTGGAGCGACAATCTCGTCTTGCCGATGCCACCCACCCCCGACAGCGTCAACAGGCGGCACGACGCGAGCAGGCGCCTGACTTCAGCCGACTCGCGATCTCGCCCGACGAACGATGCCACCAGCTCTGGCAAATTGTTTGGCGTGGATTCGAGCGAGCGCAGCGCCGGAAACGTGGCGCGTAGGCCCGGATGCCGTATCTGAAATATGTGCTCTGGACTGGCGAGATCCCGCAGTCGAACCGTCCCGAGATCGGTCATCGAGACTCCGTCGGGCCAACGGTTGCCTATGGCTTCGGCCGCCGCCTTCGAGATCAGCATCTGCCCGCCATGCGCGGCGGCCATGATCCGGGCCGCGCGATTGACGGCGCCACCGAAGACGTCGTCGTCACGCCGCTCGACGGACCCGACATGCATGCCGCAGCGCAGCGGCAGAGCGAGGCCGTCCGTCGCGGCAGGATCGGCCAACGCAAGCTGCAGCGTCAGCGCCGCCGCGACCGCGTCGCGTGGATCGGCGAACAGCGCGCAGGCGCCGTCCCCCGTCATCTTGAGGACCTTGCCGCGATGACCTTCGACGGCGGTGCGGGTCAGAGCGTCATGGCGCGCCAACGCGTGCCGCATCCGCGCCGGCTCGCGCTCCCACAAGAGCGTGCTGCCCTGGATGTCGGTGAACAGTATCGCAACGGCGTCGAATTCGGAGAGCACTCGGGATGCTCCCTCCCGATCAGTCGCTGCTTGCGGACTGTGTTCCTAGCGCCGCTCGAGCCACCACAGGAGTGAGAACGCGGCGGCAATGAAGACGACGAGCGGGAACGTCGCCGAGAAGAGCGGTGGCCAGTCGTTCAGCACGCCGAGGTTCGTGAAGAGTCGACCCAGCAGGAAAAACGCGAGCCCGAGCATCGTACCCGCGAAGATCCGGAAGCCCACGCCTCCGGAGCGACGCTGGAAGTACGCGAACGGCAGCGCGAGGATCATCATCACGACGACGGCGGCCGGATAGAACACCTTGTTCCAGAACGCGATCTCGAAGCGCGACGTCTTCTGGTCCTTGAGCACCCGGATGTTGTCGTAGAGCGTGTTGAGCGCGAGCCGCTCCGGCGCGACCTGGTAGACCGTGAGGAGCGACGGCCGGAGCACCGTGTCCCACGCCCACTTGTCGGCGACCTCGAGCGTCGCGCCGTCGAACGAGAGCCGCGTCGTGCGCACCTTGGCGAGCTGCCATTGCCCGTTGCCGGAGAACGTGCCCGACTCGGCGGTGCGCACCGTCGTGAGCCTGAGCTCGCGATCGAACTCGTAGATGCGCACGCCGAGGAGCGTCATGTCGGCCAGCACGCTGCGGATGTTCGCGAACGTCAAGTCCTGCTTGAACCAGAATCCCGACTGGAACTGCTGCGCGACGATGCGCGCCTCGCCGCCGCGCGACGGCGCGCGGATCTGCTGAGCGAGACGCTCGGCAGGCGGCGCGACGAACTCGCCCGCGAGAAAGGTCGCGACGGCGAGCGGGATGCCGACACGCACCAGCGCCCACGTCACCTGCGCGAGCGACGCGCCCGACGCGCGCATGACCGTGTACTCGGAGTTCGCGACGAGCTGCGCCATCGCGAACAGCGTACCGATCAGCGCCGCGACGGGAAAGAGCTCGTACATCCGCGACGGCAGTTGCAGCGCGACGAAGAGCAGCGCGGAGGAGAGCGTGTAGCTGCCCCTGCCGACGTCGCCCAGCTCGTGGATCAGGTCGAAGAACGCGAACAGCATCACCAGCGCGCCGAAGATCAGCAGGATCGCCGCGAGCAGCTCGCGACCGATGTAGCGCGTTAGGGTCTTCATGCCGTTGCCCCATTGCGCGCCGGCGGCCGAAGGCGGGCGAACAGCGAGAGCCGCTGCCCGAACAAAAGCAGCACGGCGACGATCGCGATCGCGTGCGGCAGGAGGAGGCCGGTCCAGAACCCGAGCTTGCCCTGCGCAATGAAGCTCTGCACGATGTTGAGGCCGTTGCTGTAGACCATGTACACGAATGCCGCGGCGAGGAGGTTGAACGAGCGGCCCATCCGCGGATTCACGTAGGACAGCGGGACGGCGAACAGCGTCAGCACCAGCGCCGAGATCGGCACCGACAGCCGCCAGAACAGCTCGGCGCGCTCGACCCGGCCGTCGGCAACCATGAGCAGCGGGGTGGGGATCGCCTTGGTCGACGTCGGCAGGTTCCGCAGCTCGGCCGGTTCGATCCGGCGCCCGAGCTTCTCGAACTCGACGACGCGGTACTCGGCGGTCCCCGGTTTGCCCTCGTAACGCCGACCCTCGGACAGGACGATGAAACGGTCGCCGGCGGGCGTCTCCTGCAGATGACCCTCGCGGGCGACCGTGGTCACGTCCTGACCCTCATCGACCGAATGCAGGAAGATGTTGCGTATCCGTCCGTCGAATGTGTTGATGCTGTCGACGTACACGACGAGCCCGACGCGACGAAACTCCCGGAAGAGGCCCGGCATGATGAGGGCGAGCTCGTCGCGCGACTCGAGCTGGCGCTCGTACTCGATTCGCCGCCGCTCGGCCCACGGCGAAAGGAACAGCGACAGCGCGATGATCGCCACGAAGAAGGGGGCGGCGAACCACAGCACCGGCCGGATCACGTTGGCGAGGCCCTGGCCGGAGGTAAACCAGACGATCATCTCGCTGTCGCGGTACCAGCGCGACAGCGTGAGCAGCACCGTCAGGAACACGGTGACCGACAGCAGGATGTTGAAGTAGAACATGGCGCCGAAGCCGATCAGCGCCAGCAGGCCCTCCGGGGCCACCGCCCCCCCTGCCGCCCGGGCCAGGAGCTTCAGGACCAGGTTGGTGAACAGGATCCCCAGCAGGACGACGAACAGCCCGAGGGCCGTCGTCGTCATCTCCCGCACGAGGCTACGCCGGAAAATCATGACAGCGGGAGAATTTTGACTTTTTCGGGCCGTTTTGCCAATAATGCCGCCGAGGCCGCACTACGGCAAAGAAACGGATCGGCGAGGGAGCCTGTCGGACTTGTTTTCGCGAATGCGACGGAGGCGAGTTGGGAGCAGTTCGAGGCGCGAGCCCGAAGGCATACCGGGAGTATGGCGAGGGCGAGCAACGCAGAAATGCGCCCAACTCGCACCGTCCCTCCGGGTTGCTGCCAAAAGGCGTGTCTGCTTTGTTACTCGGCTTGCAAAGGTTCACGACATTTGCTTCGCCTCGCGCCTCGCATCCAGCGCTTTTTGGCCGAGCAACGCATACGTGAAAACAAGTTCGACAGGCTCCTAGGGAAGGGCGATGGAATTTACCATAAAAAGTGGAAGCCCCGAGAAGCAGCGGAGTGCATGCGTCGTCGTCGGCGTTTTCGACAACCGCAAGCTTTCGCTGTCCGCAGAGCTGATCGACCGGGCATCCAACGGTTATGTCAGCGAAATCATCCGCCGCGGCGACATGGAGGGCAAGCTCGGCGCGACCTTGCTGCTCCATAACGTCCGCGGCACGCTCGCCGATCGGGTGCTGCTCGTCGGCCTCGGCAAGGAGCGCGACTTCCGCGACCGCGAGTTCCGCTCGGCCGTCAAGTCGGCCGTCAAGCTCCTGAACGAGACGGGCTCCTACGAGGCCGTCATCTATCTCACCGAGGAGAAAGTGAAGCGGCGCGAGGTCGCGTGGCGCGTCGAGCATGCGGTCGTCGTCGCGATGGAGGCCGTCTACCGGTTCGACCGGATGAAGAGCGAGAAGGCCGAGGTGCGCCGCCCGCTGCGCAAGCTCACGCTGTCCGTTCCGCAGCGCTCGGACCTGACCGACGGCGAGACCGCGGCCGCGCGCGGGCTCGCCATCGCGCACGGCATGGACTTCGCGCGCGACCTGGGCAATCTTCCGGCCAACGTCTGCACGCCTGCCTACCTGGGCGAGCGCGCGCTCGAGCTTGCGCAGGAATTCCCCGACGTCAAGGCGACAGTGCTCGAGCGCAAGGACCTCGAAGCGCTCAAGATGGGGTCATTCCTGTCGGTGACCGCCGGCAGCGAAGAGCCGCCCCGCTTCATCGCGCTCGAATACCGGAAGAACCCGCGGAAGCAGAAGCCTCTGGTGCTGGTCGGAAAGGGCATTACGTTCGACACCGGCGGCATCTCGCTCAAGCCCGGGCTCGACATGGACCAGATGAAGTTCGACATGTGCGGTGCCGCAGCGGTGTTCGGGACGCTCCGCGCGATCGCCGAGCTCAAGGCCGAGGTCAACGTCATCGGACTCGTGGCGGCCTGCGAGAACATGCCGTCCGGGCGGGCCACCAAGCCCGGCGACATCGTCACCAGCATGTCGGGGCAGACGATCGAGATCCTCAATACCGACGCGGAAGGGCGGCTGATCCTCGCCGATGCGCTCACCTATGCGGAGCGCTACGAGCCCGAGGCCGTGGTCGATATCGCGACCTTGACCGGCGCCATGGTCATCTCGCTCGGCCACGTGGCCTGCGGCGTGTTCAGCAACAGCGACGCGCTCGCGCGCGCGCTGGTCGCGGCCGGCGACGAGTCGTTTGACCGGGGCTGGCAGCTGCCGCTATGGGACGACTACCAGGAGGGCCTCAACAGCAACTTCGCCGACTTCGCCAATATCTCGGGCCGCGCCGGCGGCAGCATCACGGCAGCCTGTTTCCTGTCCCGCTTCGCGAAGAAATACGACTGGGCGCATCTCGACATCGCCGGCGTCGCCTGGAAGGACGGCAAGGAGAAGGGCGCGACCGGCCGGCCGGTCGCGCTGCTGACAACATGGCTGCTTACGCAGGAAGGCTCGGCCGTGGCCTGACGCCGTACCGCGTCGGACGAAGCCCGCAATGACGACGATCGACTTCTACACCCATTGCGCCAACCGCTACGAGGTCGCGGCAACGCTCGTCACGAAGGCGTGGTCACAGCACGGCAGTGCGCGCGTGCTGACGCCGGACGCCGCGGCGACCGACGCGTTCGACCGTTTCCTCTGGATATGGCCGGCGCTCGGGTTCGTTCCCCACTGCAGGCTCGACAGTGCGCTGGCCGCGGAGACGCCGGTGCTGGTCGACCACGCGCTCGCGCACGACGGTCCCGCGGCCGTGCTCGTCAACCTCCACCCGTCGCCACCGCCCTTCTTCTCGCGCTTCGAGCGGCTCCTCGAGGTCATCGGCCTCGAGGACGACGACGCGGCGACGGGGCGCGAACGCTGGAAGTTCTACAAGGCGCGCGGCTACGACGTGCGCTCGCACAACCTCGCCGAGCGCGCGTGACGCGCCAGGGCCTGTTCACACTATGGGCGCAGACGCGAGCGGGTGGCATGGGGCGCCAATCGAGGCGCCGGACGACGCCAAGACTGGACGTCTTGGCGAGGAGGGCAACGAAGAGTGGCGCCCCAGGACGCCCGCTCCCTTCGGGTTGCTGCCGAAAACGCCCATCACTGCGTTGCAAAGCCTCGCCGGGCAGCCGGCCCGGCTTCGTTTTGCGCCTTGCGCTGGGCGTTTTCGGCCGTGCAACGCGTTTGTGTCCATAGTGTGAACAGGCCCTAATGCCCACCGCACGTGAGCTGCTCGAGCAGGCCGACGCGCTGATGCGGCGAAACCGTGGACGCGAGTCCGAACCGGACATTCCGGAGCTGACCGACGAGGTCGCGGTCGCGGGGGGCGCGTCGGTGGCGACGCGACGTGCGATCGAGTCGCTGACCACCGCGTTGGAGTCGCAGCGCGAAGCGGACGACGTGCCGGAGCTTACTGACGCGGTCGCCCGCATCGAGGAGGTCTTGATCGAGGCGCCACCTGACGAAGGCGTCGACTCGCGCTGGCTCGAGTCCGAGCTGGGCGGGGCGAGCATCACCGGGCCTGCGCCCGACTCGATCGCCGTCGTGCCGCCATCGACGCTGCGGCCCGCGGAGCCGGCCGCGAACGAGTTCGCGCCACCGGAGCGGCCGCCGTGGCGCTCCGACGAGCACAAGCTCGCGCCGGAGGCCGCTGCCGCAGTGCTAGCGTCGACGCTCGCAAGCCCGCTTGCCCCGCGCGGCGAGGCGCCGTCTGGCGCCGCCGATCCCGCGTTCGATGCGATGCTCGGGCTGCGTCCGGCCGAAGTGGAGTTCGAGCGGGAGCTTGCGCCGGCTTCGCCGTCCGGCGAGGAAGTCGAGCTGCCCGCTGATGTGACCGAGGCGCCCGCCGATGTGGCCGAGGCGCCCGCCGATGTGGCCGAGGCGCCCGCCGATGTGACCGAGGCGCCCGCCGATGTGGCGGAGGCGCCCGCCGATGTGGCCGAGGCGCCCGCCGATGTGACCGAGGCGCCCGCCGATGTGGCCGAGGCGCCCGCCGATGTGGCCGAGGCGCCCGCCGATGTGGCCGAGGCGCCCGCCGATGTGACCGAGGTGCTCGCCGCGTCGGAAGCGGCTGACGAAGCCCGGGATATCGAGGAGATTGCGGAAGCATCGGCCACGGCGATCGCGGAACCAGGGGTGGCAGCGGAATCCGTGCCGATCGCCGCGCCCTCGTGGGACGTCATCGCCGAGGACATCCGAATGCAGGTGCTGCAGCGGATCGACATCTTCACCGACACGGGGCTGCAGGGCGAGCTCGCCGCGCGGCTGCAGCCGGTCGTCGACCGCGCCAGTGCCGACCTCATCGCGACGATCAACCGCGAGGTCGGACAGCTCCTGCGCGCCTATGTCGCGGAGGCGATCGAGCGCGAGATCGAGAAGTGGCGCGAGTCGAACCCGTGACCGCGCCGCGTATCATCGGATCATGTTCTCGCTTCGCCGTATCGAGCACCGCTACGGCGCGCAGGTCGTGCTGCGGGTCGACCAATGGCAGGCAGCGGCCGGCGAGCACTGGCTCCTGGCTGGCGCGTCGGGCAGCGGCAAGTCGACGCTGCTGCACATCCTCGCGGGCCTGACCGCGCCCAGCGCGGGCGAGGTGCGCGTCGCAGGCACCGATCTCGCGACGCTCGCGGGTAGCGCGCGCGATCGCTTCCGCGGCCGCACGGTAGGGCTCGTGCCGCAGCGTCTGCACCTCATCGGCGCGCTCACGGTCCGCGACAATCTGCGCGCGGCCCAGTATCTCGCCGACCTGCCCGACGACAGGGAGCGCGTGCGCGAGTTGCTCGAGGCCGTGCAGGTCGCCGACCTCGCGCGCCGCTATCCGCGCGAGCTCTCGCAGGGCCAGGCGCAGCGCGTCGCCATCGCGCGCGCCGTCGTCAACCGTCCGGCGTTGCTGCTGGCGGATGAGCCCACGGCGAGCCTCGACGACACGCACGCGGCGGCGGCGCTCGAACTCCTGCGCGCGCAAGCAATGGCCGTCAACGCGGTGCTCGTCGTTGCGTCGCACGACGCGCGGGTGCGGCCGCTCCTGCCGCACACACACGCGCTTCCGTCGCGACCGCCGCAGGCGGCGGCAGCCGCAAGCCTGGGGGCACACCCATGAACGTGGTGCGGCTCGCGCTGGCGTATGCGCGCCGGAGGCCGCTCGCGACGGTATTGAACGTGCTGCTGCTCGCGGTAGGCGTCGCGACGATCACGCTCGTGATTCTCGTCACGCGCGAGCTCGACACGCGCCTCGCGCGCGAGGCTGCGGGGATCGACCTCGTCGTCGGCGCGAAAGGGAGCCCGCTGCAGCTCGTGCTGGCGGGCGTCTATCACGCCGATGTTCCGCCGGGGAACATTCCGCTCGCCTCGGTCGCCGCGCTGCGCGCGAACCCGCTGGTGCGGGAGGTGATCCCGCTTGCGCTGGGCGACAGCTTCCGCGGATTCCGGATCGTCGGCACCGAGCCGCCGCTCGTCGCGCACTACCAGGCGGCGCTCGCGGACGGGCGCCTGTGGGTGGCGCCGCTCGAGGCGGTGCTGGGACACGACGTCGCCCGCGCGTCGGGTCTCACGGTGGGGTCGACCTTCGCGGGCTCGCACGGCCTGGCCGAGGGCGGCGGGGCCCATGAAGAGGCGCCCTATCACGTGGTCGGCATCCTCGCGTCGACGGGCGGCGTGATCGATCGACTCGTTCTCACCGGCATCGAAAGCGTGTGGAAGGTCCACGAGCGTCATCACGACGACGACGATGACGACAAGGGTGGCGCGACGAAGCCCGGCGCCCATGCGAAAGCGGCCCCGCCCGCGCGTGAAGTGACACTCGCGCTCGTCAAGTACACGACGCCTCTCGCGGCGGCGAGCCTGCCCCGCGCGATCGACGCGGAGTCCGCGCTCCAGGCGGCGTCGCCCGCCTACGAGAGCGCCCGGCTCCTGACGGTATTCGGTGTCGGCACCGACGTGATTCGTGCCTTCGCGCTGCTCTTGATCGGAGCCTCCGCGGTCGGCCTCTTCGTCGCGCTGACGCAGGCGTTGGACGAGCGCCGCTACGACCTTGCGATCATGCGCGCGCTGGGTGCGTCACGAACGAAGATCGTCGCGGTGCTCGCCGTCGAAAGTATCCTCTTGTCGGCATCGGGGCTCGTCATCGGGCTTGCGCTGGCGCACGCGATCGCCGCGAACATCGGCGCCTTGCTGCCGCCGGCCGCACCGCTCGAGGCAGGTGCGTGGACGTGGCGCGACGAGGAGTGGGGCGTCGCGGCGCTCGCCTTGGGCGCGGGTATAATGGCGACTCTCATTCCCGCGTGGCGCGCGTACCGTCTCGACGTCGCGGCCACGCTTGCCGAAGGGTGACGCCATGACACGCATCGCACCCACATTCCTCGCCGTGGCATTCGCGCTGGCGCTGCCCGCGGCGGCGGTGACGACCGACATCCCGGCGGCCGGGCTGCCGAGTGCGACCGACTACAGTCAATCCGTGTTGCCCGATCGTGCCGGCGTCGTGTCGTGGCGCACACTCGCACAGGTGCAGCCGGTCAAGCGGGACGGGAAGATGGTCGCCGAATTCTCGAAGGACATCCTCGGGCTCGACCAGAAGGACGTCCGCGTGCAGGGCTTCATCATCCCGCTCGACATCGGCGACCGGCAGAAGCGCTTCCTGCTCTCCGCTGTCCCGTCGCACTGCCCGTTCTGCATGCCCGCGGGCCCGGACGCCATCGTCGAAGTCGTCGCGAAGACGCCGGTCAAATTCGGCTTCGAGCCGATCGTCGTTTCCGGCAAGTTCGCGGTGCTGAAGGACGATCCGACCGGCGTGCTCTATCGGCTCACCGACGCCGAGTCGATCGACGCGGCGCCGCTGCCGGTTCGTTAGCGCCCGGCCGGTCAGTGCGGCGCGGCTGGCTCCGGCGCGGCGCGCCATGCGGTGGCCGCGTAGCACGCGAGCGCAAGCGTTGCCAGCACCCAGACGATCGCGGGACCGCTCGGCAGGTCGAACGCTGTCGACAGCACGAGTCCCAGCGCATAGCCGGCGGCGCCGAGCGTCCATGCCGCGGCGAGGCGGCCGCGCGCCATCCGACGCGTCGCGAGCGGCGGCACGATCAGCGTCGCGAACACGAGGTAAAGCCCCACGAGCTGCACCGAGACGGTGACCGCGACGGCGAACAGCACGTAGAACCCCGAGCGACCAAGGCGCTCGCGCGCGCCGAACCACAGCGCAAGGATGGCCGCGTAGACGAGCGCCGCCCACGCGAGACGGTGCGGACGCGCCCACAGGATCTGGCCGACGAGCAGGTCGCGCAGGTGCTCGCTGCCGTGGACATTGCTCGCGAGCAGCAGCAGGCTGCCGGAGGCCGCGAGGACGAACACGACGCCGATGACGGCCTCCTGGACGTCCGGCCAGACCTTCTCCGTCCAAGTCAAGAGCAACGCACCGCCGAGTGCCGCGGTGAGCGCTGCGACCTGCACGGCAATGCCTTCCGCCTCGAAGCCGAGCTGGTCGGCGAGCAGCACGCCGCAGCCCGCCACCTGCGCGATCGCGAGGTCGATGAAGACGATGCCGCGGGCGAGCACCTGCATCCCGAGCGGCACGTGCGTCGCGGTGACGAGCACGCCGGCCGCGAAGGCCGGCAGCAGGATGGAGAGCTCGACGGCGCCTAGGCTCATTGCGCCCCCTTGAGGAGCCGCGCGACCGTGTCGTCGAAGAGGCCGTAGAGGTCCTTCGCGGCCTCGTCGCCGCCGACGGTGAACGGCAGCACGACTACGTTGATCTTCGCCCGCTCCGCAATCCACTCAGACGCCCGCCCGTTCTGATAGGCGGCGCGCAGGACCATCTTCGCCGGCTGCCGCTGCAGGAGCGCGACGACTTCCGAGAGGTGGGCCGTGGTCGGCTCGACCCCGGGCTTCGGTTCGAGCGCAGCGACTTCGTCGAGCCCCAGCCACGTTTCGAGATAAGTGAATGCCTTGTGCTGGACGATGACCTTCGCGCCCTTGAGCGGCGCCGCCTCCTTCTCCCACTTCGCGATCGCGGCAGCCCAGCGCTCCGCGAAAGTCTGGTAGCGGGCGCGATAGTAGGCGGCGTTCGGCGGATCGAGCTCGGCGAGACGAGCCGCGAGTGGCCCCGCGACCTTCGCGATGTTGCGCGGATCGGTCTGGATATGAGGATTGCCGCCGGGGTGCACGTCGCCTTCGGCGCGGTCGAGACGGGTCGGCTTTTCCAGCAGGGTGACGTACGAGGTCGCCTCGAAATAACCGGGCTTTCCGGGCTGGATTGCGGGATTACCCGCCTGTTGCGTGACGAGCGGGAGCCAGCCGATCTCGAGCTCGGCGCCGGTCGCGACGACGAGGTCGGCGCTGCGCGCGCGCGCGATCAGGCTGGGCTTCGCTTCGACGTGGTGCGCGTCCTGCAGCGCGTTGGTCGCGACATAGACCTTGACCTTGTCGCCGCCCAACTCCTCGACGAGCGCGCCCCATTCGGGGAGCGTTGCGAACACGTTGAGCGCAGCCGATGCGGGCGTCGTCAGCATCACTGCAATCGCGTAGAGAACCAGTCGCGATGGAAATTTCATGATAGGTCCCTTCAGAACTTGTGCGCGCCGTGCGCGCCAAGGGTGAGGATGTACTGGAGGAAGAACTCGTTGTCGGTGAAGTCCGGCTTGAGCTTCGACTGCTGGTACTGCACGCGGAACCGGCTGAACTCGGAGGGCGTCCAGTCGAGCATCACCGCCGTGCGCTGCGGATTGAAGGAGCCGTTGGCGAGGTAGATCGCATTTGCGCCGTAGTCGATGCTGCCCGGATCCAGCCAGTCGTAACGTGCGCCGATGCGCCACTGCGGCATGAACTGCCACACCCCCTGCGCGTAGAACCCGCTCTGGCTGGAGCGGTAATCGCCGGTCTGCATGAGCCCGAGCGCGCCGGACGCGTCGTACGTCAGATCGCCGCGCTCGCGGCGCCAGAAGTACTCGCCCTGCAGCTTGAAGTTCGTCTCGCGCGCGTTGCCGTTCGGCGCCCACTTCCAGACGAAGTCGGCGATCGCGAGCTGGGTGCGCCCGGAAAACGACAGGCCGGCGTCGTTGCCGGCGAGATCGATTTGCGTGTAGTCGCGGTTCCGCGCGGCGGTTTGCAGGTACGACACGCCGGCGCGCCAGCTGTGGCTCGATCCGATGTCGCCGCCGACGTGCAGGTACGCGTTGCCGTTGGCGACACCGTTCTTGTTGCGGCCTGTTCCGGGAAACCCTTCGCCATTGCCGACTTCGCCGCCCAGTTCGATGAACAGGTCCGTCGGCGCGACCCATTTCACCTGGAGCCCGTTGTTCTGGTATTGGCCGCCGAGGAACGCCTGGTAGACGAGCGGCGCGTCGTAGAAGTCCCACGCGTGCTGATGCTGCTCGTTCTGATAGCCGATACCCGAGAGGAATCGCCCGAACTTCGGCGCCAATCCGTACGGCGCCGCGGTGTAAAGGCCGTACGCCTCCTCGACCTCGACGGTATTCTCCGGCGAAAGCGAAAAGACGAGATTGCCGTAGAACTTGTCGTCGACGTTCGCCGATAGGTTCAGCTCCGATTCGGCAATGCTGAACCCGCGCTTCGCTGGCACGATGTCGCCACTCGGAACGAAGCCCGCGATGGCGTACTGGTTCGGATCCTGCGACAGGTTGGCGTACACGCCTTGAAGGACGGCCGAGATCGCCGGATTAAACGCGGCGATGCCTGAAGCCCCCGCCGTACCCGGCGCCGACGGTGCCGCCGCGGTGGCTGGCGCTGGCGCGGTGGCAGACGGTGGCGCAGGCGCCGCGGCCGATCGTGCCTCGGCATCCTTCAAGCGCTGCTCGAGCGCCTGGATGCGCGCCTCGTAGCTATCCTTCAGTTGCCGAATCTGCTCGCGGATGTCGGCGAGTTCGGCATCGGAGGCCGCATGCGCGGCCGGTGTGACGGCGAGCGCCAGCGCGAATGCGCCGGGCGCAAGCATGTTTCTGGACATGGCTCGCACTCCTCGATGCGTGAGGTATCCCCGGCGCGACTACGCACGGCGGGACCGTTCGACGCTAGAGGAGGGCGGGCGGAGCGCGGATGAGATACGACGACGGCGCTGCCGTCGCCAGCGTGGAGGCTTCGAGGTGGAGTACGGCGACGCCGTTCGCCTTGACCGGCGCGACGCTTGCGTCGTTCGGCGCCGCGGTCGCGCCGCCCGCAAACAGGGCGCAGACCGCGCACTGGACATCGGCCTGCGGAACGAGCAGCGCCTGCTCGTGCGGCCGCTGCAGCCACTCGCCCAAGTGGTCGAGCGCATGCCACTGCGCCGCCTGCTGCATCGTGACGAGCAGGAAGGCGAGCAGCGCAGCGTGAAAGATCTTGTGACGGCGCATCGAACGCATCGGGGACTCGTGGTGCGCCCGATGCGGCGAATTCTAGCGCACCGGTTGGCGCAATCGGGTCAATCAAATGGCCGAAGAAAATACGTGCGCGGCACCGCGATGACGCAAGAAGCTACAACATTTCCGCTATAATTTCAGTCAGTTGCGGGCCATTGCCCGCGAATTTGAGGCCCATGGAACTCGCCAAGACCTTCGAGCCGCACGCCATCGAGGACAAGTGGTACCCGATCTGGGAATCCCGCGGGTACTTCAAACCCTCGTGGGCGCCCGGCGCGCCGCCGTTCTGCATCCAGCTGCCGCCGCCGAATGTCACCGGCACGCTGCACATGGGACACGCGTTCCAGCAGACGATCATGGACGTCCTCGTGCGCTGGCACCGGATGCGCGGAGACAACACGCTGTGGCAGCTCGGCAGCGATCACGCGGGCATCGCGACGCAGATCGTCGTCGAGAATCAGCTCAAGGCCGAAGGAACGTCGCGGCACGACCTCGGGCGCGAGAAGTTCGTCGAGCGCGTCTGGGCGTGGAAGGAGGCGTCCGGCTCGACGATCACGAACCAGATGCGACGGCTCGGCACGTCGGGCGACTGGTCGCGCGAGCGCTTCACGATGGACGAGGGGCTGTCCGCAGCGGTACTCGACACGTTCGTGCGGCTGTACGACGACAACCTCATCTACCGCGGCAAGCGCCTCGTCAACTGGGATCCGACGCTCGGCACGGCCGTGTCGGACCTCGAGGTCGACAGCGAAGAGGAGCAGGGAAAGCTTTGGGAGCTGCGCTATCCGTTCGCCGATGGGACGGGCTCGGTCGTCGTCGCGACGACCCGTCCCGAAACGATGCTGGGCGACGTCGCGGTCGCCGTGAATCCCGACGACGATCGCTACCGCGAGCTCGTCGGCAAGACGGTGACGCTGCCGCTCACGGGACGGACGATCCCGGTCATCGCCGACGACTACGTCGACAAGGACTTCGGCACCGGCTGCGTGAAGATTACACCGGCGCACGACTTCAACGACTGGCAGATCGGCCAGCGCCACGGCCTCGCGCCGATCGGCATTCTCGATCTCGAGGCGAAGGTCAATGCCAATGCGCCGGCGAAGTATCGCGGCATGGACCGTTACGTTGCGCGCAAGGCAGTTCTGGAAGACCTCGCGGCGCAAGGTCTCGTTGTCTCCGAGAAGCCGCACAAGATGGTCGTGCCGCGCTGCGAGCGTACGGGCGAGGTTGTCGAGCCGATGCTGACCGATCAGTGGTTCGTCGCGACGCGTGCGTTCGCTCCGGCAACGCATCCGTATTTCCCCGGCCGCTCGATCCAGGACCTTTGCCTCGCCGCAGTCGGCGACGGTGTGACGAGCCCGCGCGATGGCACCACCGGCCGGGTCGAATTCGTCCCGGCAGAGTGGCTGTCGACCTACCTCCACTGGATCAACAACATCCAGGACTGGTGCATCTCGCGCCAGCTCTGGTGGGGCCACCGGATCCCGGCGTGGTACGACGAAGCGGGCAACGTCTTCGTCGCGCGCGACGAGGCGGCCGCACGGGCCCGGGCGCGCGCGAAGCTCGGCCGGGATCCTGCCCGCTTCGAGCAGGACCCCGACGTGCTCGACACGTGGTTCTCGTCGGCGCTGTGGTGCCACTCGACCTGGGCTGGCCGCGCGGACACGACGGGAATTGCGGACGTTCCTGCCGTCGTCGGTGCTGGTGACCGGCTTCGACATCATCTTCTTCTGGGTCGCTCGGATGATCATGACGACGGTGTACTTCACCGGCGAAGTCCCGTTCCGCACGGTCTACATCAATGCGCTCGTCCGCGACGAGGAAGGCCAGAAGATGTCGAAGTCGAAGGGAAACGTGCTCGATCCCCTCGACCTGATCGACGGCGTCACGCTCGAGGCGCTGGTCGAGAAGCGCACGTCCGGGCTGCTGCTCGAGAAGCAGCGCGAGCCGATCGCGAAGCGCACGCGGAGACAGTTTCCGCAGGGCATTCCCGCATTCGGCGCCGACGCAGTCCGCTTCACGTTCGCGAGTCTCGCCACGTTCGGCCGGACGCTCAACTTCGACCTCAACCGCTGCGAGGGCTACCGCAACTTCTGCAACAAGCTCTGGAACGCGTCCCGCTTCGTGCTGATGAACGTCGACGGCCGCGACGTCGGCCTCGATCCGGCGCAGCCCGCCACACTCGCGTTCCCGGACGAGTGGATAGTGGCCGAGCTGCAGAACGCCAAGGAAGAGATCAATCGGCAGCTCGCTGGCTATCGCTTCGACCTCGCGTCGCGCACACTCTACGAGTTCGTCTGGAACGAGTACTGCGACTGGTACCTCGAGCTCGCGAAGGTGACGCTCGCGCAAGCCGACGAGGCGGGCCAGCGCGGCACGCGCCGCACCCTCGTTCGCGTGCTGGAGGAAGTGCTGCGCCTCGCCCACCCGCTGATTCCGTTCATCACCGAGGAGCTCTGGCAGACCGTGGCCCCGCTCGCCGGGCAGGCGGGCGAGACGATCTCCTTGCAGCGCTATCCCGAAGCGGATATGACCCTGCGCGCGCCGATCCCGACCATGCGGGTCTCGATGCTGAAGGCACTGGTCGACGCGTGCCGATCGCTCCGTTCCGAGATGGGGCTGGGACCGGGGGAGAAAGTCGACATGCTGGTGGCCGGCGACATTGCCGGGCACGGGGCGGACGCGTTCGGACCGTACGTGAAGGCACTCGCGCGACTGTCGGACTATCGCGTCGTCGACGAGCTGCCCGCAACCAATGCGCCCGTCGAAGTGATCGACAAGCTGCGGATCATGCTCGACGTGAAGGTGGACGCGGCGGCCGAGCGCGAACGGATCGGCAAGGAGATCGCGCGGATCGAAGGCGAGATCGCCAAGGCCAACGCGAAGCTCGCGAACGAGAGCTTCGTCGCGCGCGCGCCGGCCGCGGTCGTCGAGCAGGAGCGCACACGCCTCGCCGGATTCACGGCGACGCTCGGCAAGCTCCGGACGCAGGCGGCACGGCTCGGGGCGTGACGATCGACGTCGTTTACACGTTCCGCGCGCTGCGGCACGCCAATTTCCGGCGGTTCTTCGTCGGGCAAGGACTGTCCCTGATCGGCACCTGGCTGCAGCAGGTGGCGATGGGCTGGGTGACCTGGCGCCTGACCGGCTCGGCGTTCCTGCTCGGCACGATCGCGTTCTGCTCCAACGTCGGCATCCTGGCGCTGGGCCCGTTCGCGGGCGTCTTCGCCGACCGTGTGAACCGGCGCCGCGCGCTGATCGTGACGCAGACGCTGCTGCTCGCGCAGGCGCTCGTGCTCGCGGTGCTCGTCGCCTCCGGCAAGCTCGAGGTCTGGCACCTCGTCGCCTGCGCGCTCTGGCTCGGCGTGGTCTCGGCCTTCGACATTCCATTGCGCCAGTCGCTGTACGTCCACCTCGTCGACGATCGGGCCGATCTGCCGAATGCGATCGCGCTCAACTCGTTCCTCGTCAA
Organism: uncultured beta proteobacterium; assembly: GCA_963830485.1. Classification (GTDB taxonomy): domain Bacteria; phylum Pseudomonadota; class Gammaproteobacteria; order Burkholderiales; family Casimicrobiaceae; genus CAIWHR01. The sequence continues at coordinate 30,385 of CAWHNE010000029.1, forward strand.
CGGCGCGCGGGTCATCGGGCCGGCGCTCGCGGGAATGCTCCTGGCGACTGCGGGAGAGGCCGTTTGCTTCGCGCTCAACGCGCTGTCGTTCGTCGCCGTGATCGTCGCCATTTGGGGGCTGCGCTGGCCGCGCGAGACGGTGCCGGAACGGAGCGGCGGATTCTGGGCAAGCTGGATGCAGGGAGCGCGCTACGCGTTCGGCTTCGCGCCGGTTCGGGCGCTGCTCGCGCTCGTGGCCGTCGCGGCATGGACGATCACCCCGTATTCGTCGCTGATGCCGATCTACGCGGGGCAGATCTTCGGCGGCGGTGCGCACACGCTCGGCTTCCTGCTGGCCGCGGCGGGGGCGGGCGCGCTCGCGGCGACGACCTATCTCGCGAGCCGGAGCACGATCCGCGGCCTCGGCCGCGTGATCGCCGGTGCGGCGGCCGTGAGCGGCCTTGCGTTGGCGTCGTTCGCATGGCTCACCGTGTTCCCCATCTCACTCGTCCTGCTCGCGTTCGTGGGCGGGGGCGTCATCCTTGCTGCCGCGTCGGCCAACACGATCATCCAGACCGTCGTCGAGGACCGGCTGCGTGGCCGCGTCGCCGGCTTCTACACGATGGCGTTTCTCGGCATCGCGCCGATCGGCAATCTGGCGGCGGGCGCCCTCGCCAAGGTGATCGGCGTGCAGGCGACGTTCGCGCTCAACGGTGTGCTGTGCGTCGCGGCGGCGGTCTGGTTCTGGCGCCGCCTGCCGGCGCTCGCGACGCTGATGCGGCCGACCTACGTCCGGCTCGGGATCATCACCGAGAGCGGCTGAAGGCGGCCGAAGCGCAGTAGCCGGTCGCCTCGGCGCGGTCGCGACCATGGCCGCCAAGAGCAGCCGTTGGCGTCGATGACGCAAAATGGAATCACAAACAGCATAGTACTAGCTGGCTCGTGGGAGAGGCCGGTCTACGCCCTTCAACTAGGAGGAATCATGCAAACGATCCCGACCGGGGCCAAAGGCTCGTTCAATCTAGTCGTTACTCCCGAGCATCTCGCCAACCGCTTCAAGGATGCGATGTTGCCGCCGATTCTGGCAACACCCGTAATGATCATGGTCATGGGGGACGTGCCGTTCACCGATGCGATCAGGGTCATCTCGCGCTGGGGATCGGGCGCGAAGAACCTGGTTGCGGCGATGGAGCGCCGCGAGTCCGTCGCGCCTACGATGCCATGACTCGCGCCAGCGCCGCACGCGCGGCCCGCCCTGAGACGATCCCTCGGTTGACACGGCAGGTCCGGAGGTGTCAGATGTGATTGACCTCAGCGCAACCAAGGCGCTGCGGGTAGGGGCTGCCGATCGATTCTTCAATTTTCGACAGCGAGGTCCAAATACGGAGAGATGGATGACGATTCTCAACGCTGCGCTCGGCTTGGCCGTCGAGACGAATTCGTTCGAAGGTATTCAGGGTACCGGTCCCATGCTACGAAAGATTCTGGCGCTGGGTCTGCTGGCTGCGTCGCTTGTCGCGCCGAGCGCCTTTGCACAGGCCGCGCCGGCCGGCACGCCCGCGCCGGCCGCAAACGTCGTCGATGCGGCGTCGATTCAGGCCCTCAAGGACATGGGGGCGTTCCTGCAGACACTGAAACGCTTCCACGTTTCGACCGAGGCGACCGGCGAGCGCGTTCTGGCCGATGGACAGAAACTGCAGCATGTGGCGACGGCCGAGTTGGACGTCGATCGCCCGAACAAGCTGCGCGCCGTGATACGCAATGCCCGTTCACAGCGCGAGATCATCTACGACGGCAAGACGGTCGCGTTCTATACTCCCGCGCAGAAGTATTACTCGACGGTTGAGTTCTCCGAGCCGATCGGCGGGCTGATCGACAAGCTCGAGCAGAGGTATGGCGTCCAGCTTCCGCTGCAGGATCTGTTCCTGTTCGGCACGCCGATGGCGCGGCTCGACAAGATCGAGTCAGCGATGAATGCCGGGCAGGATTTCATCGACGACGATCTCTGCGACCACTACGCGTTTCGCCAGGGCACGATCGACTGGCAGATCTGGATCAGTGCCGCGGGCAAGCCGTTGCCGCGCAAGATCGTGATCACCAATCGCGCCGACGAAGCACGTCCGCAGTCGATCTCGCTGATCGACTGGAACCTGAAGCCGACCTTCAAGGATTCGGTGTTCAAGTTCACGCCGCCCTCGGGCGCGAAGAAGATCGAGATCGTTCCGCGAAAGACCTCATAAAGGATGGCGATCATGAAGAGACTATTCGGGAAATTGCCGGCGACCACGGCGGCCATCCTGGTGGCGGCCAGCTTTGCGATGGTTTCCTACGTCGATGCCGCGGGTGGCCGCGGCGGTGGCGGTGGCGGCGGCGGCGGCGGTGGTGCCCGTGCCGGCGGCGGCGGTGGCGGCGGCGGTGGTGCTCGTGCCGGCGGCGGTGGGGCGCAGGCCGGTGGAGGTGGCGCGCGACAAAACGCGCAGGTGAACAACACTCGCGCCGATGCGCGCACGAACAACGTCCGCAGCACCAGCGTCAACAACGTAAACAACGTCAACGTCGAACGCAACGTCAACGTCAGCGGCAACAACAATTGCTGCAACAACGGTTGGGACAACGACTACCATCCGGTGGCCACTGCGGCGGCGATCACGGCAACGGCGGCCGTTATCGGCTCGATAGTGCGCGCCCCCCCGCCCGGCTGCGTCCCGGTGAACTACGGCGGCGTGGTCTACCAACAATGCGGAAGCACGTGGTATGCCCCGCAGGGGTCGCAGTTCGCCGTCGTCGCTCCACCTTATTGATCGTTCGGGGATTGCCGACACCTCGTCACGTGGCCCTGCATCGGGTTCGGCGGCGGCCGATGGGGATCGGCGACGACCTTCGCTGCGCGCGGCATGTCTTGCTGCGCTGGACCAAACAATTTGTGATGGATGAAGTGTAGACTGGCCCTCCGCAGAGCGGATGGAGCGACGTTGCGGCAGCGTGGGCTCGTCGCGATCCCGGCTCGCGAATCGACAGCTTCTACTTAAGGGGGAACGAGCATGAATCGTCGCATGATGGTGCTGACAATAGCCGCCGCGCTCGCCGCGCCCGGCATCGCGTTCGGAGCCGACAAGGCGAAGGAGCAGGCGGAGGTGCGCAAGGCGGGGCAGGACGCGCTCGCCGCGGTCTACGCAGCGGCAACCGTCGGCGCGCAAGGCCGTCGAGTCCGCGGCCGGCTATGCCGCGTTCAGCAACTTCGGCATGAAGATCCTGGTCGCCGGAGGTGGCTCCGGCAAGGGCATCGCGGTCAACAACAAGACCAAGGCGATGACGTACATGAAGATGGCCGAAATTCAGGCCGGCCTGGGCTTCGGGGCCAAGAAGTTCCAGGTCGTCTGGGTGTTCGAAACCGACAAGGCGCTAAACGACTTCGTCAACTCCGGCTGGGAGTTCGGCGGACAGGCGACGGCGGCGGCGAAGGCCGGCGACAAAGGTTCCGCGTACCAGGGCGCGGTTGCCGTGGGGCCGGGGGTCTGGATCTACCAAGTCACGGACAAGGGCCTGGCGCTCGAACTCACCGCCAAGGGGACCAAGTATTACAAGGATAGTGATCTGAACTGAGACGCACGCTGGCCCACCCGGTAAAGCCGGAGCGCGGCATCGCCGTGCCGCCTCCGGCAGATCGATCCCGGTCGTTCGCTTGGCAATACGCGGTAGCCGCCGGGGCTGCCGGCTCGCGCGCGATTCCAATGCAAGCCTGCAGCAGCTCTACGCCAGCGTGCCCGCGGCGAAGGCGCGCTGCTGCAGATGGGAAAGGCCGTCGCCTATTACACGACCGCCAAGGACGATATCTACGCCTTCATCTTCGGCCAGAAAGGACTCATGGCCGGGCTCGGAGTACTGGGCAACAAGACCACAAAGATCACCTCCAAGTGGACTCGGGAGCCCGATTATCTGAGTCTGCAGCCGACGACGTTCGCGCCGCCGCCGGAGGCCGTCGATCGCCTGGGCGCAGCGGTGGGCACGATCATCCTCGACTCGCCCGAATTCCAGCGTCTATTGAGTGATGTCGGCGCGACGATTGTTCCAGGTCAACTCGGTCAGAATCGGTACACAGCTGCCGCGAGGATCGACATTCGAGCGCCGAGCCCTCCCTCGACGAGGAAGACGAATTCCTTCCCGCACTCGACGAGGCCACCGACCAGCGTGTTCCAGGGTTTCATTGGCGATTGGACGACGACAAATTGAAGGTCCGTGTCGGCTACGCTGCCCGCGACCTCTTGCTGGATGCGCTGATACATCGCACCGATCCAGATCCCCGCGGCCATGGACGGGCCGACCGTGCCATGCAAGCCCACTCTGGCGGAGAAGACCGAAGCGACCGGCTTCGTGTCGGCGACCAATGTTTCGTTTTCGAACGATAGGATGGTCTTGGTGCGGTTCGCATCGGCCACCACGAAAGCCGTCAGGTCGCGCCAGTCGCTCACCTTGAACCCGCCCTGAAGGGTCACCCCCCCGCCATAGGTCGGGCCGTGGAACGAGGCATTGAGCTGGAGCACTCTGGGCTCGATGAGGCCTAAGATGGGGTCTTCGGGAATCTGAATGAGGCCGTTGGTGGTTCCCGTGGTGTATCCGACGAGGGCGTAGACGTCCAGAAATGGAAAGACCAGGACGTCGAACTTGGCCGAGACGTTCTGCTGGGACGTGTCCACCCGATCGATCTGCAGGAAATTCTTGACCGATACCGGAGGGAGGCCATTGCGTCCCAACTGCAGGTCATGAATGTTCACCGGCTGCCGAGCCGAGTAGGCGGTGACGCCGATCCCAAACGGGAGCGGAATTTGATAGCCTCTTGCCTCGGCTTCGACGCCCCATACGGGCAACCCCGACCAGTGCGGCTCGGGAGCCGCGGCGTCGGCCGCCAGTGCGCCACCGGAAAACATGGAAAGCACTAACAGGCCGCTTGCAACGAGCGGGGGAAGCGGTACGCACCAGGACATCTTCATCGTCACGCGCCCATCAGGACCATCCTGCGTCCTCCCGAGATCCAAACGGCGAACGACCGCAATGTCTATTGTTGCTGACAAGCATATACCTTTGTCTCCTGCCTGGGCCAGAAAATCCACCTGATGCGCCTTGGCCTGGTCCTGCTGCTTGCGCTTGGGGCGCCGTTCGAAGCACTCGCCCAGGCGATCTCGGAACCGCTGCGAGGCGTCGAGATCGTTTCCGATGCGGCTCGCCTCGACATCAAGCGCGAGGGAAGCGCGCGCTTCTTCGACCCCAAGGATGGCCAGTTCGACTTGAGCTACTTTCTCGAGGACCCCCGCGGCTTCCTGCCGATCCCCATCGTAGTGACCGAACCGGCGGTCGGCTACGGAGGCGGTGTCGCAGGCATGTTTCTTCGGCCTCGGCGGGAAGCGGGTGATGAAGGATGGGCGCGGCCCGACATATCGGCCGTCGGCGCATTCGGGACGCAGAATGGCACGTGGGGTGCATTCGCCCTTGATGCCAGCCGGTGGCTCGACGGGCGCCTGCGCACGCTCCTCGGGGTCGGCGCAGGACAGTTCAATCTCGATTTCTTCGGGCTCGGGAGCGCGCCATCTTCGCTCGACGAGGGCGTGCGCTTCTCGTTGCAATTCACCGGCGCGGTCGCGCAAGCGAACTGGCAACTCGCACCCAAGTCCCCGTGGGCCCTCGGCCTGCGCTACGCCTATGCTGACGTGGACCCCAAGCCACGTTATTCCAACTTTCAGGGCCTCGCCGAACGGGTTCGGGTGAAGGTATCGGCGCCCACTACCATTGCCGAGTTCGATACGCGCGACAACGTGTTCACCCCTACCCGGGGAATCTACGCCGAATCGTCCTGGCTCGCCTCGCGCAAAGCCTTGGGTGCCAGTGACGATTTCGAGCGTTTCCAACAGGTGCTCATTGGCTGGCACGCGCTTACCGATGACGTGACGCTTGGAGCTCGAGGTAACTATGCATGGTCATCGGACGGCACGCCGTTCTTCCTCCGACCTTTTATCCAGCTGCGCGGGGTGCCTGCGGTACGCTATCAGGGTGACCAAGCAGCGTCGGTCGAGCTCGAGGCGCGCTGGCAGTTCTTCGGCCGCTGGAGCGTCGTTGCATTTGGCGGCGCTGGCGCGACTCGAACCAATCGCCAAACCTTCGCCGCCACACAGAGCGTCGGCAGCGGAGGAGTTGGCTTCCGCTACTTGTTGGCAAGCAAATTCGGAATGCACGCCGGCATCGATGTCGCGCACAGCCCCGGGACGACCGCCTTGTATTTCGTGGTGGGCAATTCCTGGTTCCGGCCCTGAGACCTGACATGCCCGCGCTCGAGGCGGCAGGCCGCAAACGCAGCAAGTTGTAAACTGAGGGACAAAGGAGATAGGGATGCCCAGATTCTTGGCTCAAACGGCCATGTCGCTCTTGGCAAATGCGCTTGCGCTTTTGGCGGCATCGATACTCCTGACAGGATTTTCCATCAATGGCCTGGCGTTCGTCGTCGCGGTCTTCATCTTTACCGCGTCGACTGTAATTCTAGAGCCGTTGATCACCAAGATAGCGCGTCAAAGCGCGCCGTACCTGCTGGGTGGCATCGCGCTGGTCACAACGTTCGTTGGCTTGCTCGTGACTACACTCGTAACGGATGGCTTGAGCATCACGGGCATTGCAACCTGGGTCATGGCCACGCTTATCATTTGGCTGGCCACCGTCGTTGCCAGCCTCGTCTTGCCGCGATTTTCTGTTTAAGGATGTTTTGGGCAAGCGCAATGAGGCAAAGAAGTAGCTCGACTGCAATGTCCGAGCGTCGCTGGGCTCCGGGGCGAGCTCGATCGGTTGCGATAGCTTGAGCCACGCCTGTCGGTTTCGACAACGCGAAGCACCGCGCAGGTCGCCGACCTTGGCGGTCTGATCAAGCGCCGATGAGCGGCGGTAGATTCTTCCCACGAGACATCACGCGCGCGAGCCAGCCCGCGAGCCCGGCACCGACGATCGGTGCGATCCAGAAGAGCCACAGCTGCTGGAGCGCCCAGCCGCCTACGAAGAGCGCCGGTCCAGTGCTCCGCGCCGGATTCACCGACGTGTTCGTCACCGGGATGCTGACGAAGTGAATGAGCGTAAGACACAGACCGATCGTGAGCCCCGCGAAGTCGCCCGGTGCCCGGCCGTGTGTCGCACCAAGGATGACAACGAGAAACATGAATGTCATCACGACCTCGCAGACAAGCGCGGAACCGAGGTCGTACTTTCCTGGCGAGTGTTCGCCGTAGCCGTTCGTGGCGAAGCCCGCTTGCAGATCGAAGCCAGCCTTTCCGCTCGCGATGAGGTAGAGCACGCCAGCAGCGACGAACTGCACCCAGCACCTGCGAGATGACGTAGGGCAGTAGCCGCGACCCGGGAAAGCGCCCGCCGACCCAAAGTCCGAAGGATACCGCCGGATTGAAGTGACCGCCCGAGATCGGTCCGAGCGCGTAGGCTCCGGTGAGCACTGTGAGGCCGAATGCGAGCGAGACGCCCGTGAAACCAATACCCAATTCGGGAAACGCTGCGGAAATTACCGCACTTCCGCAACCGCCGAGAACAAGCCAGAAAGTACCGAGAAATTCCGCTGCGAGTGGTGCCATCGCTCACTCTCCCTAAGTCGGGACGCAAGACTTGCTCGCGAGCCAGCGCTGGCGGCGTTTAGGGCCTCGCCGCGCCACCGAAGCTGACACGCGGCCAACTAATAACGAGTTGCAGCGTGACGACCATCGCGCGAACGTATCGCGCCCAGCCGAAGGCGAGCAACCGCTATCGTCTAGCTTTCTTTTCGCCGACGCATGAAGAAGAAGAGGGCCACCGCGATGAGCACGGCGATCACCAAATACCAAGCCATTCCCAGCCCAGATTGTTCGGCTGGTTGCGCTGCGGGCGGGGCGGCGCTCGGCTGAGGGGAGGCGCTCGGCTGAGGGGAGGCGGCTGGCGTCGGCTGCGCGGGAGCCGCCGCTGCCATCTTGGCTGGCTCGGCCGCGGACTTGTCGAGCGTCGCCTGCACTTCCTTCTCCGTCACCACGACCGGCGCAACTTGCGAGACGATCGTCGCCGTAAGCTGGTCGCCCTCTTTCAATTCGCCGATGCGCATCACGCGGCCGTCCTTGAGTATCTGGATACCCCGCTGGTCCAACTGGTCCTGCGTAAAACGCTTCCGCAGACCTTCCTTGTCAAGTACGGTTATTGTAGACGGCCCGGCCTTCAACACGACGCCTTCGCGGACTTCCGTGACGACGACCGGCTTGATCGTGGTCGTGGTCGTGACGGTCGCCGTGCCCTTCATCCCCGGCTTCAGCTCCGACACGGACAGCTTCTTGCCGTCGACCGTAAAGCGGAAATCGTCCGGCACCGTGATCTCCTGCGCGCCTTTCTCATCGCGCACCACGAGCTTGTTGCCGTCGACTGAGATCACCTCGAAATTGCGCACGTTGACGGCGGTCGTCGTCTGCGCCAAGGGTGCGCCCGCGAAGGCGAGCCCCAACGCAACCAACACCATGACTTCGCACAGCCATGTTGTCTTCGTTCTCATCGCTCGTCTCCTAGGGTCAGTTAGTGCGATCGATCAAGGCGAAGCTGGCACGACGACACTCGCTGTCGTGCGCCTCGACTCGCGACTCCGGCGATTCGGAGATAGACGCTTCACAAAGATTTTCCGCGGCTCTTTGCGACAAGTCAATCGGACCCTACTCGTGGTGGAAAGAATAGAATGTCCGCATTCCTCAAAGCAGGCTTTTGCCCCGACCTGCGCTCCTCCTAGTCCGGTTTCCCTTTTTCGCCCAGGCCTGAGTTACCGCTTCAAGCAGGCGTGCAGTAGGGGCCTTGATTGGATAGCCGTTTTGGCGTAATCATGTTGTGCTTACCGGCCGCCAAGCGCCGCGGATTCAGCTTGCTAAACCGCTTCTGACATTCTCGCAGGGGGGCACCATGGACTTCTCGGCAATAGGTAGTTCGCTAGGAACCGCCGTGGGCGCGGAGGCGCCTCGCATCCTCGGCGCAATCGTCATCCTCATCATCGGCTGGATCGTGGCCGTCTTCGTGCGGGCCGGGGTCCGACGGCTGCTCGCTGCGGTGCGCCTGAACAAGCGGATCGCCGAAACCACCGAGCAGAAGTTCGACCTGGAAACGGTGGTTTCCGCCGTCGCCTTCTGGTTGATCATCCTGATCGCGCTGATCGGCATGTTCAATTCGCTCAATCTGACGCTCGCCTCCGGGCCCTTCGAGGTCCTGGTCAAGCAGATCGCCGCCTACCTGCCGCGCCTGGTCGCCGGCGTGCTGCTCGTGCTCCTCGCCTGGCTCGCTGCGGTCGCGTTGCGCGCGATCGTCAACCGAGTGCTCGATGCCAGCGGCCTGGACGAAAAGCTCTCGGCCAACGCCGGCATGCAGCCGATGCGAAAGAGCGTCGGCAACATGCTCTTCTGGCTGGTGATTCTCCTGTTCGTGCCCGCGATCCTCAATGTCTTCGACCTGGGTGGATTGCTCGATCCGGTCAAGGTCATGGTGACCAAGATCCTGGACATCCTGCCGAACCTGTTCGCTGCGTTCCTCATCGGCTTTGCCGGCTGGCTGCTTGGAAAGGTGCTGGCGGGCCTCGTGACCAACATCCTCGCCGCCGCCGGCGCCGACCAGGGCGCGCATCGCCTGGGATTCGAACCGACGCTGCGCATTTCGCAAGTCATCGGCACCATCGTGCTGATCTTTGTCTTCGTGCCGGCGTTGATCGCCGCGCTCGACGCGCTCAAGATCGAGGCCATTTCGAGACCTGCGACCGACATGCTGGGCAAGATGCTGGCGGCGGTTCCGAACATCGTTGCCGCAGCGCTGATTCTTGTAGTCACCTACTACGTCGCCAAATTTGCCGCCGGGTTGCTCGGGCGCCTGTTGAACAGCATGGGTCTCGACACGCTACCGGAGAAGCTCGGCCTCACGGGCATCTTCGCCGGGGGCGCACAGCTGTCGCGGCTGGTATCGATGCTGGTCCTGTTCTTCGCCATGCTGTTTGCGACCGTGGAAGCGGCGAACCGTCTCGAGTTCACCCAGGTTCGCGATGTCGTGACGCTGTTCATCAAACTTGGTGGCGACATCGTCCTTGGCGCCACGATCCTCATCATTGGCTTCTGGCTGGCCAACCTCGCGCACAACGCGATTCGCCGCGCCGACACCACGAACTCGGAGAGCCTCGCCACCATCGCCCGGGTTGCCATACTGGGCCTGATCATCGCGATGGGGCTGCGCGCGATGGGCATTGCCGATGACATCGTGAACCTCGCGTTCCTGCTGACCTTCGGGGCGGTCGCGGTGGCCGTCGCCCTGTCGTTCGGACTCGGGGGCCGCGAGGCGGCAGGCAGGCAGATGGAGCATTGGCTGGCGAAATTCAGAAAGGATACGTAAGCGGATCGGTGGAACACGGCTCACCGCGGACGCGACTCTGCGTCAACGTGGGAGCGCGAGTTGGGAGACGACAGATCAACCTGTCCCAGGACATATACGCCCCTTAGCGAAGAGGGCATCCTTCTGCCAGCGAGTGTCCGCGTTCCGGCGGACGGATAGACCGCTAAGGGTTAGCAGACGCTGTCCCGTTCGGCACACCCTGGAAGCGCGAGTCCTCGCGCGCCCCGTGCTAGGAGAGTCGCTCGATGAGGCCCGTGACTTCCGCCCGATCGTGATATAGCTGACGCAGAACGAGACGATGCCGAACTTGGGCTTGCGAGAGCGCGCCCTCGATGATTCGGCGGCAGCGTATCGCTTCGTCGTACCGCTTCTTCATCGGCAGCTTCAGGTTGAAGATCGCGTGGCGAGCGTGACCTTCGCCGATCCAGCGCGCAACCAACGCCGCGATCCGTGACGGCTGCTCGACGATGTCGCAGACGAGCCAGTCGACGGGTCGTCGCGGCACGTACGTCAAACCATCGGCGCGCAGAGGGGTCACCAGCGGATCCCCCGCGACCTCGCCCTTGAGCGGGCCATTGTCGACCGCTGTGACGCGCAAGCCCCGGTGCGCGAGTTGCCAGGTCCAACCACCGGGGGCCGCGCCGAGGTCGACCGCGCGCATCCCCGCGTGGACGATCTCGAGCTCGCGCTCGCCCAGGAACGTGACGAACGCCTCAGCGAGTTTCAAGGTCGAGCGCGACGGCGCGCCGGTCGGCATCCGCAGGCGCGGGATGCCCATCGGCCACGAACTGCCCCAGGGGGCGAGGCTCGCGCCCAGGTAGGCACTTGCTCCGTCAGTGAAGAGGACGTGCAGCGCGGGCACCCTCGCGTCTACCGTGTCAACGATTAAGCGGCGATCGCGCAGGACGCCCGCGAGCGGCTTCTCGATCGCCCGGCAAATGCCGGACAGTTCCTTGCCGTCGTTGGTATCCGGCGTTTCGAGTCGGATCGAGTCGAAGGCCAGGCGGCCGCGCGTAGCGTGTAGCGCCCCAGGCAACGGAAACTCGGCGCGGAACGATTCGATCAATGAGAGGATCGGAGTGATCCGATCCGCGCGACCCTTCGTGGGTCTGGCGTCGAAGAGCGCATGGGGTCCGGTGCCAAACAACAGCGCGCGCACGAAGATGGGGGGCGCCTCCTTGAGGGCGCGCGGCCAGCGCTGTGCGTCGAACGCCTGCGGCGTCGCGACGACGAACCCGCGCCCGGCCGGGGCGTCGACGTCGACCGACGTACCTGCCGCGGCCGCGGCGCGCGCGAGGTCGGTCGCCGCCTCCGCCTCAAAGCCGGCGCGGCAGTGCGCGACGATCCTCGGCGTCAAGGCTCGAGGGCCGTCCAATCGGGCGCGACCTCGATGAGCGCGCGGCGCACGTGGTCACGGAACCCCGTGACGGTCTCTGCGCTCCACAGCGCGTCGACGATGGCCTGCTCCGTCGCCTCGGCGGCGGCTTCGAACAACGGATCGAGCAGCGGCTCCGTGAGCGTTTGGAACGCTTGGACCGACGGTCCTTCGTGCGCGACCGTCTGCGCCGTCGAAAACGCGAGCGCGATATCGCCGCTGCCGTGACCGTAGAACGATCCGGTGCGCGCGATGCCGGCGCCGGCGCGCGTCGCGACCCGACGCAGCTGCCGGTGGTCGAGCGGCGCGTCGGTCGCAAGGATCACGATGATCGACCCGCTGTCCCTCTGCGGTGCGGGGGACGCGAGCCTCCGCGCCAGCGCGGGTCCGATGCGCCGTCCTGCGAGCGTGAGGGACTCGAGCTTGCCGAAGTTGGCGAGCACGAGTGCGCCCAGCGCGTATTCGTGTCCCGCGGCTGCAGCCCGTCGCGAGGCCGACCCGATTCCTCCCTTGAGGCCGAAGCACGACATGCCGCGCCCCGCGCCGACCGAGCCGCGCGCAAAGTCGGAGGCCGCCGCAGCGAACGCCTCCGCGTAATGCGACTCCTTGACGGCAAGCGCCTGCATGTCCGAGAGGTACGCATCGCTGCACTCGAAAACCAGCGGATTGACCGACGTCGTCGTGCGTGCGATGCCCGGATGCGCCGCGACGGCTGCGCGGATCTGTGCTGTCGCCACGGTCCCGACGGAAAACGTGTTGGTGAGCGCGATCGGCGTCTCCAGGACGCCAAGCTCGTTCAGTTGCAAGAGGCCGACGCTCTTGCCGAAGCCGTTGATGACGACCGCGGCCGCCGGAACCTTCGTCACGAAGGTATCGCCCTCGTGCGGCCGCACCACGGTGACGCCGGTCTGAATGTCACCCGCGGCAAGCGTGCAGTGACCGACGGTCACGCCCGCCACATCGGCGATTGTCCCGCGGGTGCCCTGCGGCAGGACACCGATCCGCGGTGCGGCGCTCATCGCCGCTCGATCTTGGGGTCGAGCGCGTCGCGCAGGCCGTCGCCCAGCAGGTTGAATGCGAGCACCGTGACGAAGATCGCGATCGCGGGAAAGATCGCGACGTGCGGCGCGGTGATCATGTCCGAGCGCGCGGCATCGAGCATCGCACCCCATTCCGGGGTCGGCGGCTGCGCGCCCATGCCGAGGAACGACAGGCTGGCTGCGGTGATGATCGAAGTGCCGATCCGCAGCGAGAAATAGACGACGACCGCCGAAATCGTGCCGGGGAAGATATGGCGCGCGATGATCGTCCCGTCGCCGGCACCGATGCTGCGCGCGGCCTCGATGTAGGTCAGGTGCTTCAACGCGAGCGTGTTGCCGCGGACCAGGCGCGCGAAGGTTGGGATGCTGAAGATCGCGACCGCGATGATCACGTTCGCCATGCCGCCGCCCAGGATCGCGACGATGCCGATCGCGAGCAGGATGCCCGGAAAGGCGAACAGGACGTCGCATAGCCGCATGATCGCGCGGTCGGTCCAGCCTTCGTAGTAGCCGGCGGCGAGGCCCAGCAGCGTACCGAGCACCGCGCCGACCGCGACCGAGACGAAGCCGGCCGCGAGCGAGATGCGCGAGCCCATCAGGATCCGACTGAAGATGTCGCGCCCGAGCGAATCGACGCCGAAGAGATGCTGCCACGACGGCGGCGCGTTGAGCCGGTCGTAGTCGAAGAACGTCTCCGCGTCGTACGGGACGATCCACGGAGCGATGACGGCGAGGGCGACGAGCGCCAGCACGAAGGCGCCCGCAACGAGCGCGACCGGCTGCCTGCGGAACTTGCGCCAGAATTCCGACCACGGCGTGCGGACCGCGCCTGTTTCCAGCGCAGGCGCCGCAACGTCAATGGAAGCGTCGTCCATCAGCGGTAGCGGATCGTCGGATTGATCAGTCCGTACAGGACGTCGACGACGAGGTTGATCAGGATGAACTCGAGCGAGAACAGCAGCACGAGTGCCTGGATCACCGGGTAGTCGCGCATGTCGACGGCGTCGATCAGGAGGCGGCCCAGCCCCGGCCAGTTGAAGACCTTCTCGACGACGATCGAGCCGCCCAGGAGGAAGCCGAACTGCAGGCCCATCATCGTGACGACCGGGATCAGCGCGTTGCGCATTCCGTGCTTGACGACGACGCGCGTCTCGGTAAGCCCCTTCGCGCGCGCCGTGCGGATGAAGTCCTCGCCCAGGATGTCGACGAACGACGAGCGCGTGAAGCGCGCCATGATCGCGGCGACGGCCGCGCCCAGCGTCAGGGACGGCAGCACGTAGTGGCGCCACGAGTCATCGCCGACGGTCGGGAGCCAGCCGAGCTGGACCGAGAACACCTGCATGAGCACCATTCCGAGCGCAAACGCGGGAAACGAGATGCCGGAAACCGCGAGCGTCATGCCCAGCCGGTCGGGCCATCGGTTGCGCCAGACGGCCGACAGAATGCCGATGGTCATGCCGAACAGCACCGACCAGCCCATGCTCCAGACCGTGAGCCAGAAGGTCGGCATGAACCGATCCGCGATCTCGGCGCGCACCAGGCGCTTCGTGCGAAGCGAACTTCCGAAGTCCCAGCGGAACACGCCTGCGACGAAGCGCACGAACTGCTCCGGCAGCGGGCGGTCGAGCCCGAGGTCCTTGCGCACGAGCTCGACCGTCTCGGGGGTCGCGTCCGGTCCCGCCGCGAGGCGCGCCGGGTCACCCGGGAGCAGGTGGACGAAAAGGAAGACCAGCAAGCCAACGATGAAGAGCGTCGGCAGCAGGCCGAGGAGGCGTTTGGCGATGTACTGAAGCATCGGGTGCGCCAGCAGGCGGGTGCAGCACGTCGTCCCCGCGGAGGCGGGGACCCAGTGCCGTTCAGAAAAGACGCTGGATTCCCGCCTTTGCGGGAATGACGTAGCGCGAGCGCGCGGCTACTTCAGATCAATCTCGGTGAAGTTGAACGACGCGTCGGGAATCACGTAGACGCCGGACAGCTTCTTGTTGTGTGCCGAAAGCAGCTTCTCGACGACGAGAGGCGCCCACGGCGCGTCCTTCCAGATGGTCTCCTGCGCATCCTTGTAGAGCTTCGCCTTTTCGGTGCCGTTCGTCGTAAGCTGCGCCGCCTTGATGTCCTCGTCCACCTTGGCGCTCTTGTAGTAGGCGGTATTGAAGAGCCTCGGCGGCCACGAGCCGCCGTCGAGCAGCGGGCGCAGCGCCCAGTCGGCTTCGCCGGTCGACGTCGACCAGCCCACGTAGTAGAGCCGCACCGGCGCAGTCGCTGGATCCTGCCAGCTCTCGACCTTCTCGACGCGCTGACCGGCTTCCAGCAGCGTGATCTTCGTCTTGATGCCGATCTGCTGGAGCTGCTGCTGCAGGAACTGCGTGACTTTCTGCGCGGTCGTGTGGTTGTACGCCGACCAGAGCTCGGTTTCGAATCCGTTCGGATAGCCGGCTTCGGTCAGGAGCTGCTTCGCCTTCGCCACGTCGTACGGCCACGCTCCGAGATTGACCGCGTACTCGACGCCCTGCGGCACCACGCCTTCGGCGGGCGCCGCGTAGCCGCTGAATGCGACCTTGCCAAGCGCCTCCTTGTTGATGGCGTAGGCGATCGCCTGCCGCACCTTGGCGTTGTCGAACGGCTTCTGCTGGACGTTCATCGACAGGTAGCGCAGCACGATCGACGGCGCGGCGACGAGCTCGAGATCGGGCTTGGTCTTCAGCACTTCGGCAATCTCGTAGGGAACCGGGAACGTGAAGTGCGCTTCGCCCGTCTGCATGACCGCGGCCCGGGTGTTGTTGTCGACGACGGGCTTCCACGTGATCGTGTCGACCTTGGGATAGCCCTTCTTCCAGTAGCCGTCGAACTTCGCGACCTTGAGGTAGTCCGTCGCCTTCCACTCGACGAACTTGAACGGCCCCGTGCCGACGGGGTGGAACGCGATGTCCTTGTTGCCCCACTGCTTCAACGCCGCGGGACTGATCATTACGGTCGACGGGTGCGCGAGCTGGTTGATGAACGGCGAGAACGGCGTCTTGAGCGTGATGCGCGCCGTGTAGTCGTCGACGACCTCGGTCTTGGCGATGTTGTTGTTGTACAGGCCGTAGCGCTTGAGCTTGTTGTCCGGATTGGTCACGCGATCGAGGCACGCCTTGACCGCATCGGCCTTGAAGTCGGTACCGTCATGGAATTTGACGCCCTTCCTGAGCTTGATCGTGTACGCAAGGCCGTCGGGAGTGACCGTGTAGCTCTCCGCCAGCACCGGGATCAGCTTCATGTCCTTGTCGAAGCCGAACAGTCCCTCGTAGAACGACTTCGCCATCGCCTGCGACAGCGTGTCGTTGGCGTCGTACGGATCGGTCGTGGTGAACGTCGACGCGACGGCGAACACGACGTCCTTGGCGGCGAGCGCGGGGCCCGCGGCGAGCGCGGCGAGCGCGAACGTCGCCGCGGCGAAGGATCGATGCAGGGTCTTCATCACAGGTCTCCTGGGGGATGGAACGGGGCCGGGCGTATCAAAAGGCTCCGGCGATCTTGTGCGTCGCGACGAAGTGTCCGGGCGCCACCTCGGCGAGCGGCAGCACGGCCGGCTCGTCGCCGACGGCTCGGATGGGACTCGGGACCTCGTCGGATGATAACTCCGTTCGGCGGTGCCGTTGCGTCGGGTCGGCGACCGGCACCGCCGCCATCAGCCGCCGCGTGTATGGGTGTCGCGGATCCTCGAAGACGGCGCGGCGCGGGCCGATCTCGACGATTTGGCCCAGGTACATCACCGCGACGCGGTGGCTCACGCGCTCGACCACCGCCATGTCGTGCGAGATGAAGAGGTACGACAGGCCGAACTCCGACTGCAGGTCGAGAAGCAGGTTGACGATCTGCGCCTGGATAGAGACGTCGAGCGCCGAGACCGCCTCGTCGGCGACGATGATCTTCGGATTGAGCGCGAGCGCGCGGGCGACGGCGATCCGCTGCCGCTGGCCGCCCGAGAACTCGTGCGGATACCGCTGCGCGTGGTCCGGCGACAGGCCCACGTGGTCGAGCAGCCAGGCGACGCGCTCCTCGGCTTCGCGACCCTTGGCGACCCCGTGCACGTAGAGCGGCTCGGCGACCGAGAATCCCACGGTGAGTCGCGGATCGAGCGATGCGAACGGGTCCTGAAAGATCATCTGGATGTCGCGCCGGACCGGCCGCACCGCGGACGCTGGCAGGCGCGCGATGTCGCGGCCCTCGAATTCGATGCTGCCCGCCGCGACGTCGACCAGGCGCAAGAGCGAGCGCCCGGTCGTCGACTTGCCGCACCCGGACTCTCCGACGAGCGCGAGTGTCTCCCCGGCCGCGAGGTCGAAGCTCACCTTTTCCACCGCGTGGACGCGCCGCGTCACGCGACCGAGGAATCCGGTCTTGACGTCGAAGCGCGTGGTCAGGTTGCGCACCTTGAGGAGCGGCGCTTCGGCGTTGCGAGGTGACGCGCGTGGGGCGGCTGGCGCTGTCGCACCCTCTTCAGTGGCGAGCCGGTACCTCTCCGGACGGTCGGTGCCCCGCATGGAGCCCAGGCGCGGCACCGCCGCGAGCAGCGCGCGCGTGTAGGGCTCACGCGGCGCCTGGAAGATCCGCACGACATCGCCATCCTCGACTTTGCGTCCGTCGCGCATCACGACGACGCGGTCCGCGATTTCGGCGACGACGCCCATGTCGTGGGTGATGAATATGACCGCCATGTGCATCTCGTCCTGCAACAGACGGATCAAGGCGAGGATCTGTGCCTGCACGGTCACGTCGAGCGCCGTGGTCGGCTCGTCGGCGATCAGCAGGTTGGGCCGGCACGAGAGCGCCATCGCGATCATCACGCGCTGACGCATGCCGCCCGAGAGCTGGTGCGGGTAACGAGAGATCGTCTGTGCGGCTTCTGGGATGCGGACCAACTCCAGCATCCGCAGCACCTCCGCGGTCGCCGCGGCACGGTCCATGCCCTGGTGCAAGCGGATCGATTCGCCGATCTGGTCGCCGACGGTGAAGACCGGGTTCAGCGAGGTCATCGGCTCCTGGAAGATCATCGCGATCTCGGCGCCGCGGATGTCGCGCATCGTGGCGGCGTCAGCGGCCGCGAGGTCGATCCGCGTGCCGTCGCGCCGCGCGAAGTCGATACGCCCGGAAGTGATCCGTCCACCGCCATGCTCGACCAGGCGCATCACCGACAGCGCGGTGACCGACTTGCCCGAGCCCGACTCGCCGACGATGGCGACCGTTTCGCCGCGCCCGACGTCGAAGGAGACCTCGCGCACGGCGTCTACGGTACGCTCGGTCGTCGCGAACGAGACGGAGAGTCCGTCGACGGCAAGAGTGGATGGCGGGCGGGACGCGTTCACCGGGATTGCGGCGCGATCATCGGGTTGCACGACAATGCGCGCACACCGAGGAACCGCATTATCGGCGTGCTGCCGGCGACCGGCAACGTGCTTCGGGCTGGTAGCAGGGGCCGATCGCGATCAGCCCCGTCGTGACTAGACCTTCTCGGACTCCGTCACCTTGCGCTTCATCAGCAGCGCCGGGACTGGCCTCCCATGGCCGTGCGGCCCGCGGGCATGCGGTGCGTGCGTCGCCTGCGTGGAGGGACGCACCGGCAGCGGCTGGTCGGGATTCATCGCGTACGCGCGCTCGCGTTCTTCGCGGCGCGTGTCACCATGGCTCGGCGCACGGGCGGGGGCGGCGGCAGGCGCGTTGCGGTGGCGCGGACTGCGCTCCGCCGTTCCGCCAGCCTTCGGCCGCGCCGCTTCGCGCGGTGCGCGTGCGGGCCGCTCGCCCGGCTTCGCGCGCGGCGCCCGTTCGCGCCGCTCCGGACGGATCGCCGTCGAGTCGAAGCCCTCGGCGGTTACGATTTCGACCTTCTTCTTCAGCAACCGCTCGATGTCGGCGAGGTAGCGCTCCTCTTCGGGTGCCACCAGCGAGATCGCTTCGCCGGACAGGCCCGCGCGTCCCGTGCGGCCGATCCGGTGAATGTAGTCCTCGGGCACGTGCGGCAGCTCGTAGTTGACGACGAGTGGCAGGTCGTCGATGTCGAGACCGCGCGCCGCGACGTCGGTCGCCACCAGCACCTGCAGCTTGCCTTCCTTGAACGCGGCGAGCGCTTCCATTCGCGCCTGCTGCGTCTTGTCGCCGTGGATCGCGTCGGTGACGAGGCCGTCCTTCTCGAGCTGCCGGGCGAGCCGCGCCGTGCCGTGCTTGGTGCGCACGAAGCAGAGCACCTGATTGAGATTGCGGGTGCGCACGAGATGCTCGAGCAGCGCGCGCTTCGCGTCCGCCGGCACCTTGTAGGCGAACTGCTCGACGGTCTCGGCGGCGGTATTGCGCTTGGCGACCTCGATCAGCTGCGGCGCGTTCAGCAGCTGGTCAGCCAGCTTTTTGATCTCGCCGGAGAAGGTCGCCGAGAACAGCAGGTTCTGCCGCTTCGCCGTTGCCGGCAGGAGCGCCATGATCCGCTTGATGTCCGGGATGAAGCCCATGTCGAGCATCCGGTCGGCCTCGTCGAGCACGAAGATTTCGACCTGCCCGAGATAGACGCTTTTCTGCTCGATGTGGTCGAGGAGCCGGCCCGGCGTGGCCACGAGAATCTCGACGCCGCCGCGGACGATCGGAAGCTGTTGCTTGATGTCGACGCCGCCGAAAACGACCGTCGAGCGCAGCTTCGTGTGCTTGCCATAGGTGCGGAACGATTCCTCGACCTGGACGGCAAGCTCGCGCGTGGGCGTGAGGATCAGCGCGCGCACCGGGTGCCGTGCCGGCGAGGGGCTCGCGTTGGCCATCGGCATGAGCTTCTGCAGGATCGGCAGCGCGAAGGCGGCAGTCTTTCCGGTGCCGGTCTGGGCGCCGCCCATGACGTCCTTGCCGGCGAGAACGATGGGAATCGCCTGCGCCTGGATCGGCGTCGGCGTGGTGTAGCCGGACTCGGTCACCGCCCGCAGCAAGTCGGGCGCGAGGCCGAGCTCCGCAAAGCTCGTTGCACTCATGGAGGCTCCTGGATCGCGGCCCATCCCTCGCGGGATTTCCGGTCCAGGCAGCGGAAAACACCGTTGGACCGTGGGACGCAACTCCCGACCCGCTGGGTCGGGTGCATCCCACGCTTTGGGGGGCGGTGACCGGAACGGCCGCCCGAATGGATATTGTAGCCTAAGTTTCGGATTTTGCGAATTATTTCTGGTGGGAGACCCGGCCATCGGGCTATAATGGCGAATTTCGCGCCGCGGCCGCCGATGGCCAGCCGCCCACGCGGAAATCCGCCCGCCACGACGCTCATGACCACGCCGCGCCACGCCCTGCGCAACATCGCGATCATCGCCCACGTCGACCACGGCAAGACGACGCTCGTCGACAAGCTTCTGGTCCAGGCGGGGACGTTCGCGAAGCACGTCCACGTCGGCGAGCGGATGATGGACACGAACGACCTCGAGCGCGAGCGCGGGATCACCATCCTCGCCAAGAACTGCTCGATCCTCTACGGCCAGGGCGAAAAGAGTGTGCGGATCAACATCGTCGACACCCCCGGCCACGCCGACTTCGGCGGCGAGGTCGAGCGCGTGCTCGGCATGGTCGACGGCGTGCTACTCCTGGTCGACGCGGTCGAGGGGCCGATGCCCCAGACACGATTCGTCACCATGAAGGCGCTGCGGCTCGGGCTCGCGCCGATCGTCGTCGTGAACAAGGTCGACCGCCCTGGCGCGCGTCCCGAATGGGTCGTGAACCAGACCTTCGAGCTTTTCGACAAGCTCGGCGCGACGGAGGATCAGCTCGATTTTCCGGTGGTCTACGCCTCCGCGCTGAACGGCTGGGCCACGCTCGACGTCGAGGTCGCGAAGGCGCATGCCGCGCCGGCCGGTGCGTCGATGGAGCCGCTCTTCGAGACGATCCTCTCGCGCGTGCCGGCCCCGTCGGGCGATGCCGACGCGCCGCTCCAGTTCCAGGTCAGCGCGCTCGACTACTCGAGTTACCTCGGTCGGCTCGGCATCGGCCGCATCCGCCGCGGCCGCCTCGTGCCGGGGCAGGAGGTCGCGGTCCTGGACGGTCCGCTCGCGGGTAACGCCAATGAGGGCGCGACACCGCCGAAGGCGAAGATCGGGCAGGTGTTTGCGTTCGTCGGCATGGAGCGCGTGCCGGTCGACTCGGCGCAGGCCGGCGACATCGTGCAGGTCACCGGTGTCGAGGACCTGTCGATCGGCACGACGCTGTCGTCGATCGAGGCGCCCGAGGCGCTGCCGCCGATTGCGGTCGACCTGCCGACCTTGTCGATGCACTTCCAGGTCAACACGTCGCCGCTCGCGGGCCGCGAAGGCAAGTACGTGACGTCGCGCAACCTGCGCGATCGGCTCATGCGCGAGCTCCTGACCAATGTCGCGCTGCGGGTCGAGGAGACCGCGGACACCGATTCGTTCCTGGTCTTCGGGCGCGGCGAGCTGCACCTCACCATCCTCATCGAGAACATGCGGCGCGAGGGTTACGAGCTCGCGGTGTCGCGGCCGCGCGTCGTGCTGCGCGAGATCGACGGCGTGACGTGCGAGCCGATCGAGGCGCTGTCGGTCGACGTCGAGGCCGAGCACCAGGGTGCCGTGATGGAAGCGCTCGGACCGCGCCGCGGCGAGCTCACGAACATGGAGTCCGACAGCCGCGGCCGCGCGCGCCTCGAATACCGGATACCCGCGCGCGGGCTGATCGGCTTCCAGGGCGAGTTCATGAATCTGACGCGCGGCACCGGGCTCATGAGCCACGTGTTCGACGGCTATGCGCCGATGAAGGGCGAGATTCCGGAGCGGCGCAACGGCGTGCTCGTCTCGCAGGAGGACGGCGAGGCCGTCGCCTATGCATTGTGGAAACTGCAGGAGCGCGGGCGCATGTTCGTGTCGCCCGGCGACAAGCTCTACGAAGGCATGGTGATCGGGATCCACAGCCGCGACAACGACCTCGTCGTCAACCCGATCAAGGGCAAGCAGCTCACGAACGTCCGCGCGTCGGGCAAGGACGAGGCGATCGCGCTCGTGCCGCCGATCGCGCTGACGCTCGAGTACGCCGTCGAGTTCATCGCCGATGACGAGCTCGCCGAGGTCACGCCGGCCTCGATCCGCATCCGCAAGCGTTTCCTCAAGGAACACGAGCGGAAGAAGGCAAGCCGCGAAGCGGCGTAGCCCGGGAGTGTGGGGGAGACCAATGCGGCGCGAGACGCGCGTGGGCGACACCAACACGTTCCCGGCAAGCCGCGAAGCGGCGTAGCCCGGGAGTGTGGGGGAGACCAATGCGGCGCGAGACGCGCGTGGGCAACGCCAACACGTTCCGGGCGAGCCGCAAAGCGGCTTGAGGCGTCATTTCGCGGTCGCGCCATGACCGTTGCCACGCTCGATCCGGACCGCGCCGCGCGCTTCGCGGACATCGCCCTCGCGAACGTGGTCCGCGAATATCCGGACAAGCAGGACCACGTGCTCGGCGGCGACGCGGATCTGCTGCCGCCGCGCGCGCTGCATCCGGCGTTCTTCGGCAGCTACGACTGGCACTCGTGCGTGCACATGCATTGGCTGCTCGTCCACGTGCGACGGCTCCATCCCGGCCTGCCGCAGCGCGCGGCGGTCGACGCCACACTCGACCGCCATTTCGCGCCGGTCAACATCGCCGCCGAGCGTGCGTACCTGGAGCGGCCGGGCGCGCAGGCGTTCGAGCGCCCCTACGGCTGGACGTGGCTCATGAAGCTCGCCGACGAGCTCGCGTGCTCCACAGACGCCGACGCGCGCCGGTGGGCAGGTCAGCTCGCGCCGCTCGCGCGCGCGTTCGTCGACCGCTATCGTGCCTGGCTGCCGAAGGCCGATTATCCGGTCCGCTACGGCATGCACTCGAACAGCGCGTTCGGCATCCTCTTCGCGCTCGACTACGCGCGTCGCGCGGACGAGCGGGCGCTGGCGGCGGCGATCGAGGGCAAGGCGCGCGCATGGTTCGAGCGCGACCGTGATGCCCCCGTCGCATGGGAACCCTCCGGTTTCGATTTCCTCTCGCCGTCCCTGGTCGAGGCCCTGCTGATGCGCCGCGTGCTCGCCGCCGATGAATTCGGCGTTTGGCTCGACGCGTTCCTCCCGGCAATGGGACGGCACGAGCCGGCGACGCTCTTCGCGCCGGTGGCGGTCAGCGATCGCACCGATGCGCACATCGTGCACCTCGACGGCCTCAACCTGTCGCGTGCATGGTGCTTCCGCGGCATCGCGTCGGCGCTGCCTGAGGACGATCCGCGCGCGACCGCCGTGCGCGACGCCGCGGCGGCGCATCTCGCTGCCGGGCTCGTAGGGCTCGACCGTGCCGACTATGTCGGCAGTCACTGGCTCGCGTCGTTCGCGGCGCTGGCCCTCTCGGGTACCGACGCCGCATAGTAAACTCTTCCGCCATGCCGGAAGTTTCGATCGTCGTCGTCATCGTGGTCGTCGCGCTCGTCGTGATTGCCGGGCTCGTGGCGATTGCGCTCGGACGCCTCTCCACGCTGATCGCTGCGCGCGACGGTGCCGTGCGCGAAGCCGCCGACCTGAGAGCGAGGATCGACGTACTCGCAGCCCAAGGCGTGGATCTCGAGCGCGACGTGCGGCAGGACCTTTCCATGGCCCGCACCGAGCAGGCGCAGGCGGCGCAAACCGCCCGCACCGAGCTCGGCGCAGCGCTCGGTCGCTTGACGCAAACGAACGAGCAACGGCTGGATGCGATCCGGCAGGCGGTCGAGCAGCGGCTCGACGCCCTGCGCGCCGACAACGCCCAGAAGCTCGAGCAGATGCGCGCGACCGTCGACGAGAAGCTGCAGACGACACTCGAGCAGCGTCTCGGCGCATCCTTCAAGCAGGTCTCCGACCGGCTCGAGCAGGTGCACAAGGGTCTGGGCGAGATGCAGACGCTCGCCGTGGGTGTCGGCGATCTGAAGCGTGTGCTGACGAACGTGAAGACGCGCGGCACATGGGGCGAGGTGCAGCTCGCAGCGCTGCTCGGCGAGGTGCTCACGCCGGCTCAGTTCGAAACGAACGTCGAGACCGTGCCGGGGAGCGGGAAGCGCGTCGAGTTCGCGATCCGGCTCCCGGGTCGCGACGATGGCAAGCCGTGCTGGCTGCCGGTCGATGCGAAATTCCCGCTGGACGACTGGCAGCGGCTGCAGGACGCGCTCGAGCGAGCCGACATCCCCGCTGCCGACGCCGCGCGCAAGGCGCTCGCCGAATTCCTGCGACTGCAGGCGAGGACGATCCGCGACTCGTACCTGTCGCCGCCGCACACGACGGACTTCGCGATCCTGTTCGTTCCGACCGAAGGCCTGTACGCGGAAATGATGTCGCGACCCGGATTCGCCGAGCAGCTGCAGCGCGATTTCCGGGTGACGTTGACGGGGCCGACCAATTTTCTTGCGCTCCTGAACAGCCTGCAGATGGGCTTTCGGACGCTCGCGATCGAGCAGCGCTCGACCGAGGTCTGGCGCACGCTGAGCGCGATCAAGACCGAATTCCTGAAGTTCGGCGACATTCTGCAGAAGACCAAGAAGAAGCTCGACGAGGCGAGCAGCACGATCGACGATGCCGGCCGGAAGAGCACGACGATCGTGCGCAAGCTGCGCGACGTCGAAGCGCTGCCCGAGGCGGAGGCCGACCGGCTGCTGACGGGAGACGACGGCGGCCAGTTGTTCGAAGCCGAGAGCGCCCCCGCATCGGCGCCGCCAGACGAATTCTGACGGCCCGCGACCGCCATGTTCGACACGCTGCGCAACTGGCGCCGGCAACGCGTGCTCCGGAGCGCGGCGATTCCCGACGCGCTGTGGCGCGAGGCGCTCGAGTCGCTGCCGTTCGTCGCGATCTACACCGACGACGAGCTTGTGCGCCTCCGCGCAAAGGCCGTCTTGTTCCTCTCCGCCAAGTCGATCGTCGGCGCGCGTGGCCATGTCGTGACGCCGCTGCAGCGCGTGATCATCGCGATCGAGGCGTGCGTGCTCGTGCTCAACCTCGACATGGCCTACTACGATGGTTGGGAGAACGTCATCGTCTATCCTGACGAGTTCATCCCCGGCTGGGAATACGTGGACGAGGCGGGCGTCGTCCACCGCAACGACGGACCGCTCGCCGGAGAGTCGATGCCGGGCGGCCCGGTCGTGCTGTCCTGGCCCGACGTCGAGGCGTCCGCCGACTGGGACGCGGCGGGGATGAACCTCGTCATCCACGAGTTCGCGCACAAGCTCGACATGCGCAATGGCGAGGCGAACGGCTGCCCCCCGCTGCCGGCAACAATGCCGCCGCACGTCTGGAAGAAGGCGCTCACTGCGGCGTACGACCATTTCCGCGCGCGCGTCGAGCGCGGCGACGAGACGGCGATCGACCCGTACGCCGCCGAATCCCCTGCTGAATTCTTCGCCGTCCTCTCCGAGGTGTTCTTCGCCGATCCGACGCTGTTGCTGCACGAGTATCCGCGCGTCTACAAGCAGCTCATGTGGTTCTACAAGCAGGATCCGGCGTCGCGCACGGAGCTGCTGCTCGACGAGTAGCGGACATTCGGCTTCGCGTAGTACCATGCCGGCCGGCGGCGCCCGGCCGCTCGCATTCCCCTACAGGAGGCCCGATGAAGAAGCACCGGATCGCACTGTTCGTGGCGACGATGTTCGCCGCGGGAACCGCATTCGCATTCCATTGCCCGGCGGACATGAAGAAGATCGACGACGCGATGGCCAAGAATCCAAGCCTGACCCCCGCGCAAATGGAACAGGTGAAGAAGGACCGGGCCGAAGGCGAGGCGCTGCACAAGGCCGGCAAGCACCAGGAGTCGGTCGATACGCTCGCGAAGGCGATGAAGACGCTGAACATCCAGTAGTCTTGCGGCACGCTCCCCGAGCCGCGCCGGCGCGAGCGCCCCGGCCGGCGATTTTTCACCGCGGTCGAGTAACGGCCCCCAGCGGCCGCGCGCGCTCGCGCGCCCGGGCGGCCATGACCGGCGTTGCCATCGTTGCCGCCATCGTGAGCTTCCCCGTTCCCGCGCAATCGACGGCTGCACGGGAACCGGCGACCGAGGCGCGCGCGCTGTTCGACGACGTCTGGCAATGGACGTTGCGCGAGTACCCGGAGGTCGCGACCTACGTCGGCGACCCGCGCTATGGTGACCGCCTGTCCGATCAGTCGGCAGCGGCCGTCGAGCGGCGGCGCGAGCAGCGCAAGGCGTATCTCGATGCGGACGCTCGGGATCGACGCCGCGGCACTCGCAGCGGAAGACCGCGTCTCACTCCGCATCCTTCGCCATCAGCTCGAGCAGGCGGCGGCGCTCGATCGCCTGTGCGCGCCGCTTTCGTGCAATCAGGGCGAGTCCTGGTCGCCGGTCACGCAGTTCAACGGCATCCAGTTCGACCTGCCGCGCCTGGTCGATGCGACGCGATTCGCGTCGGCGCGCGACTACGAGGCGTACATCGCCCGTCTCGAGGCCGTGCCGACACTGATCGATCAGCTCATCGCGCGCATGGAAACCGGGATGGAGCTCGGGTGGATGCCCGCCAAGATCGCGATCGCGAGGGTGCCCGCCCAACTCGATGCGCAGCTCGGCTCCGATCCTGCGAAGAGTCCCGAATACGCTCCGTTTCGGAAATTTCCGGCGGAGATCCCGGACGCCGAACGCGAACGGCTCACGGCAGCGGGGCGGCGCGCAATCGAGATGTCCGTGATTCCCTCCTTCCGCCGGTTGCGCGACTTTTACGAGAAGCGCTATCTGCCGGTCGCGACGGAGGCTATTGCGGCGTCCGCGCTGCCGCCCAAGCAGCGTTATTACGAGGCGCGGCTTGCGTTCTACACGACGACACGGATGACGCCGCGGGAAATCCACGAGCTCGGCCTCGCCGAGGTGGCGCGCATCGGGAAAGCGATGGATGCGACGGTCGCGGCGGCGGGATTCGCGGGTACGCGCGCCGAGTTCCAGCGCTCGATCAACACCGATCCGCGGTTTCTCTACACCCGCGCCGAGGACATGCTCGCCGGCTATCGGGACATCGCGAAGCGCGCCGATGCCGAGCTGCCGCGCTTCTTTGCCGTGCTGCCGCGTCTTCCGTACGGTATTCGCGCGATGCGCCCGGAGGAGGGCGACAACGCCGAGCACTACGTGCGCGGATCGGTGGAGAGCGGCCGGGCCGGGTATTTCGAGGCGAACGTGAATTCGCTGTCGCGGCGCCCCAAATGGAGCATGGAGACGCTGCTGCTGCACGAAGCCGTCCCGGGACATCACCTCCAGATCGCGCGAGCGCAGGAGCTGGGCGAGCTGCCGCCGTTCCGGCGCAATGCGTTCTTCGTCGCGTTCTCCGAAGGCTGGGCGCTCTACGCGGAGAGCCTGGGTTACGAGATGGGGTTCTACACGGACCCATATTCGAAGTTCGGCAACCTGGCGGGCGAGATGCACCGCGCTGCGCGGCTCGTCGTCGACACGGGCATCCATGCCTTCGGTTGGACGCGCGAGCGTGCCATGGCGTATCTCATCGACAACGCCGCGCTCACGCCCGAATTTGCCGCAGCGGAGGTCGACCGCTACATCGTGGTGCCGGGACAGGCAACCGCCTACAAGATCGGCGAGCTCAGAATCAAGGCGCTTCGCGCGAAGGCCCGCGCCGAGCTCGGCGAGTCGTTCGACCTGCGCCGCTTCCACAACGCGGTGATCGACCACGGCGCCGTGCCGCTCGACGTGCTCGACGAGCAGATCGCCGACTGGATCGCCGCCGAGAAGGCACGCAAGCGGTAGAGCTCCGCCGCCTGCGTCAGTCGGGGAGCGCGCGCGCGACGATCGCCGCGGCGGTGCCTCGACTCGCCGGCAGCGCGCCGAACGCGCCGCCGCCGAATGGATGCGGCGCCAGGCGCGTCGCGCAGAATGCGGCCGCCACCTGCGCCGGAGCGTCGCGCAGGAGCAGCGACGCCGCGATGCCGGTGGCGATGCCCTGCGCGATCCGCCGCCCGGTCGTCGCGTCGTCGCCGATGTTGGCCAGATCCATGGCGAGCGCCGACGCGAAGCTGTCGAAGTCCGGATTCGCGCCGCGCGCGGCGGCGAGCAGCGCGCCCAATGCTGCCACGCCTTCCGGCTCGCGCCGCGCCGCGCGGACGACGTCGAGGCACATCACATTGCCTGACCCCTCCCAGATCGAATTGACCGGCATCTCGCGATAGAGCCGAGGCAATCCGGAGTCCTCGACGTAGCCGTTGCCGCCCAGCACTTCCATCGCTTCCGCCGCGAGCGCGGGTCCGCGCTTGCACACCCAGTACTTGGCTGCGGGCGTGAGGAGCCGCGCGAGCGCCCGTTCGGCATGGCCCTCGGGAGCCTCATAGGCGCGGGCGAGACGGAGCGCGAGTGCCGTCGCCGCCTCGCTCTCGAGTGCGAGATCCGCCAGCACCTCGGTCATCAGCGGCTGGAGAACGAGCAGGCGACCGAACGCGACGCGGTGGCGCGCATGATGGATGGCGCGTGCGACGGCCGAACGCATCATTCCCGCCGTGCCGAGCACGCAGTCGAGCCGCGTGTGCTGGACCATCTCGAGGATCGTCGCGACGCCGCGTCCGCGCTCGCCGATGGGCCACGCAAGCGCATCGTCGAACTCGACCTCGGCCGAGGCGTTCGAACGGTTGCCGAGCTTGTCCTTGAGTCGATCGATCCGGATCGCGTTGCGCGTGCCGTCGGGCAGGCGCCGCGGCAGCAGAAAGCACGACAACCCGGCCTCCTCCTGCGCGAGAACGAGATGCGCGTCGCACTGCGGCGCCGAGAAAAACCACTTGTGTCCCGTGAGACGCACGGCGCCGTCGGCGTCGGGTACGGCGCGCGTGCGGTTGCTGCGAACGTCCGAGCCGCCCTGCCGCTCGGTCATCCCCATGCCGATCAGCGCCGCGCGCTTGGCGCCCACGGCCACGTCGCGCGGATCGTAGTCGCGGGCGAGGACTTTCGGCATCCAGTCGGCGGCGATCGCCGGAAGTGCCGAGGCGGCGTGGCGCAGCACCGGAATGCTTGCATAGGTCATCGTCAGCGGGCACTGGGTGCCGTTCTCCACCTGCGCGTGCAGGTGCACGAGCGCGCCGCGCGCGACTTGCGCGCCGGGACGCGGGTCGACCCACGGCCGGCAGTGAACGCCCGCCGCGACGGCAAGGCGCATGATCTCGTGCCATGCCGGATGGAACGTCACGACATCGATGCGCTCGCCGCGCGCATCGTGCGTCGCGAGCTCCGGCGGATGGCGGTTCGCGATGTCCCCGAGCGCCAAGGTGGCGGCGGTCCCCAGCGTCGCGCCCCATTCCATCGCGTCGGCGGCGGACCAGGCGCCGCCCTCGCGGGCGAGCGCCTCCTGCAGCGCAAGGTCGTCAGCGTAGAGGTTGCGATCCGCGTACGAGGGCGGCTGGTTCGGGAAGGGCGTGTCCGTGGTCATCGTATCGAGATGCTACGCCGGCTGATCGCGGGCGATGAGCGCGACCGCCGCCAGGATCAGCACGCCGCCCGCGAGCTGCACAGGCACGATTGCCTCACCCAATACGAGCGCTGCGAGCGTGACGGTGACCACCGGCTCGATCGTCGACAGCGTCGCCGCGCGCGTAGGCCCGACCCGCGCGAGGCCGGCGAAATAGAGCGTGATCGCGCCGACCGTCGAGACGAGCGCGATCGCGAGCACCGCGAGCCATCCAACAGTCGTTTGCGGCCATCGGGGGCCCCGCAGCATCGCCGCGGCGACGAACACGGCGGCAGCGCTGGCGATGACGACGGTGCTCATCGAGAGTGCCGCGACGCGCCGTCCGAGCCACGCGCCGGCGATGATGTAGAGGGAGTAGAACACGGCCGCGGCGACGCCGAAGGCGATGCCGGCCGCGACGCCCGCGCCGGGCTGCACGTCCGCGGGACCGCCGAGCGCGGGCGCGACTGTCAGCACGGTGCCCGCGAGCGCGACGGCGAGCGCGACGCGCTTGGCGGTCGTCAGGCGCTCGTGCAGCAGCGCGGCGGAGAGCAGTGCGACGAGCGCCGGGTGCAGGTAGAGGAGCAGCGCGACGACGCCGGCCGGCGCGAGCGTGAGCGCGGTGAAGAACGAGAAGGCCTGGCCGCCGTAGCCCAGCGCGCCCAGCAGCACGAGCGCGCCCAGCAACGATCCGGCCGGCAGCGGCATTCGTCGGGCGAAGGCGAGAGCGAGCATCGCCGAGGCCGCGATCGCGAAGCGCAGCGCGAGCAGCGTCGGCGTGTCGACGCCGCTCGCGTACGCGATCCGCGCGAGGATCGCCATCGCGCCGAACGCGGCCGCGGACGCGACGACGAACGCGATGCCCGTCGCCTTGTACGCGGCACCCGCCGTCTGCGGGAGCGTCACTTGCCGCGCAGCGCCGATTTCGGACGAAACGCCTTGCAGACCTCTTCCCGCGTTTCGATGTACGGCCCGCCGATCAGGTCGATGCAGTACGGCACGGCCGGAAACACACCGTCCAGCGTCTCCTTGATCGCCTTCGGCTGCCCGGGCATGTTCAGGATCAGCGCGCGTCCGCGCACGACACCTGCCTGCCGCGAGAGGATCGCGGTGGGCACGTACCTGAGGCTCACCTGCCGCATCTGCTCGCCGAAGCCTGGCAGGACCTTGTGCGCGACGGCGAGCGTCGCCTCCGGCGTGACGTCGCGCGGCGCGGGGCCGGTGCCGCCGGTCGTGCAGACGAGATGACAGCCGACCGTGTCGACGAGCTCGATCAGCGTGCGCTCGATGACCGGCTGCTCGTCGGGGATCAGCCGCGTCTCGGTCCGCCACGGTGAGGCGAGCGCCGCGGTGAACCATTCGACGAGCCCCGGTAGGCCCTTGTCTTCGTAGACCCCCGCGGAGGCCCGATCGGAGATCGAGACGAGGCCGATCAGCAGCGTGTCTGGAGCGGTCATTCGGCCTCCGTGGCGACCGACTTCAGCATGCGAAAGAGCTCACGGTACGCGCGCGGCGGCGCACCGCGGATGCGCTCCTCCTGCGCGCGCGCGACGAGCGAGCGCAGGCGCGTCAGGTCGGCGCGCGGAAATTCGGCCGCGAGCGCGTCTTGCGCTTCCGGTTCGACGAGCAACCGTTCGCGCCAGCGTTCGAGCGCGTGCTGACGTTCATTGTCGACCTCGTGGCCTTGCGCCCACAGGTCGAGGCGCCGCCGGATGGGCGCGGGATCCTGGTCGCGCATCAGCTTGCCGATGAACTGGAGCTGCCGCTTGCGCGCGCCCCAGGCGGTGATCGAGCGCGCCGCAGCGACCGCATCGACAAGCCGCTCGGGTAGCGCGGCTTCGCGCGCCAGCGCCGCGAAGCGGCCGGCATCGAGCGCGACCAGCTGCTCACCCAATTGCTGCAGCGCATGCATGTCGCGCTTCAGTTGTGTCTTCGACGGCAGAGAGGAACCGGCCGCGGCCGCGGGGCCCGCAGCGGGTTCGGCGCCTGGGCGTCTGCGTCGCGGTTCGTCGGGCCGGGGCATCGTTCTGGCGGATAGGACGGGGAAAGGGGGACCCGGCGGCGATGGGTCGCAGTCCCTTTGTTATGATAGCCGACGCCTTGTCGAAGCCGGTCGCGAACGACGACTTGCACGACCGGTCCTCCCGCCGCAAACGCCGTTCCCCATGACCGCCACTCTCCCCGCCGCCGAAATACACCGCGGACCCGCCCCCAGCGGTACGCCCGGCGATGTGGGCGCACAGCGCTTTCCGCTGCCGACCGCCGAGCTCGAGCGCCTCGCCGCGACGATGCTTTCGACTGCGCGCGCGGGCGGGGCGACGTCGGC
Organism: uncultured beta proteobacterium; assembly: GCA_963830485.1. GTDB lineage: Bacteria > Pseudomonadota > Gammaproteobacteria > Burkholderiales > Casimicrobiaceae > CAIWHR01. Next base: position 61,920 of record CAWHNE010000029.1, read on the forward strand.
GGAAGCGGAGGTCTCGCAGGCCGTCGGTCAAAGCGTCACGGTGAGGAACGGCGAGGTCGAGACGATCGCTTACAACCGAGACAAGGGAATCGGCGTCACCGTCTTCATCGGCCAGCGGCGCGGCCATGCGAGCACCGCCGATTTCGCGCCCGACGCCGTCGAGGCCACCGTCGCGAAAGCGCTCTCGATTGCGCGTCACACCGCGCAGGACCCGGCGGCCGGGCTCGCCGATCCGGATCGCCTCGCGCGGACGATCCCCGACCTGGACCTCTACCATCCGTGGGACCTCGCGGTCGACGACGCGATCGAGATGGGCCGTGCCGCCGAAGCCGCGGCGCTCGCGGTCGACCGGCGGCTCGTGAACACCGAAGGCTCGACCGTCGCGCGCAGTGAATCGGAGTTCGTCTACGCGAACTCGCACGGATTCAGCGGCGGCTACCGGAGCTCGCGCCACCACATCGACTGTTCGGTGATCGGCGATCCCGGCGACGGCGCGATGCAGCGCGACTATTGGTACTCGGCGGCGCGCGCCGCCGATGACCTCGAGCCGGCGACCACCGTCGGGCGCATCGCCGGCGAGCGGACGGCGCGCCGCCTCTCCGCGCGGCAGTTACCCACGCAGGAATGTCCGGTGCTCTTCGAGGCGCCAGAAGCCGCCGACCTGATCGGATTCTTCGTGGCGGCGGTCTCCGGCGGCTCGCTGTACCGGAAATCGACGTTCCTGGCGGACTCGCTCGGCACGGAAGTGTTTGCGGCGCGCGTGTCGATCCGCGAGGAGCCGCACCTGCCGCGCGCCCGCGGCAGCGCCCCGTTCGACAACGAAGGCGTGGCCACGACGCCGCGCGACGTCGTCCGCGACGGTGTCCTGCGCGGCTACTTCCTCGGCAGCTATTCCGCGCGCAAGCTCGGCCTCGCGACGACCGGGAATGCCGGCGGCAGCCACAATCTCGTCCTGGCCCACGGCGACGACGATCTGCCGGCGCTGCTCCGGCGCATGGGGCGTGGGCTCCTCGTCACCGAGCAGCTCGGGCAGGGCGTCAACTCGGTGACCGGCGACTACTCGCGCGGCGCCGCGGGGTTCTGGATCGAAGGCGGCGAGATCGCATTTCCGGTGGAAGAAGTCACGATTGCGGGCAACCTGAAGCAAATGTTCCGCGACATCGCAGCTGTCGGCGCCGACGTCGACCGGCGGACCTCGCGGCACACGGGATCGATCCTCGTCGGCCGGATGACGGTCGCCGGTGCCTGACGCCGGGCTGCCGCGGGACTGACGCACGCCCTCATGCTCACGCCCGTCGTCAACTTCTTCCGCACGCTGAACGACCCCTTCCGGAACGCCCACACGGCGGGACGCTGGATCGCCGCGCTGCCCGCGCTCGACGCGTTGTCGATCCAGAAGGAAGCGCAGGACCTAGTCGCCGAGTTTCCCGGCGCGCGGCGCGAGGTCGGCCCGGGACAGGTCGAGGCGCTGCTCCGGATCGACGCGCGTCTCGAGCCTGTGCTCTCCCAGTTGACGCAGCAGTACACGTCGAATTACCAGAAGAGCACGAGCGTCGAATCCCGGTTGTGGCACGCGGTGTTCGACCTCGTGAAGGCGTTCACCGCGGCCTATCAGCTCGGGCTCAAGGCTGGCTATCCGCGCGCCGACAACCGTCGCTGGCGCGCCGTGCTGCCGTGGGTCCTCGTGCGGCTCGCTCACTTCAAGGGTATCGACGGGAAATACCGGCTGTTCCGCTACGGCCACTGGATTCCGGCGCAGTGGCGCGAGTTCCACGAGCTCTACGAATTCGCCCGAATGCGCGGCTGGCAGCGCGAGCAGCTCGTCTTCGGCGCCGGCACGTTTTCGCGGCCGGGCGTCTACCTCGAGGGCGAGTACCTGAAGACGCTTCTGCTCATGCGTCTCGATTCGGGCAACTTCACGCCGGACCAGGTCGAATGGGTCGCGAAGCAGCTCGAGGATTGGGCCCCGTCGCTCACGCTGGTCCCGCCGCCCGGGACCGACGCGACGTTTCTGGTCGATCTCACCGGGACCCAGGGCCTGCGGCGGCTCGATCGTCCGCACACCGGCGGCCGCGTCCTGTTTCTCGATGCGAGCCCCGCCTACACGCGCATCGTCGAGCGGATGCGCTGGCTCCCCGAGCAGGACGACGTGGCGAAGCCGGGCGAACTGCCGGCGCGCGAGCAACGGCTCCTGCTCATGCGCCTAGCGTCGCTCTTCGGCCCCGAAGCGATCGCGCATGCGCCGCGCTCGCCTCGCTTCTCGACCGAGGGCGAAGTGCGTGTCGTGATCGGCCTGCAGGCGCTCACGCGCGCCGTGGCCGAGATCGAACGTCTGCCCGAGGCGGCACGCACGCCGGCGGTCGTGGCGAGCTACGACGAGGTCACGCAGATGGTGAACCCGTCGATCAACCCCGAATCGGTCGCGCGGCGCGTCCACGGCACGACGTGGCGAATCAGCGACCGCAGCGAATCCGGCTGCCGGCTGGTCGCGGCGGTCAAGGAGGCGCCGGCGAAGCTCGGCGAGATCATCGCCATTCGCGAGGGCGACGCGTGGTCCCTCGCGGTCGTGCGGCGGATGCAGCGGCATCAGGTCGACGAGGTGACCGTCGGCGTCGAGATCATCGCGCGCCGCCTCGTGCGCGTGCTGCTGCGGACCTGGGTGACGCCGACCGGGTCGAAGCGTCCCGAGGCCGAGCGGCCGTTCTTCGGCGTCTACCTTCCGGCGCATCCCGAGAACCGGCAGTCGGCGCAGCGCAGCTTGATCGGCCCGGACGACAAGTTCGTGCCCGGCGGGATGGTCGAGCTCGACACTGGCAGCGCCCGCTACCTGATCCGCTTCACGCAGACGCTCGAACGGCAGGCCGGCTGGGCATGGGCGCTGTTCACGGCAGTACGCAAGCTGAGCCCCTGACGTCGGCGGCGGCCAAGCCTCGTCGCGCCCCATTCCGGTGCGGCAGCGCCGACTGCGAGACCCAAGCGGGAGGCGTGGCGAATTCGGTTAGAATCCGTCCCGGACTCGCAGGGCGTCGCGCGGGGGAGGGCTCGGCGCACGCCAGGCGCGGCTTCCTGCATCCAGCGTCGGCGCGGCCGACAGCCAATACGAGAGGAGACCCAAGATGCAACGTCGTTCGTTCCTGAAACACACGGGGCTGGCCGGCATCCTGGCCGCCGGTTCCGCGCCCGCGTTCGCGCAGGGAGCCGGCGAGGTCAAGTGGCGGCTCGCGTCAAGCTTCCCGAAGAGCCTCGACACGATCTACGGCGCCGCCGAGGTGATCTCGAAGCGCGTCGCTGCCGGGACCAACAACAAGTTCCAGATCCAGGTGTTCGCAGCCGGCGAAATCGTCCCGGCGTTCGGCGTCGTCGACGCCGTGCAGAACGCGACGGTCCAGTGCTGCCACACGGCGCCGTACTACTTCTTCGGCAAGGACCCGACGTTCGCGTTCGGCTGTGCGATCCCGTTCGGCATGAACACGCGGCAGCAGAACGCCTGGATGTACCACGGCGGCGGCCGGGAGCTCTACAACGAGTTCCTGAAGGAGTACAACATCGTAAGCTTCGGCGCCGGCAACACGGGCGCGCAGATGGGGGGCTGGTTCAGGAAGGAGATCAAGACGGTCGCCGACCTCAAGGGTCTCAAGATGCGGATCGGGGGCACCGGCGGCTTGCCGCTGCAGAAGCTCGGCGTCGTCCCGCAGCAGATCCCCGGCGGCGAGATCTATCCGGCGCTGGAGAAGGGCACGATCGACGCGGCCGAATGGGTCGGCCCCTACGACGACGAGAAGCTCGGCTTCTACAAGGTCGCGAAGTACTACTACTATCCGGGCTGGTGGGAGGGCGGTCCCGAGCTCGACGTCTTCGTCAACATCAAGGCGTTCGCCGACCTGCCGAAGGACTACCAGAGCATCCTCGAAGCGGCGTGCGCGGAAGCCAACATCGACATGGTCGCGAAGTACGACGCCGTCAATCCGCCGGCGCTCAAACGCCTGCTTCTGCCGGCCAACGGCGTCAAGCTGCAGCCGTTCTCGAACGACATCCTGGCCGCCTGCTACAAGGCGACGCAGGAGGTCTACGACGAGATCGCCACCAAGAACGACAAGTTCAAGAAGATCTACGAACCCTGGAAGAAATTCCGCAGCGACGAAGTCGAATGGTTCAGCATCGCCGAGAACCGGTTCGACAACTTCATGATCGCCGCGCAGCGGATGTCGCAGAAGAAGTAGCGGCGCGAGCGGCGAGCAGGGGCCCCGCGCGGGTGTACTGCGCGGGGATGCGAGCGATCGCGAGTCGCCGCAGGCGGCCGACAGCTCGGCACAACGATCGATGGCGGTACGGAGGCCGCAGCGCGAGCCGGAGCGGGCCCCGCGCGGGCAGCGTGGATGCGTAGCGATGCCGAGGCGGTCGGCCTCGAACGCGATCGGATCGCTCGCAGGCCGCAGCGCGAGCTTGGCAGGCCCCGCGCGGTACGCGCGATGCGATCGCGAGTCGCCGCAGGCGGCCGACAGCTCGGCACAACGATGTGATCGGACGGTACGGAGGCCGCGGCGCGAGCGGCGATCCCGCGGATCGCGAGGAAGTGCGACGGCGTGCCCGGCGAGCGATCGCCCGGCGCGCCGTTTCTTCATCGGTCCGTCTACTTGCCGGGCTCAGGCGCCTTGCCCTCGGGCGCCGGCGCCGTGTCGCCGCCCTTGCCGCCGCCCATCGAGCGCTCGAGCGCCTTCTGCGCGTCTTCCTGTTCGCTGCTCTCGCCGCCGGACGCGGCGCCGCCGGCAGGCGCTTCCTCGACGGGAATGTCGATCCGCATGTTCTGGACGTCGATCTTCTCCTTCTTCGCGAGGCCGCCCGAGACGATGTTCGGGAACGCGATGATCAGCGCGACCATCACGATCTGGATCAGCACGAACGGGACCGCGCCCCAGTAGATCTGTCCGGTCGTCACCGGGGCTGTCCTGCGACCGGTGATGCGGTCGACGAACTCCTTGGCCGGCGCGACGCTGCGCAGGTAGAAGAGCGCGAAGCCGAACGGCGGATGCATGAACGACGTCTGCATGTTGACGGCGAGCAGCACGCCGAACCAGATGAGGTCGATCCCGAGCTTCTCCGCCACAGGTCCGATCAGCGGCACGATGATGAACGACAGCTCGAAGAAGTCGAGGAAGAACGCGAGCACGAAGATCAGGATGTTGACGACGATCAGGAACCCGAGCTGGCCGCCGGGAAGTGCCGTGAGCAGGTGCTCGACCCAGACGTGCCCGTTGACGCCGTAGAACGTGAGGCTGAACACGCGCGCGCCGATCAGGATGAACACGACGAACGTCGACAGCTTCGCCGTCGTGTTCATCGCCTGCTTGAGCAGCGAGAACGACAGGCGCCGGCGCGCGACCGCCATGATCAGCGCACCGGTCGCGCCCATCGCGCCGCCCTCGGTCGGCGTCGCGACGCCGAGGAAGATCGTGCCCAGCACGAGGAAGATCAGCGCGAGCGGCGGGATCAGCACGAAGGTGACGCGCTCGGCGATCTTCGACAGCAGTCCGAGCTTCAGCAGCTTGTTGATGACCGAAGCGACGAACGCGACGCCGACGCCGACGGCCATCGTGATGACGATGCGCTCGTCGGTCGCCGTCTCCGGGTTGTAGCGGTCGTAGTAGACGAACCACCACGCCGCGGCGATCGCCGCGGAGATGATCGTCAGCACGAGCAGCGAGCGGTTGCCGGACGAGCCGTCGGGCTCGCGCAAGCGTCCGCGCCTCGAGCGGCAGCGCCGGCGCCCAGTGCGGCTTCGCGATCGACGTGCCGATCACGTAGACCGCATACAGCGCGGCGAGCGTGAGACCGGGGATGAACGCGCCCGCGTACATGTCGCCCACCGACTTGCCGAGCTGGTCGGCCATGATGATCAGCACGAGCGATGGCGGGATGATCTGCGCGAGCGTGCCGGAGGCCGCGATCACGCCCGACGCGAGGCGTCGGTCGTAGCCGTAGCGCAGCATGATCGGCAGCGAGATGAGGCCCATCGAGATCACCGACGCGGCGACGACCCCCGTGGTCGCGGCGAGGAGCGCGCCCACGAAGATCACCGCGTAGGCGAGGCCGCCGCGGATCGGACCGAACAGCTGCCCGATCGTGTCGAGCAGGTCCTCGGCCATGCCGCTGCGCTCGAGGATCAGCCCCATGAACGTGAAGAACGGCACCGCGAGCAGCGTGTCGTTCGACATGACGCCCCAGATCCGCTCCGGCAGCGCCTGCAGGAGCGACGGCTGCAGGAGGCCGAGCTCGATGCCGAGGAGGCCGAAGGCGATGCCGACCGCGCCCAGCGCGAAGGAGACCGGATAGCCGATCAGCAGCACGACCACGAGCGCCGCGAACATCAGCGGCGCGATGTTCTCGATCAGGAAGGCGGTCATGATGGCCCCCACGCTTGAGCCCATCGCGCCGTCGGGACGTCGGCCGCGCCAATCGCACGCGGGCGCGCCCTTCGCGCCTTGGGCGCCCGCGCGCTCATGGCTTCTCCGTCCGGCCGACGCCGATGCCCTCGATCTCCTCGGCGATGGCGGTCCCCGCGCGAGCGGAGAATTTCCTCGGCGAGCTCCTCCTCGGCGGTCTTCTCGACGTGCTTCTCGCTCGGATCGGGAATGAGACCCTTGAGGAACGCGAGGCGCTTGATCAGCTCCGAGACGGCCTGGACGATCAGCAGGAAGAAGCCGACCGGAACCATGAGCCGCGCCGGCCAGATGATGAGGCCGCCGGCATTGGTGGACACTTCATGACGTTGGTACGCGTCGACGAATATGGGCCACGACAGCCACATGATGAGAAACGCCATCGGCAGCAGGAAGACGAGCGTGCCGAAGATGTCGATCCACGCCCGGGCGCGCGCCGACAGGCGGCCGGTGATGATATCGATGCGCACGTGCTCGTTGTTCTTGAGCGTGTAGCCCGCGAGAAACAGGAAGATCATCGAGAACAGATACCACTGGATCTCGAGGAACGAATTCGAGCTGTAGTTGAAGATCTTGCGCACCGTGGCGTTGGCGGCGCTGATCAGGACTGCGACCAGGACCAGCCAGTAGATCGTGCGGCCGATGCGCTCGGTCACGGCGTCGATCGCTCGCGACAGGCTGAGCAGGGCATTCACGGCGCCTCCTCGAGAATCGGTGCGGCAACTACGTTCGGCGGCGGCATGGACTGCCGTCTATTGGCGCGGCCCGCGAGGCACGACACGACCGGCGCCCCGCCGCGACCGGCAGCGGATTATAAGGGTTTTCCTGCGGGGGAAACTGTTGCGAAAGCGAGGCCCATCGGGCCGCGGCGCGGGTGCCCGGGAGGGGAGGGGCGGATGCTAGAATGTTCACTCCACACCCTTGCCGTCGGATTCGCCGTGCCCCGCCACTCTCTCACCCTCGCCCAGTCCGACGCCGAGTTGTGGGCCGCCATCGTCGCCGAGGGCCAGCGGCAGGAGGCGCACATCGAGCTGATCGCCTCCGAGAACTACGTGAGCCGGGCCGTGCTCGAGGCGCAGGGCTCGATGCTCACCAACAAGTACGCCGAGGGCTATCCCGGCAAGCGCTATTACGGCGGCTGCGAGTGCGTCGACGTCGCCGAGCGGCTCGCGCTCGACCGGGTGAAGGCGCTCTTCGGCGCCGAGGCGGCCAACGTGCAGCCGCATTCCGGCGCGCAGGCGAACCAGGCGGTGTTCTTCGCCGCCCTCGCGCCCGGCGACACGATCCTCGGGATGGCGCTGCCGCACGGCGGTCACCTGACGCATGGCTCGCCGGTCAACGTGAGCGGCAAGTGGTTCAACGTCGTCGCCTACGGCCTCGATCCGGAGACCGAGCGCATCGACTACGATGCGGTCGAGCGCCTCGCGCACGAGCACAAGCCGAAGCTCGTCATCGCGGGCGCGTCCGCGTATTCGCGCATCATCGATTGGGAACGCTTCGGCGCGATCGCGCACGCGGTCGGTGCGCGCCTCATGGTGGACATGGCGCACTACGCCGGTCTGATCGCCGCGGACGTCTATCCGATCGCCGGTCGGTATTGCCGACTACGTCACGAGCACGACGCACAAGACGCTGCGCGGCCCGCGTGGCGGCTTCATCCTCACGACGGCCGAGCACGAGAAAGCCATCAACTCGGCGGTCTTCCCGGGACTCCAGGGCGGGCCGCTGATGCACATCATCGCGGCCAAGGCCGTCGCGTTCGGCGAGGCGCTCGGCAAGGATTTCCGCCGCTACCAGGAGCAGGTGCTGGAGAACGCCCGCGTGCTCGCGAAGGTGATGCAGGAGCGGGGACTGCGCATCGTGTCGGGCGGCACCGACTCGCACCTGTTCCTGGTCGACCTCCGCGCGAAGCGGATCACCGGCAAGGACGCCGAAGCGGCGCTCGCGAAGGCGCACATCACGGTCAACAAGAACGCGATCCCGAACGACCCGGAGAAGCCGTTCGTCACGTCGGGCATCCGCGTCGGCAGCCCCGCCATCACGACCCGCGGCTACACGGAAATCGAGAGCGAGGAACTGGGCCACCTGATCGCCGACGTGCTCGACAGGCCGCATGACGATGCGACCGCGGCCCGCGTCGCGTCGGCGGTGGCGGCGCTCAACCGGAAGTTTCCGGTCTACGGCTGACGCGATGTTCCCGCGGCGGCCATGAAGTGCCCGTTCTGCGGCAGCGCCGACACGCAGGTCATCGATTCGCGCGTGTCCGAGCCGGGCGACTCGATCCGTCGCCGCCGCCGCTGCGCGGCCTGCCAGAAGCGGTTCACGACCTACGAGACCGTCGAGTTGCGCCTGCCGCAGGTCGTGAAGACCAACGGCACGCGCTCCGATTTCGACGTCGGCAAGCTGCGCAACGGCTTCCAGCGGGCGCTGCACAAGCGGCCGGTCCCGACCGAGTTCGTCGACCAGGCGGTCGACCGCATCGTGGGCCAGGTGCTCGCGCTCGGCGAGCGCGAGATCCCGTCGCGCCAGATCGGCGAGATGGTGATGCAGGAGCTCTACAAGCTCGACAAGGTCGCCTACATCCGCTTCGCGTCCGTGTACCGCAGCTTCCAGGACGTCGAGGACTTCCGCGAAGCGGTTCGGAAGATCAAGAAGCGCTGACAGGCCGTCGATAATCTGCTGCGGGGCCGATCTGCGTCGTTGCGCCGGAGCTCGCAATCCTCACGTACTACCGTGTACGCTCCGGTTGCTCGCCCCGCCGCGCCTCGCATCTCGGCCTCCTCGCGACGATTCTCGACGGCCTGCCGGATAGCAGCGCGAATCCGAGGGCCGCATTCCGACCATGCAAGAGTTCAGCGAAGCCGACCGTGCGTATATGACGCAGGCGCTCGCCCAGGCGGCGCTCGGACTCGAAACCGCGACTCCCAATCCCCGGGTCGGTTGCGTGCTCGTGCGGGACGGCGTGACGATCGGAGAGGGATTCCACGCACGTGCCGGGCTCGCGCATGCGGAGGTGAATGCGTTGATCGACGCGAAGGCGCGCGGGCACGATCCCTGCGGCGCAACGGCCTACGTCACGCTCGAGCCTTGCAGCCACACCGGCCGCACGCCGCCGTGCACCGATGCCCTGATCGCCGCGGGCGTCGTGCGCGTCGTGGCGGCGATCGAGGATCCGAATCCGCAAGCGCGGCACGGTGCACGCCGCCTGCGCGAGGCGGGCATCGCCGTCGAGCTCGGGCTCATGGAGCGCGAGGCGCGCGAGCTCAACGCCGGCTACGTCTCGCGGATGACCCGGGGCAGGCCGTGGGTGCGCGTGAAGGTCGCAACGAGCCTTGACGGCCGCACTGCGCTCGCGAGCGGCGAGAGCCGCTGGATCACCGGCGAGACCGCACGGCAGGACGGGCACCGCTTCCGCGCCCGCGCCTGCGCGGTGATGACCGGCATCGGCACCGTGCTCTCGGACGATCCGCAGCTCACGGTCCGCGGCATCGCCACGGTCCGGCAACCGTTGCGCGTGATCGTCGACCGCCACGGCGATACGCCGGCCGCGGCGCGCGTCCTGGCGGACGGCCACGCGCTCGTCGTGACGGCGGGCGGCGCGAACCCCGCGTGGCCGCCGGGTGTGGCGACGATCGCACTGCCCGACGCGGAAGGTCGCGTCGACCTCGCTACGATGATGCAGGAGCTGGGTGCGCGCGAGATCAACGAACTGCACGTCGAGGCCGGCGCGGGTCTCAACGGCGCGCTGATCGCGGCCAACCTCGTCGACGAGATCCTGCTCTACCTCGCGCCGTGCCTGATCGGCGACCCGGCGCGCGGCATCGCGGCGTTTCCGGGCGGGCTCGCGCGCCTCGCCGACCGGGTGCCGCTCGAGCTCGCGGACGTTACGCGAATCGGCGACGATCTGCGCGTGATCGCGCGCGTATTGCGCAAGGAGGACTGATGTTCACCGGAATCGTGGCGGCGGTCGGAAAGATCGCCGCGGTCGCGCCGAAGGGCGACGGGCTGCGGCTCGTCATCGCGCCGGGCGCGCTCGACATCGCGGACGTCGCGGTCGGCGACAGCGTCGCCGTCAACGGCTGCTGCCTGACCGTCGTCGCGAAGAGCGGCGCGACGCTCGGCTTCGACGTGTCCGCGGAGACGCTCGCCTGCACGGCAGGGCTTGACGGCAACGCCGACGTGAATCTCGAGAAGGCTCTGCGCCTGTCCGATCGTTTGGGCGGGCACCTGATGGCGGGGCACGTCGACGGCGTCGGCACCGTCGTCGCGTACGCGCCGGTGGAAGAGGTCGCGTCCGGCACCGGAAGCTTCCGGCTCGAGATCGACGCGCCGCCGGCACTCGCCCGCTTCATCGCCGTCAAGGGCTCGATCGCGGTCCACGGCGTGAGCCTCACGGTCAACGGCGTCGCCGGCTCGCGCTTCCACGTCAATCTGATTCCGCATACACTCGACGTCACCACGCTTCGCGGCGTGCAGCCCGGGGCGAAGGTGAACCTCGAGGTGGACCTCGTGGCGCGCTACGTGGAGCGACTTGCCCACTTCGACCGTCGGTAAACCCTACAGGGAAGGGAAACGATCCATGCGACGCGCATCGCTCGACCTCCTGCTCGGAGCCGCACTGCTGGTTGGAGTGCTGTCCCCCGCTCACGGCGCTCAACGCGCGTTCGTGGCCTCCCACGGCGTCGACGCGGGAAACCTCACCTGCGCGCTCGCAACGCCTTGCCGCAGTTTTCAGCAGGCCATCAACAACGTGGATCCGGGGGGCGAGGTCGTCGTGCTCGACTCGGCCGGCTACGGGGCGATGACCATCGGAAAATCGGTCGCCGTCATCGTGCCGACCGGGCTTCACGCGGGTCTCACCGTGTTCGGCGGCACCGGCGTCGCCATCGCGGCACCGGGAAACGTCGTGACGCTGCGCGGTCTCTACCTCAATGGCCTTGGCGGGACGCGCGGCATCGACATCAGCGATGCGGCGGAAGTGCACGTCGAAAACTGCGTTGTTGCCGGATTCGCGGACATAGGAATCTTTCTACACGCGTCCGGCGCCAAGATGTGGGTGCTCGACACCATCGTGCGCGACAATGGCGATGGCATCTCGGTCAATAATGCTGGCCTAGCAGCACGCGCGACGGTCACCATCGACCGGGCGCGGATCGAGAACAACGCTGGTTACGCCGGCGTCGGCGCTCTCAGCGGCACAGACGTCACCATCGCCAACAGCACGATGTCGGGCAACTTCCGGGGTGTCGCTGCCTGCGGTTTGGGGTTTGGGGCAAACGCGGTGGTGGTGGTCGAGAAATCCGTCGTGACCTTCAATACGGTGGGGTTGTTCGTTTCGGTCAACGCCACCGGCTGTGCGATGCTGGCGTCGGACACCAATATCACCCGCAACTCGCTGTACGGCATCGAGCAACAGGGTGGTAGCGTCGTGACATCGTACGGGGGCAACACGGTATACAACGATGCCGCCAACACTTTCGGCCTCACCGTCGGCAAGCTGTGACTACCTGAGCGCCGCAGCACCGAGCGCTACCCGAAGGAGGAGAAAAGTGGATCTGACAACCCTCGAGCGACTGCCGCTGTGGATTGGCGGGCGCGCTGTCGCCGCCCGCACTCAGCGCTACGGCGAAGTGACCAATCCGGCGACGGGCGAAGTGATTCGCCACGTGCCGCTCGGCAACGCGGAAGACGTCGATCTCGCCGTGCAGGCTGCGACGGCCGCGTGGTCCGAGTGGCGCGTCGCGCCGCCCTTGCGCCGCGCGCGCGTGCTGATGCGGTTCCGCGAGCTCATGGAGCAGCACAAGAAGGCGCTGGCGCGGATCGTCACCGAAGAGCACGGCAAGACACTCGCCGATGCCGAGGGCTCGATCACCCGGGGGATCGAGGTCGTCGAGTTCGCCTCCGGCGTTCCGCATCTGCTCAAGGGTGAGTTCAGCGAGAACGTGGGGTCCGACGTCGACAGCTGGTCCCTGCGGCAGCCGGTCGGCGTCTGCGCTGGCATTACGCCGTTCAACTTTCCGGCGATGGTGCCCATGTGGATGTTCCCGATCGCGCTCGCCTGCGGCAATGCCTTCATCCTGAAGCCGTCCGAGCGCGACCCGACGCTTTCGCTGCGGATGGCCGAGCTGCTGACCGAGGCGGGCTTGCCCGACGGCATCTTCAATGTCGTCCACGGCGACAAGGAGGCGGTCGACGCGATCCTCGCGCATCCGGGCATCCGCGCCGTGTCGTTCGTCGGCTCGACGCCGATCGCAAAGTACATCTACGAGACAGGCGCGGCGCACGGCAAGCGCGTGCAGGCGCTGGGCGGTGCGAAGAACCACGCGATCGTCCTCCCGGATGCCGATGTGCCGTTCGCGGCCGACGCGATCATCGGTGCCGGCTACGGCTCCGCCGGCGAGCGCTGCATGGCGATCTCCGCGGTCGTCGCCGTCGGCGACGTCGCCGACACGCTGGTCGACGCGCTCGCGTCGAGAGCGCGCACGGTCAAGGTCGGCCCCGGCGACGGCGCGGGCATCGAAATGGGTCCCGTCGTCACCTGTGCGGCGCGCGACCGGATCGTCGGCTACATCGACGGCGGCGTCGCCGCCGGCGCGGCGCTCGTCGTCGACGGACGCAAGCCGCGTGTGCCCGGACACGAGAACGGCTTCTTCGTCGGGCCGACGCTGTTCGACCGGGTGACGCCCGAAATGGCGATCTATCGCGACGAGATCTTCGGGCCCGTGCTGGTCGTCGTGCGTGCCGAATCGCTCGCCGATGCGATCGCACTCGTGAACCGCAACCCTTATGCGAACGGCGCGGCGCTGTTCACGCGGTCGGGCCACGCGGCACGGCGGTTCCAGGAGGACGTCGACGTCGGCATGCTGGGCATCAACGTGCCGATCCCGGTGCCGATGGCGTTCTACTCGTTCGGCGGCTGGAGGAATTCGCTGTTCGGCGACCTTCACGTGCACGGGATGGATGGTGTGCGCTTCTACACGCGCGGCAAGGCCGTCACCACGCGCTGGCCGGACGACGGCAGCGCCGCACCCGGCTTCCACATGCCGTTGATGGGGTAGCGGCGCGAGCGGCTCGCCGGGGCCCCGGGCGCGAAGCGCCGAGGGGGAGCGAGCGATCGCGAGTCGCCGCAGGCGGCCGACAGCTCGGTGCGTCGATGAAAATCGGTTGGACGGAGGCCGCGGGCGCGAGCGGCTCGCCGGGGCCCCGGGCGCGAAGCGCCGAGGGGGAGCGAGCGATCGCGAGTCGCCGCAGGCGGCCGACAGCTCGGTGCGTCGATGAAAATCGGTTGGACGGAGGCCGCGGGCGCGAGCGGCTCGCCGGGGCCCCGCGCGCGGTTAGCGCGCGGGGATGCGACCCGGAGCAAGCGCCGAGGCGGCCGACGACCCGGCATGGCGATCACTCGTGTCGGTGCGGAGGCCGCGGGCGCGGCGGGTGAAGCCTCGCGTTCAGCGTGGCGACGCGCTCGCGCGCTCGGCGGCGACCGTCCCGCCGGTGGCGTCGAGCCGGAACTCGAACTCGAGCGTCACGTAGAACGGAACGTTCTGGCCCAGATTGCGGGCAGGGCCGAAGCGAGTCCCCCTGAGCGCCGCGTCGACTGCCGCGGCGAACTCGGGGTCGCCTTCGACCACGTGCACGTCGTCGACCCTGCCCTGATCGTCGATGACGGCCCAGACGAGCACCGCGCCTTCCTTGCGTGCCGCCAGCGCCGCGCGCGGATACGGAATGTCGAGCCGTTCCGGAATCGCGACGGCCACATCGACCTCCGTCGAAAATGCGGCAAGCGCGTCGCCTTCGAGCGCCTCGCCGAAGCGCGCGCGCGGCACGCGGTCGTTGACGACGACGCGCGGCTTCCAGCCGACCGGGCTCCGCTCCCCGGCTCCCGCGCCCGGCAGCTGCTTCGAAATGCTCTGTTCAAGTGGCGGGACATCGGGCGGAGCCGCAGGCGGCGTGAGCGCAGCGATGGACTCTGCGGGCACCGTTGGGGCCGTCGCGTCGGCGCGGATGGGCGCAACGAGCCTCGCTTCGAGCACCGGCGACTGCAGCGACATCGCCGGCGACGCAGCAGCCCGGGGCCCGCCATCGACGCCGACGAGCGCCGCGAACGTCGAGACGTGGACGGCGACCGACGCCGCGAAGGCGACGGGGAGCGTCGCGGTGCGGAAGCGGGTCAAGCGAGCGTCCATGATCGAAAGCGCGGCGGCGGACATCTCCTGCCCGCCGCCGCAATCCCCGGCGGCTCGCGCCGGTGGTCCAACGAGCTAGCGTGCCGGGCTCGCGTCGATCATTCTCCGGTCAGGAGGCGCCACGACATCCGGTTGCGCCCGAAGGTCGACGGGTTCTTGAAGGCGATCGGCTTCGTGCCCGGGATCTCGTGCGACAACAGCCCGGCAAGCGTAATCGCACCGGTCGTCGGATCCTGCATCCCGATGATCTGCATGCCCACCCCGCCGGCATCGTCGTGGTAGAACCAGCCGTTGAGCGGATCGTTGATGAGCGAAGTGCCCGTCGCGAATTCGCGCGCGTAGATGTTCGCGGGCAGCGCGATCGTGCACACGTCGTTTGTCGTCTGCGTGCCGATATACGTGACCGTGTTCACGTCGCCCTCGACGTCGATGACGATCCGCTCGTTCGGCGCGCCGGGGCCGCCGCTTCCGTCCGGCAGGTCGTGGAACCAGCCGTTCGGTGCTCCGCCGGCCACGGGCGCTCCGCCCGCGGGCACGGCCGCCAGCGTCGAGCGCGGCGCGATCGGCAGCGCCGGGTCGCCGTCCGGGATCGGCGTGTCGAGCTTGTCGTCGCGGATCGCGTACATCGTCTGCGCCTGAGGGATGGTCGGCGTGGTGAAGTCGGCGACGTCGAGCAGGCGGCCGGTCCCGATGAAGACGTAGCGGTCGACGCCGTTCGCGAGGTCGATCTCGATCTGCGGCGCAGTAGTGATCGGCTGCGGCTTGCCGACAGGATCGGTGAGCACCGCGAACAGTTGCGGCGCCGGATAGTTACCCGACGTAGCGGTCAGATCGAAGCGCCACAGGTTGCCGCACAGGTCGCCACCATACACCTGCTCGACGAACTGGTTGTGGAAGTCCTTCGTGAAGCCGTTGATCTGCGCGAGCCCGCTCGTCTGCGTCGTGACGCCATCCGGGCCGAGGCAGGAGACGGCGCCCGTGGAGATGTACGGCTGCGCCGCGTTGTGCGGCTTGCCGGTCTTCGGGTCGAGCAGGTAGATCCGGCCCTCCCCGGAGACGTTGTTGTACCCGGACGTCACGATGACCGTCCACCCGTACTGGTACGTCTTCACGATGATCGGGCGGCCGTACGTGTACCTCCAGTCGGCGTCGCTGAATTCCCACAGGAGCTTGGCCGCGGCCTGCGACTCGTCGGTCGCATTGCCGTCGGTGAGGTCGAGCGCGTAGTAGGCGCTGCCGCCCTTGCCCATGCCGCCGACGACGATCGTGTGCCAGTCGGAACCACCGCCCTTGACGCCGGCGCTGTTCAAGTCGACGTCGGCGGTCCGCGGCGACGAGTCCACGTAGAAGTGGTGCTTATACAGCGGCACGCCGCCGTCCTGGAACGTGAGGGCCTGAATGCCCGTGGGCCGGCCGTTCGCGTCGACGGTGGTGCGCAGCAACGAGCTCGGCACGTACGCGAAGATCTCGTGGCCGTCGACCGAATCGAACACGTGCACCATGCCGTCGTTCGCGGCGGCGACGACGCGGTCCTTGTAGCCGGCCGCCTTCTGCGCGGCGACGAACCCGGCATAACCCGGGATCGGCGCCGGTGTTGAAGATCGATCGGGTCGGCTCGGCGCTGACACGACGAGCGGCTGCGCGTTGGAGATGTCACCCAGCGGGCCGGAGCGCTTGCGGAACTGGCCGATGCTGGTGCCCTCGATGGTCATCACCGTGCCGGGTGTCCCGGGGTCCGCAGCGGTCGTCTTGTACGTCGTTCCACCGCGCAGGTAGGCGACCATCCGCCGCTGCATGAACCCGCTCGGGCTCAGCGTGCCGAGCTGGGCTCCCGACAGCTTCCCGGCGGGACCGGCCGCCGTCGCGCGGAACGCGACCTTCGCAATACCGTCAAAGGTCACGATCCGTCGTTTCGTCTCGTCCATCCACGGCTCGTCGCCGACGAACGCCGGCGCGATCTGGCCGGTGTTCAGCACGCGGTCCCAGAGCACCGGGGATGCTCGCCACAGCGTCGCGATTTCCTGGCCGGCGGTAGGACTGGTCGGATCGGAGTCGATCTGCACCTTCAGAAGGTCGCCGGCCCAGCCCTGCTCGATCGTCGCCTCGTAGATGATGTCGTTGGTCGTGCTCAGGACCTGGCCCGCGAAGGCGGCGCCCGCGCGCGACTTGCGCTGGTTCGAAATGCCCGCGAGGATCGCGCCGAGGCCGTATTGCACTTCGAGCGGTGACGTCGCGAACACGTACGCACCGCGGGCGTTCACCGTCGCGTGCCACAGGTCGTCGATGCTGACCGCGCCCTTGTTGCTCGCCGGCAGCGGCGGATTGTTCGGGCTCGTGACGTCCGGCCACTGGACGGTCCCGCCTACGATGTTGGCAAGCGTGGCGGGCTGGTTCTCGACGTCGAGCGTGCCGGCGGAGCCGAACGAGAGCGCCGAGAACTGGACGTGCTGCCACCAGGCGACGTCCTTCGTCGGGTCGATATCGTTCGGCGTCTTGCCCGACCACGACGGCACGTCGTCCTTCACCCCGGCCCGCAGGTCGCGCGCCCAGTAGTACATCCCGATGTCGGCCGCCGTGTCCGGAACGGGAGTCGTGCCCCACTTGAATGGCGCCGGCCACGGGGACGCTACGGGAAGGTCGGGCAGCACGTTGTCGGGATTCGGCGTGACGCCGTCCGCGAGCAGCCCTGGCGGCGGCCACGCCGCGGGCGTCACGTTGTCCTTCTCGCCGGCGACCCCGGGCAGAGCGATCTGGTTCGTGAACCCGTCCGTGAACAGGATGTGGTAGTTGCTCTGGCAGCTCACGACGTTGCCGGACGAATCCTTGAGCGGATCCTTGGCGCCCGCCGGCAGCGACGCGACGGTCGCGGGCAGGCCCCCGGCGGTGCCCGTCTGGAACAGGTTGCCGATCCGCAGCATCGCCGAGAGCGTGGGCGTCTTGTAGTTGGTGACCGTGGGCACCGCGAACAACGCGTTCCACCACAGGTTCCTATGCTGTCCCGCGCCCGGCTTGAAATCGTCGACGTCGACCCACGTGATCGGGATGCCGGTGCCGATCGGCGTCGGCTCCGAGCCCAGCGTGTGGAAGCCTACGCGGTAGGTGTCGTCCAGCTGGTCGAACGCGAGCGAGGACGTGGTCTTCGCGGCGAGTGAGCGCAGCCGGTAGTACGCGAACCAGTTCGCGTAGTTGGTGATCTCCTGCGTGTAGTTGCGCGTCGCCGGTATCCCTGTCAACTGGTCGGTGTAGGGATAGGTGCGGCCGTCGTTCACCAAGGCGATGCGGTGGAACTGCCCGTACTTGACGTTCTGGAACTGCGTCAGGTCGTTCGCCGGCTTGCACACGCCGGCGCCGAAGCCTCGCCACTGCCCGTTGACCGTCGAGTCGATGTTGTCGCAGAACTGGACGCTGTCGATCGTGTAGTAGTGGCGCGGGATGTTGATCGTCGTACCGATCGTCGGGCAGCTGGTGCCCGTGGAATACCCCTGTGCGCCGGTGCCGAAGTGGCCGAGCTGCGTGTACGGCGCGATGCCCGTCTTGTTGGCGGCGTAGACGTCGCCGATGTTGATCCGCGGGTACGTGAACGGCCCGCCCGCCGCGGGCGCACCGCTGACCGCGTAGACCTGGTTGTTGTGGCGGCAGACGTAGCCCTGCGCATTCGAGTCCTGCAGCAGTGTCGTCGCCGGCACCAAGGGGGCATTTGCCACCGGATCCCACAGCGTCGCCGTGCACGCCGGGCTGCTGACGGGGACATAGCTGTAGATCGGAACGCCCGCGCTGCAGCCGTTCGGAGCCGGCGCAGGCTGGTCCGGGCATTCGGCGACGTTGCAGCCCGGCACGCCGCAGACGGTCGTGCATCCGGCACCGGTGATGCTGCACTTCTTGGTATTGGGGGGCTGATAGTCCGCGTTGCACGTGCACGACAGGCATTCCGGCGCGGTGCCGGTGCCGGGTGAGAAGCTGTCCGAACCGCCGACGCTCGGGAGGCAGTAGAGCGCATTCGGAGTCTTGCAGGCCGCCGGCGTGAAGTTTCGGAGCGCCACAGTCGGATTGCAGGTCTTGCCCGGGGTGCTGAGGTTGCACGTCTGCTTCTGGGGCGCGCAGGGGAGCCCGCCGCAGGTCGGCGTGCCGCCGAGCGTGCAGCCGATGATCGCGCCCGTCGTCTTCGGCCAGTACGGCGACGACCTGTCGCAGTAGAGGATCTTGTTTGTGAGCTGACGATAGAAGTACTGGGTGCCCGTCGCGCCCGACGACGACTGGTACGGGTAGTTGTAGTCTTCCAGAACGGCCGGCGCGCCGGAGGCGATGGACGCGTCGTACTTCGTGCCGTTGATCCGGCACCAGGCGCCGGTTCCCGCCTGGTATTCGCCGTTCGGATCACCGACGTCGGCGATGGTCAGGCTGCTCGCCGCACCGCCCGAGGTGATCGGCCAGTCGGTATTGCAGTACAGCGGCACCGCCACCTTCACCGTGAGGTTGGCGTGCGTGTTCGGCGCCGTGAAGGGGTCCGTCTGGACATTGTTGAAGAACGCCTGGTTGCCGAGGCCGTCGGTGTCCGACCCGATCGTGTGGGTCAGCGGGGTGCGGTCGTACTTGACCGGAGGCTGGTAGTTGACGCTCGTGTCATAGGCGAGGTGGTTGAAGCTCGCCGCGTAGAACGGCGGCGAGTTGAACGTGCTGAGCGCGCCGACGCTGCACGGCGCGACCGTCGTGCCGCTGCGGCAATACGCAGAACCGATCGAGTACTTGATGGTCCCCGTGGCCGGCGTGGCCGGCGCGCCCACGACGCTGATCGTGAACTTCGTTCCGCTGAGGATCGACTGGACCTTGAACTCGCCGTTGTACTCGGGCTGGTTCGCGCCGAGGATGATGACCCACTGGCCGACCGACAAGGCTGCCGTCGAGGCGACGGTCACCGTGGCCACGGCGCCGGCGCGGGTGATCGAGGTCACGTTCGCCACGGCCGCCCCGGCGATGACCCAGTCGGGCAGGTAGTTGAATTGCATGCTGCCCGAGTCATCGAGCGTGTAGACGATGTTGGGCTTCGCGGTCACCTTCGACGCGATCGGAATGTCGGCGAGCGGCGTCTGCGCCCGGGCGTCGGCGAGCGGGCCGAGGACGAGGCCGATGCTCACCAGCGCGACGAGCGCCTGGCGGACGGATTGAATGAAGAATTTCGGGGTCATGGCGGCCTTCCCTGAGCGTCGGCGATCAGTGCAGCATCGTCTGCGCGTACGTTGCCGTATTGGTACCCGGAAGATCGATGCGAATGGTGACGCGATACAAAGGAATGGGCGGGAGCGTCGGCCCCTTGAGCTTCATCGACGTCTTGGCCGGCGAGACTTTCGGCGGCTGCGAGTCGCAGTACTGGGTCTTATCAATGAACGTCAGCACCGCCGGCGCAGGAGGAACGGGCGCCGCGGGACTGCAGATGCGCTCGATCACCGAGCGCACTTCGGCGTTGGTGGTCGGGTAGACGTCGGCCGCACCGAACGGGTAGGCCGCCTTCATCGTCGAGTACGTGCCGCCGAGCACCGCCGGCAGCCCGTTCGGCATCTCGCCCGCCTGGAGCTTGCCGTAGTAGTGATGCGCGTTGTCGACGTCGGTGTCGGGGTTGAGCGTCTTGCTCACGTAGAGCCAGTCGACCGCCTGCTCGATCGCGAGATTGACGGCCGTGACCGACGCCTCGCGGAACGCGATGTTGCCCGCCGCCGAGCCGGACGTGTCGACCGCCCGGATCAGCGCGACGCCGGCAAGGCTCAGCACGACCATCGCGATCAGCGCGACGAAGAGGACGACGCCGCGCTGGGCGCGGGGCATGGCGAGGCGTTGTGCGTGGGGGGCCATGGGCATCACGTTCCGTTGTTGTAGATCGCGTTGCGCATCGGGACGATCGTCTCGTAGGTCCGGTGCCGCCAGCCGTCCTGCAGCACCGCGTTCGTGATGGGGATCCAGCCCTGGCAGGCCGCGGCCGTGTGCGCCGAGCAGTCGAAGAGCGTCGCCGTCTGACCGACGAGCGCCGGGTCCTTGAGGTCGGGCTCGTCGCTGCGCACGACGATGGCGATGCGCACGGCGCGGATGCGCGCGAGCAACGCGGAAGTCCACGGGGACGCGCCCGGCGCGGGCGGCATGAAATCGTCGGGCGTGTAGTTGAGGCCGCACATGCCGCTTGCCGTCGCCGACGTCCACGTAACCACGCCGTTGTTCGCGCAATCGACACCGTATTGCGCCTTCATCAGCACGACGTTTTGCGCGATCGGGACCGCCGGCGCGCCGGCGAGCAGGTCGGTGGTGCGGAGCTGACAATTTTTCGTCGAGTCGCACGGGCCGACACCCGGGCCGACGTCGAAGAGCGTACGCGTCGCCTCGCCGGCCTGCCCCAGGTTGAGGACGCTCGGGCCGTCGACGGCGCCTGAGGGCTTGTAGAGCTTCGTGACGCCCCCGTGGGACAGCCCGACCATCCCGGTGGTGACGTTGCCCAGCGAATCGCCGGGGGTCACCGCCGTGACCTGGGTGAGCTCGCAATCGCCGTTCTTGGCGTTGAGGATGATCCGGTCATTGACGCGGAAGCCGTTCGGGCTCTGCACGTAGACGGTGTCGGTCCCGACGGTCATCGGTTTGTCGACGATCATGACCGAGTTGACGACGTGCACCGGCGTGGCGTAGGTGACGATGAGCTGGTCCGACACGTTCGCGCTCCCGCCGTCGCGGATCAGCACGGGCATGGGCCGGATGGCGCGGGCGCCGGCGGCCGCGAAGAAGCCGGCCGGGGCGGTCCAGTTCGGGTCGCCCAGCCTGCACGTCGCGAGG
This sequence comes from uncultured beta proteobacterium, assembly GCA_963830485.1. Lineage (GTDB taxonomy): Bacteria > Pseudomonadota > Gammaproteobacteria > Burkholderiales > Casimicrobiaceae > CAIWHR01. The sequence continues at coordinate 83,347 of CAWHNE010000029.1, forward strand.
TTCGCGGCATCGAGGGCGATTCCGGTGCCGGCGTTGCCGATCTCGCGCGCGAGCATGAACTGCGCGAAGAGGCCGGTCGTCTGCGCGTCGGCGACGCCGACCGTCGTCCGCTTGTAACCCTCGGCAAGCGAGAAGACGTTGAAGATCGCGAGGATGACGATCATCCCGATCAGGATGCCGACCATCACCTCGACGATGCCCATGCCGCGCTGGCGGGCGGGAGAGCGTTGCGAAAGGGCCATCATGGATTACCTGCCACCGTGGCGACGATTTCGTACTTGTGCGCGAGCGAGCCTGCGGGCTCGCCGGGCGCCTGCCAGAAGATCTGGATGTGCACGTCGGTGGCCTGTGGCGTGAGGCCCGGCGTGACGGTCACCTTGGGAGCATTGCCGGGGATGTTGGCGCCCGGGGAGCCGCTGCGCCGCCCAAGCCTTGAACTCGGTGTAGTTGGGGCCGCCGGCCGTGTCGTCGAAGTCGGCCATGAGCTGCGCGGTCTTGGGGTCGTGGACCCACATCTGGCCAAGCAACGCATTCGCGAGGTACGCGGCCTCGGCACGGTACTGCGCGTCGTCGACGTTCTGGATCGCGCGCGCCTGCAGCCCGATCAGTCCGAGCAGGCCGAGCGCGACGATCAGGACCGAGATCAGCGCCTCGAGCAGGAAGCTGCCGCGCTGCGCCGAGGCGCGCGGCGGGTTCGGTGGAGCAGGACGTCGCTTCATCTCGCGCATTCCGTTCGATCAGGGCGGACAGCCCTTGGGGTCGGTGGCCGGCCACTTCGGGTCGCAGATCTTGATGCCGGTGCGGCCGCCGCCGACGAGCACATTGAGGTCGCGTGCGCCTGCGACGCCTGTCGCGGACGTGACCTGCACTTGAGCGAGCGTGCCGCTTCCGTCGCACGGGGCCTCGATGACACCGAGGCTCGAGAACTGCACTTTCGTAACGCCGGCGGGGAGGACCGCGAAAGCGGCCAGGTTGGCGCCCTCCTGAAAGGTTGCCAGCTGCAGCGGCGTGCCCACGACGCCGCAGGTCACGCGGTCGATTTGCTGTGCAGTCCAACCGCCGGTCCCGACGATCGGGCTGAGAACGAACTCGACCGTGCTGTTGCGCGCGACCGCCTGGCTCTGCGCATAGCGCAGGCCGCTCGCGATCGACTCGACGGCGTTGCGGATCTGCGCGTCGGCGATCCACACCTGGTAGCTCGGCAGCGCGAGCACGACCAGGAGCGCCGCGATCGCGAGCCCGATCATGAGCTCGACCAGCGTGAAGCCGGCGGGGCGCGGCTGCGTCATCAGCACGAACCGTCCTTGCGCACGGCCCAGCACGCGGCATTCGTGTACTTGCCGCCGGGGCCGGCCGACGTCTTGGCGTTGGCTTGGTCGACCGTATAGAGGAAGCCGGCCATGCCGCGCGCGCCGTTACCGGTAGCGCTGACGAGATAGGTCTGCGGCGGGCCCGCCACCGCTGTGCAGGTGATCTGGAAATTGTCGTTGACGGCCGAGTACGGAGGATTGGCGACGCCACAGCCGCCAGGCCCGCCGCCTAGGTAGGTCCGATTGTCCATGAAGAACTTTTCCATCTGCGTGCGCATATTGCCAAGCTGCGTCGTGCCGTCGATGATCTTGCTTCGCGTCACCGAGTCGCCGTACATCGGAACGGCGATCGCGGCCAGGATGCCGATCACGACCACGACGATCATCAACTCGAGCAGCGTGAAGCCCGCGTTCGAACGTACGGTTGCTAGCCGGGTGTGGTGCATGGAACTCCCCTTTGCGATGACGCTATCCTAGGGGCCGGCCGGGCGTGCCGCAAACGATCCCGACCAATGGGCTCCCTGCGGGAACGGACGGTGAAGACCCGCCGCTCCCGGGCATCGCGCCGGCGCAACAGCGCGACGAACGGCCGCGGGACGTCAGGGGCAGGTCGCCGCGGTGCGCTGGATGCGCGCGCGTCCGCTGTGCGCAAGCACGACGTCCACCGCGCGCCGTCCGCTCCTGCACACGGTGAACGTTCCCATCTGCAACCCGCCGCGCAGGAGCCGCGTGTTGCCGAGGCTCGTGTACGACACGTAGTCCTCGACCGGGCGATTGCCGCGGATCGTGATGCCCGGTGTCGCGGGACCTTCGACGCGCAGCACGAGCTGGCCCGCGTCGACCGCACCATCGCGATCACCATCGACGTGGACGATGTAGCCTTCCTCCCAGCCGCCGGCCGTCGCGCAGTCGCGCAGATCGGCGGACTTGCACAGGTTGACCGGACGGCCGCGCTTCACAGCTTCCGCTCGTGCGATGCTCATCGTGCCCGCGAGCTTCTGCGCGTGGTTCAGCACCTGATAGTCGGCGATCCAGTCGCCATAGACGGGCAGTGCGAGGGTCGCCAGCGCCGCAGCGAGCGCGAGACCGATCAGGAGTTCGATCAGCGTGACGCCGGGCGCGATGCGCGGTGAACGAGCGTCCATCGTGACCTCCGTTCGCGGACGGCCGGCGGGACCGGCCCGTCCCCGATGCTCGGACGCGGGGCGTCGCGCCGCAATCGGTCGAACGGCCGACGGCGGGGCTTGACAGCAATTATTTTATGCTTAATATATTTAACCCTAAAGGGCTTGCCGGCGCTGGGGTCGCGCCGGGGGCTTCGAGAGGAGAGCAATGCGCATCCTGTGCATCGGCGGCGGGCCCGCGGGCCTCTATCTCGCCATCCTGATGAAGAAGGCGGATCCGCGCCACGCGATCCGCGTCGTCGAGCGCAACCGTCCCTACGACACGTTCGGCTGGGGCGTCGTGTTCTCCGACAACACGATGGGGAACCTCGAGGCGGCCGATCCCGAGACGGCCGCCGAAATCAGCGGCGCGTTCAACCACTGGGACGACATCGACGTCCACTTCCGCGGCGCGACGATCACCTCGGGCGGGCATGGGTTCTGCGGCATCGGCCGCAAGCGGCTGCTCAACATCCTGCAGAAGCGCTGCGAGGACCTGGGCGTCGAGCTCGTGTTCGAGACGGACGTGACCGACGACGTCGCCGCGGCCCGCGAGTTCGGCGCCGACCTCGTCATCGCGTCGGACGGCATCAACAGCCGCATCCGGACGCGCTATCTCGACGCGTTCGCGCCCGACGTCGACGTGCGCCGCTGCCGCTTCGTCTGGCTCGGAACGAAGCAGCGGTTCAAGGCGTTCACGTTCGCGTTCGTCGAAACCGAGCACGGCTGGTTCCAGGCGCACGCGTACCAGTTCGACGGCGACACCTCCACGTTCATCGTCGAGACGCCCGAGGACGTGTGGCAGAAGGCCGGGCTCGAGCGGATGACCCAGGAGGAGGGCATCGCCTTCTGCGAGCGTCTGTTCGCGCCGTGGCTCGGCGGACACAGGCTCATGAGCAACGCGTCGCACCTGCGCGGGTCCGCGCTCTGGATCAAGTTCCCGCGCGTGGTGTGCCGGTCGTGGGTGCACCGGAGCGACGTCGACGGCCGGCCGGTGCCCGTCGTGCTGATGGGCGACGCCGCGCATACCGCGCACTTCTCGATCGGCTCGGGGACGAAGCTGGCACTCGAGGACGGGATCGCGCTCGCGCGCGCGATCTGCGAGCATCCCGACCTGCGCGCCGCGCTCGCCGCGTACGAGGCGGAGCGGTCGGTCGAGGTCCTGAAGATTCAGAACGCGGCGCGCAACTCGACCGAGTGGTTCGAGAACGTCGCGCGCTACACGGCGCTCGAGGCGCCGCAATTCGCCTACAGTCTCCTGACGCGCAGCCAGCGCATCTCGCACGAGAACCTGCGCCTGCGCGATCCCGCGTTCGTCGCCGAGATGGAAGCGTGGTTCGCCGATCGCGGCGGCAGCCGGGCGCCGCCGCCGATGCTGACGCCGTTCACGTTGCGCGGCGTGACGCTGCCGAACCGCGTGGTCGTCTCGCCGATGGCGCAGTACTCGTGCCGCGACGGAATACCCGACGACTACTACCTCGTGCATCTCGGCAGCCGGGCGCACGGCGGCGCCGGACTCGTGTTCACCGAAATGACCTGCGTGTCGGCCGACGCACGGATTTCGCCGGGCTGCGCCGGCATGTACGCGCCGGAGCACCGCGACGCGTGGCGGAGGATCGTCGACTACGTGCACGCGCGGACGCCGGCGAAGATCGCGCTGCAGCTGGGCCACGCAGGCCCGAAGGGATCGACGCAGCTGGGTTGGGAGGAGGCCGACGAGCCGCTCGCCGCGGGCAACTGGCCGCTGATCGCGCCGTCCGCGATCCCCTACGGCCCACGCAATCAGGTGCCGCGCGCGATGAACGCCGACGACATGGCGCGGGTGCGCGACGATTTCGTCCGCGCCGCGCGCTGGGGCGCCGAGTGCGGGTTCGACTGGCTCGAGCTCCACTGCGCGCACGGCTACCTGCTCTCCGCGTTCATCTGCCCGCTCACCAACGCGCGCGAGGACGCGTACGGCGGCACGCTCGAAAACCGCTGTCGCTATCCGCTCGAAGTCTTCCGCGCGATGCGCGCCGTCTGGCCCGCGGACAAGCCGATGTCGGTGCGCATCTCGGCGCACGACTGGGCCCCGGGCGGCAACACGCCGGACGACGCCGTGGCGATTGCGCGGCTCTTCAAAGCGGCGGGCGCCGACCTGATCGACGTCTCGTCGGGCCAGACGACGCGCGAGGCGAAGCCCGTCTATGGCCGGATGTACCAGACGCCGTTCGCCGACCGCATCCGGAACGAAGTCGACATCGCGACGATGGCGGTCGGCGCGATCTTCGAGCCCGATCACGTCAACAGCATCCTGATGGCGGGTCGCGCCGACCTGTGCGCGCTCGCGCGGCCGCATCTCGCCGATCCATACTGGACGCTGCACGCGGCGGCGGCGCTCGGCTGGCACGAGATGCCGTGGCCGTCGCAATACCTTTCCGGCAAGGCGCAGCTCGAGCGCAACCTGGCGCGCGCGGCGCAGATGGCCGAAGAGAGGCCGGAGGCCAACGGATGAGCGGAATCGCCGAGGCGATCCAGCGCACCGCCGACCGCGAGTCGCGCCTGCAGGACGATCACCACGACGCGCTGCGGCTGTGGCTGCGGCTGCTGACCTGCACGATGCTGATCGAGGGCAGGATCCGCAGCCGGCTGCGCGAGCGCTTCGCGACGACGTTGCCGCGCTTCGACCTGATGGCGCAGCTCGAGCGCCATCCCGAGGGACTGCGGATGGGCGAGCTTTCGAAGCGGATGATGGTCACCGGCGGCAACGTCACCGGCATCACCTCAGCACTCGTCGCCGACGGGCTCGTCGAGCGGCGCGCGATTCCCGGCGACCGGCGCGCGCACGCGGTCCGGCTCACGGCCGCGGGCAAGCGTGCGTTCGACGCGATGGCTCTCGAGCACGAGCGCTGGGTGCAGGAGATGCTGGGCGGGCTCGGTGCGGCCGACCGCGAGCGGCTGCACGGGCTGCTCGGGCGACTCAAGAAAGTTATACCGGCGCACGACGCGCCCACGGGCGCGAACACGTAAGGGAGGGCGCGCGATGAGCATGACGCATCACGCACGGGCGTTCCGCGACTACGCCGCATCGCATTTCCGCTGGCGCACGGACGACGACGGCAAGGTCGCGACGATCACGCTCGACCGGCCGGAGAAGAAGAATCCGCTGACGTTCGATTCGTACGCGGAGCTGCGCGACCTCTTTCGCGGCCTCGTCTACGCGAGCGACGTCAAGGCGATCGTCGTCACCGGTGCGGGAGGTAACTTCTGCTCGGGCGGCGACGTCCACGAGATCATCGGCCCGCTGACGAAGATGACGATGCCCGAGCTCCTCGCGTTCACGAGGATGACCGGTGATCTCGTGAAAGCGATGCGTGCGTGTCCGCAGCCGATCGTTGCTGCGGTCGACGGCATCTGCGCGGGCGCGGGCGCGATGGTCGCGCTCGCTTCCGACTTCCGGATCGGCACGCCGGCGGCGAAGACCGCGTTCCTCTTCACGCGCGTCGGGCTCGCCGGCTGCGACATGGGCGCGTGCACGCTCCTGCCACGGATGATCGGACAGGGGCGCGCGTCCGAGCTCCTCTACACGGGCCGCGCGATGACGGCCGACGAGGGTGCCGCCTGGGGCTTCTTCAACCGGCTGGTCGCGGCCGACGCCCTCGCGGCCGAGGCGCAGGCGCTTGCGCGGTCGCTGGCCGACGGGCCGACGTTCGCGCACGCGATGACGAAGAAGCTGCTGCATCAGGAGTGGGCGATGGAGCTCGACGCGGCGATCGAGGCGGAAGCCGAAGCGCAGGCGATCTGCATGCAGACCGCCGACTTCCGGCGTGCCTACGACGCGTTCGCGGCGAAGCGGACGCCGAAGTTCGAAGGCAATTGACGCAATGCCGGAGACCCGGATGAACGTCGACCATATCGACTGGCCTTTTTTCGGCGACGCCCATCACGTGCTCGCTACAGGCCTCGGCATCTGGGTGGCAGCGGAGTTGTCCGCGCCGGCCCATACCGATGTCGATGCCGCCTGTCGCGACCTCGTCCGGCGTCTGGGCGACGCTGGCTGGCTTCGCTACTGCGTGCCCGCGGCGCATGGCGGCGAATTGCCGGCGCTGGACTCGCGCGCGTTGTGCATCGCGCGCGAGACGCTCGCCTATGCCGACGGTCTCGCCGATTTCGTGTTTGCGATGCAAGGTCTCGGCAGCGGCCCGATCACCCTCGCGGGCAGCCCGGCGCAGAGGGAACGCTGGCTCCCGGCGGTCGCCAAAGGCAAAGCGATCGCCGCGTTCGCGCTGTCGGAACCCGGCGCGGGGTCGGATGTCGGGGCGCTGACGTCGACCGCGCGCCGCGACGGTGATTCGTGGGTGATCGACGGCAGCAAGACGTGGATTTCGAATGGCGGGATCGCCGATTTCTACTGCGTATTCGCGCGCGCCAAGGGGACGATCGGGACGCACGGCATCTCGGCGTTCCTCGTGCCGGCCAAAGCGCCGGGCGTCGTGGTGACGGAGCGCATCGACGTCATCGCCCCGCATCCGCTTGCGCGACTCGCGTTCGACGGCTGCCGTCTGCCGGCGGACGCGCTGATCGGCGCGGAAGGCGAGGGCTTCAAGCTCGCGATGCGCACGCTCGACGTCTTCCGCGCTTCCGTAGCGGCGGCGGCGCTGGGGTTCGCGCGGCGGGCGCTGGACGAATCGCTGCGCCATGTCGCAGAGCGCCGGATGTTCGGCACCACCCTGGGTCACTTGCAAATGACGCAGGCGAAGCTCGGTGAAATGGCGACGGAAATCGACGCCGCCGCGCTGCTCACCTATCGTGCGGCGTGGCGGCGCGACGTTCATCGCGCCCGGGCGACGAGCGAGGCGGCGATGGCCAAGTTGGCAGCGACCGAATCTGCGCAACGGGTCATCGACGCCGCGGTTCAGCTTTTCGGTGCGCGCGGGGTCGTGCGCGGCGAAGTGGTCGAGCGGCTGTACCGCGAGATCCGCGCGCTGCGCATTTACGAAGGCGCGACCGAAGTGCAAAAGCTCATCGTCGCTCGCGAGTTGACGCGGGCGTTCGCGGGAGGTGCCGGATGACCCACACCGCACACGTCGATACGTTCGCGCGCGACCACCTGCCGCCGCGCGAGACGTGGCCCGATTTCATCTTCGAACTGCCCGCGCTGCGCTATCCGGACCGGCTCAATGCGGCGACGGTGCTGCTCGGCGGCGCGATCGAGCGCGGCTCCGCGAACCGGCCTGCGATCCGCGCGCCCGGAGGGTTGCGCTGGACCTACGCGGAGCTCGACGCGAACGCGAGCCGGATCGCGCGCGTGCTGGTCGAGGACCTGGGGCTGGTGCCGGGGAACCGCGTGCTCCTGCGCGCGCCGAACAGCCCGCTCTACGCCGCGTGCTTCTTCGGCGTGCTGAAGGCGGGCGGCGTCGCGGTCGGCACGATGCCACTCCTGCGCGCGAAGGAGCTGACCGAGATCGTCACGAAGGCCGAGATTTCGCATGCGCTGTGCGACGCGCGGCTCGCGCAGGAGCTCGACGCAGCGCGCCCACAATGTCCGACGCTCACGCAGGTCGCCTTCTTCGGCGGGGACGCCGGCGACGCGCTCGAGGCGCGGATGGCGGGGAAGGCCGCGAGCTTCGCGACCGTCGATACCGCGGCCGAGGACACGGCGCTGATCGCGTTCACGTCGGGCACGACAGGCAAGCCCAAGGGCACGATGCACTTCCATCGCGACCTGATCGCGGCGTGCGACTGCTGGCCACCCGCGATGCTGCGCGCCGGTGCCGACGACGTGTTCACGGGAAGCCCGCCGCTCGCGTTCACGTTCGGGCTGGGCGGGCTCTTGCTGTTTCCGCTGCGGATTGGCGCCTCGACACTCTTGATCGAGCGCCCGGCGCCGGACGCGCTGCTCCCGGCAATCGCCGAACACCGCGCGACGGTGCTGTTCACAGCGCCGACCTCGTATCGCGCGATGGCCGCGGTCGCCCGACAGCACGACCTGTCGTCGCTGCGGAAGTGCGTGTCGGCCGGCGAGGCGCTGCCCGCGGTCACGCGCAAGCTGTGGAAGGACGCGACGGGCATCGAGATCATCGACGGCATCGGTTCGACGGAGATGTTCCACATCTTCATTTCGAGCGACGAGTCGCACACGAAGCCGGGGGCGATCGGGGCCGTGGTCCCCGGCTATCGCGCGGCCATCATGGACGCCGACGGCGAGCCGGTGCCTCGGGGGACGGCCGGACGGCTCGCCGTCAAGGGGCCCACGGGCTGCCGCTACCTCGCGGACGATCGGCAGCGAACCTACGTCCAGCGCGGCTGGAACTACACGGGAGACGCGTTCCTCGTCGACAAGGGCGGGTTCTACGTCTATCAGGGGCGCACCGACGACATGATCATCACCGCGGGCTACAACATCGGCGGCCCCGAGGTCGAGGGCGCGCTGCTCATGCACCCGGCGGTGGCCGAGTGCGGCGTGATCGGCGCCGCGGACGACGAGCGTGGGCAGATCGTGAAGGCGTTCGTCGTCCTGAAGCCCGGATACGAACCCGAAGCCGCGCTCACGGCGGAGCTGCAGGACTTCGTCAAGCAGACGATCGCGCCGTACAAGTATCCGCGCGCGATCGAGTACATCGCGTCGCTGCCGCGCACGGAGACAGGCAAGGTACAACGGTCCAGGCTGCGGCAGCTGGAGCGCGAGCGGCAGGAGGCACGGAAGTGACCGCGCCTCGAAAGGAAGGCGCAGGCGCCCGGGTCCTGCATCCCGCAGGCTGGGCGGCGGCCAAGGGCTACGCCAACGGAATCGCGGCCGAGGGCCGGCTCGTGTTCGTCGGCGGGCAGATCGGCTGGAACGCCGCGCAGGAGTTCGAGAGCGCCGACTTCGTCGCGCAGGCGCGGCAGGCGCTTCTGAACATCGTCGCCGTGCTGGCGGAGGCCGGCGCGCGTCCCGAGCACGTCACGCGATTGACGTGGTACGTCGTCGACAAGCGCGAGTACCTGGCGTGCGGCAAGGCCCTCGGCGCCGCGTACCGCGAGATCATGGGCCGCCACTATCCGGCGATGACGGCGGTCGAGGTCACCGCGCTGATGGAGAACGCGGCGCGGGTCGAGATCGAGGCGACCGCGGTTGTTCCGGCGGCGGATTGACGCACCTCAAGGCGAGCGCCGGGCCGACCCGGAAAATCGGTATCATTTCCAATTCTTGGCGCCGGGTGCCGGCAGCGGGCAGGCGGAAGCTTCTGCGCTTGTCAGCCGCCGTCTCACCCCGCCCGCGGAGCCCGCGATGAACGCACCCGAGAAGATCGGCGGCAAGACGAAGGCCCGGTTCGCCTGGGACGATCCGCTGCTCCTCGGCGACCAGCTCACCGACGAGGAGCGGATGGTCCGCGACACGGCGCACGCCTACGCGCAGGACAAGCTCTTGCCGCGCGTCACCGAAGCCTTCCGGCACGAGAAATCCGACCCCGCGGTGTTTCCCGAGATGGGCTCCCTCGGGCTGCTCGGCGCGACGCTGCCGGCCGAATACGGCGGCGCGGGACTGAACTACGTCTGCTACGGGCTGATCGCGCGCGAGATCGAGCGCGTGGATTCGGGCTACCGGTCGATGATGAGCGTGCAGAGTTCGCTCGTCATGTTCCCGATCTTCACGTACGGTAGCGAAGCGCAGCGGCGGAAGTACCTGCCGAAGCTCGCGACCGGTGATTGGATCGGCTGCTTCGGCCTGACCGAGCCGGACCACGGCTCGGACCCGGGGAGCATGGTGACGCGAGCGCGCGCGGCCCCGGGCGGCTACAAGCTCTCCGGTGCCAAGATGTGGATCTCGAACTCGCCGATCGCCGACGTGTTCGTGGTGTGGGCGAAGACGGACGACGGTGTCATCCGCGGCTTCATCCTCGAGAAGGGAATGAAGGGACTCTCGGCGCCGAAGATCGAAGGCAAGTTCAGCCTGCGCACGTCGATCACGGGCGAGATCGTGATGGACGAGGTGTTCGTGCCCGAGGAGAACCGGCTGCCGAACGTCGAGGGGCTGAAGGGGCCGTTCGGCTGCCTCAATTCGGCGCGCTATGGCATCGCCTGGGGCGCGCTCGGCGCCGCCGAGTTCTGCTGGCACGCGGCGCGCCAGTACACGCTCGATCGCAAGCAGTTCGGGCGGCCGTTGGCCGCGAACCAGCTGGTCCAGAAGAAGCTCGCCGACATGATGACCGAGATCGCGCTCGGGCTGCAGGGCTGCTTGCGGCTCGGTCGGATGAAGGACGAGGGGATCGCCGCGCCGGAGATCACGTCGATCATGAAGCGCAACTCGTGCGGTAAGGCGCTCGACATTGCGCGGGCGGCACGCGACATGCACGGCGGCAACGGCATCGTCGACGAGTTCCACGTGATCCGCCACGTGCTGAACCTCGAGACCGTCAACACCTACGAGGGCACGCACGACATCCACGCACTCATTCTCGGCCGCGCGCAGACAGGTATCGCCGCCTTTTAGGTGCCAGACCGGGGTCTGACCCGGGTCAGACCCCAAGGCAGGCTGCTCCTGTACAAGCTGATTCTAGAAGTCGAAACAAGGTGCCAGACCGGGGTCAGACCCGGGTCAGACCCCGAATGAAGCTCTACGACTACTTCCGCTCGTCGGCGGCCTACCGCGTCCGCATCGCGCTGAACTTCAAGGGCGTGGCGCCCGAGCGCGCGTTCGTCCACCTGCGCAAGGGCGACCACCGCGCCGACGAATACCTGTCGCTCAACCCGCAGGGGCTCGTGCCGTCGCTCGTCACCGACGAAGGCGAAGTGCTTACGCAGTCGCTCGCGATCCTCGAATGGCTGGACGAGACGTTCCCGAAGCCGCCCATCCTGCCGCCCGACCCGGCCGGACGCGCACGCGTACGGTCACTCGCGCTCGCGATCGCCTGCGACATCCATCCGCTCGACAATCTGCGCGTGCTGAACTACCTGACCGGGACGCTCGGCGTCACGGAAGCGCAGAAGAACGGCTGGTACAAGTACTGGATCGACGTCGGGTTCGAGGCGCTGGAGACGAGGCTCGCGCGCGAGCCGGCGACCGGCCGCTTCTGCCACGGCGACGCACCGACGATCGCCGACATCTGCCTCGTGCCGCAGATGGCCAACGCGCGTCGCATCGACTTTGACTTCGCTCCGTATCCGACGCTGACACGCATCGAGGCCGCGTGCCACGCGCTGCCGGCGTTCGCCGCGGCGGCGCCGGCGAAGCAGCCGGATGCCGAGAGATAAGGGACCGCCCCATGACCGCCGTCTTCCCCGCGTGGGACTTACCGACCGTGCCAGTGCACGGCAGCGCCGAGCGCTTCCCGGTGCGCCACATATTCTGCGTCGGGCGCAACTACGCCGAGCACGCGAAGGAGATGGGCGGCGACGCGACGAAGGAGCCGCCGTTCTTTTTCACCAAGGCCGCGGATTCGGTGGTGCCGGTCGTGCCTCCCGCAGTGGGCCGCATCGCCTACCCGCTCGCGACGAAGAACCTGCACCACGAGATCGAGCTCGTCGTCGCGATCGGCGGACGCGGCATGAACCTCGCGCCCGAGGCCGCGCTGTCCCTCGTCTTCGGCTACGCGGTGGGCCTCGACATGACGCGGCGCGACCTGCAGAACGAGATGCGCGAGAAGAAGCGGCCGTGGGACATCGGCAAGTCGTTCGCCGGCGCGGCGCCGATCGCACCGATCCACGCGGCGACGGCAGTCGGTCATCTCGCTCGCGGCGCGATCACGCTCGACGTGAATGGCACGCGAAGGCAGACAGGCGACCTCGCCGACATGATCTGGGACGTGCCGCACACGCTCGCGTTCCTGTCGAAGTTCTACGAATTGCTGCCCGGCGACCTCGTCTTCACCGGCACGCCGTCGGGCGTGGGGCCGGTCGTCGCCGGCGACCGGCTCGACGGCGCGATCGAGGGGCTGTCGCCGCTCGCGATCGTGATCGCGCCGCCGGCGGCATAGGGCGTGCGTGGCGGGCATCGCGTACACGCCTGAATTCGTCGAGCGCGGCTACAACCTCCGCGCCGCGGAGCCCGATCACCCGGCGTGGTTTGCGCGCTATGCCGCGACGTCTTCCGACGCGCGCGCGCGCTTCGCGCCGCGGCTCGATCTGCGCTACGGCCTCGGACCGAAGGAGACGCTCGACCTCTTCGTTCCGAGCAGCCCTGCGCGCGGGACGCTCGTCTTCCTGCACGGGGGCTACTGGCGCGCGCTCGACAAAAGCGACTTCTCGTTCGTCGCGCCGCCGTTCCTCGCGCAGGGCATCGCCGTCGCGGTCGTCAACTACGACCTGTGCCCGGACGTCACCGTCGCCGCGATCGTCGACGAATGCCGGCGCGCGCTCGCCTGGCTTGTCCGCGAGGGGGGCGCGCTGGGAGCCGCCACCGACCGGATCGTCGCCGCCGGGCATTCGGCGGGGGGCCACCTGGTGGCGATGATGTTCGCGACCGACTGGGTCGCGGCGGGGCTGGACGAACCCCGGCTCGTGGGCGGCGTGTCGCTCTCCGGCGTCCACGACCTCGCGCCGATGGTGTTCTTCTCGTACAACGTCGACCTCAAGCTCGACGCTGCCGAGGCCCGGCGGCTGTCGCCCGTCCACCTGCGCTCGCATGCCGCCGCGCCACTGCTGCTCGCGGTCGGCGCCGACGAGACGTCCGAGTTCATCCGGCAGACGCGGCTCCTGTGGGACGCATGGCCGGTGAACCGTCCCCCGGGCGACCTCACGCCGGTGTTCGTCCCAGCGCGCAGCCACTTCAGCGTGGTTGCGGACTACGGCGACTCCGGGAGCGATCTCGTGCGCCGGACGCTAGCGCTCTTCTGATCCCACCGGCCGCGACCGGCTCCCAGCCGCCTGCGATCGACTCGCCGCCGCTGCCGTCGATCCTGCCCGGACCGGGTTCGTTCGGGCCCCTTGACAACTGACCGACGGTCACTTACGCTGCCTACCAAGTGACCCTGAGTCAGTTACGGGTTTCGCACCGAGGATATTCGCCATGGTCATTCGTCAACGCGCGATGCAGGCCGAGGACAAGCGGGAGCGCCACGACGCGATCCTCGACGCCGCCGAGCGGGTGCTGCTGCGCTCGCCCGACCGCGTCCTCAACGTTGCCGAGGTCGCCGACGAGGCGGGCCTCGCCAAGGGCACCGTGTACCTCTATTTCCCGAGCAAGGACGAGCTCCTGCTTGCCGTGCACGAGCGGCGGGTCGACGGCTTCTTCCGCGACGTGATCGAGCTGGTCGAAGGGCCGCCGCCGGTGTCCATCGAGCCGATGTTCGGGCTCACGCGCCGGCACATGATCGACCCTCCGCTCTATCTCCCGCTCGCGTCACGCTGCTTCGGGCTCATGGCGCACAGCATTCCGGCGGAGGCCGCCGCCGCGTTCCGCCAACGGATGGTGGCGCGCCTCGAACGCGCCGGCGCTGGGCTCGAGCGTCACTTCCCCGCGCTTCCGCCGGGCGGCGGCGTCGCGCTGTTGCGCCGCAGCTACGCGCTGATCCTCGGGCTCTGGCAAATGGCAGCCGGGTCGGGGGGCGAAAACTCGCACTGCGCGATGGCTGGGCCCGCCCCGTCGCCGGTCTTCGCATGGAGCTATCCAACGGAGCTCGAGGTCGCGCTGCGCGCGCTGTGGCGCGGAATGGTCGGCGCACCCGCCGCTCTGGAGGTCGTCCGATGAAACCCTTGTTCCCGATTCTCCTGATCGCCGTCGCGGTGACTGCCGCCGGTTGCGCGAAGCACGAACCCCCGCCCGCGGCTGCACGTCCGGTGATGCTGGCCCAGGTCGTCCCGGGGAGCGGCGCCGAGACCGCGGTCTTCGCGGGCGAGGTGAAGCCGCGCTACGAGTCCGATCTCGCCTTCCGTATTCCCGGCAAGATCGTTATCCGCGCGGTCGATGCCGGCGCGCGCGTGTCGAAGGGCCAGGTTCTCGCGCGGCTCGATCCGGCCGACGTCGGCCTGCAGGCGGAGGCGGCGAGGGCGCAGGTCGCCGCGGCGCAGAACGAGTACGACTTCGCGCAGGCCGAATACCAGCGCTATCAGAGCCTGCTCGAGCAGAAGTTCGTCAGCGCGTCCGCGCTCGACGCGAAGCGCAACGCGATGAACACGAACCGCGCGAAGCTCGCGCAGGCGAAGGCGAACCTCGCCGTGACGCAGAATCAGGCGGCGTACGCGACGCTCGTTGCGCCGGAGGACGGCGTGATCACGTCGGTCACCGCCGAGGCGGGCCAGGTCGTCGCCGCCGGGCAGCCGGTGATGCGGCACGCGCGGGAGACCGAGCGCGAGGTCGCGATCGCGGTGCCCGAGGCGCGTTTGAGCGAGCTCGCGCGCGCCGAAGAGATCGTCGTCGTGCTGGTCGCGGAACCGGCCAAGCCGTATCGCGCGAAAGTGCGCGAGATCGCGCCCGCGGTCGATCCGGTGACGCGCACGTTCGCCGTCCGCGTGTCCGTCGCCGATCCCGCGCCGGCGCTGCAGTGGGGGATGACGGCCAACGTCGTCCTCGCGGCGCGCGGCGCGCAATCGACGAGCCTGCTGCCGTCGACGTCGGTCTACCAGACGGTGGACGGCCGGCCTGCGGTGTGGGTGTTCGATCCCAACGCCGGCAAGGTCTCGCTGCGTCCGGTGACGATCGCACAATACCGCGAGGACGGCGTCGTGATCGGCTCCGGGCTCGCCGCGGGCGAGTGGGTGGTCGCGACCGGCGCGAACAAGCTGCACGAAGGACAGCACGTGCGCCCCTACGAAGCGGCCGGAAGGCCGTCGCCGCCCGCTGCGACGGCGAGCAACGGCTGACGCCGAGCGTCGATGATGAATCCGCCCGATTCCGCCGGCGGCACGCCGCGGGCTGCGCTTCAACCTCTCCGAGTGGGCGCTCCACCACCGGCTGCTCGTCCTCTACCTGATCGTCGTGTTCGCGCTCGCAGGCGCCTTCGCGTACACGAAGCTCGGCCAGTCCGAGGATCCGCCGTTTACGTTCAAGGTCGTCGTCGTCAAGACGCAATTGGCCCGGCGCCTCGCCGCGCGACGTCGAGGAGCAGGTGACCGACCGCATCGAGCGCAAGCTCCAGGAGCTGCCGCTCGAATGGGTGCGGAGCTACTCGCGGCCGGGCGAGTCGCTCGTTTTCGTCTCGTTCAAGGATTCGATCCCCTCGTCCGCCATTCCTGATCTGCAGTACCAGGTGAGAAAGAAGATCGGCGACATCCGCACGTCGCTGCCCGCCGGCATCCAGGGCCCGTACTTCAACGACGAGTTCGGCGACACGTACACGAACGTCTACGCGATCACCGGCGACGGCTTCGGCTACCGCGACCTCAAGGAGTTCGGCGACCGCGCGCGGGCCGAGCTCCTGCGCGTCCCCGGCGTCGCCAAGGTGGACTTCATCGGCGAGCAGGAAGAGAAGATCTTCGTCGAGCTGTCGAACGCGCGGCTCGCGCTGATCGGCGTCGAGCCGACGCAGATCGTGCAGACGCTCGCGGCGCAGAACGCGATGGCCGCCGCCGGCGCGTTCGAGACCGCGACCGACCGGATCTACCTGCGGCCGACCGGCGCGCTCGATTCGGAAGACGCGGTGCGCGACATCGCGATCCGCGCCAACGGCCGGCTCTTCCGGCTGGGTGACATCGCGGAGGTGACGCGCGGCTACGTCGACCCGCCGCAGCAGAAGATGCGCTGGCACGGGCGCGAGGCGCTCGGCATCGGCGTGACGATGGTGAAGGGCGGCGACGTGATCGAGCTCGGCCGCGCGCTCGACGCGAAGCTCGTGCAGATCGAGTCGCAGCTCCCGGCGGGTGTCGAGATCGGGCACGTGGCGAGCATGCCGCGCGCGGTCGCGCGCTCGGTGCGCGAGTTCATCCGCTCGCTCGCCGAGGCGGTGGCGATCGTGCTCGCCGTCTCGCTTGTGAGCCTTGGCCTGCGCACCGGACTCGTCGTCGCGGTCTCGATCCCGCTCGTGCTGGCGATGACGTTCGTGTTCATGTGGGTCTTCGGGATCGGCCTCCACAAGATCTCGCTCGGCGCGCTGATCCTCTCGCTCGGCCTCCTTGTCGACGACGCGATCATCGCGGTCGAAATGATGGCGATCAAGCTGGAGCAGGGCCTCGACCGCTTCCGCGCGGCGAGCTTCGCCTACGCGAGCACCGCGTTTCCGATGCTGACCGGCACGCTGGTGACGGTGGCCGGCTTCCTGCCGATCGCCACCGCGCAGAGCTCGACCGGCGAGTACACGCGCTCGTTGTTCGAGGTTTCGGCGATCGCGCTCATCGCGTCGTGGTTCGTCGCGGTGATCGCGATACCGTACCTGGGCTACCGGATGCTGCCGGATTTCAAGGAGACGCGGCGGGCATCGCTCGCCGCGCGGCTCTGGGCGCGGTTGCGGGGGCTGCCGGAGCCGCTTGCGCGCGACGCCGCTCACGGCGAGCCCGACCGCGTCTACGATACGCCGTTCTATCGCCGCTTCCGCGCGCTCGTCGGGTGGAGCGTCGCCCACCGGTACGTCGTGATCGGCGCGACGCTCGCCGCGTTCGCGCTCTCGCTCGCCGCGTTCCGGCTCGTGCCGCAGCAGTTCTTCCCGTCGTCGTCGCGGCCCGAGCTGATCGTCGACCTGCGGCTGCCCGAGGGCAGCTCGTTCGCGGCCACGCTCGCGCAGGCGAAGCGGATGGAGGGCATCCTCGACGCGGAGCCGGGCATCGAGAGCTACGTCGCCTACGTAGGCGTGGGCAGTCCGCGCTTCTACCTGCCGCTCGACCAGCAGCTCCAGAACGTCGAACTTCGCGCAGTTCGTGCTCGTCGCGAAGTCGAACCAGGAGCGCGAGCGCGTGCGTGCCCGCCTGATCCGGCTGTTCGACGACGATTTCCCGGAGCTGCGCGGCCGCGTGTCGCGCCTCGAGAACGGACCGCCCGTCGGCTTCCCGGTGCAGTTCCGCGTGTCCGGCGAGGACCTGGCCCGCGTGCGCGCGATCGCGCAGCAGGTGATGGCGGTCGTGCGCGCCGACTCCGAGGTCACCAACGCGCAGTTCGATTCCGACGAGCCGACGAAGGTGATCCGGCTCGCCGTCGACCAGAACAAGGCGCGCGTGCTGGGCTTCTCGTCGCAGGACCTCGCCGCCTTCCTCAACAACTCGGTGTCCGGGCTCACGGTTACCTATGTCCGCGAGCGGGACAAGCAGATTGAAGTGCTCTTGCGCGGCGCGGCGCCGGAGCGCGCGCGCTTGTCGTTCTTGAAGGACCTCGCGCTGCCCGCGCGCGGCGGCAAAGCGGTGCCGATCACGCAGATCGCCGACATCCGCTACGAGCAGGAGGATGGGATCCTCTGGCGCCGCGATCGGCTGCCGACCGTCACCGTGCGTTCCGACGTGCTGGGCGATGCGCAGGGCCCCGACGTCGCGAAGCGGATCGACCCGCAGCTCGCCGCGCTGCGCGCGTCGCTGCCGTTGGGCTATCGGATCGAGATCGGCGGCGCGGTCGAGGACTCCGCGCGCGGGCAGTCGTCGATCGTCGCCGGCGTGCCGCTGATGGTGCTGACCATCCTCACGCTCCTCGTGATCCAGCTGCGGAGCTTCTCGCGCACGCTGATGGTCCTGCTCACGGCTCCGCTGGGACTGATCGGCGTGACTGCGGGACTGCTCGTGTTCGGGCTGCCGTTCGGCTTCGTCGCGATGCTGGGGACGATCGCGTTGTCCGGGATCATCATGCGCAACTCGATCATCCTGGTCGACCAGATCGAGCAGGACATCGCGGCCGGGCTCGCGCCACAGGAAGCGATCGTCGGTGCGACGACGCGCCGCTTCCGGCCGATCGTGCTCACCGCCGCCGCCGCGGTGCTCGGCATGATTCCGCTCGTGCGGAGCGCGTTCTTCGGGCCGATGGCGGTGGCGATGATGGGCGGGCTCGTCGTCGCGACGGTTCTGACGCTGGGCTTTCTGCCCGCGCTCTACGCGGCGTGGTTCCGCGTGCGGGCGCCGGCGCCTGCCCTGGTTCCCGTGACCGCATGACCCCGCACGATACCGGCGATGGTGCGACGCGGAGTAAAATGACGCCTTTCGCCGCCGCATTCC
Source organism: uncultured beta proteobacterium (assembly GCA_963830485.1). Lineage (GTDB taxonomy): Bacteria > Pseudomonadota > Gammaproteobacteria > Burkholderiales > Casimicrobiaceae > CAIWHR01. Next base: position 101,840 of record CAWHNE010000029.1, read on the forward strand.
GCCGCCATGACCCTGAGCCCGACCACGGAGATCGTCGCCGACCTCAAGGCCGGCCGGATGGTCATCCTCGTCGACGAGGAGGACCGCGAGAACGAAGGCGACCTCGTGTTCGCCGCGGACTTCGTCACGCCCGAGAAGATCAACTTCCTCGCGAAGCACGGCCGCGGTCTGATCTGCATGCCGATCACCGCCGAGCACGCCGAACGGCTGCGGCTGCCGCCGATGACGGCCAACAACCGCTCCGTCCACGGCACGAACTTCACGGTCTCGATCGAGGCGGCCGAAGGCGATCACGACCGGCATCTCCGCCGCCGACCGCGCGCGCACCGTGCAGGTCGCCGCGCGGCCCGACGCGTCGCCCGACGACATCGTGCAGCCGGGCCACGTGTTTCCGCTGATCGCGCAGCCGGGCGGCGTGCTCGTGCGCGCCGGCCACACCGAGGCGTGCTGCGATCTGATGCGGCTCGCCGGGCTCAACCCGTCCGCCGTGCTTTGCGAGATCATGAACGACGACGGCACGATGGCGCGGCTGCCCGGACCTGCTCGCGTTCGCGCACGCGCACGGGCTCAAGATCGGGACGATCGCCGACCTGATCCACTACCGGAGCCGCACCGAGACGCTGGTCGAGCGGATCGCCGAGCGTCCGCTGACGACCGTGCACGGCGCGTTCCGGCTCGTCGTCTATCGCGACAAGCTGACCGACGCGACGCACCTCGTGCTCGTGCGCGGACCGCTGTCGCCCGACTCCGAGACGCTCGTCCGCGTGCACGAGCCGGTGTCGGTGATGGACCTGCTCGACGTCGCGAGCACGTCGCATTCGTGGACGATCCCCGCGGCGCTCGCGGCGATCGCCGAGGCGGGCCGCGGCGTGGTCGTGCTCCTGCACCGGCCCGAGAGCGCGCACGAGCTGCGCCAGCGCGCGATGGCCGACGCAGCCGGCGGTCTCGGCGAAGGTCGATCTCCTCAACTACGGGATCGGCGCGCAGATCCTGCGCGACCTGAACGTCGGCCGGATGCGCCTGATGGCGAAGCCGCGCAAGATGCCGAGCATGACGGGCTTCGATCTCGAAGTGACCGGCTATCTCGAGCAGCCGCCGCTGCGCAAGGCCTCGTAGGCGGAGCAGTCCCCCATGTCCGACGTCAAGCGCATCGATCCGGACACGTCCGGCAAGGGCCGCCGCGTCGGCATCGTCGTCTCGCGCTTCAACGGCGCGATCGCCGACGCGCTCCTCGCCGGCGCGCTCCGCGCGTGCGCCGAGGCGGGGGTCGCCGAGCGCGACATCGTCGTCGTCACGGTGCCGGGCGCGCTCGAGGCGCCGCTCGCGCTGCAGCGTCTCGCGCAGGCGGGCGACTGCGACGCGCTGGTCGCGCTCGGCGCCGTCGTCCGCGGCGAGACCTACCACTTCGAGATCGTCGCCAACGAGTCGGCCTCCGGCGTGTCCAGCGTCCAGCTCGAATCCGGCATCCCGATCGGCAACGGCATCCTGACGACGGACACCGAAGAGCAGGCGCAGGCGCGCGCCGACGCGAAGGGGTACGACGCCGCGCAGGCGGCGCTCGAGCTCGCGAACCTGCTGGACGCGATCGATGAGATCTAATCCGCGCCGCCGCGCGCGCGAGTTCGCGCTGCAGGGCCTCTACCAGCGGCAGCTCTCGGGCAACGCGCCCGCGGCGATCCACGCGCAGCTCGCGGAAGCCGGCGGCTTCGCGCAGGCTGACCGGCGCCTATTTCGAAACGCTGTGGTCGGGCGTCACCTCCGACTACGACGCGCTCGTCGCGCGGTTCGCGCCGTGGCTCGACCGCACCGCCGCGCAGCTCTCGCCCGTCGAGCGCGCGATCCTCGTCATCGGCGCCTGGGAGCTCGCGCACCGTCCCGAGATCCCGTATCGCGTCGTCATCAACGAGGCGGTCGAGCTCGCGAAGTCCTACGGCGGGACCGACGGCCACAAGTTCGTCAACGGCGTGCTCGACAAGCTCGCCGGCGCGATACGCGCCGACGAGATCCGGGCGCTCGCGGCGGAGCGCGAACGCGCGGCCGGCGCGGCCGGTTGAATTTCATGGCTCGCGTCGCGGCGCGTCTGTTCGTCGTCGCCGCCGCGGCCATCGGCTGGGCGCTCGCGCCCTGCGCCGGCGCCGCACCGCTCGTCGTCTATTGCACGCACGACCCCGACGCGTGCGAGCTCGCCGCGCAGACGTTCACGCGCGAGACGGGCATCGCCGTCGCGATGACGCGCAAGGCGACCGGAGAGGTCTACGCGCAGCTCCGCGCCGAACGCGACAATCCGAAGGCCGACGTCTGGTACGGCGGTACGTTCGACTCGTTCCTGCAGGGCGCGGCCGAGGGCCTGTTCGCGCCGTACCGCTCGCCGAAGCTCGTCGAACTCCATCCGTGGGCGCAGCGACAGGCGCGCGAGACCGGCGACCGTGCCGTCGCGATCTACCGCATCATCCTGGGCTTCGGCACGAATCCCGAGCTGCTCGCGAAGCGCAATCTCGCCGCACCGCGCTGCTGGTCCGATCTCGCGAAGCCCGACTACCGAAGGGAAGTCGAGCTCTCGAACCCGGTGACGAGCGGCACCGGCTACACGATCCTGGTCACACTGATCGCGCTCTACGGCGAGGACGGCGCGTTCGACTACCTCCGCCGGCTCGCGCCCAACGTGATCCGTTACACGCAGTCGGGCACCGCACAGGGTCCGTCCGTCGCGCGCGGCGAGGCCGCCGTCGGCGTCACCTTCGTCCACGAGTTCGTGACGCAGCAGCTCGCAGGGTTTTCCGGTCGAGGTGACGATCCCGTGCGAGGGCACGGGCGACGCGCTCGGCGGGATGGCCATCGTCGCGGGCGGTCCGAATCCGGTCGAGGCGCGCGCGTTCTACGACTGGGCGCTCACGAAGGGCGCGCAGGAGCTCGCCAACCGGACGAAGAACCTGATCCTTCCTGCGAACCGGCAGGCCGACGTGCGGCCCGAGGCGGCGCGATTCGCGAATGCTCGCGTCGTCGACATCGACCCGGCGAAGTACGGCGCACCTGCCGAGAAGAAGCGGCTCCTCGCGCGCTGGCAGCGCGACGTCGGCGATGCGCCGCGCTGAGCGGGGCCCCCCGTGAACGAGTTCGAGCTGATCGCGCGCTATCTTCACGCGACCGCCGCGGTCGAAGTCGGTCGCGTTGGGCGTCGGCGATGACGCGGCACTCTCGTGCCGACGCCCGGCTGCGAGGTCGCTGTCTCCACCGACATGCTGGTCGAAAATCGGCACTTCGTCGCCGGCACGGATCCGGAGGCGCTCGGCCACAAGACGCTCGCGGTGAACCTCTCCGACCTCGCGGCGATGGGCGCGACGCCGCGCTGGGTGCTGCTCGCCTGTGCGTTGCCGGACGCGGACCCCGCGTGGCTCACCGCGTTCGCGAAGGGATTCCTCGCGCTCGCCGATGCGAACGGCGTCGACCTGGTCGGCGGTGATACGACGCGGGGGCCGCGCAACCTGTGCGTTACGATCATCGGCGAAGTGCCCGCCGGCATGGCGCTTACGCGCGGGCACGCGAAGCCCGGCGACGACGTCTGGGTCTCCGGGGCGCTCGGCGACGCCGCGCTCGCGGTCGCCGCGCTCGCTGGGCGGACCTCGCTCGCCGCCGACGCGCTGACCATGTGTCGCGCGCGACTCGATCGGCCGCAGCCGCGCATCGCGCTCGGCCTCGCACTCCGCGGCATCGCGACCGCGGCGATCGACGTCTCGGACGGCCTCACCGGCGACCTCGGTCACATCCTCTCGCGGTCGAGCGTGGGCGCTCGCGTCGAGCTCGCCGCCGTGCCGCGCTCGGCGACGCTCGACGCCAAGCTCGCCGGGGACGAGCGCGCGCTCGCGCTCGAGTGCCTGCTCGCTGGCGGTGATGACTACGAGCTCCTGTTCACGGCGCCGCGTGGGTCGGCCACGCAGATCGAGGCGATCGCGGCGGTGCTGCCGCTGCCGCTGTCTCGCATCGGATCGGTCGTGCGTGAGAGCGGGCTCGCCGTCCTCGACGCGCGCGGCGCGCCGCTGCCCGCGTTGCCGCGTGCGTACGATCACTTCGGATGACCGCGACCGCGCCGACGCTCCACTTCCTCGTGCGCCATCCCGCGCATTTCATCGCGCTCGGCTTCGGCGCGGGCCTGTCGCCCGTCGCGCCGGGAACGTTCGGTACCCTGCTCGCGATTCCGCTCGCTGCCGCGCTGCGCGCGTCCGGTTCCGACGCCGTGTACGCGGCGGCGATCGTCGCCCTCGCGCTCGTCGGCGTCTGGGCGGCCGGCGTCACGGGGCGCGCGCTCGGGGTGCCGGACCACGGCGCGATCGTTGTCGACGAGATCGTCGCGTTCCTGATCGTGCTGTGGTTCGTCGGCGCCGAGCCGGTGCGGATCGCCTTCGCCTTCCTACTCTTTCGCGTCTTCGACATCGTCAAGCCGCCGCCGATCCGGCAGCTCGACGCTGCGCTCAAGAGCGGCGTCGGCGTCATGCTGGACGACCTTCTCGCGGCCGGCTACGCGCTGCTCGTGTTCGCGCTATGGCAGCGCTTCGTCGCATGACGCACGGCACGCCCAAATCTGCGGTGCCGAGCGATCCGCGGCGGATCGAGGAGGCGGGCCTGAACGCGCTGCAGACGCAGCGTCAGCTCTTCTACGACGGCTGGCTCCTGCGGCTCTCCGCGGGGAAGGCGAAGCGCGCGCGCAGCGTCAACGCGCATTTCGGCTCGACCTTGCCGCTCGCGCGCAAGATCGAGCATTGCGAGCGCATCTATGCGCAGCACGGGCTGGCCACGCTCTTCCGGATGACGCCGTTCAACCAGCCCGGCGACCTCGAGGCGGCGCTCGCCGATCGCGGCTACCTCGCGTTCGAGGAGACGCTCGTGCAGGCCGCGGTGCTCGAGCGCGCGCCAGAGGTGCCCGCGACGGGGGACGACGTTGCGATCGACGCGCTCGGCGCCGACGCGTTCGTCGAGGCGGCAGGTGCACTGCGGCAGTCGTCGGCCGCGCAGCGCGACGCGCATCGCGAGCGCCTCTCGAACTCGCCGCTCGACAAGCGCTGCATCGCCGTCCGCGCCGGCGGGCAGATCGTGTGCACCGCGCAGGTCGCGGTCGAGGGCGATCTCGCCGGCCTCTACGACGTCGTCACTGCGGAGGCCGCGCGCGGCAATGGCTATGCGACGCTCGCGTGCACGTCGCTCTTGTCGTGGGCATGGCAGCATGGCGCGCACGCCGCGTACCTTCAAGTCAGTGCGGACAATGCGCCCGCGCTCGCGATCTATCGGAAGCTCGGCTTCGCGACGGTGTACACGTATCACTACCGCGGGCCTCCGGGGAGGTGCGAGTGAACGAGGCGGGCGAGCGCGAGCGAGCCGAGGCCCCAGGACGCCAGCGCGAGCAGGGCGAAGCCAAGGAGGGAAGCTCGCGTCTGCGAGCGCGGGTGGCAGCCGACCCCGCACAGCAACGAGCCGATCAATCGGTGCGGAGGCCGCGCGTCACCAAGCGACACAGGGCGCCCGACAACCGGGCATGCGCGACTAATCGCCGGAGCGGACGGCGCGCATGACCGGCCCGGTGCAAGATCTCGCCGCCGAACTGGGGCGCGTGCTCGCCCTGCGGAAGTGGACCCTCGCCACAGCCGAGTCTTGCACGGGCGGCCTTGTCGCCGGTGCGGTCACCGACATTGCCGGCAGCTCGGGCTGGTTCGACCGGGGCTTCGTCACCTATTCGAACGAGGCGAAGGTCGATCTCCTCGGCGTGCGGCCGGAGACGCTCGCCCGGTTCGGCGCCGTCAGCGAGGCGACCGTGCGGGAGATGGCCGCCGGCGCGCTCGGGCGGAGTCGCGCCGACATTGCCGTCGCGGTCACCGGCGTTGCCGGGCCCGCGGGCGGGACTCCGGAGAAGCCGGTAGGTCTCGTTTGGTTCGCCTGGGCCGTGCGGGGGAGGGTCGTCGAGGCCGAGTCGAGGCGCTTTCCGGGCGACCGGGCCGCTGTCCGGGAGGCTTCGGTGATCGTTGCGCTGTCGGGACTGTGGGACCGTATTCACCCGGCTTGGCCGGGGCCGCTGAAAGAGCCTCTCTAGGCCATTCGGGGGGTTGCATCGAACGATCGTTCTATGCCATCATGACCCAGCGTATCCCCCGCCTACCCGGCCGCCAGGCCGCCGGGCGATACTCCGGAGAACCAGGACATGCCACTCGATTCTTCCTCCATGGACGACCAGAAGAACAAGGCGCTCGCTGCTGCGCTCGCGCAGATCGAGAAGCAATTCGGCAAGGGCTCCATCATGAAGATGGGCGATGCCCAGATCCAGAACGACCTGCAGGTCGTGTCGACCGGTTCGCTCGGCCTCGACATCGCGCTCGGCGTCGGCGGGCTGCCGCGCGGCCGCGTCGTCGAGATCTACGGGCCGGAAGCGTCCGGCAAGACGACCCTGTCGCTGCAGGTCGTGGCGCAGGTGCAGAAGGCGGGGGGCACCGCCGCCTACATCGACGCCGAGAATGCGCTCGATCCGGTCTACGCCGGCAAGCTCGGCGTGAACGTGGGCGAGCTCCTGATCTCGCAGCCGGACACGGGCGAGCAAGGGCTCGAGATCGCCGACATGCTCGTGCGCTCGGGGGGCATCGACGTCATCGTCATCGACTCGGTCGCGGCGCTCGTACCGAAGGCCGAGATCGAGGGCGAGATGGGCGACCAGCTGCCCGGCCTGCAGGCGCGGCTGATGAGCCAGGCGCTGCGCAAGCTCACCGCCAACATCAAGCGCGCGAACGTGCTCGTGATCTTCATCAACCAGATCCGGATGAAGATCGGCGTGATGTTCGGCAATCCGGAGACCACGACGGGCGGCAACGCGCTCAAGTTCTACGCGTCAGTGCGCCTCGACATCCGCCGGATCGGCGCGATCAAGAAGGGCGAGGAAGTGATCGGCAACGAGACGCGCGTCAAGGTCGTCAAGAACAAGGTCGCGCCGCCGTTCCGCGAAGCGCTGTTCGACATCCTCTACGGCGAGGGCATCTCGCGCCACGGCGAGATCATCGAGCTCGGCGTCGCGCACGACATCGTCGACAAGTCGGGCGCGTGGTACGCGTACAACGGCGAGAAGATCGGCCAGGGCAAGGACAACACGCGCGAGTTCCTGCGCGAGCATCCGGAGATCGCCGAGGAGATCGAAGCGAAGATCCGCGGCGTGGTCGGGGTGCCGGTCCCGGGCGCGTTGCGCGCACGCGGCGAACCGCCGCCCGAGGAATAGCCGCACGTCGATGCGCGGCGGACGCCCGTCCTCGTCCGCGCGGGTGCCGGCATCGCTCAAGGCGCGCGCGATCGGCGCGCTCGCCCGGCGCGAATACTCGCGCGCGGAGCTCCGCGCGAAGCTCGTCGGGGGCGGCGCCGCACCGCAGGACGCCGATGCCGTGCTAGACGAGGTCGCAGCGCTCGGCTATCTGTCCGACGCCCGGTTCGCGCAGGCGCAGGTGGAGCGCAAGGCGGGCGCCTTCAGCCGGCGCGCGATTGCGGCCGCGCTGAAGGACAAGGGGGTGGCCGCGGATGTCGCCGGGGCAGCGCTCGCGACGACCGACGTCGACGATCGGGAAGCGATGGTCGCCCTGTGGCGGCGGCGGTTCGGCGTTGCGCCCACGAACGATCGCGAGAAGGCGCGCCAGGTTCGATTTCTTCAAAGCCGCGGCTTCGCGCTGTCGGCGATCCTCCGGCTCCTGCGAGACCCGCCGGCGGAGTGAGCGGGATCGGGCGGTCAGAGTGGCGGCCGCCCCGCTTCCCGCGTAAAATCAACGGCTTTGCCGAGGGGCGGCCCCGATGGGCGTGGTCCCGCCACCTACACCTTCGCATGAAAGCCAACGACATCCGCAGCCGCTTCCTGCGCTACTTCGAGGAGCGCGGGCACGCGATCGTCCCGAGCTCGTCGCTCGTTCCCGCGAACGATCCGACGCTGCTCTTCGTCAACTCCGGCATGGTCCAGTTCAAGGACGTGTTCCTAGGGCAGGAGCAGCGGCCGTACAAGCGCGCGACGACCGCGCAGCGCTGCGTGCGGGCCGGCGGCAAGCACAACGACCTCGAGAACGTGGGCTACACGGCGCGCCATCACACGTTCTTCGAGATGCTCGGCAACTTCAGCTTCGGCGACTATTTCAAGCGCGACGCGATCCGCTACGCATGGGAGCTGCTGACGAAGGTGTACAGGCTGCCGCCGGAAAAGCTCTGGACGACCGTCTACGTCGACGACGACGAAGCCTACGACCTGTGGACCAAGGACATCGGCGTTCCGGCCGAGCGCTGCATCCGGATCGGCGACAACAAGGGCGCCAAGTACGCGAGCGACAACTTCTGGCAGATGGCCGACACCGGTCCCTGCGGCCCGTGCTCCGAAATCTTCTACGACCACGGCCCGCATGTCTGGGGTGGGCCGCCGGGGTCGCCCGAGGCCGAAGGCGACCGGTACATCGAGATCTGGAACCTCGTGTTCATGCAATTCAATCGCGACGACAAGGGCACGTTGCACCCGCTGCCCAAGCCGTCGGTCGACACCGGCATGGGGCTCGAGCGCCTCGCGGCGGTGCTGCAAGGCGTGCACTCGAATTACGAGATCGACCTCTTCCAGGACCTGATCCGCGCCGCAGTGCGCGAGACCGCGGCGAAGGACCTGCTCTCGCCCAGCCTGCGCGTCATCGCAGACCACATCCGCGCGTGCGCGTTCCTGATCGTCGACGGCGTGATCCCCGGCAACGAGGGTCGTGGCTACGTGCTGCGGCGCATCGTCCGCCGCGCGATCCGTCACGGCTACCAGCTGGGGCAGAAGAAGCCGTTCTTCCACCGGCTCGTGCCCGACCTCGACCGCGTGATGGGCGACGCATATCCGGAGCTGCGGCGCGACGCAAAGCGCGTCGCGCAGGTGCTGCAGCAGGAGGAGGAGCGCTTCGGCGAGACGATCGAGAACGGGATGAAGATGCTCGAGCAGGCTCTTGCGGGCGGTACGAAGATGCTCGACGGCGAGACCGCGTTCACGCTCTACGACACGTACGGCTTCCCGTTCGACCTGACCGCGGACGTCTGCCGCGAACGCAACGTCAAGGTCGACGAGGCCGGGTTCGAACGCGCGATGGACGCGCAACGCGAGCGCGCACGCGCCGCGAGCCAGTTCAAGATGGGCGCGCAGCTCGAATACGTGGGGCAGAAGACCCGCTTTCGCGGCTACGAGACGCTGTCGTACGAAGGCCGCGTGACGGCGCTCTATCGGGACGGGACGGCCGTCGCGTCGCTCGCGGCCGGCGAGCCCGGTGTGGTCGTGCTCAGCGAGACGCCGTTCTACGCCGAATCGGGCGGCCAGGTCGGCGACCGCGGCGAGCTCACGAAGGGCGGCTCGTGCCTCACGCTCTTCGCGGTCGAGGACACGCAGAAGATCCAGCCCGACGTCGTCGGGCACATCGGCATGGTGAAGACCGGCGAGCTCGCGGTCGGCGACACGGTGGCTGCGAGCGTCGACCACGTGGCGCGCGCGCGGACCGTGCGCAACCACTCGGCGACGCATTTGATGCACAAGGCGCTGCGCGAGGTGCTCGGAGCGCACGTCCAGCAGAAGGGCTCGCTCGTCGACCCCGACAAGACGCGCTTCGACTTCGCGCACAACGCGCCGATGACCGACGACGAGATCCGCCGCGTCGAGCGCATCGTCAATCGCGAAATCCTCGAGAATGCAGCGACGCAGGCGCGCGTGATGCCGATCTCCGAGGCGCAGAAGGCGGGCGCAATGATGCTCTTCGGCGAGAAGTACGGCGATGAAGTGCGCGTGCTCGACATCGGCACCTCGCGCGAGCTCTGCGGTGGCACGCACGTCGCGCGCACCGGCGACATCGGCTTCTTCAAGATCGTGAGCGAGGGCGGCGTCGCCGCAGGCATCCGGCGGGTCGAGGCTGTCACCGGCGAGAACGCGCTCGCGTGGGTGCAGGCGCAGGAGCAGGCGATCGCCGCGGCGGCGGCAGCGTTGAAGGCGCCCGCTTCGGAAATCGAGACGAAGATCGCGCAGCTGATCGAGTCGGCGAAGGCCACGGAGCGCGAGCTCGCGAAGCTCAAGGCGAAGGCGGCCGCCTCGGCCGGTGACGACCTCGCTGGGAGCGCCGTCGACGTCAAGGGTGCGAAGGTCGTCGCGGCGACGCTCGACGGCGCCGACGTGAAGGGCCTGCGCGAGACGATGGACAAGTTGAAGGACAAGCTCGGCTCAGCGGCGATCGTGCTGTCTGCGGTCGCCGACGGCAAGGTGACGCTGATCGCGGGCGTGACGCCCGATCTCATCGCGAAGGTGAAGGCCGGCGAGCTCGTCAACCACGTCGCGCAGCAGGTCGGCGGCAAGGGCGGCGGGCGGCCCGACATGGCGCAGGCCGGGGGTACCAACGCAGCGGCGCTGCCCGCGGCACTCGCGTCCGTCGCGGGCTGGGTCGAGCAGCACCTGTAGTCGGCGCCGGAGGCGGGAAACCGAAAGGAGTCTTCGATGTCGCTGCGACCCGGCACGACGGTCGAGGTCCTGAATCAACGCGGCGCGGGCCGGCTGCCGGCACTCTTCGGCTTTCGCGTGATGGCGGTCGAGCAGGGGCTGCTCGTCGCCGAGCTCGACATTCGGCCCGAGCTGCTGGCACCGAACGGCTACCTGCACGCCGCGACCGTCGTCGCGCTCGCCGACACCGCATGCGGGTACGGCTGCATCGCGCACCTGCCGACAGGCGCGGAGAATTTCACGACGATCGAGCTCAAGACCAACTTCATCGGCACCGCGCGCGAAGGCACGCTCACGTGCGTTGCCAAGCCCGCGCATCTCGGCCGTACGACGCAGGTCTGGGATGCGACCGTCACGCGCCACGACGACGGCGGCACGATCGCGCTCTTCCGCTGCACGCAGATGGTGTTGTGGCCAAAGTCCACGTGATGGGCGGCATCTAGGCGCGTCCGCGTCGCTTGGTCCGGGCCGGAATGCATCGTAGAATCCGCGCGGCGGCGATCGCGCAGGATCGGCCGCCACGTTCACGAGGGAGGGACGCATGAAGCGTCGAGCTGCGATGCTGGCACTCGTTGCGCTGGGTGTCGGCGGTCGCGCGTGGTCCGGATACGGGCAGGACAAGCGGCGCGACACGCCGACGCGCATCGCCATCCTCGACGATGCGCCCGAGGCCACCCGTGCGTGGTTCTGGAGGCGCTTTCGGGAGAGACTGGAGGAGCTCGGGTACGCGGAAGGTCCGTATGTCGTCATCGACCAGCGGTGGGCGGGCGGCGACACCAGCCGGCTGCCGGCGCTCGCTGCCGAGCTCGTCGCGCTGAAGCCCGACGTGCTCGTCGTCGTGACGACGACCGTGGCGCTCGCCGCGAAAAAAGCGACGGCAGTCGTTCCGATCGTGGCCATCGGCCCCGCAGATCCCGTCAAGTCCGGCCTCGTGGCGAGCCTCGCCCGGCCGGGCGGCAATCTCACCGGCGTCGCGAACAACCAAGCGGAGATCGCGGGCAAATGGGTCGAGCTCGCGCGCGAAGTCGTGCCGAAGGCGAAGACGCTCGCGTACCTCACCGATATGGCCAACCCGGGCGAGATGCTGGTGTTCCGCAACGTCGAGGAGCGCGCCGGACCGCTGGGCCTCGCCGCTCAGGCGCTGGACGGCATCGACCGGAGCCGGGTCGAGCAGGCGTTCGCGACGATGGAGCGCAATCGCACCGACGTGCTCGTCGTCGCCACCACGGCGTCGCTGGTCCCGCAGCGGCAGCAGATCGTGGAGGCGGCAGCGCGCCTGCGCATTCCCGCAATCTACGCGCGCCAGGAGTACCCGGAAGCGGGTGGGCTGCTGTCGTATGGGACGGATCCGGTCACGACGGCCTTGCGCGGAGCCGACTACACGGCGCGCATCCTGCAGGGAGCGAAGCCGGCCGAGCTGCCGTTCGAGCTGGCGTCGACCTTCAGGCTGGTGGTGAACGCCAAGACCGCGAGGGCGCTGGGCATCAAGCTGCCGCCGACCGTACTTGCGCGCGCGGACGAGGTCATCGAGTGAGCGACGGCGGGCGAGCGCCAGCGAGCCAAGGCCCGAGGACGCCCGTGCGAGCGGGGCGGAGCCAAGGCCCGAAGGGCGCGTCCGCGAGCACGTGGCGGCGGCCGACGTGCGGAGCTGGAATCGACTCGGCATTACGTGGAGGCCGCCCGTCGCCGAGCGATCGAGCGCGGCCGACGACTCGGCGCACCGTGCTGACTCGACCGTGCGGAGGCCGCGGAGTGAACCGATGCTGACCGTCGAGCGGATCGACCACCTCGTGCTCACCTGCCGCGACGTCGCGGCGACGATTCGCTTCTACACGGAAGTGCTCGGAATGAAGGAGGTGACGTTCGGCGCGGGCCGCAAGGCGCTCGCGTTCGGCCGCCAGAAGCTCAACCTGCATCCGGTCGGGCAAACGCCGGAAGGCGGCGGCGGTCGCGTCGCGGCGATCGCGGCACGGCCCACCGCGGGCTCGGCGGACGTCTGCCTGATCGTTGCCGAGAACGCTGCCGCCGTCGTTGCGCACCTCGCTGCCTGCGGAATTCCGGTCGAGGAAGGGCCTGTCGTGCGCACCGGCGCGCTCGGACCGATCGAGTCGGTCTACGTCCGCGATCCCGACGGTAACCTGATCGAGCTCGCGCGTTACATCGACGCGCCGGCCGACTGATCCGTCGCAACTCCTTCACGGCACTTCGTCCTTTCGGCGGATGGCGCGGCGCCGGCCGCGCGCCTAGAGTCTTTCGCACGCGCGCGCACGTGACTGGGTCGCCGTGCGCGCCGTCGTCGGCGCGGAGACCTCGATGCCCGTCCTGCCTGCCGCGCTCGCCGCGTTCGCTGCCGGTGCGGTGCTGTTGCAATGGCGGCCGGCGCTCCCGCCCGTCGCGCCGTGGATCGCCGCTGTCATGGTCGCTGGGTTCGCTGCGGGAGCGTTGCGCGCGGTCGCGCCGGGATCGATCGCCATCCGCGGTCTCGTCGCAGCGGTGGTCGCCGCCGGGGCCACCGCGCTCGGCTTCGGCTACGCGGCGTGGCGCGCCGAGATCCGCCTCGCCGACGCGCTCCCTCCGGCATGGGAAGGCGTCGACATCGCGCTCGTCGGCGTGATCGACGACCTGCCACAGTCCTCCGATCTCGGCGTGCGCTTCGCGCTCGCGGTCGAGCGTGTGGAGACGGCGAAGGCCGTCGTTCCGTCGCGGCTGTCGCTCGCCTGGTACGCGCCGCGGGCAAAAGACGGCGAGCGGGGCGAGGTGCCGGCCCTGGGTGCCGGCGAGCGCTGGCGGCTCGTGGTCCGGCTCAAGCGTCCGCACGGCACGGTCAATCCCCACGGCTTCGACGTCGAGGCGTGGCTGCTCGAAAACGGCTTTCGCGCGACAGGCTACGTACGCGACGCCGAGGCGAACGGGCGGCTCGCTGCATTTTCCGGACGCGCGACGGATTACGTGCAACGTGCGCGGGCCGCGGTGCGCGCGCGGATCGTCGCGGCTCTGCCGGGCGCGCCGTACGCCGGCGTGATCGTCGCGCTCGCGATCGGCGAGGAGCGGGCGATTCCCGAGGCGCAGTGGCGCATCTTCAACCGCACCGGCATCACCCATCTCATCAGCATCTCCGGCCTGCACGTGACCGTGTTCGCGGCACTCGCGGGAGGGCTCGCGTATCTGCTCGCGCGACGCAGCACGCGCCTCACCACGCGCGTTCCGGCGCACAAGGTCGCAGCACTCGTCGGCATCGCCGCGGCGACGCTCTACGTGCTGCTTGCCGGCGCGCAGGTTCCGGCGATGCGCACGCTCGTCATGCTGGTCGTGGCCGCGATCGGGCTCCTGCTCTCTCGCCCGGGCACCGCCGCGGTCGTCTGGTTGTGGTCGCTCGTCGCCGTGCTCGCGTGGGACCCTTGGGCCGGATTCGCGCCGGGATTCTGGCTCTCGTTCGGCGCGGTCGGGCTCCTGCTCTACGCGCACGCGGGAAGGCTGCGCAGTCCGCCGCCGCCCACACGCGCCGCCCGCGCCACGCGCGGGCTGCGCGCCGCCGCGCGAACGCAGATGCTGGTCACGATCGCGCTCGTGCCCGGAACGCTTGCGCTGTTCCAGCAGGTGTCCTTGATCTCACCCCTTGCCAACGCGCTGGCGATCCCCGCCATCACGTTCGTCGTCGTGCCGTTCGCGCTCCTCGGCATCGTCACCCCGGTGGCGCTGCCGTTCGAGGCCGCGCACGCGGTGTTCGCGGTGCTGATGGTGCCGCTCGAGGCGCTGGCGGGCGCGCCGGAGGCCGTGTGGCAGCAGCACGCGCCGCCGCCATGGGCCGTCGCCGTCGCGATCGCCGGCGTGGGCTGGCTGGCGGCGCCGCGCGGCGTCCCGGCGCGCGGCCTCGGGGTTCTCGCGTTTCTGCCGCTGGTCGTGGTCCGACCGCCGGCGCCGGCCCCCGGAACGGTTACGCTGACAGTGCTCGACGTGGGCCAGGGACTCGCCGTCGTCGTGCGCACGCACGCGCATGTGCTTCTTTACGACACGGGGCCGCGTTTCACCGACGAGTCCGACGCCGGCGGCCGGATCGTCGCGCCGTATCTGCGCGCCACAGGGACCCGGCGCCTGGACTCGATGATCGTCACCCACCAAGATACTGACCACAGCGGTGGGGCGCTGTCGATCCTGCAGACCGTGCCGGTGGACCGGCTCGTGTCGTCGCTGCCCGAGGACAATGCGATCCTCGCGCAACGCGCACGCGACGCCGGGGCTGCGGTCCGCTGCGTCGCCGGACAGCGGTGGGAGTGGGACGGCGTGCGCTTCGAGGTGCTGCAACCCGCGGCCGGACTCTACGAGGAGCCGCGCGTGAAGCCGAACGATCTCTCGTGCGTCGTCCGTATCGATTCTGCGTACGGCAGCGTTCTCCTGACCGGTGACCTCGAGGCGCGCGGCGAGCTCGAACTCGTGCGTCACGATCCCGGGGCCCTCAGGTCCGACGTGCTGCTCGTGCCGCACCACGGCAGTCTCACGTCGTCGACACACGCGTTCATCGCCGCGGTGGCGCCGGAGATTGCTGTTTACACGCCGGGCTACCGCAACCGCTTCGGCCACCCGCGGCCGGCGGTCGTCGCGCGGTACGAGGCCGCAGGCGTCCGCAGCTATCGAACCGACTACGACGGCGCGCTGACGTTCACCTTCGCGCCGGGCGTCCCGCGGCAGCCGCGCGGCGAGCGCGAGCACGACCGGCGCTACTGGCGCGATGCGCCGGTGCGCGAGGCGGTATCACCGCCGGCCGCGATGCCGCGTTGACCGCAGCCACGGCCCCTTCGTAGACTGCGGGCAGGATGGCCATTCGTGCGTGCCGAGGTGCCGCCGTCGTCTCAGCATTGGTGTGGGGCGGCCTAGGTGTGCTGCAAGCTACGTCTCTGCTCGCACAGGACGCACCGAAGATGCGCGAATGGAAGCTCTCCGTCGCGGTCGGTCCCGCGTTCGCGCTCGGCCAGGCTGCGGACGCGTGGGCCAAGCGGATCGCCGAGCGCAGCGGCAGCACGATCGTGATCGCGCTCCATCCCGGCGCCTCGCTCGCGAACCGCGATCCGGAGCGCGAGTTCATCGCGTTGCGCGACGGCGCGGCGGATCTGGCCGTCGGCTCGACACTCTACTGGTCGGCACAAGTCGAGCCGCTCGCCGTCGCGGGTCTGCCGTGGCTCGCGCCGGAGCCGCGGCAGCTCGCGCTCCTCGCAACGGGCGAAGTCAAGGACCGCTTGTTCGCGGCGGTCGAGGCGGCCGGTGCGGTTCCGCTCGCGCTCGCGCCGCTCGGCCATCGTGCGATAGCGGCGCGCCCCAAGGCAGTCCGTAGCCCCGACGACCTGCGCGGCCTCCGGATACGAATCGGCGGGACGCGCTATCTCGTTGACTTCTACGCGGGGCTCGGGGCGCAGCCGCACGCGATGTCGTTCGCCGACGCGGCCACCGCGTTCCGGGCGGGCACGCTCGACGCGCAGGAGGGCCCGATCGCGGCGATGGTCGCGGCACGCGTCGACACGCTCGGGCCCCGGCACGTCACGCTGTGGGGCGCAGTGGCGGAGCTCGCGGTATTTGCGGTCAATCGCGCGGCGTGGGACGGCTGGAGCGCGGACGTGCGCGCGCAGGTTGCCGCCGCGGCGCGGGACGCGGCCGGCGAACTCGCGCAGATCGCGCTGCGCGAAGAGCAGGCGGCGCTCGCGACCTTGAGGAGTCGCGACGCCGATCTCCTGCGCCTCACGGCGAGTGGAACGGCCGCGTTCGCGGCGGCAGCGCGGCCGACGTACGACAAGTGGGCCGCCGTCGCGGGCACGGAACTCGTGCGCGCGGCGGAGCGCGCGGTCGCAGCGGCGCCGCGGCCCTGAGCAGCGCCGCGAGCGGCGGAGCGGGGGAACGCGCGAGCGGGCGAGCAGGGGCCCCACGCCGCGAAGCGGCTAGGGGATGTGAGCAATCGCGAGTCGCGTTCGGAGGCCGACGGCAGGGCCCGCGCAAGACTTGGCGGTGCGGAGGCCGAACCGAGCGCGGTGTCACGCGACGAAACGGCCGAGCCGCACCGCGGTCTCGCCCTGCTTCGGCCGCCGCGTCGGCATGATCAGCACGCAGTCGTCGTATGGCGTGCGGATCTCCGCACCGCCGTCGCGTGCGAGCACCGTGTTCGCCGCGGGCACCACCGCGAGACCGTGCACCGGAAGGGCGAACGCGAACGCATCGGTTGCGATCGTCACGACGTCGGTCACCTCGATCACCTTCTGCGCTGGCATCGGCAGCGGCTCCAGGTGCGCATCAAGGAAGTCCGGGCCGGCCATGCCGAAATGCCGCAGAAATCGCAGCGCGGACTGCCGGGCGACGTCTGGCGCAGCGCTCTCCCAGTGCTGACCGCACTCGAGCAGGAGCGCGTTGCGCGGATCGGCCGGATCGTCGAAGAACGCGTAATCGCGCAGTCGGCGGCCGGCCGCGTGGCCGCCGTCGACAACGACGTGCTCCGGCATGCCGAGCGCACGCGCGAGCTCGACGCCTTTGCGCTGGCGTCCGGCCATCGCGAGCGGCGCGCAGGGATCCGTCATCGAGTGCAGGTCGAGCAGGTAGTCGGTGCGGTCGTAAAGCGGCCGGAGCTCGCGCGCTCGCTCGAGGTCGGCGCTCGTGTGCGGACCGTCCAGCACGACCTCATCCCATAGCCGGTTGAAGTCCTCGTCGATGCAGCGCGAGGCGAACGGATCGGCCGGATCGAACGTGCGATAGGCTGCGAAGTTGGCAAAGCACACGGAGAGGCTGCCGCGCAATGGGCGAAAGCCCGTGCCGAGCAGCCAGTCGAGCGCAATCGCGCCGCAGACCTCGTTGCCGTGCGTGAGCGCTTGCAGGAGCACGTGGGGGCCGGCGCGCGCGGACTCGAACGTCCACGTGTAGGGCAGACCGGCATTGCCGGCGGACCAGCGGTCGAGGTCGGGAAACGCGACCTCGATGGGCGGCACGCAGTCGCTCTCGAGCGCGCGGAACCCGCGGGAAGCGTCCATCGTTGGCGCGGTTTCTAGGCGACGCAGACGCGGTCGGCAAGCCGGCGCATGAACGCCTCGCAGCGCGCGAGTTGGTCCACGCTTACCCACTCGTTCGGCTGATGCGCCTGCGCGATGTGGCCGGGCCCGCAGATGATCGCCGGAACCCCGGCTGCGTGAAAGAGCGAGGCCTCGGTACCGAACGACACCTTGCCGTGGCCGTCGCTGCCGCTGCAGATGCGGCCCCACTCGGCGATCGTGCTCTCGCCGTGCGTATCGAACCCCGGCATCGACGAGAGCGCTTCGAACTCGATGCCAGTGTCCGCGGCCACCTTGCGCATTGCGGGAACGAAGCGTTGCGCATACGCCTCGACCTCGGCGAAGAGCTCGTCCGGATCGTCGAATGGCAGGTGCCGGATTTCGAAATCGAACGAGCAGTCGCGCGGCACGATGTTGAGCGCCGTGCCGCCGCGGATCACGCCGGTGTGGACCGTCGTGTAGGGAACGTCGTACGCGGGGTCGAACGCGCCGTTGTCGCGGAACGCGCGCGCCATGCCTGTCAGATAGGTGACGATCTCGCAGGCGATCTGCACCGCGTTCACACCCAGCGGGGTCAGGGACGAATGCGCCTCGAAGCCCCGCACGCGGCAGCGCCAGCTTTTCTTGCCCTTGTGCGCGACGACGAGCTCCATCCCCGTAGGCTCGCCGACGATGCAACCGAGCGGTGCGACGCGTTGCCGGTCAAGATCGGCGATCAGGCGGCGCACGCCGACGCATCCGACCTCCTCGTCGTAGGAGAGCGCAAAATGGATGGGTCGCTTCAACCCGCGGCGCAGGAACTCCGGGACGAGCGCGAGTCCCGTCGCCGAAAAGCTTTTCATGTCGGTGACCCCACGGCCGTGGATGCAGTCGCCGACGCGCGTCGCTTCGAACGGTTTCGTGTCCCAGGCCTGTCCGTCGACGGGAACCACGTCGGTGTGGCCGGACAGCACGATGCCGCCCTGCGTCGCGTTGCCGTCCTGTGCCGGCAGGGTCGCGAACAGGTTCGCCTTGCGCCGGTCGTCGTCGAACGTCAACGTGGATGCGACGCCGTGCGAGGCGAGGTAGGCGATCACCCAGTCGATCAGCGCGAGATTGGAGTCGCGGCTCGTCGTGTCGAAGGCGACGAGCGTGCGGATCAGCGGCCACGCGACGAGCTCCTGAGCGCTCACCGCGGGCCCGGGACGCGCGGCGGTGAGCGTGGCGGGAGCGTTCATGGCAAGTCCGGCGCGCGCGAGCGGCAGTGGCGCGGCGACGGAAGGGGCAGGATAGGGAGCACGGGAAGCACTGTCAAATCGGACACCGGCAAGGCGATAATGGTTCGCGGGTGCGCGGCGGTCGCGCCGCGACGGGGAGGGGACCGAGTGCAGACGACGTTGAAAGATTCTCAATGCGGATGAGGCGCGCGACGGCGGGCGTCCTCGCGGGATTCGCGTGCGCGGCCTGCGGGGAGTCGACGCTCCCGGTCGAGACGATCCGATTGCCGCCGGGCTTCTCGATCGAGGTCGTCGCGCGCGTGCCGAATGCCCGCGCGATGACCTGGGGCGCGAACGGCACGCTCTTCGTCGGCTCGACCGGGGCGGGCAAGGTCTACGCGCTGTCGCTGCCGCCACCCGGCGCGAAGGGCGAAGCTGCCATCACGGTTATCGCGTCCGGGCTCGCGGAGCCTGCGGGTGTGGCGTTTCGCGGCGGCGCGCTCTACGTGTCCGCGATCGACCGCATCCTGCGCTTCGACGACATCGAGCGGCGCGTCGCCGACCCGCCGAAGCCGGTCGTCGTGACCGACCGCTTCCCGAGCGACCGCCACCACGGTCGCAAGTTCATCGCGTTCGGTCCGGACGGCAAGCTCTACGTCAACGTCGGCGCGCCGTGCAACGTCTGCGAGCCCGATCCCGCGCGCTACGCGAACATCACGCGGATGAACCCCGACGGCAGCGGCTTCGAGGTCTTCGCCAAGGGAGAGCGCAACTCCGTGGGATTCGACTGGGATCCGCGCACGCGCGACCTCTGGTTCACCGTCAACGGCCGCGACTGGCTCGGCGACGATTCACCGCCGGACACCCTCAACCACGCACCGAGGGCCGGACTCGATTTCGGTTTTCCCTACTGCCATGCGGGCACGATCGTCGATCCCGAATTCGGGAGCAAGCGCGCGTGCAGCGAATTCACGCCGCCCGCGCAGACGCTCGGGCCGCACGTCGCGGCGCTGGGCATGCGTTTCTACACGGGGACCCAATTCCCCCAGCGCTATCGCGAGCAGGTCTTCATCGCCGAACACGGCTCGTGGAACCGCGCGAGGAAGATCGGCTATCGCGTCACGCTGGTGACGCTCGACGAGCGCCGACGGGCGATCGGCTACGAGCCGTTCGCCGAAGGCTGGCTCTCGGGTGAGCAGGCGTGGGGCCGTCCGGCCGACGTGCTCGTCGCGCCGGACGGCTCGCTGCTCGTTTCAGACGACCTGGCGGGGGCGGTGTATCGGATCCGCTACCGTTCTCAATAGCGGTAGCCGTCGTCGTAACCGTAGTACGGCCTGGGCGCGACGTAGACCGGGCGGGGCGCAACGTAGACCGGACGGGGCGCGACATAGACGGGCGCGGGATAGACGATCGGCGCCGGAACGACCACCGGCCGGTACCACGGCCGGTAATAGCCATGACGGTATCCGTACCCCCGGTACCCATTGCCGCCCCAGTAGCCCGGCTGGCCGGCGGAAACGGCGAATCCGGGTCCTCCGATCGACACGCCCCACGCGACATTGCTCGCGGAAGCCGGAGGGGCGAACGCGGCCGCGGCGGCGACCACGGCGGCGGCGGTGACGGCAGCGATGCGTTTCATGGTCTCTCCTTCGGTAACGGTCCGGCGCCGCAGTGATTCAGGCGGAATGCCGGTCTCGTGCTCCCGTCAACGCGGTTCGGCCGCGGGTGGTTGACGCCGTTACATCCGGACACAATCCTGCCGGCGCCGGGCGCGGTCGCGCGTTGCGAACCCAAATATGCGAAGGGCCACCCGCGGGTGGCCCTTCGTCCCATCAGCAGCGATTCACGGTGTTACGGCTTCACCTCGATGGCCTCCGCCTCGTCCTTGCCGACGTCCTTGCGGGACTTGCCTTCGGCATTACGGTACATCACGAGGAAGCCCGTCTGCGCGGGAGACTTCGCGGCACCCGCGGGGACTGCAGCGACATCGAGAACGAATTCACCGCCGGCGGGAACCGTGTCGCCGATCGTCGACGCGGCGAAGCGCGGCGTGTCGCCGGTGAACGTCATGTTCTCGATCGAATCGGTCAGGTTGCCCGTGAAGTAGTTGTCGAAGGCATACACGGAGAACGTGAACGTCGAGCTCGGCGTGAGACCGAGCGCGGCCAGCGGCGCCGTGAGGATCGCATTCCCGGAATTGAGATCGGCGTCGATGTAGAAGAAGACCGAAGCAGCGCCCGTCGTCAGATTTGCCACCGCGACCACGTTCTGGCCCGTCGCGCCGAAGCCGCCGTTTTCGAGGTTCCACACGACATAGTCCGGCACGCCATCGTTGTTGGAGTCGACGTAGATGTCGAATTCGGCGGGATAATTCGGATGCGCCCGCGCCCAGTACGTGTCGATTCCAAATTGGACGACATCATCGACGACCCGCACGCCAACCGACTTGAGGTCGACAACCGCGAAGTTGTCCCCGGGCTGCGGAAGGAACTTCTTCTTGATCTGATCGCTCTGGCCGGTGAGGGCGAAGACATCGAAGTCCCCGTCGAGCACGTCGCTCTTGTTCTTGAGCTTGAGCGAGCCCGTCCCATCCTTCTTCAGGTTGATCTTCTTGCCGCTGGCCGCCACGTCCGCCGCGCGGTGCGGCAACACCTGCCACGCGAGACGGACCGTATTGTTGGTGCCGCCGTTGATCGTGAGGTAGCCGTCGAACTCGACGCCCTGCAGCAGGTTACCGCTCCCTCCGCTGGGTCCGCCATCGAGGTTCCAGAATGGCAGCCGGCTCGGGTCGATCGTGATTTCGACGTCGAATTCCTTGCTCTTGCCACCCTTGACCTGGATGCTCGGAGGCGCCTTGAAAGTCACCGCCCCGCTCGCCGCATCATTTCCATAGCGGAACGACGGCGCGATCGTGTAGTTCCGATCGCCGTTGCCGTAGTTGTGGACCACCACGGTGCGCGTCACCTTGGTCTTCTTCGCGATCGGGTAGTAACCGAAGGACAGGCTTCCTGCCTCGTCCTTCTTGTCCCAGGCCGCGGTCTTGCTCGCGACCGCCTTGTTGATCCGGATCTCGCCGCCGCCGATGCGCGTGATCGGAGCCAGAACGCCGGGCAGTCCGACCGGGTTGAGACCGATGTTGGTCTCCCCCGTATTCATCATCAGTGACTTGACCTCGGCCGGCGACGCGCCGGGCCGTGCCTTCAACAGCAGCGCCGCGGAGCCGGACACCATCGGGGCCGCTCCGGACGTGCCGCCGAAGGCGGTCGTGCCGATGCCGGTGCCGACCTCGGCCGACACCGAGGCGCCGGGCGCGCCGATGTCCGGCTTGATCGAATTGCGGCTGACCGACGGTCCGCGCGAAGACGAGGACACCATGTTGCCGACCAGGCTTGCCGCCGACGCCGGATCGATCGTTGCGGTCATGCCGAGCACGGTTTTGAGCGCATTGCCGTCGGCCCGCGTAATCGAGTATCCCGGCACGCTGGGCGTTCCGCCGCCGAAGCTGAAATCGGGGGGAAGGTCGCCGGGCGCCTGCGCCGCGTTGTTCGCGACGACGACCGAGAGCGCGCCGCCGCCGGCACCGTTGGATACCTTGATGCTGATGGCGCAGGTGCCCCGGTCGACCAGGAGCACCTTCCCCGTCAGTGAGCCGGCCGTAAACGCTGCGCACCCATTGAGATTCCCTGCTGCGCCGTCCCCGTACTGCAGAGGTCCGGACACGAATACCGGAAGTCCGGACCACGGCTGCCACGATCCGCCGGCGGTCACCGCGCCGGCCGTGATCAGGAAGAGCTCCGCAGAAGGTACCTGCGTCTGGGCGACGCTGATGATGTTGCGGCCGCTCGACGGCGAGCCCACGATGTAGGGACGGTCCGCGGCGTTGCCTGCCGAAGCAACGACGACCACTCCAGCGTCCGAGGCGTTGTTGAGCGCCGCCGTGAGATCGTCCTCGTCCTGGCCGTAGCTCGAGCCAAGCGACAGGTTGATCACGTCGACATGGTCGGAGATGTCGCCGTCCCCGTCGGGATCGAGCGCGAAGTCCACGCCCTGGAGCAGCGCCACGCCGCTGCACGAGGTCGATATCGAGCTGCACACCTTCACCGCGTAGAGCAGCGCGCCCGGCGCGACGCCGACGTGGCCGGAGGTCACGCCGGCGATGATGTCCGCGACGTGCGTGCCATGACCGCCGCCGCACCCGATGGCGCTCGGGCTGCAGTCGATCGGGTCGGGGTCGGGCGCGAGGGGCGGGCTCCCGCTGGCGCCCGTCCACGCCTCGCCGACGAAGTCGTAGCCGCCGACGACCTTGGCGGTCGGGAAATAGAAGTCCAGCGTCGTGTTCCTGGGATCCGCCGTGGTCGTGCCGTACGCGTTCGCATACGCCGCGTCGGTGCCGGCGCCGCCGAAGGCGACGTGCGTGTAGTCGATGCCGCTGTCAAGCACCGCCACGCGAATCCCGGCACCATTGTTGCCGCTCGCCTGCACCGCGGCGGCTCCGATATACGGCACCGTCTCGCTGAGGTCGAGCTGGTACTGGTTGAGCGGCCGCACGCTCAAGACGCCGTCCATCTGCTCCAGCTCTCGGGCCTGGCGTGCGTCGACCGAGACGACCAGCCCGTTGAGCGCCTTGGTTACCCGAGCGACTTCCTTGCCGCCGAGCTGACGCACGCGGTCGGCGACCTTGTCCTGGTCGGCTTTGAGGCCGCGCGCGTGCACCCGCTGCGCGTCCCGGCTCAGTCTGCCGGCATCCTTGTAGGCTTTCGCCACCGACGGCGCACTCAGCGTGACAACGTAATCGGCCGTACGGCCGGCGACCCCGACGGGCCCGCGAGACGCGGCGAACGGCTGGTCGATGCGCAGTCCCGACACATTCGGTTGCGCGCCGCCTGCCGCGTCGACGGCCCCCGTTGCTGCCAGCGACACGACCGCCAGCAGGGACGCAATGCTCCCGTGTTCCTTCCACATAATGTATTCCCCCAGTAAATGGACTTACTTGCCGCCGAGGCGGAAGCCGGGGAGTCTACGCCGTCGACGTGCCGTGTCAATTTGCGGTCGCAGCAAACGCGATTTTCCTTGCAGTCCCGCAGGTTGCGCTATCCTTTCCGTGCTCGCGGGGTCCGTCCCGCCCGCCGCCTGCCTCGGAGTAAGCGTGTCGCCCGCCCGTGCGCTCCATCGACTTGTCGAACGCGGATGCGTGCTTGCACTGGGCGCGGCTTGGGCCTTGGCCGCGGGGGCGGCGAACCTGACGATCGGGCTCGGCGCCGACGTGACCGCGCTCGATCCGCACTATCACAACGTCACGCCCAACAACAACGTCGCGGCGCACCTCTTCGGCTACCTCGTCCAGCGCAACGAGAAGTCGCAGCTCGAGCCCGCGCTCGCAACCGAGTGGAAGACGGTGGACCCGCTGACGTGGGAATTCAAGCTCCGGCGTGGCGTCAAGTTCCACGACGGCAGCGATTTCACCGCGGCCGACGTCGTCGCGTCGGTCGAGCGCGTGCCGACGGTGCCGAACAGCCCGTCGCCGTTCACGGCGTTCACGAAGCAGATCAAGGAGATCGTCGTCGTCGACCCCCACACGATCCGGTTCAAGACGGCGACGCCGTATCCGCTCATGCCGTCGGACATGACGCAGGTCGTGATGATCTCGAAGGCCGCGGCGAAGGCGACGACGGAGGACTTCAACAGCGGCAAGGCGGCGATTGGCACGGGGCCGTACAAGCTCGTGCGCTACGCGAAGGGCGACCGTATCGAGCTCGCCCGCAACGACGCGTACTGGGGCGGCCCGACCCCGTGGGAGACGGTCACGCTGCGGATCCTGCCGCAGGACGCCTCGCGCGTCGCGGCGTTGCTCTCCGGCGACGTGCAGGCGATCGAGAACGTGCCGCCGACCGACGTCGCGCAGCTGCGGAAGGAAAGGAAGCTGATGGTCTACCGCATCGTCGCCGACCGCCTGATCTATCTCCACATGGACAGCGACCGCGACGTCTCGCCGTTCGTTACCGACCGCGCGGGCAAGCCGCTTGCGAAGAACCCGCTCAAGGATTCGCGCGTGCGGAAGGCGATCTCCAAGGCGATCAACCGGCCCGCGATCGTCGAGAAGGTGATGGAGGGCGAGGCGGTTCCCTCCGGGCAGCTCGTCGCCGACTTCCTGTTCGGCGCGACGAAGAACCTGAAGGTCGAGCCGTACGACCCGGAGGGCGCGAAGAAGCTCCTGGCCGAGGCCGGGTACCCGGACGGGTTCGGACTCACGATCCACGCGCCGAACAACCGCTACGTGAACGACGCGAAGATCGCGCAGACGGTCGCGCAGATGCTCTCGCGCGTCGGGATCGACACGAAGGTCGTCGCGATGCCGTCGTCGACGTTCTTCACGCAGGCGACTGATCTCAAGTTCAGCTTCATGCTGGTGGGCTGGAGCACCGGCACGGGCGAGGCGTCGTCGTCGCTGAAGGCGCTGCTCATGACCTGGAACCGCGACAAGGGCTACGGCACCGCCAACCGTGGCCGCTACTCGAATGCGAAGGTCGACGCGCTGACCGAGGACGCGCTGCAAACGGTCGACGACGCGAAGCGCGAGGCGTACCTGCAGCGAGCGACCGAGATCGCAATCAACGACACCGGCGTCGTGCCGCTGCATTTCCAGGTGAACCTCTGGGCGACGCGCGACGGCATCGGCTACGTGCCGCGCGTCGACGAGTACACGCTCGCGTGGAAATTCGTGCCAAGCCATGCCGCGAACAAGAACAAATAGCGGGCGCGGCGAAGCTTCGCGCCCGCGTATCCACGAGATGTTTTCCTCCACGCCACCCGAGCATTTCATTGCGAACCGCTGGGTCGCGCCCGCGACCGGCGCGACGCTGCCGATGATCGATCCGTCGGACGGGCAGCCGTTCGCGGCGATCGCCTACGGCACGGCCGAGGACGTCGACGCCGCGGTCCGCGCCGCGCGTCATGCGTACGAGGGGCTCTGGGGCCGGCTCGCGCCGGCCGAAAAAGGCCGGCTGCTCGCGCGCCTGTCCCGCGCCATCCTCGATCACTCGGACGAGCTCGCGCTGCTCGAGGCGCGCGACTGCGGCAAACCGCTCGCGCAGGCGAAGAACGACGTCGCCGCGTGCGCCCGCTACTTCGAGTTCTACGGCGGCGCCTGCGACAAGCTCCACGGCGAGACGATTCCGTATCCGGCGAGCTACACGGTGCTCACGCTGCGCGAGCCGCACGGCGTGACGGGCCACATCATCCCGTGGAACTACCCGCTGCAGATCTTCGGCCGCTCGGTGGGCGGCGCGCTCGCCGCCGGCAACGCGTGCGTCGTGAAGCCGGCCGAAGACGCATGCCTGTCGCTCTTGCGCGTCGCGGAGCTCGCCGCGGGGATCGGCCTCCCGGAGGGCGCGCTCAACCTCGTCACGGGGCTCGGCCGCGAAGCGGGTGCGGCGCTCGCGGCGCACGACGGCGTCGATCACCTGTCGTTCACCGGGTCGCCGGCGACAGGCGCGTTCGTCGCAGGCGAGGCGGCGAAGCGGCATTGTCCCGTGACGCTCGAGCTCGGCGGGAAGGGCGCGCAGATCGTGTTCTCCGACGCGGATCTCGATGCCGCGCTGCCCGTCATCGTCAACGCGATCGTCCAGAACGCCGGGCAGACGTGCTCGGCGGGCAGCCGCCTCGTCGTCGAGCGCTCGCGTTACGAGGAGGTGTTGGAAAAACTCGGCGAGCGCTTCGCGGCGCTCAAGGTGGGCCCGGCGCTTGCCGACCTCGATTGCGGACCGCTGATCCGCGCGGGCCAGCTCGAACGCGTGCGCGGATTCCTCGCCGAAGCCGAGCGCGACGGCCATCCGACAGTCGCGGCTGGAGCGATCGTGCGCGACGCGCCGGCCGGGGGCTACTACGTCGAGCCGCGACTGATCCGCGACGTGCCGTCCTCGAGCCGGCTCGCGTGCGACGAGGTTTTCGGTCCCGTGCTCGCCGCGATGCCCTTCGACGACGAGGCCGACGCGGCGCGCATCGCGAACGCCACCGGATTCGGGCTCGTGTCGGGCGTCTGGACGCGCGACGGCGGCCGGCAGCTGCGTATGGCGCGCGCGATCCGCAGCGGCCAGGTGTTCGTCAACAGCTACGGCGCGGGCGGCGGCGTCGAGCTGCCATTCGGCGGCGTCAAGCACTCGGGGCACGGGCGCGAGAAGGGATTCGAGGCGCTCTATGGCTTCACCGTGCTCAAGACCGTGGTGCTGCAGCACGGATGAGTAGCGCGAACTCCGTGCATCCGTTCCCGCTTGCGCCACGTATGAGCGGATTCCCGCATCGAAGCCGCCGTTCGCAATGGCCATCCAACCGACCTTTCTCCTGATCGCTGACATCGGCGGCTACACGCGGTTCATGAAGTTCCACCGCGCGAGCCTCGCGCACGCGCAGGAGATCGTCGCGCAGCTTCTCGAGGCCGTGATCGATGCGACGCGTGATCACCTGAAGCTCGCGAAGCTCGAGGGCGACGCTGCGTTCTTCTATTTCACATGGCCCGCGGGCGCCGAGCCGAGTCTCGAGTTCGTCGCCGAGCAGGCGGCCACGATCTACCGGGCGTTCCACGCGCGTGCCTCCGACCTCAAGATCAACACGATGTGCATCTGCGACGGCTGCCAGCAGGCGGGCAACCTCAAGATCAAGCTCGTCGGTCACCTGGGCGAAGCGGCGGTGCAGAAAGTCAAGCACCTGACCGAGCTCGCCGGCGTCGACGTGATCCTCGTCCACCGGCTGCTCAAGAACGACGTGCCGGTGACGGAGTACATGCTGATGACCGAGCCCGTGCACCGCCGCGTCGACCGCTCGCTGCGCGAGCGCGCGCAGGCGCACGCACTCGAGCTCGCGGACCTCGGGCCGACGGACACGTTCTACGTCGACCTCGAGCGGTACGTCGGCGAAGTGCCGCCCGCGCCGAAGATCTCGTTCGCCGCGAAGCTCCTGCGGCACTGGCGGCTCAGCGTGCGCTCGTTCCCGGCTCTGGTCGGCCTCGTCGAGGCGTGCGCGGGATTCCGCAACATCGACCGCACGAAGCCGTCCGTCGCTGGTGAGGGAGCGCCGTGAGCGGCGCACGGCCGCCCGAGAGCGCTCGCCCCCTCTTCGGGAGGGGGGAGGAGGCGCTGCCCACGCCGTGGGCAAGCCTGGGGGAGGTTGCCCAATGAGACTCCAAGGAAAGATCGCGATCGTCACCGGCGCGGGCTCGGGGTTTCGGCGAAGGCATCGCGAAGCGCTTCGCCGCCGAGGGCGCGAAGGTCGTCGTCAACGACATCGCCGTCGCAAACGGCGAGCGCGTCGCGCGCGAGATCGTCGCCGCTGGCGGCAGCGCCCGCTTCTGCGCGGGCGACGTCTCGAAGGACGCGGACGTCGGACGGCTGGTCGCCGCCGCGCTCGACGCGTTCGGCGACCTCGACGTCGTCGTGAACAACGCCGGGACGACGCACCGCAACCAGTGGCTGCTCGACGTGACGGAAGACGAGTTCGACCGGATCTACCGCGTCAACGTGAAGAGCCTCTACCTCACTGCGAAGCACGCGGTCCCGCACTTCCGGAAGAAGCGGAGCGGCGTGTTCGTCACGATCGCGTCGACGGCCGGCGTGCGGCCGCGGCCGGGCCTCACCTGGTACAACGGCAGCAAGGGCGCGGCGATCGTCACGTCGCGCTCGATGGCGGCCGAGCTCGCGCCCGACAACATCCGCGTCAACGTGATCAACCCGGTCGCGGGGGAAACCGCGATGCTCGCCGATTTCATGGGCGCCGACACGCCCGAGATGCGCGCGAAGTTCGTCGCGACGATTCCGCTCGGCCGGCTGTCGCTGCCGTCGGACATCGCGACGGCGGCGGTGTTCTTCGCCTCCGACGAGGCGGCGTTCATCACCGGCGCCTGCTTGGAGGTCGACGGCGGAAGGTGCGTCTGATGTCGAGGCGAGCGCAGGCACTGGCGATCCTGGCGCTGTGGGCGGCCGCGGCGACGGGCGTCGCGGCCGACTGGGCCGATCCTGCCAAGACGCTTCGGACGGCCTTCGAGATCGACGTGACGGGCTTCGATCCCGCCGCCACGCAGGACCTGTATTCCAACACGATCGAGAATCGCATCTTCGACGCGCTCTACGACTGGGACTACCTGGCGCGTCCGTACCGGTACGTCCCGAGCATTGCGGCGGCGATGCCGGAATACTCCTCCGACGGCAGGACCTGGACGATCCGGCTCAAGCCCGGCGTCTACTTTGCCGACGACTCCGCGTTCCTCGGAAAGAAGCGCGAAGTCATGGCGGCCGACGTCGTGTACAGCTGGAAACGGTTGCTGGATCCACGGGTGCGCTCTCCGAACGCGGACATCCTCCGAGGGAAGCTGGTCGGGCTCGACGCCGTCGCCGAGAAGGCGAAGTCTGGCGGGCGCTTCGACCACGACGCGGACGTCGAAGGCCTGCGCGCGATCGACCGCTATGTGCTGCAGCTGAAGCTCGTGGAGCCAGACTACACGCTGCTCTACTACCTCAATTCCAACGCGATGCGCGTCGTCGCGCGCGAAGTCGTCGAGAAGTACGGCGACGAGTCCGGCCGCGTCATGGACCATCCGGTGGGCAGCAACGCGTATCGGCTGAAGTCATGGTCGCGCGGACACAAGGTCGTGCTCGACGCCAATCCGAATTTTCGCGACGTCCGCTTCCCCGATCCGCCGGCGGGCGCCGACGCCGCTACCAGGGCGGTCGCAGCGGCGATGAAGGGCAAGCGGCTCCCGCAGATCGGCACGGTGGAAGTCACGATCGTCGAGGAGGCGAGCCCCCGGCTCCTGCTGTTCGATCGGGGCGAGCTCGACATCGTCAACGTCCCGCGCGAGCTCGCGCCGCGCGTCGTCGATGCAGCGGGCCGTCTGCTTCCCGAATACGCCAAGCGCGGAGTCGACATCCAGCGCGCCACCGAGCTCTCACTCGCGTACACGTTCTTCAACCTGGAGGATCCGGTCGTCGGCGGCTATTCGCCGGAAAAAGTGGCGTTGCGGCGCGCGATCTGCAGTGCCTACAACATCGACGAGGAGATCCGGATCATCCGACAGGGACAGGCCATGCCCGCGACGCAGCCGATTCCGCCCGACGTCGCGGGTCACGTCCAGGGCTACAGCGGATTCGCGCGTTACGATCCGGCGGTGGCCCGGGCGCTGCTCGACAGGTACGGGTATCGCGATCGCGACGGCGACGGGGTTCGTGAAGCCCCGGACGGGCGCCCGCTCGTGCTGCGGTTCGCGTCGGAGCCGGACCAGACCTCGCGCCAGTACGACGAGCTCTGGCAGCGGAGCCTCGCCGCGGTCGGGCTCAAGGTCGAGTTCCGGAAGGAGAAGTGGCCGGACTTGTCCAAGGCCGCCCGCGCGGGACAACTGCAGGCCTGGGACATCGGCTGGACCGGCGACATCGCGGACGAGTTCATGCGGCAGTTCTTCGGCCCGGGCTCGGGCGAGGCCAATCTCTCGCGCTTCCGCAACGCCGACTTCGACGCCCTGTTCGTGAGGAGCCGGCGCGTGCCGGAAGGTCCCGAGCGCACACAACTCTACGCCAAGATGACGGACATCGTCGCCGCGTACGCGCCGTGGTGCCCGCATGCGTTTCGGATCAGTACTACGGTGGCGGCGCCGTGGGTGCAGGGTTACAGGAAGAACGTGCACTACTACTTTCCGCCGTGGCAATACCTCGACATCGACCGCGCCCGGCAACGGCAGATGTAGCGTCAAGTGCCGGCGGCGGAAACCGTCACGGGCTCCGGCAGCGCAATGTCGGCGACAAGACCGTAGCCGTCGCGGCGCCAGCGCGCCCACGGCGCAAGCCCGCGCAGCAGTCCGATGACCGGGGCATTGTCGGGGAGGACGGCTGCCTGCAGGTGACGGATGCCGCGCGCAATCGCGGCCTCGACAAGTTGAGCGACCAGCGCCTTGCCGATGCCGCGCCCCTGCATCGCGTCGACGACGGTAATCGCGATCTCGGCGGTCTCCGCGTCGGGCGCCGTGCGCGCGAAGCGGGCGAGGGCGACGCCTTCGAGCGAGCCGTCGGCTACGCGCGTGCAGGCGCCGAGCGCATACTGATTCCAGCCGTCCAACGTGGTGAGCCGGTGGAGCTCGAGCTCCGAGAGCTCGCGCCGCGGCGCGTGAAAGCGCCGCCGGATCGACTCGGGCGAGAGCCGCGCCATCGCCGCCGCCAGGAGCGGCTTCGAGGCGGGCGTGATTGGGCGAACCGCCAGGCGCCGGCCATCAGCGAGGATCAGGGCGCCGGGAACCTGAATCACGGGCGTGCCAACGTGGGGCATCTTGACCTCCTGTTCGTCCTTGAAGTAGTATTACATATATAATATTATATATATCATGTCACGGTATCCCGAACAACGCAAGGGGCAGACGCGCGAGCGCATCCTCACCGCCGCGGACCGGCTGCTGAAGGAGCGGGGGGGCGGCGACACCTCGATCGCCGAGGTGATGGACAAGGCGGGGCTCACCGTCGGCGGCTTCTACGCGCATTTCGCCTCGAAGCAGGCGCTGGAGCAGGCGACGCTCCTCCACGGCATCGGCGCCAGCATGGATCGCCTGCTCGCGCCGCTCGAGTCGATCGCCGACGACCGGCGCTGGGTGCGCGCGCTGATCCGCGCATACCTGCGGCAGCTGGACGAGCCCGACCTCGCCACTGCGTGTCCGCTCACGTTGCTCCTGCCCGAGGTGGCGCGCGGCGGCGTCGCGTTCCAGAGTGCGTTCAGCGAGCGCACGGCGGCGCTGCTCGACCGCGTCCAGCACCGCTTCCCGGAGGTCGCCGGGCTCACTTCGCGCGAGGTCGCAATCGCCGTGTTCGCGAGCCTCGTCGGCGCGGTCGCGCTGGCGCGGACGATTCCCGCGCCGCACGCGCGCGAGCGCGTTCGCCACGCGACGGAGACGATGCTCGTCGCGATGCTCTGGCCGGAGGGCGCACCCGCCAGCTGAGCGGGAGCTCGCGCGTCACGGCGTGTCGCTCGAGGGCCGTGCGACAATCGCGCGCCCATGGAATCGCCGCGCCGAACGCTGCTCTTCATCTTCGACCACGCGCTTGTGCGCGTCAACCGCTGGGCGCTGATCGCGATCCTCGCGGCGATGGCGGTGATGGTGTTCGCCAACGTCGCGCTCCGCTTTCTCACCGACCACTCGATCCTGTGGGTCGAGGAGGTCTCGCGCTACCTGATGATCTGGCTCACGTTCCTGGGCGCGGGGATCGTGCTGCGCTACGGCGCGCACATCGGCATCGACACGTTGCAGGAGCGCTTCCCGGGCGCCGCGCCCGCGATCCGCGCGCTGATCTTCGCGCTGCTGCTCGCGTTCTTCGGCGCGATGGTCGTGCTGGGCGCGCGCTATGCGGCGCTGACGTGGGGTCAGACCACGCCGGTGCTGCAGATCCCGATCGGCGCCGTCTATCTGGCGATGCCCATCGGGTTCGCGCTGATGATCGTCCACCTGCTGCTGATGGCGGCGCCGTACGTGCGGCAAAGGCGCTTCCTGGCCGACGACGCCTTCGACGCGGACGCGGCGGATCTGTGATCGCAACGCTGTTCATCGCCTGCATCGTGCTCCTTGCACTCGGCGTGCCGGTGGCGTTCGCGCTCGGCGGCGCGACGCTCGCGGCGATCGGCATCGGCGGCCTGCCGGCGATCGCGTTGCCGAAATACCTGTTCAGCGGCATCGACGTGTTCGCGCTGATGGCCGTGCCGTTCTTCATCCTGACCGCGGAACTGATGACGGGCGGCGCGCTCTCGGACGTCCTGCTCCGGTTCGCCTCGCAGTTCGTCGGTCGCTTTCGCGGCGGGCTCGGGCACACCAACATCCTGGCGATCACCTTCTTCTCGGGCATCAGCGGGTCCGCGCTCGCCGATGCCGCCGGCCCCGGCGCGATCATGATCCGGATGATGAAGGACGATGGCTATCAGCCCGAGTACGCGGCGGCGCTGACCGCCGCGGTGTCGATCCTGGGACCGATCATCCCGCCGTCGATCACGATGATCATCTACGCGCTCGCGTATCCGGAGATCAACCTGGTGGGCCTGATGCTCGCGGGCGTGCTGCCCGGCCTCGCGATCGCGGCAGCGATGGCGGCGATCAACCACGTGATCTCCACGCGGCGCAACTACCGCGGCGTGGCGCGAGTCGCTCGCGCTCGCCGACTACCTGCGCAACACGTGGCGCGCGCTGCCCGCGCTGGTGCTGCCGGTGCTGATCCTGGGCGGCATCGCGTCGGGCGCGTTCACGCCGACCGAAGCCTCCGTGGTCGCCGTGTTCTACGCGCTCGCCGCCGGGCGCTGGATCTACCGCTCGCTCGAATGGCGGATGCTGCCGGCGATCCTGGCCCGCTCGGCGCTGATGACGGCCTCCGTGCTCGTGATCGTCGCGATGTCGGCGGCGTTTGCGTGGGTGCTGACCGTCTCGCGCGTCCCGCAGCAACTGACGGAGCTGATCGTCGCAGCCAACCTCCCGCCGCTCGCGTTCCTCTTCGCGGTCAACGTGCTGCTGCTGGTCTTCGGCATCTTCATCGAACCCCTACCCGGCGTCGTTGTGCTCGTGCCGATCCTGGCGCCGATCGCGCACGCGCTCGGCGTCAACGACCTGCAGTTCGGCATCATCGTCATCGTGAACCTGACGATGGGGATGATCACGCCGCCGGTCGGCGGTCTCCTGTTCGTGACGTCGATCGTCGCCCGCGTCCCGCTCACGCGGATGGTCGGGCAGCTGTGGCCGTTTCTCTGGGCGCAGATCGCGGTGCTGGCGCTGCTCTCGCTCGTGCCGCAGATCAGCACGCTGCTGCCGGGACTGTTCGGCTACCGCTGAAACGGGCATTGCCGCCCGCGAGAGAGGAAGCACGCTGAACAGCCGTTCCGACTAGGGCTAAAATACACCGTCGCCATTGTCCATCTTTCTCCTATCTCCAGGATCTTCCGATGACCATTTCCATGTATCAGGTGAGCGTTCCGCGTTTCGTCAATATTCTCGGCAACCTGTCGAACATTCTCGACAAGGCGCAGGCCCATGTCGACGCAAGGAAGCTCGACCCCACGACGTTGACGACCTATCGCCTGTTCCCGGACATGCTGCCCATGACGTCGCAAGTTCAGATCGCCTGCGATACAGCGAAGGGTGCGGTGGCGCGCATGGCGGGCGTGCAGATCCCCGTGTTCGAGGACACCGAGAAGACGCTGGCCGAGTTAAAGGCGCGCATCGCCAAGACCGTCGCCTTCATCCAGTCGGTGAAACCGGAGCAGATCGACGGCACCGAGGAAAAGGAGATCGTGATCAAGCGGGGCGAGAGGGAAGACCGGTACACCGGCATGCAATTCCTGCTGGGCCGCGCATTGCCGAATTTCTATTTTCATGTCACGACCGCCTACAACATCCTGCGCCACAACGGTATCGAAATCGGCAAGCGCGATTATCTTGGCAATCCCTGAAATGTTCCCGGCGCGGGCGCAACACGTTAACTCATCGGCATGGGCGACCCGATACAGATAAATGCAACTTCGATAGGGGGACCCATCCCATGAAGCGCTTCTTGAACATTCGCTGGGCGAAGTGGCTCAGGTTGCCAGTGCCACTGGCAGTGACCGTGATCGTTACGGGCGTTGCCGTCGCGGCGACGCCGCCTATCGTTGAAAGCCAGCTGTTGGACGTCGGCTTCAAAGTGCTCGTCGCGACGACGAAGGTTCAGGAGGAGTGGGTGCGGGGACTGCCTCCTGGCAAGATCAGGCCGATGCAGCGCACGGGCAAGAAGTTCTTCATCTACCCGGATGCATCCAGGAACCAGATCTACGTTGGTGGCCCGAAGGAATACGAGGCGTATCTGCAACTCCATCCGGAAAGCCGGGTGGATCCACAGAAGGCGGCAAGAGAGGCGAGCGCGTACCGTGGCAAGCAGGATGAGGCGATGCGGAAGGCGAATGCGCGCGACTTGTCGGACCCCTTCCTGGGAGCGAGTTGGGCCGATCTGGGCTGGTAAGGCTTCGCGGCACTCGCGCCGGGCGCTGCTCCCAGCCGCACATCGCCCATGTCGTCGAACACGGCCGACTAAGGCGCGGTCGTCTTCTTGCTCTCGTCGGCGGGGTCCCCAATCTCCGTCCCCTGCCGCCGGAACGGTAGGCGCCGACCAAAGTTATCGCTGTCCGACTTGGCACTCTTGGTGGCGAGCTCGGCAGCTTGCGGGTAGGCCATGGGGCTCTTGCTCTTGTCGATCTCGAGCAGCTTCGTCTCGTCGTTCACGCGCACGCGGTACTTGCTTAGATTGTAGAGGAGGTACATCGCGAAGAGATTGTCGATGTCCTCGTAACGATCCTGCTCTTTCCGGAAATCGCTGGACAGGACCGAAGGAAACCGGTTTGGCAGGTCCTTGAACGCCACCTTTTCCTTCTCGTGTGGGTCCACGTAGGTCGAGCCCTCGTACTTCTTGTACCACACCACGTCCAACCCGTATCCGCGCGCGTTCCACTGCTTTAGGAGCTTCATCGCCATCTCGGTGGGGATGTTGGCGTTGGCAGCTGCCACAACTCTCCGCCTGGAAAGAAGCTTCGCGCTCGTCACCTCGAGGTCCTGGTACCCGGCGCCATACTTGAATCCGGCGCCGATGGTCTTGGCGCAGTTGAGTCGAATGTAGTCGTACCGTACTTCGCCGTCGTGGTACTCGGTGTCCCTGACCCGGTTGTGGTAATCGTTGTTGATACGCTGGAAGAATGCCGCAAGGGCGTCCTTCTCCGCGGCAGGGACTCCGTAGACGCGCACGCCGATGACCGATCGCTTGTAGATCTCGCCGAAGTCGAGGCCGAACGAGGCCGTGTCACCGAGCGATGAGAGGGTCTGGAACAGGTACTCCTTCTTCGGAATCCTGGCCATGAGATCGTCGGTGTAGAAGCCCTTGGCATGCTCGGGCGCCCGGTCGGCGTAGAAGTTGGCGGTGTAGACGAGGTCATCGCCGGGCACCTGGTCGCGGAGGGCCAGGGCAATGTGTCCCGCCGAGCCGCCCTTGGAAGTGCCGTAGCTGATCAGCAACTCCATGTCGTACGGGTCCTGTCGCAAGAAGTTCGCAATCTCGTCGATGTTGGCGGGTTCCGGACCGCCCCTGGTTCCGAAGTCGGCGGCTGCCCCATCGACGGCGAACATCAGCACCGTCACTGCACACCAAACCGCGGGCCTCATCCGGGTTGCTCCTCGAAGTATGGAAGTCGTTTCATTCCGCTGACCTGAGCCGGAAATTTCAAGCCTATCGACCCTGAGGAACAGCTACAAAGGTCATTTTTCGGCCGCGGTCGCTTGGCCGGTTCTTGCATGCCTCGAGCCGGTAGGTCCCGCTGACGACTCTGGCACCCCTGTGACGGCTCAGGCCGTTAGCAACGCCGAGCTTGACCGGTGCCGCTCGATTGGGCGTATCCCGCCCGACTCAGCCAGAATGCCGTGAATTGATGAGTGATATCGATCAAACAGCCGGGCGATCTGGTGAAGAGTCTCACCCTTCCGCCAACGCTCCCAGATGAGCGCCCTTTGGCTTGCCGAGCGTAAACGCGCGGTCTTTGCTTCATCTGCAACACCCCTTCCGCCGCAATGGCGTCTAATGTGTTGCATCCACCGATTGAATGCCCCACCCTGACCCGACAGCTCGGGTCCTTCATTTCGGTCGTTGAGTATCATGAAAAGTGCCGTTCGGGTCGCGCCCACGCCATGCATCGGCCGTGCCGGGATTGGGTGTTTGCTACGCGCTCGAACCTCAAGGCGCCGGCACGACCTTGTAGAAGACCCCGCTCGCGCCGTACGCCGGCTGGAACCACGTGTTTCCATTCAGGTAGTATGTCGCGCCGTTCTTGTCGATGGTGATCGAGCCCGCGGGCAGACTCGCGTAGTTGACGCCCATCGCATAGGCGCCTGACACCGGCGTAGTCGCCAGGGTGGCCCCGGTCGCAACGCCAGCGTTGTAGGCCGCGCTGGTCGCCGCGGCCGTGCTGGCGCTGCCGGCGGCAACCCCCGCCGAGTACGCGCTCGACGTTGCCGCCGCGGTGTTAGCCGACGCTGCTGCCGCTCCGACGGCAGCTCCCGCGATCGCGCCGACGGCCGCTGCGCAACCGTAGCAGCCCGACGAGTAGTACGGCACCGCGACCGGCGGGTGATAGACCGGATAGGTCGGATAAACCGGGTAGGCGGGATGCGTCGGGTAGGGATAGTACCCGGGAGGATGATAAGCCGTCGCACCCGAAGGATACGTGTGCGCCCAGCCCGAACCGTACCTGCCGTACGTCGAGCCGCCGTAGACGTTGGTGTGCGAGGTCCCGCCGTAGTACGAGTGCGACGTGCTGCCGCCGTACGCATTGGTGTGCGACGTGCCTTCGCCCCAGGTATGGCTTGAACTGCCGCCCCAGCGATTCTCGTGGCTGGTCGAGCCCCAGCTGTGACTGGTGCTTCCGCCAAAACGATTGGCGCTCGCCCAGCCTTGCGCCTGGCCCGCCCACAGTGTCGCGGCCAGTGCCGTGGTCAGTATCGAAACGATCGTCTTCATGATGCGTCACCTCGTCATTGCGACTTCGGCTGATTCGCGAGAGGCGCTGCCTTGGGCGGCTTCGCTTTGGCCATCGGTTTGACGCCTGGCGGCGGCGCAGCGGCAGGATTCGAGAATGCGATGCGCTTGGCCGCTTGCACCTTTTGCGAGGCGAATGTGTCCTGCGCGATCGGCCCGTCGAGTTGCCAGTTCGATAGCTCCATCTCGTGGCGCAGCTCCAACGGATCCGTCCGAAAGATCGCGCGGAGCCGGCGCGGCAGCTTGTCGTCGACGCCGATCCAGATCTGCAGGAACACGTCGTCGCTGGCCCATACCACCACGTCGGTCTTCGTAGCTCCGACCACGCCCGCCGGACCGACGTAGAAGGCGAGAATCGCCCCATCGGTAAGTGCGGCGTAGGGATCGGTCGCTAGTAGATCGGTGAACGGATAGTAGATCGCCGCCGTGTCATACGCCGTCTTCAACACCGCATCGATCGTCGCGGGCGCATCGGCTACGGCGACGAGATTCTCGGCCGGCGCGTACGCCAGCATCACTTGGCCATCGTAGTAAAACTCGGACGCAGGGCCGTCGCCGGGCATGACTACCTTGAGCTTGTCCGGCCGCTGCATGGTCACGTCGTAGCGCATCGTGTACGCGATCGGCGGTCCGAGCTGGCTCGGATACTCGTAGTTGACGGCAGCGGTAAACGACATCGACTTCGCCGCTGCGAGTCGCGCGCTCGTGGCTTTGAGCAGCTCCATCGCCCGTGGCTCCAGCACCATCTTGAACGCGGGCTCGACTGATTTCTTCGCAGGCTTCGCCGCCTGGGCGGGCGCCGCCGCCTTCGCAGCTGGCGGCGACTGCGCCACGACGCCGCCAGTGGCGAGTAGACCGACGACCAACGCCGCGGTCCAGCGGCGCCAAGGATCTGCAATCTTCATGATCGTCCTCGCCGTGTCGAATCCGTTAGGGAATCATCCCGCATTCAAACATCTTGTTCGCAATCGGCGCGGCGACCTTGTTGATGAACGCGGTGCGCATCTGCGGGTCACTTTGCAGGAGGCCGATAACGCGCTGCTCTTCCATCGACTTTGGCTCGCCTTTCTTCTGCCACAGTTGCTCGCAGGACGAGCTTTGGTATTTCTGGACGACCCTGTCGGCCACCATGTCCAGGATCGGATACTGCGCATACGTGATACCTGCGGTGACACATAACCCGACAGCAATCAGAGTGAGCCGTTTGCTCATGGTGAATTCCTTTGATGAACGGTTGGCATCTCAGCCACCCACACGGAACGCGCGCGGAGAGGCGGCGGGCGACGGAACCTACTACTCGTCTATGTTTTCGTCCCCTTGTCGCTTGTTGCAACCCGAGTCAGAAGTGCCGTCAGGATCGCGTGCAGGACGACCGCTGGCCACAGCAGCACGCCTGCGAAACCACCCGCAAAACCGACGTACGCGAGATACAGCGTGACGAGCGCGCTGTAGATCAGCATGCCGACCCTCGTCGGGCCCGGCCAGCACGCAATGCCCAACGCGATCAGCGCAATTCCCGCAACGCGTGCTACCGGCACGGCGACGCCGGTCAGTTCCTCACCGAGCAGCAACCGCCCAACGAGCGATGGCGCAATCACCAACGCCAATCCCGTTGCGGCTTCGCCCGCGGCGGCAAGGACGAGCGGCCATTTCATCGCGCGGGTCCGGGGCTAAAGCTCGTCGCGCGCCTCGGCGAGGGCTTTGTGCACTATCTCCTGCTCCTCGGCCATCAACTTTTCCTTACCGAGGTTGAAGGTCACCCGGTTGATCTTTCCCTTAACCTTGAACGGCACGTCGTAGCGACACTCGCGCGCGTCTGCAACGTCATCCACTACGGCTGGCAGCTGCACCTCGGTCCCCATCATGAGCACACCGTATCAGGCGCGGCTGGCGGATCCAACTGGACCTTGGTCCAGGTATCGAGTGCGGTGCAGGGAAGGGGCGCCGTCTTCGTTGGTCAGAATGCCCCGCGAACGGTCCAGCCAAGCATGAGCAGTCCGCTCGCGGCGATCCAGCTTCCTCCGATCCGCACGGCGATTCGCGCCCAGTGCGTCCGCAAACGAACGACGAGCGCGGCAACGAGCACGACCAGAACGAATACCGCGGATGCCAAGCCCGATGGCGGCGACAACCGCCTGTGCCGAGACACCCATTCCCGCTCCGTTGAGGTATCCGTGGAGGAGACCGAGCAGTGCGGTGAGTGCCGTCATCGAGCGCAGCGAGAGCTTCGCATCGACCACGACGAGGCCGCCCAGCGCCAGGAACCAGAACGATGTCCCCAGCATCCCTGCGCTGGCAGTAGCAGCGGACAGTCCGAACAAGCTGCCGAGCAACCACGCCGCCGGCAGCACGAACATCGCCCGCCGCCCATATCGCGTGCCTCGCAGCCCCGCCAGCAGCGCCAGCGCCAGCGCGGGCACCAGATCCTCGGGGCTGGTCAGAAAATGCATCAGGCCGTCGTATATCGGGCCCATGCCGGTCACGTTGAGGTGCGCTTCGGCAGGTCCGCACGGCAGCGCAACGGCCAGCATGCCGATGGCACGCGTTCGAGGGCGCGACACGGTCTTCTTCTTCATGCCAACGCCTTCCACATGAAGAAAGCGCCGCCCGCGGCCACCACCGTACCGGCGACGCGCAGCAACCGTCGGCCCCAGGCGCGGCGGTGGACGGTGCCGACGCCGATGCCTACCGCATGCAGGCATCCGGTCGCGATCACGAAGCCCATGCTGTAGAGCAATGCGCTCTGGCCAGGTGGGAGTTCGGTACCGTGCGCATGGCCATGGAAGATCGCGAAGCATCCGACCACCAGTGCCGCGATGACAAGAGGGGGCCGCACTTCGAAGGCGACGACGGTTCCCAGCACAATCGCGGAAGCGGCTATCCCGTATTCCACGCCCGGGATCGGCATGCC
Organism: uncultured beta proteobacterium; assembly: GCA_963830485.1. Classification (GTDB taxonomy): domain Bacteria; phylum Pseudomonadota; class Gammaproteobacteria; order Burkholderiales; family Casimicrobiaceae; genus CAIWHR01. The sequence continues at coordinate 142,006 of CAWHNE010000029.1, forward strand.
AAGAAATGCAAGCATCCCGCCCATCGCCATGACCAGCGGAAATGCGACCGGCAGCACCCAGATCGCGGGCGCGCCGAGTTGCGCGCCCCAGAGGCCGACGGCGACCATCGCGAGAACGTGATCCGCACCGGAGATTGGGTGCAGGAACCCCGTGACAAATCCGTAAGCCTCACCCTGCAGGATGTGGCCCAGCGCCGACTGCGTCCAGAGCGCAGTCAACAAAGCTACCGCAGGCATTGAACGATGCTTTGGCGCAAGCGTCATCGCAACGCTCCGATCATCAACCCCACGCGTTGGATCGTCCAGAAAGCACCCAGCGTGCCGACGATATAGCCGGGAAGCGCCCGCACCCAGCGCGGCCAGCGGACTTCGAGCACGCGGAACGAGCGCTCCATCGCCAGAATCAGCGCGACGAAGCCAAGTTGCCCCACTTCGACGCCGACGTTGAAGGAGAGGAGCGCCAGCGGAAGCTCCTGCCGTGGCAGGCCGGCGCCGGTCATCGCGCTGGCGAAACCGAACCCGTGCAGCAAACCGAACGCGAATGCCACCACCCACGGATGCCGGATCGTGAAGCTCGTCTCGCCGCGCCACACGCGGACGATCTCCGGTCCGAGAACGAGGATGCTGAGGGCAATGGCGGCATTGAGCGGCAGCGCTGGGGCATTCGCGTAACCAAGCGTGGCAACGGCGAGTGTGATGCTGTGGGCGACGGTGAACGCGGTGACGGTCTTGACCAGCATCCAGTCATTCCCGACGATCAGCAGCAGGCCCAGCACGAACAGCAGGTGATCGGCGCCGAACAGGATGTGTCGGATGCCTTCGACGATGTACGCGCCCATCACCTCCCACCGCGATTGCGATGCGGCGATCTCGACCCACGGCTGCGACGGGCGCGCGATTGCCTGAATCGTCCTGCCGTCCAGGAGCTCGACCCGAACCAGCGCATCGGTGATCGTGAACTGAAGTCCCGGAATCTCGATGCGCTTGCCGGCGAGCCCGTTCGGCCCGGCGTCGATCCATCGCCGCTCGACGAGAGAATCCGCGAGCTCCTCGACCGCGGGCGGCTTCATGTTTGTGACGTCCTCCGGCATCTGCAACACGAGCGGCAGCCGCATGCTCGCCAGCACTGGCGTCCGCCAGAGCACGGAGAACTGGCCGGGCGCCGTCTCCTTGATCTCCAGGTACGCCGGGCGCGCCTCGTGCGCGAACGACGCGAACGGCATGAGTCCCATGGCGGCGAGCAGAAGCGCGAGAAGGCAACGCACCGCGAGCGGTATCATCGCGGGCCCTCGCCCGAGGAGGTCGGGATTTCCTTCCGGCGCGGCGTAGCAGCGATGCGCGCGGCCGTCTGCGCGTCCGGCGGCGCGGGTAGCAGTACTGTGTACTTCGCGCGCATGTCCTTGTACGCCTTGTCCCACGCCGTTGCCTTCTGCTCGGAAAGCCACGCCGTCTTTACGTCGCCTTCGATCTCCTCGAGCGGCGGGATGCGCCCGGGGATCACGGTATCGACGAACACCAGGTGCCATCCAAAGCCGGACTCGACCGGTCCCTGCCACGATCCCGGCGTGAGCTTCTCGACCGCCAGCGCGAACTGCGGGCCGAACTCCTTGCCGAGGAAGTCGGGCGCGCGATCGCGGTAATAGTCCTGGAACATGAACGGATCGGCCAGCGACTGAGCGAGCTTCGCGTCTTCGGGTTGGCCCGCAAGCTTCGCCAGCGCCTCGGCCGCCTCCTCCTTCGCGCGCGCCCCGCGACGGTCGGGCGAGAAGTACAGGTGACGGAAGCTTAGCCGGCTCGGCAGCGCGAACTTCTCGCGATGCTGGTCGAACCAGCTCTTGAGCTCGGTTGTCGTCGGGACGTGCGATGCGGCCACGTCCTCGGACAGGAACTGCATCTTCTGCGCCATCCTTCGCTTGACGATCTCGTCGTCCTTGTCGAGGCCCATCGCCAGTCCCTCGCGATAGAGCACTTCCCCCTGCACCTTGTTCTCGACCATACGGCGGAACTCGTCCTCGGTAGGCTCCCGTCGCCACTGCGCCTGGAAGAGGAGCGTCAGCTGGCTCAGATCGTCGAGCGACAGCCGGATCTGACGCGAGGGCTCGACGCCGCCGCGGCCGCCATCAACCCACGCATAGACACCGAACAGGGCGGCACCCAGGACGAGGAAATGAACCAGGGGTTCGCGCAGCAGGCGTTTCATGTGGGCAATGGAAGCACGGTCCGCGAGGTCCCGCCGCGAATCGCACGAGCGTGCAACGAAGGCCGGTCCTGCGGGCGCGTCGACGTCAATCTACGGGCCATCCGTCGGCCGGGTTGTCCGGCGCGTCACCGCGTCGGCGCCGAACGGGGGGGAATCGGGAGTGCGGAAACGGCGGCCGGATCCGCGGCGCGCATCTCGGATGCAGGCAGCTCGACGCCACGTCCGCCATCCGGGCTTTGTCGCAGGTATGCGATTGCCGCGACGCGCGACGCGTATTGCTGCCGAACGCCGGATTTCAGGAGCGCAACGTACTCGGGCACGGCGTCCCAGTACTGCCAGGCCGCGAGATCCTGCGCGACGAATCCGGCGATTTCCCGGTGCTCCTTGATGAACGTTCGGTACGACTGGATCACCCGCTCGCGCGGGATGACGCCGTTTGCGTTGCCCTGCACGGAGAGCGCGAGCAGCGCCGCCTCGAGCTCGCGGGTCGAACGACGCTGATCGCGCATGTACCGCTCGTCCACCCACTCCATGCGCGCCGGCCCCTTGAGCTCCAGGTCGGCGGCAATCATCGGGCCGACGTTGGTCGCATCGCTCGACGTCCACGCCGCCTCGAGGCGCCGCTCGAGACCGGCGGCATCCTGCGCGTTGCCGGCGATCCCCAGCAGCAGGAGATACAGAGGCTGGCGCGCCACACGCTCCGGATCCGCAACCCAGCGGCGAATCGCAGGCGCGGCGAGGCGCGATTTCAGCGTTCGCAGAGCGGGGTATGGCGCGGCGGCGAGCTCGCCGTACGCCATCTCCGCCGCCAGCGGCTCGCGGCTCTCGAGATAGGGAAGGACGAGTAGGGCACGGGCGCGCCAGTCCTCCGGGCTCATTTCCGCGGCGGGCTTGGCCGTGGCGAGCTTGCGCAGCCAGCCCAGATGATCGGCGCCGATCACGCCGAGGATGGTCCACGTCGGAAACAGGTCGTCGCGAACGAGCAGCAGTGCCTTGCCGCTCATTGACCCCGCGGCCTCGAGCGCGAAGCCATTGCGGGGGTAGCCGCCCTCGACCGTGCCGCTCGCCGGGCGCTCGCCCTTGACGACTTCGATGACCCGGAAGCGACTCGGGTCGGCGGTCGGAGCGGCCAGCACCGCGTGCGGCGCGCCGACCAGTTCCTGCGCCTTGGATTGCTGGAACGCGCCCATGCACAGCGGACACGCGATGGCCCCCGCGCTCGCGCACAACAGCATCGCAGCCAACAGGCCCCTTATCATTGACCGCGCGCGCCGGACCGGACGTCTCCGCGCAGAGCTCCGCTCCCCTTCGGCCTCAACAGGCTGGGCTCGACCACCGTTGCAACGCTCTTCGGGCATCCGGTGCTACCTCTGAAGATCCTGCCTTAGCGGCCGATCCACGCCCCTATCGCCTTTTGCTTCAACTCCTCGAGGTCCTCTTTGACAGCCCCCGCGATCTTGGATGCGGCCTCGCTCGCCATTTTTTCCACGAGCCGCTTGCGAAACGCCTCGCGCATGGCCTGGAACTTCGGCTGTTGGTCCGCATTGAGCAGCGGCTTGATCTTCTCATCGAAGGAGACGCCTTGCTTCCGCAGCGCCTCGACCTTCTCCCGGGCGCCGAGACTGGCGTTCTTCTTGAGTTCGCCGAGCTCTTTGATCTCCTGCTGGAGGATGGGGACGATCTGCTTCTTCTGTTCTTCCGTCAGTCCCAGCTCGATCGAGAACTGGTTGGAGATCTCGTTAAGCGGGTTGACCGCGATCTGCGGCGCCGGAATGATCTCGTAGTTGGCAAAGCCGAACTCGTTGCTGCGCGCACCATAATAGGTGTTGCCCAGCTTGTAGACGGTCACCGAGTACGGGTCCTGCGAGACGAACGTGGTGAGCTTGCCGTCCGCGATCGTGTAGCGGCTGGTGATTCCCTCGTAACCGTTCAGCGCGACCTTTCCAAAACCGCTCGGCACGGCGGTATTGAAGCCGGTGCGGAAAATGATCGCGTTGCCTTCCGTCGTGAAGTTCGCGCTGAACTGCTCGCCGCTGACGTTGTTCTGCAGCCACATGGCCTTGCCGACAATGAGCGCCTTGAGCTGCGCGTCATTGAGGGCCGTGGCGCCCTTCTTCTTGAGGTCGGCGACGGTCATTCCCGCCGGCGCGTTCTTGCGCGCGTCGGCCGACGGCGTGTACCAGATCGGCGACGTCCATGCCCGCTCCTGGCCCGTCAACGGCACGATGTCGGGCGGAGGAAGCCCCGACTTCACGGCCTGGATGAGCGTCCACCGCGGCGTCGGAATCTCGATCACGCGGGCGTAGTAGAACGCGTGAAGACTCGCGTCGAACTCCGGATCCGTCCACACCGTCTTCAATTCCGCCGCACCGACACTGTTGGTGTAGGTGGCTTTCTGGAGGTCCACCGTGCTCTGGATCGCGGGGACCCTGCCTGACCATTTGTCGGGCTTGCGGTCGCCGGACCAGACGACGTCGTAGACCTTCTCGAAACTCTGGCCGTTCTGAGTCCAGCCCTTCACGATCTGGATGCGGTCGAGGTTGGCGGAGGTCGGATCCTTCACCGCCCAGACAACGAACGCCGGTGCCGTCCCCTTGCCCGAAGGCATGGGCTGCAGGTCCGCGCCCATGGGGACGCCGCCGGCGTAGGACTGCTTGACCCAGTCGCCGGCCTTCAGAATGTCCGCGTTGTAACCCCAGCCGCCGAAGAGGCGCACCTTGATGTGCGGGCCGCTGACGCCGAAGGTCTCCTTGCGGTACATCGCGTCAAAGATCGAGGCCCGCGTGTTCTCCTCCGCCCACACGCCGGTCAGCCCACCGGGGTTTTCGAGACGTACGTCCATGGTGCCGCCAATGAGCACGCCGGCGAAACGCCGCTCGAGCGACCCGTCTGCGTCGGCGTGCAAGCCGAAGAAGTTGTCCTGCCGGTATGGGCTGCCGGTGTTGTGCGAGTCGGAGCCGCCGGCCATGCCGAACTTGTACGGGTTGTAGCCGCGCGTGTCCTGCATCGCGATGCCGTCCTTGTAGGCCTGGCGCGCGTAGCTGCCCGTGATGTGGTCGATGCGGCCGACGTTGGCCGGAAGACCGAGAAGCGCCTGAAACATCTCGTAGCCGGCGAACTCGTCGTTCGGCGACAGCAGGGGATGCGTCTCCGATTGTCCCTTGCCCTGCTTGATCTCGACCAGACGCTCGTTGCGGTCGCGCGCAGCCGCCCAGGCGGCGTCAATCGGTCGCCCGGTGGTGTTGTCGACGTCGACCGGGTACATCCAGCCATCACTGACGTTGGCGTTGTGCGAGATCGCGAGGAGTTCGTTGCCCGCTTTGCGCTGCGCGTCCATCCAGTTCCACAGTTCCGTGGGGCGAGTGGAGTCGAGCGAGCTGAACGGATAGTCCGGTACCTTGGCGCAGTCCCGGAAGAAGACGTTGCGGTGCATGTTGCGGTTTTCCGGCATCGACGTCCACTCGTACGAGCAGAATGCGGTGAACTTGCCGGGCTTGTTTTGCTCGTCGGCAATCTTGACGTTTTCCTTCCACACGGTAGAAGTGATCTTCGGGTCCATCAGCGCCTTCACCGGCGCGCCTGCATTGAGCTTGAGCAGATACGAGAAGACCCGGTTCTGCTCTTCCTGGCTGGTCGGATCCTTCATGATCATGGGCTGCGCCTCGGGCAGCTTGCTCACGTAGGACCCCGGGGTGTTGGCCTCCCGGGTGACGCCGACATATTCCGAGTGGTCGGTCACGCCCATGAAGTCCATCGGCGTGTCGATCTTGATATCGAAGCCCATCGGGTGCTTGATCGTCTCGCCCTGGGCGTACTTGAGGGCATCCGCCGGCCCGGTGATGCGATTGCCCATCACCCACGCGTCGACCGACCAACTGGTGTGAATGTGCTCCTCGCCGAAGTAGGCGTTGCGCTCGGGATTCGGCTGCGGGTCGGCGGTCGGCGCCACAGCGACCTGAGCGGCCGGGACATCGGCCGCCTTCTTCGCCGCCTCGGGGGCCTCGACCTTTTTTGGTTCTGCCGTCTTCTCGCTGCACCCCCCCAGCGTCGCGAGCGCAGCGACGGCCAAGCTTGCTGTGAACAGGCGTAAATTCATGATGGCGAATCCTGTTGACGAAAGTTGAATGCTGCCATTCGACGCCGCGTCCGGCGTGCCTCGACAGGCGAAGTCACGCCGCATCCTGACCTGTCTTCGCACACATCGATCAAACATGACGGATCATCAAAGCAAAACCATCAGTTCAGGTCATTATCCTTGAAGAACTTTGTCCCGCCAACGGTGAGCGTTGCCGCAAGGCCGGTCTGCGTCAGTTGGTAGAGGTACACGCCGGGCGACACGGCGGCCGCGCCGCTGAACATGCCTCCCTGGCCACCCGCCATGGCCGACAGGTTGACCTGGCCTCCGAACTCCCAGCCCTGGTTGATGAAGTTCCGCAGCGCCTGTTCGTTGCTGAAGACGAAGATCAGACGATTCTGATTCACACCGAACCCCAGACCGCCCTGCACCTGCAGCATCTTCATGAAGGTCTGGCGGCCGGTACGAAGGTTGACGACCATGCCCTTGCCGGTGGTACCTCCGGCGAAGAAGAGCTTGACCCCGAATGTGCTGAACACGGCATAGCCGGCTGAGCGTTCGATGGTCCGGCGGGTGCCGGGCGCGATCTCGTAGAGCGAGGCAAGCGCGTCCTGCGACATCTCCCGCACCTGCTGCCTCGCTTGAATGATCTTGGCTTCGCTCGGCACACCTTCGGGAAGCGCCTCCTGCACGTCCTTGAGCGGATCCCATGAAAAGATCTGCGCCGCGACCGGCGGCGCCAACAGGCACATCGACACCGCGACGGCAGCGAGACATTTCTTCACGTTCATAGCACCTCTCCTCGCGCCGAGGGCGCGTTTCGTCCAAATCAACATCGTCCGCCTCGGTAAGTTCATGGTGACACGCCACCGATGGCGTCGCCGATCGCCGCAAGCAGCGCCTCGTCGTTGATGGGCTTGCAGAGATAGACCTTCGCGCCCATTTGAACGGCCCGAGCCTGCGTTTCAGGAGTGTCGTGTCCGGTCATGACAACGACGGGCACAGCCGGATGACCCCTGGCGAGCGCACCTTGAACATCGAATCCGCTCATTTCCGGCATGTGAAGGTCGAGCACGACGCAGTCCGGCTCGTGGTGCTCGACAGAGCGCAAGAACTCCGCGCCTGACGCGAACGTTTCGACGGCAAAACCCGCGGAGGCAACGAGCCGCGTCAACGCAACGCGCACGTCTGCATCGTCGTCCACCACGGCTAGCAGCGGCGCGTCTTTTGCCATCTTGATCCCACGGTATCAAGGCGCCGCGGCCGAGGAAACTGGACCTTGGTCCAGGTATCGAAGGCGGCCCAGGCAGGGTAACGCTACCTCAGGTCCTGGGCATCCAGCCGACCCCGGCGCGTTCCACCAGCTTCACCAGATCGGCAACGACCCGCACGCCCATCTTGCGCATCAGGTTGCCGCGGTGGTACTTGATCGTCTTCTCGGTCGTGCCTAGCTCGGCGGCGATCTGCTTGTTCAGCCTTCCAGCAACGATCAACTCGAGAACCTGTCGTTCACGCTCGGTAAGCAACGCAAGGCATTTCGCGATGCGCTCTCGCTCCAGGTGCGCGAGGCGCAACACCTGATCCTTGGCAAGCGCCTCGTGAATGGCGGCAATCAGCGCAGTGTCGTCTATTGGCTTGGTGAGGAAATCCGCCGCGCCATGCTTCATCGCCTGAACGCTCGCCGCGATGTCGCCACGGCCGGTGAGAAAGACTATTGGCAGCACGCTCGCCCGTTGTTCCAGCGCCCGCTGCACATCGAGGCCGTTCAAGCCCGGAAGCGCGAGGTCGAGCACGAGGCAACCCGGAGCGTTCCGGTCGTAGCTTTCGAGAAACTGGTGCGGCGACGAGAACGTTGCAACGTTCAGTCCAATGGATTCAAGCAGTCGTTCGATCGCCTTCAACACATCAGGATCATCGTCGACAACGTATACCGTGGGCGCCGGCTCTCGCATCGAAGCTAGGCCCCTTTGGCCGGCAATTCACAATGCAACGTGGCACCGCCGTCCGCATTGTTGGTTGCCCACAGGCGGCCGCCATGCGCCTCGACGATCGATTTGCAGATTGCCAGGCCCAATCCCATGCCGGACGCCTTAGTGGTCACGAACGGCTCGAAGATGCTTTCGAGATTCGCCACGGGTATTCCAGCGCCCCGGTCGACAACGGACACCTCGACATTGCCGTGGACGGTCATTTGCGTTCGCACCAGGAGCCGGCGGTCCACTTCCTGGCCATCCATGGCATCGCATCCGTTGATCACGAAGTTGAGCAACACCTGCTGCAGTTGATTCCGATCACCGCTCACGGCTGGCAGTGCGTCGGCAAGGTCGGTGCTAACCTCTACCTGCCGGCTCAACAAGTCACTGCGCATAAGACGAATCGACTCCTCGACGACTTCGTTGATGTCGAGCGGATGCCGCTGCGACTCTTCCTTTCTGAGCAGAGATCGTAGCCGCTGAATCACCGCTTCGGCACGGTGATCGCTTTTTACGATGTCGGTAAGGATTTCCGCGAGCTTGTCGATGCGCGGTGGGCTCTGTGCGAGAAACCGCTGCGCGGCCTGCGCATTGCTCAGAATAGCCGTCAGCGGTTGGTTGAGTTCGTGCGCGAGCGATCCGGACAACTCGCCCAACATCGCGACCCGCGACAGGTGTGCGAAGTCGTCGCGCTGGCGGGCCGTTGCCCGCTCTGACGTTTCTGCGCTCGGTGATGTCGACGACCGACACCAGCACGAATAGTCCATCCTTCGTAGCCATCGGGCTGAGCGCGACTTCCACCGGGATTTCGCCGCCATCCTTTCGGCGCGCGACCAGCTCCCTTCCGGCCCCCATCGTCTCGCGCCTGCGGATCTCTGGCGTAGGCGGCCCGCAGCCCGACGTGCGGGATGCGGAAGCGCTCCGGAATCAGCATTTCGACCGGCTTCGCAACAAGTTCTGCATCCTTGCTAGCCGAACACGGTCTCGGCCTGCCCAGTCGCGAACGTAATCATCCCTTTACCGTCGACCAGAAGGACCGCGCTCGGAACCGCTTCGACGACCGCGGAGAAGCGCTGCTCACTTGCTCGGAGCTGCGCCGCAAGCTGCGCGGCAGCGGCAAGGTCCCAGACCAGCTCGTAGCCCATCGCCAGTACGACGATGAAAAAGCCGGGCATGATGATGGTGGACGCGTGTACCACTCCGGTGACGACCAGTGCCGCGAAGCTGGCAGCCGCGAAGGTGCAAAGAGCGAGACTGCCCCCGACCAGGGCGGCGCGGCGGCGTGCCACCAGCCCACCCCTGCGCCACAGGGTGATGGACGCATCGACGATGAACACGACGAGCAGCAGGTTGCTGAGCTGGGGGACGATCGCCCACGGATTGGGGATCCCGATTGGCCCGGCGACGATGGCGCCCCCCCAGAGCTGCAGATGATCCAGCGCCGCGATCTCCTGAAAGTTCACGTTGACACCGGTTAGGAAATTCAGCGCGAGGGACACCAGCCGAATCCCGATCACCCCGTAGGCGAGCCAGATGCGGCCCGCATTGAAGTAAAGGCGCACGAACCCCACAATCGAGATCACGAACACGGCGAGCGGCACGTGAGACCAGCGTGTATTGGTGGCGAAGTCGGCCGGTGTCTCGGCCTGCATTCTCGCAAGCTCGAAGGCACCATAGGCCGCGGCCGAGACCGCGAGCACGAAAAACAGCAGGTGAGCGTATTGCGGTCGCTGCTTCTGCCAGACGAACAGATGGACGACGCCGAGCATCAGGCTCGCCGCGATCATCATGGTCCAGACGATTTCGACCCAGTTCATCGCCTCACTGACACCGAAAGTGCGGTTGGCGCGCAGGCGCACTCAACACTTCCGTCTGTCCCCCCGACACACTTGGAACGGTTGAGAGCGCAAGAGTTTCTCATGTAGCTGGCTGGTCGATGTCGCTGCGATTCGCTGCTCACATTGCTAGCGTGTCTTATGCCACTATTATCGTTGATCCGTCCGATCGAGGCGAAGGTCCAGCGCCGTTGTTATCCATCGACTTACTCGATGCGCGCTACGACGGTAGATGCGGTGATTGTCGGTGATCGTCGACGTTCCCAGCGGCAAGGGTCCGCGCGCCGGCGTCCCGTGAACAGCAGCTCGGGCGCCGTTTGACTGTCCGCTTCGGAGCAAATTGGAGGGCGGCGAGAGAGGGACTGCTCCTGGAGAGCTGTCTGTCGCCGACGACGGCCCACGACCCAGGCGGACGTTGCCGCCGCGACCGGGCCCCTGGGAAGAAGTCACCGTAGAATAGGACTACCTTGGTCAGCATCCTTTTAGCTGCCGGTGGGCACCCGGGTGTGCGAGGGAGGTGAGCATGGAATCGGAGGAAAAGGCGCGAGGCAGCGCGCCGATCGATGGACGTGATTGGAGCGTGGAGGTAGCGCAGCTCCTTGAAGACTGGCACAAGCGCTGCTACGCGGCGCAATCCGCCCATTACGCATCGGCGGATCTGTTTCGACTGCTCAACTACCTCGTCGGCATACCGGCAGTCGTATTCGCAAGCATCGTCGGGACGGCAATTTTCGCCGGGCTCGAACGGAGCGACTCGTCGCGGACTATCGTGGTGGCCTCCGCCAGTATCCTCGCGGCGGTACTCGCCGGGCTCCAGACGTTCCTGCGATTTCCAGAGCGCGCAGCAAAGCACGCGACCGCCGGCAATTGGTACTCGGCGATCCGGCGCGACATCGAGCAGACGCTGCACCTCCCGGTCGAATCCCGCGGCAAGCCCAAAGACTGCCTCGACAGGATCCGCAAGGAGATGAACCGTGTCGTGCAGGACGGGCCCGAGCTAAGCGCCCGCTCGTGGAAGCGGGAGGCCAGGCGTTTCGGCGTCAGGGAGCCGCAGGAGCGGCCGTAACGCTGTCCGGCGCGGAGCGGCACGGGCACATCTACTTGACAAGGTATGGCCCGACGAAGAAGTCACGAAGATGGCCCACGGCCTGCAACTTGAACATCTGACTGGGCGTGCCCATCATGGCGTCGCAGGAAAGACCGAGGTGGCCGCGAACGCCACGGGCCGTGATCGTCTCGCTGGTGCTTCCGACCAAATACACCGTTCCGATTGTCGGTCCGGGAGCCGCGTACGTGCCCCCAACGTCGTCCGCAACAAATGCCCGTGAATATCCGGGGACAAACGGCCACAGATCGGCCCCCAGGGCGTAGGCCGGTCCTGTGCAATCGATCGATGCGAAATAGAGGGAGGGGCTAGCGAGATACGAAAACTCCGGGGTCGCCCCAGCGCCGGACGCACGAAATTGCACCTTGATGTTTCCCCAGGGGCTCCGCCAGAGAGCCGCTTGAGCCGCAGGCACCTTCGGCCGTGCTGGCCGGTGCAATGATAGGGCCCATGACTCGCCCTTGGCTGTCCGACATGTAAGCAGGCATCACCGAGGGATTGTTGGAGGGTCCGTCACCTCCCGGAGCGGCCAACGACATTTCCTGAGCGGCAACGACCAACAATACAATTACCGCGATCGCAGCGCATTTCATGTCACGCCCCGGCGCGTGCGCACGATCTCGCTCGCGAGCAGCAGGATGGAGAACGCGATCGCGGCCTCGACCGGTGGTCCTGGAACGTGGACGACGCCCAACGTGGCGAGCGCGAGCGTGATCGAATGCGCGAGCGTGAAGGCGGTGATGGTCCACACCAGCGCGCGCGTGCTGCGCACGATCAGGATCAGCGCGAAGACGAACAGCAGGTGATCGTAGCCGCCGAGGATGTGCTCGATCCCGTGCCCGACGAACGCGCCCGCGATGGCGAACGGACCGCCCGCAGACGCAGGGATCTCGACCCACGGCTGCGACGGCCGCACCAGCGTCGTCGTCGTGTCGCCGTTCGCGAGCTGCACGCGTACGAGCACGTCGGTGATCGTGCCTTGCAAGCCGGTGAACTCGATGCGGCTGGCCCGCGAGGCCGCCGGGCGCCTCGATCACGCGGCGCTCGACCAGGGAATCCGACAGCTCCTGCGTGCGCGGCTCGGTGACGTTGCGTGTCGCCGTCCGGCAGCTTGAGCACGACCGGGAAGCGCATGCCGGAGAGCACCGGCGTTCGCCACAACAGGTCGTAGCGCACCGGCGAGGTCTGCCTGATCTCGAGGTAGGCCGGGCGCGCGTCATGAGCAAGCGCGTCGCTGGCGACCGCGAGCAGCGCCAGGACGAGCACCAGCGGCCAGCGAGCGACCGCGAGGCGACCAGGAAAAGCGCAGCGCTTCATTTGAAGTCGACGCCCGCCGCGCCGCCCGGGCTTTGTTTCAGGTACGCGACGATCGCGAGTGCGCGATGCGTACTGCTGCCGAAGATCCGATTTCATCAGCGCGACGTACTCGGGCACGGCATCCCAGTATTGCCACGCGGCGAGGTCCTGCGCGACGAATCCGGCGATCTCCTTGTGCTCCTTGCATGAACATCCGGTACGACCGGATCACCCGCTCGCGCGGGATCGCGTCGCTCGCATTGCCCTGCACGCTGAGAGCGCGAGCAGCGCCGCTTCGATCTCCGGCGTCGATGCGCTCGCGATCGCGCATGATACCTCTCGTCGATCCACGCCATTCGCGAGCCGCGCCGCGCAGCTCCAGGTCGGCGGCGAGCATGCGAGCCGAGGTTCGTCGCGTCGCCTGACCTTCCACGCGGCATCGAGGCGACTGTTCGAGGCGAGCGGCGTCCCGTGTCGTCGCCGGCGATCCCCAGCAGCAGAAGGTAAAGCGACTGTCGCGCGACGAGCCGCGGATCGGCGATCCAGCGCCGGATCGCGGCGGCGTCGAGACGCGCTTTCATCGTCCAGCAGCGCGGCGTACGGCGCGCTGGCGAACTCGGCGTACGCGATCTCGGCGACCAGCGGCTCGGGGTTTTCGAGGTAGGGCAGCATGAGGGCGACGCGGGCTCGCCACTCGTCCGCGTTCATGTCCGTCCAGCGCTTTCCGGCGGCAAGCTGGCGCAGCCAACCCGCGTGCTCGGCGCCGATCGTGCCGACGTTGACCCACATCGGCCACGAAGCGTCGCGCACGAGCAGCAGCGGCTTCGCGCTTCGCAGTGCCGCGGCGTCGGCCTGGAACGAGCCTTCCTCGATCATGCCGTTCGGCGGCGGCTCGCCCTTGATCACTTCGACGACGCGATAGCCGCTCCGGTCGGCGGTCGGGACCGCCAGCACCGCTTGCCGCAGGGACGTGAGCTCCTGCGCCGGCGATTGCCGGAATGCGCCGATGCACAGCGGACACGCCGCCGCCACGACGCTCGCGCAGAGCAGCAGCGCTCCAGTCAGCCACCGCGTCATCGCTTCGACTCCGGCGGGCGTCGGGTGCTCAGCGCAGCGGGTTCAGCTCCCTGACGGCCGGGATGATCTCGTAGTTGGCGTACCCGAACTCGTTGCTGCGCGCACCCAGATACTTGTCGCCGACCTTGTAGACGGTGATCTCGAGCGGCGTGCCGACGAGCGCGGTGACGATCTTCCCGTTGTTGATGAAGTAGGGCCCGGAGTTGCCGAGATAGCTCGCCTCGACCGGGTTTCCGGCGAGGCTCGGCAGCGTGATCTTGCGGCCCACGAACCGGAGCCAGAACTGGCCCTGGTTGGCGGCGAAGCGCTCGGTGACGTACCCGGGCTGCGATCGGCGTGGCCGGCTTGCCCGATGCGCTCTTGCCCGACGCACCATAGACGATCTGGTACTTGTCGCCGGTGACGTTGTTCTGCAGCCACGTCGACTTCTCGACGATCAGCGCTTTCAGCTGGGCGTCGTTGAGCGCCGCCGCGCCCTTCTTCTTCAGGTCGGCCACCGTGGTGCCCGGCTTGGCGTTCTTGCGCGCCTCGGCGCCCGGCGTGTACCAGATGGGCGAGCTCCACGCGCGCTCCTGGAGCGTGGCGGGCACGACGTCGGGCGGCGCGACGCCGAGCTTCTTGGCCTGGATCGTCGTCCAGCGCGGCGTCGGTATCTCGAGCACGCGCGCGTAGTAGAAGGCGTGCAGGCTCGGATCGAACTCGGGATCGGTCCAGACGGTCTTGAGCTCGACCGCGCCGATCGTGTTCGTGTACGTCGCATTCTCGACGTCGACCGTGCTGCCGATCGGCGGCACGATGCCGGTCCACTTGTCGGGCTTGCGGTCCCCCGCCCAGACGACGTCGAAGATCTTCTCGAAGCTCTGGCCGCTCTTGCTCCAGCCCTTGACGATCTGGATGCGGTCGAGGTTGCCGGAGGTCGGATCCTTCACCGCCCAGACCACGAACGTCGGCGCCTTGGCCTTGGCCGGCGGCAGATCGCCGCCCATCGGCACGCCCTTCGCGTAGCCGGTCTTCACCCAGTCCTTGTCGGCCAGCATGTCCGCCGCGTACTCCCACCCGCCGAACAGCCGCACCTTGATGTGCGGGCCGGTGACGGCGAACGTCTCCTTGCGCTGCATCGCCTCGAACAGCGAGGCGCGCGTGTTCTCCTCGGCCCACACGCCGGTCAGGCCGGCGGTGCCCAGCACGCGCGGGTCCATGCCGGCGTTCGAGGGCGCCGGACATGCGCAATTCGATCGTGCCGTCGGTGGCGCCGTGCGCGCCGAAGAAGTTGTCCTGGCGGTAGGGAACGACGGTGTTGTGCGAGTCCGACGCGGCACCGAACCCGAACTTGTACGGGTTGAAGCCCTTGGTGTCCTGCAGCGCGAGGCCGTCCTTCAGCGCCTGCCGCGCGTAGCTGCCGACGATGTGCGGAATGCGGCCCGGCGGGTCGCCCAGCAGGAACGACATGATCTCGAAGCTGCCGAACTCGTCGTTGGGCGAAAGCAGCGGATGCGTTTCCGACGTGCCCTTGATCTGCTTGATCTCGATCAGCGGCTCGTTGCGAACGCGCGACTCGGCATAGGCGGCGTCGATCGGGCGGCCCTTGGAGTCGACCTCGGTCGGGTACATGCGGCCGTCCGACACGTTGGCGTTGTGCGAGATGGCGAGCAGGTCGTTGCCGGCCTTGCGCTGGCCGTCCATCCAGTTCCACAGGTCCACCGGATGCGGCGAGTCCAGGGCGCTGAACGGCATCGGCGGCACCTTGGCGCAGTCCTTGAAGAAGATGTTGCGGTGGAGGTTCATGTTGCTCGGCATCGCCGTCCATTCGTAGGAGCAGAACGCGGTGAACTTGCCCGGCTGGTTCGCCTTGTCGGCGAGCTCGACGTTCTCTTTCCAGACCGTGCCGGCGACCTCCGGCGACATCAGCGCCTTGACCGGCGGCCGCCCATCAGAACCCTGACGCCGTACTCGAAGATCCGCTGCACTCCTCCGCTGCGGCGTGTCGGACTTGATGACCAGCGGCTGCGCGGCTGGCAGCTTGCTGATCGGAGAGCTCGGATCGTTCGCGAGCTTGATCACGCCGACGTACTCGGAGTGGTCGGTGACGCCCGCCCAATCGAGCGGCGTGTCGATCTTGACCTCGAAGCCCAGCGGATGCTTGATCGGCTCGCCCTTGAAGTACTTGTAGGCGTCGCCCGGATCGGTGAGGCGGTTGCCGATGAGCCAGGCGTCGAGCGACCAGCTGGTGTGGACGTGCGTCTCGCCGAAATAGGCGTCGCGGTCGGGATTCTCGCAATACTTAGCATGCGTGGCGTCGGTGCGAATCGAATCGGACCTTACTTGTAGTTCTTGATCCGGTCGATGTTCTCCTGGCCGAAGCGCTTGCCGAAGTCGGCATAGACCGGGACGAGCACCGCCTGGAACTTGCCCTTGTCGACATTCTCCACGACGAGCATGCCCTTGGCGCGCAGATCGGCTACGGCCTTGGCCTCATCCTCGTCGACGCGCGCGCGGTTCGCCTTGACTGCCTCCTTGGCGGCGTCGAGGAACGCCTGCTTGTCGGCGACGGAGAGCTTGTCCCACTGCGCCTTGTTCATGAGGATCAGCGACGGCGAGTAGACGTGCCCGGTCAGCGTCAGGTTCTTCTGCACCTGGTCGAGCTTCGCCGCGGTGATCACCGACAGCGGGTTTTCCTGCCCGTCGACCGTGCCCTGCTGGAGCGCGGTGTAGACCTCGGTGAACGCCATCGGCGTCGGCAGGATGCCGAACTGCTTGTACGCCTGGATGTGGATCGGGTTCTCCATCGTTCGCATCTTGAGCCCCTTCAGGTCGTCGGGCACGTTGACGGGACGCTTGCTGTTGGTCATGTGCCGGAAGCCGTTCTCGGCCCATGCGAGCGCGACGATGCCCTTCGGCGGGAACTTCTGCAGCAGCTCCTGGCCGATCGGGCCGTCGAGCACGGCGCGCGCCTGCGCGTAGTCGCGGAACAGGAATGGGATGTCGAGGATCGCGACCTCGGGCACGAAATTGGGGATCGGGCCGGTCGAGGTGAGGGTCAGGTCGAGGGTGCCGAGCTGGACGCCCTCCACCGACTCGCGCTCGGCGCCCAGCGCGCCTGCGTAGAAGTTCTGGACCTTGTAGCGGCCGCCGGTACGCTTCTCGACCTCGCGCGCGAACGTGTCGACCGCGACCCCGTAGTGGGAATTCTGGGCGACCGAGATGTTCATCTTGAGCGTTGTCTGTGCGGCTGCCGGCGCGGCAGCGTGCATGGCGACGCCCGCAGCGAGCGCGAGCACGGCGACGTGGCGGGGGAAAGGCATCGGAGACTCCGGTTGCGGTGAGGGGCGGCCGCGAGGCGAAGGCGCCCGGGGGGCGAATTCTAGTACAGGCCGCACGGGCGTGGCGCTCGCCGCCCGTGCTGTCCACGGTGCCGGTGCCGGGTCGTTGTGGAATAATCCGTGCGTAGCGGCGGCGCCCGGGCTGTCCGCGCGGCGCAAACCCCCACCCCGCCATGCTCGACCCCGCCGTCCACGCCCAGCTCGCGGCCATCCTGCCGCCGGCGGCGCTCCTTACGGCGACCGAGGATACGCGGCCCTACGAGTGCGACGGGCTCACACTCTATCGCGCCGTTCCCGCGGCGGTCGCCATCCCCGAGAACGAGGCGCAGGTCGTCGCGATCCTGAAGCGCTGCCACGAAGCGCGTGTGCCGGTCGTCGCCCGCGGCGCAGGCACGAGCCTCTCCGGCGGGGCGATGCCCGATCGCAACGGCGTGCTGCTCTCGATGGCCAAGTTCAAGCGCATCCTCTCGGTCGACCCGCTCGCGCGCACCGCGGTCGTGCAACCGGGCGTGCGCAATGCGTCGATCACCGAGGCGGCGGCGCCGCTCGGGCTCTTCTACGCGCCCGACCCGTCGTCGCAGATCATCTGCACGATCGGCGGCAACGTCGCCGAGAATGCGGGCGGCGTCCACTGTCTCAAGTACGGGCTCACCGTGCACAACGTCCGACGCGTGCGCGGCGTGCTCATCACCGGCGAGGTCGTCGAGTTCGGCAGCGACGCGCTCGACTGGCCGGGCTACGACCTGCTCGCGCTCGTGACCGGCTCCGAAGGGCTCCTCGCTGTCATCACCGAGATCACGGTGAAGCTCACGCCGAAGCCGCAGCAGGCACAGGTTGCGCTCGCGGCATTCGACGACATCGCGCAGGCCGGCGCGGCGGTGTCCGCCGTGATCGCGGCGGGCATCGTGCCGGCCGGCCTCGAACTCATGGACCAGGCGGCCACGCGCGCAGTCGAGGAGTTCGTCCACGCGAATTACCCGCTCGACGCAAAGGCCGTGCTGCTGGTCGAGACCGACGGCACGCCGGAGGAGGTCGCTTCGGAGATGGCGGAGATCAGGCGCGTGCTGACCGAAGCGGGCGCGACCGAAGTTCGCGTGTCGAAGGACGAGGCGCAGCGGCTCCTGTTCTGGTCGGGCCGCAAGGCGGCGTTTCCCGCGGTCGGCCGCATCACGCCCGATTACTACTGCATGGACGGGACGATCCCGCGCAAGATGCTCGCGCCGGTGCTCGCGCGGATCGAGGCGCTGTCGAAGGAATACCGGCTCCGCTGTGCAAACGTGTTCCACGCGGGCGACGGCAACCTGCACCCGCTGATCCTGTTCGACGCGAACGCCGAGGGCGAGACCGAGCGCACCGAGGCGTTCGGCGCCGCAATCCTCGAGCTTTGCATCGAGGTTGGCGGCACGATCACCGGCGAGCACGGCGTCGGCGTCGAGAAGCTGCCGCAGATGTGCGTGCAGTTCTCCGCCGGCGAGCTCGAGCGCTTCCTCGCGATCAAGGCGGCGTTCGATCCCGATTCGCTGTTGAATCCCGGCAAGGGCGTGCCGACGCTCCATCGCTGTGCCGAGTTCGGCAAGATGCACGTCCACCACGGCCAGCTGCCGCACCCGGACATTCCGCGGTTCTGAGGGCCCAACCCGATGACGGCGCTCACCGACGTTCACATCCCGCGGCCCGACGCGCGCGCGCTCGCCGATCTCGTCACGCGTCTAGCCGCCGACTATGGCGAGCGCGCCGTCACGTCGAAGGCGATCCGCGAGGGCCACAGTCACGGCGAGGGCCTCGCCGACGCGGCGATGCCGGACGTCGTCGTGTTCCCGCGAACGAACGAGGAAGTCGCCGCCATCGTCAGCCTCTGCTACGCCGCGCGCGTGCCGGTGATCGCGTTCGGCGTCGGCACTTCGCTCGAGGGCCACGTCGCCGCGCTCGCGGGCGGCGTGAGCCTCGACCTCGTCGCAGATGGATCGCGTGCTCGAGGTCAGCGTGGAGGACCTCGACTGCCGCGTGCAGGCCGGGCGTCACGCGCGAGCAGCTCAATGCCGAGCTCAAGGGGACCGGGCTCTTCTTCCCGATCGATCCGGGCGCGAACGCGACGATCGGCGGGATGGCCGCGACGCGCGCATCCGGCACCAACGCCGTGCGCTACGGGACGATGCGCGAGAACGTGCTGGGCCTTACCGTCGTCGCGAGTGACGGGCGCGTGATCCGCACCGGTGGCCGCGCGCGCAAGTCCAGCGCGGGCTACGACCTGACGCGGCTGTTCGTCGGCTCCGAAGGCACGCTCGGCATCATCACCGAGATCCAGCTCCGGCTCTACGGCGTGCCCGAGGCGATGGCGGCGGCGGTGTGCCAGTTCCCCGACCTCGGGAGCGCGACCGCCACCGTGATCATGGCGATGCAGCACGGGATTCCGGTTGCGCGGATCGAACTCCTGGACGACGTTCAGATGCGCGCGTGCATCCGCTACTCGAAGCTCGAAGGCTTCGCCGAGAAGCCGACGCTCTTCTTCGAGTTTCACGGCAGCGATGCCGGCGTAGCCGAACAGGCGGCGCAGATGCAGGCCATCGCCGAGGAGCACGGCGGCAGCGCGTTCGAGTGGGCGCGCGAGCCCGAAGCGCGAGCGCGTCTGTGGAAGGCGCGCCACGCGGCGTACTACGCGGCGATGGCGCTCGTGCCGGGCGCACAGGGCTTCGCGACCGACGCGTGCGTGCCGATCTCGCGGCTTGCCGATTGCATCCTCGAGACCAAGGCCGACGTCGACGCGACGGGCCTCGTCGCCCCGATCGTCGGCCATGTCGGCGACGGCAACTTCCACCTGGTCGTGCTGTTCGACCCGAACGACGCCACGCAACGCGCGAAGGCGGAGGGCTTGGCCGAGCGCGTGTCGCTGCGCGCGATCGCGATGGGCGGCACCTGCACCGGCGAGCACGGCATCGGCGTGCACAAGCTCGGGGCGCTCGTCGTCGAGCATGGTGAAGCCGTCGACCTGATGAAGGCGATCAAGCGCGCGCTCGATCCGCACGGCATCATGAATCCGGGCAAGACCGTTCCGACCTGAGCCTCCCTGTGTATACCCTTTACGTCGGCAACAAGAATTACTCGTCGTGGTCGCTGCGCGGCTGGCTCGTGACGAAGCTCTCGGGCGCGCCGTTCCGCGAGGTGATGGTGTCGCTCAAGGGCGAGGCAGCGCCGGACCCGGCAAACCGCGCGTTCTCGCCGTCCGCGCGCGTGCCGTGCCTGCACGACGGCGATGTCGTCGTCTGGGACTCGCTTGCGATCGCCGAGTACCTGGCCGAGCGCCATCCGGGCATGTGGCCGCTCGATCCGGTCGCGCGCGCGTTCGCGCGCTCGGCCTGCGCCGAGATGCACTCGGGATTCGGGCACCTGCGCAACGAGATGACGATGTGCATCAAGGAGCGCGTCGACGTGCGGCCATGGTCGCCGGGCCTCGCTGGGGACATCGCGCGCGTCGCCGAGATCTGGACCGAAGCGCGCGGGCGCTTCGGCGCGGGCGGAGCGTTCCTCGTGGGAACCTTCACGATCGCCGACGCGTTCTACGCGCCAGTGGCCTTTCGCTTCCGTACCTACGGTGTCGCGCCCGACGGCGTCGCGGGAGCGTATCTCAACGCGCTGACAGAACATCCTTGGCTGCGCGAGTGGGAGGCGGCCGCGCGTGCGGAGACCGCCATCGTCGAGGCGGACGAGCCACGCATCATCTACCGAGACAAGCTGCGCGCATGAGCGCCGCCGGGCCGTCCCAACGACGAATTGCCGCGGCCTCCGCGCCGCCGCACCCGATGCGTCGTATCGCTGGGTCGGCCGCCACCCGCGCTCGGAGACGCGAGCCTCGGTCCTTGGCTTCGCCCTGCTCGCGCGGGCGTCTCTCGGGGGGCAGCGCAGCGGCGACAGCCGCAAGCGTGGGGGCACATGCGCCCAGCGCGGCCGGAGGCGCTTCGCGCCCATGACGGAAGCAGTCGTCGCGGGCTGGCAGGCGCGGATCCGGGCGGCGGTCGCGGCGCGGACGCCGCTGCGCATCCGCGGCGGCGGCACCAAGGACTTCTACGGCCAGGCGCTCGAAGGCGAGGTGCTCGACACGACGCCGTGCGAGGGCATCGTCGACTACGACCCGACCGAGCTCGTGGTCACGGTGCGCGCCGGAACGCGGCTCGCGCACGTCGAGCGCACGCTGCGGGCCGAGGGCCAGATGCTCGCCTGCGAACCGCCACGCTTCGGCGAGGAGGCCACCATCGGTGGCTTCGTCGCGGCCGGGCTCTCGGGACCGCGCCGCCCGTATGCCGGCGCCGTGCGCGACATCGTCCTTGGCGTGCGCGTGCTGGACGGCAAGGGCGATCACCTCGCGTTTGGCGGGCGCGTGATGAAGAACGTCGCCGGCTTCGACGTCGCCCGGCTCATGACCGGCGCGCTCGGCACGCTCGGAATCATCACCGAGGTTTCGCTCAAGTGCGTGCCGATGCCGAAGAGCGAGACGACACGCGTGTTCCAGTGCTCGGCCGACGAGGCGATCCGCATGACGAACGAGTGGGGCGGCAAGCCGTTGCCGATCACCGCGACCGCGTATCACGCCGGCCGCCTCGCCGTGCGCCTGTCCGGTGCCCCGCCGGCCGTCGAGACGGCGGTCGCGAAGGTCGGCGGCAACGCCTTGCCCGGCAACGACTCTGGCGGCGCGTTCTGGCGCAGCATCAAAGAGCAGACGCAGCCGTTCTTCCTTGCCGCCGGGCAGCCGGCAGCGACGCTGTGGCGCCTGTCGGTGAAGCCGACGGCGCCGTACACGGACCTGGGCGGCGAGCAGCTGATCGAATGGGGCGGCGCGCTGCGCTGGCTGCACGCAAATGACCACGCGGATGCCGCGCGCGTGCGCGACTGGGCGCGCGGGCATGGCGGCCACGCGACGCTCTACCGCGCGACCGACAAGAGCCTTGGCGTCTTCCAGCCGCTCCCGGACACGCTCGGCGTGCTGCACCGGCGGCTCAAGAGCGCATTCGATCCGGCCGGCATCATCAATCCGCGCCGTTTATATCCGGATTTCTAGGCCGGCACCTTCGTGCAAACCGCGCTCGCCGACTTCATCCGCGACACGCCCGACGGCCACGAGGCCGACGCGATCCTGCGCTCGTGCGTGCACTGCGGATTCTGCCTCGCGACCTGTCCGACCTATCAGCTGCTGGGCGACGAGCTCGACAGCCCGCGCGGTCGCATCTATCTCATCAAGCAGGTGTTGGAAAGCGGCGAAGCGACCGATAAGACGCAACTCCACCTCGACCGCTGCCTCACCTGCCGCTCGTGCGAGACGACGTGCCCGTCGGGCGTCAAGTTCGGCCGTCTCGTCGATATCGGCCGCCACGTCGTCGCGAAGCTTGTGCCGCGCACGGCGACCGCGCGCGCCGAACGCATCGCGATTCGCGCGGGACTTCTGTCCGGGCCGCTGTTCGGCGCGGCGGTCATGGCGGGCCGGTTCCTGAAGCCGCTCCTGCCGCGCGAGCTCCGCGCGGGGCTGCCTGACCGCATCGCGCCGGGTCGTTGGCCGGAGGAACGGCATCCCCGGCGGATGATCGTGTCCGGCAGCTGCGTGCAAGGCGTGCTGGCGCCGGTGATCGATGCCTCCATGGCGCGCGTGCTCGACCGGGTCGGCATCTCGCTCGTCCGCGTGGCCGGCGGCGGCTGCTGCGGCGCGCTGCCCTACCATCTGGACGAACAGGCGCGGGCGATCGAGATCGTCAAGCGCAACATCGACGCCTGGTGGCCGCACGTCGAGCGCGGCGTCGAGGCGGTCGTCGTGACCGCGAGCGGCTGCGGCGTGATGGTCAAGGACTACGGGCATTTGCTCCGTCTCGACGGCGCGTACGCGGCGAAGGCGAAAAAGGTGTCCGAGCTTGCGCGCGACCCGGTCGAAGTGGTCGCGGCCGAATGGTCGCGCGTCGCGCCGAAGGTCGCCATGGACCTGGGCTCGCGCAAGGTAGCCTTCCATTCGCCGTGCACGCTGCAGCACGGGATGAAGCTCAAGGGCCGCGTCGAGGAGATCCTGCACGCGCTCGGGCTCGAGCTCACGACGGTGCCCGACGCGCATCTGTGCTGCGGCTCCGCGGGCACGTATTCGATCCTGCAACCCACGATCTCGAAGGAACTCAAGCGTGCGAAGCTCGCGGCGCTCGGGTCCGGGCAGCCCGACGTCATCGCGTCGGCGAACATCGGCTGCATGATGCAGCTGGCCGATGGTGCGAGCGCGCCGGTGCGTCACTGGATCGAGCTGCTCGACGCGCGGATGGTCGGCGGGCCGCGCGCGCCGCTCTGACGTGCGCTGCGATGCGGCCGATGAAATCCCCGGTGTCTGGCCACGGCCTGCGGGCGGGGTATCGTCGGTTCATCGCCATCCCGACGCGGTGGATGGACAATGACACCTACGGACACGTCAATAACGTCGCGTATTACTCGTACTTCGACACCGCCGTCAACCAGCACCTGATCGTCGAGGGCGGCCTCGACATCGCGACGGCGCCTGCGATCGGCCTCGTCGTGGAGACCCTGTGCAGGTTCAGGAAGCCGCTCACGTTTCCCGACACGATCGACGCGGGGCTGCGTGTCGTGAAGATCGGAACGTCGTCGGTGCGCTACGAGATCGGCCTCTTCCGGCAGGGCGACGACGAGCCCGCCGCAACGGGACATTTCGTCCACGTCTGGGTGGACCGGGCGACGCAGCGACCCGTGCCGGTCCCGCCCACGATCCGCGCGGCGCTCGAGCCCCTGGTCGCGGAACGCGGCGAATGATGGAAGCGGAGCGCGCGCCCATCGACTGCGCGCCGATGACGGTGGCGACGCGCGCCGAGGCCGAGGCCGTGCTGGGCTCGTTCCTGCGCGATGACGATCATTACCTCGCCTCGAGCGCCGTCTACGGCGACGGCGGCGCGCCGGCGCTCGCGCGGTCGCTCGATCTCTTCCTTGCGCATCCCGAGATCGGCTTCGTGTGGCTTGCGCGCGCGATCGCGAACGGGACGTCGACAACCGTCGGTGCGTGCGTCGTCTGCCACGCGATCTCGACCTCGCGCGGGACGCTCGTCGCGAAGCTCGACGATGTAACGATCCGCGACGGCTGGCAGGGTCGCGGCGTCGGCGGCGCGATGCTTGCATCGCTCGCGGCCCATCTGAAGGCGCGCGGATTCACCCGCATCGACAGTGCGTGTCATCGCGCGAACGCCGGTGCGTGGCGCTTCTACGAGCGGCTCGGGTTTCGGTCGCTCGACGAGGAACGGATCGCGCTCCTCCTGCGATGAGCTCGCGCCTGATCGCACTCCTGCCGGCGGCCGGCGGCGGTCGCCGCTTCGGCGGCGAAGCGCCGAAGCAGTACGCGCTGCTCGCTGGACACACGCTCCTTGCGCGCACGCTGGACCGGCTCGCGGCGGCGCTCTCGCCCTGCGACGTGGTCGTCGCGCTCGCGCCGGGGGACGTGCACTATGACGCCGCGATCGGCTCGCGCGAAGGTGTGGTCGCGCTGCGCTGCGGCGGCGACACGCGCGCGGCGACCGTCGCGCAGGCGCTCGCGGCACTCGCGGCACGCTGCGGCGACGACGACTGGATCCTCGTGCACGACGCCGCGCGGCCGTGCGTCCCGGTCGAGGCGGTGCTGCGGCTTGTCGCGGAGGTCGCCGCCGACCCGGTCGGCGGGCTCCTCGCCATTCCCGCCGCGGACACGCTGAAGCGCGAGGACCCGGCGCACCCCGGCCGCGTGCTGGCGACCGAGAACCGCGCGCAACTCTGGCAGGCGCAGACGCCGCAGATGTTCCGGTTCGGCCTGCTGCGCGCGGCATTCGCGCTGCCAGGCGGGCTCGCGACCACGGACGAGGCGCAGGCGATCGAGGCGCTCGCCGCGACCGGCGCGTGCTCGCGGCCGCGGCTCGTCGTCGGCAGCGCGCAGAACATCAAGGTCACGTATCCTTCCGATCTCGCGCTCGCGGCAGCGATCCTGGCGGCGCAGGAGGGCAGGGGATGACGATCCGCATCGGCAATGGCTTCGACGTGCACGCGCTGGTCCCGGGACGGAAGCTCGTGCTCGGCGGCGTGACCATTCCGCACGAGCGCGGCCTCGAAGGCCATTCCGACGCCGATGTGCTGCTGCATGCGATCGCAGACGCGATCCTGGGCGCGCTCGCGCAAGGGGACATCGGCACGCACTTCCCGGACACCGACGCGCGGTGGAAGGGCGTCGACAGCCGCATCTTGCTGCGCCGCGTCGCGGAGCTCGCGACCGCGCAGCGCTTCGCCGTCGAGAATCTAGACGCGACGGTGATCGCGCAGGCCCCAAAGCTCGCGCCGCACATCGCGGCGATGCGGGCGAATATCGCGGCGGATCTCAACTGCGACGTCGCGCAGGTGAGCATCAAGGCGACGACGACCGAGCGCCTGGGCTTCGCCGGCCGCGGTGAAGGCATCGCGGCGCTGGCGACGGTGCTGCTCTTCGCCCGCTAGCGGCAACAGCCGGTCAGGCAACGAGCGGGATCGCGACCCGGGCGAGCGTGCCGCCGCCCTCGCGCGGCAAGAGGTCGAACGAGCCGCCGTGCATCCGCGCAATCCGGTCGACGATCGCGAGGCCGAGTCCGGCGCCCGCCACGCCGCTTTCGTTCGTTCGGGCCGCCGACGCGCGCGTGAACGGCTGCTTCAGCCGCTCGACGTCGGCGGGAGCGATACCGGGACCGCGGTCCGCGACGTCGAGCACGAAACGACCGTCGATCGCCGCGGTCGAGACATCGACCGGCGGTGCGCCGTACGCGAGCGCGTTGTCGATCAGGTTGGCGACGAGTCGCGAGTACGCGGTCGGGCGCAACGGCACCGGCGGCGACTTGCCGGCCGCGTAGCGGACGTCGCGGCCAGCTTTTGCGTAGCGGTCGACGCACGCGGCGACGATCGCCGACGCATCGCGCGGCTCGAGCGCCGCGTCGCGGTCCGTGCGTGCGAACTCGAGGAACTGCCCGATGATCCGGTCCATCTCCTCGATGTCGGCCACCATTCCGGAGCGCGTGGCCTCGTCCTTCGCCGCCATCTCGATCCCGAGCCGCAGCCGCGCGAGCGGCGTGCGCAGGTCGTGCGACACGCCGGCGAGCAGCACGGCCCGGTCCTGCTCGACCTGCTTCAGGTTCGCGGTCATCCGGTTGAAGCCGCGATTCAGCTTCGCGATCTCGGAGGGGCCGCCTTCCGGCAACGGCGGCGGCGACTCGCCCCGGCCGACGCGCTCGACCGCGGCGTTGAGCTCGCGCAAGGGTCGCGCGAGATAGCGCGCGAAGCCGAACGCGGCGAGGAAGAGGATCGCGGCGAGGATCAGGCTCCAGACGATCGCCCGCCAGGGTTCGTCTTCGACTTGCGGCCGCGGCGGCATCGGGAATCCGATCCAGTAGCCCGCGCCCGCCGCGTCGACGCGGACGAACAGGAGGCCGCGGCCCGGCGCCGCCCGCACCTGCGTGCCAGGCCCGAACTGGTCGCGGAGTCGCGTCTCGAGCTCCTGCATCTGCGGGAACGCCGGCGCGCCGGCGCCCAGGAGAGGACGCTCCGCTTCCGGAACGATTCGCACGCCGAATTCGCGGCCGATGCGGCCGACGGTCTCGCGGCGTTCCCGCGCATCGGAGGACTCGAGCGCGGCGCGCACCGCCTGCAGCTGCGCGATCTTGGTGTCGCCGAACGCGCGCACGAGAAGCGCCGCGCGATCGTGCCGGAAGACGCCAATCGTCGCCGCGAGCGCCAGCGCGACGACCACGAACAGGAGCAGCGCGAGGCGTCCGAACAGGGAGCGCGGATAGAGCGTCACGGCGCAGCGCTCGCCTGCGCGGGGCCGTCGTCGGGCACGTACACGTAGCCAAAGCCCCACACGGTCTGGATGTAGCGCGGGTTCGCGGGGTCGGGCTCGATCAGCTTGCGCAGCCGCGAGACCTGGACGTCGATCGCGCGGTCGAAGACATCGTGATCGCGCCCGCGCGCGAGCAGCATCAGCTTCTCGCGTGCGAGCGGCTGTCGCGGATGCTGGGCGAACACGCGGATGAGCGAGAACTCGCCCGTCGTAAGGTGGATCGCGTCGTCGTCGCGGGTAAGGGTACGTGCGGCGTAGTCGAGCACGAATGGCCCGAACGCCGTCTTCCCGTCCGCTGCCGGCGCCCCCAGCGCGAGCCGGTCGGTATGGCGGCGCAGCACCGCGTGGATGCGCGCGACGAGCTCGCGCGGATTGAACGGCTTCGGTAGGTAATCGTCGGCGCCCATCTCGAGTCCGACGATCCGGTCGACGTCCTCGCCCTTCGCCGTCAGCATGATGATCGGCACGGTCTCGCCGGCGCCGCGCAGTCGGCGGCAGACGGCGAGGCCATCCTCGCCCGGCAGCATCAGATCGAGCACGACCAGGTGTGGGGGGTCGCGCTGCAGCTTCTTGTCGAGGTCGCGAGCGTCAGGGAGCGTGGCGACCTCGAGACCCTGTTCGGTCAGGTAGCGCGAGAGGAGGTCGCGCAGCCGCACGTCGTCGTCGACGACGAGGATCTTCGGCGGTGCGGTGCGAGCGACCATGGCCGATTAGACATTGCCCACGTTGCGCGTGGCCCGCGCGTTGTAACGAATTGTAACGCCGGTGCGGCGAAGCAACGTCCGGTTGCAATCGACTGGGTGACGATGCGAAACCCGGCACGACAATCGTGTCCAATACCGTGGAAGCCATGAGAATCGCGCCCCCTGGCGCGACGCTTTCCACCGTACGTCAACGTCGAAAGGAATCGTCATGTTCCGCAAATCGTTACACGAAAGTCGTTTCTGCCCGCGTCGCGCGGCTACGGCCACTGCCGCGGCGCTCGCGTTCGCCTTCGCCGGGACAGCGCTGGGGCAGCCCGCCGGGGGTCCCGGCTTCGGCGGCCACGGGTACGGCGGTCACGGCGGTCCGCACGGCGCCATGATGGGCGGCGGCGAGGAAATGATCGGCAAGCTGATCGCCAACGCGAGAGAGAAGCTCAATCTCAACACCCAGCAGCAAGGCTTGTTCGAGGCGGCGGTCGCGCAGTCGAAGAATGCGCGCGAGTCCGCCCGCGCGCTGCACCAGAAGGTGAGGGACGCGCTTACCCTCGAGCTCGCGAAGACGGAGCCGGACCTTTCGGTGGTCGCTGGCGTCGCCGACGGCGTGCACGCAGATGCACAGGCGCTGCGCAAGGGCGTGCGCGACGCCTGGCTGAAGGTCTACGCGGCGCTCTTGCCCGAGCAGAAGACGGTCGTCAAGGACATGCTGCAGCAGCGACTCGCGCGCATGGACGCGTTCCGTCAGAAGATGCACGACCGCGCTGCGGCGCACGGCAGCTGATTCGTCCGATTGACGTCGGCGCCACGCCCGGATCTCCGGTCCGCGCGCGGGAATCCGCAAGCCGACGCGGAAGACCCGGCCTTTGCGCCGGGTCTTTTTTTGGGCGCGGTCGTCAGTGCGTGCGCGCCGGGACGGCGACGCGTGCACCCCACGAGGAAAACAGCGCGCACATCGCGGCCAGGGAGCGGCGCGCCGCTGCTGCGCAACCTCAGTGCGTCAGCGCGTAGTTCACCGCCTCGAGGCCCATGACGATGCCGTACCCCGAATCACGATCCAGTCCGGGCGCGCGGATGTCGAGTGCAGTCTGTAGCATCGCGGTCAGGATCTGGGAGTTCGTGTAGTCGGGCCGCGCCGACTTGACGAGCGCGGCGATCGCCGCAGCGTGCGGCGCCGCCGCAGACGTGCCGAAGAACGGCAGGAAGCCCGGCGTCTTGGCCACGGCCCCGTCGGCCGCCGCGATGTCCGGCTTCACGAGCGTGGTGCCGCCATTGGTGGCGAACAGGAAGTTGCCGGGCGTGATCGCCGTCCCGCTCGGGTTGTAGAAGATCTTTCTGGGGCCGTCGGAGCTGAAGACCTCCGTCGGGTTCGCGGCGCCGCCGACGAAGGGCCTCGTGCCCGTGTGCGCGCTGTTCCAGTATGTCGCCGCGGTGCTCACCGTGTTGGCTCCCGCATTGTGACCCGAGGTCGCGCCGTTCGTGGCGATCTCCAGCTCGCTGTCGCCGAAGAAGATGTTGAGGTGCAGCGCACGGTCCGCGGCAGCCATCTTCTTGACGATGAGGATCCGGGCGCCGGCCGGGAAGCCCGACGGGTTGAAGAGCTCCTCGAACGGGTCCCCGGCGCCGGATTGGATGTTGGTCGACGCGGCGAGCACCGCGGTGCCCACCGCATTGAGGATGAACAGGTCGTAATCGTTGCCGGAGGCGCCCCACGCGTCCGACCACTGGAGGTCGACGACGGCTCCGCTGGACAAGAGACGATTGAAGTTCTGGACGCCGAAGGAATGCACGAGGTAGCCGGGCGGCAGCAGGGCGGGGGCGGCGCCACCATTGACGAAGTCGCCCTCCCACGTGCCCGACGTCGCGTTGGTGATGTTGCCGCCGTTGCCGGCCGACGAGAGGTACAGCGCGCCGTCCGCCGTCACGTCGTTCACGGCCTGCGCGATGGTCGTGTCCTGGAAAACGCCTTCGTCGGAATACGAGACATCGTCGACGATGACGTCGCAGCCGTAGACGAAGCGCAGCGTCCGGATGTTGTCGGCGAAGCTGTCGGGGCCGTTGAACGCGCTGGCGAAAAACAGCTGCACGCCCCGCGCGAGGTCATAGACGATCTCCATCATCGCCGTCCCCTCGCTCGAGCCCGGACCGCCGATAATTTCCTCGACGATCGTGGTCCCGGCGGGCAGGTCGCCGGTGGCGATCAGCGATGCGGTCGCCTCGGCGGAATCGGACAGGACCCCGACCGTCACACCGGCGCCCGTGTACCCTTTTGCATTCGCCTGATTGGCCTTGTGGCTGATGAAGCCCTGCGAGGTCAGCGCGCCGACGTTGGTCGTGACGTGCGGAACGGGAGCGATGCGACGTACGTCCGGATTGGCGGCGAGCGTTTCCACCGCGCTCAGCGGCACGTTGGCGCCGATCGACTGGTTTCGCACGGAGGAATAGAGCACCGTGCCTCCGAGCGCCTCGATCTGCTTTAGCAGCCGGACCGAGACGCTGCCGCGGATCGTCACTTTCGCGAAACCGGCGCCGTCGACGAGCGCGGCGGCGGCACCCGCGTAGATCTTGGCCACGCTGACCGGTACCTGGCCCCGCGTGGAGCGCAGCGCGTACAGGAGCTGCGAGTTGATCTTCTGCTGGGCGCTCGAGCGCGCCTCCTTCTCCTGCAGGAGGACACCGATCTGCGTAAGCGCTTCGCGGTTCATCCGCTGCTGCTGCGCGTGGAGCGGCTGGGCGCAGAGCGTGGCCAGCAGCACCGCCGCGAACAGGCGCAGCGTCGTCTGCAATGTCTTCGTGATCACGGTAGCTCCTCGCGAAGTCCGGGCCCGTGGACGAGCCCGCTCCGATGGGTGATCGCCGCGCGGGCTAGGCGGCCCGCCGCGCGGACCGGCGCGCCATGATCAGGAGCGCGAGACCGCAGACGAGAAGGGCCAGGTTGTGGGGTTCGGGCGTAGCGCGAACGAGATCGGTGAATTCCGTGTCGGAGAACGCCTCGACGGTGATGATACCGGGCAGGTCCAGGCCGCCGCCGGGAACGGTTTCGTTGAGCACGAGGATCAGGTGATCCGTGCTCCCGACGATAACCTGGAAGAACACGGGATCGGTGCCGAAGAGGTTGCCGCTGAACCCCGGGTCGCCCAGCCAGTTGTCGGAAAGGTCGGCCGGGTTGTAGCTGCTTAGGTACGCCGACAGGAAGGTCGTTGTGGCCGTGCTGTCGAAGATGATCTGGAGGAAGCCGCCGAACACGAACCCGGCCTCGAGCGCGCCGATGTCCAGATCGAGCGTCGCGTAGTGATAGGAGGTGCCCATGTTGACCACGCCCGGGAACGGCTCGCCGCCCGACCAGTCCTGCGGGACCCCGTTGCGGCTCAGCCGGCCGAGCTGTTGCGGGTCGCCGGCGCTGACCGCGATGCTGCCACTGAAGATGACAGTTCCTTGGGCGAGCCCGCATAGCAGCAGCGAGGCCGCCGTCGCGGCCAGCAGGCGTCGGCAAACGGTCCCGAAGACTTTCATGTCACCCCCCAGGTCGCCGGCTCGCAGTCCAAGTCAGGACCACAGGAGCGGGCGCGCGCAAATTGTCGCTTACAACCGCATAATCCATGCCTCTGCGGCAAACCATTGATCTTGAAGCCGCCGATTTTCACGTTCGCCTCTAGCGTAAAAATATTCGACGCTCGGGCGGCTGGGCGCGGAGTTGTTCGCGGGTCCGGATCCGGTCCGCGCGCGGGAGTCCGGAAGCCGACGACGGCGGGCCCGGCCTTCACGCCGGGTTCCCTTTGTCGGGCGTATTCGTCAGTGCGCAGCCGTGGGAACGCCGGTCGCGACCGTACGACCGCCGTCGCGCGCGTCGACGGCCGCCTCGGCGGCCGAACGCAGCGCCGCGGCGACCAGAGGCTTCGCGAGCAACGTGATGCCGGCCGCGCGCGCTTCCGCGGCCGCCTCGTCGCTGGTATCGCCGGATACGATCAGCGCCGGCGCCGCGTGAGCGCACGCGCGGCGAATCTCTGCGATGGCTGCAATACCCGACCCGCCGTCGGCGAGACGCAGGTCGGCGACGATCAGGTCGGGTGCGTCGGCGCCGAGCAGATGGCACACCACGGTCGCGTCGTCGCCCCCCGCGACGCGCGCCCCCCAGGATGCGAACAGCGTGCACATCGCGGCGACCACGGCCGGGTCATCGTCGACGACGGCGACAACGCGTCCGGCGAACGACGCGACGCGCGCTTCCGCTTCGGCGTGGATGTCACGCGCCACGGCCGGGCGCCGCCGGCGCTGTGCAACGCGTGGCGCCGTCACCGAAAACCGCGACCCGCGCCCGGGTGTCGACAGGAGCGCGAGCGGATGATCGAGCAGCGCACAGAGGCGGCGCACGATCGCGAGGCCGAGCCCCATCCCGCGCCCCGCATCGTGCCGCGGAGCGCCGCCGATCTGCACGAACTCGTCGAAGATGCGCTCGCGGTCCGCGGCGGCGATGCCGATCCCGGTATCGACGACGTCGATGCGCACCGACGCGTCGCGCCGCCTCGCCCCGAGCACGACGCCGCCCTTACGGGTGTAGCGAAGCGCGTTGGCGAGCAGGTTGCGCAGGATCCGCTCGAGCAGCAATGGGTCGGAGTCGACGCACCACGCGGTGGGAACGACGCGCAGCGCGAGGCCCCGCGCCGCGGCCTGCGGTGCGAAGTCCGCCGCGAGCCGGCAGAACAGCGGGCCGAGCGGGACCTCGCCGCGCTCTGGAGAGAGCGCGCCGGCATCGAGCCGCGACAGGTCGAGCAGCTGTCCGAACAGCGACTCCAATGCCTCGACCGACGCGTGGATGCTCGCCGCGAGGGGCTTCATCTCGGGATCGCGCGCCTTGGCCGACAACGCCGCGGAGAAGAGCCCGATCGCGTGCAACGGCTGACGCAGGTCGTGGCTCGCCGCGGCCAGGAACTGGCTCTTCGCGCGGTTGGCCGTCTCCGCGGCGGTGCGCGCAGATTCCGCGGCGCGTGTCTGCGCGGTGAGCAGCTCGATCAGGTCGACGTTCTCGTGGCGGATCGCGAGCGAGTGCGTGAGCAGGTCGTTCAATCGCCGGCCGAACGAAAGCACGAACATGAGCACGACCAGGAGCACGAGTGCCGTGAACCAGTGGACCTGGCCGCCTTCGATCGCCACGCGTGCCACGAGCGGCACGAGCGCCGCCAGCGTGAAGCCGTAGAACGCCGGCCTGTAGACGGCGGTGAGGTTGAGCCCGCCCAGGATCACGCTGAAGATGCAGACGATGAGAAGCGCCTGGTGCGGTGGCGAACCCGGGAACATCACGACGGCGGCGACGCCCCACAGCGCGCCGGCGACGGTGGATCCCGCTGCCCAGTAGCGGCCCCAGCGTGGTGCGTCGGCGACCGCCGGCGCCGCCCGCCGATACGCGCGGACGAGCAGGCCGCGCCACGCCTGGTTCGCCAGGATCGCCGCGAACCACAGGGCCATCACCACGGCGTCCTCGCGGTCCCACAGCACCGTGCAGAGGATCGCCGCACCCAGCGTCATCGACGCGGTGGTCCGGTGCCACGAGCGGTAGAGCGTCGCGACCTCGTCGGCGCGCGCGCGGGCGATCTGCAGCGGCGCGATCGCCGCGAGCGACGCCATGGCGTGAGGATCGAACTAGCGCCTTGCGGCAAGCGTCTCGACGCTGATGCCGCGGCGAGCGAGCGTCGCGACGGCCTGTGCGCGCGTGCGCACGTTGAGCCGCTTCAGGATCGCGCTCACGTGCACCTTGACCGTGCCCTCGGACAGCTTGAGGTCGCGGCAGATGAGCTTGTTGGGTTTGCCCTGGACGAGCAGCAGGAGGACGTCCGCCTGCCGCGCGGTGAGGCCGAGTGCACCCGGCGCGATCCGCACGCCGTCGGCATCGGGCTCGAGCGTGATGTCGGGCGTCAGGTACTCGAGGCCGTCGATGCATTGCCGGACGGCATCGAGCAGCTCCGCTGCGTTGGCGGTCTTCGCGATGAAGCCGCGGGCGCCGGCAGCGAGCGACGCGTTCACTGTCGCGCGATCGTGCGTTGCCGAGAGCACGACGACGGGCACGCCGGGGTAGTCCTGCATCAGGTCGGACAGGAGATCGAGGCCGCGCGTCCCGGGCAAGGCGAGATCGAGCAACACGAGCGCGACGTCCGGCTCGTTGTCGAGGATCGCGGTCGCTGCGGCGGCGTCGACGGCATTGCGCACGACGATGCCGCCGCCCAACTGCGGTAAGAGCTGGGACAGCGCGTCCTGGATCAGCGGATGATCGTCGATCACCAGAATCTTCATGGTGCCCCCTCGACGTGCGCCGCATGGCGATGACGCAGAAGGTTAGCGCGGGTGCACGGGACTCCGCACCTGTCAAAAGTGACAGGTTGGCGCACCAGCCGACGAACGGTAGCCGGCGCGTTACGCGCCGGCGAGACCCTGGCGCGGCCTTTGCAGGTGTCCCACGAGACCGTCTATCGCAGCTTGGTTGTGCAGACGCGCGGCGTACTCAAGAGGGAGCTGATCGCGCACCTGCGAACCGGGGTATGCGCCAACCCAAGATTGACCTGACTTGATCCTCCCGACGTGGGTAAAAGAGTCCGCAATGCCGGGGCTTAGAGCTTGTCCGTTAATAAATCGCGCGATGCGCTTTGCCACAATGCGATGGGATGCGCGAAGGACGGCGAAGGGCGTGGCAGGCCCCACGCCCGAGCCGGCCGACAAAGCAGACCGCGCATTGTGGCAAAGCCCTTCGGGAACGGGCAGCTTGGGCCGATGGCTTTGTCGCTCGGCTTGCCTTGGGGCCCACCCAAGGCTGCACCTCGCTTCGCGCCCTCGGCCCAACCTGCCGCGTTCGCACGCGTGATTTATTGACGGACAAGCTCTTAGGCGCGACTAGAGTTCAATCCGCACCACGACGTTAGCCTTCGTGGCTGGGGAAAATGCCGCCTCGTACGCGGAAAGTTGCCGCTCCATGATCGGGCTACTCGATTGCCGGGGATTCGTGAGATACATGGAGAAATCTGGAATACGGTTGATCCGCGTCATTAGTTGAAGAATAGCAACGCCTTCAACGATTACGGGAAGGGGTGACGTCACGCGTCGTTCGATGATGCGGTTTATCTGATCGTCGAGATACACGACGTAATCCCGCGTAGGGATTAGGAATAGATCGGTCTCAATCAACGTCACATTGAAGTGCCACGCAAGATACCGCCCCAGTGTGGTTTTGCCGACGCCGTCACGACCATCGATCGAAACAATGGCACTGGGCAAGCCTTGCATGATCGGTCTCAGCAGGTCCACGACCTGCAAATAGCATGGGAGGATGGTTGGTCCGGCGGCGCCCTTGGACGAAGCTGACCAACGCCGAGCGGATGGCGCCCCGGCATCGCCGCCGAGGTGTCCTGGTTGAGGGAGGTTAGGCCGCACTTCCGGTGCCTTTCCGCCCTGCGCCACAAGCGATTCAGGCGCGCGCCGACGCATTGGAAGCATCCAGGTCAGGTAGCAGGACTGCCCATTCTTCGTACATGACGGTCTCAGGTGACTTCCACCGCAAGACCCACATGTCCGGACGCCTGGAAACCAGCTCTCCGTGCTCGCCGCGGTCGCCCGTCAATGCGAACCCATGCAGTGCTTCGTTGGGCAAGCCGAAGAAATGAACGAATGGGTTCCAGTCGGACAGGTGCGCGTGCGCAATGGACAAGACTTCATCTAAGTATCGATGCACGTTCGCCTGAAGCTGGACGGGCTTTCGGGGCCTTTCAGGAAATAGGGTGACCAGCTGCGAGAACGCCGAATCAACGGCATCGGACAATTCGCCAAAACGAGAGTCGCGCTGCAGAGCAGAATTGCCAGGATGGGAATTGGTGCCCGCAACGGACTTGCCGTCGACTGCCGCAAGACGCAGGACGCTGGGAGCGTTAGTGCAAGATTCAGTCCTGCGTAATACCGCCTCGCCGGTTGCGCAGAAGCCTATTGTGAAATACGTGTCGGTACTTCGATCCGGGACAAGTTCGTACCCAAAGAGTCCATCCTCGACGATGGGAAGCAAGTCCAGCGAAAGGCCGATGGGCAGCGAGTAGCGGGGGGCCGCGGCAACCAATTGCGCCCGAAGCATCGGCAACAAGGTCTTCGCTTCAGAGAGTCGTGGACAATAGCTCGATTGCATCGGACCTCCCCTTCGTCGGCTTGGCAATCATACTGCGTGCCGAGCCGATGATTCCAGAAGGGCCGCACCTACTCGGGCGGAGCGTCGCGGCCGCCGCCATCGGCTCGACCGCGCCGCTTTCCGGGCCGCCAATCGCGACCTCCCGTGATGGGCCAGTGGGTGCGCGCCCGGTACAAAGGCCGGGCGCGCCGATATCGGCGCGCGCTACGTCGAGCGGGAGATCGTCGGGCCGCCGGAGATCCTGCGCGCGCGCTGGCGTGACCTTCAGCCCGCGGAAGTAGCCCTGCGAATGGCTGCCAACGGCCCAAGAAGCGGACACTCGACCGTGTGGTGGCGCGTGGTGGCAACGCCACAGGAAATGGGCATATGCTTTCTCCCGCCGCCGTCCGAGCGGCGCACCGGGAGAACTCAAATGCTGCGTCGCACCTGTGCATTGGCGTCAATCGCGTTTGCCCTTTCATTTCTCAGCTCGACCGGCGCCATGGCAACGGCCCAACGCACCTTCGTCTCCGGCACCGGCGACGACCTGAACGTTTGCAGCCTGGTCGCCCCGTGCCGCAGCTTCAGCCGGGCCCTCACCCAGACCAATGACAGCGGCGAGATCATCGTCATCGATTCCGCCGGCTACGGCGTCGTGACCATCGACAAGTCGGTCTCGATCGTCGCGCCCGCCGGCGTGTACGCCGGAATCTCAGTGTTCCCGGGCACCGACGGAGTCGTGATCGCCGGGGCGGGGATCGAGGTCGCGCTTCGCGGCTTGACCATCAATGGACAAGGCGGCAATCGGGGGATTTTTTATACGTTCGGCGCGCGCCTGCGGGTCTCGAACTGCGTGATCAGCAGGATGTCCGGCGCCGGCATCGCGCTCAATTTCGGCGGTGAGGTCCTGATCGAGGACAGCCTGATTCGCGAGAACGGCTCCCACGGCATCGACATCGCGCTCGATCCCAACGTGATCGTGATGCGGACCACGATCGACGCCAACGGCCTCCACGGAATCTACTTCCACCCCAGCGCCGGCGACGCCCGGTTGAATCTCACCGCGAGCACTCTCGCGCGCAACATGTTCAACGGAATCCATGTCAATCCGAACAACGTCCAGGCCACGCTCTCGCTCGCCCATTCGACGATCGCGCGGAACGGGGCGACCGGGGTTTCCCTCGCCAGCTTCGACACGGCATCGCCCGTCATCGCGTTCCTGAACGGCAACACGATCGTGCGCGGCAGCATCGGCATCAATGTGCTCAGCAACGTGGGGCTCGGCGACCTCAGCGTGGTCGCGGTGGACAATCTCGTGAGCGATCACGGTTCGGCCGGCATCGAGGCGTCCGGCACAGGGGCGCGAATCGTGCTCGACCGCAACACGATCACGCATAACTTTCGCGGCATCTTCAGGCTCACCAATGCCGTCGTCGAAACGCGCTCGAACAACACCGTGCGCGAGAACGTGACGGACACCATAGGGACGCCGTACACCGCAGTGGGCGGCGTCTAGGAGGCGCCGATGTCACACGCCGTTCGAGACCTCGGCGAGCCGGCCAGGCGACCTGCGACGGCCGCGCGGATGTCGCCTTGGGTCGACAACGGTCTGTCACTCGTCCCGGGCCCAGATGCTAGCGGGTCCCATTTGCTCCGCCTTGGGGTCAGGGCGAGGCAACCGGACTTCCGTGCCTTTCGGCATAGCGCGCCAGCGCCGCCTCGGTGCGCGCAAGGTAATCTGCAGCGTGCGCCCGATAGTCCGCGCCGGGCACGGCGAGGTGAATCGCGGAGACCATCGCCCAGGCCGCCTCGCGCAACGCGCTGGCCACTTTCATCGCGTCGAACGAGCGCTGGACCTCGTCGCTCACGGGTTGCCGGAAATAGGCTTCAAGCAGCAGCCGGTCATCGGCGGGCGAGAAGCTGCCATTGGCGGCGAGGTTTGCGAGGTCGAACATCGCGGTACCGAAGCCGCCGTATTCCCAGTCGATCAGCCAGAGACGCTTGCCGTCGTCGATGAAGTTGCCGGGGAGCAGGTCGTGGTGGCCGAAGACGATAGGCAGCGGCATCTGCTGTGCCTCGAGCGCGTCGGCAAGCGCCACATAGCGCGACAGCTCGCCACCACTGCCGCGGGCGACCTGCAGTGTCCGCGCGTAGTCGCGGATGACGTGAAAGACCCAGAACGTGTTCGCCGAACCGGCGAGGTGGCGCGCAAGTTCGCGGTGACACGTCGCAAGGAGAGGGACAATGCGTGCGATATTCGCCCGCACTTCGGCTTCTCCGAGGGTCCTGCCGTCGATATGCCGAATGACCATGACGCCCGGCTCCGCATAGACCAATTCCGGCGACAGGCCCGCCGCATGCGCAGCGACGCTGGCCGCCCGCTCGCGATCGCGGAAGACGTGGTGGGCTGGAATATCGCCGCCGCAACGCGCGACGTAGCGCTCTCTCCCGTCATCGACGACGAATGCCGTGTTGGACAGCCCTCCGCGCAGCGGTTCGAGCTTCACCTTGCCGCGCCAGCATGGCAGCGCGGTGATTCGTGCTTCGAGATCGGCCGTCATCATCCGTTGCGAAAGCAGGGGTTCGGAGCGGTAACAGCTCGCCAGTGGAGCCTTCACTTGGGTGTCCGCCGATCGCGGACCGAGCCGCTGCGGCGTCACACAAGCCCGCGGCAACGGCACGATATCATTGCGGTCGGTTCGACCATGGATGCCTTGCTCCTCGGCCTGGAGATCCCGATTTGCGGGAAACCTCTGACCATCTGCAGTTGGCGGTTCAGCAAGATTCGCAAACGTCCGCTTGTCCGGCGCCGACGGGCAGCAACGGGATAACAGTCGTTGGTAACTGGCTGCTTTCGGCCTCACCAGTCTGCAACTCACGGAGAAACGGCTCGTGAAAATCATCAAAGCCGAGGTCATCGTCACCAGTCCGGATCGCAATTTCGTCTCCCTCAAGATTACGACCGACGAGGGACATACGGGCTTAGGCGATGCCACGCTGAACGGGCGCGAGCTTGCCGTCGTCAGCTATCTCAAGGATCACGTTGCCCCGCTGCTTATCGGCAAGGATCCCCACCGCATCGAAGACACATGGCAGTTTCTGTACCGCAGCGCGTACTGGCGGCGTGGCCCTGTCACGATGGCCGCCATCGCCGCGGTCGACGTCGCGCTCTGGGATGTCAAGGCCAAGGCCGCGAACATGCCGCTCTACCAGCTCCTGGGTGGGGCCAGCCGTACCGGATGCCTCGCCTACGGCCATGCCAGCGGCAAGGACCTGCCGGAACTCTTCGACTCGGTACGCCGGCATTTGGAGCAGGGCTACCGGGCTATCCGGATTCAAACAGGCGTGCCCGGACTTCGTGCCATCTACGGCGTTGCGTCAAATCCGGTCGCGAAGGGGAACGTGGGCAAGCGCTACGACCACGAACCGGCGCAACGCGCGTCGATGCCCGCAGAGGAAGACTGGGACACCCGAGCCTACCTGCGGCACATACCAAGCGTCTTCGAAGCCGTGCGTGCCGAGTTCGGTCCCGAGCTCCCGCTCCTGCACGACGGACATCATCGGATGACGCCGATTCAGGCGGCACGGCTCGGGAAGTCGCTGGAACCGTTCGACCTATTCTGGCTGGAAGACTGCACGCCGGCGGAGAATCAGGAAGCTTTGCGGCTCGTGCGCCGCCACACCATCACGCCACTCGCGATCGGCGAAGTCTTCAACACGGTCTGGGACTATCAGACACTCGTTCAGGAGCAGTTGATCGACTACGTGCGCAGTGCGGTGACGCACACCGGCGGCATCTCGCCGATGAAGAAGATCATGGAATTCGCCGCCCAGTACCAGATCAAGTCCGGTATCCACGGTCCGACCGACATATCCCCGATCGGCATGGCCGCGGCCTTGCACTTGGGGCTTGCCATACACAACTTCGGCATCCAGGAGTACATGCAGCACGGCGAGGCGACCAACCGGGTGTTCCAGCAGTCGTTCACGTTCAAGGATGGCTTGTTGCACCCCGGCGATAGGCCGGGCCTTGGCGTCGAGCTCGACATGGATGCTGCTGGGACGTACCCCTATCAGACGGCCTATTTACCGTTCAATCGGCTCGCCGACGGGACCGTCCACGACTGGTGAGCCCACGCGGGAAGAGCCATGCAGTTCGCGCTTGGGAAAGAGGCGGTCGATCGCGTGGCCCAATCTAGCCCCTGGCCGGTTTTCGGTGACGCCCGGACTCGGCCTGACGGGGAGCCGCATGCGCAAGCTGCTGTTCGCTCCGCCGATGTCGTGCAAATCGACAGCAACAGCATCGAGGCCGCTGGGCAAAAGCTCAAACAAAGCATTGCACCGCTGTTCAAACACGAGGACAGCGAAGACATGGCACAGTCCCACGCCCGCCCTTTGGGACACCTGATCGGGTTCAAGACCGCCGTATGAAGGTCACGTCGCCAAGCAAGAACCGAGCGCCCGGCTAAACCTTCTTCCAGGTTCCGTCGGCCTGGCATTCCCACCCGTCAACCACGGCACCCGTCGGGTATGCCTTCCCATCCTTATAGCAGACCGCCTGTGCCGAACTTGCCAGCACGAGGCCTGCGACAAGAATCAACACTTTGATTGCCATGAGTCCTCCTTGGACCGGCGTTCGCCGACGCGCAGCTCACCGGCACTCCGTGGGAATGCCGCCGTGGTCGGCGAACCATTTGACAGACGAGTCATCGGGAACCATGAAACGATTCTTGCACGATTCTCCAACGCCGCCGCGCAACTCCGACAGAAGCGGCTCCAATTCGCGTGTACTAAATTGGCCATGGTCGATCTTGAGCTGAATATAACCTATTGTGGCGGCGCGCAAGTTGCGCGCCGTGATCGAATGCGCCGATCGGCCGATCTCGACAGTCCGGTCGAACAACTCCTTCAATTTGCTGACACCTATGGTACCGCCGGGCTCGTTATCGGCAGCGGCGATCAAGAGCGCCATTTCGTCTTTGAGACGCCCGCGATGCCGCGGTTCGTCCGTCAACGGAACCAAAGCAACGATGAGCGCCGCATAGACGGCCTCGCTTTTGTCGCGTTCGGCATTTGCGACCTGGCGCTGATAGACAAGGTAGTACACGAGGCCAAGTACGGCGACGACCGCTGTGGCCGAAACCCAAATGCGCCGAAGCTGCTTCGTGCGCACGGCGGCGGCCTTTACGGGCCCGAGCAGCAGATCGTGGCTGATCTCCAGACGTTGCTCCCCTGCGAACCACTCCTTGCGCAAGATTCCCCGATCGATCAGGGTTTTGATGGCGGTGGTAAGCGCGGTTCCTTGTGTCTCGATGGCCCTCATCGGATAGAGCAGCCGCTCGCCGCCGGCGGTGACGAGGCTGGACTCGACGAAGCGTCGGACTTCCGACCCGACCTCGGCAATCGCAGCCCGGTAGTAGTCGTCGAAGATGTCTTCGGCCTTCTTGAGCTTGACCAACCCGACGTCGATGCTGCGTTGGCCACGCTTCTGCCGTTCCGCGTTGAGATAGAAGCAGACCACCGAGAGAATCGCCGGATCCACTTCCAAGCTTAACATCGAGCCTTCGGATTCGCTCGCTGCAGACGCGTCCGGGTCGAGCAGCATTTGCAGCAGCCCTGCACGGCGCCCGACTCCGCGAACGAGCATCGTTGCGGCGTCATGGTCGATCAGGCTTCGGCCTGCGTTCTCGACGACCTCCAGCGCGTGCTTCCCAGAAAGCGCCTCGAGCCGAACATGGTTCTCGATGACCGACGGGACGATCGTGCGAAGCTTGCGGACCTGCGGCAGGTAATCTTCACGAAAGGCGAGGATGACGCGATAATCGCTCGACGCGAGATCGAAGCGATAATCGTCGCCGGCGGGAAGATCCATCGCCGCCAACCGCGCGGGCAGTCGGTTCTCGACTAGTTCCGCAATATTGTCGAGTAGCGACTTGACCCGCGGGGTTGCGGACGGGTCATCGTCGATGACCTGGAAGATCTCCTCGAACTGGTCGAACACCAGAACCGGCGCCACGAGCCGATTCGTGGCGTCCCACAGGTCGAACGACTCTCGGTGGAAGAGTTCCCAGAGCGATGGCGCAACGAACTTGGCGGTGGTCTCGATGCCGCCCTCCTTGGACGCCGCCTCGATCGTGCGTATGACCTCTGCCACTGGATCGCGCCCGCCTTCGAGCAGTGCGCGCGGCCGCAGGTAGACGGGAAGGTAGCCCTTCTCGACGAGCCGTGGCGCCAGTCCGGCCCGAATGAGCGACGTCTTGCCCAATCCGCCTCGCCCGTACAACAGCGTCAGCAGCGAACGCTCGGTTCTGGCCAGGAGGTCCGCAACTTCTGCATCGCGGCCGAAGAAAAAGCCCGCATCGTCTTCCCGATACGGCCGCATGCCCGGCCACGGCCGTTCCGGCGAAAGTGCAATTTCGGAGGCGTCATACATTCGCGTCTCCTATCGCCGTTCCTTGCGGACAGTCTGCTGTTCCTTGCGCAATGCCCTGGCAAGCGCCTCCCGGTCGGCCTTGTCGTTGAGCAGCGACCACTGCATCGCACGGAACTGCTCCGGCGGTGTTATTCCCGGCTCGCACAGTACGGGGAAGATGAACCGCCGCGTATTGCTATCCATCTCCAGTTGTCGCTTCAACGCTAGGTTCCACTCCTTCCAGAAATAGGCTTCCGCGACGTTCTGGGTATTGCGCGAAATGAGCGGCACGAAGCAGGCGCAGTCCTCGACTTGGCGCGCGATGACATTGTCCCAGTTGGAGGCTTTCGGGATGGCATCGTCGCGGTCGTCCTTCCACACGTCGATGCGCTGGGAGCGCAGGAATTGGTAGAGCTCCTCGGCGCTGCGACGGTCATCGTGGCTATAGCTGATGAACACCAAGCCGGATGACGGGGGGGGCGGTACAACGCCCGGGGGGGGTTCCAGGAGGGCACCCAAGGGAGGCACCGGGGTGCGCTCCTTCCATCGTCGATTCAATTCGTCGACGAAGGCCAAGGAGTCGCCGGGCACAACGATCGACTTTTGGCTGAACATCTCAAGATAGTGAACAAAGGCGGCATCAGTGTCCCGGTCGTCATCGACGAGGATATTGGCGGCGCGCTGTGCCGAAATCGGGCCCTCACGAAGCGACCGCAGGAAGAATCGACCGAGCCAGTCGGGGATCTGACATCCGATTGCCAGCAGGTGCTGATCCCTGAGCGCCTCGAACAGTTTGTCCGGACGGTATTTCTCACTCTGCAGAGCGAGGACGAACTCGACAATGCTCTCCACGGTGACCGCCCAGTCGGGGCAGGTTTC
The DNA here is from genome assembly GCA_963830485.1 of uncultured beta proteobacterium. GTDB lineage: Bacteria > Pseudomonadota > Gammaproteobacteria > Burkholderiales > Casimicrobiaceae > CAIWHR01. Next base: position 184,857 of record CAWHNE010000029.1, read on the forward strand.
CCGGCCCCCGAGCAGCTTGTACACACAGACCTCGCCGGATTGGCCGAGAGACCTCTGCGGGTTTTCATGGCCGGGCGCGAAGGTGAAGCTGGTCACGACTTCTCCGCGAGCGCCGCGAACCTCGCGTACCGCCTGCTCGAGGAAACCGTCGATCGCCGTCGTCAGGAACAAACGGAAGCTCGTGATCTCCGCAATCTTGCGCAACGACTCGAGAGATGGCTTTAGGCTGCTGAGAACACGCTTGAGCTTGGGGTGAAATGCGTCGACGTTGTAGGTGTTGCGGTCGGACGCCGACATGTAGAGCTCATTCAGGCCCCAGTCCGACGGGAGAGGATCGACGCCAAGCTCCTTCGCCAGTCGTTCCGCGATCGCCTTCTGAAACGGGACGGGGGTCTCGCCGCCGGTGTCGACCAACGACAGCCGGCGGCCGACGATCGGGACGACTTTGCCGACCTCGATCAGATCGAGGAGGTCGACCCATCTTCTCTCGTCCATCTTCCCTCGCCCTCCGTGGAACCGACCTGGGCGCTATCGCGACGGTCGAAAGGTCGTCAAGTCCTCGACCGGCGCTCCCTTGTTGTCCGGGCGCAGGGCGGCGCCCAAAGCGTGCCCTCGATGCATCACCCCTGGTTTGGGCTCTCGTTGCGGCCCTGAAGGCACAGCCCCTCAGGGCCGAACGCAGGCCGCGATGCCGCCCCCTAACACGGGACCCAACTACACGCCCGGAACGTCGGTGTGATCACGTCCGGCCCCACCGAGCCAATGCCCCACAAGTGGTCATTGCCGGTCGAGCCGTTCGCATCGCCCAGATAGTAGGCCCCGGCCCATATGCCCGCACCCTGAATCTCCTGCCCCGTCCTGAACCACGACTGCATGATCGTCGCGCCGGCCTTCGCATACCGAATCAGGCGCTTGCCCTCTTCCTCCGTATCGCTTGTCACCTGCGCGTAACCCATCAGCATGTGCAGTCCGTCGAACGCATTTTTCCATCGCTCCAACACGTCGCCGCCGCTTCCCACCACCTCATCCTGCAGCGGACCGCAGGCCGCCACCACCGCCCACTCCAGGTTGTTCGCCCCCCACAGATCCCGGGCGCCCGCCGTTTCCGTAAAGTGCAGGAACGTGTCGTCCGGCTGGGCCAGCACCCAGCCATCGGCATTGGCATGGCCGGTATAAAAGACGAAATCCACGGCATCCACCCAGTCATCGTCGTTACGGCGCCAGTCCGACTCCCACGCGTTGCCATCGCCCCAGTTGAACCGGATGCTCCATCCGATCGCCGCCAGTTCATCCACAAACCCCTTCGCATTGTTCCGGCTGCCGGCGAGGCCTCCAGAAAGCCCGATCCACGAAGTCCCCGCGGAGTACCACCCCAGCAGGTTTGCCAGTTCCTTGAGCAGCGCCGGCTTCAGGTTCGGATTCACGATCAGCGATGTATCCGCCGGACCCTTCACAAACAGATCGTTGAACTTGAGCTTCCTGGCGTCCATCTGCCCTCTGTTCAACCCAATACCTGGCGGCAATGGCTTTCCTGGCGCCGGCTTGAAATCGGCAGGCAGCAGACGCATTACCGGCGCGGCGTCGTTCGCTCTCGGCGGCTGTTGCGGCGCCTTCTCGATCATTGGACCGGCCTCGGTCGCCGGCAGAATCACCTTCCGCATCGGGATTAGCCGCCCCTGGTAATCCGCGATGCCGCTGTAAACGTACACCGGACACAGTCGCTCCTGCCCCGCGAAGGCCGGCGCGCAGTAGTAGGCCAGTTCCGACGAGAACCTCTTCACCGGCACTCCGCTCGTCAGTTCGCGGAACGCTTCGTCCGCCTTCTCCTGGCTGTAAACCTCGTACATGACGGGCCGGCCCACCGGCGGACGCCAGACGCCGCGCGTCGCCAGCACGCGCCCTTCCTCTCCGAATACCACGCCAAATCGTCCGCCGCCCCCAATCATCGGCAAAGCCTTCTGCTTCAGACCGGCATCGCTGACGTCCACTTCGATATCGGCGAGCACCGTCGTGTCCTCCTGCACCGTCTGGCGCGGCTCGCCCGTTCCGGTGGTAAATGCCGTCACTGCGCCGGTCTTCCTCATCGGCTGGAGTCGGAACGGTGCGTTCAATTTCGGCAGAATGGCGTAGTCGTCCAGCAGCTGCATGCCGCGCTTCGCTGCTTCGGTGCCCGAGATCAGGCTTCGCTTCTTGGCCGAAAGCGGATCGAAATTCCACAATTTGCTCGAGTCCGACGCCCACGTACCGCCTCGCCCCAAATCGACTGAGATCTGTCCGATTCTGGTTCGCAGTTCCACAGACGTTCCGCGTTCGACAATCTCCTGGTCCTCACGCTGAAAAATAAGATTCCCCAGTTCGCGGATGCGCTCCGCGGGCGCAGTCGTACTCGCTACGGTGAATACTGGAAGTTTCATGAGAGTGCTCCTGTGATGACGGTAGGAAGCGTTTGCGGTGTCCCAGGCCGACATGACGCCTTCTCAGACGATGGCCTCGTCCTCCAAAGCGGCCGCCGTCCGCGCCACGCGACTGAGAGCCGTGGCAGCAAGCGCTGCGTCACCCACCCAGTGCTCGTCGGCACTGGCTGTAGACGGCCCGCCGACGTGCGTCGCCCAGGGAATAGCCCCGCGCTCGTAGCGATTCGTCCGCCCGAGCGCGAGGCCAAGTCGATGTCAGGGACAGATCGACGAACGCGTCGCGCGCCTTCACGCCAACGTCAGTGTTGTCGGTGAAGAAGCCGTCGATGCCGACCTTGAGAAACATCTCGAGTTCCCCCTGCAGGTTGCCGCGGCCGTTCGGATCCGTCCCGATGCGCAGGTTGAGTGGCAGGAACTGGTTTTCGACACGGTACGTATACGGATGCACGAGGAGTCCGACAGCATGCGCATCACGCACGAAGGTCGTCGCATTGGCCGGGTCGAGAATGCCGCCGATGACCGGGATGACGAGGCCCTTCGTTGGACCGACACCGTCCGCGTATCTGGCGACTGCTGCCAGACCGTGCGCCGTGGCCATGTCTCCATAGGTGAGCGTACCGCCTGCCGCTACTACATCGTACGGTTGGCTACTGGCCCCGCTGAGAAGCTGAATCAACGGAATGTTGGTCATGTGTGCAAGCTGCTTCAGATTCGCGATCTCGAAGGACTGAATGAATACCTGGTCGCGCTTCCCCTCGTAGCCGTTCTTCCGGAGGATGCTGACGAGCGTCTCTTCCATCGCGAATCCGAGATTGCGGAAGTAGGTCGGGTGCTTGGTCTCCGGATAGATGCCGATCTTGCGACCCACCACCTTCTCCAGGCCCTTCGCGAGATCGATGACTTGCTGCAACGTCGGGATCTCGATCTGATCGTTGATGCGCGTATTGGCGGGACGGACAGTCGGGATCCGCTCGCGAGCCTTCAGCTGTTTGATCTCGGCCAGCGTGAAGTCCTCAGCCCACCAGGCAGTCACGGAGAATCCGTCGAGAACCTTCGTCGTGCGGCGCGAAGCGAACTCCGGGTGGGCAGATACGTCCGTCGTCTCATCGAGGATGGGTTCATGCCGGGCGATTAGTTGACCGTCCTTCGTCATGACGAGATCGGGTTCGATGAAATCGGCACCTTGGAACACGGCGAGCGCATACCCCGCGAGCGTGTGTTCGGGCAGATAACCGGCAGCGCCACGATGGCCGATGACGGTCGGAGAATCGGGTGGCGCGGGAGGGCGGGCGAACGGTTCGCCGACGCCGCCGACGAGCACGAGCAGGAATGCTGCCCATGCGATAGACCGAATCTTGAGAAGACGATTCATGTCAGGGCTCCTTTTGAGGACATTAGCCTCCACATCCGCGTTGCCGGATACGAGGCACGTCACCGCCGGCGCAATGCTCCGGCCGGCGCGTCGATCACATCGGCCAACTCGTCCCTATGCTTCACGCTGCCGCAGCCGATTCACCGCGCTCTTTCGCTGCTGTGGCACCGGACCTCGCGTTACGGACCTTCACTAACCTGGCCGGCGTGCCGTACTGTTTTGTTGTCAACAACAATAGACCAATGCCGTGCACCTTTATTGACCCGTATCAATGTCCCAGGCATGTCCGCACCGACCTGATGATTGCGGCCTGCTGTTGAAGACGCCCAAAGTTGCCGCTCGAGGAAGCATTCATTGGCCGCGATATCCGCTTCCGAGCAAACCGTATGGCAGGAGCGGGTGGCGAGTTCAATCGGTCGATGCAACACCTTCTAGTCTTTGCAGATTGGGAGGTGTGCGATGGAGCCGGGGGGGGGTTGACGACCATCAAACTCGCCGGATTGTGATTGCCTGACCGGACACACCGGATAGCGATGTGACAGCACGCCGCACGGATGGTAACGACATCGCGCCGCACATTGGACCGCGTGGTGCTTCGTCGCCCCGAGCAGGCAAGACTGATGTTCGACTAACCAGTCGGATAGGAGAGGAAGTATTCCGCGTGGCCCGGCGGATCGTCGGCTGTCCCCATCGGACCGGCCGCGCCGCATTCCGGGCAGAGGTCGCCCCCGGTGCGTTGCGCCGGGTTCGGCCTCCGAACCGACTGCGACAGATGCGGGGCCGAGTCGTCGGCCTCCGAACACGCTCGCGATTGCTCCGATCGCCTGCGCGTTTCGCGCTCGGGGTCCCTCTGCGCCGCTCGGGCGTTCCCCCCGGCTCGCGCTAGCGCCGTTAACGGGCCGGGCCCAGGATCACGGTGCCGGAGACGACGACCGTCACGTCGTTCTTGCCGCCTTCGATCGGTGGCGGCGGCGCGGCGCCGCCGTCGGCCATCGCGGATACCGCCATGCCGCGATAGGCGACCGGGCGGATCACCGGACCCTCGGTCCGCACGGCGATCTGGCCCAGCGTGTAGCCCGGGAATCCGAGCGTCTTCGCGATCGCCTCGGCACGCGCCTGGTAGTTGCGCAGTGCCTGGGTCAGCAGCGACGCCTCGGCCTTTTCACGGGCGGCGCGCGAGAGCGAGAACGACATCGCACCGAGCTTCATCGCCGGCTGCAGCTGGCCGGCGAGCGCGCTTGCCTTCTTGAAGTCGCGGCTCTCGAGAATCACCTCCGCGCGAAGCCGCCAGCCGGTGATCTGGCCGGCGCGATCGTACGTCGGCGTTGTCTGGTAGTTGCCGGAATGGGCTTCGACCGCGGGCTCGGCCCTCGCGCGAGACAGCGCCTGCTCGAGCCGCGTGTTCGCCCGCGCGGCGAGCTCGGCGGGGTCGGGCCCCTGCTCCTCGGTGAAGAGCGTCACGCTGAGCGTGTCCGCGGGAACCTCCGCGGTTGCGCTTGCGTCGAGCGTCACGACGTTCTGGAATGGCGCCTGCGGTGCCGGTTGCGCGAGCGCGCCGAGCGGGGCGAGTGCGAGCGCGAGGAGCAGCGGAAGAGAACGCATGGGGTTCCTGTCTAGCGATGCACGATACTGCTTGAACGGCACGCGCACCGCTGCGGGGTTATTGTGCCGTCGCCCGTTAGCCGTTCTTGGCCTGCGCCGCCTGCTGCTCCGCGAGCTCGCGGCGCAGCGTGCGCAGCCGTGCTTCGACGACCGACGCCTGGTAGAAGTCGCCATCGCCGGCCTTGCTCGCGAGCTCGAGCTGGTAGACCGCGCCACGCAGGTCCCCTTGCCAGGCGTAGAACTCGGCCTGGTGCCGATGCTGCTGCATCTTCTTGCCGAGGTCCGCGTAAGCCTGCGCGGTCAGCCGGTGCAGCGGACCATTTTCGGGAAAGCGCTGCATCTCGCGCTCGAGGAAAGCCACGGCCTCCTTCGGCCGCTTGGCCTTGAGCAACGCCTCGGGATAGTCGTAGACGAGCTGCATCTTGTTCGGATAACGCGTGAGCGCCGCGGCGAAGCGCGCGATCGCGGCGTCGAGGTCGCCGGACTCCATGTACACGTGGCCGGCCATCGCCTCGATCATCGGGTGCGGCGGCGCCATCTTCTCGAGCACCGCGAGCTCGACCTTCGCGCGCTTCGTGTCGCCGGCACGCAGGAGCGAGGCGACGAGCCCGTAGTGCGCGGCGATCTCGTTGTTGAACTTGTGCTCCTTGATCGCTTCGTTGAAGAACAGCACGGCCTCCTGCGGCGTCCCCGCGTAGCTCTTCAGCAGCGCGCGCACCATCTGGAAGTCGAGCGAGTCGACCACCTGCCGGTACGGCTTGTCCTGCGCGCGGGCCTGCGCCTCGGCGATCCGTTCGTAGGTGATCGGGTGCGTGCGCAGGTACGACGGAGCATTGCTCTCGGCAAACCGTGTCTGCTTCTGCAGTCGTTGCATCATGCTCGCCATCGCGGTGTCGTCGAAGCCGGCGGCGTCGAGGCGCTGGAAGCCGATCCTGTCGGCCTCGTACTCGTTCTCGCGCGTGTAGTTGAGCTGGCTCTGGATCGAGATCGCCTGCGCGGAGGCGATCGCGGCATTCGCGGCCTGGCCGGCCGACGAGGAGCTCGAGCGCGAAGCGGCGATCGCGACCGCGAGCGCCGCGAGCGAATAGAGGATCGACCGCTGTTGACCGGCCATCGAGCGCGTGAAGTGATGCTGCGTCACGTGCGTGATCTCGTGCGCGAGCACGGCCGCGAGTTCCGATTCGGTCTGCGTGAGCAGGATGAGCCCCATATTGACGCCGACGTAGCCGCCCGGCAGCGCGAAGGCGTTGATCGACGGATCGGCGACCGCGAAGAACTCGAAGCCCTGCGTCGTGTCGGGGACCGCGAGTACGAGGCGCTGCCCGAGCTCGTTCAGATAGTCGTTGACCTCGGGGTCGTCGAGGTACGCGCCCGCTCCGCGAATCTGCCGGACGACCGATTCGCCGAGCTTGCGCTCCTGAACGGGCGAGACGAGCGACTGCGACTCGTCGCCGAGATCAGGCAGCGCCTGCGCGCGTGCGGCGGAGATCGCGAGCGGTGCGAGGCCAACCGGCTGCAGGGCGAGCGCGACGGCGACCGCTGCAGCGACGCACGAACGCGAGAGCGACCGCCGGCGCGGCGGGGGAGGCGTAGTAATCGATGACATCGACGGAAGCACGGATGCCCTGATGCTAAGATGCCTGGCGTTGTCCGAAGTTCATGGCGAGGAGGCGGTCGTGGCGCGCAGCGCAGGCACGACGACGAAATCCGCTGCGGCCGCGCGCAAGGCGACGCCGGTGGGCCGACGGCGCCCGGCGGGGCCGCGCCAGCCCCATTTTACCCATTTCGATGCGGCCGGTCAGGCGCACATGGTCGACGTCGGGGACAAGGACGTGACCCGGCGCCGCGCGCGTGCCGGCGGGCGCATCGCGATGCAGTCCTCGACGCTCGAACTGATCCGCAGTGGTGGCGCCAAGAAGGGCGACGTGCTGGGTGTGGCGCGGATCGCGGCGATCCAGGCCGCAAAGCGTGCCGCGGAGCTGATCCCGCTGTGCCACCCGCTGCCGCTCACGCGGGTCGCCGTCGAGTTTGCGTTCGACACGCGAGGGGCGGCGGTCGAGATCGAGGTCACGGCGGAGACGCGGGACCGCACGGGGGTGGAGATGGAGGCGCTTACCGCGGCAGCGGTCGGCCTGCTCACGATCTATGACATGTGCAAGGCGGCCGACCGCGCGATGCGGATCGAGAACGTGCGACTCCTCGAGAAGTCCGGCGGCAAGTCTGGGCGATTCATGGCGGAGTAAAAACGGTGGGCCCGGCGCCCGCGGTGGGTGAGGCCCGCCGCGCGCCGCCAGCCTAATGGGAGATGAACGATGTTCTTCCGACTCGACGATTGTCCCGTTGAAGACCTTGGCGGTGGGGTGCGCCGACGCATCCTCGCGCACGGCGGCGGACTGATGCAGGTCGAGGTCCAGTTCGACGAGGGGGCGATCGGACCGATGCACCACCATCCGCACGAACAGCTCACCTACGTGCTTTCGGGCGAATTTCTCTTCACCATCGGCGACGAGTCCCGGTTGGTTCGCGCCGGCGACACGCTGTACAAGCGCCCGGGGATCGAGCACGGTTGCGTCTGTCGCCGAGCCGGTGTGCTCCTCGATACGTTCACACCCCAGCGCGAGGATTTCCTGGCGCCCTAGGGGGTGCCGACCGCAATGGTCCGGTGGTTGGGCCACTTGACCTCGCAACGGTGCCGGGCGTACATTGCGCGCCGGAGCAGGCGCAGCAATGCGCATGCGGACGACCGGCCGCGACCCGACGCGGGCGGCCTCGCGACAAGGGGAGCTCGGGCGTGCCGTTGCAAATCGTCGAGCCGGTCAGGCTCTACCGGCAGATCGCGGGACAGATCGCGGGGTTGATCGACAGCGGCGAATTCGGCGCGGGATCGCGGCTGCCGCCCGAGCGCGAGCTCGCGGTCCTGCTGGGCGTGTCGCGCACGTCGGTGCGGGAGGCGCTGATCTCGCTCGAGATCGCCGGCCGCGTCGAGGTCCGGGTGGGCACGGGTATCTTCGTTCGCCAGCAGAGCGAGGGCGCGCCGGCGGGACCGGCCACCATTCCGGGCATTGCCGGCCACGCCGGCGGACGCGACGAGGGGCCCGGACCGTTCGAGCTCCTTGCGGCCCGCCGCTTGATCGAGGGCGAGATCGCGGCGCTCGCTGCCCGGCACATCCGCCGCGCGGGACTCGAAGCGCTGCGCGAAACCGTGGACCGGATGCGGACGCACGGCGACGAGTTCGATCAGCGAGACGCAGCCGATCGCGCCTTCCACGTCGGGATCGCCGAAGCCACGGACAATGGCTCGCTGGCGCTGGTCGTCAACGCGCTGTGGGATCAGAGGCGCGGCGAGCTGTGGACGAGGATCGAGCAACATTTCCATACTGCGACACTGCGCGAGAAGACGCTTGCCGACCACGTCGCGATCATCGCGGCACTCGCCGCGCACGACAGCGATGCGGCGCGGGCCGCGATGCATCGGCATCTCGCGCGCGTAGAACGCGAGTTCCAGCGAAACTGGGACTCGATCGCCCCTCGCACCGGGGCACGCGATGCCGTGCGCCGGACCGCAGGAGGCCGCAAGGGAAAGCCCGAACCGCAACGTGCTTCATGACTAGGAGGAGTGCCGACATGTATCTCGATTCGAAATGGACCCGTCGTGCGGCGATGCTTGCCGCGGCCGCCCTTTGTCTGCCCGCCGGAGCGAAGGAATTCCGGTCGTCGGACGTTCATCCCGAGGACTATCCGACCGTCATGGCGGTCAAGTACATGAGCGACATCATCAAGCAGAAGACCGGCGGCAAGGACTCGATCAAGGTCTACACGATGAGCCAGCTCGGCAGCGAGAAGGACACCATCGAGCAGACCAAGATCGGGGCGCTGGACTTCGTCCGGATCAACGTCGCGCCGATGAACAACATCTGCCCCGAGACGATGGTCCCGACGATGCCGTTCCTGTTCCGCTCGAAGGAGCACATGCGCAAGGTGCTCGACGGCCCGGTCGGCGACCAGATCCTCAAGGCCTGCGAAGCGCAGGGCTTCATCGGGCTCGCCTTCTACGATTCGGGATCGCGCTCGCTCTACACGGTCAAGAAGCCGGTCAAGTCGCTGGCCGACGTCAAGGGCATGAAGATCCGCGTGCAGCAATCCGACCTGTGGGTCGCGCTGCTGCAGGCGATGGGCGCCAACGCGACGCCGATGCCGTACGGCGAGGTGTACACGGCGCTGAAGACCGGCGTGGTCGACGGAGCGGAGAACAACTGGCCGTCGTATGACACCTCGCGCCACTTCGAGGTCGCCAAGTACTACGCCATCACCGAGCATTCGATGGCCCCGGAGATGCTGCTGATGTCGAAGAAGGTCTGGGACGGGTTGACGCCGCAGGAGCAGACGATCATCCGCGACGCGGCGAAGGCCTCGGTGCCGTACATGCGCAAGCTCTGGGACGAGAAGGAGCTGGAATCGCGCAAGAAGGTCGAAGCCGGCGGTGCGCAGGTCGTCGAAGTGGACAAGAAGTCGTTCCAGGACGCGATGAAGCCGGTCTACGACAAGTTCATCACCGATCCGAAGATGAAGGAGATGGTGCAGAAGGTGCAGGCCACGCAGTAACCGGCCGCTCGCCACTCGGGGCCCGCGGGCGGCCCCGGGGTGCCGCGCCCCTGTCCGCATTTTCCGGTGCCTTTCGATGCTGCTGTCCCGCTTTTGCGCCCCGCTCGCGAAGTTCCTGCTGATGGTCGCCGTCGTGGGCTTGATGGCGATCGTCGCCTGTGTGTCGTTCCAGGTTTTCGGCCGCTACGTGATGAACGACACGCCAACCTGGGCGGAAGCGCTGGCGCTCGTGCTCGTGATCTGGGTGACGATGTTCGGCGCCGCCGTCGGCGTCCGCGACGCGGGCCACATCGGCATGGAATCGCTGCTGGTGCTGGTGCCCGAGCGCATTCGCACCCGGATGGAGATCGTCATCCACGCGCTGGTCGGTGTATTCGGCGGGATGATGGCGTACAACGGCGCGCTGCTCGCCATCTCGGTGATGAGCTACAACATCCCGACACTGGGGATCCCGGAAGGCATCAACCACGTGCCGGTCGCGATCGCGGGAGGGCTGATCGTCCTGTTCTCGATCGAACACATCATGGCATTGCTCCACGGGACCGAGGTGGAGCCGGCATGGCACTGACGGTCCTGTCGCTGACATTCCTGCTGTTCCTGATTCTCGGCGTGCCGGTCGCGTTCGCGATCGGCCTGTCGGCCGTCTGCACGATCCTCTACGAAGGCCTGCCCGTGGCGGTGGTCTTCCAGCGGATGGTCGCGGGAATGACGGTGTTTTCGTTCCTGGCGATCCCATTCTTCATTTTCGCCGGCGAGCTCATGCTCTACGGCGGCATCGCCGATCGCATCGTCGCGTTCGCGAAGAGCCTGGTCGGCCACATCCGCGGTGGCCTCGGCATGTCGAACGTCGTCGCATGCACGCTGTTCGGCGGCGTGTCCGGCTCTCCGGTCGCCGACGTCTCGGCGATGGGCGCCGTGATGATCCCGATGATGAAGCGCGAAGGCTATGCCGCCGACTACGCGGTGAACGTGACCACGCATGCGGCGCTGGTCGGCGCGCTGATGCCGACGTCGCACAACATGATCATCTATTCGCTGGCGGCCGGCGGCAAGGTGTCGATTGCCGCGCTGATCCTCGCCGGTCTGGTGCCGGCACTGATCCTCACGCTGTGCAACCTGACGGCTGCGTACCTCGTCGCGGTCAAGCGCGGCTACCCGGCCGGAAAGTGGCCGGGCTGGAGTGTCGTGCTCTGGTCGTTCGTTGCGTCGGTTCCCGGCCTGTTCGTCGTCGTCATCATCATCACCGGCATCCTGTCGGGCGTGTTCACGGCGACCGAGTCGGCGTCGGTGGCGGTGATCTACGCGCTGCTGATGACGGTGCTCGTCTACCGCAGCCTGTCGTGGGAGAACTTTCTCAAGGCCGCGGCGAAGGCCGTCAAGACCACGGGCATCATCCTGCTCTTGATCGGCATCTCGGCGACGTTCGGTTATCTGATCAGTCTCTACAGCGTCGCCGATCTCACCGGGAAGGCGCTTTCCGCGGTTTCAACCAGCCCGTGGATGATATTCTTCCTGGTCAACCTCATCCTGTTCGTCCTCGGGACATTCCTGGATATGGCGGCGACGATCCTGATCTGCACGCCGATCTTCCTGCCGATCTGCCAGCAGTACGGAATGGATCCGGTGCAATTCGGGATGGTCATGCTCATCAACTGTGCGCTTGGGCTCAACACGCCGCCCGTCGGCACGACGCAGTTCGTCGGCTGCGCGATCGGCGGCGTCTCCATCGGGTACGTGATGCGGACGATCTGGCCGTTCTACGGGGCGCTCGTCGCCGCGCTGTTCCTCGTGACCTATGTCCCAGCATTCTCGATGTGGCTGCCGCGTGCCTTCGGTTACCTTGGTTGAGCCCGCCGTTGCCGCCCGTTCTATCCCGGCTTGCCGGAGCGGTCTAAACTTGCGCCCAGGCCAGCGTCTGCCGATGCCCGGAGACCGGTTCACCCTTGCGGTACCCACTACCTAACCAGGAGGAGGAGATCCATGAGTTCGCTGCCATCGAATCGAACGAACCGCCGCTATGGCGCGTTCCCGGGGGCCGTCGCCGCGCTCGCGCTCTGCCTCGCCGGGATCGTGCCGGCGACTGCGCAGGTCCCGGCGCTGCCGAAGAGCCCGGTCACGATCAACATCGTCGACGTCGCGGGAGACCTTGCGCTCACGCAGGATGCGATCGAGCTCTACGCGAAGAAGAATCCGAATCTCGTGTCGAAGTTCAACTTCACGAAGGCGCCGTCGCCCGAGTTGCCGGGCAAGCTCAAGGCGATGCAGGGGGCGGGCCGCAGCGACATCGATCTCGTGCTGACGGGCACCGACTTCCTCGCCGCCGGGATCGAGCAGGGGCTGCTCGTCAAGTTGCTGCCCGAGTACGCGTCGAAATTCCCGAACCTGACGGCGAACTACCAGCCAGCCGCCGCGAAGATGCAGGAGCTGGCACAGAACCAGGGCATCGAAGTCGTGTTCATGCCGGCGGGCCCGCTGCTCGAGTACAACCCGGCCAAGGTGAAGCAGGTGCCGACGACGCCGGCGGAGCTGCTCGCGTGGTGCAAGGCCAATCCCAATCGCCTCATCTACGCGCGGCCGGCGAACTCCGGGCCGGGGCGCACGTTCATCATGGGGCTGCCGTTCATTCTCGGCGACAAGGACCCGAAGGATCCGGTCAAGGGTTGGGACAAGACGTGGGCGTATCTCAAGGAGCTCAACTCGTGCATCGAGTACTACCCGACGGGCACCGGCGCCGTGATGAAGGAGCTGGGTGAAGGCTCGCGCGACATGACCGTGACGATGACCGGCTGGGACCTGAACCCGCGCGTGCTCGGCATCGTGCCGAAGGAGTTCAAAGTGGCGCCGTTCAAGGGCATGACCTGGGTCAACGACGCGCACTACATGGTGATCCCGAAGGGCGTGCCGCCCGAAAAGGTCGCTGTGGTGCTCGACCTGATGGCGTTCCTGCTCACGCCCGAGGCGCAGGCCTACACGTACGACAAGGGCTACTTCTATCCGGGGCCGGCGGTGAAGGGCGTCCCGCTGTCGATGGCGCCGAAGGAAAGCCAGGACGCTGTGATGGAGTTCGGCCGGCCCGAGTACGAGAAGTGGCTCACCGAGTTCCCGCACACGCAGTCGCTGCCGCCGGCGGCGCAGGTCGAGGCGTTCCGGATCTGGGACGAGCAGGTCGGCGCGAAGATCAAGAAATGACGTTATCCCGTCGCGGAGGACGCGACGGGATAGCACTCCGCGTTGAACCGGCGACGGCGTCGCCGGTTAACGCGACGTCGTTCATGTAGCACGCGAGCGCCTGACCAACTGCCCATGAAGCACGACTTCAACGAGCTCAAGCTCGACGGCGTCTCGCGCCGCTTCGCCGGCGCCGGCGGCAAGGCGTTCAACGCGCTGTCCGAGATGACGCTTACTATCCGGCGGGGCGAGTTCATCGCGCTGCTCGGACCCTCGGGCTGCGGCAAATCGACGGCGCTGAACTGTATTGCCGGACTGCTGCCGCTATCGGATGGCAGCATCTGGCTCGACGAGCTGCGCATCGACACGCTGCCGCCGGAGAAACGTGGCTTCGGAATGGTGTTCCAGAACTACGCGCTGTTCCCCCACATGAGCGTGGCAAAGAACGTGGGCTTTGGCCTTCGGATGCGCGATGTGCCGCCGGCCGAGGCCGCCGCCCGCGTCAATCGCGCGCTCGAGCTCGTGCAGCTCACCGGCCAGGAGCACAAGCTGCCGGGGCAGCTCTCGGGCGGCCAGCAGCAGCGCGTCGCGATAGCGCGCGCGATCGTCATCGAGCCGCCGCTGATCTTGATGGACGAGCCGCTGTCGAATCTCGACGCGAAATTGAGAATCGAGACGCGCTCCGAGATCCGCCGCATCCACCGCGAGCTCGACCGCGCGACGATCTACGTCACACACGACCAGGACGAGGCGCTGTCGCTGGCCGACCGCATCGTCGTGATGAAGGACGGTGTCGTCCAGCAGGTGGCCGCGCCGCAGGAGGTATACGCGCAGCCGGCGAATCTCGACGTTGCGCGCTTCATGGGCTATCGCAACGTCGTCGAGTTCGGCGTCGAACGCGAGGACGGGAATCGCATCGTGCTCGCGCGCGACGGCGTTCGGATCCACGGCACATGCAAGCAGGCGCTCGCGGGGAGGGCAGCGTTCGTCGCGATGCGGCCGGACGAGATCGTCGTCGGTGACGGGCCCGACGGCTTGAACACGCTCGCTGGCCGCGTCGACGTCGTCGAGTACGGCGGCCGCGACTCGCTGGTCGACGTCATCATGAACGACGGAACGCGGCTGCACGTGCGCACGCACGTCCCGGTCGCCGTCGGCGACAGCGTGCGGGTCCACGTGCCGCCGGAGCGTGCGCTCGTCTATCCGGGCTGACGATGGCCGCCGCCGCTCCGCCGCTTGCCCGCGCGCCCTTTGACCGCGCGCTGTGGCTGGTCGTTCCGGCGGCGGCCTTCATGCTGCTGTTGTTCGTCTATCCCTTCCTCTACGGGCTCTTCCTGTCGTTCGAGCCGAAGGAAGCGCTGACCGTCGAGAACTACCGCCGTTTCTTCAGCGACGAGCGACTGTGGCCGACGATCTGGACGACGTTGCGGCTCGCCTTGCCCGCGACGATCCTCAACGTGTTCGTCGCACTGCCGATCGCCTACAAGATGCGCACCCGGTCACGCTATCAGCGGTTCGTGACGACGGTGCTGGTGATTCCGATCACGCTCGGCACCGTGCTGATCGCGGAGGGCATGCTGACGTATTTCGGGCCCCGGGGCTGGCTGTCGCAGTTCCTTCAGTTCTTTCATCTCTACGACGGCCCGATCCGCCTCACCCACAACTACTGGGGCGTGCTGATCTCGCTCGTGATCTCGGGCTTTCCGTTCGCGTTCCTGCTGATCCTGTCGTACATCACGGGCATCGACCCGGTGCTCGCGCGCGCGGCGGCTACGCTCGGCGCCAATCCGACCGCGCAATTCCGCCACATCTATCTGCCGTTGCTCGCGCCGGGCCTCGCGATGTGCTTCTGCCTCGCGTTCGTGCAGGCATTCTCGGTATTTCCGTCGGCCGTGCTGCTCGGCGCGCCAGCCGGACCGACGCGCGTGATCTCGATCGCCGCGTACGAAGCCGCGTTCGAGCAATACGACTATTCGCTTGCGTCGGCGATCGCGATGATCATGGGGTTCGTGCAGCTCGTGATCGTCGCCGCCGTGCTTGGCCTTCGCAACGCGTTCTATCGCGGACCGGTCGTCGGGGGGAAGGGGTAGCCGAATGAGCCAAGGAGCAGGGGCACCGCGGAGCGGAGATGCGACCAGGCGAACGAAGGCGCGGCCGACTCCGCGGTGTGCCTGCCCATGCCATCGTCGCGGAGGCCGTTGATGACCGCGCGCTCCGGGACAATCGACAAGCGCTGGCTCGACACCGCGTGGAGCGGCTTGCTGTGGGGCCTGATGACGGTCTTCGTCGTCAACATCGGCCTGATGATCGCCGCGGTCGCGACCTCGTCGTTTGCACGGCGTTGGCTTGGCACGTGGCTGCCTGATGGCTGGACGGCGACGTGGTACACCGCGGCCTGGAAGGAGTTCCAGCTCGGCTCCGTGCTGTGGGTCACCGTAGAGGTCGTGTTCGCCGTCGTGTTCCTCGCGCTCGTGATCGGCGTTCCCGCGGCGTACACGCTGGCGCGACGCAACTTCATCGGCAAGCGCGCCCTCATGCTCCTGTTCCTGCTGCCGTTGATGGTGCCACCCATCACGTACGGCATCCCGCTCGCGACCGTGCTCTACAAGGTGCACCTCGCAGGAACGATCTACGGCGTCATCCTCGCCAACCTGATCCCGGCAGCGCCATTCGTAATTCTCGTGATGACGCCGTTCATCGAGCAGATCGACGCGAACCTCGAGTCGGCGGCCCGCGTGTTCGGCGCGAGCACGCTCCGGATGTTCTGGCACGTGCTCGTGCCGCTCCTCGCGCCAGGCATACTGGCCGCGTCGCTGCTCGTCCTCGTGCGCACGATCGCGCTGTTCGAGCTGACCTTCCTCACCGCGGGACCGGACTCGCAGACGCTGGTCGTCGCGCTCTATTACGCGGTGTTCGCGGCGGGCGTGCGCGCTCCGCAGTCGGTCGACGCGATGGCGATGATCTACATGGGGGTAACGCTCGTGTGGCTGCTGATCGCGCTGCGCTTCGTGAACCCGACGCAGCTCGTGAGCCGGGTGAAGGAACACCCGCGGGCGGCTTAGGAACCTGTCGGGCCTGCGCTCACGAATGCGTTGCTGGGCCAAAAGGCGATGGATGCTAGGCGCGAGGCGCCGCGAATATCGAGAATATTCGCAAGCCGACCAACGACGCAGACACGCCTTTTGGCAGCAACCCGAAGGGACGGGGCGAGTTGCGCGCATTTCTGCGTTGCTCGCCCTCGCCATACTCTCGATATGCCTTCGGGCTCGCGCCCTGAACTGTGCGCAACTCGCCTCCGTCGCATGCGCGAACGCGGGCCCGACAGGCTCCTAACGTGAGCGCGACGCTGTCGCTCGCGACGCTCGCGCGTGCTTTCGCGGCCGTCGCGCGGCCGGGCTACGACGTCGCGGCAACGCGAGTCGGGATCGTCCACCTCGGGCTGGGCGCCTTCCACCGCGCGCACCAGGCGATCTATACGGACTCCGTCCTGGCGCGCGATCCGCGCTGGGGCATCTGCGGGGTGAGTCTCAAGACGCCGCACGCGACGCTCGCGCTGACCGCGCAGGACGGGCTCTACACGGCGCTCGAGAAGAGCGCGTCCGGCGCCCGCGCGCGAATCGTCGGGTCGGTGCGCGAAGCGCTGTTTCTCGGAGCCGACCGCGCCCGCGTCGTCGCCCGAATGGCCGCTCCCGACGTTCGCGTGGTAACACTGACGGTCACCGAGAAGGGCTACTGCCACGACCCGGCGACCGGTCGGCTCAACCTCGCGCATCCGGAGATCGCGCGCGACCTCGCCCAGCCCGACGCGGCGACGAGCGCGCCGGGGCTCCTCGTCGCTGGGCTCGCCGCGCGCCGGGCGGCGGGCGCGGGGCCGGTCAATGTCGTCTGCTGCGACAACCTCCCGCACAACGGCCGCGTCGTCGCGGCGATCGCGACCGCGTTCGCGCAGGCGCGCGACCCCGCGCTCGCAGACTGGATCGGGGAGAACGTCGCGTTTCCGTCGACGATGGTCGACCGCATCGTGCCGGCGACGACCGACGCCGATGTCGCCGACGTCGGGCGCCTGGTCGGTCTCGCCGACGCGGTGCCGGTCGTGTTCGAGCCCTTCCGGCAGTGGGTGATCGAGGACCGGTTCACGGCGGCGCGCCCGGCCTGGGAAGACGACGGTGCGGAGCTCGTCGCCGACGTTGCGCCGTTCGAGACGATGAAGCTCCGCCTGCTGAACGGCAGCCACTCGACGCTCGCTTATTTGGGCTTTCTCGCCGGTCACGCGACGATCTGGCAGGCGTCGTCGGACACGCAGCTCGCGACGCTGGTCGAACGCCAGATGGTCGAGGAGATCGTGCCGACGCTCGTCGCGCCACCGCGCACGGACCTCGCCGCGTACTGCGCGCAGCTCTTGACGCGCTTCCGCAATCCCGCGCTGCCGCATCGGACGCAGCAGATCGCGATGGACGGCTCGCAGAAACTGCCGCAGCGTCTGCTCGGCACCGTCCGCGATCGGATCGCCGCCGGTGCGTCGTACGCGCACCTCGCGCTTGCCGTCGCCGGCTGGATCCGGTACGCGAGCGGCACGGACGAACAGGGGGGCGCGATCGCCGTGTCCGACCCGATGGCCGCGGCCTTTGCGAATATCGTGACGGCCGCGGGGAGCGACCCGGCGCGGATTGCCGGCGGCTTTCTCGACCTCGAAGCGGTGTTCGGTGATCTCGGCGCGCACGCGGCTTTCCGCGCCGCTGTCACGCGCAACGTGGTCGCGCTGTTCAAGGATGGCGTGCGTGCGACGCTGGCGAATCACCTCACTGGTTGATCCCATGACCCGGATACCCATCGACCTTCATCCCGACCGCCTCTTCCCCGCCGATCCCGCCACGCGCGACCTTGCGCGGCGCCTCTACGCGACGGTCAAGGACCTGCCGATCGTGAGCCCGCATGGACACACCGATCCGCAGTGGTTCGCCGACGACGCGCCGTTCGCGAACGCGTCGGCGCTGTTCATCACGCCGGACCATTACGTGTTCCGGATGCTCTACAGCCAGGGCATCCGCCTCGAGGACCTCGGCATCCCGCGCCGCGACGGCGCTCCGGTCGAGCTGGACGCGCGCCGCATCTGGCGGACGTTCGCCGCCAACTATCACCTATTCCGCGGCACGCCCACGCGCATCTGGCTCGATCACGCGTTCGCGACGGTGTTCGGCATCGACGAGCGCCTGACCCCCGAGTCGGCCGACCGCATGTTCGATCGGATCAACGATTCCCTGCGCCAGCCCGCGTTCCGTCCACGCGCACTGTTCGAGCGATTCAACCTCGAGGTGCTGGCGACGACCGAGTCGCCGCTCGACCCGCTCGCGCATCACGCCAAGCTTCGCGCGTCGGGGTGGAAGGGGCGCGTGATCACTGCGTACCGCCCCGATCCTGTCGTCGATCCGGAGTTCGACGGTTTCCGGGACAACGTTGCCGCTTTCAGCACCATCACCGGCGAGAACACGGCGACCTGGCGCGGCTATCTCGCCGCGCATCGCAACCGCCGCGCTTTCTTCAAGTCGATGGGCGCGACGTCGACCGACCACGGCCATCCGACGGCGCGGACGTGCGACTTCGGTGAGGCCGAGTGCCAGCGTTTGCTCGACCGTGCGCTCGCGGGCACCGCCACGTCAGAAGACGCCGAGGCGTTCCGCGGCCAGGTGCTGACCGAAATGGCGCGGATGAGCCTCGACGACGGGCTCGTGATGCAGATCCACCCCGGCAGTTTCCGCAACCACAACCCGGGGATCTTCCGCGACTTCGGCCGCGACAAGGGCGCCGACATCCCGACGCCGACCGATTACGTCCGCGCATTGAAGCCGCTGCTCGACCGCTTCGGCAACGAGCGCGGGCTGACCGTGATCCTGTTCACGCTCGACGAGACTGTCTATTCGCGCGAGCTGGCGCCGCTCGCGGGCCACTACCCGATCCTCAAGCTCGGCCCGCCATGGTGGTTCTTCGACAGCGCCGGAGGGATGCTCCGTTTCCGCGAGGAGACGACGGAGACCGCGGGCTTCGCGAACACGGTCGGCTTCAACGACGACACGCGAGCGTTCCTGTCGATTCCCGCGCGCCACGACGTCGCGCGCCGGATCGACTGCCGCTATCTGGCTAACCTCACGGTCGAGCATCGCATCGGAGAGGATGAAGCGTTCGAACTCGCGCCGGAGCTCGCCTACGGGCTCGCGAAACGGGCGTACCGGCTCTAGCAGCCTGATGCAGAACCCCCCATGAGCCGCGTTTCGGACGAGATGGCCCCGGATACTAGGCGGTGCTCGCGTCGAATAGCCGTCGCTATTCGCAAGGCTAGCGACGAAGCAGACGGGGCCATATCGTCGAAACCCGTATGGGCAGCGGCGTGCCGGGATGGGATGCGCGGAGTGGTGAGCGACGTGTGGTCGACCCCACACGAGCGAGCTGCGACAAAGCAGACCGCCCGGCACGCCGCTGCGCGGCCATGACGGGTTCTGCGTCAGGCTGCTAGGAGTGACAGGGCGTCGCGCATTGCCGCGCGGAACGGTCGGGCGTATCGTGGCCCGCTGCTGCCGGCGACGCCGGCACTCGCGGAGACGATGATGCTCGCATTGCGCAAGGCAGCCGATCGCGGCCACGCCGACCATGGCTGGCTCGATTCCTGGCACAGCTTCTCGTTTGCCGAGTACCACGACGAGGCCCATATGGGCTTCGGGCCCCTGCGTGTCATCAACGAAGATCGGGTACAGCCGGGAACCGGCTTCGGTACACACGGTCATCGTGACATGGAGATCCTGAGCTACGTGCTCGAAGGTCAACTCGAGCACAAGGACAGCATGGGTAATGGCTCGGTCATCGTACCCGGCGACGTGCAGCGGATGAGCGCGGGGCGCGGCGTCCAGCACAGCGAGTACAACCCGTCACGGAGTTCGGCTGTTCATTTCCTGCAGATCTGGATCCTGCCGGCGCGCGCCGGCATCGATCCCGGTTACGAGCAGACGCACGTGCCGCAGGCCGAAAAACGCGGGCGCCTGCGCCTGATCGCTGCGCCCGACGGCCGCGACGGCGCCGTGACGATCCACCAGGACGCTGCCGTCTACGCGGCGCTCCTCGACGGTGCCGAATCCGCGCGGCACGCGCTCGCGCCCGGACGGCGCGCCTATGTCCACGTCGCCCGCGGCCGGGTCCACGTGAACGGAGCGCCGCTCGCGGCTGGCGATGCCGCCAAGCTCGAGCGCGAGGTCGAGATCGTCCTCGACCGCGCGCAGGCGGCGGAAGTCCTGCTGTTCGATCTGCCCTGACGGCGGGAGGCAGCCATGAATGGAACGAAAGACTTCACCGCACTGGTCGGCCGCGTGCTGCTCGCGGTCATGTTCGTCTACAGCGGGTACGGGAAGATCGGCGCCTTCCAGGGCACGGCCGGTTTCATCGCGAGCAAGGGCCTGCCGCTACCGGAGGTGGGCACCGCGATCGCGCTCGTGGTCGAGTTGATCGGCGGCCTCATGATTGTGTTCGGCTGGAAGGCGCGATGGGCGGCAGCGGCAATCATCCTTTTCACCGCAGGCGCGACCTACTTCTTCCACGATTTCTGGAACCTGGTCGAGCCCGCCGCGCGCATGACCAACCAGATCATGTTCCTGAAGAACATCGCTGTCATCGGCGGCATGCTGCTCGTCGTCGCCTTCGGCCCCGGCCGCTACAGCGTCGACCGGCGCTAGCCGCGGCGCACGACGCTTCGATTCGGGCGATCCGACACGATCCGTCCGTCGACCAGCTCGACGATGCGATCGCAGCGCTGCGCGAGGCGCGGGTCGTGGGTGACGATCAGAAAGGTCGTCCCGCTCGCCTCGTTCACCTCGCGCATCAGGTCGAACACCGCGTCCGCATTCTCCGTGTCGAGGTTCCCCGAGGGTTCGTCGGCAAGCACGAGCGCGGGGTCCATCGCGAGCGCACGGGCGATCGCGACGCGCTGCTGCTGTCCGCCGGAAATATCCGATGCCTTGTGATTGCACCATGGGGTGAGGCCGACGCGCGCCAGCAGGTCCGCCGCCGTCGCGCGCATCGCGTCGTCCGCCTGTCCGCGCGCCGCGAGCATCGGCATCATCACGTTCTCGAGCGCGGTGAACGCGGGCAGCAGGTAGTGATACTGGAAGATGAAGCCGATCGACCGACCGCGAAGTCGCGTGGCCTCCATCTCGTCGAGGGCACCGGCTTCCTGGCCGGTGACGAACAGCTGTCCCGCGTTGGGCTTGTCCAGCAGGCCGATCAGATTGAGCAGCGTGGTCTTGCCCGAGCCGGACGGGCCGATCAGCGCCGCGAACTCGCCTTTGCGCACCGTCAGGTCGATGCCGTGCAGCACCTCGGTCTCGACCGGCGTCCCGATGCCGTACGACTTGCGGATACCCGCGAGGCGCAGCGTCTCGGCGGGGGTCGCGTCAGCCACGGATCGCCACCACCGGATCGAGCCGCGCCGCGCGACGGGCCGGGACCACCGCGGCGAGAATGCCCACCAGCGTCGCGCCCACGCAGGCGATCGCGAACAGCGACGGCTCGATGACGACGATGAACATCGGCGTGCCGTCCGGGTTCTTCGCGACCCCCCGCCACAGCAGCAGGAAGCCCCACGCGAGCAGCGAGCCGGCCAGCGCGCCGACGAGTCCCATGAATCCGCCCTGGATCAGGAACACGCGCAGCACCTGCGCGCGGGCGGTGCCCATCGCGCGCAGGATTCCGATCTCCTTCGACTTCTGGACGACCGAGACGACCAGCACGCTCGCGATGCCGAGCGCGACGGTAAGCCCCACGAAGAAACGGATCAGCGTGTTCGCCAGGATCTGCGCCGCCATCGCGGAGAAGAACTGCGCGTTGGTCTTGATCCAGCTGTCCACTTGAAGATCGTGGCTCGCGCGAATCGTCTGCGCGATGGTCTCGGCCGCGAACGGGTCGCGCACCTTGACTTCGATGCTGGAGGCGCCGCCGACGAGATCGAGCAGGTTCTGCGCGGTTCGCAGCGCCACGTAGACGTTCCGCTGGTTCGCGCCCTTGTTGCCGAAGTCGAAGATGCCGCTCACCGTCAGCGTCGACGCGACGCCGGCGCCGGTCGTGAGGCTCAGCTTGTCGCCGACCGTCGTGCCGAGGTCCTTCGCCAGATCGATCCCGATCACGATGTCGACCGGTCCCACGTCGTAGCGACCTGCGACGATCTTCTCGGGCAGTGCGATCACGCTGAAGTAGGTGGCGGTGTCGATCCCGATGATCGTGACCGACTTGGTCGCGTCGCCGCGGCGGGCGAAGCCGGGGCCGGACGCAACGGGTGTCACGCCGATCACGTCCGGAATCTGCGCGACTTCCGCGCGTACCTTTTGCCACTGGTCGACGGACCGAAGCTGCTGCGAGCGCGGCTGGACCTGCGCCGCGATGCCCTCGGTGCCGCCGTCCCGCAGCGGGCGCGCGACCTGGTCGGGCGCGAGGATCTGGATCGGCGCCTGGAAGTTGAGCGTGCGGCGCACGACGTTCGCCTGCAGGCCGGCGAGCAGCGCCGACATGAAGATGATCACGCCGGCACCCAACGCGACGCCGAAGACAATGAGCAGCGTCTGCGTCATGCCTTCGCGCATGAAGCGGAACGCGACGATCGCCTCGAACCGCGCGAACGGATTCATCAAGCGCCGTTGTGCGAGGGGGCCGCCGCGCGCACGCGCTGGCCGGGCGTGATGCCGGCGCCGGCGGCGGCGACCACCCGGTCGCCGGCGGCGAGACCCTCCACGACCTCGACGCGGCCTTCGCCTTTCAGCCCGAGCTTCACGGGCCGGCGCGCGGCATCGTGACCGTCGACCACCAGCACCCATGGTTGGGCGCCGGCGGCGTCGAATACGGCGCCGGACGGAATCGTCAGCACGTTCGCGTGCCGCCCGACCTCGATATCGACGGACGCGGTCATGTCCTGCCGCAGATATTCCGGGGGCTCCGGCACCCGAAGCTTGACTTCGACGGAGCCCCGCAGCGCGTCGATGCCGGGGTTGATGTAGAACAGTTCGGCCGCGAATCTCTGCTGCGGGTACGCGTCCGCCGAGCCGAGCGCCTTTTGCCCGAGCTTCAACTGCGACAGGTTCTTCTCGTCGATTTGCACGACGACCTGCGTCTCGCCGGAGGGGGCCAACGCCATCAGCTCCTTGCCGGGTTGCACGACGTCGCCGGGCTCGACGCCGCGGCCGATCAGCGTACCGTCGACGGGTGCGCGGATGACCATCTGGTCGAGACGCGCCTGCGCCGCATCCAGCGTCGCGCGCGCCTGCGACAGCGCCGTCTGTGCGACGAGGACATCGCTGCCTGTGGAACTGTTCGTCTCGACCTGCAGCCGTGCCGCCGCGAGCTGGCTTTGGGCGACGTCGAGATTGCGCTTCGCGTCATCCAGCGCCGACTGGCTGACGAAGCCCTTGGCCTTGAGGTCCAGCGCCCGGTCGTATTGCTGTTTCGCCAGGACGAGATTGGCTTCCGCCTGGGCGAGACCCTGCTGGGCCGCAGGCAGACCGACGTCGCGGATTTGCCGGATCCGGGCCTCGGCCTGTGCGACCGCCGCCTGTGCCTGCGCAATCGCCGCGCGCTCGTCGCGATCGTCGAGCACGATCAGAACGTCGCCACGCTTGACGCTCTGACCTTCGTCCACCGGAATTCGGGCGACCCTTTCGGTGACCACCGCACCGACGGACACGCGCTGCGGCGTCGTGACCCGGCCGCTTGCGACGACCGTCTGCACGAGGTCGGCGCGAACCACGTCGGCGATCTCGACCGGCGTGCCGAAGAGGGCGTCACGGAAGACGAACGCGGCGACCGCGAGCACTGCGGCCGCGATCAGCGCCCGCTTCGGCCAGGTGCCACGCAGGAGAGCTGCGCGGTTGGTCGAGTTGAAGCGCCAGCTCGAAGGCTTTGGCAGGGGCATGGATAACCGGTGCAGCGAGAACCGCACCCATTATCGATTCCGCGCGGCGGCGGCCCCTTGATCCGGGACAATGGAAGCCGCTCACTGCGCGGCCGAAGGCGCCCGGATCCGTCGCGGCCGCGAAACACGGCGCAGGCGACTGGCGGCCGCCACTTGGACGAGGAGGACGCTATTCGCGCTGCCGCGAATCGAGCCAGATCGTCACCGGGCCGTCGTTGACGAGCGCGACCTGCATCGCGGCGCCAAAGACGCCGGTCGCGACGGGCTTCCCCTGCGCCGAGGCGAGTGCGGCGACGAAGCGATCGAAGCGCGGTGCCGCCACGTCGGGGGGCGCCGCCGCCGACCACGACGGGCGGTTGCCCTTCTTCGTCGACGCGAACAGCGTGAACTGGCTCACGGCGAGAATGCCGCCATCGGCGTCGACGACGGACCGGTTCATCGTGCCGGCGTCATCATCGAAGATACGCAACGCAACGATCTTGCGCGCGAGCCAGTCGCGGTCCTCGTCGCTGTCGTCGCCCGCGATGCCGGCGAGTACGAGCAAGCCAGGGCCGATCGCGCCGACGATGCGACCGTCGACCGCGACCGACGCCTCGCGCACGCGCTGCACGAGCGCTCTCATCGCTTGACGAGCGTCCGCTCGACGTTCGTCACGATCCCGGATACGAGCGTGACCGTGGTGAGGGTCTCGGGGTCGCCGTCCGCGGGGAACCAGCTCCAGCGTTGCTGCTTGCCGCTCTTTCCGCCGGTCGTCGCGTCCGGTGGCCCGATGCGCGTGAGGACTTCGCCTTCCGACATACCCGTGCGCAGGTGCTTGCGTTCGGCCGGATCGCCTCGCGGCTTCGCGGCTTTCGTGGGCGGCGCCTTGTCGCCCTTCGCGTCCTTGCTCGGCCGCGCCGCGGGCGGGGACGGTGCCGTAGTGTCGCCCTTCGACAGGCCGGGAAGCACCGTAATCTCGGGCGGATCGCTCTGGAAGTTGCGCAACTCCTTGCCCGGAGGGCAGGGCATCTCCTGGTAGATCGGGCGGCCGCCTTCGCCGGCGCACTTGTAGACGTCCGCGTGCGCGACGGGGAGGGCGAGGCCCGCGCAGGCCGCCGCCGCGACGGCCGCGCGCCTTTTCCCGGCAGGCGCTACGCCGACCACGCGCCATCTGAGGGATCGCACGTTCATCGGGGTTGGCGGCGCGTCGATCCGGAAGCCGCGCGCGCTTTCGGAACCGATCCCGCCCGAAAAGTCTCTACCATAGCGCTTTTCCCCTTCGGCCGGAGTACCCCTTTCGATGGAGTCCCGCTTTACGCTCGCCGCTCGCGTCGGCGAGATCGCCCCGTTTCACGTGATGGAAGTGCAGACCGCGGCGCGAGCGCTCGAGGCGGCAGGCCGCAGCGTCGTCCACATGGAGATCGGTGAGCCCGACTTTCCGACGCCCGGTCCCGTCCTCGACGCCGCACGCCGCGCGCTCGTGGACGGCGGGATCTACTACACGTCGGCGCTGGGGCTGCCGGAGCTGCGCGCGGCAATCGCGCAGCACTATGCGCGGAGCTACGGCGTGACGATCCCGCCGGAGCGCATCATCGTCACGGCGGGATCGTCGGCCGCGCTGCTCCTCGTCATGGCGCTCGTCGTCGGCCGCGACGATCGGATCCTGCTTGCGGATCCCGGCTACCCGTGCAACCGCCACTTCATCCGCGTGCTCGAAGGCGAACCGGTCGGCATCGCGACCGGCCCCGAGTCGCGCTATCAGCTCTCGGCCGAGGCCATCGAGCGCGCGTGGACCGACCGGACGCGCGGCGTGCTGATCGCCTCGCCGTCGAATCCGACCGGAACGCAGGTGGCGCCCGACGAGATGGAACGCATCGCCGCCGCCGTCGCGCGACGCGGGGGGCACCTCGTCGTCGACGAGATCTACCTGGGGCTCACCTACGATGACGAGCCGCGCTCGGCGCTCGCGACGACGGGCGCGCGTTCCGACGACCTCTTCGTCGTGTCGAGCTTCTCCAAGTACTTCAACATGACCGGCTGGCGTCTGGGGTGGATCGTCGCGCCGGAGCGCCACGTGCGCGATCTGGAGAAACTCGCGCAGAACCTCTACATTTCGCCGCCGACTCTCTCGCAGCGGGCGGCGCTCGCGTGTTTTCGTCCCGAGACACTCGCAATCCTCGAAGAGCGGCGGCAGGCTTTCCGTGCGCGGCGCGACTTCCTCGTGCCGGCGCTGCGGGCGCTGGGTTTCGGGATTCCGGTCATGCCGACGGGCGGGTTCTTCGTGTACGCCGACAGCTCGCGCTTCGACGCGGACTCCCGGCGGTTCTGCCGCGACGTACTCGAAGGCGCGGGCGTCGCGTTCACGCCCGGCATCGACTTCGGCGCGCATCGCGCGGGCGCGCACGTGCGGTTCGCCTACACGATCGAAATGGCGAAGCTCGAGGACGGCGTCGCCCGACTTACCCGTTTCCTCGCGAAGCGACCGGTCCCCACGCCGGCATGAGCGTACTACGCCTTCTCGCGGGAATCGCCGCCGTGCTCGCGGCGGCGGTCGCGGTCGCCGGCTGCTCGGCGATCGAGTTCTATTGGCAGGGGCTCGCGGGGCAGCTCGACCTGCTCGCGCGCGCGCGGCCGATCCCCGAGGTCGCGGAAGCGACGTCCGATGCAACATTGAAGGCGAAACTCGAACGCGCCCAGGAGGTTCGGGCGTTCGCGAGCCACGAGCTTGCGCTGCCTGACAATGCGAGCTACACGCGGTATGCCGACCTCGGCCGTCCCTACGTCGTGTGGAACGTCTTTGCGGCCCCGGAGCTCTCGCTCGCGGCGCGGCAATGGTGCTTTCCGATCGCGGGCTGCGTCGCCTACCGGGGCTACTTCGCGGAGGAGGGCGCGCGCGCCGAGTCCGACCGGCTCCTCGCAGAGGGCTACGACGTCCACGTCAGCGGCGTTCCGGCCTACTCGACACTCGGCTATTTCGATGACCCCGTGCTGTCGACGTTCATCCGCGGTCGCGACACCGAGGTCGCCCGCCTCATCTTCCACGAGCTCGCGCATCAAGTCGCCTACGTGAAGGACGACTCGTCGTTCAACGAGTCGTTCGCCGTCGCGGTCGAGGAGGAAGGGCTCGCGCGGTGGCAGGCGGCGCATCCGGAGAACACGCAGTTCGCGCAGGACGTCGCGCGGATGCGGCGGCTCCGCGCCGATTTCCGGGTGCTGATCCGCGGCACGCGCGAGCGGCTTGCCGCGCTTTACGCGAGCGCGCTGCCGGACGAGGAGAAGCGGGCGCAGAAGGCCGCGATCTTCGCCGACATGCGCGGCGAGTACGCGCGGATCAAGGGTGGCTGGGATGGCGCGCCGGTCTTCGACCGCTGGTTCGCGAGCGGCGCCAACAACGCCGGCATCGCCGCCGCCGGCCTCTACGCCGACCGCGTGCCGCAGTTCGCCGCGCTGCTGGCCGCCGAGGGCGGCGACCTCCCGCGGTTCTACGAGCGGGTCCGCGTGCTCGCCGCGCTGCCCAAGGCGGAACGAGACCGTGCCCTTGGCGGTCCGGTCGCCGCCGACGCCGGCCCCGCATCGACGGTCGCGGCGCCGCGCCCCTGAGGTCATTCGCGCCGCCAAGGGCGACGGCCTCGGCGGGCGTCTACAGCGCGCGATTTCCCAGGCTCTCCCGCGCCAGACCCTTCGCCTCCGTGCGTGCGAAATCCAGGAACCCGCGCGCCACCGCGGTGAGCTGCTTGCCCGCAGGATAGGCGATGTACCAGTGGTTCGCGAGCGGGAAGCCCTCGACGTCGAGGCTCGCATACCGCGAGGACTCGGGATCGAGCCCGAAGGTGTAGCGCGAGGTGACGGTCACGCCGAGGCCCGCGAGGATCGCCTCCTTGATCGCTTCGTTCGTGCCGAGCTCCATCCGGACCTGCGGGACGAGCCCGCGTGCGGCGAACAGTCGCATCGTGATGCGCCGCGTGCCCGAGCCCTCCTCGCGGAGGAGGAACGGCTCCCGGGCGAGACGTTCGAAAGTGATGTGCTTCTCGCCGGCAAGCGGATGGTCGTCGCGGGCGAGGACCACCAGCGGATTGGGCAGGAGTTCCTGCGCCACGACGTCCTCCATCTCCGGCGCGTCCGCGAAGAGGTAGAGATCATCCTCGTTGTTCGCGAGCCGCCGGACCAGCGTCTGTCGGTTGTGGGCCTGCATCGAGGTCTCGACGCCGGGGTGAAGCCCGACGTAGCCGGCGAGCAGGCGCGGGGCGAAGCACGTGCCCGTCGTGCTCACGGCAAGGCGCAGCCGACCGGATTCCAGGGCGCGCATCCCGATGAGCGATTCCTCGAGCTTTGTAAACGCGTCGAACACCTCCTGACAACTCTCGCAAAGCCGCCGGCCCGCGTCGGTGAGGTACAGGCGCCTGCCCACTTGCTCGAACAGCGGAACCCCGATCGTTGCGGAGAGCTTCTTGATCTGCACGGAGGCTGTCGGCTGGGCCATGTGCAGTTCCCGGGCGGCGTGGCTCAAGCTGCCCAGGCGCGCGGTCGCCTCGAAGAGGTGAAGCTGCGGCAGCGTCCCATGCCTGAGGTAACGGTGGATATTCGGTGGTGACATGGCGACTCCTACGTCTCGTGTCTTGCCATGCCGCGGTGCCCGAAAATGCACAGCGGCCTTCACCTCGCGGGTGCAGGCCGCCGTTGTCAGGACGCACCTTCAGCCGCTGGGCAAAGGTCTCGCTTCCATCCTGAGGATGCCGGCACGACCGGGGCCGAAGCCCGTATTGACGGCCGTACCGCAGTAGCCGTGCTGGCTACCGAAGCTACTCCCCTTTGGAGGGAGCCCCGGCCACTTCGCCGGAGCGCAATCTATTTGTAGCACGGCGCAAGCCCGATTTCAACCAGCTTCGTCTATGGCACCCATTCGCAGGCGCAATCGGATGGGCCGACGGTCCTGTCAATGCATTCGTTTTCGTAAGCGTTTCCTTTGCGTAAATCAACTATTCCTGGATCCGATCTCCGCCCATACTTGGTCCGTGAAACCTCGTCGTCGCCCGCTGCCAACGCTGCCCCGGGATACGGAATTGCAGAGGAGCTCGCATGCAAGACAGGCAAACCCACGCTAAGCCGGTCGAAGAACTTGTCAGCAGCTTTCGGACAGACCTCGATCGGGGGCTGACCACTCGAGAGGCGCAGGACCGCCTCCAGAATTTCGGCGTGAACGAGCTGTCCAGGGAAAAGCGCGCCACGCCGATCGCGCTGTTCCTGGCCCAGTTCAAGAGCACGCTCATCATCATCCTGCTCGTTGCGACGCTTCTGTCCGCGTTTCTGGGTGAGATCGTCGACGCGGTCATCATCGCCGTGATCGTCTTGTTTTGCGCCGTGCTCAGTTTCGTGCAGGAATACCGCGCCGGCAATGCCCTCAGGGCGCTCCGGAAGATGTTGGCGCCCACGATCAGGGTCTTGCGCGACGGCGCAGAGACGCGCATCCCATCGCGCGAGCTCGTGCCCGGCGACATCATGCTGCTGGAAGCCGGCGACCGGATACCGGCAGACGCGCGGCTTGCCGAAATTCACTCGCTCAAGTGTGACGAAGCGCCGCTTACGGGGGAGTCGTTTCCGGTCGAAAAGGCCTTGACGCTGTCGCCCCCCGACGCGGGGGTTGGCGATCGGCGCAATGTCGTCTTCACCGGCACTACCGTGATCTACGGTCGGGGCAAGGCGATCGTGACGAGCACGGGGATCCACACGGAATTCGGCAAGATCGCCGAACAAGTCTCTGCCGTGAAGGCGGAGGCGTCACCGCTCGAAAAGCGAACCGAGGAAATCGGTCGCTGGCTGGGGCTGATCGCACTCGGCATCTGCGGCGTCGCGATCGTCGTCAGCATCGCGAGAGCTTGGATGGGAAATCAGCTCAACGTCGAACTGGTATTGACGATGACCATGTTTGCCATTGCGCTTGCGGTGGCCGCGGTTCCCGAAGCGCTGGCGGCTATCGTGACCGGTGCCCTGGCAGTCGGAATGCACGAGATGGCGAAGCGCAACGCGCTTGTGCGGCGCATGCCGGCCGTCGAGACCCTCGGATGCACGACGGTGATCTGCTCCGACAAGACCGGCACGCTGACCAAGGGGGAAATGACCGCACGCCGCGTGTTCGTGGATGGTCGCTCGATCGAAGTCAGCGGCGCAGGATACGCTCCCACGGGCAGCTTCGATCCGCCGCTCCCACCGGCCGACAACGCGGTGCGGCTGGCGTTGACGGGAGGGCTGCTTTGCAGTGACGCCGTTCTGAGCGACGACGCCGGGCGCTGGTTTGTCAGAGGCGACCCCACCGAAGGCGCGCTTGTGGTCTTGGCGGCTAAGGCGGGCCTGCAACAGGACGAGACCCGGACGACCGCACCCAGGGTCGCTGAGCTCCCGTTCAGCTCCGAGCGTAAGCGGATGACCACCGTTCACCGCATGCCTGACGGCCGCCATCTCGCCTTCGTGAAGGGGGCCCCCGAGGTTCTGCTGGAGCGAAGTGCATCGGCGCAGGGGCGCGACCGGCCCTACCCGCTCACCGATGCGACCCGGGCGCAGGTCCTTGCCGCAAACGAGTCGATGGCGAGGGACGCCCTGCGTGTGCTGGCGATCGCGTACAAGGAAGTTCGCGTCGACGGTCCTTTCGACGAGGAAGTGGCTGAACGCGACCTGACCTTCCTTGCGCTGATCGGCATGATGGATCCGCCTCGCGACGAGGCGAAAGATGCGGTGAGGACCTGCCGGGAGGTGCACATCCGCCCGATCATGATCACGGGGGATCACGGTCTCACTGCAATAGCGGTGGCCACGGAAGTCGGGATCTACCGCGAAGGTGACATGGCACTCACCGGTGACGACCTCGGCCGCATGAGCGATGACGATCTGGAGAAGATCGTCGACCGGGTGACCGTGTATTCACGCGTGTCTCCTCTGGACAAG
Organism: uncultured beta proteobacterium; assembly: GCA_963830485.1. GTDB lineage: Bacteria > Pseudomonadota > Gammaproteobacteria > Burkholderiales > Casimicrobiaceae > CAIWHR01. Next base: position 215,866 of record CAWHNE010000029.1, read on the forward strand.
CTCAAGATCGTGCGGGCATGGAAGCGTCGTGGCGAGGTCGTCGCGATGACGGGCGATGGCGTGAACGACGCGCCCGCGCTGAAACATGCCGACATCGGCATTGCCATGGGGATAAGCGGAACCGATGTTGCGAAGGAAGCCGCCGACATGGTGCTGGGCGACGACAATTTCGCGACGATCGTGCGGGCGATCGAGCGCGGACGCTGGATTTACGACAACATCAAGAAATACCTGACTTATCTGCTGCGCGCCAACCTGACGGAAGTCGTTGTCCTGGGGGGCGTCGTCATCGTCGCGGGACCCGAGCTGCTGCCGTTGCTGCCCGCGGCGATCCTCTACATCAACCTGGCCACCGACGGCTTGCCGGCGCTGGCCCTCGGGCTTTCCCCACCCGACCGCGACATCATGAGGCGGCCCCCGCGGGACCCGAGCGAGAGCATCTTCTCCCGCGACGTGCGACTTCTCGTGCTGCTGGGCGTGCTGATCGAGTGCCCGATCTTCCTGTGGATCTACTTTGACAGCTATGCGGACATCGAAGCCGCAAGGACGAAGATCTTCCTCCTCTTCGTCCTCGTCGAGCTGATCATTTCCATCAGTTTCAGGTCGCTGCGATACAGCCTGTTCCAGGCGCCCCCGCACAAATGGCTCCTGCTCGCGATCGCATGGGAGCTCGCGTTGTTCGGCGTGCTTGTCCAATTCGCCCCGGTGCGTGAGACGTTCGGAATCCGGATGCCGACCTGGAATGACTTGGCCATGGCGCTGGCCGTCGGCGCGCTTGTCGTGGCCGCCATCGAAGCGACTAAGGGCTATTTGAGGGCAGCCGCGAGGAGCGCGATCGATGGGCGTGGGCAGTCCATGGTCGCGGGACAACTCACGACGTCCCGCCCGGAACGGACGGCGGGGACCGCGGACGAAACGCGAACCCACGGCACCGACACACCTATCTCGCACCGGGACTCAGGAGGGAAGACCATGCTGAAGATTCTGCTTCCCGTAGGAGGCACCCGCAACGACCGGTTCGCCGCGCAGTACGTCATCAAGCGGTTCATGAACGACACGGCGATGGAAGTGCATCTGCTCAACGTTCAGATACCCTTCTCGGCGTATGTCGCGCGCTTCTCGAGCCGCAAGAACCGCCAGGACTATCACCGCGACCAGGCCGAGAGAGCGCTCGCTCCCGCCCGCGAAATGCTGGACAAGCATTCGATTCCCTATGCGGTCCACATCGAAGTGGGCGATCGGGCGACGATGATCACGGCCGCGGCCCGGCGCCTGCGCTGTGACGAGATCGTGATGGCGACGGCGCGGAAGAATTCCCTGACGCGGCTCGTGGAGAGCTCCGTCACCGACCGGGTGCTCAAGCTCACCCCAGTGCCGGTCGAAGTGATCGCGGGCGATTCGATGTCGATGTGGGAGCGCTACGGCATCCCGGCGGCCATCGCGGCGGCGCTTGCCTTCGCGGTCGCGGCGCTGGATTGAGACTGAGAGCCCCTTGGCCGAGCAAATGGGGGGCCGGGTCGAGTGAACCTATGGCGATGACCGTTCGCCGATCGGGTGGCCAATACGAATTGGGGCCGCACTGGCGACCCCATCAGCCGCTCATATGCGGTCGCTAGTCTCGGACGTCTGGTTCACAGCACGCAGCCGGCTGGAATGGGTCCGATCCGGATTAACGCAATGGTTCCGGACATGCCGCTGCTGCTTCCGGCAGTGAAGTTGAAACTGAACGTCCCGTTCGAACAGCTTTGGAACGTGAGCGTTGCGGTCCCCACCTCCACGCTCGGGGGGGGATTGGACGTCGGCGCGTCGAACACCCTGCCGGTGGTTTCGAAGATTTTCAGCACGATGGACCGGGCACCCGGCGCAAATGAGCCCGATGCCGTGTACCAGCGCTGCCCGGCCGGCCCGGCGCTGGCACCGGCGGGTGCATACGTGTACCACGGGACGAAGACCGAGCCGTTGTTCGGGTTGACCTCGACGACGAATCCCTGGCCCGATGTCGCGGAATCGTACCAATTGCCTGAAAAGGCGAAGTCTGCATTGGTAGGACGCGCGCTCGTCGTGGAGCACGTCACATTCTGCGTAATTCGCGTCAACGGTATGCTTCCCGTGCGGCCCGAACCGTCGGTGAAGGTGTACGACAACTGACCGCTGGTGCAGGTGCTGAAGCTCAGCGTCGCCGTCCCGACCGGAACGCCATTCGTGATCGGCAGGGCATTGAAATTGCCGCCGGTATTCTGATAGATCTTCAGCGATGCATTGGGCTGTCCGCTCACCATGTTGCCGCTCAACGTGTACCAGCGCTGGCGATTCGCTCCACCGGCGACGGTGTCGAAGGTGAACCAACTCAACTGGACGGAACCCGTTCCGGGCGCCACCAGATCGGGAAAGACTTCGACTTCGAACCCCTGTCCATCGGTCGCCGGCTCGTACCAGGAACCGGTGAGTCCGTGCTGATTGAGATCGGGTGTCGTGCTGCCGGGCACGAACTGATAGACCCTGCCGGCGCAGCCGCGCCCGGTGGCCGAGGGCAGCGTCACCGGCTGGAAGGCCGTGCTCTGGGTCAGGTCGACGCCGGGGACATTGGCGAAGTTCGTTTCGCAGGGCAGCAGCGGCGGGTAATAAGTCTGTCCCGCCACCGTCACCTTGGCCGCGAACAGCGCCTTGACCGGAACCGTGGGCACATTGCCCGGCAGTCGAAATTGCAGGGCGAAATCGTAGCTCGTGTTCGTCGAAGGGGCTGCCGAAAAATCGACGATGACGAGCTTCGTCCCCGGCTGTGCAGCGATGTTCGTGCTGACGTCGGCCCGCAGCGTGCCGACCACTTCGGTGATCTGCAGGGCCTGCGTGCCGCCCGGTCCGGTGAACGTGCCACTGAAGGCAGTGGCTGCCGCCGGAACCTGGAGGATCACGGGATCGAAGAGCAGGCCGAAGAGCCCGAATTCCAGTTCGAGAGAAGACGTGCTTGTGACAATTTCGCCGTCGATGATGTAGAGGCATTTCACCGCGGTCGTCAGCTCAGGCGCGGCCAGCCGCCCGACGAGGCCGCCGAGGCAGGCCGCGCCCGTACCGCCTGTGGCATAGAGCTCGGCGACCGTGGTGGATAGCCCCCCCATGTCGCCCGCCTCGATTCGCGTCAGCAGCGTACTGAGGACGCAGCCGCCCAACAACGTGCAAGAGCCAAAAGCGATGACGAGCCGCACTACGTGACCAGGCGTGCGCATGGCGACCTCCCGATTCGCTTCCGTGAGCCTGCACGGGCCTCGTGTCGCTGGCGGGCGCCAGAATGGCACCGCGACGCGGGCTGCGCGACGATCCTACGCCCGGTGATTCCGCCGCGCCAACACGTTGTCCGGGTGAGATCGACCCCGGATCCGCCTTGTGTATCCCCAGATGCCCGTCGCGGACGGACGTCGCGGTCCGACAAGCCAGTTCGGAGCGGTCCCGACTCGAGCCGGCGCCGGATAGCGCAGATGTTTGATTAGACGGACTTTACGTGGCATAATGATCAATTCCCTTGCCTCACCCGCCGCAGACGGGGAGGCCATCGGCGACCGCGCACGCAAGTGCGCTGCCGCCCCCACCGACCACAAGGAGCGATCTGCATGCGGCACTACGAAATCGTATTCATCGTGCATCCCGACCAGAGCGAGCAGGTGCCCGCGATGGTCGAGCGGTATCGCACGACCATCGCCGGCCGGAACGGCCGGGTCCATCGCCTCGAGGACTGGGGCCGGCGGCAGCTCGCCTACCCGATCGCCAAGATGCACAAGGCGCACTACGTGCTGATGAACATCGAGGTCGATCAGGAGACGCTGGACGAGCTCGACCACGCGTTCAAGTTCAACGACGCGGTGCTGCGCCACCTGATCGTCGCGATGAAGGAGGCGGTCGTCACGCCGTCGCCGATGATGCGCGAGGAGAAGCCCAAGTCGTCGCGGGATGGTGATCGCGGCGACCGCGGCGACCGTGGTGATCGTGGCGACCGCGGTGAGCGTACGCCGCGGCCCGCAGCGGACGCAACGGCGGCGCCGGCAGTCCCCCCGACGCCTGTACCGCAGGCCTGACCGACGAGCGAGGTGCGAAAGGACACGTGACCGGCGCGAACCGGCTCACGCTCGACGCCACCCTGGCCGAACGCGGCGACCTCCGCTACACCCCGGCCGGCATCCCGGCGCTGGATTGCGTGCTCCGGCACGCGTCGGTCCAGCCCGAGGCCGGCGGCGAGCGAAGAGTCGAGTGCGAGCTGGCGGCGGTGGCGTTCGGCGAACCGGCGCTCGCGCTGTCGAAGCTGCCGGCCGGCACGGAACTGCGCTGCAAGGGCTTTCTCGCCCGCCGCTACCGCACCGGCGTCACCCTCGCGCTTCACCTGAACGAATTCGAATCGAAGGAAGGAAACGATCATGCCCCGTCCCCAGGGTAGATTTGGCAAGAAGAAGGATGGCAAGAAGCGCGAGCGCGGCAATGCGCTGTTCAAGCGGCGCAAGTTCTGCCGGTTCACGGCCGAAGGCGTCAAGGAGATCGACTACAAGGACATCGACGTCCTGAAGGACTTCGTCCAGGAGAACGGCAAGATCATGCCGGCGCGGATCACCGGCACGAAGTCCCGCTACCAGCGCCAGCTCGGAACCGCGATCAAGCGCGCGCGCTACCTCGCGCTGCTCCCGTACACCGACCTGCACTGACGCGAGGCGCCCATGCAGATCATCCTGCTCGAGAAGGTCGTCAACGTCGGCAATCTGGGCGACGTCGTCAAGGTCAAGCAGGGCTTTGCGCGCAATTACCTGATCCCGCAAGGGAAGGCAAAGCGCGCCACGCCCGAGAACATCAAGCTGCTCGAATCGAAGCGCGCGGAGCTGGAAGCGGCCGCTGCGACGAAGCTCACGGCGGCGCAGGAGCTCGCGGCCAAGCTCGAAGGCGCGACGGTCGACGTCACGCAGAAGTCCGGCGTCGACGGTCGCCTGTTCGGCTCGGTCACGAACGTCGACATCGTCGAGGCGCTGAAGGCGCTGGGATTCACCGTCGAGAAGGCGGCGATCCGCATGTCCGCCGGCCCGCTGAAGCAGGTCGGCGATCATCCGCTCGTCGTCGGCGCTGCACGCGGACGTGACGGCGAACATCACGGTGCGCGTGATCGGCGAGACCGTCGCGGGCACCTGACGCACTGCCGCTTTCGAAGAGCACGATGAAGAGGGGCCGGCAACGGCCCCTTTCGCATTCCCCCGCGCGATCGCGGCTCATGCGCCGCCGTCAGCGAATCGTCAGCGAGTGGTCAGCGTCGAGCAAGGTCCGCCCGTTAGGCTGATTGCGATGGGCACGATGCTCGCACGCGTCCGGCAAGTTCTCGGGCGCACATCGGGATGCGGATCCTGCAGACACTCCTCGTTGCGGCGCTGACCTTGCCGTTGTCGTCTCTACCGGCAGCACGCGCAGAACTGCGGCTGGTCGAGGATGGACCACACCGTGAGCTACGACGCGTCTGGCGTGTGGAACCCGAACGTCTACCGGGGGATCGTCGGCGGGCTCTCGATGGCGGGAATCGCCGGCGCCATTTGGGAGGGCTCGGAATCGCGCTTCGGCAAGACGATGTGGCAGGGCATCGACGCCGAGATCATCGGCGGTGTGTCGGCCGAGGCCGGCAAGTACATCTTCACGCGCGCGCGGCCGAACACCGAGAACAATCCGTGCCTCTGGTTTCAGGGCGGGTCGAATCACAGCTTTCCGAGTGGCGAGGCCGCTGTTTCGGCAGCGCTCGTGACCCCCTACGTGCTCGAGTACGGCAAGGACAACCCGGCGGCCTATGCGCTGCTGCTGCTGCCGCTGTACGTCGGCGCCGGCAGGATCAAGAACCAGGCGCACTGGCAGACGGACGTACTCGCGGGCTGGGCGGTCGGCGGGCTGTCCGGGTGGTATGCGCACAGCCGCGAGCACGCCGATCATGATCGAGATCCTGCCGCGACGGATTCCAGGTCGGGCTCAAGACGAGCTTCTAGGGCTTTCCGGAGCGGAACCGCCCGTGTCCAGGCGTTGGCGTCCGGTGCGCGGCGTATGATGGGCCTCGCAACCTGCGTCGCGGGACGCCTCCCGGTTTCGCCATGCGCATACTCGTCGTCGAGGACGATGCCCTGCTCGCGGACGGCTTGACCGCGGCCTTGTCCAGGGCTGGCCACGCGGTCCAGCAAGCGAGGACGGGGCGGGACGCGGACCTTTGGCTCGCCACCGAGCGATTTCGACCTCGTTGTCCTCGACATCGGCCTGCCCGACATCGACGGATTCGAGGTGCTGCGGACGGCTGCGGGCGCGGCATTCGCCGACCGGCGTGCTGGTGCTGACGGCGCGCGACGCCGTCGAGGATCGCGTGCACGGCCTCGACCTCGGTGCCGACGACTACCTGACGAAGCCGTTCTCGGTCACGGAGTTCGAGGCGCGCGTGCGCGCGCTGCTGCGCCGTAGCACGGGCATCGCAGGCGTCCTGGTCGATCGCCGGCCTCACGGTCGACGCCGCGGCGAAGCGAGTCCGGGTCAACGACAAGCCGATCGACCTGACGCCGCGCGAGTGGGCGCTGCTCGAGCTCTTCCTCGCGCGCCCGCGCCGCGTGCTCGGCAAGGACCAGATCGCCGAGAGCCTCTTCGCGGCCGACGAACACGCTATCGCCGAACGCCGTCGAAGTCCACGTGTCGCGCCTGCGAACGAAGATCGAGCCGGCGGGCATGCACATCAGGACGGTTCGCGGTTTCGGCTACATCTGGGAAGGTGGCGATGCGTGACGCCGACGCGAGCGGCGAGCATCCGCCGCCGCCTGCTCGCATTCCTCGTGAGCTCGCTTCTGCTGATGGTCGCCGGCGCGGGCGCGGTCTCGTACTGGGTCGCGCTCCGCTCGGCCAACAACGCGTACGATCGCTCGCTGCTCGATCCCGCACTCGACATCGCCGAGAACCTCCGCATCGACGCGGCCGGCGCGCACGTCGACCTGCCGCAGCAGGCGCTCGAGGCTCTCGTCTACGATCAGATCGACCGGGTCATCTTCCAGGTCCGCTCGCCGGACGAACGCGATCGTCGACGGCACGGCGGATCTTCCGCCGCCGCCCGACCTCGGCCCGGGCCAGCAGGCCTTCTTCGACGGCGTCGAACGGCGGCGAGAAGATCCGCGTCGCGGCGCACCGGACGGCGAACGGCTACGTCGTGCAGGTCGGCGAGACGCTGCACAAGCGCAATCGGCTGGTCGGCGAGATCCTCGCCGCCGAGCTCGTGCCGACGCTGCTCGTCGCGGTCGCCGCGATCGCGCTCGCGTCGCTCGGCGTCGCCCGCGGGCTGCGTCCGCTCGAGCGGCTGCGCGTCGGAGCTGCTCGGACGCGCGCCGCGCGACCTGCGTCCGCTGCCGGCCTCGGCTGCGCCGGTCGAGATCGCGCCGGTCGTCGACGCGTTCAACCGGCTGCTTGCAGCAGGTGCGCGATGCGAGCACGATGCAGCAGCGGTTCCTCGCCAACGCGGCGCACCAGCTGCGGACGCCGCTCGCCGGATTGCAGATGCACCTCGAGCTCCTGCTGCGCCGGGGGCTGCCGGAAGACGTGCGCGGCGAAGTCGAGCGCATCCACAGAGCGACCGTACGCGCCGGCCGGCTCGCGAACCAGCTCCTCGCGCTCGCCAAGGCGGAGACGTGCGACGGGCGACGGCCGGACGTTCCGAGTGCGTCGACCTGCGCGCGACGGCGAGCGCGGCCGCGCGACCAATGGGTACCGGAGGCACGTGATCGCCGACATCGATCTCGGCTTCTCGCTCGACCACGCTGAAATCGACGGGGATCCGCTGCTCCTTGGCGAGCTTCTCGACAATCTGCTCGACAACGCACTTCACTACACACCTCCGGGCGGCGCCGTGACCGTCCACACCGGCTGCCGCGACGGCGTGCCGTTCTTGTGTGTCGAGGACACGGGCCCCGGAATCCCGGCGGCGGAGCGACGCAAGGTGCTGGAGCGGTTCTATCGAATCCCCGGAACGTCGGGGGAAGGCTCCGGCCTCGGGCTGGCGATCGTGCAGGAGGTGGTCGACCGCCACCAGGGGACGCTCGAGATCGACACCGCTGGACGGCCGAGGCGGCGCGCGGTTCTGCGTGCGTTTTCCGCATATGGCGCGGTCGAATCGCGCAGCCGCGTGAGTCGAGGTGGCGGTGCGCTGCGGAGCGCCCGAACGGCCGATTGCGACGGCGTTCCGGGCGGCCTATGATCGCACGACAAGCCGATCGGCGCGTCGATGGCGCGAGCGGCACGGGAGCCATCATGCGCGATCTCCACCAGCTGTTCGATGCGGCCTCGTCGACGTTCACCTACGTGCTCGTCGACCCAGGCACGCGCGACGCGGTGATCATCGACGCCGTCGACTCGGCATTCGACGCGTACTCGGCGCTGATCGGTCGCGAGCGGCTGCGCCTGCGTTACGTCCTCGAGACGCACACGCACGCCGATCACATCACTGCCGCGAGCCGGCTGCGCGAGAGCACCGGCGCCAAAGCGGCGACGCCGCTGCCCTGTGGCATCGTCGCCGCCGATCTGCAGCTCGAGGACGGCGAAGTGCTGCGTTTCGGCGGCGAATCCGTTCGCGCGCTGCACACGCCCGGTCACACCGCCGGCTCGATGTCCTACCTGTGGCGCGACTGCGTGTTCACCGGCGACACGCTCCTGATCGGCGGCTGCGGGCGCACCGATTTCCAGAGCGGCGACGCGGGCGCGCTCTACGACAGCATTACGCGGATCCTGTTCGCACTCCCGGACGCGACTGTGGTGTATCCGGCGCACGACTACAACGGGCGGACCTCGTCGACGATCGGGCACGAACGACGGACGAACGCGCGGCTCGCCGGCCGCTCGCGCGATGCGTTCATCCGCTTGATGGCGGAGCTCGGCCTGCCGCGGCCGAGAGCTGATCGATCTCGCCGTGCCGGCGAACCGGCGCCTCGGGCAGGACGTGCAGGAAGCGTGACCGGCGGCCTGCTAGAATCACTGCTTCCCTGCGGTTGCCGTCCGCCTCGTTTCTCCTTTCCCGCCGCACTCCGCAATGCCCGACGATCCGCAACTCGACGCGCTGAAGCTGCCGCCGCATTCGCTCGAGGCGGAGCAGTCGGTGCTGGGCGGAATGCTGCTCGACAACGACGCGATCGACCGGGTCGGCGACGTCGTGGCGGAGCCTGACTTCTACAGCGACGCGCACCGACTGATCTATCGGCACATCATCGCGCTAGCCGCCGAGGGCAAGCCCGCCGACGTCGTCACCGTGTCGGGAGTCGCTCGCCTCCGCGCAGAAGCTCGACTACGTGGGCGGGCTTGCAATACCTGGGCGCGCTCGTCGCCAATGTACCCACCGCTGCGAACATCCGCCACTACGCGCAGATCGTCCGGGACCGCTCGATCCTGCGCCAGCTCGCGGCGACGGCCGGCGACATCGCCGACACTGCGTACAACCCGCTCGGGAAGAGCGCGAAGGAGGTGCTCGACCAGGCCGAGGCGAAGGTGCTCCACATCGCCGAGCAGGGCTCGCGCGGCGCCCAGCAGGTCGTGCAAATCGGCACGCTGCTCGCGGGGGTCGTCGATCGCATCGAGACGCTCTACAACCGCGACGATCCTTCGGACGTCACGGGCGTGCCGACGGGCTTCAGCGATCTCGACCGGATGACCTCGGGTCTGCAGCCCGGCGACCTCGTCGTCGTCGCCGGACGGCCGAGCATGGGCAAGACCGCGCTCGCCCTCAACATCGGCGAGCACGTGGCGCTCGCGGCCGGACTGCCGGTCGTCGTCTTCTCGATGGAAATGGGCGCATCGCAGCTGGCGCTGCGGTTGATCGGCTCGGTCGGGCGGCTCGACCAGCACAAGCTGCGCACCGGCCGCCTCGCGGCGGAGGACTGGGAGAAGCTCACGACCGCGCTCGGCCGGTTGAACGAGGCGCCGATGCTGATCGACGAGACGCCGGCGCTGAACGCGATCGAGGTTCGTTCGCGCGCGCGCCGGCTGACGAAGACCTACGGCAAGCTCGGCCTCGTGATCGTCGATTACCTGCAGCTCATGCAGGCGACGACGACCGGCGAGAACCGGGCGACCGAGATCTCCGAGATCTCGCGCTCGATGAAGTCGCTCGCGAAGGAGCTCAAGGTTCCGGTGATGGCGCTCTCGCAGCTCAATCGCTCGCTCGAGCAGCGGCCGAACAAGCGGCCCGTGATGTCGGATCTCAGGGAATCGGGCGCGATCGAGCAGGATGCGGACGTGATCTTCTTCATCTACCGCGACGAGGTGTACAACCCCGAGACCCAGGACAAGGGGATCGCGGAGATCATCATCGGCAAGCAGCGCAACGGTCCCATCGGCACGGTGCGCCTCACGTTTCTCGGCGAATACACGCGGTTCGAGAACTTCGCTGCGCCCGGCTCTTATTAGCAACCTCCTGCATCGGTGCAAGCCCCCGTCTCGCGCAACGCACCCTGTCCGTGCGGCAGTGGCCTACGCTACAAGAATTGCCACGGCGCGATTCCTGCCCCCGCGCAACAGGTCGACCTCCTGAGGGCTCATCTCGAGCGCGCGCTGGTCGCGCAGCAAGGGGGCCGATTCGCCGACGCCGCGGCGGCCTACGAGGCCGCGCTCGCGTTGCAGCCGAAGAACTTCGACGCGCTGCATATGCTCGGTGTCGTGCGCTACCAGCAAGGCGCCTTCGAGACGGCACTGGACTTGCTGGACCGCGCGTTAGCCATCGATCGGTCGGTTCCGGCGGCACGGTTCAATCGCGAATTGGTACAGGCGGCGCTGGACCGCCGTCCGGCCGAAGCGGAAATCGCGGGCGCCGCACAGGCATTCGCGGGCCGGATGGCGGCGGACAGTGGCGCTGCAGTCACACCGACAGACGGCGCGCCGGTGCGCGTGATCGCGTTCTACCTGCCGCAGTTCCACCGCATTGCCGAGAACGACGAATGGTGGGGGGACGGGTTCACCGAATGGACGAACGTCCGCAAGGCGCGTGCGAATTTCGACGGACACTGGCAGCCTCACGTGCCCGGTGAGCTCGGCTATTACGACCTCACGGATTCCGGCGTACGCCGAGCGCAGGCGATGCTCGCGCGTGCGCACGGCGTGGACGCATTCTGCTATTACTATTACTGGTTCGCTGGCCGGCAGCTGCTCGGGCGACCCCTCGCCGAAGTGCTCGCCAGCGGCGAACCCGACTTTCCGTTCTGCGTCTGCTGGGCCAACGAAAACTGGACGCGGCGCTGGGACGGGCGTGACGACGAAGTGCTGATGCGCCAGCATTATTCTCCCGGCGACGCACACGCATTCATTGCCGAGCTGCTGCCGCTGTTCCGTGACGAACGCTACGTCAGGGTCAATGGTCGCCCGCTGTTGCTCGTCTACAAGATCGCCGACATTCCCGATGTCGCCGCGACCGTGCGGATCTGGCGGGACGCGTGCGCTGCCGTCGGCGTCGGCGATCCGTACCTCTGCGCTGTGCAGCGTCACGCCAACGATGATCCGACGCCATACGGGTTCGATGCTGCGGTCGAGTTTCCGCCCATCGGCCATGCCGCCGAGAACGTCGCAGCCGGCGTCCACGCGCGCGAGCCGTTTCGCGGGACCGTCTTTCGGTATTCGAATCTCGCCGCGTACTACCTGATGCTGCCTCGGCCCCCGTATCCGCAATTCCGCGGCGTGACGCCGATGTGGGACAACACCGCGCGGCGTCAGGACGACGGCATGATCGTCACGGACTCGACGCCGGCGTCTTTCGGCGTATGGCTCGCCGATGTGCTGCGACAGACACGTCTGCGGCATCTAGGCGAGGAGCGCCTGGTGTTCGTTAACGCCTGGAACGAGTGGGCCGAAGGCAATCATCTCGAGCCCGATTCGAGGCATGGCCGCGGATACCTCGAAGCGCTGCGCGCGGCTCGCAGCGTCGAAGCGGAACCGCTGCCGACTCGGCCGCCGCTTGCGACGATCGAGCACGATCTTGCCGCCGGCATGGCGAGCGGCGCGATCCGCGCGACGAAATTCGGCCGCCAGCGCGTGCTTGGCGCTCGCGATGTCGCGGTGGTGATGCCGCTCTACAACCACGCGCGCTATCTCGAGCGCGCGCTGGCGTCGCTCGTCGCGCAGACACGCGTCCCCGATCTGCTGGTCGTGGTGGACGACGGTTCGACCGATGGAGGCTCGGCCATCGTGGAGGCGTTTGCGATCGGCGCCCCATTTCCGCTAACGCTGTTGCGGCAGGCGAATGCGGGTGCCGATCGTGCGCTCAATCGGGGCATGGCGATGGCGGGTGCGGGCATCATCGCGATCCTCAATTCCGACGACGCATTCGCGCCAACGCGCCTCGCCAAGCTCGTGGGCGCACTTGGCGACGGCATCGATCTCGCGTTCTCGGCCTGCGAATTCATTGACGATGATGATCGAGCCGCCGATGGCGCCTACGTGCGCAGGCTGCGCGAGCGGCTGGACGAAACGATGCGTGCGCCGACGCTCCTCCATGCACTCGTCCGCTATAACATCGCAGTGTCCACCGGCAATCTAGTGTTCCGGCGCGCGCTGCTTTCGCACACCGGCGGCTTCGCGCCGCTCACCGTCTGCCACGACTGGGATTTCGTGCTCGCGGCGAGTTATGCGACGCGTTTCGCGCTCGTCCCGGAGCCCCTCTATCGCTATCGACTTCACGACTCGAATACGTTCGCCGGGCGGCGTGTGGCGGGCATGATCGACGGCGAGATCGCGCTGCATGGATTCTTCGCCGGCATCGCAGCGCACCCGTGGCTCGATGCGAATGCCAACGCCGCGTTCGTCGCGTTCGCGCGCGATGCCGGGCTTGCCGGTTACCTTCCGCGCGCATCTGGGAGCGTTCGCTCGTGACGCTTTTTGCGCCACCCGTGTCGCGGAACGCGCCGTGCCCCTGCGGCAGCGGCCTACGGTACAAGAACTGTCACGGGGCGGTGGACAAGGCGGGCGATGTACGTCCGCTGCTCGCTGCCGCGCTGGCCGCACAGTTGGATGGGCGGCTCGCCGAGGCGCAAGAGCTCTACACGCGCGTGCTGGCACGCGACCCTTCCAGCTTCGACGCGCTGCACATGCTGGGCGTCACGCATTTCCAGCGCCAGGAATTCACGCGGGCGCGCGAGCTGATTCGCGCCGCCTGCGCGTTGCGGCCTGACGTCGTCGAGGCGGCGCGGAACCTGGAGCTCGCCGAGGGTGCGTTGCGCCGTGTCGATACGCAGGCACGGTACCAACGCTGGATCGCGACGACGGAGAGGGCGTGCATCGCGGCGCGGAGGTCCTTGCGGGACGCCATCGCCGGGCGGACGGACACGCCGCGCCTTTCGCTCGTGATGCCGGCCTACAACTCGCCGCCACGCTGGCTCGCGGCGTGCCTCGACAGTGTCCTTGCGCAGACCTACTCCAACTGGGAGCTGTGCATCGCCGACGATGCATCGACCGATCCCGCGTCGCGCGAAACACTGGCCCGCTATGCCGCGCGCGACCCTCGCATTCGCGTCGTGTGGCGCGCCGTCAACGGTCACATCTCCGCGGCGTCCAATTCGGCGCTCGAAATCGCAACGGGCACGTTTGTGGCGCTCCTCGACCACGACGACGCATTGCCCCCGCATACCTTGGGCGAAGTCGCGCTCGCGCTCCTTGACCAACCGGACACGGCCATCCTCTACACCGACGAGGACAAGCTGGACGAGCAGGGTGAGCGCTTCGAGCCTTACTTCAAGCCGGACTGGAATCCGGCGCTCGCGAGCAGCCAGAACTTCGTGAGTCATTTGGGGGTCTACCGCACCGAGCTCGTTCGGTCGGTGGGCGGCTTCCGCGAGGGCTTCGAAGGAGCGCAGGATTGGGATCTGCTCCTTCGCTGCGCCGAGCGGGCGGAGCCCGCACGCATTCGTCATGTGGCGCAGGTTCTGTATCACTGGCGCTCGGTCGCTGGCTCCACCGCGCGCACGATGGCGAGCAAGGACTACGCGGCTGCGGCGCAGGAGCGCACGGTGCGCGAGCGCGCGCGCCGTGCCGGCATCGACGTTGCCCTCACGCGTGTCGTTTACGGAGCGTTTCTCCAGGCCGACCCGATCGTGGCGACGTTGCCACCGATTTCCCTGGTCGTGCTCCATCCGGCGTCAATGTCCTCGAGCGAAGCGGCTGTACGGTGGCGCGCAACTGGGGACACGACGATCGCAGAGGTCCTCCCGGTGGCAGTGGAAAGCGAGGCGGTGAGCGAGGTGGACGACGCACCGCTGCGACTGGGACGAGACGGCGCGCAGCGAATCAACGCCGCGGTCGCGGCGGCAAAAGGCGACTTGATCGTATTCGTCGCCGCCAACGCTGCGCCGGCGGACTCCCGGTGGCTCGCGCGGCTCGCAGCGTACGCGCTGCAACCGGGTACGGGTTGCGTCGGCGGCGTCACGTTCGATGCGACGCGCCGGACCGCGCGCGGCGGTTACATCCTCGACCCAGACGCTGTCGCGGCGACCGCCTTTGCCCGCGAGCCCCAAGGATTCGTCGGCATGGCCGGCCGAAATCAGGTTGTCCAGAACCTGTCCGCACTCTGCCTGTCGGGGCTCGCCTTGCGTCGCGCGACGTGGGAAGCGACGCAAGGGTTGGATGTCGTCCATCTCGCGGCAGCCTATCAGGACGTCGACCTCTGCCTGCGGCTTGCGGAGCGCGGCCTGCGCCACGTGTGGCATCCGGGCGTCGTGTTCGCTGACGAGCGCGCGTTGCGGGTTCGTGGCGCTTCGGCAACTCCGACCGCGGCAGAAGTCGAAGATGCCGCGTACATGCGCCTGCGTCATCGCGCGGCCCTTGCGCATGATCCCGCCTACAATCCAAACCTCGCGCGGCCGCCACTGTTCGAGCTCGCTGACGCAAGCTTCGACGCCGCCGCTCCTGCGCTTCCTGACCCCACGCGATGATGGAACAACTGACGCCCGCAGCCGTGCGCTGGCTCGCTGACGCGCCCGCGCGCGCCATCGCGTGCAGGGTCTGCGGCCACCTCGGCCCGCACGCTCCGATCCTGTCGGTTCCCGGAATGGCGCCGCCACATCCGCTGCTGACTTTGCTGCGCTGCGCCGGCTGCGGGAGCGGATTCTACGACCCTCCCGGCATCCACGACTTCAGCGAACTGAACCAGGACCGCGACGAATTCTGGCGCTTCTACATCGAGGCGGGCGGCGGCGTTTGGGAAACTGTCTGGCCGCTGCTGGCCGTCACCGGCGACGGGGCACGCACGCTGCTCGATATCGGCTGCGGTTTCGGCTTCGCCGTCGATTTCTGGTTGCGAACGGGGCGCGGCGAAGCGGTCGGCGTCGAGCTGGCCGAGTACGGCCGCATGGGCGCTCGGCTGCTCGGCATTCCCATCTACCACGAGCTCCTGCAGGATTGCGCGCCGCTCGCGGGCCGCCGCTTCGACCTCGTTTACGCGTCCGAAGTCGTCGAGCACGTACCCGACCCGGCGGCATTTGTCGCGCTGCTGGCCGAACGCCTGACGCCGCAGGGCGTGCTGGTCCTCACCACGCCGACGGTCGAATATGTTCGTCCCGACAATCTGTCGCATACGCTGCTTGCCGCGCTTTCACCCGGATTCCACGGCTTCCTGCTTTCGGCGCAGGCATTCGGCGATCTCGCGCGGGCGGCCGGGCTCGCGCACGTCGACGTGCGCACGTTCGGCGAGCGCCAGATGCTCTGGGCTTCGCACGCGCCGCTGGCGCTCGATTTCGAAGATCGGCGAATGCGGCCCCCGTTCACCGACTACATGAACGGGCGGGTCGCGAACCGCAATCCCGATTCTCCGGTCTGGCAGGGGTACGCCTATCGGCTGCTGCGCGATCTCACGAATGCCGGGCAATACGCACAAGCGCAGCCCCTAGCGCAATCGCTGTTCGCCGCAGTCGCCGAAAGCCACGGCGCGCACGTGCTGAATCCCGACGCGGCGCTCGAGAAGGCCGCAGCCTGCACGACGCTCGCCGACTTCGGCCGGATCGCGCCTTTCTTCCTGCCCGCGCTCTATTACTACCGCGCGGCAATCGCGCACCATCACGACGGTGACACCGCTACGGCGCTAACGATGTACCGCGGCACGATAGGCCTTGCGGAGCACGTATCGCGTTTCTCCGCGTTGGCGTTCCTGGAGGCGATCGCGCTGGTGTGGCAGGCCCGCGCCCAGGAAGCCGGGATAGCGCTAGCGCAGGGCGACTTCGCCTTCGCCGCGGACGTCTTCACACGCCTTGCCGCGCACGGGCGGCACTGCAGCGAAGCGGATGCTTTCGCCGTGGCGAGCGCGGACTACATCGACAGCGTCGTCCCCCGCGCCTGCGAAGAATTGTTCATCCGCGGCCGCCCGGATCTTGCGTGGCGCACGTTCAACGCATGGCTCGCCGATCTCGCCGATCGTCGCGCCGGCATCGACTGGACCGACCCGGCAACAGTCGAACGTGCGCTCGACGCGCCGGCCATCCGTGGCGATCCGGCAGACCCCGCATTCGCCCTTTTCTTTTTGGGGCTACTCGAGACAAACGCCTCTGCTTCGGCGGCGCCTTCGCACGGGCGGTTGCATGCCGTACAGCGACTAGCGGGCAGATACGCGACACACCCGATGTTCGGGCCGCGTCTCGCCCATTACGCGGCAATCGCTGCCCGTTACCTGCCGATGCCGGCACGCGGGCCGTTGTTCGACATGTCGATCAAGCTCGTCCAGCCGCCTTCGAAGTAGTGGACGATGGCGGTGCCCGTCCGCGGGCGCCGGCGACCGCGTGTCAGAGGATCTCCGCCGCGTGATCGGCGAGCCGCGAGCGCTCGCCGCGCTGGAGCGTCACGTGCCCCGAGTGCGCCCAGCCCTTGAAGCGGTCGACGACGTAGGTGACCCCCGAGCTGCCTTCGGTCAGGTAGGGCGTGTCGATCTGCGCGATGTTGCCGAGGCAGACGACCTTGGTGCCCGGGCCCGCACGCGTCACGAGCGTCTTCATCTGCTTCGGCGTGAGGTTCTGCGCTTCGTCGATGATCAGGTACTTGTTGATGAACGTCCGGCCGCGCATGAAGTTGAGGCTCTTCACCTTGATCCGCGACCGGATGAGGTCGCGCGTCGCCGCGCGGCCCCATTCGCCGGCCTCGTCGTCGGTCTTGTTCAGCACGTCGAGGTTGTCCTCGAGTGCACCCATCCACGGGTTCATCTTCTCTTCTTCGGTGCCGGGCAGGAAGCCGATGTCCTCGCCGACCGGGACCGTGACGCGCGTCATGATGATCTCGGAATAGACCTTGAACTCGAGGGTCAGCATCAGGCCCGCGGCGAGCGTCAGCAGCGTCTTGCCGGTACCGGCCTGACCCAGCAGCGACACGAAGTCGATCTCGGGGTTCATGAGCAGGTTCAACGCGAAGTTCTGCTCGCGATTGCGCGCGGTGATTCCCCAGACGTTGTTCTTCTGGTGCGTGTAGTCCTTGAGCGTCTGTAATACCGCGGTGCGTCCGCTCGCTTCCTTCACCAGCGCGTAGAGCGGCGCCGCACCCGGCGTCTCCTGGTAGACGAACTCGTTGATCAGCAGCGACGGCACGAGCGGACCCGTGAGGCGGTAGTACGTGTGCCCGCCCTGCTGCCACGACTCCATCCCCTTCCCGTGGCGCTCCCAGAAGTCGGCCGGCAGCTCCTGCATTCCCGAGTACAGGAGCTCCGTGTCTTCCAGCACCTTGTCGTTGAAGTAGTCCTCGGCGGCGATGGAGAGCGCGCGCGCCTTGATCCGCATGTTGATGTCCTTGCTGACCAGGATCACGTGCCGCTTCGGGTGCACATGCTGCAGGTGCATGACCACGGCGAGGATCTGATTGTCGGCCTTGCCGTTCGCGAGCGAGGATGGCAGCACCGTCGTGATCACCTCGGTCTGCAGGTAGAGCTTGCCCGTCGCCGCGCCGCCCGACTTCGCGTCGAGTGGGATGCCCTCGGCGATCCCGTTCGGCATCGCGGTGACGAGCTCGTCCAGGAAGCGCGACGCCTGCCGCGCGTTGCGCGCGACTTCGCTCACGCCCTTCTTGTTGTTGTCGAGCTCCTCGAGCGTCAGGATCGGCAGGTAGATGTCGTGCTCCTCGAACCGGAACAGGCTCGTGGGGTCGTGCATCAGCACGTTCGTGTCGAGCACGAAGAGCTTGGAAGGCAACTGCAGGCGGGTGGCCGGGCCGGGCTTGCCGGGAGGCTTCGGAGACTTGCGGGTGACGAGGGTGAGGGGAGCAGGACGGGTCTTGCGCTCGACCATGGGACTCCTGGGCGCCCTCGCGGGCGGCGGTGGACGGGGGGTCGCGGCCATCGTAACCCTCGCGCCCCGTCGAACACAAGGGCTGGTGGCCGAATCGCGGGAATCGAGCACCGCTTGTGGTGCGCATCAGACGCCGGAGCCGGCGACCGAACTGCGGGCGCGCCGGCCGCGGTCGCTGCGGCCGCAGCGACCGCCACGAGAACGGCTGATCGCTCAGCCCGGCTGCACCGCCGTGCGATTGCTGAGATTCACCTTCTCCGTCAGATCCCGACCGACTGCATGGTGGATCGCGGATGCGATTAGCTCGTCGTCGTCGACCAGTTTCCGCAGCTTCTGCATGTCGAACACGAAGGCACGCACTGGCTGATCCACGGTCACCGTGGCCGAGGCTGGCTCACCCGAGATGAACGCCATCTCGCCGCAGAACGTGCCGGCATGCAGCTTCGCGACCGTCTTGCCCTCCACCTCTACCCATGCGGAGCCCGTGCACAGCAGGACCAGGTCCTCGACCGGCTTTCCCTGTTGGGTGAGTCGGGCGCCTGGTTCGATATTCCGCCAACTTCCCGCCGTCACCAGATGGGACAACTGCGCGTTGACGAGCCCCGCGAACGCGCCTTGCCGCAGCAGCGCGGCGTCGCTCATGCGGCGCAGATTCATGCGCTCCCGGATCAGGCGGTGGATCTGATAGATATTGATCAAGATGAACACGACGCCCCACGCGATCCCCGTGTACATCGCGCCTCCGGACAGCGCGAAGTACAGGATCTCGAACAGAAGCCCGATCACGGCTATCATCCGCAGCCAATAGATATTGATCGCGTAGTACGAAATGGCGATCATGACGTACGAAACATGGCCTGCCAGATCACCCAGGCTGAAGTAGTCGGCGAGTCGCTCCATTGGTCGGCGCTCCATGCATCGAGACGTACCACGATCCTGCATCGGGCGCAGGCTGCACGCCGGGGTCGAAACGCGAGATGTGCCGCGACACGGTGCCGCTGGTTCTGGAGGCCAGAGCGATCACACCGGCGTTCGCGGGCGTCCGGCTGATCGACTCTACCCGGGTCTGCGCCGGGCTACTTACCGCCTGACAATCCGCCCCGCCCGAGACTCTGGCCGCGTCTTTGGCGTGCGCTTTCGGCGTGACCCGGCGGTCCCCCTTTGGCGCCGTCATAGCGCCTTCACCGCCTCCAACACTTCCTCGGCGTGGCCGGCGACCTTGACGCCGCGCCACTCGCGCGCGAGCGCACCGTCGCGGCCGCAGGAACGTGCTGCGCTCGATACCACGGACCTTCTTGCTGTACATGTTCGTTCCACCGGAACTGTATAAGCAGGGATCGCTCTCCCTATAAGAAGTGCCGTCTGGCGAATTCGGCGCCGGCGTTGAAATTCGCGTGAATCCCCTTGCGAACTTCCCGGCCGGCATCGTTGGAATCGCAATGGATTACTACTGCGACATCGCGATCACGTTCGCGACGGCGTTCTCGGTCGCGAATGGTGACGTGTCATGAGCATCAGGATCAAGCTCGCATATCGCTGCACGGTTTCCGCGACCGCGGCCGGCGCTCCGGGCGACATCATCGAGGTCGACGATGTGATTCAGTTGGCGGGCCTGCTCGCCGGCGGTCACACGCCCACCCTTTGTGCTGAACAATCGATCCGCGGTCGGTGCCTGAATTCAGATGAAAGCGTCGAAGGTATTTACATTTCGAAGAGCTGCTCAACAAGACGATTATCGGCTAAAGCCAATGAGGATCAAGTCCGCAAAGTCGCTTGGTGTGAATCGTGCTCGCACCTGTTCGCCTGCCGTGCATAACGGCGATTCACTGGGAATTGTATGGGACAGGACGATTCGCTCCGGAAAATTGATCCAAGGGTGCGCTGGCCAAGTCGCCGACCGCATGGGAATCATCAGAGCGAATGGCGCTCGAGGCGCAATCATCGTCGCAACACGTCGGTCCCCGATGAGTACGAGGCGGAGTGTCAAAGGGCGATTGCTGCTTTCTTGAACGAGCAGAGCAAGGTGGACACAGTCTCCGACTGAATCGATCGGCGCGGCGTTCACGCCGTGGCGCTAAACGCGCCAGAATCGCCGCTACGCGCATCTACACTTTGCGTGAGCCGAAAGGGGACGGGGGTACTGTGGTTTCGTGGTGTATATTGGTCGTATGCATCGTCGGAGCCTTCACCTTCGGCGTACTCATTATGGCAATCCTTCAACTGTTCCGCATGAGAGACGACGCCGCGCGACGCGCCGCGCGAGGCAGAGGCGGGAAGTCTTGACGGCTTGCGTTGGACACCCCCCAGTCAAGCGTGGTGCCGACCGCGTAGATCAACGCAGGCGGCGAGGGTCTCAGTCGTATGGATTCGGATATGTGGTTCATCCTCTATTGGGTTGCAGTCGTCGTGGCCTTGGCTGGCTCGTTTGTCCTCGGAATGGCCTGCTATGGCTGGATCATTGACGTGCTGGCGCGGCACATACCCCCAGCAATCCGGTCAGGTCCAACGGCGAAAAGTCGGCGGCAAACCGAGGGATAAGGCCCATCGCCCGGCCGCCCCAGGTGCGGCGCGTGGAGCTGCTCGACCGTGATGATAGCGCCGATGGCTCCCTGTATAAACACCCTGTGACACAGGCGGTTTAGAGGGCTTTAACGGCTCCCAAGACTTCCGCCGCGTGGCCGTCAACTTTGACCTTTCTCCATTCGCGGACCAGCGTTCCGTCGGGTCCGATGAGGAAGGTTGACCGCTCGATTCCCCTGACTTGCTTGCCGTACATGTTCTTCATCTTGATCACGCCGAACTGCGTGCAGAGCTTCTCGTCGGGATCGGAGACGAGCTCGAATGGAAAGTCCATCTTCGCCTTGAAGCCATCGTGCGACTTCATGGTGTCGCGGGAGACTCCGGCGACGACGGCGCCCGCCTTGACGAACTGCTTGTGGAGGTCGCGGAAGTCCGCGCCTTCGGTCGTGCACCCTGGCGTGTTGTCCTTCGGATAGAAATAGAGCACGACGATCTTGCCCTTGTGATCGGACAGCCGGAACGGGGCGCCGCCGGTCGCGGGCGCCGAGAAATCGGAGACCTTCTTCGCGGGCATCAGTAATCCTTCGGTCGTTGCGCGGCTCGTCGCCGCGATCGGAACGGATTCCGCACTCAAGCGGCCTGGGCGAGATCGACGTCGCCCAGGAACTCGGCGCGCTGGACGAGAAGCGTACCACTGCGCCCGGGGACGGTGCCGGGCCCCGTCTCGCAGCGCGGCAGCGCCATCGGCTGCAGCGTCTCGAACAGCGCGCGCATCGGACCCGGCGTCCAGCCCTGCGCCTTCCAGCCCGACGAGCAGCTGCTCGAACGCAGGCGCGAGCCGCATCCCCTCGAGCTCGGCGTGCAGCGTGAACACGTGCCCCGCGGGATTCGGTGTCGCCGTCCGCTCGAGCAGGTGCGCGGCGACATTGCCCTCGGTGATCCCGTCGCAACCGATCAGCTCGTCCATCGTCGGCAGCGTCGTGGGGAGCTGCGGGCAGCGGATCAGCTCGGCGTTCCACACGGGGAGATGCGGGTGCGTGCCGCGGCCGTCCGAGCAGTACTCGAAGCCCATCCGCTGCGTGAGGCGCAGCGCATGGACGTTCATCTGCCAGCCGGCGGCGCCATGCACGAGCGGTGGCGCCTTGAAGATCTCCGTGTAGCGCTCGCAGGCGCGTTCCATCTCGGCCTTCGTCCACGCCGCGTCCGCATGCGGCACGCCATCCTGCCAGCGGACGTGGTCCCATGCGTGGACGCCGGTCTCGAAACCGGCGTCGCCGACGGCGCGCATCACGTCGGCTGCGCGCCGGCCGATGTCGGGACCCGGCAGCGCGGTCCCATAGAGCAGCGTCCTGACCCCGTAGTGGCGAACGACCGACGTGCGGCGGACCTTGCCGAAGAAGCCGGGCCGGAAAGCGCGCCGGATCGCGCGGCCGGTGTGATCCGGGCCGAGTGAGAAGAGAAACGTCGCGCCGACCTCGTGCTTGCGCAACAGCGTGACAAGCCGCGGCACGCCTTCGCGTGTACCGCGCAGCGTGTCGACGTCGATCTTGAGGGCGGCGATGGGGTCAGACCCCATTTTCTCGACCTTGTCTCAATGCAACGAGTGTTGTCAGTGAATGGGGTCTGACCCCGGTGTTCACTCGACGAGCCGCCGCGCCTCGGCGACCTGCCCGCGGTAAGCGTCGAAGATCCGGGTCAGCGCCTCGTTCATCGGCACCGTCGGCATCCAGTCGAGGTCGGCGCAGGTGTTGGCGATCATCGGCACGCGATTCTGCACGTCCTGGTAACCGGTCCCGTAGTAGTCGGCGGCGGTCGTCTCGACGATCTTCACGCGGGTGGCGGTGTCGCGGTACTCCGGGTAGGTGAGCGCGAGATCGACCATCATCGTCGCGAGCTCGCGCACCGAGAAGTTGTTGTCGGGGTTGCCGATGTTGTAGATCTTGCCGGTCGCGATCCCGCGGTCGTTCGCGATGATCTTGATGAGCGCGTCGATGCCGTCGTCGATGTAGGTGAACGCGCGCTTCTGTGTGCCGCCATCGACCAGCTTGATCGGCTCCCCGCGCACGATGTGGCCGAGGAATTGTGTGATGACGCGCGAGCTCCCTTCCTTCGGCGCGTTGATCGAGTCGAGCCCCGACCCGATCCAGTTGAAGGGGCGGAACAGCGTGTAGTCGAGTCCCTGCTCCATCCCGTACGCGTGGATCACGCGGTCCATCAGCTGCTTCGCGCACGAGTAGATCCAGCGTGGCTTGTTGATCGGCCCCAGCACCAGCGGCGACGCCTCCGGATCGAACTGCGCGTCGCCGCACATCCCGTACACCTCGGAGGTCGACGGGAAGACGATGCGCTTCTTGTGGCGCACGCAGGCGCGGACGATCGGCAGATTCGCCTCGAAGTCGAGCTCGAACACGCGCAGCGGCTCGCGGACATAGGTGGCGGGCGTCGCGATCGCGACCAGCGGCAGCACGGTGTCGCACTTCTTGATGTGATACTCGATCCATTCCCGGTTGATCGTGATGTCGCCTTCGAAGAAGTGGAAGCGCTTCTCCGGCAGCAGGTCGGCGATCCGGTCGGTCTGCATGTCCATCCCGAACACGTCCCAGTCGGTCGCATCGAGGATGCGCCGCGTCAGGTGGTGGCCGATGAAGCCGTTGATGCCGAGGATCAGGATCTTCTTCATGGTTCGTCGGAGGAGGCGTCGGTTACGCGCGGCGCGCTGGGATGGAGCAGGCGGTCGAGCCGCCGCGGCGCGAACGTCGGGACCACGAGGAGCAGGTAGAGGTACATGCCGAGACGCGGGCTCCAGAACGAGACGGCCATCGACGCGAGCGGAATCAGCGCGTAGATCTTGACCTCGCCGTGCATCCGCGCCGATGCGATGGGCGTCAGATCCGGCGCCGCGAGTGGGGGATTCGCACGCAGGTAGCGCAACTGGACGTCGAGGAGCGCGCCGAGTGCGATCAGGTTCACGCCGTAGACGACCACCGGCAGCGGCAGATGCCCGTGGTCGCCGAGGAAGTCGGTCGAGAAGGGCACGAACGTCACGAACAGCAGGAACGCGATGTTGAGCCACAGCAGGCGTCGGTCGACGTGGCGGACGAAGTGGAACAGCACGTGGTGGCCTATCCAGAAGATCGCGAGCACGAGAAAGCTGATCGCGTACATCGCGAAGCTGTGCTCGAGCGTGACCAGGTAGCCGACGAGGTCGCCGGTCGTCTCGAAATTGCGGTTCTGCGGCGACTTGATGTCGAGCACGAGCAGCGTCATCGCGACGGCGAAGATGCCGTCGGCGAGCGCCTCGATCCGATTCTTGGCGAGGCCGCGCCGGTCGAGCGTCGGGCGTTCGGCGCTTTCGGTCATAGGTGGGCCCCCACGCTTGCGGCTGTCGCCGCTGCGCTGCCCCCCGAGGGGGAGCAATTCGCGCGGCCTCCGGATGCTTGCACTTTCCGCGTTGCACCTTGAGGTCGACCGCCGCCCGCGCTCGCAGACGCGCCCTTCGGGCCTCGGCTTCGCCCTGCTCGCGCGGGCGTTCGGGGCGGCCCGGCGGCGCTCATGGCGTGACGCCCGCGGCAACGCGATCGCCGAGGACGGCGGGCGCGGCGCCGAACCGGGCGGCGAATGCTGCGGGGGCGACGAGCACGCCCTCGAGCTCGAGCGCGAGCACGTGGAGCCTCCCGCCCCCGCCGCAATGCGCGGCGAGACGCGGGCCCTCCGCGGCAAGCGTCGGAGTGAGCGTAGGTGGTGCGACAGCCTCGGCGACACGCGTGCGCAGGATGCGTGCGGGCACGCCGCCGACCGCCGTGAACGCGCCGGGATAGGGCGGCGCGACCGCGCGCACGAGATTGTGGATCGTCGTCGCATCGCGCATCCAGTCGATTACGCCATCCTCGGGGCGGCGGCCGCCGAAGTAGCTGCCGCGCGCGAGGTCCTGCGGCATCCGCGGAGCCGTGCCGGTGAGAAGCCCCGGGAGCGCGCGGTCGAGCGTGATCTCCGCCGCGACGGTGACCTTGTCGAACACCTCGCGCGCGGTGTCGTCCGGCAGGATCGGGATGGCCGTCTGCGCGACGATGTCGCCGGCATCCGGCTTCGCCGCCATGTAGTGCAGCGTCGCTCCGGTCTCGCGCTCGCCGGCCAGGACCGCCCAGTTCACGGGCGCGCGCCCGCGGTACTTTGGGCAGGAGCGAGCCGTGCACGTTGAGCGCGCCGCGGCGCGGCAGCGCGAGGAGCGGTCCGCCGAGCATGCGGCGGTAGTAGAACGAGAACAGGAAGTCCGGCGCGAGCGCGCCGATCCGCGCGACGACGTCCGGGGCATTGGGATCGTCCGGCGCGATCGTGGCGATCCCGCATTCGGCGGCCGCGGCGGCGACCGAATCGAACCAGCGTGTCTCGCGCGGATCGTCTGCATGCGTGACGACCAGCGGCACGTCGACGCCGTGCGCGAGCAGGACCTTGAGACAGCGCACGCCGACGTTGTGGTAGGCGAAGACGACGGCGCGGGACAAGGGTGCTGCAGGCGGCGGAGGACGCGGCATGCCGCCATTATCCGGGAATTTCGAGCGGCGGCTCGGGCAGGCCGGTCGTGGCGCGGCCCGAGCTCGACCAGGATGACCCAGGCGCGCTCGAGTGCCGCCACGAACGCGGGCACGTCGCACAGACGCGAGCGGGGGAATGCGTCCGCCAGTGTCATGCGGAGGTCGCCGCGCTGCACCTCCGCGGCGACGCGCGCTGCGAGCGCAACGTATTCGCCGGCGTCGCCGGCGATCCATTCGGCGTGTCCACGTCGTGTCAGCCGGCCGACGTGTGGCGCGAAGGGACGCTCTCGAGCTCGGCCTGCGGATCCGCCTCGCGCGCGGCCGGCGCGTCCCGCGCTTCGAGCACCGCGCGAATCGTGTAGCGCGGACGCTCGCGGACCTGCTGGTAGATACGCCCGACGTACTCGCCGACGAGCCCGAGTCCGAACAGCAGCATGCCGATCAGGAAGAACGCGAGGATGTCGCGGTCCCAGAGCAGGTAGACGGTCTCCCACTCGTGCCAGTCGGCCGTCGACCAGCCGGTACGCGATCACGATGACGTAGGTGACGAGCGCGAGCGCCGACACGAGCATCCCGAACATCGAAAAGAGCTGCAGCGGAACAAGGGAGAAGCCGGTGACGAGGTCGAAGTTGAGGCGGATCAGCTTGTAGAACGAATACTTCGATTCGCCGGCCGCGCGCTCCTCGTGCGCGACCTCGACCTCGGTCGGGCTCGCGGCGAACGTGTACGCGAGCGCGGGAATGTAGGTGCTGACCTCGCGGCTCGCGGCGACCGCGGCCGCGATCTCGCGGCTGTAGGCGCGCAGCATGCAGCCCTGGTCGGTCATGCGGATCCGCGTGATGCGCTCGCGCAGCCCGTTCATCGCGCGCGACGCGAACCGCCGCCACAGCGAATCCTCGCGCGTCCGGCGCACGCCGCCCACGTAGTCGTGGCCGGCGTCCATCGCGGCCAGCAGCTTGCCGATCTCCTCGGGCGGGTTTTGCAGGTCGGCGTCGAGCGTGACCACGCGCGCGCCGCGACAGCGCTCGAAGCCGGCGACGATCGCCGTGTGCTGCCCGTAGTTCGCGTTCAGCAGGATCGACGCGCGTGACGTCGCGGCGCCGCTCCCATTGCTGCGCGCAGGAGCGCCGCGGAGCGGTCGCGGCTGCCGTCGTTGACGAAGATGACTTCGTAGCCGACGCCGAGCGCGTCGAGCGCCGGATAGAGGCGCGCGAAGAGCGCCGGCAGCGCGGCCTCCTCGTTGTAGACGGGGATCACGACGGAGAGAGGAAGGTCGGCGGTCATCGGTCGTGCGTTGCCTTGGTGCGGCCGGTCAGGCGCGCGCTGCCGCGATCACGTCGGCGACGTCGGCGCAGACGCGGTCGACGTCGGCCGCGGTCAGCGCAGCGTGCAGCGGCAGCGTCACCGTCTCGCGGGCGATGCGCTCGGTATTCGGATGCTGGCCCTCCCGGCCGCCGAAGCGACGGCCCAGCGTCGACAGGTGCAGCGCCTCGTACGATACACCGGTGCCGATGCCCCGCGCCTCGAGCGCGTCGCGCATCTGCCGCCGGTCGAGCTTCAGGCGGTCGAGCGGCAGGAGCACGCACCACATGTTCCACGACTGGCCGTCGCCGGGTCGTGGACGCGGCGGCAGCATACAGGCCGGATCGGTCGCGAAGCGCTCGAAGTATCGATCCGCCAGCGCGCGGCGCGCAGCGAGGAACGCGGGCAGCCGCTCGAGCTGCGTGCAGCCGATGCGGGCGTTGACGTCGGGCAGGTTGAACTTGCCTCCCGGGAAAGCGACGTCGCGCGTGCCGGTCGGGCAGGTAGGTGATGCCGTGGAAGCGCAGCGCCTCGACGCGCGCCGCCTCGGCCGCGTCGTTGACGACCAGCGCACCGCCTTCGATCGTCGTGATGTTCTTGTTCGGGTGGAAGCTGAACGTGACGAGGTCGCCGATCGCGCCGACGTTTCGCCCCTTCCACTGCGACCCCATCACGAGCGCAGCGTCCTCGATCACGCGCAAGCCCCGGGCGCGGGCGAGCGCGTACAGGCGATCGAGGTCGGCAAGCGAGCCGGGCCAGTGCGTCGGCACGATCGCCTTCGTGCGCGGGGTGATCGCCGCCTCGACGGCGCCGAGATCGAGGTTACGCGTGACGAGATCGCAGTCGACGAAGACCGGCGTCGCGCCGACCTTCGACGATCATGTTGAGCACCGTATAGAAGCTCTGCGCGCAGGTGATCACCTCGTCGCCGGGGCCGACGCCGCAGAGCTGCAGCGCGACCTCGACCGCCGCCGTTGCGGAGGTCAGGACGCGTACCGGCCGGCCGTCGCAGAATTCCGAGAGTGCGTTCTCGAACCGCCGCACCCATGGGCCGCTCGCGATGTGGCCCGAGCGCAGCACGTCGCCGACACCCGCGATCGTCGCCTCGTCGAGCACCGGGCCGGCGAACTTGAGGTAGGGGCGAACGCTCATCGCGGCGCAGCCGTCAGCCTCGGGCGACGAGGAAGACGCCGACGACGATGAAGCCGATGCCGAGCCAGCGGGTGACGGTGACGGCCTCGCCGAAGAGGTAATGCGCGGCGATCGCGTTGACGATGTAGCCGACCGACAGCAGCGGATAAGCGAGGGACACCGGCACGCGCGACAGTCCGAGGATCCAGACGAAGAGCGACAACACGTAGCATGCGGCGCCGAGGATGAAGTGGCCCTGCGTC
The DNA here is from genome assembly GCA_963830485.1 of uncultured beta proteobacterium. Lineage (GTDB taxonomy): Bacteria > Pseudomonadota > Gammaproteobacteria > Burkholderiales > Casimicrobiaceae > CAIWHR01. The sequence goes on from CAWHNE010000029.1 coordinate 243,866, forward strand.
GCCATTCGCATCAGCGTGTCCGGCCAGCCGCGCGCGTGAGCGTGATGACGCCGAGCTCGTTGGTGCCCGCCTTGAGCAGGAGCTGCGCGCCGGCGTTGAGCAGCACGCCCGCCATCAGCAGCGTGAACGCGGCCAGCTCATTGGGCGGCCTCTTCCACAACAGGAGACATGCGATGGGTCGGACCAACGGCCGCCTGTACAGTCGCGCGGCGACGCGCCCTTCGGGCCTTGGCTTCGCCCGCCGCGCTCATTTCCGGCTCACGATGACACGCCGAGTGTCGCGCGCGAGCACGCGCATAGGCACGCCTTCGGCAGCGAGCTCCTCGAATTCGGCCGGCGGCAGCACCGCGTAGCCCCGCGTCGAGCGCGCGCCACTGCGGAATCCACGCTGCGACCGTCGGTATCTGCCGCTCGGGTTCGGCATCGATGCCGAGCGCGAGCTCGTCGCGGAAGGCGACGAGCGTGGTCGTGCGGCCGAGGTAGAACGGAACGGTCTGGTCGTACATCGCGATCTGGTAGACGGGCGCATCCGGTGCGAACGGCGCCGCTGCCTGCGCGGCACGGAGGATAGCCGAAGTCGAGCGCGTCGCGCTGAACACCTGGAATCCCGTGATCGCGATGACGACCGCCGCGAACGTCGAGAGCGAGAGCAGGGCCGTGCCCACGAACCGGGCCACGGGAGCCGTTTCCGCGCGCGCAAAAGCGACGGCCGCCGCCATGGCGCCGGCCGCGGCGACGGCGACCGCGCCCTGGAGCCAGGGTCCGTAGGCGGCGAGGATTTCGACAGGCTGCGGACCGCCGGAGAGGTGGTCGACCACGCGGTCGTAGCCTGCGAACACGGCGACGGCGACGAGGAAAGCGAAAATGGCCCCGGGCAACGTCAGCCGGACGAGCGTCCGCGGCGGCAGCGTGACGAGCAGGTCGGCCGCGACGAGCGCGAGCGGCGCGAACATCGGCAGGATGTACGACGGAAGCTTCGATCCCGACGCGCTGAAGAAGAGGAACACGAAGGCCGCCCAGACGAGCGCGAGCCGGCGCCACGAGAAGTCACCCGTGCGCTTTCCACGGTCGCGCCATGCGCGCGGCGCGCCATACACGAGCGCCGCCAGCCAGGGCAGGCTGCCCGCCAGCGCGAGCGGGACGAAGTAGTACCAGGCGCCCGTGCGCTGGTGCTCTTCGGTGAGGAACCGCGCCATGTGCTCGTGGATGAAGAAGAACGCCAGGAATTCGCCGTTGACGCGCGCCACGGCGATGAACCACGGTGCCGTCAACGCGAGGAAGATCGCGATTCCCGAAACGAGATGCAGCCTCCGCCACAGCGCATAGTCACGAGAAAGCGCGGAGTAAACGACGACCGCGCCGGCGGGCAACACGACGCCGATCGGACCCTTCGACAGCGTGGCGCCCGCCAGCGCTGCCCAGGCGAGCCACATCCAGGCGCGCTGCGAGCCCGCGGTCCGGCCGGGCTGCTGCGCGATCACGAGCGCGGCGAACGCGATGGCGAGGAAGCAGGCGAGCCCCGCGTCGAGCGAAAGGATCTGCGTCATGCCGGCGTGCCACAGCGTGCCCGCGAGCGCGACGGCGGCGAAGGCGCCCAGCGCGGGACCGCCCAACGCCCGTCCGGCGATGCCGATCGCCGCGACCGCGAGCAGACCCGCGAGCGCGGGCCACAGCCGCGCGGTCCATTCGTGGACGCCGAAGGCGCGGAACGCCGCCGCGGTGACCCAGTACTGGAGCGGCGGTTTCTCGAAGTACTTGAGGCCGTTCAGACGCGGCGTGACGAAATCGCCCGAGACCGCCATTTCACGCGCGATCTCCGCATAGCGTCCCTCGTCCGGATGGAGCAAGTCGCGGCTCCCGAGATTCGCGAACGCGAGCACGACGACGGCGGCGAACACCACCCACAGGACCGGGCGCGGCGGCAGGATCGCGGTGACGGACATCGGGCGGCGGCAAGGGGAAGGGGCAGGCCGCGTCTGCGCGTGCGGACCGCGGCAGGCCCATTCGTGATTCTACCTGCGGCCTTCGCGCGAGTGCGGCCGACGTTGCTGCCGAGGCCATAGGTCGCGCGTGCTAATCTCGGCAGAACCGGACGATCGCTGAGACCCGTCGACGTGGCCGATTCGAGGATAGAACTCGCTCGCGCGCATCGCGACGAGCTGCCCGCCGTTCAGCGTCTCGCCGGCGTGATCTGGCGCGCGCACTATCCCGGCATCATCACGCACGACCAGATCGAATACATGCTCGAGCGCGGGTACGCGCTACCCGTGCTCGAGGAGTTTCTAGGTGGCCGCGACCGCGGGCTCGAGGTTGCGACGCTCGACGGTGTGCTCGCCGGGTTCGCCGCCTGGTACGTGACGGACAATCGCTTCGAGGCGAAACTCGACAAACTCTACGTGCTGCAGTCGCGGCAGCGGCTCGGCCTGGGCGGGCGGCTGATCGCGCGCGTCGGCGAACTCGCGCGCGCGGCTGGCGCGGGCACGCTCATCCTCAACGTCAACAAGAACAACACGCAGGCAGTCCGCGCCTACGAGAAGCATGGCTTCGCGATCCGCGAAGCCGTCGTCGTCGACATCGGCCGCGGCTACGTGATGGACGACTACATCATGGCGAAACCGATCGCCTAACCGGTTTCGGAAATCGACCGCCGCCCCGCCCAGATCATCTCGACGTCGTTCCGACAATCCCGCCACTGAAGTTGCAGCCCAATGATAGATGGCCGCTCACGTTGGCGGTCCCGCCGGCGATCGTCCATTGCATGTTGGACAGATTGAACGTCCCGGTGATCGGGCCGAGCCCCCCCGTGCAGGATATCGTCGTCGTCGCCGACCCGAGTGCACCGCTCTGCGTGTAGCTGCCGGTCATCGTGCACGCGGCTTCGGTTCCGGTGTAGACGATGTTCAGGCTGCTGCCGCTGTGCGTGATCGTCATCGGCCCAGCGTCGGAGATCACCTCGCCGTTGTCCAGCGGGTTCGTGCAGTTACTGGTGACGAAGCTGATCGCTCCGAAGTACGTGCCCGAGAAGTTCAGGCTGCGCAGCAGCTGCCGCTCGATGGTCTTGGTCACGGGCGTGCCGTCGACCGTATAGCTGAGCGTCGCGTGCAGCGGATCCGCCGCGGTGAACGTCGCAGTACCGACCTTGCGCGGCGTGAATGGGGTAGCGCTGAACGGTCCGCCGAACCACGGGCCGTGCGCCTCGTAGAGGTCGCCGGTGAACGTGTAGCGGCTGCCGGCGACGTGATCCAGCGTCGCCACCACCCAGTAGGACGAGGTGTCGGCGCGATAGATGTAGACCGTGATGAACATCACCTGGTCCTGATGGTCGACCGTCACGCCCCAGCCGTCTTCGGAACGCGCCGGCGAGTTCCACCAGAGATCCGTGAACATTCCGCCGAGGTTCATGTCGGCGGCAGCTGACGTGCACGCGAACCACAGCAGCGACAACAGCCAGGCGACACGATGGGCGACACGGCGCGTGGCGCCGCGACGAGTACTTTTTGGATTCATTTGAACCTCCCGATGCTGACCGAATCACGGGCCACGGAGGCGACGGCCGCGCACAAGGCGGGGTTGCACGTGCGGCATTGCGTCGCGGTCCGCTCCGTGCCTGTGGATTCATTCTCGACCCCCCACGCGACGTGACGTTGCGCTGGGTCAACGGAGTGCGTCGCCAGGCACACGCCGCACCGCCGCCATCGTCCGGCCCACCGGCAACGTATGCGCGCCTTGCCGAGCGCGCCGCGTTTCGCTACGATGACTTCGACGCCTCCGGTGGCCGCGCGGCGCGGCCGGACCGGCGCTCGCGGCAGGCCGCTCCCGGCGGCTTTTTTTGTGCCGCGCGCTGCGCCGGGGATGCTTGGTCACCGCCCCATCCGATGCCCAACCCGCTCACGCTCTACGACAACTACACGCGGACGCTGCGCCCGTTCGTGCCGCTGCGCGCGCAGGGCGAGGTCGGCCTCTACACGTGCGGGCCGACCGTCTACGACTACCAGCACATCGGCAACTTCCGCACGTTCCTGTTCGAGGACGTGCTGAAGCGCGTGCTCGAGTGGAACGGCTACCGCGTCCGGCACGTGATGAACATCACCGACGTCGGCCACCTCACCTCGGACGCCGACGAGGGCGAGGACAAGATGGAGAAGGGCGCGCGCCGGACCGGGAAGTCCGCGTGGGAGATCGCGCAGCTCTACACCGACGCGTTCCTCGCCGACATGAAGCGGCTCAACTCGAGGACCCGGCCGTGCTGTGCCGGGCGACCGACCACATCCGCGAGCAGATCGAGTTCATCGCCGACATCGAGAAGAACGGCTACACGTACCGGACCTCCGACGGCGTCTACTTCGACACCTCGAAGCAGCCGGACTACGGGTTCCTCGCGCGGCTCGACGTCAAGGGGCTCGAGGCAGGCAAGCGGGTCGAGCAGGGCGAGAAGCGTCACCCGACCGACTTCGCGCTGTGGAAGTTCTCGCCGCCGGGCGAGCGGCGGCAGATGGAATGGGACAGCCCGTGGGGCAAGGGCTTCCCCGGCTGGCACATCGAGTGCTCGGCGATGGCGCAGAAGTACCTGGGCGACTTCTTCGACATCCACTGCGGCGGCGAGGACCACATTCCGGTCCACCACACGAACGAGATCGCGCAGACCGAGGCGCGCGTGGGCACGCGCCTCGCGAACTTCTGGATGCACGGCTACTTCCTGCTCTCGAACGACGCGAAGATGGCGAAGTCGGCGGGCGAGTTCCTGCGCGTCGACTCGCTCGTCGAGCGGGGCTACGACCCGCTCGCCTTCCGCTACCTGTGCCTCACCGGCCACTACCGCGGTCAGCTCAACTTCACGTGGGATGCGCACGACGCCGCGGCGGTCGCGCTCGACCGGATGCGCCAGGGCGTCTACGCGCTGCGCGACGCCGGCGACGCTGCGCCGGATCCGGCGCTCCTGGAACGCTTCACCAACGAGATCAACGACGACCTAAACCTCCCGCGCGCGCTTGCGGTCGCCTGGGAGGCGCTGCGCGGCGAGCGGCCGGCGGCCGTCAAGCGCGCGACGCTCTTGGCATTCGACCGCGTGTTCGGGCTCGGACTTGCCTCGTGGTTGCCGCCGGTCGAGGCCATTCCCGACGACGTGCGCGCGCTCGCGGACGCGCGGTCCGCCGCGCGCCGCGCGAAGAACTGGGCCGAAGCGGACCGGCTGCGCGGCGAGCTCGCCGCGGCCGGCTGGGAGATGGAGGATCGCGCCGACGGCTACGCACTCAAGCGCCGCCCGACCTCGGTGAGCTCGCGATGAAGCTCGCGACGCGCCGCGACGGCACGCGCGACGGCGAGCTCGTCGTCGTTTCGCGCGACCTCGCGCGCTCCGTCGCGGTTCCCGAGATCGCGCGCACGCTGCAGGCGGCGCTCGACGACTGGCGCGACGAGCGCCCCGGCGCTCGCTCGCGATCGCGGCGTGAGCTGGATGCGGGCCGGCTGCCCGACGCTACGCCGTTCGATCCGAAGCAGGCGATGGCGCCGCTGCCGCGCGCCTACCAGTGGGCCGACGGCTCCGCGTACGTGAACCACGTCGAGCTCGTCCGCCGCGCGCGCGGCGCGACGATGCCGCCCGGAATTCTGGACCGATCCGCTCATGTACCAGGGCGCGTCCGACCACATGCTCGGACCGTGCGACGACATCGTGCACGCCGACGAAGGCGTGGGGCATCGACTTCGAGCCGAGGTCGCGGTGATCACCGGCGACGTGCCGATCGGGGCGAGCGCGGACGAAGCGGGCCGGCGCATCCGGCTCCTCATGCTCGCGAACGACGTGAGCCTGCGCAATCTCATTCCGGCCGAGCTCGCGAAAGGCTTCGGCTTCGTCCAGTCGAAACCCGCGAGTGCGTTCTCGCCCGTCGCCGTCACGCCGGACGAGCTCGGCGCCGCGTGGCGCGACGGCAAGGTGCACCTGCCGCTCGTCACGCATCTCAACGGCGCAGCTGTTCGGTCGGCCGAACGCGGGCGTCGACATGACGTTCTCGTTTCCCGACGCTGATCGCGCACGTCGCGAAGACGCGCGCGCTCGTTGCCGGCAGCATCGTCGGCTCGGGCACCGTGTCGAACAAGGAGGACGACGGACCGGGGCGCCCGGCGGCCGCGCGGCGGCGTCGGCTACTCGTGCATCGCCGAGCAGCGCGTCGTCGAGACGATCCTCGAAGGCAAACCCGTCACGCCGTTTCTGCGCTTCGGCGATCGCGTGCGCATCGAGATGTTCGATGCCGCGGGACGCACGATCTTCGGGGCGATCGACCAGACCGTTCGTCGCGCGGGCTGAGGTCCCGCCCGCGCGCGCGCTTGTCCATTCCACGCTCGCGTGTCGGGCGGCACTTCGTCGTGCCGAGTGGCGCTCGCGCCGCGAATCGGAGCTTTCGTCGCAAGCGTGTTGACGGTGCCGCGCGGTCCCGGAGGATCGGCCTGACGACAAGGACAGCGAGCGGCTCCGCGCGGAAGGCGCGAATCCGAATCCCGGGTCGCCGCATCCAAGCTGGCAGAACGACTGGCACACTGGAGGGACCCATGAACACGCTACGCCCCACTCCGCTTTCGGCCCGCCTTCGGGCTCGCCGCCGTCGCGCTCACCGCCGCGACAATGACGCTCGCCGTCGGCGTTCCCGCCACGCTCTCGTCCCGAGGTTCCCGCCGCGACATCGCTCGCCGCGAACGGCGACGCGCCCGCGGCGATCGAGGTCACGATCGTGCCGGCGAGCATCGACGTCGTCGGCCTGCGCGGACGAGAGCGTCGCGTCGACACCCGCTCGCCGCGGTTAAGACGCCCGAGCCCGCAGCTAGCCGTTACCTGTCTTCGCGGTCGCCGGCTCCCCCAGGCCGGCGGTCGTGGCGATCCGAAGGGCCGGGCGCTCGAGACGTCCGGCCCTTCGCCTTTGTGCGGTCCGCGAGACGGAACGGCGCCCGCCCCGCGGCCCTGCGGCTCATCCCGCGCCTGTCGACTTCGGTCGCGGAAACCGCGGGTTCGTCGCGTGCCCGTTGAGGATCGCCCGCGCTTTCCTAGGATGCGATCGACATCGCGGAATCGATGCGGGCACACCGAACAGGCCACTGAATCCGGAATCGGAACATGCCGCATCCAAGCAGCAGACCGACCCAACCGAGGAGTGCACGATGAACCGCTACGAGCCGTCGAATTTCCGCCCCGCCTTCGGCGTCGCCGCCGCTGCGCTGTCCGCTGTCACGCTGGCCCTCGCCGTCGTGCTGCCCGTGGGCCTGGGAGGCGCCTGCGAGGATGCCACACTCGCGAGCCGCACGCCCGACGCGATCAACGTCGCGATCGAGCCGTCCCGCATCGAGGTCGTTGCAGTCCCTGCGCGCCGTCGTGCTCGAACCGGTCAACGTCGTGGCCGGCGCGCCGGCGCTTCGCACCTGACGCGACGAATCCCCCAGCGGTCCGCGCTGCTCCCCCGGCGCGGACCGCTCGAAGGGCCGGGCCGGCCCTGCCCTTCGTCCAAGAGCGATCCGAACATGCCCCACTGACCGCGCGAGCTGCCCGGAGGCTCATCTGCCCGCAAGGCGGTGGGACGGTCGAGGAGGCAGGCGATCTCCCGAACACGGTCGAGCCTCAACGCGCCGGTGGGCGGCACGGGCGCCGACGCTGCGGAACCGGTCGCCCGCGCGCCCTGCCGGCCGCCCGGCGCGGCGTCGAGCGTGTCCGGCTCAGTAGAGGTTCTGGATCCCGCCCGTGTAGAGCACGGGGCCCGGTCGGCTTGCCCGTCGGCGAGCCGCCCGCCGGCTCGAGGCTGACCGCCATCGCCGGAATGCCCTGGAAGGCAGGACGCCGGCCGGGGCGGCGAGCGGGATGCGCGCGACCCCGGACGCCGGGACCAGCCCGAGCGAGCGCGGGTCCCGTCCCTCCGGCAACGCCCACAGCTCGAGCACGCGGTCCGCGGGCACCGCTACGGACGCGACCGCCTTGACGGTCAGGTAGCGACCGCCGCGGTCGGCCGACGCCACGAGCACCGGCTTCGCGTCCTGGCCGGCGAGGATCGCGACGATCCGCTCGTCCGGCGCTCGCGGCGCGCGGCCCGAGCAGCGTCAACGCCGAGCGCGAACGCGAGCGCGAAGCCCGCGAGCGCGAGTCCCCGCCAGAGCGCCAGGCTCGCCCACCAGGGCGCCGGCCGGGCTCGGCGCCTGCGGCCGGCGAGCCCGAGGCGGCCGCGGATGCCTTCCCAGACGCGCGGCGGAAGGCTCGACGCCCGGGACCGCCTGGGCCAGCGCCGCAAGCCGCAGCTCCCAGCTCGCGATCGCCGCCGCCACCGCCGGATCGGTCCGCGCGATCGCGGCGAGCCGCCGGCGGGCGCGCGGCGACAGCGTGCCGAGCGCGTATTGCGGCGGCGAGCGCGTCGAGCCGCGCGCCGCGATCGGGGCGGGAGAGGTTCATGGCGGCTCGCCGTAGCCCGCCCGCTCGAGGCACTGCTTCAGTCGCGCGAGCCCGCGCCGCACCCACGACTTGACGGTGCCGAGCGGCTCCCGCAGCGCCTGCGCCAGCTCGGCGTGCGAGAGCCCCTGGAAGAACGCCAGCGCGATCGCCTGCTTCTGCCCGCCTTCGAGCGACTGGACGCAGTCGCGCACCGACGCGCGCTTCGGCGCCGGCGATCAGCAGATCGACCGGCGAGGCAGTGTCGGCAGGCAGGTCGATCTCGGTCTCCTCGTCGTCGTCGCGGGTCAGGCTCACCGTGTCGAGATCGCGCCGGCGCAGCCGGTCGAGGCAGCGGTTGCGTACGATGCTCGCGAGCCATGTCTGCGGCTGGCTCTTGCTCGGCGGCGTAGCCGCCGGCGTGGTGCCAGACGCTCACGAACGCTTCCTGCAGCACCTCCTCCGCAGCCGCCGGTTCCCTCAAGATACGGAGCGCGATAGCGTACAGATGCGGCGACGTCCGCCGATAGAGCTCGGCGAACGCCGCCTGGTCGGCGAGCGCGGTCCGCGCGAGCAGCTCGGCGAGCGTCGCGCTGCGGTCCGGGCGCGGACCGTCAGCGGGATCCGTCGCGGCATGCGCGCCGGCGCCGCATCAGGTGTGCCGCCGCGGTCCCGTCGCCAGAGCACGTCGTCGCGGCCCGCCGCGCGGTTCAGCGATGCGCGCGAGCACGAACAGGAGGTCGGAGAGCCGGTTCAGGTAGCGGCGCGCCGGATCGCCGACCGGCGCGCTCGCGGCGAGGTGGACGAGCGAGCGCTCGGCGCGGCGGCAGACGGTGCGCGCGACGTGCGCGAGCGCGGCCGCGCGCGTGCCGCCCGGCAGGATGAATTCCTTGAGCGGCGGGAGCGGCGCGTTGCAGCGCTCGATCGCCGCCTCGAGCCGCGCGACGTGCGCGTCGCCGAGCGCCGCGTGACCCGGGAATCGACAGCTCGCCGCCCAGGTCGAAGAGGTCGTGCTGGACGGTCGATGAGGTCGTCGCGGAGCGCGGCCGGCAGCTCCTCGGCGAGCAGGAGCCCGAGCGTCGAGTTGAGCTCGTCGACGTCGCCGATCGCGGCGATCCGCGCGCGAGTCCTTGGCCACGCGCGTCCCGTCGCCGAGGCCGGTGGTCCCGGCGTCGCCGGTGCGGGTGACGATGCGTGACAGGCGGTGGCCCATGGGAGGTACGTACGATGGCGTCCGGCGCGTGGATGCCGGCGAGATACTAGCAGCGCGGCGTGCGCGACGCGGCGCACCGCAGAGCGCGCAACGGCGCCGGCCCGCAGTATCATGGGAGCTCGCCGCCGCCGCGCCGTTCTCCGCTTTCCTTCTCCGATCGGCCATGTCCCGACTCGAGCCCCTACGACCGCGACCTCGATCGCAACCCCGCGAACTACACGCCGCTCTCGCCGCTGTCGCTGATCGCGCGCACCGCCTACACGTATCCGCAGCGGCTGTCGGTGATCCACGGCGATCGCCGCTACACGTGGGCCGAGACCTACGCCCGCAGCCGGCGCCTCGCGTCGGCGCTCGTCCGCGCCGGCATCGGCAAGGGCGACACGGTCGCGGTGATGGCGGCGAACACGCCGGAGATGGTCGAGCTGCATTTCGGCGTGCCGATGACGGGCGGCGTGCTCAACACGCTCAACACGCGGCTCGATGCGGAGACGATCGCCTTCATGCTGAAGCACGGCGAGGCGAAGGTGCTCGTCACCGACACTCGAGTTCTCGCCGATCGTCGAGAAGGCGCTCGCGCAGACTCGACGCGAAGCCGCATCGTCGTCGACATCGTGGATCCGCTGGCGCCGCTGCGGCAAGCGGCTCGGGAGCATCGACTACGAGGCGTTCATCGCGGACGGCGATCCGGAGTTCGACTGGCAGCTTCCCGCCGACGAGTGGGACGCGATCTCGCTCAACTACACGTCGGGCACGACCGGCAATCCCGAAGGGCGTCGTCTACCACCATCGCGGCGCGTACCTGAACGCGCTCTCCAACATCATCGACTGGGGGATGCCGCGGCACGCGGTCTACCTGTGGACGCTGCCGATGTTCCACTGCAACGGCTGGTGCTTCCCGTGGACGATGGCCGCCAACGCGGGCGTCAACGTCTGCCTGCGCCGGGTCGAGGCGAAGGCGGTGCTCGACGCGATCCGTGCGCACAAGGTCACGCACTACTGCGGCGCGCCGATCGTCCACGGCATGCTGATCAATGCGCCGGACGAGTGGAAGGAGGGCATCGCGCACAAGGTCTCGTGCCTCGTCGCGGCCGCGGCGCCGCCGGCGGCCGTGATCGAGGGGATGGAGCGGATGGGCTTCGACATCACGCACGTCTACGGGCTGACCGAGACCTACGGCCCGGCCGCCGTATGCGCGAAGCACGCCGAGTGGGACGCGCTCGACATCGGCGCGCGCACCGAGCGCAACGGCCGGCAGGGCGTGCGCTACACGGTCGAGGAGGGCATGACCGTGATGGACCCGGAGACGATGACGCCGGTGCCGTGGGACGGCGAGACGATGGGCGAGATCATGTTCCGCGGCAACATCACGATGAAGGGCTACCTCAAGAATCCGGCGGCCACCGCGGAGGCGTTCGCCGGCGGCTGGTTCCATTCGGGCGATCTCGCGGTGATGCAGCCCGACGGCTACGTGAAGATCAAGGACCGCTCGAAGGACGTGATCATCTCCGGCGGCGAGAACATCAGCTCGCTCGAGGTCGAGGACGTCCTGTACCGTCATCCGGCGGTGCTCGCCGCCGCCGTCGTCGCGCAGCCCGACCCGAAGTGGGGCGAGACGCCGTGCGCGTTCGTCGAGACGAAGCCGGGCGCCGCGGCCACCGAGGCCGAGCTGATCGCGCACTGCCAGCAGCATCTCGCGCGGTTCAAGGCGCCGAAGAAGATCGTGTTCGGCGAGCTGCCGAAGACCTCGACCGGCAAGATCCAGAAGTTCGTGCTGCGCGACAAGGCGAAGTCGACGAGCGCGATCGAATAGCGGAGTCACCGGAATGAACGCCCCCGAACGCGCCGCAGCCGCCATCGCGGCGGAGCCCACCGTGCTGCGTAGCGACCGGGACGGCGTCGCGACGCTGACGCTCAACCGTCCGCGACAGTTCAACGCGATCTCGCGGGCGATGCTGGACGAGCTGCAAGCGCGCGCTCGACGCGATCGCGGCCGACGCCTCGGTGCGCGTCGTCGTCGTCGCCGGCGCGGGCAGCGCGTTCTCCGGCGGGCACGACCTGAAGGAGATGATGGCGAACCGCACCGAGGCGTTCGTCGGCGACCTCTTCGCGCGCTGCAGCCGCGCGATGCTCGCGCTGCAGGCGCTGCCGCAGCCGGTGATCGCGCGGGTGCACGGGATCGCGACGGCCGCCGGCTGCCAGATCGTCGCCGCGTGCGATCTCGCTGTCGCGTCGACCGACGCGCGGTTCGCGACGTCGGGGATCAACTTCGGGCTCTTCTGCGCGACGCCCGGCGTGCCGGTGTCGCGCAACGTCTCGCGCAAGCGCGCGTTCGAGATGCTGTTCACCGGCGAGTTCATCGACGCCGCGACGGCGAAGGACTGGGGACTCGTCAACCGCGTCGTGCGCGCCGGCGGAGCTCGATGCCGAGGTCGGCGCGACTCGTCGCGCGAGCTCGTCGCCAAGCCGCGCGCCGTGGTCGCCGCCGGCAAGGCGCTGTTCTACGAGCAGCTCGAGGCGGCGCTCCGCCGAGGCGCCTATGCGCTGGCGAGCCGGGCGATCACGTGCAACATGCTGGGCGCCGACGCGGCGGAGGGCGTCGGCGCGTTCATCGAGAAGCGCAAGCCGCGCTGGCGCGACTAGCGCGATATGTCCCGGCAATGACAGTCCTCTATCTTATATAAGAGTAAGGTTCACGCGCGCCGCGAACCGGGGGAGCGGCGGCCGTTGACCTGCGTCAACCCGGGGCGCGGGTCTTCGTGAGGCAATACCGGGCGGCACGGGGCGGGCGCCGGGCGGCGCCCGTCATCTTTGGCATCAGAGAACGCCCAAGCGGGGGACACGATGGCGGATCAAGCACAGATGGACTGGAAGGCGATCGACAGCGATCCCAGATTCCAGGAATTGCACCGGAAGAAGACGTTCTTCCTGTGGGGGCTGATGATCTTTTCGATGGTCTATTACTTCCTGCTGCCCATCGGCGCGGCCTACTTCCAGGACCTGTTCAGGATCAAGGTCTGGGGTCCGGTCAACGTCGGCATCCTGTTCGCGCTGTCCGAGTTCATCGTCGCGTGGGGCCTCGCGTGGTATTACGCGCACCATGCGAACGCGGTGTTCGACGTCGAGGCAGCCGCGATCGTCAAGGACGCCGAGAAGATGATGGGAGGCCGCAAATGAACACCCGCCGCGTCGCAATACTCGCTGCGATCGCGTCGCTGTGCGCGATCGCGACGCCTGCATTGGCCCAGGGCGCCGTACCCGACAAGTTCCGGTGGCTCACGTTCGTGGTCTTCGGCGCCATCATCTCCGTGACGATGTACGTGACGTACGTCGCGGCCAAGCGCGTCAAGACGGCGTCCGATTTCTACGTGGCGGGCGGCGGAGTGTCCGGGCTGCAGAACGGCTGGGCGATCGCCGGCGACTACCTGTCGGCGGCGTCGTTCCTCGGCATCGCGGGCCTGATCTCGCTGTACGGCTACGACGGCTTCATGTATTCGGTGGGCTGGCTCGTCGCGTACATCACCGTGCTGCTCGTGATCGCGGAGCCCTGCCGCAACATCGGCAAGTACACGCTGTCGGACATCCTCGCCTACCGCAACGACCCGAAGAAGGTGCGCGTCGTCGGCGCGATCTCGACGATCACCGTCTCGACGTTCTACCTGACCGCGCAGATGGTCGGCGGCGGCGTGCTGGTGAAGACGCTGATCGGGATCGACTACGAGATCTCGGTGATCGTCGTCGGCATCCTGATGCTCTCCTACGTGCTGTTCGGCGGCATGGTCGCGACGACGTGGGTGCAGATCATCAAGGCGATCCTGCTCGTGACGGCGTCGATCCTGCTCGTGATGTTCGTCTGGGCGCCGTACGGCTTCAGCCTGCCCGGCTTCCTGACCGCGGTCGTCGGCGACGCCAAGGTGCAGGCGCAGGTGGCGGCGCTGCTCGGCGACGCGGCGAAGAACATGACGCCGGCAGCAGCTCGGCCAGCGCTTCCTCGAGCCGGGCCTGTACCTCAAGAACCCGATCGACCAGATCTCGCTCGGCATGGCGCTGGTGCTGGGCACCGCCGGCATGCCGCACATCCTGATGCGCTTCTTCACGGTGCCGACGGCCCAGGACGCGCGCAAGTCGGTGATCTGGGCGATGGCGATCATCGGCGGCTTCTACGTGCTGACGTTGTTCCTCGGCATGGGCGCGGCGATGAACGTCGGCCCGGCGAACATCCGTGCGGTCGACCCGGGCGGCAACATGGCCGGCCCGCTGCTCGCGCAGTGGGTGGGCGGTGGCCCGGACTCGATGCTCGGCAACCTGTTCCTCGCCTTCGTCGCGGCGGTGGCCTTCGCGACGATCGTCGCGGTGGTCGCGGGACTCGTGCTGGCGGCGGCGTCGGCGATGGCGCACGACCTCTACGTCGGCGTGATCCGCGCCGAGCACGTGACGCCGCAGGAGCAGGTCAAGGCGGCGCGCGTCGCGACGGTGATCGTCGGCGCGTTGGCCATCACGATCGGCATCGCCGCGAAGGGCCAGAACGTCGCGCACCTCGTGGCGCTGGCGTTCGCGGTCGCCTCGTCGGCGAACTTCCCGTGCGTGCTGCTCACGCTGTTCTGGAAGCGCTGCAACACCGGCGGCATCGTGCTCGGCATGATCGTCGGCACGCTGACGGCGATCGGGCTCGTGCTGGTGTCGCCGAACATGACCTACCCGATGGCGATCAAGGCGGCGGCGCAGAAGGTCGTCGACGGCGCGGCGGTGACGAGGCCGAAGCTCGACGCCGATCTCGCGGCCGCGGCGGACGATGCCGCGAAGGCGAAGGTCACGACGGCGATCGCGGCGCTCGACAAGGGCGTGGCCGCGGCGAAGGCCAACCTCGACAGGTTCAAGGGCGACAACACGAGCCTGGTCGGCCTCGAGAAGCCGTGGTTCGAGCTGCGCAACCCGGGCCTGTACTCGATCCCGCTCGGCTTCCTCGCGGTGATCATCGGCTCGCTCCTCTACCGCGACAAGCGGGCCGAGGACATGTGGGACGAGCTCTACGTGCGGCAGAACACCGGCATCCTCGCCGCGAAGGCGACGGCGCACTGAGCGCCGCGTTGACCCAACGCAACGACCCCCGCCTTCGCGCGGGGGTTTTTGCTTGCGCGCACGGCCAGCGGCTGCTTAGGCTAGCGCGATGAACGCCACGCCCCGCCGTCGCGACCGACGCGACCCGCGAGTTCCTGCAGCGCTCACGCGCCGTTCACCGGAATGAGCGACGGCGGCGCTCGATTTCCTGGTCCCGCGGCTCTCGCGCGCTGAATTTCGCGCAGGACGGGACGATCCTCGCGACGCACAGCGGGCCGGTCGTCGCACCTGCACATCGTCGAGCGCGGCCTCGTCGGCAGCCGTCCCGACAACGTGCAGTCGGCTCCCGATCGCACGCTCGGTCCCGGCGAGCTGTTCCCGGTCGGCGCGCTGTCCGCCGGGCGGCACGACGACCAAGGTGTTCACTGCGCTGCAGGACACCGACGTGTCTCCTGCTCTCGCGCGACGATTTCCTCGCGCTGCGCGAGACCTCGCCGGAGTTCGAGCGCTTCTGCACGCAGGCGATCACCGAGACGCTCCGCCAGTCGCTCGACAGCCTGTACCGCCAGTACAGCCAGCGCGCGGCCGAGCAGCAGTCGCTGACGCGCCCGCTCGCCGAGCTCGTGCGACACGCGCCGGTCGCCTGTCCCGCGAGCGCGCCGCTCGCGCGAGGCCGCGCGCCTGATGGCCGAGGCGAAGGTGCGCACGATCATCGCGCTCGATCGCCGACGGCGCGCCGGTCGGCATGTTCACGCTGGTCGATCTCCTGCGCCGCGTCGTGCTGCCCGGGCGCCCGCTCGACACGCCGCTCGCCGACGTCATGACCTCGCCGATCGTCACGCTGCCGGCGACGGCGACCGCCTCGGAGGGGATGCACACGATGGCCGAGCGCGGCGTCCGCCAGCTCGTCGTCGTCGAGAACGGGAAGCTCCGTGGCGTCGTCAACGAGCGCGATCTGTTCGCGCTGCAGCGGGTCTCGATGCGGCAGGTGAACCAGGACGTCGAGGACGCCGCGACGGTCGAGCAGCTCAGGCGGGCCGCCGACGACATCCGGCGGCTCACGCAGAATCTGCTCGCGCAGGGTGTCGGCGCCGAGCCGCTGACCCGCACGATCGCCTCGCTCAACGACGCGCTGTCGCGGCGGACGATCGAGCTCGCGCTCGCCCGCCACGATCTCGCGGGCGTCGACTGGTGCTGGCTCGCGCTCGGCAGCGAAGGACGCAGCGAGCAGACGTTCGCGACCGACCAGGACAACGCGCTCGTCTTCGCGGCCGCCGACGCGGCCGCGGCCGAAGGACTGCGCCCGCGCCTGATCGCCTTCGCGCGCGAGGTCAACGCGGACCTCGACCGTCTGGGCTTCCCGCTCTGTCACGGCAACGTGATGGCCGGCAATCCGGATCTCTGCCTGTCGGTCGAGGAGTGGAAGGCGCGGTTCCTCGCGTGGATCCGCGAGCCGACGCCGCAGGCGCTCCTGAGCGCGAACATCGTCTTCGACTTCCGGCCGCTCCACGGCAACGCCGCGCTCGCCGACGCGCTGCGGAGCTGGCTCCTCGGCTACACGCAGGCCAATGCTGCGTTCCTGCGGCTCATGGTGCAGAACGCGCTGCAGGTCGAGCCGCCGCTCGGCCTCATCCGCGCGTTCGTCGTCGACGACGACGCGACGATCAAGGGCACGCTCGACCTCAAGACGCGCGGCACGCGCCTGTTCGTCGACTGCGCGCGCGTGTTCGCGCTGGCGCAGGGGATCGCCGACACGGGGACCGCCGCGCGGCTGCGCGGCGCGGGCGAGCGCCTGCACGTCGCGCCGCGGCACGTCGGCGCGACCGTCGAGGCGTTCCAGTTCCTGCAGCTCCTGCGGCTGCGCCAGCAGGACCAGCCGGCGCCGGGCGAGGACCCGAACCGGATCGACCCGTACGCGCTGAACGAGGTCGACCAGCGGATGCTGAAGGAAGCGTTCCGGCAGGCGAGGCAGCTGCAGGAGCGGCTGCGGATGTCGTACCGGCTGTAGGTCGACGTCGCTCGGCCGGGGTGTTGCTAACATGGGGCGGCGCATTCGGACCGCGGAGGGAAATCGATGTTCCGATCGATCGTGAAGCAGCAGCGCCTGATCGCGCTGTTCCTGTTCGGCGCGCTGCTGTTCAACTACCCGCTGCTCGCGCTCTTCAGCCGGCCCGACGAGGTGTTCGGCATCCCGTTGCTCTACGCGTACATCTTCGGCGCGTGGGCGCTCTTCGTGGGTCTGCTCGCGCGCGTCGTCGAGCGCAACCGGTAGCCCACGCCGGGACGCGCCGGACAGCGCCATGCTCCAGAGCTTCGTGATCGTCCCGGTCGCGCTCGCCTACATCGGGGTGCTGTTCGCGATCGCCCGCTTCGGCGACCGGCGCGCCGACCAGGGACGCTCGATCATCGCTAATCCGTACATCTACGCGCTGTCGCTCGGCGTGTACGCTACCGCGTGGACGTTCTACGGCAGCGTCGGGCGTGCCGCCGCCGACGGCGTCGGCTTCCTCCCGATCTACATCGGACCCACGCTGATGATGGCGCTGTGGTGGCTCGTGCTGCGCAAGATCGTGCGCATCAGCAAGGCGAACCGGATCACTTCGCTCGCCGATTTCGTCTCGTCGCGCTACGGCAAGAGCGCGCTGATCGCCGGTCTCGTCACGGTCATCGCGGTCATCGGCGTGCTTCCGTACATCGCGCTGCAGTTGAAGGCCGTCTCGCACAGCTACACGATCCTGACCCGTTACCCGGACATCGCGGCCGCCGGCGCGCTCGAGACCGCGCCCATCGGCGCCGACACCGCCTTCTGGGTCGCGCTGCTGCTCGCGGTGTTCACGATCCTGTTCGGAACGCGCCACCTCGACGCGTCCGAGCGGCACGAGGGGCTCGTGGCGGCGATCGCCTTCGAATCGCTCGTCAAGCTGGTCGCATTCCTCGCCGTGGGCGCGTTCGTCACCTGGGGCATTCACAACGGGCTTGGCGACATCTTCGCGCGTTCGCAGTCGCATCCGCGGCTCGCCCCGCTGTTCGCGCCGCTAGGCGGCGCCGGCGGATGCTACGCGAGCTGGGCGTGGCTCACCGTGCTGTCGATGCTGGCGATCGTGTTCCTGCCGCGGCAGTTCCAGGTCGCCGTGGTCGAGAACGTCGACGAGAACCACCTGACCAAGGCGATCTGGCTCTTCCCGCTGTACATGCTGGCGATGAACCTGTTCGTCGTGCCGGTGGCCTTCGGCGGCGTGCTCCATTTCTCGGCGACCGCCGTCGACCCCGACACGTTCGTGCTGACGCTGCCGATGGCCGAGAAGCAGGAAGCGATCGCGCTCCTCGTGTTCATCGGCGGCCTCTCCGCCGCGACCGGCATGGTGATCGTCGAGACGATCGCGCTGTCGACGATGGTGTGCAACGACCTCGTGATGCCGGTGCTCCTGCGGATGCGATCGATGGGGCTCGCGCGGCGCGAGAATCTGACGGGCCTCCTGCTCGGGATCCGCCGCGGCGCGATCGTCGCGGTGATCCTTCTTGGTTACCTCTACTTCCGGCTCGCGGGCGAAGCGTACGCGCTGGTGGCCATCGGGCTCATCTCGTTCGCGGCGGTCGCTCAGTTCGCGCCGGCGACACTGGGTGGGATCTACTGGAAGGGCGCGACCCGTGCCGGCGCGCTCGCCGGCCTCAGCGCTGGATTCGCCGTCTGGCTCTACACGCTGCTGCTTCCGTCGTTCGCGAAGTCGGGGTGGCTGCCGGCGTCGTTCCTGCAGGACGGGCCGTTCGGCATCGCGCTCCTGAAGCCGTACGCGCTGTTCGGGCTCACGGGTCTCAACGACATCACGCACGCGATGCTGTGGAGCATGATCGCCAATGTCGGCGCGTACGTGCTGGTCTCGGTGCTGACGACGCAGACGGTGGCCGAGCAGGCGCAGGCCGCCCGCTTCGTCGACGTGTTCCGGCACGGCGACGAAGGGCAGGACGTCCACCTGTGGAAGGGCACCGCATCGCTGCCCGACCTGCGCGGGTTGCTGGCCCGGTTTCTAGGCGCCGAGCGCGCCGACGCCGCGTTCGCCGATTACGCTCGGCGCCGCGGATTCATGGCGTCGGCCGCGGTGCCGGCCGACGCGGCGCTCGTGCAGTTCGCCGAGACCGCGCTCGCGGGCGCGATCGGCGGCGCCTCGGCGCGGATCATGGTGGCCTCGACCGTCAAGGAGGACGCGCTGACCCGGGACGAGGTGCGCTCGCTGCTCGACGAGGCCTCGCAGGTCATCGCCTACAGCCACGAGCTGCGTCAGAAATCGGCCGAGCTCGAAGCGGCCACGGCCGAGCTCCGCGCGGCCAACGAGCGCCTGCAGGAGCTCGACCGCCTGAAGGACGACTTCATCTCCACGGTCACGCACGAGCTGCGCACGCCGCTCACGTCGATCCGGGCGTTTTCCGAGATCCTGCACGACAACCCGGAGCTCGACGCGGCCGAGCGGCAGAAGTTCCTCGCGATCATCATCCAGGAAAGCGAGCGACTGACCCGCCTCATCAACCAGGTGCTGGACCTCGCCAAGCTCGAGTCCGGCCGTGCCGAGTGGCGGGTTTCCGCGCTCGATCTCAAGGCGGTGGTCGAGGATTCGATCAACGCGACCGTGCAGATCTTCCGCGCGAAGAACGTCGGGCTCGAGACGCGCTTTCCGGGGCGCGTGCCGCCGGTTCACGCCGATCGCGACCGGCTGGTGCAGGTGCTGATCAACCTGCTCTCCAACGCCGCCAAGTTCGTCAAGGTCGACGAAGGCCGCGTCGTCGTCGAGATCGGCGCGACCGCCGATGTGGTCCGGGTGAGCGTCGCCGACAACGGGCCCGGCATCGGCATCGAAGACCAGAAAGTCATCTTCGAGAAATTCCGCCAGGCCGGCGACACGATGACCGAAAAGCCGCAGGGAACGGGACTTGGTCTGCCCATCAGTCGGCAGATCGTCGAGTATCTCGGCGGGCGCCTGTGGGTGCAAAGCGAGCCGGGGATGGGCGCGACCTTCGTCTTCGAGCTGCCGATCGCGAAGGACATCGATGCGGCAGCGGAATCGCCGGTCACGGCTGCCGGCGGCGTCTGACGGATGCGGTGGCGACAGAAGGAGAGACGATGGGCAAGAAGATCCTGATCGCGGACGACGAGCCGAACATCGTCGTCTCGCTCGAGTTCCTGATGAAGCAGCGCGGCTACGACGTCAGGGTCGTGAGCGACGGTGCCGCGGCGCTCGCCGCGATCGCCGAGTTCCGGCCCGACCTCGTGCTGCTCGACGTGATGATGCCGACCGTGAGCGGCTACGACGTCTGCCAGAAGCTGCGCGAGAACCCCGACTGGCAGGGCATCAAGATCATCATGCTCTCGGCCAAGGGGCGCGACGTCGAGGTGAGCAAGGGCATCGCGGTCGGCGCCGACGCCTACGTGACGAAGCCGTTCTCGACGCGGGACCTGATCGCGAAGGTCGGTGAGATGCTGGGCGAGTAGCGAATGGGCGGGCGGCACGAGGGCAAACCTTGCGCGTCTTTGCGCGGCCTCCGCGCCGTTGACGACTTCGCGTTGCAGACTGTGGTCGGCCGCCACCCGCGCTCGCAGACGCGCCCTTCGGGCCTTGGCTCCTTTCTGCTTGCGCGGGTGTCGATCGAGGGCGGCCGACCCCTTGGCGTGTCCCGTGCCGGCCGCCTTCCGGGGGCTGCCGGGCAATTCGCGCCATGACGTCGGACCGCACGCGGATCGCACTGACGGCTTTGGCGGCGTGGGCGATCGTGCTCGTCGCGATCGGCGCCGCGGGCGTGCTCGTCGGTGCCGGTATTTCCGAGGCGGAGCGCGGGCAGCTGCTCGAGCTGCTCGAGCAGAACGCCGCCAGCGTGATCGTCGTCGCGCTGCTGCTGCTCGCGCCTATCGGCTTTGCGGTCCGGGCGCTGTTCAACGGGCACGTCGCCGCGGCGCGGCAGCTCGCGGAAGACGCGCGGATCATGCTGACCGCGAACCCGGCGCATCGCGCGACGCCGCGCGGTGCGGCCCCGATCGCCCGCCTGGCCGAGAGCATGAATGCCTTCGGCGAGGCGCACGAGGCGCTCCGGAAGAACGTCGAGCAGCGCGTGCGCGACGCGAACGCGCGACTCGAGCAGGAGCGGAACCGGCTGGCCGCGCTCATGTCGGAGCTCGCGCAGAGTGTGGTCGTCTGCAATGTCGAGGGGCGCATCCTGCTCTACAACGCGCGCGCGATGCAGTTCCTGCGCAAACCGCTCGACGGTGACGCCGCCGGAAGCGGGCCGAGCCTGGTCGGCCTCGGGCGCTCGGTGTTCGCTATCTTCGACCGCAACCTCATCATCCACGCGCTCGACACGATCCACGAACGGCTGCGCCAGGGCACGCAAGCTCCGGTCGCGCAGTTCGTCACCGCCGCGCCGTCCGGCGCACTCGTCCGCGTGCAGATGGCGCCGGTGTTCGGCGCCGCCGCCGGCGCGGAGGGCGCCGGCATCACCGGCTTCGTGCTCGTGCTCGACAACATCACGCGGCGCATCGAGAGCGGGAACCGGCGCGACCTGCTGCTGCAGACTCTGACCCAGGGCACGCGCGCATCGCTCGGCAGCGTCCGGGCGGCGGTCGAGACGATCGCGGCGTTTCCCGACATGACGAGCGACGAGCGCGCCCGCTTCATCGGCGTCATCGGCGACGAAGCGCGGCAGCTCACCGCGCGGCTCGACGCGACGGTCGGCGAGTTCGCCGATTCGCTGCGCACCGAGTGGCCGCTCGAGGAGATGCGCGGCGCCGACCTGATCGCGGCGGTCCGGCGGCGCGTCGAAACGAAGACCGGGCTCCTGACGAAGCTCGAGGCGGTCGACGACGCGGTGTGGGTCAAGGTCGACAGCTACTCGCTGATGCAGGCCATCGCGTATCTCGCGAGCCGGCTCGCCGACGAGTTCGCGATCCGCGAGCTCCGCTTCGGCCTCGCGGCCGAGGGCGCGCTCGCGCACCTCGACCTCATCTGGACCGGCGCGCCGCTGGGAACGGAGACGACGATGGCGTGGCAGACGGACGCCATGGAGCTGGGCGGCGAGGCCTGCCCGCTCACGCTGAAGCAGATCGTCGAGCGCCACAACGGCGAGATCTGGTACCAGATCCACAAGCCATCGCAGCGCGAATTCTTCCGGATCGCGATTCCCCTCGCGAGCCCGGAGGAGTCGGCATGGAGCGCGCCACAGGCCGGCGCGAGCCGCCCGGAGTTCTACGACTTCGACCTCTTCCATCAGCCCGGGCAGACGCCGGAGCAGGACGACCGCCCGCTCGCGTCGCTCGCCTACACGGTGTTCGACACGGAGACGACGGGGCTCGCGCCCTCCGCCGGCGACGAGATCGTGTCGATCGGCGCGGTACGGATCGTCAACGGCCGGCTGCTCACCCACGAGGTGTTCGAGCAGCTCGTCGACCCGGGCCGCGCGATGTCGCCGGAAGCGAGCCGGATCACCGGGATCGAGTCGGCGATGCTCGCGAGCCAGCCGCCGCTCGCCAAGGTGCTGCCGGCGTTCCACGAGTTCTGCGCGGACACGGTGCTGATCGCGCACAACGCGTCGTTCGACCTGCGCTTCCTGCGGCTCAAGGAGGAGGCGACCGGGGTCCGCTTCACCCAGCCCGTGCTGGACACGCTGCTCCTGTCGGCGGTGGTTCATCCGGGCCTGGAGGCGCACGGCCTCGAGGCCATCGCCGCGCGGATGGGCGTCAATCCGATCGGCCGCCACACGGCGCTGGGCGATGCGATCATGACCGGCGAAGTGTTCCTGCGGATGCTGCCGCTCCTGGCAGGAGCAGGGGATCCGGACGCTGGGCGAGGCACGCGAGGCCTCGCAGAAGACTTACTTCGCGCGGATCCGGTACTAGGGCGGCGGCGTCCCATTGCCATCGGGGCGGGGCTTTCGCATAATGGCCTCACCCACGGCGGGGCAGGAGGGCCGGGCGCCGGACGCGCCGGCGCACGATGGCCGACGACACCATACTCGAGACCCGGTCACTCACGAAGGAATTCAAGGGCTTCGTCGCCGTCAAGGACGTCGCGCTGACCGTCCGCCGGGGCACGATCCACGCGCTGATCGGACCGAACGGCGCGGGCAAGACGACCTGCTTCAATCTCCTCACGCATTTCCTCACGCCTACGCGCGGGCACATCTTCTACAACGGGCGCGAGATCACCGGCTCGCGTCCGGCCGCGATCGCCCGCATGGGGCTCGTCCGCTCGTTCCAGATCTCCGCGGTGTTCCCGAACCTGACGGCGCTCGAGAACGTGCGCATCGCGCTGCAGCGCAAAGGCGGCCACTCGTTCGATTTCTGGCGCTCGGGCGGGACGCTCGCGCGGCACCACGACAAGGCGCTCGAGCTGCTCGACGCGGTCGGCCTCTCGGACTTCGCGCACACGCACGCGGGCGAGCTCGCCTACGGCCGCAAGCGCGCGCTCGAGATCGCGACCACGCTCGCGCTCGAGCCGGAGATGCTGCTCCTGGACGAGCCGACCGCGGGCATGACGCACGAGGACGTCGAGCGCATCGCCGCGCTGATCAAGCGTGTCGCGGCCAATCGCACGGTGCTGATGGTCGAGCACAATCTGTCGGTTGTGTCGACCCTGTCCGACCACATCACGGTGCTGGCGCGCGGCGAGGTGCTGGCCGAGGGCGACTACGCGCACGTGTCGAAGCACCCCGACGTCGTCGAGGCCTACCTCGGGACGGCACATGCCTGACGAGCGAACCGCGAGCGCGTCCCCCGGCGCCGCCGCGCCGGCGGGAGCGCCGCTGCTCGCCGTGCGCGATCTCAACGCATGGTACGGCGAATCGCACGTGCTGCACGGCGTCACGTTCGACGTCACCGCCGGCGAGGTCGTCACGCTGCTCGGGCGCAACGGCGCGGGCAAGACGACGACCCTGAAGTCGATCATGGGCATCGTGCCGCGGCGCGAAGGCGTGATCGCGTTCGAGGGCCACGACACGGTGCGCCTGCCGTCGAACCGGATCGCGCGGATGGGCATCGCCTACTGTCCGGAGGAGCGCGGCATCTTCGCCTCGCTCGACGTGGAGGAGAACCTGCTTCTGCCGCCCGCCGTGCGCGAGGGTGGGCTCTCGCTGGCCCAGATCTTCGAGCTCTTCCCGAACCTCCGCGAGCGGCTCCGGAGCCAGGGCACGAAGCTCTCGGGTGGCGAGCAGCAGATGCTCGCGATCGGGCGGATCCTGCGCACCGGCGCGCGACTGCTGCTCCTCGACGAGCCGACCGAGGGCCTCGCCCCGGTCATCGTCCAGCAGATCGGGCGCACGATCGCGAAGCTCAAGACGCAGGGATTCACGATCCTGCTCGTCGAACAGAACTTCCGGTTCGCGGCGACCGTCGCCGACCGGCATTACGTGGTGGACCACGGCCGCGTGGTCGACATGATTCCCAACGCGGAGCTCGACGCCAACATGGCGAAGCTCCACGACTATCTCGGTGTCTGACGCCACACCCCAACTCCGCATCCGCGCGTCGGGTCAGGACGCGCGCTGGCAAACCACGAAGGAGTAACGATGAACGCAATGCAACGCACCCTGGTCTCGCTCGCGGTCGCGGCGGCGCTCGGCGCCGGCGCCGCGCAGGCGCAGGTCTCGGACAACGTCGATCAAGATCGGCGTGCTGTCCGACATGTCGAGCCTCTACACCGACCTGGCCGGCGCCGGGTCCGTGGTCGCGGCGCGGATGGCGGTCGAGGACTCCGGCATCGAGAAGCGCGGCTACAAGGTCGAGATCGTCTCGGCCGACCACCAGAACAAGCCCGACGTCGGATCGGCGATCGCGCGGCAGTGGTACGACGTCGACAAGGTGGACGTCATCGTCGACACGCCGAACTCGGGCGTCGCGCTCGCGGTCAACCAGATCACGAAGGACAAGGGCAAGGCGTTCCTGGTCTCCGGCGCGGCGTCGTCGGACCTCACCGGCAAGGCCTGCTCGCCGAACACGATCCACTGGACCTACGACACGTGGATGCTGGCCAACGGCACCGGCAGCGCGATCGTCAAGACCGGCGGCGACACCTGGTTCTTCATCACCGCCGACTACGCGTTCGGCCACGCGCTCGAGCGCGACACCGAAGCGGTCGTGCTGAAGAACGGCGGCAAGGTGCTGGGCAAGGTGCGCGCGCCGCTCAACACGCAGGACTTCAGCTCGTTCCTGCTGCAGGCGCAGGCATCGAAGGCGAAGATCATCGGCCTCGCCAACGCCGGTGGCGACACGACGAACTCGATCAAGCAGGCGGCCGAGTTCGGCATCGTCAAGGGCGGCCAGAACCTCGCGGGACTGCTGGTGTTCCTGACCGACATCCATTCGCTCGGCCTGCCGACCGCGCAGGGCCTGATCTTCACCGAGACGTTCTACTGGGACATGAACGACCAGACGCGCGCGTTCGCGAAGCGCTTCGCCGAGCGCGACAAGGGCATCCATCCGACGATGGTCCATGCCGGCGTCTACTCGGCGGTCACGCACTACCTCAAGGCGGTCGAGGCGCTGAAGAGCGACGACGGCACCAAGGTGATCGCCAAGATGAAGGAAACGCCGACCGACGATCCGCTGTTCGGCAAGGGCACGATCCGCGTCGATGGCCGCAAGATCCATCCGGCCTATCTGGTCGAGGCGAAGAAGCCCGCCGAGTCGAAGGGCGAATGGGATCTGTACAAGATCCGCGCGACCATTCCCGCCGACCAGGCGTTCCGGCCGCTCGCCGACGGCGATTGCCCGCTTGTTAAGAAGTAATCGTCCTCGGTCGCGTCGCCTCGTATTTGCCCGATGGTGGAGCGCCGGCCGGCGCGACGGACAAACGCTACGCGTTGAGCGGCGCATGACGCCGCTTCAACGCGCCAATGGGCTCGATGATGGCCAATGACTGAGATCTTCGGGATTTCGACGCAGGCGCTGTTCGGCCAGCTGCTGATCGGGCTCATCAACGGCTCGTTCTACGCGATGCTCTCGCTCGGGCTCGCGGTGATCTTCGGCCTGCTCAACATCATCAATTTCACGCACGGCGCCCAGTACATGATGGGCGCGTTCTGCGCGTGGTTTCTGCTGACCAAGCTGGGCGTCGGCTACTGGTGGGCGCTGCTGCTGACGCCGCTTGCCATCGGGGCCTTCGGCGTGATCATCGAGCGCACGATGCTCTCGCGTCTCTACAAGCTCGATCATCTCTACGGGCTCCTGCTCACCTTCGGGCTCGCGCTGATCATCCAGGGCTTGTTCCGCAACGAGTTCGGCTCGTCCGGGCTGCCCTACCAGATCCCGCCGGAGCTTTCGGGAGGCATCAACCTTGGCTTCATGTTCCTCCCCAAGTACCGGGCGTGGGTGATCGTCGCGTCGCTCGTCGTCTGCCTCGCGACGTGGTACGTCATCGAGCGCACGAAGCTCGGATCGTATCTGCGTGCGGCGACCGAGAACCCGGCGCTGGTCAAGGCGTTCGGCGTCAATGTGCCGCGGATGATCACGCTGACCTACGGCTTCGGCGTCGCCCTCGCCGCGCTTGCGGGCGTCATGGCGGCGCCGATCTACCAGGTGAACCCGTTGATGGGCGCCGACATGATCATCGTCGTGTTCGCGGTCGTGGTCATCGGCGGAATGGGATCGATCATGGGTTCGATCCTGACGGGGTTCGGGCTCGGCGTCGTCGAGGGCCTGACCAAGGTTTTCTATCCGGAAGCGTCGAATACGGTGATCTTCGTGGTCATGGTGATCGTGCTGCTGGTCAAGCCCGCCGGGCTCTTCGGGCGGGAGCGCTGATGGCCGAGCTGGATTCTCCGTCCGTCGCGCTCGCGCGTCCCGCGGGCAACGCCTTCGCGATCGGCGTGGCGGCGATGGTGGTGGTGCTTGCCGCGGCGCCGCTCGTCGGCCTCTATCCGGTGTTCGTCATGAAGGCGATGTGCTTCGCGCTCTTCGCCTGTGCCTTCAACCTGCTGCTGGGCTTCGGCGGCCTTCTGTCCTTCGGCCACGCGATGTTCCTCGGCACTGCCGGCTACGTCACGGCGTACGCGGCGAAGTCCTGGGGCTTCAACCCGGAACTCGCGATCTTGCTCGGAACCGCGGCGTCCGCGCTGCTTGGCACCGTTGTCGGGGCGCTCGCGATCCGACGACAAGGCATCTATTTCGCGATGATCACGCTCGCGATCGCGCAGATGATGTACTTCTTCTATCTGCAGACGCCGTTCACGCATGGCGAGGACGGCATCCAGGCAGTGCCGCGCGGGAAGCTGTTCGGTCTGCTCGACCTGTCGGCGCCGCTCGTCATCTATTACGTCGTCCTGGCGATCTTCCTCGGCGCGTTCCTGCTCATCTACCGCGTGATCCATTCGCCGTTCGGGCACGTGCTGAAGGCGATCAAGGAGAACGAACCGCGTGCGATCTCGCTGGGTTACGATGCCGACCGCTACAAGTTCCTTGCCTTCGTGCTGTCGGCGACGCTCGCGGGGCTCGCCGGCGCGACGAAGGCGATCGTCTTCCAGCTCGCTTCGCTGACCGACGTCCAGTGGCAGATGTCGGGGGAGGTCGTGCTGATGACGCTGCTGGGAGGCATGGGCACGATCTTCGGCCCGGTCGTCGGCGCGTTCGTCATCATCGGGCTCGAGCACTACCTCGCCGACCGTCGGCCAGTGGGTGACGATCATCACCGGCGTCATCTTCGTCGTCTGCGTACTCGCGTTCCGGCGCGGCATCGTCGGCGAGCTCGGCGCGTGGTGGGCGCGGCGGCGCTGAGCGTCCGCGGCACGCGGCTCGGTCGCGCTGCTCGCCCTGTTGGCCGCTGTCGCGCCGGCGGCGCTCGCGGCAGAGTCGCTCGTCGCCGAGGGCGCCTGCCGCGACGGTGAGCCCAACGGCGCCTACACGCTGCGCGCAGCCGGCGGCCGGCTGCGCGTCGCAGGCGCGTTCGCCAAAGGACATCGCACGGGCACGTTTCTGTTCTGGTCCGATCGCGGCTCGCGCATTGCCGTGGTTCCCTACGACATCGACCGCAAGACGGGCACGATCGCGGTCTGGTATGCGCCGGCGTCCGCGGGTGTCGACGCTCCGCGCAAGTCGGAGGCGGCTTACGTCGACGACCAGCTCCACGGCGAGAAGCGGTCGTGGTACGCGACCGGCAAGCCGCGGACGCGCCTGCGCTACGAGCGCGGGGAGCTCGTCGAGGCGCATGCGTGGAACGCCGCCGGCGCACCGCTCGCCGAGGGAGCGGCGCGGGCGCAGGCTGCCCGCGACGCCGCCACGGACGAGGCGTTTTACGCTACGCTTGAAGCGCTGGTCGCGGAGCACAGCCCGAAGTGCGAGGCTGCCGGCCCGCAGCTTGAACCGGAGGAGGACGACATGAAGCGGAATCGTCGCCGTGATTTGCTGAAGACCGCCGCGGCGCTGGCGGCCGGAGGGGCCGTCGCGTCGACCGGAACGTCGTCCGCGCAGCCGCAGACGCGCGTGCTGTTCCTGGTGCCGCAGACTTTCATCCCGATCGCGGGAACGTCCGACATCTTTCCCGTGCGCCGCATCTACTGCATCGGCCGCAATTACGCCGCACACGCGCGCGAGATGGGCTCGGATCCCACGCGCGAGCCGCCGTTCTTCTTCCAGAAGCCGACCGATGCCGTGCAGCTCGCGCCGCCCGGGCGAGACGATCGATCACCCGTACCCGACGCTGACGAAGAACTACCACTACGAGGTCGAGCTCGTCGCCGCACTCGGCAAAGGCGGGCGCGACGTCCCGAGCGAGCGCGCGCTCGATCTCGTGATGGCGTATACGGTCGGACTCGACATGACCCGCCGCGACCTGCAGCGCGCGATGGGCGACGAGAAAAAGCCGTGGGAGATCGGCAAGAGCTTCGACCACTCGGCGGTGCTGGGCCCCCTGCAACCCGCCGCGAAGACCGGCCACTTCACGCAGGGCGCGATCTGGCTCAAGGTCAACGGACAGGTGAAGCAGAACGCGAACCTGAACCAGATGATCTGGAACGTCGCCGAGCAGGTGGCGAATCTGTCGAAGGCCTTCGAGTTGATGCCGGGCGACCTGATCTACAGCGGGACTCCGGAGAACGTCGGCCCTGTCATCAAGGGCGACATCATGGATGCGCACATCGACGGGCTGCCGGACCTCCGGGTGAAGGTCGTCTGACCGCGCGCGCCGCGGCGCTTTGACGCTGGCCGGCCTTTCGCGCTAGATTTCGTCACGATCGCGTCGCCGAGTAGTTCGTCGGCGCGTCGTTCCATTCCCGACCGCCGCCGGAGTACGTTCATGCGCCTCTCCTCGCTTCGCCTTGCGGCCGTCGTCGCCGCGCTCGCCGCCGTGTTCGCGGCGACACCGCAGGCCGCCGCCGCCGAGCTCAAGATCGCGGTCGCCGCCGACGTGACGTCGATCGATCCGCATTTCTTCAATCTGTTCCCGAACAACAACATTGCCGAGCACATCTTCGACAAGCTGGTGCAGATGGATCCCGACTCGAAGATGATTCCGGGCCTTGCGACGTCGTGGAAGCCGATCGACGACAAGACGTGGGAATTCAAGCTGCGCAAGGGCGTGAAGTTCACCGACGGCAGCGAGCTCACCGCCGAGGACGTCGTGTTCTCGATCGACCGCGTGCCGACGGTCCCTAACAGCCCGGGACCGTTCTCGGCGTACACGAAGGCTATCGTCGCGAAGGAGATCGTCGATCCGTACACGATCCGCTTCAAGACGGCGGCGCCACACCCGCTGGTCCCGAATGATCTGTCGACGATCTACATCGTCTCGAAGAAGGTGGCCACAGGAGCAGCGACCGAGGATTTCAACAGCGGCAAAGCGGCGATCGGCAGCGGCCGCTACAAGCTCGTCAAGTACACGTCGGGCGACCGCATCGACCTCGTCCGCAACGACGGCTACTGGGGCGAGAAGTCGCCGTGGGACAAGGTGACGTTCAAGATCATCAAGAACGAATCCGCGCGGGTCGCGGCGCTGCTCTCGGGCGACGTCGACGCGATCGAGCAGCCGCCGACAGCCGACCTCGCGCGCATCAAGGGCGATCCGAAGTTCACGGTGACCTCGAAGATCTCGCACCGCGTGATCTACTTCAACTTCGACCACCTCGCGCGCACGAGTCCGTTCGTCACGGACAAGGCCGGCAAGCCGCTCGACAAGAACCCGCTGCTCGATCCCCGCGTGCGCCGCGCGATCTCGAAGGCGATCAACCGCCCGGCGATCGCCGAGCGAGTGATGGAGGGGCAGGCCATCCCGTCAGGGCAGCTCGTGTCGGAGAAGCTGTTCGGCCACGTGCCGGGCCTCAAGGCCGATGCATACGATCCCGAGGGCGCGAAGAAACTGCTCGCCGAGGCCGGTTATCCGGACGGCTTCGCGATCACGATCCACGGGCCCTCCGGCCGCTACGTCAACGACGAGAAGATCGTGCAGGCCGTCGCGCAGATGCTGACGCGCGTGGGCATCGTCTCGAAGGTCGAGACGGCACCGATGGCCCCGTACTCGGCACGCGCGTCGAAGCAGGAGTTCAGCTTCCACATGGTCGGCTGGGGCGCGTCGACGGGCGAGGCGTCGAGCCCGCTGCGCTCGCTGATCGCGACGTTCAACCGCGACAAGGGGCTGGGCGCGGTCAACTGGGGCCGCTACAGCAACGTGAAGGTCGACTACCTGATCGAACAGGCGCTGCAGCAGGTCAATGACGAGAACCGGAGCGTCATGCTGCAGAACGCGACGAAGCTCGCGATGGAGGATCTGGGCATCATGCCGATCCACTTCCAGTTCACGATCTGGGCGACCACGAAGAACGTCGCCTACACGCCGCGCACCGACGAGTACACGCTCGCGTTCCAGTTCAGGCCCGCAGGCACGCGCCTGTGATGGAGCCAAGAGGTGGACCGCCGCCAGGCCATCGCCGCGGGCATCGGTCTCGCCGTCTCCTGGCGTGCGTGCGTCGGGCGCAGCGAAGGCGAACGCGCGCGTGGGCTATCTCGAATTCGTCAAGGCGTCCGACGGCGAGCGGCTCTACCGGGAGTTCGTCGAAGGACTCGCGAGCCACGGCTACGTCGAGGGCCGCAATCTGCGGATCGTGCGCCGGTCCGCCGACGCGCGGAACGAACGCCTTCGCAACCTGGCGCCCGAGCTGGCGGCGGCCAAGGTGGACGTCATTCTCGCCACCTCGGCAGAGGCGGCGCGCAGCGCCAAGGTCGGCGCGCCGGGAATCTCGACGGTCTTCGTGATCTCGGCGGATCCTGTGCTCGAAGGGCTGGTGACCAACCTGTCCCGGCCTCAGGGCTTCCTCACCGGTCTCGTCACGCGCGGCGAGGACCTGACCGCCAAGCGACTCCAGCTCCTCAAGGAGGCGTTTCCAAAGATCCGCACGGTCGCCCTCGTGGGCTCGAACCTCGCGATGTCGCGCGCGGCTTTCGATGAGGCGGCGCGACGCCTGCAGCTGGAGATCCTCCCGTTTCCGATCCATCGGTTCGACGATTATCGCGATGCCGCCGCGGCAATCGGGCGGAGCGCCGCCGATGCCGTCCTCGTCGTCGAGGACGCCGACGCCGTGACGAACCTGTATGCATTCACGCGCCTGATGATGGCGACGCGCAAGCCCGTCATGTTCAACGCGGATGTCTTCGTCGAGGGCAGCGAGGGCTTCGGATTGATGGCCTACGGCGTGAGCCTGCGGCAGCAATACCGGCGCGCCGCAGACGTCGCCGCGCGGCTGCTCGAAGGGGCCAAGGCTGTCCGAGCTGCCCGTCGAGTTTCCGACGCACTACGAGCTGGTAGTAAACCTCAGGGCGGCGGAGGAGTACGCCATCGTTTTGCCGCGCGAGTTCCTCGCGCGCGCCGATCGGGTGATCCGGTGACCACGCCGGATCGGACGGCGTAACCGTGCCCGGAGCATAGGGCTTCGCGTCGGCGCAGCTCCCGCACGGCAATCCGTCCCATGCTCGTCTTCATCATTCGCCGCAGCCTTCAGAGCATCGTCGTGCTCTTCGTGATGTCGCTGCTCGTGTTCGCCGGCGTCTACGCGATCGGCAACCCGATCGACATCCTGATCAATCCGCAGGCGGACCAGATCGACCGCGAGCGCGCGATCGCGGCGCTCGGCCTCGACAAGCCGTTGTGGGAACAATACCTGAGCTTCCTCGGGGGTGTCGTGCACGGCGACCTCGGTCGCTCGTTCGTCCACAGCACGCCCGCCCTCGGGCTGATCCTCGAGCGGATGCCGGCAACGCTCGAGCTCGCGGCGACCGCGATGCTGATCGCCGTCGTGCTCGGCATCCCGCTCGGCCTCTGGGCGGGCCTGCGGCCGAACGGCGATCGCCGGCCGCACGATCATGACCGGCTCGATCCTGGGCTTCTCGCTGCCGACGTTCTGGGTCGGCCTGATGATGATCATGGTGTTCTCGGTGATGCTCGGGTGGCTCCCGTCGAACGGGCGCGGCCCTACGACGCTGCTCTTCGGCCTGATTCCCGTGTCGTTCCTCTCGGTCGACGGCTGGAGGCACCTCGTCATGCCGGCGACCAACCTCGCGCTCTTCAACCTCGCGCTCCTGATCCGGCTCACGCGTTCCGGCGCGCACGAGGCGCTCTTGCAGGACTACGTCAAGTTCGCGCGCGCGAAGGGGCTTTCGAACTCGCGGGTGATCGGCGTCCACGTGTTGCGCAACATCCTGATCCCGATCGTCACCGTCATCGGGCTGCAGTTCGGCGCGCTGGTCGCGTTCGCGATCGTCACCGAGAGCGTGTTCGCGTGGCCGGGAATGGGGAAGCTCCTGATCGACTCGATCGGCGTGCTCGACCGCCCGGTGATCGTCGCCTACCTGCTCGTGATCGTCACGTTCTTCATCACGATCAACCTGGCCGTGGACATCCTCTATTCGGCGCTCGACCCGCGCGTGCGGCTGACCGAGAGCCGGGGCTGACCGGTGGCGAGCGATCCCACCACGGCGCCGTCCGTTCGCGCGGTCGAGACGCCGCTGCGGCGGATCGTCTCCGACTTCGCGGCGAACCCGGTCGCCGTGTTCGGCCTCGCGCTGCTCGCGCTGATCCTGTTTCTCGCGCTGTTCGCGCCGCTGCTCTCGCCGCAAAACCCCTACGACCTCGCGCAGCTCGACGTGATGGACAGCCGGCTGCCGCCGGGATCGAGGACGCCCGCGGGCGGCACCTTCTGGCTCGGCACCGACGACCAGGGCCGCGACATGCTGTCGGCGATCCTCTACGGTTTGCGCATCAGCCTCGGCGTCGGCGTCGCGGCGACGGCGCTGGCGCTCGTGATCGGCCTCGCGGCGGGCCTGCCGGCGGCGTACGTCGGCGGCCGGACCGAGGCGGTCGTCATGCGGATCGTCGACATCCAGCTCTCGTTTCCGGCGATCCTGATCGCGCTCATCCTGATCGCCGTGCTGGGCCAGGGCACCGGCAAGGTGATCGCCGCGCTCGTCACCGTGCAGTGGGCGTACTACGCGCGCACGGTGCGCAGCGCAGCGCTCGTGGAGAAGCGCAAGGAATACGTCGAGGCCGCACATTGCCTTGCGCTCTCGCCCGCGCGGATCGTCTTCCGACACCTCCTGCCGAACTGTCTGCCGCCGATGATCGTCGTCGCGACGGTGCAGGTCGCCGCCGCGATCACGCTCGAGGCGACGCTCTCGTTCCTTGGCCTCGGCCTGCCGATCACCGAGCCCTCGCTCGGGCTCCTGATCGCGAACGGCTACCAGTACCTGCTGTCGGGCAAGTACTGGATCAGCTTCTTCCCGGGCATCGCGCTCGTGCTCACGATCGTCAGCATCAATCTCGTCGCGGACCAGCTGCGCGACGTGCTGAATCCGCGGCTGCAGAAGTAGGTGCGGGGACAATGAGCAAGACGCTGCTCGAGGTCGACGGCCTGCAGACGCACTTCTTCACGAAGGCGGGCGTCGTCAGGGCCGTCGACGACGTCTCGTTCACCGTCGCGCGCGGCGAGGTGCTGGGTCTCGTCGGCGAATCCGGCTCGGGCAAGTCGATGACCGGATACTCGATCCTGGGGCTCGTCGACCCGCCGGGCCGCATCGTCGCCGGACACCTGCGCCTCGAAGGCCGCGACCTGCGCACCCTCGCAGAGGAGGATCTGCGGCAGCTTCGCGGCAATCGCATCGCGATGATCTTCCAGGACCCGATGATGACGCTGAATCCGGTGCTCCGGATCGACGCGCAGATGATCGAGACGATCCTCGCGCATCGGAAGATCGGTCGTGCGGCGGCGCGCGAGCAGGCACGCGCAGCGCTGGCCAAGGTCGGCATTCCCTCGCCCGACGAGCGCCTGACTGCGTATCCGCACCAGTTCTCGGGCGGCATGCGGCAGCGCGTCGCCATCGCGATCGCGCTCCTCAACGATCCCGATCTCGTCATCGCCGACGAGCCGACGACCGCGCTCGACGTGACGATCCAGGGCCAGATCCTGTTCGAGATGCAGAAGCTCGTGCGCGAAACCGGCGCCGCGCTGATCTGGATCACGCACGACCTGTCGGTCATCGCGGGCCTCGCCGACCGCGTCTGCGTGATGTACGCGGGCCGTATCGTCGAGCAGGGGACCGTGGCCGACGTGCTCTCGCATCCGCGGCATCCGTATACGCGAGGCTTGCTCGATTCAGTGCCCGCGACCGGCCCGCGCGGCGCCCGGCTCGCGCAGATTCCCGGAATGGCGCCGTCTCCGCTCGAATTGCCGGCGGGTTGCGCGTTCCGCGATCGTTGCGGCTTTGCGACCGAGGCGTGCGCGGCGATGCCGGCGATGCGGCCGATCGGCGATCCTGCGGCCGGGCATACGCTGCGCTGTCACCATCCGCTGCGGGCGGGCCACGCGTGACGACGGTCGCGCGCCGGACGCCCTCGCCCGGCATTGCCGGCGCGAGCCTGGTCGAGCTCCGCGGCGTGTCGAAGCGATTCGTGCGACCGCTCGACACGGCCGCGCGGATCGGCAACCTGCTGGGGGCGCGGGTGGCGGAGGAGGTCGTGCGCGCGGTCGACGACGTCGATCTCGCGATCCTGCCGGGCGAGGTGGTCGGCCTCGTCGGCGAGTCCGGCTGCGGCAAGTCGACGCTCGGCCGTCTCGCCGTCGGACTGCTGCCGCTCTCCGCGGGCGAGCGCTACTGGCGCGGCCTGCCGCTGTCGCATCTCGAGGGCGAGGCGGCGCGCGAGCAGCAACTCAAGATGCAGATGATCTTCCAGGATCCCTACGCGTCGCTCAACCCGCGGATGCGCGTCGTCGACATCGTCGGCGAGGCGCCCGTCGCACACGGCATCATCGGAAGGAAACAGCAGGTCGAGTACGTCGGATCTGCAGTTGAATCGCGTCGGGCTCGATCCGACGCTGATGCGGCGCTTCCCGCACCAGTTCTCGGGCGGACAGCGCGCGCGCATCGGCATCGCCCGCGCTCTCGCGGTGAAGCCCGAGTTCCTGGTCTGCGACGAGTCGGTGGCGGCGCTCGACGTGTCGATCCAGGCGCAGGTGCTGAACCTGTTCATGGACCTCCGCTCCGCGCTCAATCTCACCTACCTCTTCATCAGCCACGACCTGGGCGTGGTCGAGCACATCAGCGACCGCGTCGTGATCATGTACCTGGGCCGCATCGTCGAGTCGGGCGCGGCGGCCGCGCTCTTCGCGCGCGCCGAACCATCCGTACACGAAGGCGCTGCTCGCCGAA
This sequence comes from uncultured beta proteobacterium, assembly GCA_963830485.1. Lineage (GTDB taxonomy): Bacteria > Pseudomonadota > Gammaproteobacteria > Burkholderiales > Casimicrobiaceae > CAIWHR01. The sequence continues at coordinate 279,185 of CAWHNE010000029.1, forward strand.
GTCGGCAAGGTCGAGCCGCGGAAGCGCACGTTCGTGCCGATCAAGGGCGAGATCCCGTCGCCGCTCGACCCGCCGTCGGGCTGCCATTTCCATCCGCGCTGCCCGCACGCGATGCCGCGTTGCCGCGACGACGTTCCGGCGCTGCGCGAGATCGCGCCAGGGCGGATGTCCGCGTGCCATCTCAACGACGGTGCGTGACGATGACGTCGCCCTACCGCCGCCACGCGCCGGGCGCCTCTGCGATTCCGCTGTGTTCGATTCGCCGCACAGCGGCGAGGACTATCCCGGGGATTTCGACCACGCGCCGCCGCGCGCCGAGGTGCGGCGGGCCGAGGACACGCACGTCGCGCGCCTGTACGCGTGCGCGCCGCGGCACGGTGCGACGCTGCTCGAGGCGCTGTTTCCTCGCGCGCTACATCGACCCAACCGCAGCCTCGCCGACATCGATCCGGCGCTCATCGCCGGCGCGTGGCCGGGTCCGGTCGTCGACGTCGCGCAAGACCGTGCAGGGCATCGGCCTCGTCTGGCGCGTCGCGCGCAACGGCGAGCCGATGTATGCGCGCAAGCTCGCACCGGACGAAATCCGGCGGCGGATCGACACGCTGCTATCTGCCGTACCACGCGGCGCTCGAAGCCGAACTCGACGCTGCGCACCGCGCGTTCGGCGCGGTCTGGCACGTCGACTGCCATTCGATGCCGGCGGTCGGCGACGCGAACGCCGACGATCCGGGGCGCGCGCGCGCCGATTTCGTCCTCGGCGATCGCGACGGCACGACGTGCGCCGGCGCGTTCACCGACGCGGTCGCCGACGCCTTGCGGGTGCAAGGCTACGACGTCGCGATCAACGATCCGTACAAGGGTGTCGAGATCGTCCGCCGGCACGGCCGACCGGCGGAGCACCGCCACAGTCTGCAGATCGAGGTCAACCGCCGGCTCTACATGGACGAGTCGACGCTCGCGCCGCAACGCGGGCTATGCGAAGCTCGAACGCGACCTCGATCGGCTGGTCGCCGCGCTCGCCGCGTTCGTGCGCGCGGGCTTGCGCTGATCGCGACCCGTGGCGGCGACTGGCCTGACCACTTGACCGGTTCGACGGCCGCTGCCACACTCCGCGCGAATCGCCGGGCGCGGCGCTGCGCGCCACGGTGCGCGACCGGCCGACGCCGGTCGATTTTCCGTTCAGCGCGGCATCGGAGGAGGCACCATGACGGCATTCTCGCGCGCGCTCGTCCGCGCGGCGGCGCTCTGTGCACTGGTCTTCGCGGCGGGGGCTTCGGCCGCGTATCCGGAACGCCCGATCACGTTCATCGTCCCGTGGGGCGCGGGCGGCGGCACCGACGGCACCGCGCGGTATTTCGCGGCGATGATGGAGAAGGAGCTGGGTCAGCCGGTCAACGTCGTCAACCGCACCGGCGGCAGCGGCGTGGTCGGCCACAGCGCGATCGCGCAGGCGCCCGCCGACGGCTACACGCTCGGCATGATCACGGTCGAGATCACGATGATGCACTGGCAGGGGCTGACCGAGCTCGGACCGGGCTCGTACACGCCGCTCGCGCTCGTCAACTCCGATCCGGCCGGCTTCACCGTGCGCGCCGATTCGCCGTACAAGTCGGTGAAGGAAGCGCTCGATGCGGCGAAGGCCAATCCGGGCAAGCTGAAGGCGTCCGGGACCGGGCAGGGCGGCATCTGGCATCTTGGCGCTCGCGGGCCTGATGGACGACCTCAAGATCGCGCCGACGGCGATTCCCTGGGTGCCGTCGAACGGCGCGGCGCCGGCGATGCAGGATCTGGTCGCGGGCGGCGTCGACATCGTGACGTGCTCGCTGCCCGAGGCGCGGCCGCTGATCGAGGCCGGCAAGGCGAAGGCGCTCGCCATCATGGACGACAAGCGCGCGGCACTCTTTCCCGACGTGCCGACGATGCAGCAGGCGATCGGCGTCAGCTACTCGGTCGCCGCGTGGCGCGGCATCGCCGGGCCGAAGGGCCTGCCGCCCGACGTGACGGCGAAGCTGATCGCGACGATCCAGAAGATCGCCGAGAGCAAGGAGTGGAAGGACTTCGCGGCCAGCAGGGGCTACGGCACGGAGTGGGCCCCGGGCGCCCGAGTTCGCGTGCTTTCATGGCGAAGGGCGACGCGGCGATGGGCAAGACGATGAAGGCGGTCGGCCTCGCCAAGTAACGCCGGGTTCCCGCGGGCGCGGGAACGATCGACCGCGCAGCCCCGTGGCGACGGCTGCTGATTGGAGGCGGTGCGTCGCCCGCCTCGCGCGCACCCGTAGAGGCCGCATGAAGATCAACGACGCCATCTTCGGCGCGGTGCTCCTGCTGCTCGGCGTCGTCGTCGTCGTCCACGTCCAGGCGTTTCCGAAGATTCCCGGCCAGCAGGTCGGCCCGGCGCTGTTTCCCGGCCTGATCGCGGCCGGGCTCGCGGTTTGCGGCGCGCTGCTGATCGTGAGCGGGGTGCGCAACCGCGCCGCCGAGCCCTGGTACGAGACGGCCGACTGGATGCGCTCCGGCCGTCACTTCGTGTCGTTCGTCGCGATCGTCGGCGGCGTGGCCGCCTACGTCCTCCTCGCCGACACCGTCGGCTTCCTGATCGTCGCGCCGGTCCTGCTCTGGCTCTGGTTCACCGCGCTCGGCGTGCGCCGGCTGACGGCGACGGTCGTGGCGATCGTCGCGACGCTCGTGATCTGGTACGCGTTCTACAAGCTGCTGCGCGTCCCGCTGCCGTGGGGCTGCTCACCGGCATTGCGTTCTGATGGACGCGCTCGGCACCGCGTTCGCGATGGTGTTCAGCGCGAAGACGCTGTGGCCGATGCTGCTCGCGTCGCTGTTCGGCCTGTTCGTCGGCGCGGTGCCGGGCCTCACCGCGACGATGGCGACGGCGCTGCTCGTGCCGGTGACGTTCTTCATGGAGCCGATCCCGGCGATCGCGACGATCGTCACCGCGACGGCGATGGCGATCTTCTCCGGCGACATTCCCGGCTGCCTGCTGCGCATGCCGGGCACGCCGGCGTCGGCGGCGTACACCGACGAGGCCTACGCGATGACGCGCAAGGGCCAGGCCGAGACGGCGCTCGGCGCGGGTCTCGTGTTCTCGGCGATCGGCGGCCTGTTCGGCACCGCGGTCCTCATCCTGTCCGCGCCGGCGCTCGCCGAGGCGGCGCTCAAGTTCAGCTCGTTCGAATACTTCTGGCTCGTGCTGCTCGGGCTCACCTGCGCGATCGTCATCACGTCGGAGCGGCCGCTGAAGGGCGTCGTGTCGCTGCTGCTCGGGCTCATGATCGCGTGCGTCGGTCTCGGCAATCCGGCCGGGTTCCCCCGGTTCACGTTCGGCAACACCGAGCTCCTGGGCGGGATCGGAATGATTCCGCTGATGATCGGGATGTTCGCGATCTCGGAGATCATCCGCAACGCGGTCGACACCGGCTCCGGCGCTCAAGATCGTCGACCAGCCGATCCGCAACGTCTTCAAGGGCATGTGGGAGCTGACCGTCAAGTACCCGATGCAGATCCTGCGCGGCAGCGCGCTCGGCACGCTGGTCGGCGCGCTGCCGGGTGCGGGCGCCGACATCGCCGCGTGGATGAGCTACGCGATCAGCAAGAAGATGTCGAAGGAGCCGGAGAAGTTCGGCACCGGCCACGTCGAGGGCATCGTCGAGTCGGGCGCGGCGAACAACAGCGCGCTCGCGGGCGCGTGGATTCCGGCGCTCGTGTTCGGGATCCCCGGCGACTCGATCACCGCGATCGTGATCGGCGTCCTCTACATGAAGAACATGAACCCCGGTCCGACGCTGTTCACGCACAATCCGCAGAACATCTACGCGGTGTACCTGCTGTTCATCATCGCCAACCTGATCATGATTCCGCTGGGCTGGATGTGCATCAAGGCGTCGAAGCGGATCCTCCAGGTGCCGCGCAACGTGCTGATGCCGGTGATCCTGCTCTTCTGCATCGTCGGCGCGTTCGCGATCAACAACACGCCGTTCGACATCGGCGTCATGCTCGTCGCGGGCGTGGTCGCCTACGTGCTCGAGGAGAACGGCTTCCCGGTCGCGCCGGCGATCCTCGGCGTCGTGCTGGGCGGGATGCTCGAGGAGAACTTCGTCACGTCGATGATCAAGTCGGACGGCAGCCTGCTCGCGTTCTTCGAGCGGCCGATCGCGGCGACGCTGGGCGTGCTGACGCTCGCCGCCTGGTTCCTGCCGCCGGTCATCCGCCGGCTTCGGCAGGTCGCCGGCGCCTGACCGCGGCTCCCGCACTGCGGGCGCGTTGGCGCGCCCGCGCGCGCTGCGGTATAATTCTGCGGTTTTGCAGGCGCGCCGGCCGTTTTCGGGCGGAACGGCGCGTTTGGGCACGAAATCCGGCTGAATCGCGATGCGCGGCAAACTCGTCGTCGGCAACTGGAAGATGAACGGCGGGCTCGCGGCCAACGCGGCGCTCCTGGGCGGCATCACGGCAGGCTGGTCGGCGACACCCGGGCGCGATGCTCGCGGTGTGCGTTCCGTACCCGTACCTGGTGCAGGCGCAGGCGGCGCTGTCGTCGACGCCGGTGGCGTGGGGCGCGCAGGACGTGAGCGAGCACGCGTCAGGGGCGTACACCGGCGAAGTGTCGGCGGGCATGCTGGTCGAGTTCGGCTGCCGCTACGCGATCGTCGGGCATTCGGAGCGCCGGCAGTTTTTCGGCGACACCGACGCCGTCGTCGCGGCGAAGGCGAAGGCAGCGCTCGCGGCGGGCATCGTGCCGATCGCGTGCGTCGGCGAGACGCTCGCGGAGCGCGACGCGGGAGCGACGGAAGCCGTCGTGCTGCGCCAGCTCGACGCGGTGCTGCAGGCGGTGGGAGCGGACGCCGCGCGGATGGTCGTCGCCTACGAGCCGGTCTGGGCGATCGGCACCGGGCGCACGGCGACGCCGGCGCAGGCGCAGGCGGTGCACGCGACGCTGCGCGCGCGGCTCGCGCAGGCCGGGCGCGGCGGACATCGCCGTTGCTCTACGGCGGCAGCGTGAAGGCGGACAACGCGGAGGCGCTGTTCGGAATGGCGGACATCGACGGCGGGCTGATCGGCGGCGCGTCGCTCAAGGCCGGGGAATTTCTGGCGATTGCGCGTGCCTGAGTAGGCGGGTGCGAATCGCAGGAGTAAGCGAATGAACATGTTGCAAACGTTGTTATTGGTGCTGCACCTGCTGGTGGCGGTCGGAATCTGCGGCTTCGTGCTGCTGCAGCACGGCAAGGGCGCCGACATGGGCGCCGCGTTCGGCAGCGGCTCGTCGGGCACGATCTTCGGCGCGGCCGGCTCCGCGAATTTCCTGTCGCGGACGACGGCCGTTCTCGCCGCGGTGTTCTTCGCGACGAGCCTCGGGCTCACCTGGTTCGCGAGCACGCAAGGTGCCGGCACAGGGCGTGATGCAGCAGGGCATCGTCGAGAAGATGGCGCCGAAGGCCGGCGAGGTCCCGCCTGCGGCCGGCGCGCCGCCCGCGGGCGAGCCCGCGAAGGCCGCCCCGGAGAGCGCACCCGCCGGGATCGAAGTCGGGCGAAGTGCCGAAGTGATCGAAGCAGACACGCCGACGTGGTGAAATTGGTAGACACGCTGTCTTGAGGGGGCAGTGGGGTAACCCGTGGGAGTTCGAGTCTCCCCGTCGGCACCAGACGCGATGTGCGCGCTGCGCGCGGTGAGGGGAACGCGCGGCGCACGATGAACGCCCCGGCGGCTTCCGCGCCGGCGAAGGGCAACGAGGACGCGTCCGCAGCGGGCAACTCCGCCGGCGTGCGGCGCGACGATCATGCTGGAACAGTACCTGCCGATCCTGCTCTTCATCCTGGTCGGGCTGACGCTCGGGGCCGTGCTCCTCACGGTCGGCGCGGTTCTCTCGCCGAACCGTCCCGATCCCGCAAAGCTCTCGCCGTACGAATGCGGCTTCGAGGCGTTCGAGGACGCGCGGATGAAGTTCGACGTCCGCTACTATCTGGTCGCGATCCTGTTCATCCTGTTCGATCTCGAGATCGCCTTCCTGTTTCCGTGGGCGGTCGTCCTGCAGGACATCGGCTTCTTCGGCTTCGTCGCGATGATGGTGTTCCTGGCGGTGCTCGTCGTCGGCTTCATCTACGAGTGGAAGAAGGGCGCGCTGGAATGGGAGTAGCGACGCGAGCGGCTCGCCGGGGCCCCGGGCGCGAAGCGCCGAGGGGGAGCGAGCGATCGCGAGTCGCCGCAGGCGGCCGACAGTGCGGCGCAACGATTGGTCTCGGCGGAGCGGAGGCCGCGACGCGAGCCCGGGAGCAGGGGCCCCACGGAAGTGGGGATGCGACCAAGGCGAGTCGGCGCAGCCGCCGACGGCTCGTCGGATCGAATTGCTCAAGCGGGGCGGAGGCGGCGGGGGCGAGCCATGGCGATTGAAGGTCTGCTCGAGAAGGGCTTCGTCACGACGTCGGCCGACGCGCTGATCAACTGGGCGCGCAACGGTTCGATGTGGCCGATGACGTTCGGCCTCGCCTGCTGCGCGGTCGAGATGATGCACGCCGGCGCCGCGCGCTACGACCTCGACCGCTTCGGCATCGTGTTCCGGCCGAGCCCGCGGCAGTCCGACGTGATGATCGTCGCCGGCACGCTGTGCAACAAGATGGCGCCGGCGCTGCGCAAGGTCTACGACCAGATGCCCGAGCCGCGCTGGGTGATCTCGATGGGCTCCTGCGCGAACGGCGGCGGCTACTACCACTATTCGTACTCGGTCGTCCGCGGCTGCGATCGCATCGTGCCGGTCGACATCTACGTTCCGGGCTGCCCGCCCACCGCCGAGGCGATGCTCTACGGCGTGCTCCAGCTCCAGAACAAGATCTGGCGCACGAACACGATCGCCCGCTGATGGCCTCGCGCATCGAAACCCTCGCCGCGGCGCTCCCGGCGGTCCTCGGCGACCGGCTCGCGTCCGTCACCGTCGATCGCGGCGAGGTCACGGCCGTCGTCCGCGCCGCCGAGCTCGACGCGACGCTGCGCTTGCTCCGCGACCGTCCCGAGCTGCGGCTTCGCGATGCTGATCGATCTCTGCGGCGTCGACTACTCGACGTACGGCGGCGGAACGCACGAGGGCCCGCGCTTCGCGGTCGTCTACCACCTGCTGTCGCTCGCCCACAACTGGCGTCTTCGCGTCCGGGTGTTCGCGCCCGACGACGACTTCCCCGTCGTCGCGAGCGCGATCGACGTCTGGCCCGCCGCGAACTGGTTCGAGCGCGAGGCGTTCGACCTCTACGGAATCATGTTCAGCGGGCATCCCGATCTGCGCCGGCTGCTCACCGACTACGGCTTCGTCGGGCATCCGTTCCGCAAGGACTTCCCGCTCTCCGGCCACGTCGAGGTGCGCTACGACCCCGAGCAGGGGCGCGTGATCTACCAGCCGGTGTCGATCGAGCCGCGCGAGATCACGCCGCGGATCATCCGCGAGGACAGCTACGGGACGGGCAAGTAGGCGCGCCATGGCCGAAATCCGCAACTACACGATGAACTTCGGTCCGCAGCACCCGGCGGCGCACGGAGTGCTGCGGCTCGTGCTCGAGCTCGACGGCGAGGTCATCGAGCGCGCCGATCCGCACATCGGGCTCCTGCACCGCGCGACCGAGAAGCTCGTCGAGTACAAGACGTACATTCAGTCGCTGCCGTACATGGACCGGCTCGACTACGTGTCGATGATGTGCAACGAGCACGCCTACTGCCTCGCGATCGAGCGGCTGCTCGGGCTCGAGGTGCCGGAGCGCGCGCAGTACATCCGCGTGATGTTCGACGAGCTGACGCGGATCCTGAACCACCTGCTGTGGCTCGGCTGCCACTCGCTCGACGTCGGCGGCATGACGACGTTCCTCTACTGCTTCCGCGAGCGCGAGGACCTGTTCGACATGTACGAGGCGGTGTCGGGCGCGCGGATGCACGCGGCGTACTACCGTCCCGGCGGCGTCTACCGCGACCTGCCGGACCGGATGCCGCAGTACCAGGCGCAGGCCTCGCGCAACGCGCACGCGATGACGGCGATGAACGCGAACCGGCAGGGCTCGCTGCTCGACTTCATCGAGGACTTCACGAACCGCTTTCCCGGCTACGTCGACGACTACGAGACGCTGCTGACCGAGAACCGGATCTGGAAGCAGCGCACCGTCGGCATCGGCGTCGTCGTCGCCGGAGCGGGCGATCGCGCTCGGCTTCACCGGCGCGATGCTGCGCGGCTCGGGCGTCGAATGGGACCTGCGCCGGAAGCAGCCGTACGCCGTCTACGACCGGATGGAATTCGACATTCCCGTCGGCACCAACGGCGACTGCTACGACCGCTACCTCGTCCGCGTCGAGGAGATGCGCCAGTCGAACCGGATCGTGCGGCAGTGCATCGACTGGCTGCGGCAGAATCCCGGGCCCGGTGATCACCGGCAACCACAAGGTCGCGCCGCCCTCGCGCGAGGCGATGAAGACCAACATGGAAGAGCTGATCCACCACTTCAAGCTCTTCACCGAGGGCATGCACGTGCCGCCGGGCGAGGCCTACGCCGCGATCGAGCATCCGAAGGGCGAGTTCGGCGTCTACATCGTCTCCGACGGCGCCAACAAGCCGTACCGCGTCAAGCTCCGCCCGCCCGACTACGTCCACCTCGCGGCGCTCGACGAGATGTCGCGCGGCCACATGATCGCCGACATCGTCGCGATCATCGGCACGCAGGACATCGTGTTCGGGTCGATCGACCGATGATGCGCCTGCAATGCTTCCTGGCTGTCGCCGGCGCCGCGCTGGCCATGGCGCATGGCGCGGATGCGCAGACGTCCGCGCCAGGGTCCGCACCGTTGCCCGCTGCGACCCAGGCCCCGACGCTCCCGCCACAGGAGCCCGCGCAGCCCACGATACGTGACGACCGCGAGTCGATCGACGCCGGCATGAAGTGGCTCGCGCTCGTCGATTCGGGCAAGGCGGGTGCGGCCTGGGATTTGTCGTCGCAGCAGCTCAAGTCGGCCGTCACGCGCGACAAGTTTGTCGCCGGAATGCGCGACGCCCGCAAGCCCTACGGGAAGCTCGAGGCGCGAACGCCCGAGCGGTTCGCGCGTTCGCACCAGATGCCCGGCGTGCCGGACGGCGACTACGTGCTGATCGAGTACAAGGCCCGGTTCGCGAACGGCAAGCAGCTTACCGAGCATCTGGTCTGGACGTATCGAGGACGGCGAGATCTGGCGCGTGGCGGGATACACACTACCGATGACCTCCGAAGGCATGCTCTCCGCAGACGCGCTCCGGAAGATCGATCGCGAGGTCGCGAAGTACCCGCCCGACCAGAAGCAGTCGGCGGTGATGGCCGCGCTTGCGATCGCGCAGGACGAGAAGGGCTGGCTCGCGACAGAGACGATGGACTTCGTCGCGCAGTACCTCGGCATGCCGCCGGTCGCCGTCTACGAGGTCGCGACGTTCTACACGATGTACAACCTGCGGCCGACCGGCGCGTACAAGATCACGATCTGCACGAACCTGCCGTGTGCGCTGCAGGACGCGGTCGCCTCCGCCGAGTACCTGAAGGCGAAGCTCGGCATCGGATTCGGCGAAACGACGGCCGACGGCCGCATCACGCTCAAGGAAGGCGAGTGCATGGGCGCCTGCGGCGATGCACCGGTGCTCCTCGTCAACAACAAGCGGATGTGCAGCTTCATGCGCCGCGAGCAGCTCGACGCGCTGCTGGCCGAACTTGGCGCGACCGGCAGGGCGGGAGCTGATTGAGATGAACGCGCCGGCCGGCCTCCTGAGCTACGGTCCCGACGCCATCCTGATGGCGGGCCTCACGGGCGAGAACTGGCGTCTCGCGGACTACGTCGCGCGCGGCGGCTACGAGGCGATGGCGCACGGATCCTCGCCGAGAAGACGCCGCCGCCGTCGGTGATCGCCGAGGTCAAGAAGTCGGCGCTGCGCGGCCGCGGCGGCGCGGGATTCCCGACCGGGCTCAAGTGGAGCTTCATGCCGCAGCAGTACAGCGGCGACAAGTACCTCGTCTGCAACTCCGACGAGGGCGAGCCGGGCACGTTCAAGGACCGCGACATCCTCCGCTACAACCCGCACGCGCTGATCGAGGGCATGGCGATCGCCGCGTACGCGATGGGCTGCCGGCGCGGCTACAACTACGTCCACGGCGAGATCTGGGACGTCTACGAGCGCTGCGAGGAGGCGCTCGCCGAGGCTTACGCGGCCGGGCTTCTCGGCAACGACATCCTGGGCTCGGGGTACTCGTTCCAGCTCCAGAACCACCACGGCTACGGCGCCTACATCTGCGGCGAGGAAACGGCGCTCCTCGAGTCGCTCGAAGGCAAGAAGGGCCAGCCGCGCTTCAAGCCGCCGTTCCCGGCGAGCTTCGGGCTCTACGGCAAGCCGACGACGATCAACAACACCGAGACGTTCGCAGCGGTGCCGTGGATCATCAGGCACGGCGGCGAAGCGTTCCTGAATCTCGGCCGGCCCAACAACGGCGGCACCAAGATCTTCTCGGTGTCGGGCGACGTCAGGCGGCCGGGCAATTTCGAGGTACGGCTCGGCACGCCCTTCGCGACGCTGCTCGAGATGGCCGGCGGCGTGCGCGAGGGTCGCACGCTGAAGGCGGTCATCCCCGGCGGGTCGTCGATGCCGGTGCTGCCCGGCGACGTGATGCTCGCGACCGACATGGACTACGACTCGATCGCGAAGGCCGGGTCGATGCTCGGATCAGGCGCGGTGATCGTGATGGACGACACGCGCTGCATGGTGAAGTCGCTGCTGCGCCTCTCGTATTTCTACTACGAGGAGTCGTGCGGCCAGTGCACGCCGTGCCGCGAGGGTACCGGCTGGCTATGGCGCGTCGTGCACCGGATCGAGAACGGGCAGGGCCGGAACGAGGACCTCGACCTCCTCAATTCCGTCGCCGACAACATCGCGGGCCGGACGATCTGCGCGCTGGGCGACGCCGCGGCGCTGCCGGTGAAGAGCTTCGTCAAGCACTTCCGCGACGAGTTCCAGCACCACATCGACCACAAGCGCTGCCTCGTCGCGCCGTACCTGTGATGAGATCCCCCCGAAACTCGCTTCGCTCGTCTCCCCCCAGGGGGCCGCGCCCTTGGGGCGGCCCGGCGGGCGCGCAGCCATGCTGAATCTCGAAATCGACGGCAGGCAGGTGCAGGTTCCGCCCGGAAGCACGGTGATGGACGCCGCGCACAAGCTCGGCGTTTACGTCCCGCACTTCTGCTACCACAAGAAGCTGTCGATCGCCGCGAACTGCCGGATGTGCCTCGTGCAGGTGGAGAAGGCGCCGAAGCCGCTGCCCGCGTGCGCGACGCCCGGTCGCCGAGGGCATGAAGGTGTGGACCGCCTCCGAGCTCGCGGTCCAGGCGCAGAAATCGGTGATGGAGTTCCTGCTCATCAACCACCCGCTCGACTGCCCGATCTGCGACCAGGGCGGCGAGTGCCAGCTGCAGGACCTCGCCGTCGGCTACGGCCCGTCGGCGTCGCGCTACACGGAAGAGAAGCGCGTCGTCTTCCACAAGAACCTCGGGCCGCTCGTGTCGGCCGAGGAAATGACGCGCTGCATCCAGTGCACGCGCTGCGTGCGCTTCGGGCAGGAAATCGCCGGCGTGATGGAGCTCGGAATGATCGGCCGCGGCGAGCACGCGGAGATCGTCTCGTTCGTCGGCCGCTCCGTCGATTCCGAGCTCTCCGGCAACATGATCGACATCTGCCCGGTCGGCGCGCTCACGTCGAAGCCGTTCCGCTACGCCGCGCGGACCTGGGAGCTCGCGCGCCGCAAGTCGGTGTCGCCGCACGACGCGCTCGGCAGCAACCTCGTCGTCCAGGCGAAGGGCGACGATGTGCTGCGCGTGCTGCCGCTCGAGAACGAGGCGGTCAACGAGTGCTGGATCTCGGACAAGGACCGCTTCTCGTACGAGGCGCTCGCCAGCGACGACCGGCTCGCGGCGCCGATGGTCCTCGACGGCGGCGAGTGGAAGGCCGTCGACTGGCAGACCGCGCTCGCGCGCGTGGTCGACGGCCTGCGGGACACCGTCGTCAACCACGGCGGCGGGGCGCTCGGCACGCTCGTCTCGCCCCATTCGACGCTCGAGGAGATGGCGCTCGCGGCGAAGCTCGCGCGCGGGCTCGGGCTCCGACAACATCGACTTCCGGCTGCGCCAGTCCGACTTCCGCGGCGACGGCCAGGGCGACGGGCATTCCGTGGCTCGGCCTGCCGGTCGCCGAGCTGGACACGCTGGACCGCGTGCTCGTGGTCGGCAGCTTCCTGCGCAAAGACCATCCGCTGATCGCGCAGCGGCTGCGGCAGGCCGCGAAGAAGGGCGCGCAGGTCTCGCTTCTGCATTCGGTCGCCGACGATTCGCTCATCCGCGTCGCCCACTCGTTCGTCGCGTCGCCGTCGCTCCTGCCGCTCGCGCTGGCCGAGATCGTCGTCGCCGCCGCGCAGGGCGCGGGCAAGACGGCGCCTTCCGCACTCGCCGGGATCGAGCCGACGGCCGCGGCGCAGGTGATCGCGGCGTCGCTGCTGTCGGGCGAGCGGAAGGCCGTGCTGCTCGGCAACGGCGCGGAACAGCACGCCGAGGCCTCGCAGCTCTTCGCGCTCGCGCAGGCGCTCGCGGAGCTCACCGGGGCGACGCTCGGCTGCCTCACGGAGGCCGCGAACAGCGTCGGCGGCTATCGTCGCCGGCGCGCTGCCGCGGGCGGACGGCGCTGAACGCACGTGCGATGCTCGCCGATCCGCGCAAGGCGTACCTCGTCCTCGGCGCCGAGCCCGAGTTCGACTGCGCGCATCCTGTCGCCGCGCGCGCGGCGCTCGAAGCTGCCGACTTCGTCGTCGTGCTCTCGCCGTTCCGGCACGGCACGCCCTACGCCGACGTCCTGCTGCCGGTCAGCCCGTTCACCGAAACCGCCGGCACGTTCGTGAGCTGCGAGGGCCGCGTGCAGCGGTTCAACGGCGTCGTGAAGCCTCGCGGCGATGCGCGGCCCGCGTGGAAGGTGCTGCGCGTGCTGGGTTCGCTGCTCGGCCTGCCGGGATTCGAGTTCGAGTCGATCGACGACGTCCGCGCCCTGGAGCTGCTGCCGCGGACGACGAAATCCCGGGCAAGCTCGGCAACGGCACGCGCGTCCCGATCGTGGCCCGCCCTCGCCGCAGCGAAAGGCTTCGAGCGGGTCGCGGACGTGCCGATCTACTTCGCCGATCCGCTCGTCCGCCGCGCGCCGTCGCTGCAGCAGACGGCCGACGCGCAAGCCGCCGCGCGCGCGAATGAACGCGATCACGCTGCAGCAGATCGGCGTGGCCGACGGCGCCGCGATCCGCGTGCGGCAGGGGCGCGGCGAGGCGGTGCTGCCGGCGACCGTCGACGCCGCCGTCCCGGCGGGTGTCGTGCGCATCGCCGCCGCGCATCCGTCGACCTGCGGTCTCGACGGCCTGTCCGGACCGATCACCGTGGAGCGTGCCTAGATGGACACGCTTCTCGCGCCCGTCGCCGACCTGCTGGGTCGCGCCTGGCCGGTGGTGTGGACGCTCGCGAAGATCGTCGCGATCGCGATCCCGCTGATCCTGAGCGTCGCCTATCTCACGCTCGTCGAGCGCAAGGTCATCGGCTGGATGCAGGTGCGGATCGGCCCGAACCGCGTCGGTCCGCTCGGACTGCTGCAGCCGTTCGCCGACGTCTTCAAGCTGATCTTCAAGGAGATCGTGCTGCCGTCCGGCGCGAGCCGCTACCTGTTCTTCATCGCGCCGATCCTGTCGATCGCACCGGCGCTCGCTGCGTGGGCGGTCATTCCGTTCACCGACGGCATCGTGCTGGCCGACATCAACGCGGGCTCCTCTACGTGCTCGCGATGACGTCGATGGGCGTCTACGGAATCATCCTCGCGGGCTGGGCGTCGAACTCGAAGTACGCGTTCCTGGGCTGCCTGCGCTCTGCGGCACAGATCGTCTCCTACGAGATCGCGATGGGCTTCGCGCTGGTCGGCGTGCTGATGGCCGCGAACACGCTCAACCTGTCCGACATCGTCCGCGGCCAGGAAGGGGGCCTCGCGTACTGGTACTTCATTCCGCTCTTCCCGCTGTTCCTCGTCTACTTGATCTCCGGGGTCGCCGAGACCAACCGCCACCCGTTCGACGTGGCCGAGGGCGAGTCCGAGATCGTCGCCGGCTTCCACGTCGAGTACTCGGGCGTCGCCTTCGCGGTGTTCTTCCTGGCCGAGTACATGAACATGATCCTGATCTCGGCGCTGGCGTCGGTCATGTTCCTCGGCGGCTGGCTCGCGCCGTGGCCGGGTCTCAACGCGCAGACGCTTGCCGGCGTGGTTGCCGCTCGTTGGCGGGACCGCGCCGCTTGGGCGACGGGATGCCATGGCTCTTCGGGAAGATGGCGTTCGTGCTGTTCTTCTTCCTGTGGATCCGCGCGACGTTCCCGCGCTACCGCTACGACCAGATCATGCGGCTCGGCTGGAAGGTGTTCATTCCCGTCACGCTCGTCTGGATCGTGTTCCTGGCCGTGATGATGCAGACGCGCTGGGCGGGGCTTTTCCACTAGGACCGCCATGCTCCGGCGCGCGCGCGAGTTCCTCAACACGTGGCTCCTGGCCGAGCTCTGGCGCGGCCTCATGCTGACCGGGCGCCACCTGTTCGCGCGCAAGGTCACCGTGCAGTTTCCAGAGGAGAAGACGCCGCAGAGCCCGCGCTTCCGCGGCCTGCACGCGCTGCGTCGCTATCCGAACGGCGAGGAGCGCTGCATCGCCTGCAAGCTTTGCGAGGCCGTGTGCCCGGCGCTCGCGATCACGATCGAATCCGAGCAGCGCGAGGATGGCACGCGCCGGACGACGCGCTACGACATCGACCTCACCAAGTGTATCTTCTGCGGTTTCTGCGAGGAGAGCTGCCCGGTGGACTCGATCGTCGAGACGCGGATCCTCGAGTACCACGGCGAGAAGCGCGGCGACCTCTACTACACGAAGGAAATGCTGCTCGCTGTCGGCGATCGCTACGAGGCGCAGATCGCCAGAGATCGCGAAGAGGACGCGAAGTACCGATGAACATCCAGGCTGCGCTGTTCTACGTCTTTGCCGCGATCCTCGTGTTCGCCGCGCTGCGCGTCGTCACCGCGAGGAACCCGGTGCACGCGGCCCTGTGGCTCGTGCTGGCGTTCTTCACCGCGGCGGCGCACTGGCTCATGCTGCGCGCCGAGTTCCTCGCGATCGCGCTGGTGCTGGTCTACGTCGGCGCGGTGATGGTGCTGTTCCTGTTCGTCGTGATGATGCTCGACGTCAACTTCGACAGCCTGCGCCGCCAGTTCAGGAGCTACGTTCCCGTCGGCGCCACCGTCTTCGTGCTGGTCCTCCTCGAGATGGCGCTGGTGCTGCTCGGCAACCGCCCGATCGGCGTGGCGGCCGGTACCGCGCCAACGCCCGCCGGGGGCAGCAACACACAGGCGCTCGGCCGGCTCCTCTACACCGATTACGTCTATCCGTTCGAGATCGCCGCCGTCGTGCTGCTGGTAGCGATCATCGCGGCGATCGCGCTCACGCACCGCCGGCGCCGCGAGACGAAATACCAGGATCCGGGCCAGCAGGTGAAAGTCCGGCCGCGGGACCGGCTGCGCATCGTCTCGATGAAGTCCGAGAAGAGTGAACCGTAGGGACAAAGACGGCGTCGCTGTGGGAGGTGCGCGCGGAGCGCGCGCCGCAACCGGCGACGGCGCGATCAACTAGAAGTCTTGTAGGGGACACTTCGTGGCATTCCTTTCGGCGCCGCCGACGCTGGCGCACTACCTCGTGCTCGCGGCCGTCCTGTTCGCGATCAGCATGGCCGGGATCTTCCTCAACCGGAGGAACGTGATCATCCTGCTGATGGCGATCGAGCTGATGCTGCTCGCCGTCAATCTCAATTTCATCGCGTTCTCGAGCTTCCTCGACGACATGGCCGGGCAGGCCTTCGTCTTCTTCATCCTGACGGTGGCGGCCGCCGAGTCGGCGATCGGGCTCGCGATCCTGGTGCTGCTCTTCCGCAACGTCGGCTCGATCGACGTCGAGGATCTCGACCGGCTGAAGGGCTGACGCGCGATGACCATGCAGCAGCTCTACCTCCTTGTCCCACTCGCTCCGCTCGCCGCCGCGATCGTCGTCGGCCTGTTCGGGCCGCGGCTCGGACGCAGCGTCTCGCACTGGCTGTGCTGCCTCGGCGTCGCTGTTTCGATGCTCGCGTCGTTCGCGATCTTCCGCGACGTCATGGCGGGCAACATGTTCAACGGCGACGTCTACACCTGGCTCCAGTCCGGCGAGCTCCGGCTGTCGATCGGATTCCTGATCGATCCGCTGACCGCGCTGATGATGCTGGTCGTCACGTTCGTCTCGCTGATGGTGCACGTCTACACGATCGGCTACATGGCCGACGACCCTGGCTACACGCGGTTCTTCAGCTACATCTCGCTTTTCACGTTCAGCATGCTGATGCTGGTGATGAGCAACAATTTTCTCCAGCTCTTCTTCGGCTGGGAGGCGGTCGGGCTCGTTTCCTACCTGCTGATCGGCTTCTGGTACGAACGGCCGACGGCGATCTACGCGAACCTGAAGGCGTTTCTCGCGAATCGGGTCGGCGATTTCGGCTTCGTGCTGGGCATCGGACTCGTGCTCGCGTACTTCGGCACGCTCGACTACGCGAGCGTCTTCGCACGCGGTCCCGAGCTCGCCGGCACGACGGTCAAGATCTGGGGCGCAGCGCCGTGGTCGCTCCTCTCCGTCATCTGCATCTGCCTTTTCGTCGGCGCGATGGGGAAGAGCGCGCAGGTGCCATTGCATGTGTGGCTGCCGGACTCGATGGAAGGCCCGACGCCGATCTCCGCGCTGATCCACGCGGCCACGATGGTGACCGCCGGCATCTTCATGGTCGCTCGGATGAGTCCGCTGTTCGAGCTCTCCGACACGGCGCTGTCGGTCGTCACGGTGATCGGTGCGACGACGGCGCTGTTCATGGCCTTCCTCGGGCATCGTGCAGAACGACATCAAACGGGTCGTGGCCTACTCGACGCTTTCGCAGCTCGGCTACATGACGGTCGCGCTGGGCGTCTCGGCGTATGGCGCCGCGATCTTCCATCTGATGACCCACGCGTTCTTCAAGGCGCTGCTCTTCCTCGGCGCCGGCTCGGTGATCATCGCGCTCCACCACGAGCAGGACCTGCGGCGTATGGGCGGGCTGCGCAAATATATGCCGATCACGTACTGGACCGCGGTGATCGGCTCGCTTGCGCTAGCGGGCATCCCGCCCTTCGCCGGGTTCTACTCGAAGGACATGATCATCGAGGCCGTCCATTTCTCGAACGTCGCGGGCCACGGCTACGCCTATTTCGCAGTCGTGGCCGGCGTGTTCGTGACCGCGTTCTACTCGTTCCGGATGCTGTTTCTCGCCTTCCACGGCAACGAGCGCTTCGCGGCCGATCCGCATCACCACGACACCGCACATGCCGTTGACGAGCATCACGGCCTGCCTCGCGGGGAGAAGCCGAGGGAAAGCCCGTGGGTCGTGACGGCACCGCTGATCCTGCTTGCGATCCCGTCGGTCTATGCGGGCTGGACCTATGTCGAGCCCATGCTGATCGGCGGCTTCTACGGCGATTCGATCACCGTGTCCGCCTCGCATCCGGCGATGGCGCAGCTCCGGGAGGAGTGGCACGGTGTCACACTGTTCCTGGTGCACGCGCTCACGAGCCTCCCGTTCTGGCTCGCGGTCGCCGGCATCGCCGCGGCGGTGTACTGCTATCTGATCAACCCTTCATTCCCCGAGCGCGTCCGCAAGGCGTCGGGTTTCGTCTACACGCTGCTCGACAACAAGTACTACTTCGACCGTT
Organism: uncultured beta proteobacterium; assembly: GCA_963830485.1. Classification (GTDB taxonomy): domain Bacteria; phylum Pseudomonadota; class Gammaproteobacteria; order Burkholderiales; family Casimicrobiaceae; genus CAIWHR01. Next base: position 297,036 of record CAWHNE010000029.1, read on the forward strand.
TCAACGACTGGTTCTTCGCCGGCGGCGCGCGGCGCATCGGCCGGCTGCTGTCGGACGTTGGCGACCGCTCCATCATCGACGGCTTCTTCGTCAACGGCTCCGCCCGGATGGTCGCGCTCGGCGCCGCCCTTCTCCGGCACCTGCAGTCGGGCTATATCTACCACTATGCCTTCACGATGATCGTCGGCCTGTTCGCGCTGCTCTCGTGGTGGACGCTGCGCTGAGGCTCCGATGGCGATGCCCTATCTCTCCCTTGCCATCTGGGTCCCGATCGTCGGCCGGCATCGCCGTGCTGGCGGTGCGGCGCGACGCGGACGCCGGCCTCGCGCGCTGGATCGCGCTCATAGGTGCGGCGCTCGGGCTCCTGGTCACGCTGCCGCTGTGGCTGCATTTCGTGCCGGGTACGTCCGACATGCAGTTCGTCGAGCGTGGCGAATGGATCCCGCGCTTCGACATCCACTACTTCCTGGGCGTCGATGGGATCTCGATGCTGTTCGTGATCCTCAACAGCCTGATGACGCTCGTCGTCGTCTGGGCCGGCTGGGAGGTGATCGAATCGCGCGTCGCGCAGTACATGGCCGCGTTCCTCATCCAGTCCGGACTCATCAACGGCGCATTCTCCGCGCTCGACGGCATCCTGTTCTACGTGTTCTTCGAGGCCATGCTGATTCCGATGTACCTGATCATCGGGATCTGGGGCGGGCCGAACCGGGTCTACGCGGCGCTCAAGTTCTTCCTCTACACGCTGCTGGGCTCGCTCCTGATGCTGGTGGCGCTGATCTATCTCTACAACGTGTCGGACACGTTCTCGATCCTCGAGTGGTACCACGTGCCGCTCGCGCTCAACGTCCAGCTCCTGCTGTTCGTCGCGTTCTTCCTGTCGTTCTCCGTCAAGGTGCCGATGTGGCCGGTGCACACGTGGCTGCCGGACGCCCACGTCGAGGCGCCGACCGGCGGCTCGGTGATCCTCGCGGCGATCACCCTCAAGATCGGCGCGTACGGCTTCGTCCGCTTCATCCTGCCGATCGTGCCCGACGCGTCGCGCTACCTGTCCTCGTTCGTAATCGCGCTGTCGCTGATCGCGATCGTCTACATCGGCTTCGTCGCGCTGGTTCAGGGCGACATGAAGAAGCTGATCGCGTACTCGTCGATCTCGCACATGGGCTTCGTCACGCTGGGCTTCTTCCTGTTCTCGCCGCTGGGCGTCGAGGGCGGCCTCGTGCAGATGATCTCGCATGGCTTCGTCTCGGCGGCGCTGTTCCTCTGCGTTGGCGTGATGTACGACCGCATGCACAGTCGCGCAGATCGCCGACTACGGCGGGGTCGTCAACACGATGCCGAAGTTCGCGGCGTTCATGATGCTGTTCGCGATGGCCAACTCGGGGCTGCCCGCGACGTCCGGCTTCGTCGGCGAGTTCATGGTGATCCTCGCCTCGGTGAAGGTGAACTTCTGGCTCGGTGCGACCGCGGCGACGATCATGATCCTCGGCGCCGCGTACACGCTGTGGATGTACAAGCGCGTGATCTATGGTGCCATCGCGAACGACCGTCGTGGCGAAGCTCGCCGACGTCAATCGCCGCGAGTTCTGGCTGCTCGCGAGCGTGGCCGCGCTGGTGCTGTGGATGGGCATCTGGCCGAAGCCCTTCGTCGACGTGATGCATTCGTCGGTGACCGATCTCCTGACGCACGTGGCCCGAAGCAAGCTGTGACGGCACAGCCGACGATGAACGCGCTCAACTTCGTTTCCGTCCTGCCCGAGGCCATCGTCCTCGCGGGCGCCTGTGCGATCCTCGTGGTCGACGTGTTCCTGCCCGACCGACTGCGGCACTGGAGCTTCTGGGCGACGCAGGCGACGCTCGTGGTCGCGGCGTGGCTGCATCGTCGCGACCGCGCAGGCCGAGCCGGTGCGCGCGCTGAACGGGATGGTCATCGACGACATGCTGTCGGACCTGTTCCGGTTCTTCACCTGCATGGCCGTCGCGCTCACGCTGTTCTATTCGCGCGGCTACCTCGAGGCGCGCGGCCTCTTCCGCGGCGAGACCTTCGTGCTGGCGCTGACGACGCTGCTCGGGATGCTGGTGATGATCTCGGCCGGCAACTTCGTCACGCTGTACATGGGGCTCGAGCTGCAGGCACTGTCGCTCTACGCGATGGTCGCGATGCACCGGACCTCGAAGCGCGCCTCCGAGGCGGCGATGAAGTACTTCGTCCTCGGCGCGCTCGCCTCGGGGATGCTGCTCTACGGCATGTCGATGATCTACGGCGCGACCGGCTCGCTCGACCTGGTTCGCGTGGCGGAGGCGATCCTGGCCGGGCAGGGGAACCGGGTGATCCTGCTCTTCGGGCTCGTGTTCGTCGTCTCGGGCATCGGCTTCAAGCTGGGCGCGGTGCCCTACCACATGTGGGTGCCCGACGTGTACGACGGCGCGCCGACCGCGGTGACGCTGCTGATCGGGACCGCGCCGAAGCTCGCGGCGTTCGCGTTCATGATGCGGCTCCTCGCGATCGCGCTCGTCGGACTCGAGTTCGACTGGCAGGGCATGCTGATGGTGCTCTCGCTCCTCTCGATGATCCTCGGCAACCTGATCGCGATCGCGCAGTCGAACATCAAGCGGATGCTGGCGTACTCGACGATCGCCAACATGGGCTTCATGCTGATGGGATTCCTCGCCGCCAACCTCGATGGCTACTCGGCCGCGATGTTCTACGCCGTGGCCTACGTGCTGACGAGCCTCGCCTCCTTCGGCATCGTCATGCTGCTCTCGCGTGAGGGCTTCGAGGCCGACCAGATCGACGACTTCAGGGGACTCAACCGGCGCTCGCCGTGGTGGGCGCTGATGATGCTGTTCGTGATGTTCTCGCTGGCCGGGATTCCGCCGACCGTCGGCTTCTACGCGAAGTTCGCGGTGATCATGGCGGCGGTCGGCGCCGGCTTCACGTGGCTCGCGGTCGTCGCCGTGCTGACGTCGCTGGTCGGCGCGTTCTACTACCTGCGCATCGTCAAGCTCATGTATTTCGACGATCCCACCGACACTGCGCCGATCGTCGCCCGCGGCGACAACCGGGCGCTGCTTTCGGCCAACGGTCTCGCGATCCTCGTTTTCGGCGTCTTCCCGCAGCAGCTGATGGGCTGGTGCGCGCTCGCGCTCCAGCAGTCCGGATTCCTATGATGTCGTTCCCGCGAAGGCGGGAACCCAGTGACTTTCAACGACACTGGATCCCCGCGCGCGCGGGGACGACGGGCTGATGGACGGGCGTGCTAAGATCGGCACGGTCTGCCCTCGTTCTTTCCCCATGCGCGTCGGCTTCTTCGTCACCTGTCTCGTCGATCTGATGCGGCCGTCGATCGGCTTCGCGGCGATCGAGTTGCTCGAGGCCGGCGGGGCCCAGGTCTTCGTGCCACCGACGCAGACGTGCTGCGGCCAGCCGGCGTACAACTCGGGCGATCGCGCCGATGCGAAGGCGCTGGCCGCCAAAGTGGTCGCCGAGTTCGAGGACTGCGACTACCTGGTCGCGCCGTCCGGTTCGTGCGCTGGCATGATCCGGACGCATTATGCGGACCTCTTCACCGACGATGCGGCGATGCTGAAGCGCGTCGAGGCGCTCGCGGCGAAGACGTGGGAGCTCACCGCGTTTCTCGTCGAGAAGCTGGGTCTGGACAAGATCCCCGGCGGCTTCGAGGGCACGATCACCTACCACGACAGTTGCGCCGGACTGCGCGAGATGGGCGTCAAGGCGCAGCCGCGCGCGCTGCTGGCCAAGGTGCCCGGCGCCAGGCTTGCCGAGATGCCCGAATGCGAGGTCTGTTGCGGCTTCGGCGGCACGTTCTCGATCAAGTACGGCGAGATCTCCGCACGGCTCGCCGACAACAAATGCACGGCGATCGCCGGCCACCGGCGCGGATGCCGTCGTGCTGGGCGACCTCGGGTGCATGCTGAACATCGAGGGCCGGCTTCGCCGGCGCGGCGACACGAAGACCCGCGTGCTGCACGTCGCGGAGGTGCTCGCGGGCAAGGCAAGATAGGCGGGTGACCATGCAAGTCGCTTCGATGCACTTCAAGGAGACCGCGCACGTCAAGCTGAACGACGCGCGGCTCCAGCACAACCTGAAGAAAATGCAGGGGAAGTTCGTCGCCAAGCGGCGGGCTTCGCTGGTCGAGCTCGACGACTTCGAAGGCACGCGCGACGCCGGCAAGGCGATCCGCAACCGCGCGCTCGACAACCTCGATGTCTGGCTCGAGATCTTCGAGCGGAACGCAACAGCGCACGGCGCCACGGTTCTGTGGGCGGAAACGCCGTCCGACGTCAACGCGCTGGTGCTCGAAATCGCCGCGAAGCACGAGGTGAAGAAGATCATCAAGTCGAAATCGATGGTCTCGGAGGAGTCGGCGCTCGACCACGCGATCGAGGGCGCCGGGATGAAGGTCGTCGAGACCGACCTGGGCGAATACATCCTGCAGATCAACGATTACGAGCCGCCGTCGCACATCATCGGACCCGCGCTGCACAAGTCGAAGGAGGAGGTCGCGGAGCTCTTCCACAAGGCGCACGGCACGCCGGTCAAGACCGGGATCGATGAGCTGTGCCAGGAAGCGCGCGGCGTGCTGCGGGGGCACTACCTGACCGCCGACATGGGCGTCTCGGGCGGCAACTTCTTCGTCGCCGAGACGGGCTCGGTCGTGCTGGTGACCAACGAGGGCAACGCGACGCTGACGACGACGCTGCCGAAGGTCCACGTCGCGATCTCCGGCATCGAGAAGATCGTGCCGACGCTGGAAGACGTCGCGACGCTGATGCGGCTCCTGCCGCGCTCGTCGACCGGCCAGTCGATCTCGAACTACGTCGACATCCTCACCGGAACGAAGGGCGAGGGCGAGTTCCACGGCGCCGAGCACATGTACTTCATCCTGGTCGACAGCGGCCGCACGGCGGTTCTCGCCAGCGACGTGCGCGAAGCGCTGCGCTGCATCCGCTGCGGCGCTTGCATGAACCATTGCCCCGTGTACCAGAACGTCGGCGGCCACTCCTATGGCTGGGTCTACCCGGGGCCGATCGGTTCGATCCTGACGCCGATGTACGTCGGGCTGGACAAGGCACAGGACCTGCCGGCGGCCTCTACGCTGTGCAATCAATGCGGCGTCGTCTGCCCGGTCCGGATTCCGTTGCCGGACCTCCAGCGCAAGCTCCGCGAGAAGGCATTCGAGACGGGACTGCGCCCGTGGTACGAGCGGACCGGCCTCGCGCTCTGGTCGTGGGTCGCGCAGCATCCGGCGCTCTACGGTTTCGGGACCGGAATTGCAGTCCGAATGATGAAAGCCTGGGGCGGTCGCGACGGCCTGATCCACAAGCTGCCGGTCGGCAGCGGCTGGACCGAGGGTCGCGACCTGCCGGCGCCCGCGGGCCGCACGTTCCGCGAGCTCTACCGCGCGAAGCAGCAGGGGAGGGGATCGTGAACGCTCCGCACAACGTCCATCTGTCGATCCCGCCGCTGTCGCGTCGCGCGGAATCGCTCGGCACCGAGAACGCGTTCGTCGTGCTGGCCGAGGTCAACGCGCTCGTCCGCCAAGGCAAGGACATCGTCTCGTTCTGTATCGGCCAGCCCGATTTCCCGACGCCCCCGAACGTGCAGAACGCGGCGATCGCCGCGATCCACGCGGGCAAGCACGGCTACACGCCATCGGCCGGCATCGACGAGTTGCGCGCGGCTGCCGCGAAGGACATCGGCACGCGGCGCCGCATCGACGTCAAGCCCGACGACGTCGTCGTCGGCGCGGGCGCGAAGCCTTTTATCGCCTACACGATCGCGTCGGTGACCGACTACGGCGCCGGCGACGAGGTGATCTACCCGGTGCCGGGCTTTCCGATCTACGAATCGCAGATCGTCGCCAACGGCGCGGTGCCGGTGCCCATCTACCTGCGCGAGGCGCGCGATTTCGCGTTCGATCCCGCCGAGCTCGAGGCGAAGATCACGCCGAAGACGCGTCTCCTCATCCTCAACACGCCGCACAACCCGACGGGCGGAATGCTGCACGCGGCCGACCTCGACGCAATCGCCGCGATCCTCCAGCAGCATCCGCAGATCTGGGTCTACGCCGACGAGATCTACTCGCGGCTCGCCTACGACGGCGCCTTCGACACACTGGCGGCGCGCCCGGGCATGCTGGAGCGCACGATCATCAGCGACGGCGCGTCGAAGACGTGGGCGATGACCGGCTGGCGGATCGGCTTCGCCGCCAACCGGACGCTCGCGCCGATCTTCACGCGGTGGATCACGAACACGGATTCGTGCGCGTCGCAGATCTCGCAGTGGGCGGCGGTCGAGGCGGTCACCGGTCCGCAGGACGCGGCCGACGCGATGCGCACGAGCTTCCGCGAGCGCCGCGACCTGATCGTCGGTCTCTTGAACGAAGTGCCGGGCATCGCCTGCAAGATGCCCGGCGGCGCATTCTATGCGTGGCCAAACGTCACCGACGCCTGCGCGATGACGGGATGCGCCGATTCGGAAGCGTTCCGCAAGCGATTGCTCGAGGAGGCCGGTGTCGCGGTGCTCGCCGACATTCACTTCGGGCGGCGCGTGCCCGGCGATGGCCAGCACATCCGATTTTCGTACGCGGCGTCGCCCGCGGCGATCCGCGAGGGCGTCGCGCGGCTCGACACGTTCGTGCGGCGCCACGCGAAAGACACGGGCAAGCCCGCGGTCGCCCGGACGGCGCAGCGGTAGGAGGCAACGCGCATGGCGACGAGCCTCGCCTCGAACAAATCCGCGCGCGACGCGGTCCTCGGCCGCGTCCGCAAGGCACTCGGCTCGGGCGACGGCGAGAGAGCGCGCGTCGAGGCCGAGGGTTACATGGCGGCGCACGCGCACGGTCCGCGTCCGTCGATTCAGGCCGACCTCCTCGCGCGTTTCATGCAGCGCGCGACCGACATGGAGAGCACCGTCGAGCGTCTTCCTGATCGCGCGGGCATTCCCGCCGCGGTCGCGCGCTACCTCGATGCGCTCGTGCTGCCGCCCGCGCTCGAAGCGCAGAAATCGCACCGGGGCGTCTGCTGGCCCGAGTTCGCCGACCTCGACTGGAAGGGCGCCGGGCTCGACATCGAGGCGCGTCCGACGGTCGGTGACGACCGGCTCGGCATCACCGGCGCATTCTGCGCGATCGCCGAAACCGGCACGCTGGTTGTGCTCACCGGTGCCGACACCCCGACCGCGACCACGCTCCTGCCCGACACGCACGTTGCGGTCCTTCGGGCGGATCGCATCGTGTCCGGGATGGAGGAGGCGTTCGCCCTCGTCCGCCGCGAGCGCGGCGGAATGCCGCGCGCGATGAACATGATCTCCGGGCCTTCCCGCACGGGCGACGTCGAGCAGACGATCGTGCTGGGTGCGCACGGGCCGTTTCGGGTTCATATCCTCGTCGTCGGGTAACGCGGCGGCCCAACGGGCTGCGGCCAAGCTCGAAAGGGCGCGCTAAAATATGAAACGGTACGGTTGCGTTGCGTTTATCGATGTGCTAGCCTCGCCGCGATCGTAGGCAGTTCACCCATCTGGAGGACCCGCGATGACCAGGTACAAAGCCGCTGCAATCGGAAGCCTCGTCGGAGTTGCACTTGCACTCGCGCCGCTCTCGTCGGCCTTTGCCGGGGATCGCGGGCATTGGGGACATCGCGGGCATGTCCAATGGGGCCATGGCGGACATGGCCACGGCTACGGCGGCTACGGTTATGGGTATGGCGTCTGGCCGATCTTCGGCTTGGCCGCGGCCGTGGTCGGCACGGCGGCGGCGATCGTCACGGCGCCCATCGCCATCGCAGCAGCGGCCGTGAGCGCTCCGTACTCCTATGGACCGCCGGCCTATGTGCCGCCGCCCGTTTCCTACACTGCGCCGCCCGCGTACTACGCCGCGCCCGCGGCGCCTGCCTATTACAACGCTCCACCAGCACCGGCCTACTACAGTGCGCCCCCTGCGCCGGCCTACTACCGTGCGCCGGCGGCGCCGGTCTATGGCAGCGTGCCCGCCGCGCCGGCGTACTACGACGCCCCTCAGGCGCCCGCCTATCAGGATGCTCCCGGGGCTCGGGCGTATTACGGTGCGCCCCCGGCCAACTACGGTCCACCTCCAGTGCGAACCTACTACCGCGCGCCTGCGTCTTCCTACTACCCGGCGCAGCCGGTCCAGTACGCGCCGCCTCCGGATTACCGCCCGCAGCCTTCACCCGCGCCCCGCTATTCCTACGACTACGGACGTTGACCGCGTCAAGGGATGACGCGGTCAGCCCCCACCGGTTCGACCTCGCGGGCTCGCACCGAGACGGTTGCCGGTAGTGCGTCGCGGCCTTCGCGTCGCGGGGGTCGCCCTTCGCGGGAGCAAGCACAGCAACTGCGCGAGCAGATTCTCGACGCCGCCACCCATCTGTTCCTTGCGCACGGCTTCGGCGCGACGAGCATCGAGGCGGTGGCTCGACAGGCGCGAATCTCGAAGCGCACGTTCTACCATCGCTTCGAGGACAAGCCCGCGCTCTTCGGCGCCGTCGTCCATCGCATCATCGAACGCCTGCGTCCGCCTCGCGATATGCCTTTGCTCGGAGGCGCCAATCTCGAGGAAATCCTGGAGCGCCTCGCGGGGCTCATCCTCCACGCGGCGCTGTCGCCGCCGGCGCTCGCGCTTCATCGCCTGATCGTCGCGGAGTCGGCGCGATTCCCGCAACTCGTCGCCGCGATGACGGAAGAGGGATCGACAGCGGAAGCGATCGGCCTCATCGCCGGCGTGCTCGAGCGCGAGGCGCGCGCGGGAGGGCTCGCGCTCGACAATCCGGCCTTCGCCGCGGAACAGTTCCTCTACATGGTCATGACGCTGCCGCAGCGGCGGGCGATGGGACTTGGTGCGCCGATGACCCCGATTGAGTCGGACGCCTGGGCGCGCGACGTCGTCAACCTGTTTCTCAACGGGTGTCGCGGAAGGTCAGGCGCAGTGAGCGACGGTTCTCCGCCGCGGTAATGGGTTGATGCACGCCTGAGCGGCTCCTCGCGACGCCCGCAACGGGCCGGTCTATCTCCGCTGACCGCGGCCGCGCCCCGAGCTGTAAGCCCCCGCGCCGAGCAGCTCGCCGATCGACTGGCCCCATTCGCGGAATCGTTGCGACGCCGAAACTTCCGGTTCTGCGAAGGCTTCGCTCGCCTGGAACACGACGCAGAACGGACGTGGGATGACGCTCTTGTGCGCGACGATGCGCGCCACGACAAATGAGCTGATTGAGCTTACCGCCATCAGGATCTGGCGCAATCCCGCGCCCTTGGTCACCATCGCTCGCCAGCGCCGAGATTGTTTCTCGACGCGCGGGCGGAGTACGAGCCACAGGGAGAGCTCCGGCAGCTGGGCGTCGCGGCTCATGTAGGGGCCGGACACTGCTACCATTTTGATCTCGAACGGATTCCGCGCCCAGTCCGCATTGATCTGCGCGGCGAGATCGCACGCGGCGTCGACCAGCATCTTCGCGCGGGCGCGCGACAGCGGCGCGACCAGCGGTGCCGCCGCGTATTCGCGAAAGCGCTCCGTCGGCCGATAGTAACCGGCGCCGTCGGGAATCAGCAGGCCACCGGCGAGCATCGCGCGCAGCAAGCCCAGGCTTGCCGCGGGCTCGAGCAAATAATCGTGGCCCAGACATTCGAGGTCGATTTGCGCCTTCCCCGCAGGCTGCTGCGCGGAAACGCGCTCGAGCATCCGCGCGGCGCCCGCATGGAACTGGCGCGCCGTGAGACCGAAGTAGCGCTGGTCCGATATCAGCCTGCGGATCTTCCGGGCACGCGTCGATTCGACGAATTCGCCGGCTGCTTCGAAGTCGGCGGCCGAGCCCACGCTGAACTCCTCACCGCCGCGCGAACCGGCGACGAACGAGGCATCGTCCACCGCGCCCGGGACATTCGACGTTTCGGAAATAGGATCCACGTCGTCGCCTCCGCAATTAGCGCCGCCGACAGTGACGTGGACCGGATACAGCGCGGACGACGCGCCGTCATGGGTGACGGCGGGACTCCGCCGGCAACCCCGCTACCCGGCGCGATCTGCGCCGGGCCGGAGGCTTTGCGTCACTGCCTTACGACAGTTTTGCCAAATTGAGTTGCACACGTCTGCACGAGGGACCGTCGACCGGCTCGCCCATACAGCATACGGTTCGCAATGTCTCTCCGAAAGGCCGTGGCGTCAAGTACCCGCGGTCGGTTATTGCGATATGTGGCTGAAATCACGAGTGTTGTTAAGTACACATTGCACTTCCGAAAAACCCCCGCCACGGTTACAGGAAAGGGGGAAGTGACGCGATCGTCGGCGCGCATTACATAGGGGTGTGCTACCCACGCAACGTGCTTGGCAGGTTCGCTTGCAAATCAATCGCCTGGTGCCGCTCGTTCCTCCGGTGGTCGCACGTTGCCGAAGAAGGCGAGCAGTAGAAGGTCGTAGGCAACCTTTACACTTCCCGCGACGAACAGCGGCCAACCGAACGGCGAGACAGTCAGGAGCCAGCCCGCGAGAAACGGGCTCGCCGCGGAGGCGAGGCTCCGCGGAACCGACGTAACGCTCGCGGCCGCCGGGCGTTCCGCCGGCGACACGATCGCCATCACGTACGAGCTCCGCGTCGGCACGTCCATCTGCGACAGCGCCGCGCGGATGAGCAGGAGCGCGATTGCCCAGCCGAGATCGGGCATGAACGGAACGAGCATGAGGCACAGGTTCGCGGGCAGGTGCGTGAACACCATCGTGTTGACGAGCCCGATGCGTCCGGCGATGCGCACCGCGGCGAGAAACGACAACGCCGACAGCACGCCAGTCCAGAAGAAGATCGCGCCGGCCGTCGCGAGCGACAGGCCGAACCGCTGGTAGAGCCACAGCGCGACCATCGACTGCACGACAAAGCCCCCGCCGAAGGCATCGAGGCTGAAAAGCGCCGCCAGCCCGTAGACCCGTTGCTTCGATTCGCGCAGCGGTACCGCGACCCGGGCGCCCGCCGATTCGGCGGTTTCGGGCAATCCGCGGTAGGCGATTGCCGCCGCAAGCCCGAGCAGCGCGTAAACGACGAACATCACCTGAAGCGAGGCAAGCGTCGAGAGCCCGGTGACACTCGCGATGACAGCGGGCATCGCCGCCGCCGCCGAACCCACGGCCGCGGCGAGCGCGCCGACCAGGCTGTAACGTGCGAAAACCGCGGTGCGTTCCTTGTCGCCGGCGAGGCGCGACAGCACTGCGTGCTCGAGCGGCAGGAACACGCTCACGTCGCCGCTCGACGGGTTGAGCGTCCCGACGACGGCGATCGCGAGCAGCGGCCAGAACGCCGTGACCGTCGCGAAGCCCACGCCGGTCGCGGCCATCAGCCCCGTGGCCGCGAGCAGCAACGTCCGGTACGCGAAGCGATGCGCGCGCAGACCGACGGCGAGCGTCAGCACACCCGAGCCTAGCAGGGTCGCCGTGGCGATGATGCCGACGTCGAGCGGTCGCAACCCCAGCTCCAGCAGGTAGATCGGCAGGAGCACGCTGACGAAGCCATCGCCGAACGCGCGCAGCCCCTTTGCGAGCAGGATGCGTCGGACCTGTCGTGAGGCCCGCACGCTCGATTCGCGCGCGGTCATTGCGAGGGTAACGCGCCGTACGCGAAGTCGTCGAACGCGGTGACGCTGTCGGCTTTGGTCCACACGCCAACCGCGCCGGGTCCCGCGATGTGCGCGTCGTCCAGCTCGATGTAGGGCTTGCCGTCGAGCAGCACGCGGATGCGCATCCCGTGGAACTCCACACGCAGCACGTGCCAGACGCCGGCCGCGACCGGCGCGTCGACGTACTTGATCGTGACCCGCCGCCCGCGCTCGGTGTGGTAGAGCGACACGTTGTCCTCGAGCGCGTTCGCGCGCGCGACGTAATAGTGGTCGCCGTCCTTCCAGCGCCACACTACACCGCCGGCGCGGTCCTGCCGGCCGTCGATCGGCTTGAATCGCGTCTCGACGAACCCGTCGGTGAGCGCGACGTCCTGCTTCACGCACCACGGGAAGTCGCCGACGCCCGACTGCCGCAGCACGTGCGGCGCGCTCGGCGCGCTCGCGTCGGCCTCGACTGCCCAGCGGTGCGCGCCCTTGCCGGTGACGCCCGCGATCCATCCGGCGGGCAGCGCGCCGGGGCGATCGCCGTCGAAGCCGACCGTCACCGCCTGCGCGCTCCCGGCGAGCGCCGCCATCGCCACCCCCATCATCGTCTTGTCCATGCGTGTCTCCAGTGAAATACCTCGGGAGCGTCCGCGAGAACGGGAGGGCGACCCACGAATAGCCGATCGCGCGCGACGACGCAGCCAGCGCGCGAGGCACGGACTGCGGTCAGCACGGAGAGGAGCGTTAGCGCGACGGTGTCCATGGTCAGCCGCCCGATCGAGGACGGAACGCAGATTTGGACGGGACACCGTCTTGGCGGGAAGCCGCCGGGGATCTGCCGGCCCCGGTTTCGATAATCCTAAACTACCCGCGTGCGCACGGCAAGCGCTACAAGTACGCCCAGCCGACAAACGCGAGCAGCGGCAACATGACGCCGCCCGACTTAGCGACGAAGCCGAAAAAGCTCGGCATCGCGACGCCGCGGTCCTCGGCCACCGCCTTGATCATGAAGTTCGGCGCATTGCCGATGTAGGTCAGCGCCCCGAAGTACACCGCTCCCATCGAGATCGCCTTGAGCGTCGCTGCGTGCGCGGTCATGAGCTCCTGCGCGTCGCCGCCGGCGAGGTTGAAGAAGACGAGGTACGTGGGCGCGTTGTCGAGGAACGCCGAGAGCAGGCCCGTCGTCCAGAAGACCCCAAGGTTGCGCGGTTCGCCGGCCGCGTCGAGGACGAGCTTGCTCACGAAGCCGAGCGCGCCGTCGCGTCCCGCGGCAAGCATCGAGAGCACCGGGATGATCGTGATGAAGATTCCGGCGAAGATCTTCGCGACCTCGACGATCGGCGCCCAATGGAATGCGTTGTGCTCGCGGATGGCCTTCGGCGTGAGCGCGAGCGAGGCGAGGGCGAACGCGACCAGCAGCACATCGCGCAACAGGTTCTCGAGCGGGAGGTGCGCGCCCAGCACGTCGAAATCGATGCCCGACTGCCAGAGACCCGACATCAGGACCGCACCGACGACCGCGACGATCAGAAGGAGGTTGCGCGAGCCCTCGATCGCGAAGCGCTGCGCCGGCGCCGCCGGCGCATGCGGCCGTCCGTCCTTCCGGTAGAGCCAGAGGTCCGCTACGAAATAGATCAGCAGGATCGCGCCCGCAAGCAGCATCGTCGGTTCGAGCAGGTTCCGCAGCTCCCAGAAGAAGTCGACGCCCTTGAGGAAGCCGATGAACAGGGGCGGGTCACCAAGCGGCGACAGCGCGCCGCCGACATTGCCGACGAGGAGAATGAAGAAGACGACCGTGTGCGACGTATGCCGGCGCGCCTCGTTCGCGGTGAGGAGCGGCCGGATCAGCAGCATCGAGGCGCCGGTGGTTCCCATCACGCTCGCGATCGCCGCGCCGAGCGCGAGGATGGCCGTGTTGAGCCACGGCGTGCCGACGAAGGAACCGCGCACGCAGATGCCGCCCGAGATCGTGTAGAGCGCGAACAGGATGACGATGAACGGGATGTACTCCTCTACGATCGCGTGCGCGAGCGGGCGGACCGTCGCCGCTGTACCTTGAAGCAGCGCGAACGGGACGATCAGGATCAGCACCCATGCCGCGGAGACCTTGCCGAAGTGGTCGTGCCAGAACTTTGGCGCGAAGAGAGGCACGACCGCGATCGACAGCAGGAGCCCCGCGAATGGCAGCGCCCAGAGAAGCGGCAGGTCCGTGTCGGACGCCCCGGCGGGGGCATTAGGGCCGGCCGCGAACGCGGCAACGGGGAGCGCCGCGATACCGGCCAGGATGCCAACGAGGAGCGCGACGCGCGGGGTCGTCACGATCGGGGTCCGCCCGGCGCGACGGATCCCGTCAAATGCTCGTGCCGCGTGCGCGCTGCAACGGGCCGAAGCACGCGTCGAGCGACTCCTGCGCGCAGATGATGAACTGATCGCCGGCCGGGCTGAACAGGATGTAGTTCGTGACGACCTTGCCCACCGCTGTTACTTCGCCAGCGCAGTCCTTCCTGCCGTTGTCCTTGACGAGCTTGTCCGTCCACTTGTAGAAACCGTCGCGGCCGGGCTTGGCGGCGATGTCGAAGACGCTCTCCGCGATCTCGTCGCCGCTCGTGACGACGGTGGTGCCGTCGGTGCGGAAGTTATAGGTCTCCGTGCACGAGCCGTCGGGAACCGTGTAGGTCCAGCGGCCGACGATCGGATGGTCCTTGGCGATCGGGTGCGGCTTCAACGTCTGCGCGGACGCGACCGCCGCGCCGAGGAGGAGCGCGCCGGCGACCACCCAGAGCGCCGGCCGCGAATGAGTGTTCATTTGACCGACACGAGCTTGAGGAACGCGAAAAGGGCGGCGGCCGCGCCTTCGCGCGCGGCCTGGAAGAGGTGGACGTCGATCCAGCAGCCATCGACGTACGCGGCCGCTATCAGGCGCTGCTGGGGCAGGTTGCCCGGGCTGCCCTCGAGAGTGAACTGGACGATCTTGAACGGATCCTGGTCGGCGAACTTCATGTCCTTTGCCTCGGCGTAGGCCGTGTTCTTCATCGCGAACTCGAGGCAAGCCACGGCGCTCTGGCACACGGGCGTCTGGTCGATGAAGAGCCAAAGCGTCATCTCGCGCTTCGCGCTCGAGAGCGCGTAATACACCGAGCGGCCGTCCGCGCGCGGCTGCTCGCGCGTGATCACCCAGTCATCGCGCGGGATGACGAGCTTGAAATTCGCGCCCGAAAGAAAGAGCTGGCGCTCGGTCTTCGTGTCGGCGACGTCGGCGGCGGCAGGGGAGGCGAGGGCGAGCGCGAAGAGCAGGGCGTGGAGGCGGGTGATCATCGAATTCTTCTTGGCAAGCGCGGCGACGCGGCGGTCGCGGCAGCGGCGGACTCGCCATCTTGTCGGGCCGGGCATGCGGCGTCAAGCGGCGTGTCTACGCCGCGCGCCGTCCCAGGCGTTACGAAAACTAACCGGGAACGCGGCGTCGCAGACGTAGCCACCCGCGGAAGAAGCGGTGACCAGGATCAACCGGCTGGCCGTACATGAGAGGGCAGCCCCGCACAATGGGTTCGACACCTCGCGTTCGACACATTGCAACGGCTTCAGACGAAACGCTGCCTGAGCCAAATGAGCGGTGGAACCCGATATGTCTGATGCCGCGTTCAAGCGCTGCGCGCGCAATTTCGACCGAAACGACGGGATGCATTGCAACCATGACGCCGTGGATCGGCCATGGCACTGATTCAATGTCCGGGTAGCATCTCTAGACGTGACCACGAGCGACTGCTCATGGGCCGATGCCAGCCATTGGCCGCGGCTTGCCGCCTAACGTGCGCAAGCTAACCGGTGGGCCGGGCCGATGCCCGCCAACGACGAGCCGCGTGCCGGTCCGTCCGGTTGAGCACAGGGTTAGGCAGCATTCATCACGAGGTTGCGCCCATGATTGAGGCAAATTGCTCGGCTGTGACGGAGACGGCTTGAGCAAAGCCCCCGACGAAGCGCACTGAACGGACCGCGATGACGAAAAGCGAGAAGTCAGAGAACGCGAACATCTCTTCGCTCTGTGGGAACCGGGATAGGTAGAGCGCGCGCGCTTGCGAGTACGCAGGTGAGTCACTTGCCCACTGCTGGGCCTTGCCCTGAATGCTGGCGCGTGGAAGTGCTTGTGGTGAAGTAGAAGCCGCCAGTGGCGCGGTCACGAGCAGCCCGACCGCTGGGTTCGTGAGCATATCTGCCGTGTGCGTAGCCAACCGGCTGACGTGAATTGCGATGCCTTGTCCCTGGGGCAGCAAGGCATACGGAACCATGGAGACCGCCGGTTCACCTTCGTGCAATGTTGCAAGAGCGGCGACTTGCTGGTTCTCTAGGAGAGATCGAAGTGCAAGCGCTTGGGGCTCCATGAGCGGTTGCGATCCCGGGTGACCTGGACGCGCGGCCGGTCGGTCCTGGATCTCACATTCCGCTAGAGTCGAAGAATTGAAAATCCCCCGACCGCGTTAGCGCGCTCGACCCCGCATCGACGCGGGTTGACCGGGCAGCGCCAGCGTTTTTCCGGTGTTGACGATTTGATCGCCATCGACGCGCAGGATGGAAATGTCGCGATCCTGATAGTTGCCGACGTAGATGTACCGTCCGTCGTTGCTGAATACCGCACCCTCCGGCAGGCCGCGCACCTCGACTTCGTTGCTGCGCGTCACCTTCTTGCCGTCGATCTTGAGCGCCACTACCTTGCCATTGCGGTTGTAGAACCAAGCGTTCTTGGCCGCGTCGTTGCCGTTCAACAGCAGCGCCACCGCGAGCTTTCCGGTGGGACTGATGGCGAAACCTTCCGGTGCATCGCCGATCACGACCTTGTCGATCACACGCGGCGGGTTCGCCTCGAGGTCGACCACGGTCACGGTGTCAGTGTTTCCGTCGGACCGGCCTGCTGCCCCGTTATCGGCGGACAGCGCCAGCTTGCCGTCAGGCGTGATATCGAAGTTGTAGGGCCACAAGCCGACGGGTATGTCCTGCTTGGTATAGGTGACCTTCTCGCCGCTCACCTCGAGCAGCGCGAGCTTGTGGCCTGGAAACTTCGCGGCCATTGCGCGCTTGCCGTCCGACGAGAACACCACGTGCGTAACCTGCTCTCCGATCGTCACCGTATCGACGAGGGTCACCTTCTTGCCGGCGATGCGCAGCACGCCGATCGAGTTGTCGGCACGATTGGTGACCAGCGCGAGATTGCCCGAACGGTTGATCGACAGGCCGGAGGGTTGCTTGCCGACTGTAACGGTGTCGATCAGGGCCGGCGGATTGGTGGTGAGGTCGATCACGTAAAGCTTGTTGTCAAACACCATCTTCCAGCCCGCACCGTCCTTCTCCGCATCCATCGAGTTCGCGACGAGCGCGAGGCTTTCGTCGGGCGTGATCGCGAGATTCACCGGCGGCCCGAAAATCGAGTTCATCAGCGGCAGGTTGACGACGATCTTCGGCGCCAGCGGATCGGTGCCGATATCGATGATCGACACGGTGTCCTTGCCCGGCCCGCTGAAGACGAATGTGCCGGCATCGCTGAAGCCGACCTTCTCATCGTTGCCGACGACCATCAACTCGCGCTTGCCGGGTGCCGGATTCATCGCGGCACAGCCGGCGAGCGAAATCAGGCACGCGACGATGATAGCGGGCTTGTAGAATTGAAATGAAGCGACCATGGTTCCTCCTCCGTGGGGCGCGTCCGCACGGCACGGGCGTGGCCGTTCCGGTTGCGATGGTTCTTTGGATCGCTGAGGCGTTGCCCGCGTCGACGATATCACAGAGCGTTGCGGGAAACCGAGAGTCCGTTTGGCTACTTCGCCGCGCCCCCGTTCCCTGACGGAACCGGCGCGCTTGGCGTCCACAGCGCCCGCTCCATCTTCCACTCGCCCGTGGCGTCGCGCCGCCACACGGCCAGGAACTGGAAGCGGCCGCCGGTGGCGCGCCCGGCCTTGTCGTGCATCCGGAACCACCAAAGACCGATCTGGTAGGCGGAGTCGCCCGCCGCGACAATCTCTTCGGTCGCGTAGTTGTACTCGTCGAGCGTCCACCGGTCCTGCATATCGCGGTAGAACTTGGCCATCGAGGCGCGTCCGCGCGACTCGTCGCCTTCGGGGCCGATCAGCCGGACGTCGTCCGCGTACATGGCTGCCGCGGCAGCGGGATCCCCGCGGCGGTGCGCCGCGACGTGACCGTCGAACTGGGAACGGATGGCGGCTGCGGCGGCAGCCGTGGCGGCAGCCGGGTCGGAGGGTGGCGCACTGGCCGTCGCGGGCTTGTCGGTGCCTTGGGCGAGGGAACCGGGCACGTTGAACGCACCGACCATCCCCACGCAAAGTGTGAGCGCAAGCGCGATAGCGCGCATGAACCTCTCCCGCCGTGTGCCGGAGGCTCAGGTTAGCACTTCTGCTAACTCGAATGGGAACGACACCCGGTCCTCTCGCGGCGGGGCGGCCGCCCCTTCCCGACGCCGCCGCACGCAGGCATAGTGGCGCGGGCGCAAGGTTCCGGCGTCGATCCTTGGAGGAGGAAACATGTCATTCCAGAAGGTAACAAGACTCGTCGCGGGAATCGCGTTCTTCGCACTCGGCGTGACCCTGGCCATGGCGCAGGCGCCGGTACGCCCGCCCTACGGTACTGCCATCAACCTGGAGACCGCGAAAAAGATCGGCGAGGCCGCAATGGCCGACGCGAAGAAGAGGAGCTGGAACGTCGCGGTCGCCGTGGTCGACAACCACGGCATGCTGATCTGGTACCAGATGCAGGACGACACACAGACCTCCTCTGCGGGCCTCGCCATTGAGAAGGCGCGCACGTCGGCGACGTTGCGCCGGCCCACCAAGGAGCTGGAGGACGCCGTCGCCGCCGGTCGTGTCGCGGTCCTCGGCCTCGGCTTGGCGATCGAAGGCGGCCTGCCGATCGTCGTCGGGGGCAAGATGATCGGCGCCGTCGGCGTTAGCGGCATGGCCGCGCCGCAGGATGCCGAGATCGCGCGCGCCGGACTCGATGCGCTCAAGTAGCATCCGGTAGCACCCGCGGCCGGCGGCGGCGAGCTCTTCCCCTTCGTCGCGAGGGGGGAAAGGGCCGTCCGCGCGCTATAATCTCGGTGTTTCCACCGCCGGCCGCACATCCCCATGAAAGTCCTCGTTTCGGTCAAGCGCGTCGTCGATTACAACGTCAAGGTCCGGGTCAAGGCGGACGGCTCCGGCGTCGAGACCGCGAACGTCAAGATGTCGATGAATCCGTTCGACGAGATCGCCGTCGAGGAAGCGGTGCGCATGAAGGAAAAGGGCGTCGCCACCGAGATCGTCGCGGTCTCCTGCGGCATCGCGGCGAGCCAGGAGACGCTGCGCACTGCGCTCGCACTCGGCGCCGACCGCGCGATCCTGGTCGAGACCGACGCCGACCTGCAGCCGCTTGCCGTGGCCAAGCTCCTGAAGGCGGTCGTCGACAAGGAGCAGCCCAGGCTCGTGATCATGGGCAAGCAGGCGATCGACGACGATTCGAACCAGACGGGCCAGATGCTGGCCGCGCTGCTCGGCTGGCCGCAGGCGACCTCGGCGTCGAAGGTGGAGATCGGCGGCGGACAAGGCGACGGTCAAGCGCGAGGTCGACGGCGGCCTCGAGACCGTGGAGACCTCGCTGCCGCTGGTCGTGACGACCGACCTGCGCCTGAACGAGCCGCGCTACGCGACGCTGCCCAACATCATGAAGGCGAAGAAGAAGCCGCTCGACGTGCTGAAGCCCGATGCGCTCGGCGTCGACGTCGCGCCGCGCCTCGCGACGCTCAAGGTCGTCGAGCCGCCGAAGCGCAAGGGCGGCGGCCGCGTCGCCGACGTTGCGCAGCTCGTCGACAAGCTGCGCAACGAAGCCAAGGTGATCTCGTAAGCGGAGCCGCCTTCATGGCCATCCTGCTCTCGCCGACCACGAGAACTGCATCGCTGCACGCGGCGACGCGCAACGCCGTCACCGCCGCGCAGAAGATCGGCGGCGACATCACGATCCTCGTCGCGGGCCACAACGCGGGCCCCGCGGCGCAGGCCGCGGCGAAGATTCCGGGCGTCGCCAAGGTCCTGCACGCCGACGCGCCGTATCTCGCGAATCCAACCGCGGAGAACGTCGCGGCGACGGCCGTGGCGCTGACGAAGGCGGGCGGCTACAGCCACGTGCTCGCGCCGGCGACCGGCTTCGGAAAGAACGTCGCGCCGCGCGTGGCCGCGCTGCTCGACGTCGCGCAGGTCTCCGACATCATCGGCGTCGAGTCGCCCGACACGTTCGTGCGACCGATCTACGCCGGCAGCGCGTTCGCGACCGTGCAGTCGAAGGATGCGGTCAAGGTCGTCACCGTGCGCGCGACCGGGTTCGACGCCGCGCCGGCGGAAGGCGGCAGCGCTGCGGTCGAGAGCGTCGCGGCGGCTCCCGACACGGGGCTGTCGCGCGTGACGGGGCAGGAGCTCACCAAGTCGGATCGCCCCGAGCTCACGAGCGCGCGCATCGTCGTCTCCGGCGGCCGCGGCCTCGGCAACGCCGAGAACTTCAAGCTGCTGGACGCGCTCGCGCACAAGCTCAATGCCGCGATCGGCGCCTCGCGCGCAGCGGTCGACGCGGGCTACGTGCCCAACGACTACCAGGTCGGGCCAGACCGGCAAGATCGTCGCGCCGGATCTCTACATCGCCGTCGGCATCTCCGGCGCGATCCAGCACCTCGCCGGGCATGAAGGACAGCAAGGTGATCGTCGCGATCAACAAGGATCCCGAGGCGCCGATCTTCCAGGTCGCCGACTACGGCCTCGTCGGCGACCTCTTCCAGATCCTGCCCGAGCTGACGGCCGCGCTCGGCTGATCATGGCCGCGGGGAACGTTAACTCGCCTGCACTATCGATCAATTCCGAGATGAGTGACAAAGCGTTCCAGGGACGCCGCCATTCCCGCGAAGGCGGGAATCCAGTGTCTTTCGAGCGAACGCCTCTGGGTCCCCGCGTGCGCGGGGACGACGGTCGTGCGGCAGGACGATCATGAGCGACTACCACGCCCCGCTCGCCGACATCCGCTTCGTGCTGAACGAGCTCGCAGGGCTCGAGCAGGTCGCGCAGCTTCCCGGCTACGAGGAGGCGACCTCCGACGTCGGCGAACGCGATCCTCGAGGAAGCCGCGAAGTTCGCGACCGAGGTGATGTCGCCGCTCAACGCGGTTGGCGATCGCGAAGGATCGGTCCGGCGCGACGACGGCAGCGTCCGGACGCCGCCTGGCTTCAAGGACGCGTACCACCAGTTCTGCGAGAACGGCTGGAACGGGCTCACCAAGAGCACCGAGTTCGGCGGGCAGGGCCTGCCGATCCTGCTCGGCACCGCGGTCGAGGAGATGTGGCACGCGGCGAACCTCGCGTTCAACCTCTGCGCGATGCTGACGCAGGGCGCGATCGAGTCGATCGAGCTCGCGGGCTCGCCGGCGCTCAAGGAGAAGTTCCTGCCGAAGATGGTCGCGGGCACGTGGAGCGGCACGATGAACCTGACCGAGCCGCAGGCGGGCTCGGATCTCGCGGCGGTGCGCACGAAGGCGGTGCCGCAGGGCGACGGCACCTACAAGCTCTACGGCAGCAAGATCTTCATCACCTACGGCGAGCAGGACTACACCGAGAACATCATCCACCTCGTGCTCGCCCGCACGCCGGACGCGCCGGAAGGCGTGAAGGGCATCTCGCTCTTCGTCGTGCCGAAGGTCAACGTGAACGCCGACGGATCGCTCGGAGCGCGCAACGACGTCGTCTGCGCCTCGCTCGAGCACAAGCTCGGCATCCACGCGAGCCCGACGGCCGTGCTCGCGTACGGCGATCACGGCGGCGCCGTCGGCTACCTCGTCGGCGAGGAGAACCGCGGCCTCGAGTACATGTTCATCATGATGAACCTCGCGCGCTTCTCGGTGGGGCTCGAGGGCGTCGGGATCTCGGAGCGCGCCTACCAGCGCGCGGTCGCCTACGCGCGCGAGCGCGTGCAGGGCCGGCCGGTCGGGGCGGCGGCCGGGAAGGGCGCGCCGATCATCGAGCACCCCGACATCCGGCGCATGCTGATGACGATGCGGGCGAACGTCGAGGCGATGCGCGCGGTCGCGTACGTCGTGGCGGCGGCACACGATCACGCCCATCGGCACGCGGATGCGGACGTCCGCAAGCTGCACCAGGCATTCGTCGACTTCATGATCCCGATCGTGAAGGGCTGGTGCACGGAGACCGCGCAGCAGGTCGCGTCACTCGGCATCCAGGTCCACGGCGGCATGGGCTTCATCGAGGAGACCGGCGCGGCGCAGCACTACCGCGATGCGCGGATCACGACCATCTACGAAGGCACGACCGGCATCCAGGCGAACGACCTGATCGGACGCAAGACGGCGCGCGATGGCGGCGCGGCAGCGCGATCCGTCGCGGCCGAGGTCGAAAAGGTCGCGCTGGCACTCGAGGGTCACGCCGACGCGAACCTGCAGGCTATCGGCACGCAGCTGAAGCGTGCGGTCGTTGCCGTTCGGAAGGCGATCGACTGGGTCGTGCCGGCGTACGGCGCGAATACGCGCGCCGCACACGCGGGCGCGGTCCCGTATCTCGAGCTCTGGGGCATCGTCGTCGGCGGCTGGCAGCTGGGCCGCGCGGCGCTGATCGCCGCGCGTCATCTGAAGGAAGGAACCGGTGACGCGCGGTTCCTGTCCGCCAAGATCCACACGGCGCGCTTCTACGCCGACTATCTGCTGCCGCGGGCGGCGGCTCTCTCGCACACGGTCACCGAAGGCGGCGAGTCCGCGCTTGCGCTCGCCGCCGAGCAGTTCTGATTCGCGCGACGCTCTTGCCGACTCCAATCTACGACGTCTGATTCAGAACACGCAGCCGACTGGCACCGGACCGATTCGGGTCAACGCTATGGTTCCGGACAGGCCTTTGCTGCTTCCGTCGGTGAAGTTGTAGCTGAATGTCGCAGTCGAACAGCTTTGGAAGGCGAGCGTTCCGGTACCCACCACCACGCTGGTCGGGGCAGGCACCGTCGGTGTGTCGAACACGCCCCGGGTGGTTTCGAAGATCTCCAGCGGGATCGAACGGGAACCCGGCGCAAATGCCCGGCGCCGACGCCGTGTACCAGCGTTGTCCGGCCGCCCCGGCGCCGGCGCCGGCGGGCGCGTACGTGTACCACGGGACGAAGATCGACGCCGTTGTTCGGGTTGACCTCGACGACGAATCCCTGACCGATCGGTCGTAGCGTTGTACCAATTGCCGGAAAAGGCGAAGTCGGCATTGGTCGGACGCGCGCCCGTCGTGGAGCACGTCACATTCTGCGCAATGCGCGTCAACGGTATGCTTCCCGTGCGGCCCGAACCGTCGGTGAAGGTGTACGACAATTGACCGCTGGTGCAGGTGTCGAAACTCAGCGTCGCGGTTCCGACCTGAACTCCATTCGTGATCGGCAGGGCATTGAAATTGCCGCCGGTATTCTGAAAGATCGTCAGCGAAGCATTGGGCTGTCCGCTCACCATGTTGCCGCTGAGCGTGTACCAGCGCTGGTGATCCTCTCCACCGACGAAGGTGTCGAAGGTGAACCAGCTTAGCTGGACGCAACCCGTTCCGGCTGCCACCAGGTCGGGAAACACTTCGACTTCGAACCCCTGTCCATCGGTCGCCGGCTCGAACCAGGAACCGGTCAAGCCGTGCTGATTGAGATCGGGTGCCGTGGCGGCGGGCCGAGATCGAGGCCTGCTGCCCGGCGAAATTCGTCGCGAGATTCGGCATGACGCCCGACGGGTAGAGCGAATTGACGCCGTCGGTTGGCAACGCCTGCCACACCAACATATTGGAACTGGAACCGGGCGAGTACTCGAGCTTCGCGGGCCCGGTGGGGATGAAGTTGTTGGAGATGATGAAGTCGGGCGTGATGAGACCGAGGTCTGCGAACCCCTGGCTCGCGACGAGTACGCGCTTGCCGGCGGTGTTGCTGCTCGGTAGGTTCCTGGTAAGGCTGGCCGTCCTGGGTGCTCCGCCGGTAGGTGTGGCCACCAGCCGCGCGCCCAGCGACCAGGCATCCTCGCCATTGGTGCTCGTCGTCAGGACGACGAACTGGACCGTGCCGTCGGCGTTCGAGTACACCTGCTCGATGGTGAAGAGGTGGAACGCGGCGAACGCGAACGACGAGAGCATCACTGTCGTCGTTGCCAGACAAGTCCGGAGCCACTGCTTCATTGGGACCTCCGTGAATCGTGACCCGGTTCGCGCGCGGTTCGTGATCCGGGTCGATCGCTTCACGCTGCCAACAGGCCGCCGCTCCGCGCTATTCCGAGGAACAGCGGCTGGAATATCATTCGGACCATGCGGCCGCGCAACGCACATGGGGACATAGCATGAACGGGCCTCGCCTTATCACCGGAAGTTTTCTCCGACCTTGGGTTGCGAGGACCCTGGCGTTGTTGTCGGGCTTGGTGTTGGCGCTTGCGCCGGCGCTCGCGGCAGCGGTCTTCGTCATCAACTTCCCATGGGTACGGCCGGCGGCGAAAGGAGGCGCGACGGAGGCCTTTATGGAGCTCACGAGCGTCGACGGGGGCGCCCTCGTCGGTGCGCACAGCGAGATTGCGGACCGCGTCGTGATCGTCGGTCCCGGTGCCCATGGCGAGCCGGTTGCGCGGCTGCTGCTTCCCGCTGGCGCGCCGATGGTGCTGGCGCCGGGGTCGTACCGGTTTCGGCTAGCGTCTCTGAACCGCGCGCTCAAACTAGGGGATTCCGTGCCGCTCGTCCTGATAATCGAGGCGGCTGACGGCAAGCGGGAGGAAATCGGCGTGCAGGTCGTGGTGCGCCGGCGCTCGACGGTCGACGACCACCTCTACGGCCGCCGCCACTGAGGCAGCTGCGCTAACCCGATGCGGGTGCAGCGGACGTCGCGGGAATCGCGATGACGCCGTGCGGCGCAAACGCGACGGCGACCCGGCTGCCGACCGCGAGCGGGCGGTCGACGCGGCTGTCGATCGTGAACAGCGGCCCGATGGCCGTTTCGACGGTGTATTCCATCGTGTGGCCGAGATAGGCCGCCTTGCGCACGGTGCCGTCGAGCGGCGACGCGCCGGCCATTTCGAGGTGGATCGCTTCGGGGCGGATTGCGACGTCGATCGCGCCGTCCGCGAGGCCGCGGTGCGGCAGCGCGATCGTCAGCGGACCCAGCGCGACGTCGCCCAACGATCCGTCGCGGCGCGTCAGCGTGCCGCGGACGCGGTTCGCCTCGCCCATGAACCCCGCGACGAACGCGTCCTTCGGTTCCGCGTAGAGTTCGCGCGGCGCGCCCTCCTGCGCGATCACGGCCTTGTCCATCACGATGATGCGGTCGGACACGGCAAGCGCCTCCGCCTGGTCGTGGGTCACGTAGACCACCGTGAGGCCGAGCCGCTGCTGCAGGTCGCGGATCTCCTCGCGCATCTGACGGCGGAGCCGCGCGTCGAGGTTCGACAGCGGCTCGTCGAACAGCAGCACCGAGGGCTCCAGCACCAGCGCGCGCGCGACGGCGACGCGCTGCTGCTGCCCGCCCGAGAGCTCGGAAGGGAGCCGCTCGCCCAGGCCGGTGAGGCCGACCGTCGCGAGCGCCGCATTGACCTTCTCGCGCTGCTCTCCCTTCGCCGACGCCGGACACGGTCAGCCCGTAGCCGACGTTGTCCTCGACGGTCATGTGCGGGAAAAGCGCATAGCTCTGGAACACCATCGACACGTCGCGCTCCGCGGCCGGCACGCGGGTCACGTCGGCGTCGCCGATCCGGATCGTGCCGGTGGTCGGCAGCTCGAGGCCTGCGATCATCCGCAGGATCGTCGTCTTGCCGCAGCCCGACGGACCGAGCAGCGTGACGAGCGTCCGCGCGGCGATCGCGAACGAGACGTCGCGGACCGCCGCGACTTCGCCGTAGAGCTTGCTCACGTGGCGGAATTCGATAGACGCAGCTTTCATCGGATGCCTTCTCGGGTGCGACTCGAAGTCACGGCGTTGCGCTGCAGAGCGCCGACACCGGGAACGCCCGCGCCGGTGTGCGTCCGCCGGCCCAGGCGACGCTCGCCGACGACGAGCTGAATCAGCCAGATCGCCGCCAGCATCAGCACGATCAGCACCGAGCAATAGGCGATCGCGACGCCGTAGTCGCCGTTGACGACGCGGTTGATGATGTACGTCGTCGCCATCTCGTGCTCGGCGGAGACGAGGAAGATCACGGCGGACACCGTCGTGACCGCGCGCACGAAGCTGTAGACCAGCGCGGCGACGATCGCAGGCTTGAGCAGCGGCAGGATCACGCGGCGCAGCGTCGTGAAGCCGCGCGCGCCGAGCGTCACCGACGCCTCGTCTAGGCTCTTGTCGATCTGGCTCATCGCAGCGATGCCCGCGCGCACGCCGACCGGCATGTTGCGGAAGATGAAGCACAGGATGAGGATGATGCCGGTGCCGGTGACCTCGATCGGCGGGACGTTGAAGGCGAGGATGTACGAGACGCCGATGACGGTGCCCGGAATCGCGAACGACAGCATCGTCCCGAATTCGAACGCCGACTGGCCGGCGAATTTCTGCCGCGTCAGCAGGTAGGCGGAGAGGATTCCCAGCGCGGCGGTGAGCGGCGCGGCGAGGGCGGAGAGCTTGATCGTCGTCCAGAACGAATTCCACGCGGCGCCGGCCCACAGGATGCCGTGGCTCGTCCATTCGATCGCGAACGCCTTCGCATAGTGCTTGAGCGTCGGCGTGTAGTCGCGGCCCCAGGTCTCGACGAAGCCGCCGACGAGCGCCATCGCGTAGATGACGATGGTGAGCACGGCCCACGGCAGCGCGACGCCGTAGCACAGCCGCCGCACGCCGTCGGGCAGCTGCGTCGGGAGCCCCGCATCGCCCTTGCCGGCGAGCGAGGTGTAGACCTTGCGTCCAAGCAGCCAGCGCTGGACGAGGAAGGCGGCGAGCGCGAAGGCGAGCAGCAGGATGCCGAGCGTCGCCGCGCGGCCCTGGTCGAGCTGCGCGCCGACGACCGAGAAGAACACCTCGGTCGAGAGCACGCCGAAGTTGCCGCCGAGCAGGATCGGGTTGCCGAAGTCGGCGATCGACTCGATGAAGCTGATCAGGAACGCGTTGGCGAGGCCCGGGCGCATCAGCGGCAGCGAGACGTCGGCGAACACGCGCCAGCGGTCCGCGCGCAGCGTCTGCGCGGCTTCCTCCATGCTCGGCGAGACGCCCTCGACGACGCCGACCAGCACGAGGAACGCGATCGGCGTGAACGCGAAGACCTGCGCGAGCAGCACGCCCTGCAGGCCGTAGATCCAGCGCCCGAGCTGCAACCCGAACGCGTGCTCGACGAGCTGGTTGATGATCCCGGACCGGCCGAAGAGCAGGATGAGGCCGAGGCCGATGACGAATGGCGGCGTGATGATCGGCAGCACCGACAGCATGCGCAGCACGCGTCTTGTAGCGGAATTGCGTGCGGTGCCAGATCAGCGCGAACGCGAGGCCGAGGCCGGTGCAGGCGATCGCGCACGAGAACGCGAGGAGCAGCGTGTTCCACGCGACGCCGCAGCGGGTGGAGCCCGTGACGCAGCCTGTCCCCCACACCTTCTCGGTGAACAGGCGGTGTCCGAATGCGGTGAGCGACAGCGCCTCGTTCGCGTCCTGCGCAGCCGAGATCAGGATGCGGAAGACGGGGAAGAACGTGAACACCGCGACCAGTGCGGCGACCGCGACGGCGGTCCCCGCGACGAACCCGTCGCCCTTGAAATAGCCGCGGCCGGCGAGCCCCAGCGCGAACAGCATCGCAAACGACGCAAGGGCGAGCGTCGCGCCCAGGCCCATCCCGTACTGTCCGGTCGCGAGCGGTGGCAGGAGCGCTTTCAGCGCCTCGAAGTACCAGCCCTGCGGTCCGATGACGAAGCCCTGGCCGAGCGTGTAGACGAATCCGATCGCGCCCAGCGCCGATGAGCGCGCCCGCGCGCTCGCCGCGATGGCCGGGCGCGTGCCGAGCCACGCGCCCGCGACGAGGAGGGCGGCCACCGGCCACAGCCAGACGCGGCCGTGCGACCACGCCTGCAGCCACGCGGGTGCGTTGTCCTTCGAGGCGAAATGCGCGATCCACGTCGGCCACCACACGGAATCCTGCACCGCGTACCACGGCAGCAGCGCGAAGCCGATCACGCCGACGGCGAGCCAGACGACGATGGCGCGCGGACCGCTCATGGCGTCGCGAGGCCGCGCCCCGCTACTTCACCGCTGCGTTGATGTCCCGCTCCCAGCGATCGAGGAGGCGCTTGCGCACTTCGCTCGACCCGTATTTGGCGAAGTCGTAGTTGATCACCTTCACGTCGGTGAGGTTCGGGACCTGCGGCGGCAGCGGCACGCCCTTGTTGGTCGGGATCGCGTACTCCTTGACCTCGAGCCCGATCTTCTGTGCGTCGACCGTGAGCGCCCAGTCGGCGAATTTCTTCGCGCTTGTCGAGGTTGCGCGCGCCCTTGATGATCGCCATCGAGCCGACTTCGTAGCCGACGCCTTCGCACGGCAGGATCGGCTTCACCGGGAACCCGGCGACGATCTCGTTGACGACGCCGTGCAGCACAGAGCTGCCGACGTAGATCTCGCCGCGCTTGACCGCCGTCATCGGGCCGATGCCCGAGCGCGCGTACGAGGCGACGTTGGCGTTCAGCGCCTTCATGTACGCGAAGGCCTCGTCCTCGCCCATGACCTGCACGAGCGTCGCGAGCATCAGGTAGGCGGTGCCCGACGTGCCCGGATTGCCGAGCATGACCTCGCCCTTGAGCTTCGGGTCGAGCAGGTCCTTCCAGCAGCGCGGTACCGGCAGCTTGCGCTTGTCCGCAAGCTCCGTGTTGTATCCGAGCGACAGGATGCCGCCGTAGACTCCGGCGACCTGGTACTTCGAGATTTCGGAGATGCGTCGCGCCCAGTCGTGCAGCTGGCCGAGGTTCGCCGATTGATACGGCTCGAGCAGTCCTTCCTCGGCGGCCTGCAGGTACGAATCGGCGGCGCCCGCCCACCAGACGTCACCCTTCGGGTTCGCGCGCTCCGCCTTGACCTGCGCCAGCATTTCGCCGGTGGCCTTCTGCACCACGGCCACCTTGACCCCCGTCGCCCTCTCGAAGCCGACCGCCATGCCCTGGCACCACGCGGTGTTGGGCGAGCTGCAGTACAGGTTGAGCGAGCCCTGCGCCGCGCGCGCTCGCGGCGGCGAGCAGCGAGGCGACGGCGACGAGCGCGAGACCGGGACGGAAGATCATGGCGCGACTCCAGTGACGCGGCGCCGGCCCGGAAGCCCCGCGCTGCGGGCAAGCGTAGCGGACGAGCTTCAGCGCGGCTGGCTGCCGATCTCGCGGTCCCAGCGCTCGAGCAGACGCTTGCGCTCGGCGGACGCACCGTACTTCGCGAAGTCGTAGCTGATGAGCTTGATCTCCGCCGGCTTCGGCGACAGGGGCGAGATCGGCGTCGACGTGTTCGACGGCAGCTGGAACTGCTTCGCCTGCGCGCCCAGCGTCTGCGCCTTGGGCGAGAGCGCCCAGTCGACGAACTTCTTCGCGTTGTCGAGGTTGCGCGCGCCCTTGACGATCGACATCGATCCGATCTCGTAGCCGGTCCCCTCGCAGGGCGCGACGCTCTTCACCGGAAAGCCCGCCTGCGCCTCGGTGACGACATCGTGGATGAAGGCGATCGCGACCAGGTTCTCGCCGCGCGCGGTCGCCTTGATCGGGCCGACGCCCTGGCGCGCGTAGTTCGTGATGTTCTTGTGCATCGCCTTCAGCACCTTGAAGGCCTCGTCCTCGCCGAACACCTGGACGAGCGTCGCGATCGCCGTGTACGCGGTGCCCGATGCATTCGGGTTCGCCATCTGCACGTCGTTCGCGTAATCGGGCTTTGCGAGGTCCTTCCAGCAGGCGGGCGCCGGCACCTTCTTCTTCGCGAGCAGCTCGGTGTTGTAGCCGAGGCCGAGCACGCCCAGGTAGATGCCGACCGTCCGGTACTTCGCCTGCTCGGCCTGCTTCTGCGCCCAGGGCTGCAGCTGCGGCAGGAGCGGCGAGCGGTATTCCTCGGTCAGACCCTGTTCGGCGGCCTGCAGGTGCGGGTCGCCGGTGCCGCCGAACCAGAGATCGAGCTTCGGGTTCGCCTTCTCCGCGGCGAGCTGCGCCATCGATTCGCCGGAGCCCTTCAGCGTCATCGTCGTCTTGATGCCGGTTTCCTTCTCGAACTCGACGCCGGCGAGGTTGCACCACTCGGCCTGCACCGAGCAGATGACGTTGAGCTGGTTCTGGGCCGCGGTGGTCGCCGCGGCACACGCGGCCGCGAACGCAAGCGCGATTCGCGCGAAGTTCGACATCGAGGGTCCTCCCCGGAAATTTCTGTGGCTGTTGTAGTGCGGCAATGATCGGCGATGGACTGCCCTGGCGTCAACCCGATGTCCCGGCGGGGCCGCGACGATTCGCGCACGCCGCGAGCGTCAGCGCGCCCGTCGCCGTCGTCCACAGGCCGCCGATGTCCACGCGAACTTTGCGGCGCCAGTTCGCGCGCTCGCGGTCGGTGCCGGGAAGATTGGCCGCGGCGGTTTCGAGGGCGAGGTCGTCTGCCTGGATCAGCAGCAGCGCCGAGGATGCGCCGCTCGCGAAGCCGTGAATCGCAGCGGTGACCGAAGCATCGTGCGGTCCGTCAGGATCGATCGCGCGGCCGGCTGTCCCGCCCGCTCGACCGATGGCGCTCGCAAGCAGCGCCTTGTCGTCCCTTCGCGCCCGCAGCGCGGCGCCCGCATCGTCCGCGCCGGCGAGGCCCAGCGCGTGCCGCTCCACGATGTCCGTGCCCGACCACCATCCGGCGATCGTCGGCAGGTCGTGCGTCGTCACGCAGGCGGCAGCCTTCGGCGGATAGCGCGCAGGATCGACGAACCCCGCCGCGTCGCGTTCGAACCACACGACGCGGTACGAGAGGATGTCGGCGGCCGCGAGGCGTTCGCGCAATCCTTCGGGCACGGTCCCGAGGTCCTCGCCGACGACGAGGCAACGGGCGCGCCTGCTTTCGAGCGCGAGCGCCGCGAGGAGCGCATCGAACGGATAGCGGACGTACGCACCTTCGCGCGGGGCTGCGCCGTCGGGGATCCAGAACAGGCGCGAGAGGCCCATCACGTGATCGATGCGCAATGCGCCGGCATGCCGCATGTTGGCTGCGACGAGCGCGCGAAACGCCGCGCATGCGCCGGCGGTCATCGCGTGCGGAACGGGCGGCGGCAGGTTCCAGTTCTGGCCGGCCGTCGCGAACGGATCGGGTGGCGCGCCGATCCACGCGCCACTCGCGTACGCTCCCGGATGCGACCACGTTTCCGCGCCGTCCGACGCCGAGCCGACTGCGAGATCTCGATAGAGCCCCAGGCTCAGGCCCGCCGCGCGCGCAGCTTTCGGCCGCCGCTGCGAGCTGGCGGTCGGCGTGCCACTGCAGATAGCACGCGAACCGGACGGCGCGCGCGTGGCGGTCGGCGAACGCCTTCACGTCGGCCGCATCCGGCCGCCGCAAGCCAGTCGGCCACCGCTGCCACGGCACCTCCGGATGCGCCGAGGCGATCGCTTCGAAACGTGCGAACCGCGCGAGCGCTTCGCCGCCGGCGGCGCAAAAACGCGCGAACTCGAGGGCCAACGGATCGCGATCGGGCCGCGTATCGAACGCGGCGAAGCAAGCGTCCAGCACTGCGTGCTTGGCCCGCCAGACCTCGGCGTAGTCGACGTCCGCACGCGCCGAAAGCGCCGTGAACGCATGCGCCTGGGCCGCATGGGCCGCCTGTGCACGACGCGAGTACGCAAGATCGGGGAGCCGTTCGACGTCGATGTAGATCGGATCGAGAAACCGGCGATCGGACGGATGGTACGGGCTCGCGCGCTCGCGGTCGCCCGTGAACTGCGCGTGCAGCGGATTGATGCCGACGATGGCGCCCCCGGCGCGGGCGGTCGCCGCCCCGGCCTGGGCGAGCGTCGTCAGGTCGCCGATTCCCTGATCGCCCGGCCGACGCAGCGCATAGAGCTGGGCCGCGAGGCCGAACTGGCGCGTGCCGGCCGAGAGCGAATCGGGCAGGTAGGCGCGTCCCGGTGCGGGTACGAGCGCGCGCTCGTCGCACTCCGTCGAGAGCGTGCGCAACCGTTCGCGTGCCTCGGCGGTGGAGTGGACGGCAAGTCCCATCGCCGCTAGCAGCGATCGCTTCGTGTCGGGATCGACGTCGTGGCGCGTGCCCGCGATGTCCCACCACGCCGACTCGATGCCGGCCGCCTCCGCGAGCCGGTCGAGGACAACGGTCTCGATTCCCGTTCCGCGCTTTCGTGACGGCGCGGTCGGTTCCTCAACGAGGACCACGACGGTGCGCGCCGCGATCGAATCGTCGATCTCGGGGGCATCGAACGTCGCTTCCACTTCCGGCTCGCGTGACGTGTCGATCTTCCGCAACCACGCGGATCCGGCGCGCGGCTCGGGCCAGCGCACGGGAATCGGCGTCGCGTGCGCGTTGAAGGCGACGACGACGCGATTGGCCGCGCCGCCCGTCGTGGCCGGCGCGTAGAGCGCGGCGACAAGCGCACGCGTATCCGGATGGGTCCAATCCTCGGCCGCCATCGCCCGGCCATCGGGGCGGCGCCATTCGACGTCCGGAATTCCGCTGTCGTCCTGCGGCGTGCCCTCGAGCCAGCGGTCGAGACGCAACGCGGGGTTTCGGTGCCGGAGCGACGCCAGCGCGGCGACGAACGCCGTGAGCGGTTCGTCCGCGTTGGCCCAATCGATCCACGCAAGCGCATTGTCCTGTGCGTACGCATTGTTGTTGCCGCGCTGCGTGCGGCCGAGCTCGTCGCCCATCGCGAGCATCGGCGTCCCGCGCGAGACGAGGAGCGTCGCGAGCAGGCTGCGCACGTCGCGCGCGCGCGCCGCATTGACGGCCGGATCGTCGGTCGCGCCCTCCACGCCGTGATTCCACGAACCGTTGGCCTCGGCGCCATCGCGGTTCGATTCGCCGTTCGCCTCGTTGTGTTTCGCCGCGTAGGCGACAACATCGGCGAGCGTGAGCCCGTCGTGCGCAGCGACGAAGTTGACGGAGCACGACGGACGTCGGCGCGGGGCCGCGAATGCGTCCGCCGAGCCGGCGATGCGGGTCGCGAGGCGGCCGGCGAATCCGGAATCGCCGCGCCAGAACCGGCGCACGTCGTCGCGATAGCGGTCGTTCCATTCGCCCCACGGGGCGGGAAATTCGCCGAGGCGATAGCCGCCGGGGCCCAGATCCCACGGCTCGACGATGAGCTTCAGCTCGCGCAGCCGCGGATCCTGGGCGATCACCTGCAGAAGCGGCGCGTCCGGGTCGAACGCGCCCTCGCGCCGCGCAAGCGTCGCCGCGAGATCGAGCCGGAAGCCGTCGACGCCCGTGGATTCGGCGTAGTAGCGCAGCACGTCGAGCGCGAGGCGCAGCACCGGCGGACGCTCCAGCGCGAGCGTGTTGCCGCAGCCGGCGTCATCGACATAACGGGCCGCGTCGCCCGCGACCGTGCGGTAGTACAGCGCATTGTCGAGGCCACGCAGCGACAGCGTCGGTCCCTCCGCATCGCCTTCGCCGCTGTGGTTGAGCACGATGTCGAGCACGACCTCGAGCCCGGCCGCGTGCAGCGCGTCGACGCAGCGGCGCACTTCGTCGATGCCGCCGGGCGCGAGCCGCGGATCGGGAACGAACCAGGCGACCGGATTGTAGCCCCAGTAGTTGGTGAGCGAGCGCTGCCACAAGTGCCGCTCGTCGATCGTCGCCGCGAGCGGCATCAGCTCGACGGTGGTCACGCCGAGCCGCACGAGATGCGCGATCGCCGCCGGGTGCGCGAGGCCCGCGCACGTGCCGCGTATCGGCTCCGGCACGGCCGGGTGCGTGCGCGTGAAGCCGCGGACGTGGAGCTCGTAGAGGATCGTGTCCGACCATGGCACACGCGGCCGCACGGAGGAAGCAGGATGCGACGTCGCCGTCACGATCGCTTTCGGAATCAGTGTGGCCGTGTCGCGCGGATCGCGCGCCCACGGGTCGGCGGCCGCGCCGGCGAGCGCGGGATCGAACGCGAAGCGGCGATCGAGTGCCCGCGCGTAGGGATCGACGAGCAGCTTCGTGGGATTGAAGCGGTGGCCCGCGCGCGGATCCCACGGACCGTAGGCGCGCAGGCCGTAGCGCGTGCCGGCCGCGATCCCGGACACGAAGCCGTGAAAGACATCGCCCGTGCGCTCCGGCAGCCGAATGCGCTCGGTCTCCGTTGCGCCGGCCGCGTCGAACAGGCAAAGCTCGATCGCGCTGGCGTGGCGCGAGCAGACGGCGACGTTCGCGCCGCCGTCGACAAGCGTGACGCCGAGCGGCTCCGGCGGTGCCGGGTCCGACAGGCATGCTCAACGGGCGGGGCGCGCCGCGAGCTCGCGGTAGAGCGCCGCGTAGTGGCGCGCGGGCCGGCTCCAACCGACGTCGGTCGCCATCGCGCGCATCTGCAGGTGACGCCAGACGGCGCGGTTGCGGGCGAGCGACCGGACGCGATCGAGGGCGAGCTCGAGCTGCTCGCGCGTGACGGCGGAGAACTGCACGCCCGTTCCCGCGCCGCTCGCGAGCGCCATCTCGTTGGCGTCGATCACCGTGTCCGCGAGGCCGCCCACGCGCGGCACGACGGGGATTGCGCCGTAGCGCAGCGCGATCAGCTGCGTGAGCCCGCAGGGCTCGAAGCGCGACGGCATCACGAGCGCGTCGATGCCCGCCTGGATCTGGTGCGCGAGGGCTTCGTCGTACCCGATCACGGCGGCGACGCGGCCGGGATGATCGCGCGCCGCCGTCGTGAGCGCCTGCTCGAGCGCTGCGTCGCCCGCGCCGAGCAGCGCGAGTTGCGTTCGGCCGCGAAGGAGCGCGGGCAGCGCTTCGACGAGGACGTCGATGCCCTTCTGCCAGGTGAGCCGGCTCACGACGCCGAAGACGAAGGCCCCGGGCTCCGGCGCCAGGCCGAGCCGCGTCTGCAGCGCCACCTTGTTGGCCGCGCGTTCGTTCAGGCGGTGGGCGTCGTAGCGGGCGACGATATGGGGATCCGTCGCCGGGTTCCAGATGTCGGTGTCGATTCCGTTGAGGATACCGCGCAGGTGATCCGCACGCGCGCGCAGCAGCCCATCGAGTCCCATGCCCGCGCCCGCGGTGCGGATCTCGCCCGCATACGTCGGCGAGACGGTCGTGACGCGGTCGGCCAGGGCGAGGCCCGCCTTGAGATAGCCGATCGTCCCGTAGTACTCGATGCCGTCGACGCCGAAGGACGCCGGCGGCAGTCCGAGCGCCGGCAGGAGCTCGCGCGGAAACTGACCCTGGAAGGCGAGGTTGTGCACGGTCATGACGGAGCGGCAGGAACACCGTGGCCCGTAGCGGAGGTACGCCGGCACGAGGCCCGCCTGCCAGTCGTGCGCGTGCGCGACCTGCGGCACGAAGGACGGGACCGCGCCGCGTGCCATCGCGGCCGCGCACTGGGCGAGCGCGGCGAAGCGCCGCGCGTTGTCGGGCCACTCCTTGCCGCCGGGACCGAGGTACGGATTGCCCGGGCGGGCGTAGAGATGCGGTGCGTCGAGCACGTAGAGCTCGAGGTCCGCCGCGCGTCCCGCGAGCAGGCGGGCCGATCCACCGTGGAGGTCCGGAAACGTGTGGACCGCCTCGCCTCCGGCGAGCGCGTCGCGCACGGCCGGATAGCCCGGAACGAGGGTGCGCACCTCGATGCCCTCGCGCGCGAGCGCCCGCGGCAGCGCGCCGACGACATCGGCCAGGCCGCCGGTCTTGACGAGCGGGAAGATCTCGGAGGCGACCGACAGCACGCGCCGCTCACAGGGAACCTCCCAGGCTCGCCACGGCGTGGGCAGCGCCTCCCCTCCAGCGGAGGGGGCGAGCGCCTTCGGGCGGCCGAGCGGCGCTCATCGCGCGCTCTCATCGATAGAGCCGGTCGATCATCGTCTGCGTGATGAGGCAGATGCCGCGCGGGGTGCGCCGGAACCGCCGCGCGTCGAGCTCGGGGTCCTCGCCGACGACGAGCTCGGCGGGGATGCGGACGCCGCGGTCGATCGACGACGTCGCGCAGGCGCGCGCGCCGGCCGATTTCGACGTACGGCAGGACCACCGCGTTCTCGATCGTGCCGTACGAATGCACGCGCACGCCGGTAAACAGAAGCGAGCGGCGGACCGTCGAGCCGGACACGATGCAGCCGCCGGAGACGAGCGACGAGATCCCCTCGCCGCGGCGGCCATCGGCGTCGTGGACGAACTTCGCCGGCGGCGTGATCTCGGCGTACGACCAGATCGGCCAGTCCTGATCGAACAGGTCGAGCGCCGGCACGATGTCGGTGAGATCGATGTTCGCCTCGAAGTACGCGTCGACCGTTCCCACGTCGCGCCAGTAGGCCTGGGTTTCGGCCTCGGAGCGCACGCACGAGCGCGTGAACCGGTGGGCAACGGCCTTTCCGTGCTGTACGAGATACGGAATGATGTCGCGTCCGAAGTCGCGGCCGGAATGCGGATCGGTGGCGTCGCGCCGCAGCTGCTCGTTCAGGAACGTGCGCCGGAACGCGTAGATGCCCATGCTGGCGAGCACCCAGCCGGGACGGTCCGGAATCTCGGGCGGATGCTCGGGCTTCTCGATGAAGGAGATGATGCGGTCGGCTGCATCGACGTGCATCACTCCGAAGCCGGCGGCCTCGTGCTACCGGTACTTCGTTGCAGGCGATGGTGACGTCGGCAGCCTCGTCGACGTGCTGCACCAGCATCCGCTCGTAGTCCATCTTGTAGATGTGGTCGCCGGCGACGACGAGGAGGTACTCGGGGCCGTAGCTGTCGATGATGTCGATGTTCTGGAACACGGCGTCCGCGGTGCCCGCATACCACTGGTCCGCGGAGATGCGCTGGCTCGCGGGCAGGATGTCGAAGCTCTCGTTGCGCATCGGCTGCAGGAAGCTCCAGCCGCGGTGCAGGTGCCGGATCAGACTGTGCGCCTTGTATTGCGTGGCGACCGCGATGCGCCGGACGCCCGAGTTGAGCGCGTTCGACAGCGCGAAGTCGATGATGCGCGTCTTGCCGCCGAAGGGACTGCCGGCTTGGCGCGTTGCTCGGTCAGCTCCATGAGACGCGAGCCGCGCCCGCCGGCGAGCACGTAGGCCATCGCCGAGCGCGAGAGGGGGGTCGAGTAGGTCGACTTTTCCATGTCACCCTCCGGGAAGCGCCGGTCCCCTCGCGATGGACGCACTCACGCGTCGCGGTCGTGGACGAACCATGTCGTCGCGAGCGGCGGCAGCGTCACGGCGGCCGAGTACGGCTGGCCGTGCCGCGAAACGTCCTCGGCCACGACGCGGCCGGCGTTGCCGCGACCGGACCCGCCGTAATCCGTGGCATCGGTGTTGAGAATCTCGCGCCAGACGCCGTGCAGTGGCAGGCCGATGCGATAGCCGTCGCGTGGAACGGGCGTCAGGTTCGATACGACGGCGACCGGCGCCGCGCCGTCGCCGCCGAAGCGCAACCACGCGAATACGGACGCGTCGGCGGCATCCGCGTCGATCCAGCGGAAGCCGTCGGCCTCGCAGTCGCGCTCGTGCAGTGCGCGGACGTCGCGGTAAGCGCGATTGCAGTCGCGCACGAGCGACGAGACGCCGCGATGCCATTCGACGTCGAGCGCCGACCAGTCGAGGCCGGCCTCGGCATTCCATTCGGGCCCCTGCGCGAATTCCTGGCCCATGAACAGGAGCTTCTTGCCCGGGTACGCCCACATCAACGCGTAGAGCGCACGCAGCGATGCGAACTGCTGCCACGCGTCGCCCGGCATCCGCGCGAGCAGCGAGCCCTTCCCGTGGACCACCTCGTCGTGCGAGAGCGGCAGCACGAAGTTCTCGGCGAACGCGTACACGAGGCCGAACGTCATCAGGTTGTGATGCCAGCGCCTATGGACGGGATCGTGGTGCATGTAGGCGAGCGTGTCGTGCATCCAGCCCATGTTCCACTTGAAGCCGAAGCCGAGCCCGCCGTTCCACGCGGGCTGCGACACGCCGGGCCACGCCGTCGACTCCTCGGCGACCGTGAAAACGCCGGGATGCCGCGCGTAGACCGTCGCGTTCAGACGGCGCAGGAACGCGACTGCATCGAGGTTCTCGTTCCCGCCGTGCGGGTTCGGCACCCATTCGCCGGGCTTGCGCGAGTAGTCGAGATAGAGCATCGAGGCGACCGCGTCGACCCGCAGGCCGTCGATGTGGTAGCGCTCGAGCCAGAACAGCGCATTCGCGACAAGGTAGTTCGAGACTTCGCGCCGCCCGAAATCGAAGATCGCCGTGTTCCAGTCCGGATGGAAGCCCTGCCGCGGATCGGCGTGCTCGTAGAGCGCGGTGCCATCGAAGCGGGCAAGCCCGTGCGGATCGACCGGAAAATGCGCGGGCACCCAGTCGAGCAGCACGCCCAGGCCGGCCGTGTGGCAGCGATCGACGAAGCGCGCGAAGCCGGCCGGATCTCCGTAGCGGCACGTCGGCGCGAAGAGCCCGATCGGCTGATAGCCCCACGACGCGTCGAGGGGATGCTCGCTGACCGGCATGAGCTCGAGATGCGTGAATCCCATCTCGACCGCATAGGGGACGAGCGTGTCGGCGAGCTCGTCGTAGGTGGGCCAGCGATTCCCGGTCATCCGGCGCCACGAGCCCAGGTGCACCTCGTAGATCGACATCGGTGACCGCCGCGGATCGCGCGCGGCGCGCGTGGCCATCCATGCCCCGTCGTTCCACTCGAGCGTGCGCAGGTCGCGGACGACGGAGGCGGTCGACGGCCGCAGCTCGGCGCCGAAGCCGACGGGGTCGGCCTTGAGGGGGAGCAGGGTGCCGTCGGCGCCGACGATCTCGTACTTGTAGATCGCGCCCGCGCCGATGCCCGGGACGAAGATCTCCCATACGCCGGTGTCGACGCGCTTGCGCATCACGTGGCGGCGGCCGTCCCACGCGTTGAATTCGCCGACGACGGAGACCCGCCGCGCGTGCGGCGCCCAGACCGCGAAGTGCACGCCCGGGCGTCCCTTCGTGGTCGATCGGATGCGCGCCCAGCCGGTCGTACAGGCGCTCGTGCGTGCCTTCGCCGATGAGCCAGTCGTCCATCCGACCCAGCACGGGCCCGTAGGCATACGGATCGTCGACGCTCCACGTCTCCCCGCCGCGGCGCGCGCGCAGCAGATAGCGGGCGCGGCGCGACACCTGTCCCTCGAAGAATCCGGCGTCGTGTCGCCGCGCTAGCGTTGCGTAAGGCTCGCCCTCGCGCGTCGTCGCGTCGACCGCTTCCGCGCCAGGCACGAAGGCGCGGATCACGTAGCGCGCCGTCCGCGTCGTGGAGCCCCAGCACGCCGAACGGATCGGCATGCCGCCCTTCGACGACGGCCTCGATATCCGGCGCGGACAGGCGCCGCGCCCGCGCGGGCGAATCAGCCGGCGCCCGGCTGCGCGTGCCAGATTTCGTCCGCATAGTCGAGAATGGCGCGGTCGGCCGAGAACCAGCTCACGCGCGCGGTGTTGAGAATGGACCGTCGCCACCACGCGGCCTTGTCCTTCCACAGCAGCGCCACACTGCGCTGCGCCGCGCGGTACGCCTCGAAATCCGCGGCGACCATGAAGTAGTCGTGGTGGCGGATCCCATTGACGAGGCCGCGATAACGGCCCCGGTCCGTCGGCGAAAAGGCGCCCGACGCGATGGCGTCGAGTACTTCGGTGAGCGCGTGCGAGCGCGCGATCGTGTCGGTTGCGTCGAGGCTAGCGCGGCGCCGGGCGGCGACCTCGTCGGCCGTCAGGCCGAAAATGAACAGGTTCTCGGCGCCGACGCGCTCGCGGATCTCGATGTTCGCGCCGTCGAGTGTCCCGATGGTCAGCGCGCCATTCAGCGCGAGCTTCATGTTGCCGGTGCCGGACGCCTCCATGCCCGCGGTCGAGATCTGTTCGGAAAGGTCGGCCGCGGGAATGATCGCCTCGGCAAGGCTCACGTTGTAGTTGGGCAGGAACACGATCTTGAGTTGCCCGCGCACCGCGGGATCGTTGTTGACGACGCGAGCGATGTCGCTCGCGAGCTTGATGACGAGCTTCGCCTGCTGGTAGCCCGCGGCGGCTTTCCCCGCGAAGATCTTTACCCGCGGCGCCCAGCCGTGCGTCGGGTGCGCGCGGATCGCGTTGTAGAGCGCGATGGTTTCGAGAAGGTTCAGGAGCTGCCGCTTGTACTCGTGGATCCGCTTGATGTGGACGTCGAATATCGCGTCGGGATCGACGCCCGTGCCGAGGCGC
This sequence comes from uncultured beta proteobacterium, assembly GCA_963830485.1. Classification (GTDB taxonomy): domain Bacteria; phylum Pseudomonadota; class Gammaproteobacteria; order Burkholderiales; family Casimicrobiaceae; genus CAIWHR01. The sequence continues at coordinate 336,953 of CAWHNE010000029.1, forward strand.
TCGGCGATGAGCCGTGCGAGCGCGACCTTGTTCGTCCGCCGCACCTCGGCGCAGCGCTCGCGGAGTGCGGCATCGTCGGCATGCGCGGCCAGGGCCTCGAGCTTGCTCGCATCGTCGAGGAAGCCGGGGCCGATGGCTTCCGTGACGAGCGCGGTGAGCGCGGGATTCGCATGAATCAGCCAGCGCCGGAACGAGATCCCGTTCGTCTTGTTGACGATGCGGTCGGGGAAGAGCGCATGCAGCTCGCGGAACACCGTCCGGCGCATGAGCTCCGTGTGCAGCGCCGAGACGCCGTTGACGCGGTGCGAACCCAGGAATGCGAGGGGGCCCATCCGCACGTGACGGTCGTCGTTCTCCGAGATCAGCGACACCGACGCGAGGAAGGCGTCGTCCTCGCGCCCCTGCGCGCGCTGCGCGTCGAGGTGCAGCGCGTTGATGAGGTAGATGATCTGCATGTGCCGCGGCAGGAGGCCCTCGAGCAGTGGGACCGACCACGTCTCGAGCGCCTCCGGCAGCAGCGTGTGGTTCGTGTAGTTGAAGACGGACGTCGTGATCGTCCAGGCGAGCTCCCACGGCATCCCGTGTTCGTCGACGAGCAGGCGCATGAGCTCGGGGATCGCGATCGCCGGATGAGTGTCATTGAGCTGGATCGCGACGTGATCGGACAGCGTGGCGAGCTCGCCGTGCTGCTGCTTGTGGCGGCGAAGAAGGTCCTGCAGCGACGCCGACGCGAAGAAGAATTCCTGGCGCAGCCGGAGCTCGTGGCCCGCGGCCGTCTCGTCGCTCGGATAGAGGACCCGCGAGATCGCCTCGAGGCGCACGCGATCGGCGAGCGCGCCCACGTGATCGCCGCGATTGAAGTCCTCGAGCGAGATCGGATCGGTCGCCCGCGCCGACCACAGACGCAGCGTGTTGACGTGACGGCCGCGCCAGCCGGCGATCGGCGTATCGTACGCGACAGCGTTCACCGTTTCCGCGGGGCGCCACGCGTAGCGGGCGCCGGCTTCCCCGGATTCGACGACGTCTACGGTGCCGCCGAAGCCGACGGTATAGGTCACTTCGGGGCGTTCGAACTCCCAGGGATTGCCGGAGGAAAGCCAATCCTCGGGCAACTCGACCTGCCAGCCGTCCTTCAGCGCCTGACGGAAGATGCCGTGGTCGTAGCGAATGCCGTAGCCGTGCGCCGGAATCGCGAGCGTAGCCATGCTCTCCATGAAGCACGCGGCGAGCCGGCCCAGGCCGCCGTTGCCGAGCGCTGCGTCGGGCTCGAGTCGCCGCAGCCGGTCGAGATCGACGCCGAGATCGCGCAGCGCTTCACGCGCGACGGCGACGAGCCCGAGGTTGCCGAGCGCCTCGAACAGCAGGCGGCCGATCAGGAACTCGAGCGAAAAGTAATAGACGCGCTTGCGTCCGTCGCGGTAGGTCTTGCGCGTCGCATCCATCCAGCGATTGACGATCTGGTCGCGGACGGCGAGGGCCGTGGCGACGTACCAGTCGTGCTCGCGGGCATGTGCCGGATCCTTGCCGACCATGTACGTGAGCTTTTCCATGACGGTCCCGCGAAATGCGGCAACGGGATCGGGCGACGAGGCGGCGGCGGCCGCGCCGTCTGCGCCGTGATTGACCGCGACGGTCGGCAGGGTCTCGTGACTCATGCGCCAAGTCTACTCGTTCGTCCTGCATTTTCGGAGGGCACGGGGCGTCCTCCCCGTCCGCGCCGTTGCGGCCGCGAGCCGGCGATTGCGAAAGGTGTGCGCCCGTGCGAGAGTGGTCGGCGTCATACCCGCGACTCCAGGCGCCGCTGCGGCTCGATCGCGGACGTGAAGCTCGGCCCGACGCGGGTCCGCATCGACATCCATGGCAACCGAAGAACGGCGGATCCGACTTGGCCTCGATCTCGGCGGCACGAAGATCGAGATCGTCGCACTCGGGGCAGGCGGTGACGAGCTCGTGCGCCGGCGCGTCCCGACGCCGCGCGACGACTATGGCGCAACCATTGGTGCTCTCGCCGGACTCGTACGCGACGTCGAGCGCGAGCTCGGTATCCTCGGCACCATCGGCATCGGCACGCCGGGCTCGATCTCGCGCGCGACCGGCCTCTTGCGCGGCTCGAACTCGGTGTGCCTGAACGGACAGCCGATCAAGCGCGACCTCGAGGCCGCACTCGGCCGCGAGGTGCGGATCACGAACGACGCCAATTGCTTCGCGCTGTCGGAGGCGACCGACGGGGCAGGCGAGGGCGCGGACGTCGTGTTCGGTGCGATCCTCGGCACCGGCGTCGGCGCCGGCATCGTCGTGCACGGAAAAGTGCTGGACGGTCCCAACGCGATCGCCGGCGAGTGGGGACACAACCCGCTGCCCTGGCCGCGCGACGACGAGCGGCCGGGGCCGCCGTGCTTCTGCGGCCACGTCGGCTGTATCGAAACCTTCGTGTCCGGGATCGGCCTCGAGCGCGACCATCTGCGCGCGATGCGCGAGCCGCTCCAGGCTCACGAGATCGCGGCGCGCGCCGCGCCGGGCGATGCTGCGTGCGAGGCGACGCTCGCCCGCTACGAGGATCGGCTCGCGCGTGCTCTCTCGCACGTGATCAATCTCTCGATCCGGACGTCATCGTGCTGGGCGGCGGCATGTCGAACGTCGCTCGGCTCTACGCGAACGTACCGGCGCTGTGGGGCGCGTGGGTGTTCTCCGACCGCGTCGACACGCGGCTCGTGCGGCATCGGCACGGCGATTCGAGCGGCGTGCGTGGCGCGGCGTGGCTGTGGGGTCGCAGCGAGCCGGACGACGACCCTCGTGCGCGGCCGGCCCGCCCGACCTAGACGCTATCCGCGACGAACGGTCGCAGGTGGAAGCCGCCCGTGCGCTCGCCACGGCATTTTTCGCCCGGGGATTGACGACGGTCAAGCCATGCCGTTGCCGCAGGCGGAGCGCGGCGGAGAATGAAAATCGGGGAGGGTCCCGAGGGCTCGGGACCCGAGCCAAGAGAGCAGCAGGTGTAGGAGGATGCATGACAAACCTCGTCTCGTATGACCCGTTCGCTGAAACGGGGCTCGACGACCTGTTCCGCGGTTTCTTCGCGCCGGTCCGGCTCGAAGGCGTCCCGGACGCCGGTCACGATCAAGATGGACGTGACCGAGATGGATGACGGCTACATGATCCACGCCGAAATGCCGGGCGTGAAGAAAGACGACATCAACGTCGAGATCGAGGGCAACCAGGTGACAATCACCGGCGAGACCAAACGGGAGTGGGAAAAGAAGGAAGGCGACAAGGTGTTGCGCAGCGAGCGTTATTTCGGCAACGTCTTTCGCAGCTTCACGGTTCCCGCCGAGCTCAATGAGGCGTTGTGCGAAGCGAAATTCGCGAACGGCGTCCTCGAGCTCAAGCTCGTCAGGAAGATGCCGGTTGCCGGCAAGAAGCTGTCGGTGAAGTAGGCGGCACCGACAGGGGGAACATCCCCCGGGATGGCGCCGCTTCGTGGCAAGGGCCCCTCCGTGGGGCCCTTGTTTTTTGCGAGGGTCGCCGCGGCGTGGTTGAATGACGGTCGCACCCCGCGTCGAGGGTGTCGGGGAGGCGGCGATGCATGCGATCGCGCTGGTCGATGCGTTGAAGCGGACGCTGAAGGGGCGTGCGATCACGTACGCCACGGTTGCCGCAGGGCTGGGCCTGAGCGAGGCCAGCGTGAAACGGATGTTCTCCCGCCGGGACTTCACGTTGCAGCGGCTCGAGGACATCTGTCGCATCGCGGGCCTCGATTTCGAGGAGCTCGTGCGCGACGCGACCGCCGAGGAAGTGGGGATGACGCACCTCACCGCGGAGCAGGAGCAGGAGATCGTCTCCGATCCGACGCTCATGCTGATCGCGCTCTGTGCGGTGGGCAACTGGACGTTCCGACAGATCGTCGACACCTATAACATTCCGGAGGCCGAGTGCGTGCGCTGTCTCGCGCGGCTCGACCGGCGGCGGATCATCGAGCTCGGTCCCGAGAACCGCATTCGGTCGCTGATCAGCCGGACGTTCTCGTGGCTTCCCGGTGGGCCGATCCAGCGCTATTTCCGCGCGCGCGTCGAGTCCGAATACCTGTCTTCCAAGTTCGATCGCCCCGGCGAACTGTTCCTGTTCGTGAACGGCATGCTGTCGCGGCACAGCGCGGCCGAGGTGACCGCGCGAATGCGCCGCGTCGCGGGCGACTTCGCGGATCTGCACGCGGCCGACCGCGCGCTGCCGCTGTCGGAGCGGCATGGCGCCAGCATGCTGCTCGCGATCCGGCCCTGGGAGCCGCGCGCGTTCCGCGCGCTGCGGCGCAAGGGTCAGGCACCCGTTCCGGCCGGCCGGCTCTTGAATCCGATGCTCGACAACACCTCGCCCGGAGCGTCGCGCTCCCCGCGCAAGACGCGCCTGCGGTAGCGCGCCGCGCGACCCGCGGTAGCGGCGAGCGCGACTTCCGACAGGTGGCTTTACGCACGCGGCCGTCAGGCGCAGCGTGGACTGGCGGGCACGTGCCCGCATTCGATGCAAGGAGTTCCATGCTGAGCGTCTCGAAGCGACTCGCCGTGGCCGCTGCGGCTCCGGCGCTGGCTCTGACGGGGTGCTACATCGTTCCCATCAATCCGGACGGCACACCCGCCTATCCGTATCCCTATTCCTACAGCACGCCGCCGTATGCGGTCGTTCCAGCGCCGCCCGTCGTCGCGGGCGGCCCATTGCCGGCCCAGCTGAACGCGCGACTCTATCCCGTGAACGAACTGGCGACGCAGACCGGCGTGGTGACCGGCAGCGTCACCAACATGATGAACGGCAAGGGCCGATTCCAGCTCGACTATCGCGGCGAGCTTCTCAGCGGCGAGGCGACGCGCACGTCGGGCGACGAGCGCCGCGGCGTCGCCAACGCGTACGGACCGCGCGGCACGTACATGAGCTGCGAGTACAAGATGAACACGCCGTACCAGGGTGCCGGCACGTGCACGCTGTCCAACGGCGCGAAGTACGAGGTGCATCTCGGCGGGTGAGCACCGCCGTCCTACTTCGCTCCCAATCCGGGCCGGCGTCGCCGGCCTTTTTTTCGGGATTCGATTTGCGCCAGATCAAGCGACCCTGTGCGCAGGGCGCCGATGCTTTTTGATGTACCCTGCCCGGACCAAGAGTGTCGTAGCTCGGCGCGCACTATCCTATAGGAAAGGGGGGTGTACATCTCGGATACCAGTGCAAGCACGTGAAGCGGCCACATGGACTCGCGGCTCGTATTCAAGATCGCGGACCGACCGGAAGAGTTCGTGGCGATCCACTGCCTCAACTACCGGACCTTCGTCGAGGAGATCCCGCAGCACGCCGAGAACCCCGAGGGCCGGCTGGTCGATCGGTTCCACGACCAGAACTGCTACGTCATCTGCCTCGATGGGAAACAGCTCGTCGGCATGCTTGCGCTGCGGACAGAGCGTCCGTTCTCGCTCGACCAGAAGCTGCCGAACCTCGATGCGCTGCTGCCGCCGGGCCGCCGGATCGGCGAAGTGCGGTTGCTGGCGGTAGAGCCGTCGTACCGCCGTTCCAGCATCCTGCCCGGACTGTTCCTAGTCCTCGAGCGCGAGTCCCTTGCGCGCGTGCTCACGATGCTGATCGTCTCGGCTACCGTCCGCCAGCTCCGGCTCTACGAGCGCTTGGGCTTTGTTCCGTTCGGGCCTCTGGTCGGGCGCGAAGGCGCGTGGTTCCAGCCGATGTGCCTCACGCTGGAACGGTTTCGCGAAGTCGAGCCGACGTATGCCTGGAGGCGGAGCGGGTGACGCAGAGCGATGGCGGGGAAGGAGCGATATGAATGCCGGCAACCTCAGGTTTCTCCTGATCAACCCGACGGCGCCCCAGTGCCGCGTGCCGCCAGGTGGCGTGTCTTCTCCGAAGACGCGCTTCTTCCGGTTCTCGATGCTGTCGAGCCTCTACGTCGCGGCGGCGCTGCCGGCCGACGTCACGCCGACGATCGTCGACGAGGAAATCGAAGCGATCGACTTCGGCGCCGACGCGGATCTCGTCGGAATCTCGTTCATGACGTTCAACGCCCCTCGCGCCTACGAGATCGCCGACCGCTTCCGCGCGTCGGGAAAGACGGTGGTCGTGGGCGGCTACCATCCGAGCCTCCTGCCGGACGAGGCGCAGCAGAACGCGGATTGCGTGTGCGTCGGCGAGGCCGAAGGAACCGTTCCGCAGATGATCGCCGACTTCCGCCGTGGCAAGCTGAAGCCTCGCTATGTCTCGGCGCCGGTGTCCCTCACGGGCCTGCCCGTGCCGGATCGCTCACTGATCCGGGTCGGGCACTATGCCCCGGTCGCGGCGGTGCAGGCGACGCGCGGATGCCCGAACACGTGCAGCTTCTGCTCGATTACGTCGTTCTTCCACCAGCGCTTCCGCACGCGGCCGGTCGACGAGGTCATCGACGAGCTGCGTTTTCTGGGAAAACACCTGCTGTTCATGGACGACAACCTCACAGCGAACCGCAGCTACGCCCTGGAGCTTTTCAATCGGATGGCGCCGCTCGGGAAGGTGTGGTTCAGCCAATGCAGCATCCGAATTGCCTATGATGACCGGGTGCTCGACGCCGCAGCGAAAAGCGGTTGCCGCGGGCTCTTCATCGGGCTCGAGTCGCTGTCGCAGGACAATCTCGCCGGCTGGAAGAAGAAGACCAACAAGGCCTCCGAATTCGAGTGGGCTATCCGCAGGATCCACGACCACGGCATCGGCGTCGTGCCGGGAATCGTCCTGGGCTACGACGGCGACACGCTGTCGACGTTCGACGAAACGCTGGAGTTCCTGCTGCGTACCAACGTCGATGCGCTGCAGGCAACGATCCTGACCCCGTTCCCGGGCACGCCGCTCTATGCCGAGATGGAGCGCCAGGGCCGGATCACCGACCGCAACTGGTCGCACTACGACTTCCGCCACGTCGTGTTTGAACCAAAGCGGATGAGCGCCGCGGAGCTCCAGGCCGGCCATGACCGCGTACTCTCCGAGTTCTATTCGTGGAAGAATTCAGCGCGGCGGTTCGTCCGCGAGATGTCTTACCTGCCGTTTGGACTGATCGCGAAGGCGGCCATTCCGCTCAATCTCTCCTACCGGATCCGCCTCGCCGCGGACGGCACGTTGCATTGACGATCAGCCGTGCGCAGGAGCGCGCGGCAACGCGGTCCCGACGCACCGTCGTGCTCCGGTCGCGGCTACATGTTCTGGTAGAGCGGGCCCCCACCGCCCTCGGGCGCGACCCACACGATGTTCTGCGTCGGGTCCTTGATGTCGCAGCTCTTGCAGTGGACGCAGTTCTGCGCATTGATCTGCAGGCGTTCTGAACCCTCGTCGGACTGCACGAACTCATAGACGCCCGCGGGACAGTAGCGCGCCTCGGGTCCGGCGAAGCGGGCGAGATTGATCGCGACCGGCACCGACGCATCCTTCAGCGTGAGATGCGAGGGCTGGTTCTCCTCGTGGTTCGTGTTCGAAACGAAGACCGACGAGAGCTTGTCGAACGTGAGCACGCCGTCGGGCTTGGGGTAGTCGATGGGCGAGCACTCGGCGGCAGGCCGGAGCTTCTCGTGGTCCGCCAGTTTCCGGTGCAGCGTCCACGGCGCCTTGCCGCGCAAGACGAGTTGGTCGATGCCCCACAGGAACGCGCCGCTCAGGAGTCCCAAGTCGAGGTACGGCTTGAAGTTCCGTGCGACGTAAAGCTCGTCCCGGAGCCATGACGCCTCGAACGCAGTCGGGTATGCGGCGAGCTCATCGTGCTCCCGTCCGGCGGCAAGCGCGTCGAACGCGGCGTCGCCGGCCAGCATTCCGGACTTGATCGCGGCGTGGGAGCCCTTGATCCGTGGCGCATTCAGGAAGCCCGCGTCGCAGCCGACGAGCGCGCCGCCCGGGAAGGCGAGCTTCGGCAGCGACTGGAGTCCGCTCGCATTGATCGCGCGCGCGCCGTAGGCGATGCGCTTGCCGCCGGCGAGGAATGCCGCGATGGTCGGATGCGCCTTGTAGCGCTGGAATTCCTGGAACGGCTCGAGATACGGGTTCGCATAACCCAGTCCGACGACCAGCCCAACTGAAACCTGGCGGTTCTCGAAGTGGTACATGAATCCGCCGCCGTACGTCGCGCGGTCGAGCGGCCACCCCGCGCTGTGCAGCACGAGCCCCGGGACGTGTTTCGTCGGATCGACCTCCCACAGCTCCTTGAGGCCGAGCCCCCAGGTCTGCGGATCGCGCCCTTCGTCGAGCGAGTAGCGCGCGATCACTTGCTTGCCGAGGTGGCCGCGCGCCCCCTCGGCGAACAGCGTGTACTTGCCGGCGAGCTCGACGCCCGGCTGGTAGTTGGCCGTCGGCTGTCCGTCCTTGCCGACGCCCATGTCGCCGGTCGCGACGCCGCGCACCGACCCGCCTTCGTCGTAGAGCACTTCCGCGCCGGCGAATCCCGCGAACACTTCGACCCCCAGCGCTTCGGCCTGTTGTCCGAGCCAGCGCACGACATTCGCGAGGCTGACGATGTAGCAGCCGTCGTTGAGAAAACAGTCGGGCAGGAGCCAGTGCGGGTTGTAGATCGCCTTCGACCGGGTGAGCAGGTAGAAGCGGTCCTCGCTGACCGGCGTATCGAGCGGCGCCTTGCGTTCCTTCCAGTCCGGAATGAGCTCGGTCAACGCACGCGGGTCCATCACGGCGCCGGAGAGGATGTGCGCGCCGAGCTCCGATCCCTTCTCCAGTACGACGACGCTAACCTCGCGGCCGGCTTCCGCCGCGCGCTGTTTGATCCTGATGGCTGCCGCGAGGCCCGCCGGCCCGCCACCCACGATCACGACGTCGTACTCCATCCGCTCGCGTTCCATACCCGAGTCTCCGTCGCGGCGGGGCCGCGCGAGAGGGAATTGTATAATTCTCGCGTTTGCCGCCCGCCCGCCTGCGCACGGCACGCCTTCCGCTCCCGCCGCGCATGAGCCCGCCGGGCCGTCCCAAGGGTGAATACCGGAGCGCGGAGCGCGCAGGTAAACTCCAATGAGCCCGCCGGGCCGCCCCAAGGGCGAATACCGGAGCGCGGAGTGCGAACGTACTCCAATGAGCCCTCTTGGAATCTCGCTGTTGATGGCCGTCGCGTTCGCCGGCTTCGGCTTCCTGGCCGCCCGCAAGCTCCGCATCGTTGCCGCACTGCAGCCCGAGGTCCGCTGGGACCGGCCGCTCGCCCGTCTACTGACCGTCGTGACGAACGGCTTCCTGCAGATGCGGATGATCGGGCGCGACTGGAAGCCTGGGCTCATGCACGCGGCGATCTTTCTGGGCTTCATGGCGCTGCTCGCGCGCAAGCTCCAGCTGATCGTCATCGGATATCACGAGCCGTTCGTCTATCCGGGCGTCGTCGGGGGGCTGTTCGCCGCCGGCAAGGACGCCGTCGAGATCATGGTGCTGCTTGCGCTCGCCTATGCATTCTGGCGCCGCTACGTCGTGCGCCCGCCGCGCCTCGAGCACAACCGCGAGGCGCTCCTGATCCTGTCGCTGATCCTCGCGATCATGATCACCGACTTCCTCTACGACGGTTTCCGCTTCGCACTCTACGCGGGCAGCGACCCGGGGATCGCTCACGAGCGGGATTACGCGTTCGCCGGACGTCGCGTCGCCGCTGCGCTTTCCGGCCTGTCGCCGGCAGCGCTGACGGCCGGCTATCACCTGTCCTACTGGGTGCAGCTCGGCGTGGTGTTCGCGTTCCTGGTCATCCTGCCGACTGGCGAGCATTTCCACATCGTCACGGCGCTGCCGACGCTCTTCTTCCGGCGAGGGCGTCCGGCGAACGCGGTGCCCACCGTCGATCTCGACGCCATCATGGGCGACGAGAGCGGCGACGGCGAAATGAGGATCGGCGTACGGACCGCGAAGGACCTCACGTGGAAGGACGGGCTCGACGCGTTCACCTGCACCGAATGCGGCCGCTGCAAGGACGCGTGCCCGACGTTTCTCACCGGCAAGCCGCTGTCGATGAAGTGGGTCAACGACGACCTGAAGCACCATCTCGTCGCGGCGCGCGATGCGATCGTCGCCGACGAGACTTCCGCCGACGCGCTGCCGCCGCTCGTGCCCGCGATCATCAAGGAGGAAACGCTCTGGGCATGCACGACCTGCGGCTACTGCGAGGCGGCGTGTCCGATCGAGCTCGAGCACCTGCCGCGCTTCTTCCGGATGCGCCAGCAGCGCGTGCTGATGGAGGGCGCCTTTCCCCACGAGCTGAAGGCGGTGTTCGACGCCTACGAGACGCAGAGCAACCCGTGGGGCCTTCCGGCGGACGCGCGCGGCGACTGGGCCAAGGATCTCGGCGTGCCGGTCGTCGAGACCGCGGAGCAGGTCGCGGCGCTCGACTACCTCTTCTACGTCGGGTCGGCCGAGTCGTTCGATCCGCGCGGACAGCGCGTGGCGAAGGCCTTCGTCACCGTGCTCCGGCATGCGGGCGTGGCGTTCGGCATCCTGGGGCCGCGCGAGAGCTCGACGGGCGAGTGCGTGCGGCGCGCCGGCAACGAGATGCTGTTCCAGCAGCTCGCGAAGGCGCTGATCGCCACACTCGACGGGCTCGGCGTCCGGCGGATCGTTACCTGCGATCCGCACGCGTTCAACACGCTCAGGAACGAGTATCCGGCCTTCGGCGGTCGTTACGAGGTCATCCACCACACGCAGCTGATCGCACGGCTCCTGAGCGAGGGACGGCTCCGGGTCCGACGGGACGCGGAGCGCGTGATCTACCACGAGCCATGCTACCTCGCGCGACACAACGGCGAGTTCGAGGCGCCGCGCGCGATCGTGCGCGCGCTCGTCCGTGATGCGCCCCTCGAGTTCGACCTGAACCGTGCGAAGGCGATGTGCTGCGGCGCGGGCGGGGCGCGCATGTGGATGGAGGAGTCGATCGGCACGCGTATCAACGTGCTGCGCGTGGAGCAGGCGCTGCCGCATGCGCCAAAGGTCATTGCGACAGCGTGCCCGTACTGCGCCGTGATGGTGGCCGACGGGATCTCGGCGCTGGGCAGGACCGAGGAGGTCGTGACGCGCGACATCGCCGAGCTCGTCGCCGCGGCCCTCGAGCGCGAGCAGGGAGCGCGCGCATGACCCATCGGCCCCGGCTCCTCGTCCACACGTCGCGCCAGGCGATTCGCTGGGGCGACATGGACGCGCTGGGTCACGTCAACAACACCGTGTATTTCCGATACATGGAGCAGGCGCGGATCGAATGGGTGCACGGCCTCGGTCCCGAGACGCCCGCCTACGTAGGCGCGGGCCCCGTCATCGTCAACGCGAGCTGCACCTTCGTCGCGCCGCTCGTCTACCCGGGCGAGCTCGAGGTGCGGATGTTTCTCGGCGATCCCGGGCGGACCAGCGTCGCCAGCTTCTACGAGATCTGGTGCGGTGGCCGCAAGTACGCGGACGGGGCGGCGAAAATCGTCTGGATCGACCTCGCGACCGGGCGTTCAGTGCCGCTGCCGGATAGAATCACGGCGCCGCTGCGGACGCTGGAAGCGGGTCAGGGCTGACGAGCTCCGCGGCGTTGCCCCGCGCGCGACCACGATGACCGCGAACCTACCGCTCTGGCAGCCGTCCTCCGAACGGATCGCGCGGGCCAACATCACGGCCTTCGCGCGCACCGCGGAGAATGCGGCCGGCTGTCAGCTCCCCGACTACGCGTCGCTCTGGCGCTGGTCGAACGACGAGCGCGAAGCGTTCTGGCGGATGCTCTGGGACTATGCCGGCGTAATCGGCGAGCGCGGCGAGCGCACGCTGCTCGAACCCTCCCGGATGCCGGGCGCCCGCTGGTTTCCCGATGCGCGGCTCAACTTCGCCGAGAACCTGCTCGCCACGCGCGGTGCCGACGACGCGACGGACGCGCTCGTGTTCCGGGGAGAGGATCGCGAGCAGCGGCGCGTCTCGCACGGCGAGCTCCGTGACCTCGCTTCGCGCGCGGCGGCCGCACTGCGGGCGGCGGGTGTGGTCGCCGGCGATCGGGTGGCCGCGTATATCGCGAACCTGCCCGAAGCGGTCGTGGCGATGCTCGGCGCGACGTCGTTGGGCGCGATCTGGTCGTCGTGCTCGCCGGACTTCGGCGTGCGCGGCGTGCTCGACCGGTTCAGCCAGATCGAGCCGCGCGTGCTCGTCACCGTCGACGGCTACTGGTACAACGGCAAGGCGATCCCCGTCCTCGACAAGGTCGCGGAGATCGTAGCCGGCCTGCCTACCGTCGAGCGCGTCGTCGTCGTGCCCTACCTCGAGCGCTCCGGCGGCCCGCTTGCTCGTCTCGCCGGAATCCGCGCCGCGGTTCGCTGGGACGACTTCATGGCGTCCGGCGCAGCGGGCCCGATCGAATTCGCGCGCCTGCCGTTCGATCACCCGGTCTACATCCTGTACTCGTCGGGCACGACCGGCGTTCCCAAGTGCATCGTCCACGGCGCGGGTGGAACGCTGCTGCAGCACCTGAAGGAGCACCTGCTCCACGGCGACTTGCGGCCGGGCGATCGCCTGTTCTACTTCACGACCTGCGGCTGGATGATGTGGAACTGGCTCACGTCCGCGCTCGCCGCGCGCGCCTCGCTGCTGCTGTTCGACGGGTCGCCCTTCATCGATCGTGGCCGGGCGCTCTGGGATTTCGCCGAGGACGAGCGGATGACGCACTTCGGGACGTCGGCGAAGTACATCGACGCCGCGAAGAAGCTTTGCGTCGTTCCCCGCAAGGACTACGAGCTCCCGCACCTGCGGACGATGTTCTCGACCGGCAGCCCGCTCGCGCCGGAGAGCTTCGACTACGTCTACCAGTGCGTCAAGGACGACCTGTGCCTGTCGTCGATCTCGGGCGGCACCGACATCGTCTCCTGTTTCGCGCTCGGCAACCCGACGCTGCCGGTCTGGCGCGGCGAGCTGCAATGCCGCGGGCTCGGCATGGCGGTCGACGTCTATGACGATGACGGCAGGCCCGTTCCTGCGGGTACCGAGCAGCGCGGCGAGCTCGTGTGCACGGCGCCGTTCCCGTCGATGCCGGTGGGTTTCTGGAACGATCCTGACGGCTCGAAATACCGCGCAATGTACTTCGAGCGGTTTCCGAACGTGTGGACGCACGGCGACTACGTCGAGCTCACCGAGCACGACGGTCTCGTGATCCATGGCCGCTCGGACGCGACGCTGAACCCCGGTGGCGTGCGGATCGGCACCGCCGAGATCTACCGTCAGGTCGAGCAGCTGCCGGAGATCGTCGAGAGCCTCGTGATCGGCCAGGACTGGCCGCCCGGCGAGGTCGGCGACGTGCGCGTCGTGCTGTTCGTGAAGCTGGCGGACGGGGTGCAGCTCGACGACACGTTGATCGAGAAGATCCGCGCCCACGTCCGCGCCAACACGACGCCGCGGCACGTACCGGCGAAGGTGCTGCAGGTGACCGACATTCCGCGCACCAAGAGCAACAAGATCGTCGAGCTCGCGGTGCGCAACGTCGTCCACGGGCTGCCGGTTAGGAACATCGACGCGCTCGCGAATCCCGAGGCGCTCGAGCAGTACCGCGACCGCCCCGAGCTTCGGAACTGACGATGAAGGGTTGCCGCGCATGCTGATCGATACCGATCGCTCGATGCTCCTCGTGATCGACCTGCAGGAGAGGATGGTGCCGGTCATCGGCGATCACGCCGAGGTCGTCGCGAATGCCGTATGGCTCGTGCGCATCGCGCAGAAGCTTGGCGTGCCTGTCGCCGCAACGGAGCAGTACGCCAAGGGGCTCGGCCGCACGGTACCGGCGATCCGCACGCTGCTGCCCGAGGACGCGATCGGCGGGAAGACAATGTTCTCGTCCGTCGCTGCGCAGTGTCTCGTGCCGCTGCCGGGCCACGACCGGCCGCAGGTCGTCCTGGTCGGCGTCGAGACGCACGTCTGCGTACTGCAGACGGCGCTCGAGCTCCTCGAGGAGGGCAAGGAGGTCTACGTCGTCGCCGATTGCGTGGGATCGCGGCGGGAACTCGATCGCGACACGGCGCTCGCGCGCCTGCGGCAGGAGGGCGTGCGTATCGTCACGCGCGAGATGGTCGTCTTCGAATGGCTCGGCGAGGCGGCGACGCCGCTGTTCCGCGAAGTCAGCAAGGAATTTTTCTAGGCGCCCTATGAACTTCATCGCCGTCCTGGCCGCGCTTGGGCTCGAGCAATGGCGCGCGTTTCGTTGGCGCGCGGGGCTCGAGCACGCGTTCGTCGTGTATGCGCACTGGCTCGAGGAGAAGCTCAACGGTGGCACCGCGCGGCAGGGCGTTGTCGCCGTGATCGCGGCGCTCGCTTCCACCGGTCGCGATCGCCGCGGCGATTCACGCGCTGCTCGCGGCGGTCAATCCGCTCTTCGCGCTGCTCTGGGACATCGCGGTCCTCTACCTGCTGATGGGCTTCCGCCGCTTCAGCCACGCGTATACGGAGATCGTCGCGGCGCTCAAGGCCGGCGACGTCCACGCCGCGCGGCGCGCGCTCGCCGGGTGGCGCGGTTCCGGTGCGGCGGAGCTGTCGACTAGCGAAGTGGCGAAGCTCGCGATGGAGCGTGGACTGCTCGATTCGTACCGGCTGGTGTTCGGGGCGCTCTTCTGGTTCACGGTGCTGCCCGGTCCCGCCGGTGCGGTGCTCTATCGCGCGGCCGCGCTGCTCGCCGACGAGTGGCGCGGCGATGCACGCGGTGCCGACGTGACACCCATCGCGCGGGCGCGCGCCGCGTTCGGCGCGCCGGCGCGGCGCCTCCTGTGGCTGCTCGACTGGGTCCCCGTGCGCCTCGCCGCGCTGTCGTTCGCAATCGTCGGCGACTTCGAGGATGCGGTGTCGTGCTGGCGCACGCAGGCAAAGGACTGGGCCGAACAGGACGGCGGCGAGCACGCCGGGATCATCCTCGCGACCGGTGGCGGCGCGCTCGGCGTCGTGCTCGGCGGCGCGCTGCCGATTGCGGGTGGCGAGTCCGAGTACCGTCCGGAGATGGGCATGGGCGAAGCGGCCGACGGCGACCTCCTGCCGAGCGGCATCGGGCTCGTGTGGCGCGCACTCGTCCTTTGGCTCCTCCTGATGCTGCTCCTGACGCTCGCCTACTGGGCGCCCTGACAGGCCGTCGCAAATCTGCTGCGGGGCCGATCTGCTTTGTTGCGAGCCGGCTCGTAATCCTCACGTACTGGCGGGTACGCTCCGGTGACTCGCCGCCTCGCGCCGCGCATCTCGACCTCCTCGCAACGATTCTCGACGGCCTG
Organism: uncultured beta proteobacterium; assembly: GCA_963830485.1. Classification (GTDB taxonomy): domain Bacteria; phylum Pseudomonadota; class Gammaproteobacteria; order Burkholderiales; family Casimicrobiaceae; genus CAIWHR01. Next base: position 352,177 of record CAWHNE010000029.1, read on the forward strand.
TCGGAGCGTCGGACTAGCGCCCCAGCGCGCGGACCGCGGCGCTTGCGCTCACGAGCTCGTGCAGGAGCGCGAGTCGATGCGGGGCCACGTGTCCCCCGGCGACCGCCTCGCGCACGGCGCATCCGGGCTCGCGCGCGTGCCGGCAGTCGCGGAAGCGGCAGTGCCCGAGGAACGGCCGGATGTCGACGAACGCGCGCGGCAGGTCGTCCGGCGCGACGTGAGCGAGACCGAACGCTTTCATTCCGGGCGAATCGACGATCCAGCCTCCGCCGGGTCCTGCCGGAAGCATATGCAGCGTCGAGTGCGACGTCGTGTGGCGCCCGGTCGCGAGCGCGGCCGACACCTCCGCGGTCTTGGCACCGGCTTCGGGGGCGAGCGCATTCAGGATCGTCGACTTGCCCATCCCGGATTGCCCGATCAGGACCGTATGCGCCCCTGCGACCCAGGGCAGGAGCGGCGCCGCGTCATGTTTGGCCGCCAGCGGCACGATCGCGTAGCCGAGCCGCGCGAACGGCTCGAGTCGCTCCATCAGCGCCGGAAAGCCGGGCAGGTCGGCCTTGTTCGCGGCCAGCACGAACGCGCAGCCTTCGGCCTCCGCGGCGACGGTCCAGCGGTGGACGAGCTCCAGGTCGACCGCGATCCCGGGCGCGACGACGCCGCAGATCAGCGTGACGTTGGCGGCGACTAGCTTTTCCTTGAACGCGTCGGAGCGGTAGACGAGCGAGCGACGCGGCGCGACGGATTCGATGACGCCGCCGCCTGCGACGATGGCGACGCCGACGTGATCACCGCAGGCGAGCGTCGTCGCGCGTCCCTTGAGCACGCAGTCGACGCTGGCGCCGTCGTCCAGCCGGACGGCGAAGCGGCGGCGGCGGCAGGCGACGACGAGGCCCTGGCGGCGGCCGTCGCCCGCTCGCGCGGCCGTCACAGGCCTTCGACCTTCGCCGCGCAGACGACGTCGTTGAGCGTGATGCCGCCCGCGCTGTGCGTCGACCAGCTCACCGTACACCGGTCGTAGTGCACGCCGAGGTCAGGATGGTGGTCCTCGCGCTCGGCGATGGCCGCCACCGCGTTCACGAAGGCGATCGTCGCGGGGTAGTCGGGAAAGCGGAAGTCCTTCGCCAACGCGTCGCCTGTCCGCGACCAGCCGGGAAGCGCGGGGAGGTGCGCGGCCAGCTCGGCCTCGGTGAGCTTGGGGGCGCTTGCCCGGCAGGCGCGCGCGGCGAGCGCCGCGGTTGCGGCGGATACGGTCATGGCGGGAACTTGTAGAACTCGAGATTGAGGTACGCCGCGATGTGCTCCTCTTCCTCGGGGAAGTAGCCCTTGCCGAGGTTCGTGTTGCACGCCTGCACCTGAGCGAGAAGCTTTTGCGGCGTCTTCACGCGGTGGTCGGGCCGCGTGTACATCCGATCGGGGTCGTCCGCGAACTTCGTCGCATGGCAGGAGACGCAGTCGCGCTGGACGATCGTCTTGCCGGCTTTGGGGTCCCCGGCGGCAAACGGTGCGGGTTGTTTCTGCGCAAGTGCGGCGAATGTCGAGGCCAGCAGGGCGAGGGCGGCGATGCGAACGGCCTTGCGGAGCATGGTGTCTCCTTTCCCGGAACCGTCAGGACGTCTGCAGCCGGGCGATCCGCAGTGCCGCGGGCGGATGCGAGTCGTAGACGGCCGAGTACAGCGGATCGGGTGTGAGCGTCGAGGCGTTGTCCTCGTAGAGCTTCACGAGCGCTTGCACGAGCGCTCCGGCCGACGCGTGGCGCGCGGCGAACGCATCCGCCTCGAACTCGTGGCGGCGCGAGTACAGCGACGCGAGCGGTCCCAGCACGAACGTGAACACGGGCAGTGCGAGGACGAAGAGGACGAGCGCGACGCCCGGACGGTCCGGCGATGCCGGCACGCCCAGGCCTTCGTAGAACCACGGCGCGGCGACGAGCCACGCGAGGAGCGCGAGCAGCCCGAGTGACAGCCCGGCCGACCATGCCATGCGCTTCAGTACGTGCCGCAAGCGGAAGTGGCCAAGCTCGTGGGCGAGGACCGCTTCCACTTCGTCCGGCGCGAGCCGCTCGAGCAGCGTGTCGAAGAACACGATGCGCTTCGCGCGGCCGAAACCGGTGAAGAACGCGTTGCCGTGGCTCGATCGGCGCGAGCCGTCCATCACGTAGAGTCCCTTGCTCGTGAAGCCGCAGCGAGCGAGGAGCGCCTCGATCGCGCTGCGCGCCGGCCCCTCGGGTAGCGGCGAGAACTTGTTGAAGAGCGGGGCGATCACGCTGGGATACAGCGCCAGCACGAGAAACTGGAACGCCATCCACGCGAGCCATGCCCAAAGCCACCACATCGCGCCCGCGACGCGCATGAGCCAGAGCACCAGTGCGGCGAGCGGGATGCCGAGCACGGCGGCCACCGCCGCACTCTTCGCGACGTCGGCGAACCAGAGCGCCCGCGTGGTCCGGTTGAAGCCGAACTTCGCCTCGATGCCGAACGTGTGCGCATAGGCGAACGGCAGCCCGACGAGGCCGCCGACCACCGCGACCGCGACGACCAACAGCACGTCCGAAGCGAGCGGCCCGACGCCGATCGACGCCGTCCACGCGACGAGCAGCGCGAGGCCGCCGCCCAGCGTCAGCAGCATCAGGAGCGCGGTTTCGGCGAGCGTCTCCTCGATCCCGAGCCGGACCCGCGCCACCGTGTAGTCGGCGGCCTTCTGGTGCGCGGCGAGCGCGACACGGCCGGCGAAGGCGGACGGTACACCCTCCCGATGGGCCGCGACGAAACGCACTTGGCGCCGCGCGAGCCAGAGCTTTGCCGCGAGCCACGCGGCAAGCGCCACGGCGAACAAGGCGGTGAAGATCGCGGCGGTCACGATGGCGGGCGAAAAGACCCCGTGGTCGGTGATTCTATATGCGAAAATGCGCAGCCCATTCTACTCCAGGGAATCGGATCCACCATGCCGCAGGATGCGAACCGCCTCGTGTGGATCGACCTCGAGATGACGGGGTTGAAGCCCGACACCGACCGGATCATCGAGGTCGCGTTGGTCGTCACCGACGGCGATCTCGCGACGGTCGCCGAGGCGCCGGTCTGGGCGGTGCGCCAGGACGACGCGAGCGCTCGACGCGATGGACGCGTGGAACAAGGGCACGCACGGCCGCTCGGGGCTCATCGACCGCGTGAAGGCGTCGCCGGTCGCCGAAGCCGACGTCGAGGCGGCGGCGCTCGCGTTCCTGCGCGAGCACGTGCCGGCGAAGGCCTCGCCGATGTGCGGCAACTCGATTTGCCAGGACCGGCGCTTCCTCGCGCGCTGGATGCCAACGCTCGAGGACTACTTCCACTACCGCAACCTCGACGTCTCGACGCTGAAGGAGCTCGCGCGGCGATGGAAGCCGGACCTGATGAAGGGCGTGCCGAAGGAAGGCAAGCACGAGGCGCTGGCCGACGTCTACGAGTCGATCGCGGAGCTCCGCTACTATCGCGCGAACTTCTTGCGCCTCTGAGTCGCGCGCACTCGCGTTACCGCTTGCGCGCCAGCATCACGCCGTCGCCGATCGTCAGCAGGCACGCGTCGACCCGCGGGTCGACGGCGATCTTCGCATTCAGCGCGCGCAGCGCGCGGGTGCTCTCGTCGGTCGCCGCGGGATCGGCGACCTTGCCGTTCCACAGCATGTTGTCGAGCGCGATCAGCCCGCCCACACGGAGGAGGTCGAGGCATGCCTCGTAGTACGCGTCGTACGACGTCTTGTCGGCATCGACGAACGCGAGGTCGAACGCGCCAGCACCATGCTCCCGCCGCAGTTTTGCGAGCGTGTCCTGCGCGGGGCCGAGCCGGAGGTCGATCCGATCGGCGACGCCGGCCTCCGCCCAGTAGCGGCGGCCGATCGCGGTCCACTCGGCGCTGACGTCGCACGCGACGAGAAGGCCGTCGGCCGGCAGCGCGATGGCCACCGCGAGCGCGCTGTAGCCGGTGAACGTGCCGATTTCGAGCGCACGGCGCGCGCCGATCGAGCGCGCGAGGAGCGCGAGGAGCGCGCCAAGGTCCGCGCCGATCTGCATGCCTGCCTCGGGCAGCCGCGCCGTTTCGGCACGCAGCCGTCGCTGGAGCGGCGTGTCGTGCGCGATCGTCTCGCAGACGTAGGTCTCGACGGCATCGGGCAACAGCGAACGCTTCATGACGCTTCTCCGGCAGGATCGCGAGCACGCCGGGCGTGGCGCGGGACGAGAAGTATGGACCCGATCGCGGGTGCCCCGCATAATGCTTCGAATGAAATTCTGCAGCCACTGCGGATCGGACCGGGTCGCGCTCGGCGTCCCCGCGGGCGACCACGTGCCGCGCTTCGTCTGCGCCGAGTGCGGCACCGTCCACTACCAGAATCCGAAGCTCGTCGTCGGCTGCCTCCCCGAATGGGAGGATCGAGTGCTCCTGTGCCGGCGCGCGATCGAGCCGCGACACGGCCTGTGGACGTTGCCCGCCGGCTTTCTCGAGAACAACGAGACGATCCACGCGGGTGCCGCGCGGGAGACGCTCGAGGAAGCGCGCGCGCGCGTCGAGATCGGCGCGCTCTACACGATGATCAGCCTCCCGCAGATCAGCCAGGTCTACGTGATCTTCCGCGCGCGGCTGCTCGACCTCGACTTCGGCCCCGGCCCCGAAAGCCTCGAGGTTCGCCTGTTCCACGAGGACGAGATTCCGTGGGAGCAGATCGCGTTCCGCACGATCGGCCGGACGCTGCGCAACTTCTTCCTCGATCGGAAGCAGGGTACGTTTCCGACGCGCGTCAGCACGCTCGAGCGGCGCGCGGCGCGGACCCTCGCTGCGTTCGCGCCCCAATGAGCGTCGCCCCGATCCCGCCCGAGGACGCCCGTTTCGGGTAGACTTTTCCCACAACCGGGATGCCTCGTGTGCAGGACGCCCGGGCAAGCCCGATAATCAAGCCTGGAGGAATCGATGAAGACCGACCGTCGTGCGCTCGCGTGGATCGCCACCGCGATCGCGCTCTCGCTTTCGCCGCTTCTCGCCGCGCAACAACCCGCGCGGATCTCGATCACGACCGGCGGCACGGGCGGCGTTTACTACCCGATGGGGGGCGGCATGGCCAACGTGCTGTCGAAGCACGTCCCCGGCCTGCAGGCGACGGCCGAGGTCACCGGCGGCTCGGTCGACAACCTGAAGCTGATCAACGCGGGCAAGGCCGAGGTGGGCTTTTCGATGGCGGACGCCGCGTGGGAGGCGACGCAGGGTGTCGACAAGTTCAAGGACAACAAGGTCAATGCGCGCACGCTGATGGTCCTGTATCCGAACAAGATGCACGTGGTGACAATCGAGGGCTCCGGCATCGCCAAGCTCACGGACCTCAAGGGCAAGCGCGTGTCGACCGGCTCGGCCGGCAGCGGCACCGAGATCATGGCGCTGCGCGTGCTGGAGGCGGCGGGCCTCGATGCGAAGAAGGACATGAAGCAGGAACGGCTCGGCGCGGCCGAGTCGGTCAACGCGATGAAGGACCGCAAGATCGACGCGTTTTTCTGGGTCGGCGGTGTGCCGACGGCCGCGGTCACCGATCTCGCCGCCACGCCCGGGATCAAGATCAAGCTGATCGATCACGGCGAGGTGGTCGACGCGATGAACAAGAAGTACGGACCGCTCTACGTCAAGAGCACGATTCCCGCCGGCAGCTACGCCGGGCAGGACAAGGCGAACGAAGAGGTCGACGTCTGGAACATCCTCGTCACGAACGACAAGATGAGCGACCAGATGGCCTACAACATCGTGAAGACGCTGTTCGAGAAGAAGCCCGAGCTCGTCGCCGTGCACAAGGAGGCCGAGAATATCGACCTCAAGAGCCAGGCCGCCGGCTCGCCGATTCCGTTCCATCCGGGCGCAAAGAAGTACCTGGAGGAGAAGGGCGTCAAGGTCAACTGACGTTCGGCCGGCCCCGCTTCGCGGCCGAAGCGGGCGGAAGGCGCGCGGCTGGCGCGCGTACCTCGGAGCGGGGGAGAACGAGGAGGAGCCGTGGCGACAGAGACGCCCGCGTCCGCGGTCAGCGAGGAGCGGCTGCGCAAGGCGGTCGAGTACATCGAGGAAGACGAAGGCGCGACGAGCCGCTATCGCGGCTGGCTCGCGCAGCTCGCGACGGTGCTGCTCGTCGGCATGTCGCTCTTCCACCTCTACGCCGCGGTCGACATCGTTCCCGCGCAGGTGCTGCGGCCGGTTCACGTCGGATGGGTGCTGCTGCTCGTCTTCCTGCTCTTTCCGGTCGCGCGCCGCTTTCGCAACCGGCTCATGTGGTGGGACGTCGTGCTCGCGTCGGCCGCGGTCGCCACGATCGTCTACCTGCTCCAGGGTGGCGACGACTTCTGGGACCGCAACACGCTGCCCGACCGCTGGGACGTGATCTTCGGCGCGACGTTCGTCGTGCTCGTGCTCGAGGCGGTGCGGCGCACGTCCGGCTGGATCATGCTGTTCGTGATCACGCTCTTCCTCGCCTACGGATTCCTCGGACCGTGGCTGCCGGGCCAGTGGACGCACCGCGGCTACGACGTGCCGAGCCTCACCGGCTTCCTGTACCAGACGCTCGAGGGGATCTTCGGCACCGCGGTCGACGTCTCGTCGTCGCTCATCATCCTGTTCACGATCTTCGGCGCGTTCCTGCAGCACGCGGGAGCGGGCAAGTTCTTCCTCGACTGGAGCTTCGCCGCGATGGGCGGCAAGCACAGCGGGGCCGGGCGCACCGTGGTGCTCGCGTCGTTCCTGCTGGGCGGGCCGTCCGGCTCCGGCGTCGCGACCACGGTGACGATCGGCTCGGTGGCCTGGCCGATGCTCGAGCGCGCCGGTTACGCGAAGGACGCGGCCGGAGGACTGCTGGCAGCGGGCGGGCTCGGCGCGATCATCTCGCCGCCGGTGCTGGGCGCCGCGGCGTTCCTGATCGCGGAATTCCTGAAGATCAGCTACCTCGACGTGCTGCTGATGGCGACAGTCCCGACGATCCTTTACTACCTGTCGCTGTTCCTGATGGTCGAGCTCGACACCCGCAAGTTCGGAATGGCGGCCGTGGCGGCCCCCGTCGAATTGCAGCTGGGCGCGCTGACGCGCAGGTACTGGTATCACTTCATCTCGCTCGTGTCGATCGTCGTCTTCATGGTCTGGGGCTTCTCGCCGACGCTGTCGGTGTTCTGGGCGACCGTCGTCACGTTCGCCGCGTCGTTCCTGCGTCGCGACACGGCAATGGGCGTGCGGAAGCTGATCGACGCGCTGCGCGACGGCTCGGGGCAGGTGCTGAACGTCGCGGCGACCTGCGCGGCCGCCGGCATCATCGTCGGCGTCGTCGCGAAGACGGGGCTCGGGCTCAAGTTCAGCGCGATCGTCATCGCCTACGCCGGTGGCAGCCTGTTCCTCACGGCGGTGTACACGGCGCTCATCGTCTGGGTCATCGGCCTCGCCGTTCCGGTGACCGCAAGCTACATCATCTGTGCGGTGATCGCGGCGCCCGCGCTGATCAAGCTCGGCGTGCCCGACTTCGCCGCGCACATGTTCATCTTCTACTACGCGGTGCTCTCCGAGGTGTCGCCGCCGACCGCGCTCTCGCCGTTCGCCGCGGCGGCGATCACCGGCGGCAACCCGTACCGCACGACGCTGCAGTCCTGGAAATACACGCTGCCGGCATTCGTCGTGCCGTTCGTGTTCGTGCTCGATCCGGCCGGCGTGGGCCTGCTGCTCAAGGCGCCGCCGCAGGGGTCGTGGCTCGAGACCTTGTGGATCGCGGTTACAGCCTGCGTGGGCATCGCCGCGCTCGCGGCCGGCACGCAGAAATGGCTGCTGCGCGCATTGGGCCAGGTCGAGCGATGGCTGCTGATCGCGTGCGGGCTCCTGCTGATCTATCCGGCGCCGGCGGCCGACCTGATCGGCCTCGCCGGGGTTGCGACCATGACGGCGTTGCAATGGCTCGCGCGGCGCCGCGTCGCGCTATAGCCGCCTCGCGCCGCGACGGAGGAACCATGCGCAAGCTCGACCTGCTGCTCGAGCAATACGGCGAAACGCACCAGAATCCGGTCAACAAGGCGATCCACTGGGTGTGCGTGCCGCTCATCATGTGGAGCGCGCTCGCGGCGCTGTGGGTCGCCTCGCCGCTCGCGGTCTACGCGCTGATCGCGTTTTCCGTCGTCTACTACGCGCTCATGTCGCTGCCGCTCGCGATCGGCATGCTGGCACTCGCCGCGCTGATGATCGCGCCGCTGCCGCTCGTCGGCCCCCGGCTGCTATGGATCGCGATCGCGGTGTTCGTGTTGGCCTGGATCGGGCAGTTCATCGGCCACGCGATCGAGGGCCGGAAGCCCAAGTTCCTGCAGGACCTGCAGTTCCTGCTGATCGGGCCCGGCGTGGCTCCTGCAGTTCGTCTATCGCGCGGTGGGCATCCGCTACTGATCCGCAATCGGCTGAGGCCCGCCGCGCCGAGCGCGTCGTGCAGCCGGCGCACGTGGTCGTGACCGGTCGTCTCCACGTCGCAGACGACGCGCACCGCGGAAAGGTCGGGGCCGGAGAACGCGCGGTCGTGGACGATCTCGCGGATCGACGCGCCGGTCGACGCGATGAGCTCGGCCAGCCGCGCGAGGCCGCCCGGCCGGTCGCTGATGGTCACGGTGAAGCGCGCGAGGCGCCCGTCGGCAACGAGCCCGACCTCGATCACGCGGCCCAGCATCGTCGAGTCGATGTTGCCGCCCGCAAGCACCAGCACGACGCGCTTGCCCTCGCAACGCGTCGAGCTTGCCGGCGATGAACGCTGCCAGCGGCGCCGCGCCCGCGCCTTCGACGACGCTCTTCTCGAGCTCGGTCAAGCGCAGGATCGCGAGCGCGATCGACGCCTCGTCCACGGTGACCACGCGGTCGACGACGCGACGGACGATCTCGAATGGCGTTGCGCCAAGCCTTGCGACGGCGAGACCATCCGCCAGGTCGAGCCGAGCGGCACCGTCTTCGGGTCCGCCGAGATCGAGCGCCGCGCGTGAGGCATGCCGCCGCCTCGGGCTCGACTCCAATGACCTCGACCTGCGGCGCCTTGGCCTTGACGACCGTGCCGATGCCCGCGATGAGTCCGCCGCCGCCGACCGGCACGACGATGGCCTCGACCTCCGGTGTCTGCTCGAGGATCTCGAGGGCGATCGTGCCCTGGCCCGCGATCACGTTCGCATTGTCGAACGGGTGGATGAACGTGAGCCCTTCGCGCTCCGCGAGCTCGCCCGCGTGCGCGCGCGCCTCGGTCAGGTCCGCGCCATGGAGCACGACGGTCGCGCCGAACTGGCGACAGTTCGTGACCTTGATCAGCGCGGCGAATTTCGGCATCACGACGGTGACGGGAATGCCGAGCAGCCGGCCGTGGTAGGCGATGCCCTGCGCGTGGTTGCCGGCGGAGGCCGCGATCACGCCGCGCTTGCGCTGCTCGGGCGTGAGGAGCAGCAGCGCGTTGCGCGCGCCGCGCTCCTTGAAGCTGCCGGTGCGCTGCAGGTAGTCGAGCTTGCAGTAGATCTGCGCGCCGGTGAGATGCGACAGCGGGATCGACGGCGACGCATGGCGACAGGTAGACGCCGTCGGCGATCCGCGCGCGGGCGGCTTCGATGTCGGCGAGCGTGATCATCGCCTCAGAACGGCAGCGCGATGCCGGGCTTCGCCGCCGTGAGGACGCGCCGGAACTCGCCCTTGATCCGGTCGAGCGCGGCGGTGTCGTCGGCTTCGAAGCGCAGCACGATCGACGGCGTCGTGTTCGAGGCGCGCGCGAGGCCGAAGCCGTCCGGATACTCGACCCGCAGCCCGTCGATCCGCACGACGTCGGTCGCACCGGGGAACTTCGCTTCGGCCGCGAGCTTCGCGACGAGCGCGTGGTGCTCGCCCTCGGCGCAGGCGACGGTGAGCTCCGGCGTCGAGACGGCATCCGGGAGCGCGTCGAGCACGGCCGACGGATCGTCGTGCCGCGACAGGATCTCGAGCAGCCGCGCGCCGGCGTAGAGGCCGTCGTCGAAGCCGTACCAGCGCTCGCGGAAGAACGTGTGGCCGCTCATCTCGCCTGCGAGCGCCGCGCCGACTTCCTTCATCTTCACCTTGATCAGCGAGTGGCCGGTCTTCCACAGGAGCGGCGTGCCGCCGTGGCGCGCGATCCACGGCTTCAGGTTGCGCGTCGACTTGACGTCGTAGATCACGGTCGCGCCGGGCTCGCGCGCGAGCACGTCGGCGGCGAAGAGCATGAGCTGCCGGTCCGGGTAGATGATGTGGCCGTCCTTGGTGACGACGCCGAGCCGGTCGCCGTCGCCGTCGAACGCGAAGCCGAGCTCGAGCCCGTCCGCCTTGCACGCGCGCGATCAGGTCGGCGAGATTCTCGGGCTGCGACGGGTCCGGATGGTGGTGGGGAAACGTCCCGTCGACCTCGCAATACATTTCCGTTACGTCGCAACCCAAGCGGCGGAACAGAGTCGGCGCGAACGCTCCGGGGATCGCCGCTGCCGCAGTCGACGGCGATCCGCAACGGCCGCGCGAGCCGGACGTCGCCGACGATGCGGTCGAGGTAGGCGGGCGCGATGTCGTGCGTGCGATACGTGCCCGCGCCCGACGCGAACGCACCGGCCTCGATGCGCGTGCGCAGCGCCTGGATGTCGGCGCCCGACAGCGTCTCGCCGGCGACGACCATCTTGAGCCCGTTGTAGTCGGGCGGGTTGTGGCTGCCGGTCACCATCACGCTGCACTGCGTGCCGAGGTGATGCGCGGCGAAGTAGCGACATCGGCGTGGCGACCATCCCGACGTCGATGACGTTCGCGCCGGCCGCGCGGATCCCGTCCGCGAGCGCCGCCGCGAGCGCCGGGCCGGACAGCCGGCCGTCGCGGCCGACGACGAGCGTGTCGCGGCCGCGCTCCCGCGCGAGCGTGCCGAGCGCCTGCCCGACCGCGCGCACGATCGCCGGCGTCAGCGTCTTGCCGACGATGCCGCGAATGTCGTAGGCCTTGAAGATCTCGGGGGGAGGGTCGTCGTCATCGGGTCAACGTTGGTTGCGGGGGTGAATCGCGAAGGCTAGCATCCGGCGCGGAAGAACTGGAGCAATCGCTGCGGCAGCCAGGTGAGCCGGCCCGGAAACGGGTCCGACCATGAAGCCGCAGTGGCCACCCTCCTCGGGCTGCTCGAGCAGGACCTCGCGGCTCACCTCGCCGCGGGCCGGGCAGCGACGCGCGCGGCACGAACGGATCGTTCTTCGCGTTCAGCACGAGCGTCGGGAGCGCCACTTGCGCGAGCCATGGCTTGCTGGACGCGCGATGCCAGTAGTCGAGCGTGCCCGCGAAGCCGTGCAGCGGCGCCGTGACCGCGTCGTCGAATGCGTACATCGAGTAGACGCCGCGCAACGCGCCCCTCGTCGAGAACGTCGGGGAAGCGGCGTGCGATCTCGCGGCTCTTCGGCCTGCAGCGTCGCGAGGAAGTGCCACGCGTAGATCCGGTTGAAGCCGCGGTCGATGTCGAGGCCGGCGGCGGTGAGGTCGAGCGGCGTCGACACGGCGGCAGCCGACGCCAGCACGTTCGCCGCGTCGCGGCCGGCGCGCCCGAGCCAGTTGAGGAGCGCGCTGCCGCCGAGCGAGATGCCCGCGGCGTGGATGACGGTGTCCGCCCCGGCGCGCGCGCGAATGGCCGCGAGCATCGCGCCGATCTCCTCGTGATCGCCGGAGTGGTACGCGCGCGGACGCAGGTTCGGCTCGCCGCCGCAGCCGCGAAAATGCGGGATGACGCCGCGCCAGCCGAGCTCGCGCGAGCGCGACGCATCAGCGCGCGCGCATAGTGCGAGCGCGAGCTGCCCTCGAGGCCGTGGAACAGCACGACGAGCGGCGACCGCGGCGCCGCCGTGCGCCGTCGAGCCAGTCGAAGTCCCAGAAATCGCCGTCGGGGGTGGCGACGCGCTCGCGGCGGAAGCGGACCGTCGGCAGCGGCACGAACGCGGGCCAGATCGTCTGCGCGTGACCGCCCGCGAGCCAGCGGGGCGCGCGATAGGGCGGCAGCGGCGGCTGCGCCGCCGTCGGCCGTCACCTGCGCGTCCAGAAACGGTCGGTCGCGGCGAAGCGTTGCCATGCGCGTGCGATCTCGGGCTCGAGCGCCGCCACCTGCGCAGCGGCCCAGCCGCGCACGGCGCCGATCGTCGCCTCGTCGGACTTGTCGCGCGAGACCGGCGGCGAGCCGCGTCGCGGTCACCGCGTCGTGCCAGTGGCCGAGCGCGTCCTGCAGACGCGACAGCGCCTTACGGTACGCGCGATTGCGCTTGCCGTGGTCCTGCGGCGCGAAGAACTCGGCGGCGTAGCGAAGCTTCTTCGCGGCGACCCGCACCGCGTGCCGCTCCTCGGGCGTCGCCGTGCTCGAGCGCCGCGCCGCGCTCGACGAGCTTGCCGATGCCGCTTGCGCGAGGAGCCGGTCCGCGAACGCGCGTGCGGCGACTGGCCCGCTCGTTCACCGCCAATCGCCGGGCGCGCGCAGAGCGCGCCGATCGCCAGCAGCAGCCGCTGGAAGCGCACGCGAACGCACTGCCTCGCGCGCGGCGCTGCGCGCCGCGCGTCGGTGCGCGGCGATGCTGCGCGCGAGCCGCTTCCAGCCGGCACGCCGCGGCCGGATCCTGCGCGAGCGCCGCGGCGAGCGGCGGCAACGTCTCGACGACGAGGACGTCCCAGTCCCGCGCCGCGCCGAGGACTCCGGCGAGCCACCGCACTTCCGCAACGAGCGGCGCGACGCGCGCGCGGCCCGGCGATCGTCGCGACGAGCGACAGGCACGAGCGCAGCCGCCGCGTGCCGATGCGCATCTGGTGGACCCATTCGGGATCGGCGTCGGCGACGAGGCCAGCGGCGTTGCCGGCGATCTGCCGCAGCGCACTCCTGCACGATCGCGCGCAGCGCGTCCTCGGCAGGGCCTTCGGGCGCGAACGCGACGGTATCCCGCGCGCACCGGCGCATGCCCGCCGGCCGCACCGCCATGCACGAGCGCGTAGCCGCGCGCCGCCTTGCTCGTCGTCGCGATCGCGAGCGGCCAGTCGTCGACGAGCGCGAGCGCGAGGTCGTACGCCGCCGCCGCGGTGCCCCTGGCCGACCTCGATCTCGATTTCCGCGATCGGCAGCCGGCGGCCCGGCGGTCGGCGGGCGCGGATCGTGCCGACGTCGATCGCGAGCGTCGCCGTCGAGCCGTCCGGAAACGCGAGCGGCAGCGTGCGGCGCACGACGTCGGTCGTGAACACCGGCGCGAGCCCGCCATGCTTCTGCGCGTGCGCGAAGAGCTTGTGCCACGGCGTCTCGCCGAGGCGGCGCAGGATCGAGCGCGCGCTGCGCGAGCCGCCATTCGTGCTCGTCGTGAGCGTGGAGCGCGCCTCCGGCCGCGGCGAGCGGCGGTCCCTTCACCGTCTGCACGAGCGCGCACCGTCGCGCCGCAGGCGCAGCGCGACGCCGTGCCTCCTCGAGCGCGAAATCGGGCGTGTCGTAGTACGTGCTGACGACGCGTGCGGTGCGCAGGCGACCGTGCTTCACGGCTGCCACGGCGGGATGACGCGCGAGCTCGGCGGCGCGGGGAACCGCCGCGCGATCGAGGGCCAGCTTGAGCTCGATTTCGGCGGGCACGGCGAACTTGCCTGCGAGGCGCAGGCTTCAGGCGGCGTCCGACACCCGGACGCGACGCTCGCGCACGGCGAGTGCGAGCGAGTGCAGCACGTCGACGGTCGCGTCCCAGCCGATGCAGGCGTCGGTGATCGAGACGCCGTAGAGCAGCTCCTTGCCGGGAACGAGGTCCTGCCGGCCCGGGTTGAGATGGCTCTCGAGCATCACGCCGACGATCCGCTCGTCGCCGCCCGCGATCTGCGCGGCGACGTCGCGCGCGACGTCGATCTGCCGCTCGTGCTGCTTCCGGCTGTTCGCGTGCGAGCAGTCGATCATGAGCCGCGCCGCGAGCCCCGCGCCGGCGAGCTCGCGGCAGGTCGCCTCGACGCTCGCCGCGTCGAAGTTGGGTCGCGTGCCGCCGCGCAGGATGATGTGGCAGTCCTCGTTGCCGGCCGTGTGCACGATCGCCGAGTGGCCGCCCTTGGTGACGGAGAGGAAGTGGTGCGGCGCGGACGCCGCCTTGATCGCGTCGACGGCGATCCGGACGTCGCCGTCGGTGCCGTTCTTGAAGCCGACCGGGCACGACAGGCCCGATGCGAGCTCGCGGTGGACCTGGCTCTCGGTCGTCCGCGCGCCGATCGCGCCCCAGCTGATGAGGTCGGCGATGTACTGCGGCGTGATCATGTCGAGATACTCGGTGCCGGCCGGCAGGTCGAGCTCGTTCACCTCGACCAGGATCCGGCGCGCGAGCCGCAGCCCCTCGTTGATCCGGTAGCTGTCGTCGAGGTGCGGGTCGTTGATCAGACCCTTCCAGCCGACCGTCGAGCGCGGCTTCTCGAAGTAGACACGCATGACGACGACGAGATCGGCGGCGAGCTCGCGGCGCATCGCGGAGAGGCGCGTCGCGTAGTCGATCGCGGCGTCGTAATCGTGGATCGAGCACGGGCCCACGACGACGAGCAGCCGGTCGTCCGCGCCATGCAGCACGCGGTGGATCGCCTGGCGCGTCTCGAACGTCGTCGTCGCGGCTCGTTCGCTCGCCGGAAATTCGCGCAGCAGGTGCGCGGGCGGCGACAGCTCCTTGATCTCGCGGATGCGGGTGTCGTCGATCGGCGGACCGGCCGCCGGCGCGGTCGCGGCGGCGGCGCGGTTGCGGTGGGCAGTGGACGTCGACACGGCAAGCTCCATGGCGCAAATTCAGCAAAAACAAAAGGTTATCATAAATCGCCGGCGGGGCCGACCATTGTGCCACGGGGCATGTTGCAATGCATCAGCCCAATATGAGACAACCCCTCTTCGGGTGTCGGCGAAATCGTTGCTTCGCGCGTTGACGATGCCGTAGACTGCCTCCCGAACCGGCCGAAGACCTAGGTCGTCTCGGGTCGGCGGTCTCCCGCCCGAAAGGCCCGAAGAGGCCCGGAAGGTGTCATTCAACACCGATCGAACCCGCTCGATCCACCTTTGGAGACCCGAATGAAACCATTGCTTGCCCTGGCGCTCGCCGGCGCCTTCGCCGTGCGCGGCGCCGCTCTCGCTCGCCCAGACGCCGGCGACGGCCCCCGCCAGCGCAAGGCGGCCTGCGCCCGCCGCCGCCCCCGCGGCCGCCGCGCCAACCCGCAGCAGGAGCGGATGAAGGAATGCAACACCAAGGCCGAGGGCAAGAAGGGCGACGAGCGCAAGGCGTTCATGAGCTCGTGCCTGTCCGGCAAGGAAGCCGCGCCGCGAAGATGACGCAGCAGGAGAAGATGACCGCCTGCAACAAGAAGGCCGGCGACATGAAGGGCGACGAGCGCAAGAAGTTCATGAGCGACTGCCTCAAGGGGTGACCCGCGACGATCAGCCGATAACGGCCGGGTGACCTCCTGTCCATCCGGCCGCGACTGACAAGGCCCCACCGGGCGACCGGCTGGGGCCTTGTTTTGTCCGGCGCTCGTAGATCAGGCGGCACGCGCCGCCACCCTGCCGGATGCGTGGCGGCAGGGCTGCGGGCAAGCCGTCGCGCGGGCGCTAGAGCTTGGACACCGACGACGAGAACGCGCTTGGGTTGGTGTTGTTGACGAGGCGGTTGTCGGTGCCGGACACGGCGGTGCCGGAGGTCACGTAGACGAGGCCGGTGGTGTTGCGGGTGATCGTGCTGTCGGAGACGTACGCCGAATTGGCGGCGCCTGTTACTTGGATCCCGGTGACGTTGCCCGAAATGAGCGAGCTGACCACGCTGACCAGCACCGGCGCCGCGACGCCCGATCCGACCGCAACACCGACGCCGCTGTTGTCGGCGATCGTGCAGTCGCGGACCTCGACCTTCGAGGTCTTCGCGGCGGTCGTCGGCGCGGCCGAGAGCCCGGTCGTGTTGCCGCTCAGCGTCGAGCCGTGGACGGTGCCGGCGGTGCCGTCGCGAAGATCGACCCCGACGCCGTTGCGCGCGAACAGCGTGTGGTCGATGCTGACGGTCAGCGTACCTGCGGTCGCGTTCAGCAGCGCCGCCGGTGCCGTTGTCGTGGAACGCCGAGTTGGTCACGATAGAGACTGCTGTTCACTCCGACATTCGCGCTCAATCCGGCGGTCGGGAAGTTGGTCACGACCACGTTGTCGAGGTACACCGCCGCGCCGGAACTGATCGCGATCCCGGTGGTGCCGGTCTGCACATTGTTGATGGTGAGTCCGCGCAGCGTGACCTTGCCGGCGCTCGCGTTGACCGTGATGCCGACGCCCGAGAACACCGACACCCCGGCGTAGATTCCAGGCGGGGCGATGATCGACACCGCCTGCGAGATTGTCGCCGTGCCATAGCCGGCCGAATCGAGGACGATTACCTCGCCGTCGGGCAGCGTCTGCCCGACGGCGTGGTCGAACGAGCGGCACGGATTCACGAGGCTGCACGGGTTGGCGTCGCTGCCGTTCGACGCGACAAACGTCCGTTGCGCCGCAGCCATGGCGTCGGAAGCCACGCCGCCTACTAGGACGGCCGTCAGCGTCAGTCGGGTGAGGTTAGATCGATTGGACATGGTCTTCTCCGTTGCGCGAGGTCGCATCACTGTTTCGGCGACGTCGACGTGAACGTGCCGTTGGTGCCGTTGTTGGTGAGCCGGTTGTCGCCGAGCGAGACGGCCGAACCCGCTACATGGGTGATGCCGGTCGTGTTGCGCGTGATGGTCGTGTCGGTGACGTACGCGGTGCCGCCGTTCAGCGTTTCGATGCCAATGCCGTTGCCGGTTACCTGGGAGCTGGCCAGGTTGAGCACGGCGGAGGTTCCCGCGACGCCGCCGACGCGCACGCCACTGGTTGCGTTCTTGGCGATCGTCGCGCCTCGCGCCTCGACGTTCGTGACCGCGCCGCCAATTCCGGGGTTGACGTACAGGCCCCAGCGTGCCGCCGGTCGAGCGGAGAGTCGGCGATCGTCGCGTTGCTGCTGCCGCCTGTGAAACCGATGCCCGTCGTCACATTGTTCTCGAAGACGCTGCGTTCGACCTCCGTCCGCAGCACTCCGGTCGCGCCGGACGTGGTGCCAAAGAACGCGCCGTTGAAGTTGCCGCGGAAGGTGGAGTCGCGGACGTACACGTTGGCCGCGGCCGGGGCGAGCACCTGGAGCCCCATGCTCGTGAAGCCGGTGACCACGCAGTTTTCGACGAACAGCGCGGCGCCGGACATGAAATTGATGCCGATGTCGCCCCCCAGCCCGTTGATCGTGAGCCCGCGCAGCGTCACGTTGCCCGGGCCCGGATTGACGTCGATGCCGTGCCCGGTCAACACCGAGATGCCGGCATAGACGCCCGGCGGGGCGACGATCGTCACGGGCCGGTCGATGATAAGCGGGCCATAGCCGGCGGAATCGAGCACGATGATCTCGCCGCCGGACGCCGTTGCAGCAAGCGCCACGGCCAACTGGCGGCACGGGCTCGTCAGCGTGCAGGGGCTGGTGTCGAGCCCGAGCGACGAGACGAACGTCCGTTGCGTGGCGACGGTTGCCGTGCACGAGGAGAACTTGAACGAGCCGATCCGCGTCTGCCAGTTGCCGGTGGCGCCGTTGGCCTGACTGTTGTAATACTGGTTCGTGTACCAGAACGTGCAATCGTCGACCGGATCGACGCTCATTGCCGAGTAGTCGCCCCAGCGATCGCACAAGCCCGGGAGGGCGCGCCACAGTTGACCGTCTGAGAACCCGAGCCGGCGATGAGCAGGACCTCGGTCTGCGGCAGCGTGTTCGGCGGGTCGCTCGCGAGCCGTCCGACGTACTTGATGCTCGGGAAATCGGGGCGACGCACCCGACGTGCTGAAGCCGATCGCGATGTTGCCCTGCCTGTCGACCGCGAGGCTCGGCATGAAGCGGTAGAGCGTCGTGTCGGGCGCGTAGATCTGCTGCTGCACGGCGTCGGCGCGATGGTACCGCCGGTGACGTCGATCTGCGCCCACTGAGCGCCGCCTGGATCGACGCCAGCGGCACTGTGTAGACGACCCACAGCGACTCGGCCGAGCCGACCTTGCGGTACTGCACCTTCTGCATGATCCGGTCGTCGAGGTTGTCGAGCAGATTGGCGGTGTTCGGTTGCTGCACGACGGCCCCGTAATCAGCGAGGTCGGCGCTGTACGCCGCCTGCGGCACGAGCGTCGGCGCGCTGAGCGTGCCGGCGCGCAATTCGGACCGGGCGTGAACTTGCGCACGTCGAAGTCGAATGCCGTGAGCGACTCGTGCACGAACCATTCCGGCGTGCCGGGCTGGACCGCGGTCGCACCGTGGCCGACGCTGTTGGCCGGAAACATGCCGAAGGCTTGATTCGCGGGGTAGTCGAGCATGCCCAGCGACCAGGTCAACGGATTGCCGCTGTAGAGGTCCGCACGGCTGAACGACGCGAACGCGGCGCCGACATAGGTCGCGCTGGTCGTCAGATTCGTGAACTCGTTTGCGCCCATGTACAGGCAGTCGTGCCAGACGCCGAACTTTGGGTAGTCGTTCAGGGCCCCCGCCGGCGGCTGGCCGGGGAGGCCCGGATCGATCCGCATGGCGTATAGCCACCAGCCGCCGGCGACCGGATCGCTCGTCTTCGACGCGGCGATGCATTCGTAGAAGGGCCCCGACGGCGAAGCGAAAGCGACATGCGCCAGGACCCAGCGATCGGCGATCGAATCGTAGACGACGATCGGGTCGCCTTGGCTGCTGCCGGCGCAGGCGTAGGCCGCTCCGCTTGCGTGGGGTAGGTCACAGGTAAGGTCGGTGGGCAGACAGGGAGGGGGTGGAGGGGGAGGGACATAGCCCCACAACTGGTCCTCGGTGAATGACGCGAGCAGCGTGCCGGTCTTGGTGTAGATCGCGTACGCTCGGTTCACGGCCTCGATGTAGTGGTTGGGACCGACCTCGCCGTTCGCATCGGGTGGGATGGCGGTGCCGCCGCACGATCCGCCGGTGCAGCTGTCGGTGCGGCTGATGCCGGGAAAATTCTGGAGGGTGCTCGGCATCGGCGCGTGCGGCCCGCTGAGTGGCGAGGAGGACGCAGCAGGCGGCGCGCCGCCGCTCGATTTCGCGATGGGCGGCGGCTTGAGCCGCGGCCAGCGGAATTTCTCGTCCCGCGGGGCCGGCAGCGGGAATCGGCAACAGTCGCAGGTCGCCTTTGAACTCCGCCGGCATGACCTTCGGCCCGTCGACCGACATGGCCGCCCCTGTCTGGGCCGCCACCGGCGCAGCCGCACCGACCGCCAATGCGAAAAGAACACGCGATGTCGCGGCCCAACCCGCGCGCCACGCGGAGGTAGCTGGGACGGTGAATCCCACTCCGGCGGTCATCATGCATGCCAAGAGATCGCGGACCCTGATACGGCTTGTGTCGTTCATGCTCTTCTCCGCGGCTCGTGGGGAACGAGAGAACGCTACGGCGCGTGGATCACCGTCCGATCAATGCGGGCTCACCGTGACGATCCAGGTGTTGTCGTAGATCACTCCAAGCGAAAGGGTGGTTTGGATGATGTACGGCTCGTAGAGCGTGGATCACGTGCCTGCCCACCGACAGCGGCGGACTGACGATGCCGTAGCCCTGGAACGCTACTGTGGCAACCGATCCGTAGCTGGTCGGTGTCGGGTAGACGACGATCGGATCGAACGCGGTGAGCGGAACGTAGAACGCCGCCTTGTTCGCGTCCGACACGACCAGCCTGCCGTCGATATAGAGGGTCGGAGAAACCCCCGCGATAAATTCCGCGTCAGGGATCGCCGGATCGTCGGGTGTGGCGGGGTAGCCGGTGTACCGCTCGACAGTCCAAGTTGCCAACGGAAGCACGAAGGGGGTCCCCGGGCGAAGCGTGATCTCCAATTGACCGCGGTAAAGTGCGGGATCGTCCGGCGTGCCGCCGCCGCTGACGTATTCGCCCGCGGGGATGGGCAGAAGCAGGACGTGTCCAACTGTGCTCTGTGCCGGATCGGCCCCGCTGAGACCCCAGCGCAAATACGCACTCAGCCACTCGGTCAGAGTCTTTCCGTAAGCGTGCGAGCCTGGCGGGGCAATCCGCGGGGCGCCGCTTTCTGCGGCCGCGACGGGAGCTATCCAAAGCGCCATGGCCACGATGGCCAATGCCAACGACACTACTGACGTACCTGTCCTGGTCATCTTCATGATCGTCTTCCTTGGGTTGGTCTGCGCCACTCGACGCACCTCTCGGCAGGCTGCAGCATCCGCCGATCGCCCGCCGCCGTCCTTAAGGCCGTCTAAAACAATTCTTGTAGCGTGGTTTGCCCAGGTATAGGCTTGGCTCAACCGCCCATTGAGGGGCGGGCGTCGGGCATGGGGATCGACCGAGACGTCAGCCGAATTCGATTCGGCGGGTTCGAGCTTCAACCAGGGGAACGCCGGTTGCTCGCGTACGGTCACGCCGTGGCCGTGGGTCCGCGGGCCTTCGACCTGCTGGTCGCGCTGGTCGACCGGGCGGGCAAGCTCGTGTCCAAAGACGAGCTGCTCTCCCTCGTCTGGCCGAACCTCGTCGTGGAGGAGGCCAACCTGCATGTGCAAGTCTCGGCGCTGAGAAAGATCATCGGTGCGGAGTCGATTGCAACGATTCCTGGCCACGGCTATCGGTTCACGCTCGAGCTCGAGCCGGTGCCGGCCGTGGCGGTTCTGCCGCTCGTGGCGCCGACGCACAACCTGCCCGAGCAGGTCACATCGTTCATCGGGCGCGCACGCGAGCTGGCCGAGATCGGGACGCTGCTCGGGAGGCATCGTCTACTGACGCTGCTGGGGTTGGGCGGCATCGGCAAGACGCGCCTCGCGCTGCAGGTGGCGGCTGGGGTGATCGGAGGCTATTCGGATGGGGTCTGGTTCGCGGAGCTGGCGCCACTGGCCGACGACTTGCTGGTGCCGCAGGCGGTTGCGAGCGTGCTCGGGGTCAGGGAACAGGCGGGCCGTCCGGTCATCGAGGCGCTGGTTAAGCACGTCAAGGATCGGCGCCTGCTGCTGATCCTGGACAATTGTGAGCACCTGGCGCATGCCTGCGCCGAGCTCATGCGGCAACTGCTGCGCTCGGCGCCGCAGGTAACGATCCTGGCGACCAGCCGCGACTACCTGCACGTCGCGGGCGAGAGGACCTATCCGGTGCCGCCGCTCGGGATCCCGGACCCACAGAGGGTCGACGTCGCCGCCGTGCTGCGCAGCGAGGCGGGGCAGCTGTTTGCCGACCGTGCCGTCGCCTCGCAGTCGGCGTTTCACGTGACTGCGTCCAACGCGCCGGCGATTGCGCAGATATGTCGCCGCCTGGAGGGCATCCCGCTGGCGCTTGAGCTCGCGGCCGCGCGGGTGCGAGCGCTGTCGGCGGGGAAGATCGCCGAGCGGCTCAGCGACCGGTTCCGTTTGCTGACGGACGGCGACCGGACCGCGCTGCCGCGGCAGCAGACGCTGCGGGCCTGCATCGACTGGAGCTACGAGCTACTGACGGAGCGCGAGCGCACGCTGCTGCGGCGGCTGTCGGTGTTCGCCGGCGGCTGGACGCTTGAGGCAGCCGAAGCGATGGGCGCCGGCGGCGACGTTGCCGCGTCGGACGTGCTCGATCTCCTGACACGGCTGGTGGAGAAGTCGTTGGTGGTGCTCGAGGCCGACGGCGAGCGCTATGAGATGCTGGAGACCGTCCGCCAGTACGCGCAGGAACGGCTGAGCGACTCGGGCGAAGGCGACCAGGTGGCTGCGCGGCATGCCGCTTACTTTCTCGCGCTCGCGGAAGACGCGGGGCCCGGACTCCAGAGCCTGGATCAACGGGCGTGGTTTGCACGGCTCGACCTCGAGCGGGATAACCTGCTCGCAGTCCACGATTGGTGCGGCAAAGCCGATGAGCGAGGCGAGCGCGGATTGACGTTGGTTCATGCAATACGGCAGTACTGGGTCAATCGCGGTGGAGTGGATGTGGGGTATCGCGTGACGAGCGAGGCGCTCGCCCGTGCTTCGGCGCAACTGCCCAGTGCCGCGCGCTGCCGCGGGTTAACGACTGCTGCCGTTCTCACGTCCTGCATGGGCCGCTACGCGGAAGCGCAGGGCTACCTTGAGGAGTGTCTTTTCGCGGCCCGGAAGGTCCGGGACGACGAAAGCGTCGAAAAGGGCCTTCGGATGCTGGGCGAGCAGTTCCTCCTGCAAGGGAAGCTCGCCGAGGCGCGCAGGCACCTCGAAGAAGCCCTTAGCTTGGCGCGGGTGCGAGGGCAAGAGATTCCGATGATCATGGGCCTCAATGCGTTGGCCGAGACCTATCGCCTTGAGGGCGACCTCGAACGGGCGGAGCCGCTCTACCAGGAGGGTCTGAGGCATGCCCGTGAGGCAAAGGAACTTCGTACCATCACCCTCTTGTTAGGCAATCTCGCGAGCGTTTCCATTGCGCGTGGCAATAGGAAGAACGTCCCAGAAATGCTGCACGAAGCCTTGGCGATCGTCGAGGAGACTGGCGCGAAGGGCACGGGAGGGGAGATGCTGCAAGTCTCGGCCGGCCTGGCGGCGTCCCTCCTTGAGTGGGAGCGAGCGGGACGTCTCTACGGGGCAGCAAGTGCACAGTTCGAGCGGCTGGGGCTTCATCGCGAAACCGTGGACGAAGCATTTCTTGCGCCGCTGATGGAGGGGGTGCGGGAGGCAATGGGTGAACCGGCCTTCGCTGCGGCGGAGGCTGCAGGCCGCGCGCTCTCGTACGAGGAGGCCATCGCCGAGACACGCGCGTGGCTGGAGAACAGACCACGGTTGCGGGCCGTAGGCTGACTCCGTCCGTCCGCGCGATGGCCCCTCACCCAATCGCGTTCGCCTCCAGCGACGACGGCTCGACGAGCGCTCTTGCACGGCTCGAGCGAGTCTTCGCGCGTGCACGGCGCTCGCCAGCCCTTGCCGAACGAAGGACCCGCTCCCGGACCGGCGCCTAATCCTTGCGGATCAGCAGGCCCTTCAGGTACTCGCCCTCGGGAAACGCGAGCGCGACCGGATGATCGGCGGAGGCGCCGAAGCGGCCGATGACCGCGGCGTCGGCGCCGGCGTCGAGCGCCGCGCCGGCGACGATCTTGCGGAAGAGCGCGGCGTCGATGCCGCCCGAGCACGAGAACGTGGCGAGCAGCCCGCCCGGGCCGCAGGAGCTTGAGCGCGAGCAGGTTCACGTCCTTGTAGGCGCGCGCGGCGCGCTCCGCATGCGCGGCCGTCGGCGCGAACTTCGGCGGGTCGAGCACGATCAGGTCGAACGACGCGGCCGTGTCGCGCAGCTTGCGCAACGCGGCGAACGCGTCCGCCTCCTGCCACTCGGCGCGGCTCGCATCGAGCGCGGGATTGAGCGCGAGGTTCTCTCGGGCGAGCGCGAGCGCACCGGCCGAGCTGTCGATCGACACGACGCGACGCGCGCCGCCCGCGAGCGCGGCAAGCGTGAAGCCGCCCGTGTAGCAGAACACGTTCAGCGTCTCGCGCTCCGCGGCGATCGCGCGCACGGCCGCGCGGTTCGTCGCGCTGATCGAGGTAGAAGCCGGTCTTCTGGCCGGCGACGACGTCGACGCGATAGCGCAGGCCGTCCTCGACGAACACCACCGGCGCCGGCAGCGCGCCGTGCACGAGGCCGTTGCGCGGCGGCAGTCCTTCGAGCGCGCGCACCTCCGCGTCGGAGCGCTCGTAGACGCACGCGGCGCCCGTCGCGGCGACGAGCGCGTCGACGATGCGCGTCGCGCCAGCGATCGGCGCCGGCGGCCGAGAGCTGCAGCACGACGACGTCGCCGTAGCGGTCGGCGACGACGCCCGGCGAGCCCGTCCGCTTCGCCGTGAATCAGCCGGCACCCCGTGTGTCCCGGATCGAGCATCGGTGCCCGCGCAGCGACTGCGCGCTCGACGCGGCGCGCGAGGAACGCGGCGTCGACCGCTTCGCGCGCATCGAAGGTCCACACGCGCGCGCGGATCTGCGAGGCCGGCGAGATACGCGGCGCGGGCGACGAACGCGCCGTCGTCGCGGCAGATCTCGACCGTGTCACCGCTCGCGGGGTCGCCGTCCACGCGCGCGATCGCGCCGGAGAAGACCCAGGGATGACGTTCGCGCAGCGACTTGTCGCGGCCCGGCTTGAGCCGCAGCACCGGCAACCGGTCAGCCAATCGCGACGCCCGCGAGACGTCCGATCGCGTACGTGACGGCGCCGGCGAGGCTCCCCAGCAGCAGCATCCGCGCGCCCGAATGGAGCGCGTTGCGCCCGGTGAAGAGCGACAGCAGCGCGCCGACGCCGAACAGCGCGACCGCGGTGATGCCGATCGCGAACGGCAGCGCCTGCGGCCCGGGCGCGAGCACGAACGGCGCAAGCGGCAGCAGCGCGCCGGCCGCGAACGACAGGAACGACGAGATCGAGGCGCCCCACGGCGAGCCGAGCTCCTCGGGATTGAGCCCGAGCTCTTCGCGCGCGAGCGTGTCGAGCGCGTGCTCCGGATCGGCGACGAGCCGGTCGGCGAGCCGCTTCGCTTCCTTGACCGGCAGGCCCTTCGCCGCGTAGATCAGCGCGAGCTCCTGCGCTTCCGCCTCGGGATATTCGTCGAGCTCGTCGCGCTCGAGTCCGATCTGGTATTCGAAGAGCTCGCGCTGCGAGCGGACCGACACGTATTCGCCCGCAGCCATCGCGAACGCGCCCGCGGCCATGCCCGCCACGCCGGCGAGCAGCACGACGTGCGGATCGGGGTTCGCGCCCGCGATGCCGAGGATCAGGCTCGCGTTCGACACGAGCCCGTCGTTGACGCCGAACACCGCGGCGCGCAGGTTGCCGCCGCCGCCGAGTCCGCGGTGGCGATGCTCGATGCCCGATCCCGCCACCGGCGGCGCGTGCCCGGAGTCGCGCGCGATCGACGTGCCGTAGATGGCCATGCCGCGCACCTTCATCGCGGCGAGCACGCTCTTCAGGCGGCGCGGACCGAGCCTGCGGACGAGCGCCGCGACGAACCGCGTGCGCGCGTCGGGCAGGTACGGCGCCGGCGCCGGCTTGCCGCGTGCGGTCAGCTGCGCGCGCCAGATCGCGGCCTGCGCTTCGGCTTCGCCCGCGAGGCGGCGAAACAGCTCCGCGCGCGTCGTGCCGGCCTCGGCCTCGGCGCACACGCGGTAGAGGAAGGCGGAGCGCTGCTCCTCGTGCCAGCTTTCGAGCGGATTCGACATGACGGGTGCGCGTCAGGCCGGTGTCAGCGCGGCCTCGATTCGCGCCATCACGTCCGGCGTGAGCTTCGGCACGACGGCCTGCGCCTTCATGTTCTCGACGACCTGCGACGCGCGGCTCGCGCCGGTGATCACCGTCGAGACGTTCGGATTCTTGAGGCACCACGCGAGCGACATCTGCGCCAGCGTGCAGCCGAGGTCCGCGGCGATCGGCGCGAGGCGCTTCGCGGCGGCGATCTTCGCCGGGTCGGTGAGGCGCTCGGCCAGCCACTCGTAGCCCTTGAGCGTCCCGCGCGTTCCCGGCGGAATGCCGTCGTTGTACTTGCCGGTCAGGAGACCCGAGGCGAGCGGGCTCCACACCGTCGTGCCGAGGCCGATGTCGCGATAGAGCCGCGCGTATTCCTTCTCGACGCGGTCGCGATGCAAGCAGGTTGTACTGCGGCTGCTCCATCACCGGCTTGTGCAGGTGGTGCCGCTCGGCGATCTGCCACGCCGCCATGATCTCGGCCGCCGTCCATTCCGACGTGCCCCAGTAGAGCGCCTTGCCGGCCGCGATCATGTCGTGCATCGCCCGCACCGTCTCCTCGATCGGCGTGTCGGGATCGGCGCGATGGCAGAACACGAGGTCGACGTAGTCGAGGCCGAGGCGCGCGAGCGAGCCGTCGATCGCCCGCCGCAGGTACTTGCGGTTGAGCGTGTTCTTCTCGTTGGGTCCGTCGGCGAGGCCCCAGTAGAACTTGGTCGACACGATGTAGGACGAGCGCGGCCAGCGCGCCTTGCGCAGCACCTCGCCCATGATCTTCTCGGACTCGCCCTTCGCGTAGACCTCGGCGTTGTCGAAGAAATTGACGCCGGCGTCGTACGCGGCCGCCATGCATTCGCCCGCCGCGTCGGCGCCCATCTGGTTGCCGTAGGTGACCCACGAGCCGAACGAGAGTTCGCTCACCTTGAGGCCGGAGCTGCCGAGGCGGCGGTAATTCATCGAACTTTGATCGGAATGCAGTGACGATGCGGGGCAGGGCACCCGATTCGTGGCGCCCGCAGGGTTAGAATCGCGAACCCGCATTGTACCCACAAGGAATCCGCGATGCCCCGCTCTCCCCGCGGCGCGACCCGCCGCTCGGCGCAGCGCAAGCCGCCGCTTACCGTCGACGCGCTGTGGGCGATCCGCCGCATCGGCACGCCGACGATCTCGCCCGACGGCGCGCTCGCGTGCAGCGCCGTCACCCGCTTCGACATGGAGAAGAACGAGGGCAGCACGTCGCTGTGGCTGTTCCCGACGGGCCTCGGCGGCCGCGCCACCGCCGGCCGCGCGCGGATGCTGACCGCCGGCGACAAGGATTCGCGATCCGAAGTGGTCGCCCGACGGCAAGTGGATCGCATTCACCGCGAAGCGCAAGGACGACGAGGAGCCGCAGCTCTACGTGATCGCGCCGGACGGCGGCGAGGCGAGGCGCCTGACGCGCCTCGCGACCGGCTGCGCGGCGCCGAAATGGTTTGCCGACGGCACGCGGATCGCGTTCATCTCGTGGGTGTGGCCGGACCTCGCGACCGACGCGCTGCAGGCGAAGCGCCGCAAGGAGCGCAAGGACGCGAAGGTGAAGGCGCACGTCACCGAGCGCAGCGAATTCCGCTTCTGGGACCACTGGCTCGCCGACGGCCGCGAGCCGCATGTCTACGTCTGCGACGTCGCGACGGGACGCTGCCGCGACGCGCTCGCCGGGACGGGGCTCGCGCTGCCGCCCTGGGATCCGTCGGCCGAGCATTTCGACATCGCGCCCGACGGTCGCGAGATCGCGATCACCGCCGACCTCGCGCGCCGAGCCGCAGATGATGAACCAGACGGACATCGTCACCGTCGACCTCGCGACGCGCCGCAAGCGCGTGCTCACCGCGCGGACGAACACGTCGGACGCGCATCCGCGCTATTCGCCCGACGGCCGCGCGATCGTCTTCGAGGCGTACGACACGAAGCGCGCGTTCAACGACCAGGGCCACCTCGTCCTGCTCGCGCGCACGAGCGGCGCGATGCGACGGCTCGCCCCCAGGCTCGACCGCGCGGCGACGCACGTCGCGTGGACGCCCGACAGCCGCGCGCTGCTGTTCACGCTCGAGGACCGCGGCCGCGTCGGCGATCGCGCGGCTGCGCGCTCGACGCCGCGGCGCCGGCGTGGATCGCGGCGGGCGGCACGGTCGGCGGCTTCGCGCAGTCGCGCGACGGCGCGGTGCTCGCGTTCGACCGCGCGATCCTCGACGCATCCGCCGGCGCTGTTCGCGTGCCGCGCCGACGGCAGCGGCGAGCGATCGATCGAGAGCCTCAACCGCGCGCTGCTCGCGCGGCACGCGCTCGGCGAGGTGCGCGAGGTGACGGTACGCGGCTGGGGCGGCGCGCCCGTGCAGATGTGGATCACCTACCCGCCGAATTTCGATCCGCGGCGGAAGTGGCCGCTGCTGCACTCGATCCACGGCGGTCCGCACGCCGCGCATCACGACGGCTGGCACTTCCGCTGGAACGCGCAGGTCTTTGCGGGCCACGGCTACGTCGTCGCCGCGGTCAACTACCACGGCTCGTCCGGCTTCGGCCAGAAGTGGCTGGAGACGATCACCGGCCACTACGGGATGAAGGAGTACGCCGACGTCGAGGCCGGCACCGACTGGCTGCTGCGACAGGGCTACATCGACCGCGTCGCGGCTGGTCGCGACCGGCGGCAGCTACGGCGGCTACATGGTCGCGTACATGAACGGACACACCGACCGCTACCGCGCGTTCGTCTGCCACGCCGGCTGCTACGACTGGGTCAGCATGATGGCGACCGACGGCTACCATTTCTTCGCCGACGAGCTCGGGGCCTTCCACTGGGACAATCCGGCGCGCGTGATGCGGCAGTCGCCGCATCACTACGTGAAGCGCGCGCGGACGCCGACGCTCGTGATCCACGGCGAGCAGGACTTCCGCGTGCCGGCGACGCAGGCGCTGCAGTACTACGACACGCTGAAGGCGAAGAAAGTGCCGGCGCGGCTCGTCTGGTTCCCCGACGAGAACCACTGGATCCTGAAGCCGCAGAATTCGCGCCTCTGGTACCGCGAATTCTTCGGCTGGGTGGCGCGCTACGCGCCCGGCGGCGCGAGCGGGGCCCGCGCGGCCCGGCTCAGACGGCGGTGAGCGGCGGCCCGCCGACCTTCTTCTCGTGGCGCTGCTGGCAGGCGAGGCAGCGCATCGCGGTCGGGTAGGCGGACAGGCGCGCGAGCGCGATCGGCTCGCCGCAGTCGCGGCACTCGCCGTACGTCCCGGCGCGCATTCGGGCGAGCGCCGCGTCGACTTCGTTCAGTTCGGCCAGCGCGTGCCGCACCTCGGCGATGTCGAGCTCGGCGAGCCCGTCGGCCACGCCCCACTCGTCGCCGCTTTCCTTGATCCGGTTGCGCAGGCCGACGACGCGATCGTCCTCGCTGCCGTCGAGCTGGGTCTTCACCTCGACGCGCAGCTTGGCGCGGCGCTCTTCGAGCTCCCGCTTGAGGCGCGCAAGCTCGGCGGGGGGTAGGGCGGCGGTCATGGGGGCATTCCGGAACGGTCGGGCGCTGCGTCCGGATTATCGCCTTTTTTCACGCCGCCGAATCGGGTCGGCCCGGGCTGATCGGCGTCAGACCGGCCGGAGCCCGCGCGACCCCCTTGAAACCCCGGTATCGGGCCGCAGATTGGCACTGAGGTCGCGCACGGCGCCGCAGGGGCGGCGTGACGGCGGCCGACACCCAGCGCATCACGACAGGAGAACCCCATGAGCAATCTGACGCTGTATCACCCATTCGCCGATCCGGCGTTCGACGACCTGTTCCGCGGCTTCTTCGCCCCGGTCCGCGCCGACCGCGCGCCGGTGAGCATCAAGGTCGACGTGGCCGAGAAGGACGGCGCCTACGTCGTCCGCGCCGAGATCCCCGGCGTCGCCAAGGACGACATCCAGGTCTCGATCGAAGGCAATCAGGTCACGATCGGCGCCGAAGTGAAGCGCGAGAGCGAGAAGAAGGAAGGCGAGCGCGTGCTGCACACCGAGCGCTACGTCGGCAGCGCGTTCCGCAGCTTCACGCTGCCGGCCGAGCTCGACGAGGCCGCCAGCGCGGCGAAGTACGAGAACGGCGTGCTGGAGCTCACGCTCGCGAAGAAGCCCGCGCTCGCGGGCCGCAAGCTGACGATTCAGTAACGCGTGTCGACGCCGCACAACGCGGCGGACGGGGCAGGCCGCTCCGCCCGCCGCGCTGCGCGTTCGCTGGTCGTCATCCTCAGCGCACCCGCTTCACCGGGTACTCGCCGTCCTCGATGTTGTCGCGGAAGAAGCTCCACGGCGACGACGCGGACGTGAGACGGCGGAACGTGTCGGCCGACACGCCGCCGTACTCGAACGTGCCCGACGTGAGCTCGACGACGAGCGTGCGCCGCACCGCATCGTAGCCGGCGGCGCGCAGGTTGCCGCCCGAGAGCCGCTTCATTTCCATGGTCCGATTCCTTCGTTCGCGCCGGCCGAATTGAGGCTCCGGCGATTGTAGCGCCGCGCGTGCTGCCCAGGCGGCCCTCGAGCCGCGTCCTGTTACGATGCGCGCGGGCATCGGCACGGCATTCGGGAAGGGATCGGGCATGGAGGGAAGGCCAGGTCGGCAGCGTGTCGCGGCTCGTGCTCGCGGCCGCCGCGCTGGCGTTCGCGCTCGCGGCGCCGGCGCGCGGCCGCCGACGCCGGCGAAGACGCTGCGCGTCGTGTTCTCGATCGCGGAGACGAGCTTCGATCCGCAGTTCGCCTCCGACGCCGCCTCCGACAGCGTCATCGCCAACATCTACGAGGCGATGCTCGACTACGACTACCTCGCGCGGCCCGTGAAGCTCGTCCCGCGCACGCTCGAGGCGATGCCGACGGTCTCGGACGGCGGCAAGACCTATCTGTTCAAGCTTCGCAAGGGCATCTTCTTCACGCCCGATCCCGCGTTCAAGGGCAAGCCGCGCGAGCTGACCGCGGCCGACCAGGTGTACGGCCTGAAGCGCCTGCTCGATCCCGCGGTGAAGAGCCCGTGGATGTTTCTGCTCGACGGCAAGGTCCTGGGCAGCGAGGAGGCGCGCGCGAAGGCCGAGAAGACCGGCAAGCTCGACTACGACGCGCCGATTCCCGGGCTCGAGGTCGTCGACCGCTACACGCTGCGGATCCGGTTGAAGGAGCCGGACCTGCGCTTCATCTACGTGCTCGCGGTGCCGAACACGGCGGCCGTCGCGCGCGAGGTCGTCGAGGCGTACGGGCTCGATTTCGGCGCGCATCCGGTCGGCACCGGGCCCTACGTGCTGGGCGAGTACAAGCGCAGCTCGAAGATCGTCCTCGTCGCGAATCCCGCCTACCGCGAGGAGACCTACACGCCGGCGGGACCGATTCCCCCGCGAGTCGCAGCCGATCGCCGCGGCGCTCAAGGGCAAGCGCCTGCCGGTGCCCGGCCGCGATCGAGATCAGCGTCATCGAGGAAGGGCAGGCGCAGTGGCTCGCGTTCCTCAACCGCGAGGTCGACATGCTCGAGCGGCTCCCGCAGGAGTTCGTCGAGCAGGCGCTCGCCGGCGGCAAGCTCAAGCCCGAGCTCGCCGCGAAGGGCATCCGCCACGAGATCCTGCTGCGCCCGAACACCTGGTGGACGTACTTCAACATGGAGGATCCGGTGGTCGGCGGCTACACGCCGGACAAGATCGCGCTGCGCCGCGCGATCGGGATGGCCTTCGACCAGCAGGACGCGATCCGCGTGGTGCTGAAGGGCCGCGCGGTACCCGCGAACAGCCCGGTCCCGCCCGACATCGCGGGATACGATCCCGACGCTGAAGACGAATGCGCAGCTCTTCGACCCGGCCGCGTCGCGCGCGCTGCTCGACCGCTTCGGGTACAAGGACCGCGACGGCGACGGCTATCGCGAGACGCCGGACGGCAAGCCGCTGACGATCGAGCGGTGGTCGACGCCGAATTCCGTCACGCGCCAGAGCGACGAGCTGTGGAAGAAGAACATGGATGCGATCGGCATCCGGATCGTGTTCAAGAAGGACCGCACGCCCGAGCTACGCAAGATGGCGCGCCTGGGCAAGATCCCGATGCGCGCCGACGGCTGGAACGCCGACTATCCCGACGCCGAGAATTTCATGCAGCTGCTCTACGGCCCCACGGGCCAGGAGAACAACGCGCGCTTCGACCTGCCCGCGTTCAACAAGCTCTACGAGCAGGCGCGCGCGCTGCCCGATTCGCCGGCGCGCACGCAGCTCTTCGACAAGATGACGGAGCTCATGCTCGCGTACGCGCCGTGGCGGATGGGCTACCACCTGATCGAGGACCAGCTGCTGCAGCCGTGGGTGCGCGACTACAAGCCGCACCCGATCCGGTCGCAGACCTGGCAGTACATCGACCTCGACCCGCGCGAAGTAGCGGCGTCGCGTGGGCCGCTCTTGCTGCCGTCAGCGCGCCGCTAGCTTGATCCGTCGAGGCGGGTCGCGTCTCGAGCGCTCGCGCGACGAGCACCGCGTCGTCCGCGTCGCCGTCGCCCGCCGCGAGCGCGTCGGCGAACGCGGCCTGCGCCGCCGCCGCGAACCTCGCATCGACCGCAAGGCGGCGTGCGAGCGTCACCGCGATCCCGATGTCCTTGGCGAGGATCCTCGTGGCTGCGCGCGGCGCGAGGTCGCCGGCGAGCGCGCGCGGGAGGCGATCGGCGAGGATCCAGCTCGCGCCCGAGCAGGCGCCGATGACCTCGGCGGCCACGGCAGCGTCGAGTCCCGCCGCGCGCGCCAACCGGAGCGCCTCGGCGCCGGCGGCGAGGTTCGCCGCGGCGAGCAGGTTGTTGACGATCTTGAACGCGGAGGCGTCGCCGGCGCGCGGACCCAGCGCGAACACGCGGCCGGCCATGAGGTCGAGCACCGGCCGCGCGCGCTCGAGCGCGGCCGGGTCGCCCGAGATCATCATCGTCATCGTGCCCGCGGCCGCCTTCGCCGGACCGCCGGAGACCGGCGCGTCGAGCAGCGCCGCGCCGGTTGCGGCGACGCGCCGGGCCCACGCCGGCGGATGCACAGGGTCGACAGTCGAGCACGCGAGGACGACGCTGTCCGGCGCGAGCGCCGCGGCGGCGCCCTCCGCTCCGAAGAGCACGGTCTCGACCTCGTCCGCGTCGACGACCAGCACGACGACGACGCGGGCACGGCGCGCGAGATCGGCGGGAGAATCCGCCGGCCGGGCTCCCGCGCGCACGGCGGCATCCTGCGCGTCGGGACGCAGGTCGCGGGCGATCACCGGAATGCCGGCGCCGACAAGCCGCCGCGCGACGGCGCCGCCCATCGCACCGACGCCGATCACGCCCACGACCGGGGCGGCACCCGACCTGGTCAAGTCGGCTTCGGCACTGCGTAAGGCTGGCAGTCGACGAGCGGCGTCACGACGCCATCGCCGACGAGCTGCAGGTCGGTGCCCTTGCCGCGAAGCTCGAGCGTGCCGTTGGAGAAGCGCACGCCCGATGCCGTCGGGATCTGGTAGAGGACGACGCGATCGCCGCCGGGCATCAGCAGGCGCGCTTCGCCGGCGTCGAAGCGAAGGACGAGGCGCTCGCCACGCAGCTGGCAGGCGAACGTGTTGCGTGCGGCTTCCTGCTCCTCCTTGCTCGGCTTGTCGGCGCAGCCGGCGATGCAGGCAGCGGCGACGGTGGCGGCGAGCGCGAACGACGCGCGCGCGGCGCGGAGACAGGCGGGGCGGGGCGGGAGCGCCGGCGACATCGCGGCGAGCATAGCACGCCGCCCGCGCCGCACGCCGCGCCCGGCGATTCCCTAGCAGTCGACGACGTTGACGGCGAGGCCGCCGAGCGAACTGTCCTTGTAGCGCGCCGTCATCGCGCGACCGGTCTCTGTCATCGTGCGGACGGCGGCGTCGAGCGCCACGGGCGGGTTCGGCAGGCGCAGCGCGAAGCGGGCTGCGCCGACCGCGTGCGCGGCGGCCGCCGCGTTCCGTCCGATGCAGGGATCCTGCACCAGCCCGCCTGCGGGATCGCACGTGAGGCCGACGAAGGGCTCGAGCGCGCGCTCCGCCGCGTGGAGCACCTGGCGATTGCTGGCGCTGCTCACCGCGGCGAGTCCCGCGGCCGCCATCGCGCTCGCGACGCCGATCTCGCCCTGGCAGCCCGACGTGCTTGAGACCGCTCGTCGCGCAGCAGCTGGCCGACGGCAGCCGCCGCGAGCAGGAACGTGACCGAGCCGTCGTCGCCGGCAAGCGGCATCGTCGAGCGCCATTGGTGGAGGACTGCGGCCACCGGTCCCGCCGAGCCGTTCGACGGCGCGGAGACGACGCGTCCGCCCGCTGCGTTCTCCTCGGCGACGGCGGTCGCGTAGACCGCGGCCCAGGCAGGCAACTCGGGATCGGTGCCCGCGATCGCGGCCGCCTGCGTCGCGGCCCGCCGCGGCCGGTTCGCGCCGCCCGGCAAGCAACGTCATCGGTCGCGAGGCCGCGCTCGACGGCGTTGCGCATCGTCGCCGCGAACTGCAGGAGGCCCGCGCGCACTTCGCCGGGGCTGCGCAGCGCGAGCTCGTTGGTGCGCGCCATGTCCGCGATCTTCTTGCCGTGGCTCTGCCCCTGCGCGAGAAGCTCCGCTGCAGTGGCGAACGGGTACGGAACGCGGACCGTCGAACGGGGCCCGGGCGCTTCGCCGTCGGTGACGATCTCGCCGTCGCCGGTGGAGAAATAGAGGCGAGTCGCGAGCGTCTCGCCGCGCGCGTTGCGCGCGGTGAAGCGCAGCGCGTTGCTGTGGTGGACGAACGCCTTGTCGACGTGGAAGACGATGTCGGCGGCCGGATCGAACGCGATCTGCGAGGTGCCGTTGAGCGCGAGCTGTCCTTCGGCACGGATACGCGCCGCGCGTGCGCAGAGCGTTCGCGGATCGATCGCATGCGGGCGCATCGCCGGAGAGTCCGGAGAGGATCGCGCGATCGGTTCCATGGTCGCGACCTGTGCACGCGACTGAACCGTACAAATCGATCGAAATGCGACGCGTCTGGATAGAAGACGCCATCGGCTTCGAGCGTCGTGGACGAAGCGGCGCGCCGCGCGCATCGGTCCCGTCGTGTGCGCCGAGGACGGCCCCAGTCCGATGCGAAACAGATCGAACGCGCTGACGAACATCCCCCGATCCTCATTCGCCGTTGCGGCGATTCTGCTTGTCGTGGCCCGCGTTTCTCGCGGCGGACACGCTAGTATCAACGCGCCGTCGCTCGCGACGTGGGGTCGATACCGGAGGACCGGTCGGCGACGACTCCGCCAAACGGCACTCATGCCAATGGCATCCGAACCAGTTGTCCGCTACAGCGGAACGTGCCATGGCGAGCCCGGCGCGTCGGGAACCAGGTCGCGGTAGTCAGTCGGGGCGAAGCGCGAAGCGCACGAGTCGGGATACGACAGCACTTCGACGCAGCCGTCCGGTGCGGATCTCGCGCTGCATCGCCTGCCACCACTCGGCGTCGAGCAGGTCGGCGTGGAAATAGCGGAAGCACTCGCGCGTCTTCGGATCGGTGAGGAGAAACGTCTCGAACTCCTCCGGAAACATGTCGTGCGGCCCGACGGGATACCAGACGTCGCCCGACATCTCGTCCCATCCGGGCGGCATCGGCGGAATCTTCCGGAACTGGCAGTCGACCAGGTACTCGATCTCGTCGTAGTCGTAGAACACGACGCGCCCGAAGCGCGTGACGCCGAAGTTCTTGAACAGGAGGTCGCCGGCGAAGATGTTGGCGGCGGCAAGCTCGCGCAGCGCGTCGCCGTACTCGCGCATCGCATGCGCGCGCTGCGCGTCGTCGGCGCGCTCGAGGTACAGGTTGAGCGGCGTCATCCGCCGCTCGATGTAGAGGTGCTTGACGATCACGTGGTCGCCGTCGAACTCGATCACCGACGGCGCGACGTCGCAGAGCTCGGCGATCAGCGCGTCGGAGAAGCGCGCGCGCGGAAACGCGACGTCCGAGTACTCGAGCACGTCGGTCATCCGCCCGACGCGGTCGTGGTGCTTCACGAGCGTGTACTTCTGCTTGACCTTCTGCCGGTCGGTGTCCTTCGACGCGGCGATCCGGTCGCGGATCACCTTGAACACGTACGGGTACGACGGCAGCGTGAACACCGTCATCACGAGGCCCTTGATGCCGGGCGCGACGATGAACTGGTCGCGCGAGTGCTTGAGGTGGTGGAGGAAGTCGCGGTAGAAGAGGTTCTTGCCGCCCTTCTGCAGGCCGACCATCGTGTAGAGCTCGGCCGCGGTCTTGTCGGGCAGGATCGCGCGGAGGAAGTCGACGTACGCGGACGGCACTTCCATGTCGACGAGGAAGTACGTGCGGTTCGCCGAGAACAGGATCGCGAGGTCGGCGTCGTCCATCAGCAGCGCGTCGAAGTAGAGCCGTCCCTGCGTGTCGTGCTTGACCGGCACGACGAACGGATAGGTGTGGATCCCGTTGACGATCGCGGCCGACGATGTAGGCGGTCTGGTTGCGGATGAACGGCGAGGACAGCACCTGGATCTGGTGATTCGCCTCGAGCCGGAACGGCCGCGGAAACCGGCGGCGGAACGCGGCGAGCACGTTGCGCAGGTCGCGGCCGAAGTCCGCGAACCGCCGCTCGAAGCGGAAGTCGAGGACGATGTCGACGAGCGCGTTGCGCAGCCCCGCCTGCAGCGGATAGTAGCTGCGGTACGACGGCGGATCGGCGTCGATGTACTCGGTCGAGATCGCCGGCCGGACGAAGATGAACTTGTTGTGGAAGTAGACGCGGTGCAGGATCTTGACCGACACCGAGTTGAAGAACGTCTCGGCGCACTCGGGCTGCTTGTGGTCGATCAGGAGCCCGATGAAGTGGAGCTTGACCTGCTCCCACAGCGTGTCGGTGTCGAGGCCGGCGCTCCGGAATTCGCGCAGCGACACGATCGGCGGTCTCCTGCACGCGGCGGTCGTAGAAGTCGATCCGGTCGCGGCCCACGTGCTGGATCGCGAGCCAGTTGCCGGCGTCGAAGTGCCGCCGCGCCGCGCGCGCGCATTCGCGGAACAGCGCGTAGTGCCGGTTGAAGCCCTCGACCAGCGCGACCGCGATCGCGTGCGCGGTCTCGGCGGTGGGCGCCGGCCGGGCGGGGAGCGGCGTGGGGGCGGACGGCATGCTCGGCGATCCGGCCCGGCGCTGCGCGCCGGGCCGGCCGCGCCGCTATTGCGGCTGCGCCTGCGATCTGCTCGTTGTAAGACCTTGATCGCCTTGTTGTACTCCTCGACGGCGGCGTTGGCGGCCTTGGCGTGCGTCGCGCTCGCCGCCTGCTGCTCCTCGACGAACTTCTTGAGGCAGTCGAGATAGGCTCTTCATGCCGGCGTTCCACTTGGTCCGCTTCTGCTCGCCGGCGGCCTTGCCGATCTCGCTGGAGCTCAGCGCGGGCGGGTCGCCCGGCTTGTCGCAGTTGGGCGACGGCGTGACGGTGGGCGTGGCCGGCGCCGTCGTCTGCGCGTGCGCGCCGCCCGCGGGCGGCGAGGACGAGGGCCAGGGTCAGCGTCGAAACGATGCAGCGAGCGGGAAGCATGGCAGAACCTCCTGAGCGGGAAAGGCACAATTTTACTTCGCCGGGCACGTCCGGCGCCAGTTCGGCGCCCGTGTCAGCGGGCCAGCAGCGGCCGCGAGTGCGGCGAGGCCGAGTGCGACGAGATCGACGGCCGCTGCGCCGGCCCCATCCGGGCGCAGCCTCGACACGATCGATCTCGGCGGCGCGCCGATGCGCTTCCAGCATGCCGTCGACGAGTGCATCGACGTCGATCGTCGTGCGCCGCGTCTCGGCGGATTCGAGGGCGCGCACCGTCGCCGCGACCGCATCAGGATCGAGGATCGAGATCGGCGCGCGGCAATAGGGACAGGCGGATTCCTTCTCGAGATCGACCGGTGCGCCGCAGGACGAGCAGCTGACCTTGCGGATCGTCGCCAGGAGGCGAGCCCGCTCGGCCGGCGTGAGCGGCCGGATGAAATCCTTTTCGCGGAGGAACTGGACGAACGGCGTGAAGCGGCCGTGGCCGCTCTCGCACCGGTAGTACAGGAATCGCGTCGTGTGCTGGAGGTCGTGGGTGAGCGACAGCGGCAGCGTGCAGCGCGGGCACGGCAGGCGAGCGGGCAGCGCGCGGCGCGCCGCCGGCCGCGGCCTTGCGGATCGCCTCGAACAGCTCGAGCGTCGCGCCCGGCGTCAGTTGCCCGCTCTCGAAGGCGTCGAACCAGAGCGCCTGGCAATCGGCGCAGAGGTCGACGGTGAGCTCGCCCTCGAGCTTCCGCGTGAGGCGCAACGGTTGCATCGTCGCCGCACAGCCCGGGCACGGTGTCGGCTTGTCCTGCACGTGGACGTCGAAGGCCGTCAGGGCTCGCGCTGAGCGAACGTGTCGCACTTGCGCACGTCGCCGCTCGCGAGGCCGACCTTGAACCAGTACTGGCGCTGGGCGGCGGAGCCGTGCGTGAACGAGTCGGGCACGACGTAGCCTTGCATCTGCTCTCTGGATCCGGTCGTCGCCGACGGCCGCGGCGGCCGCGAGGCCCTCTTCGATGTCGCCCGGGTCGAGCTTGTTGCGCTTCTGCGCGAAGTAGGCCCAGACGCCGGCATAGCAATCCGCCTGCAGCTCGAGCCGCACCGACAGCGCGTTGTTGCCGCGCTCGCCCAGCCGCTGGCGCTGCGCGTCGACCTGCCGCATCGTGCCGGTCAGGTTCTGCACGTGATGGCCGACCTCGTGCGCGATCACGTACGCCTGCGCGAAGTCGCCGGGCGCGCGGAAGCGCTGCGCGAGCTCGTCGAAGAACGTCGTGTCGAGATAGAGCTTCTGATCGCCGGGGCAGTAGAAGGGCCCGGCGGCCTCGCTCGCGATGCCGCACGCCGAGCGGACCCGACCCGGAAACAGCACGAGCGTCGGCGGCTGGTAGGTGCCGCCCAGCGTCTTGAACACGGCGGTCCAGACGTCCTCGGTGTCGCCCAGCACGCGGGAGGCGGTCACCTTCGCCGGATCGCTCGGCGCCGGCGGGCGCCGCGCTGCGGTCCGTAGCCCGGCGCCGGTTGCACCTGCGAGCTCGGCCCCGACTCGAGACCGCCGATCAGCGACAGCGGATTCACGCCGAACAGCAGGCTCACGATGACGATCAGGATCAGCGCGCCGCCGCCCGAGCTTGATGCCGCCGCCGCCGATGGGGAAACCGCTGCCGGCCGACCTCATGCCGGTGCGATCCTCGACGTTTTCGCTTTCGCGCATGTCTTCCTGTCGCATGTTCGGTCTCCTGGCTTGGCCGTGCTGCGCGGGCTCAGGGCTTGAGCGCCCGATAGAGGAACGGCAGGCTCACGTTCATCCGGTAGTCGATGTCCGAGTGATTGTCGTCGAACTCCTCGTAGGTGTGGCGGATCCCGGCCGCGGCGAGCCGCAGCGACAGGATCCGCGTGCCGTAGTGGATGTGGTACTGGTCGCGCCACCCGCAGTCGATGTAGATGCCGCGCAGCGAGCGCAGCGCGCGCGCGTGACGGCCGACGAGGTGGATCGGGTCGTGGCTGAGCCAGCGCTTCCAGCGCGCCTCGATCAATCTCGCCGGTCTCGAGATTGAAGGGCAGGCGGAAGCGCAGCGGCGACGCGCGGGTCGGGGTCGTAGGTCGCGGCCATGCAGACGTTCATGATCGCGTGGCCTTCGGCCTGCGACAGCTTCTCCTTGCCCCACACCGCCGCGAGGAACCGCTTGACGCGCCCGTCGTCCTCGCCGGCCGCGAGCCCCTTGCGCGAGGCCGTTTCGGCGAGCGCGTCGTACGTGCCGGCGCGGCGCTTCGGCGCGCGGTACTTCGCGAGCTCGTTCAGCGTGTTCGGCCAGTCGTGCCGGTAGACGAAGTCGAAGTAGCGCGTCGCCCGAATGGTCGGCGATCGCGCCCCAGTGCTGCGGGTATTTCATCCCGTGGATGATCGCGCCGTAGCCGCCGGACGACTTGCCGAAGCAGCCGCGGTGCTCGCGCGCGGCGAGCGTGCGGAATTCGCGATCGACGAACGGGATGATCTCGCGCGTCAGGTAATCCGCGTAGTTGCCGATCGCCGTCGAATTGACGTACTGGTTGCCGCCGAGGCAGGTGAAGCAGTCGGGAAACACGAGGATCGCAGGGCCCATCTTGCGCTCGTGGATGAGGCGCGCCGCGCGCTCGGCCACGTTGTCGCCGAACGGCTTCCAGCCGACGTGGGCGAGGCCGGAGCCCGTGAAGCCGACCATGTCGTAGAGCACCGGAAAGCGCTGGCCGCGGCCCGCGCCTGCCGCCTCGTCGTATTGCGGCGGCAGCCAGACCGCGAGCTTGCGCACGTGCGGGATCGCCGAGCGGATTGTCGGCAAGAACCTTCGAGGTGTGCTCGCAGACGACGAGCGTCCCGGCGGAGCGGAGGGGGCGCTTGCGGGCCATCGGGCGGATCCCGGGACTAGTCGCGCGACGCGCGTGCGTCAGCATCGATCCGCGGCAGCGCGGCGCGCCGCATCGGCATGCGTAGTCGGCGCGCACGCGCGGTCCGACGCGGCCGTCGTACGTGAGCTGGTAGTCGTAGGTCAGCTCCTCGCCCGCGCGGATCGTCCGCAGCGCCTCGATGTAGACGCGGCCGTCGTCGTCCTCGTAGGTATCGCAGTTGGGTGCGCACGAATGATTGATCCAGCGCGCCGCGTTGCCGCGCACGCTCGCGTCGATGACCGTGCCGTCGTCGAGCTCGAAGATGAACGTGTGATGCGGGTTGTCGGGCTCGCTGTCCGGGCGCCGCGACGCGATCGCCCACGTCGTGCGCTCGCCGCGGTACTCGAGGATCGTCGTTCCCTTGCGGATCGTGCGCGTCGCGAACACGCCGCGGCCGTGAATCCCCGATCGGCGGACGGCGTAGGCTCGCTGCGGTGGCGGAACGGGCATCGGCAGGGGCAACGGCGATGAGGGCGGCGACGCCGCATTCTAGCAGGGAGCGTGCGCCGTCGTTGCAGTGCACGATTGAAGTGGCATCGTGCGGAGCTAGCATCGGTTCGCCGTCACGTCGCCGCACGGGTCCATCACTCGCGGCGACGCGTTCGGTGAGGAGAGACGATCATGCCCGAGAGAAGGCCCATCGACGCCGCGGGAATCGCGGCGGTACTCGCTGCTGTGATACTCGCGGCGGCTCCGGCCCATGCGAGCACGCCGACATCCACGGAATGCGCGGAGGGAGCCGAGTTCATCGGGAACGCCGCGCAGGCGCGCGAGAACGGCATGTCGAAGGATGCCTTCCTCGAGCAGATGCAGGCGGACTTCGAGACGATCCGCGCGTTCCCGAACGAGCTCCGCTGGTTCGTGCACGACGAGGCCGACGAGACGTTCCTCCTCGGCGCGGCGCGCGACGTGTTCGACCGGCCCGAGGCCCCCGAGCTTCACCGCACGTCGTTCTTTCGCGCCTGCGTCGGCCGTCTGATGGTGTGAGCGCCGCGTGCGTGGCGCTCGGGCAGGGCCTGCCACGCTCGCTCAGGCGTGCGGTGCGGCGATCGCCGCAAGCGCGGCGCGCAGTCGGCGGTGCCGCGACAGCAGTCGCTGGAAGCGGAACTCGTCGCCGCCCTTGGCGCGGATGAGCGCCAGCAAGCGCCGGCGGTCCGCAAGCCGGCCAGCGCGCGAGGTCCGGCAATCTGTGCGAGCAGTGGCGCGAGGACGGAGAGCGCGCGCCGTTCGGCGGCAGACCAGGCATGCGCAGCGTCGCGCCGCCCAGAGCGGCGACGACGATGTCCTCGGCCGCCGCTTCCGCCGCCGTCCGATCGCCGCGGTGGCGCATTTCGATCCAGGCGGTGACCGCGGCGCTCAGCGCAGCCGTCTCGCATGCGGGACCCGCGTCGCCCAGCACGAGCTCGAGGTCGGATCCGGTGAAGCGGCGCAGCGCGGCGATCGGCGTGCGATAGGCGGGATCGGTCTGCATCCGCGTCTGCTCGTCGCTCGCGCGTGCCGCTGCGCGCGGCTCGACGGGACGGAAGCCGAGCCGCCAGTAGAACCAGAACGCGCCGGAGCGCAGGCCTTCGGTGTTCGTGCCGCCGAACTGCGTCGGCTCGACCACGAACCGCGCGATGCCGAAGCGCTGGCGGTAGACGCGCAGCACCTGCGCGAACAGCAGCGCCGACTCGCCGCCGCGATAAGGGCTCGAAGATGTTGACGCCGATCCGGCAGCGTGCCCGCGAACGGCCAGCCGCCGCCGTAGCCGACGG
Source organism: uncultured beta proteobacterium (assembly GCA_963830485.1). Taxonomy (GTDB): domain Bacteria; phylum Pseudomonadota; class Gammaproteobacteria; order Burkholderiales; family Casimicrobiaceae; genus CAIWHR01. The sequence continues at coordinate 393,577 of CAWHNE010000029.1, forward strand.
GAACGCCGTTCTTGAACAGCATCATGCCGACGTGGGAATCGAGCGCGTCGCGCCGGTCCGGCCGCATCGCGTAGAGCGCGACCGCGACGCCGCGGCCGACGTCGTGCCATTCGACCCCTTCGGGGTACGCGAGCGCGATCGCGTCGGTCTCGCGCCCGAGCGAGGCGAGCATCGCGCAGGCGGCGTCGATCGCGCGCACGCCGCGAGCGCGGCGCGGAGCCGGCGCGGCGCGGGAGCGGGCGGGCGAGCAGCGCCGGCACGTCGAGGCCGCGCGCAAGCCCGTCGCGGTGAATGTAGACAGGCGCGGGCAGTCCGCGCACGAACGTCCGCGACAGCGCTGACGCCACCCGGACGCAGCGAGACGAAGACGCGCAGCGCATCGAACAGCGGCGCGCGCACCCGTCCGTGCACGGCAGGCGCTCGAACTGGGCGACGAGCCAGGCCGAGCCTCGACTTGCGCCCACGCACCGCATCGAGCCAGACGCAGGCGTCCTCGTCGCTGGCGAGGAGCGCGAACTCGAGCGGCGGCAGCGCCGCGGCGAGCACCTCGGCGAGCGGCGTGCCGTCGTCGCCGAACGAGTCGATCTCGCTCTGTCGCGGGAAGCGCGCGACGAGCCAGCGCGCGATGTCCCAGCCGAAGGCGAACGTCGATTCGGTCCAGGCGAGCCCGCTGCCGGCGAGGCGCCGCCGCTCCCGCGCGCGACCGCCGGCGATGCGGTGCGCCAGCGCGGCGACGCGCCTCAGCTCGGCCCGCGCCGCGTGCAGTTGCGCCGTGGATTCCGGATACGCGATCTGATAGAGCAGGCAGTCGTGCCACGCGACGAGCACGTCGGCATCGACGATGTCGCGCTTCGCCGCTCGCGCGATCGCTGCGGCCTTGCGCGTGCCGCCGTCGCCGCCAAAGCGCGACGCCGCAGCGCGCAGCTCGCGCACGTCGTCGTGACCGAGAATCCGCGTCGCTGTCACGATGCGTCGATTCTACGGGATCGCGCCCACCGGCCCCGAACGGCGCATGGTCGCGCTTGCGCTCGCGGCGCCACGGCCGTACCCTCTCGCCATGATTTCGATGGCGAGGATCGTGATGCGCGTTGACGAAAATGTTGTTCGTGGTCCTCGGGGCCGGTACATGCATTGTGGCGGTGGCTGCACCCCCGAACGCGAAGCCGGGGCTGTGGGAGCGCACGGTCACGCGGCAGATGGAGGGCGCCCCGGTGTCGCCGGTGGCCGACCGCTCGAAGCTCACCCCGGAACAGCGCGCGCGCGTCGAGCAGATGATGAGCATGCGCGGCGCGACGGCGCCGACGACGTCCATCGTGCGCTATTGCGTGACGCCCGAGGCGGCGCAGCAGTGGGAATCGTTCTCGCGCGAGGACGGTGAGGACGCGAAGTGCGAGCGCAAGGTGGAAGACGAGTCGGCGCGCTCGCTCAAGGTCTCGCTCGCGTGCGCCGGAGGTCGGCAGAAGGGCACGGTCGCGTTCACGGCGGTCGATCCCGACCGGATCCGCGGGACGATCACGTGGGTGCGGCAGGAAGAGAGCGGTGAGCGCAAGACGACGGTCGAGATGGACAGCCGCTGGCTCGCGTCCGACTGCGGCGGCGTGAAGCCGGGCGCGCCGCAGCGCGTCAAGGGCTGACGCTAACCAAGTCCACCGCTACTTCCCGCGTCCACCCGACTTACCGCGCGGCGCGATGCGCATGACCGGCATCGCCACCGGTCGGCGGACCTGCGGCACGCGTGGCGCCGGTTGCGGCGCGCCGGTCTTCGGGGTCCGGCCCTTGAAGCCGCCTCCTTTGCTGCTTGTCATTGCGATGACCTCCGTCAGTGGTCGATGGTTGCGCCCGGCCCGAACTCTCGCCCTCAGGCTGCCGGCTTGCGACCGGTGAGTCGCTGGATCGCCATGTTGATCGATACGCGCAGCCGCTCGGTCGCGAGCGCCAGGCGGTGCAGCTCGTTGCCGCTGTTCGGGTTGACCTGCGCGAGACCCAGGTCCGCCGCCTTGCCGAGCGAGATCTGCTGGGTGGCCTCCGTGAGCCTGCGCACCGGCGCGACGACCGCGTAGTACATGAACGCCATCGCGATGACGAACGCGGCCACGATCATCACGAGCTCCCACACGCCGACGACGTTGAGCGCGACGTCCCAGAACGACCGCGCGGGCAGCCGCACGCTGATGATGCCGGCGACGTCGCCCTCCTTGAAGCCGAAGCCGTTGGTCGTGCCGTAGCGCACCTTGACGTCGTTCGGCGCGTTGTTCGAATCGCCGTGGCAGGCGATGCACGAGGCCTTCTGGTAGACCGCGCGTGCATAGCGGAAGCCGTTGTCGGTGAGCTCGTAGTACTCCTTGAGCCCGCGGTCGCGGATCTCGCGCAGCGCGCCCTCCTCGAAGGCATCGGGCTTGTTGTTGGGGTTCATCACGTTGTGCGACGTGAGGCGGAACTTCGACGGCGACGGCGAGCGTTCGACCGCCTCGGAGAATTCGCGCTGCGCCAGCGCCGGATTCTTGGAATAGAAGTCGACGGGCGTGAGCTTGGCCCCGGGCGGCGGCACCGTGCCCTCCGGCGTTCCCTCCTCCGGCTCGAGCAGGCTCGCGTGGCCGAGGTAGCTCTTGTTGTCGTTCTTCACCCAGACGCGCCCGTATTGGGCCACCCATGACCCGAACGCATCGACGTTGTCGGCGACCGTCTCCGCCTGGCTCTTCAGCTGGTTCACGTAGATCCGGTCGAGGATCAGGTAGAACGCCGCACCGACCAGCGCCAGCGCGAGCAGGAATACGAAGGCGAACTGTACGGTCAGCGAGCGATTGGTGAGCATGATCCCCTCTCCCTGCGATCGATGTGGGCGCGTTGCGATCCGGCGCACGCTGCCCCGTACCCTCAACTACGTGGTCGGCGTGCGGTTGGACGCGCTTGTCGCCGTCCCGCCCGACTCGAATCCTCGCTACCTCGCTGCCTCGCTACGCGGCCGCCGTCTTCGCGGCCCATCGTCGCTAGCGGACGCCGATCAGCTCGCGCGCCCGAACGACGAATTCGGACCGCCGCCACGGGTCGTCGAGCTGCTCGGCGAGCAGCAGGATGTACTGATCGACGTCGGTGGTCCTGACTTTGTTGCCGGTCGCGAGCCATTTGGCGCGCGTTTCCTCGGTCACCATCTTTCCGAACGGGCCGACCTCCTCGATGTAGAGCTCGTCGATCTGCGTGCACAGGCCCTGCAGGATCGGCAGCACTCGATAGGGGCCCGTCATGTTCGCTGTGCTCCTCCGATAGGCTATGCGCGCCGGGCGGGGGCGTCAACCGCGACGGCGGACGCCCGGCCGGACCTCACGTCGCATGGCTTCCGATCAGCGCCAGGAATTCCTCGCGTGTCGCCACGGAGTCGCGGAATTCGCCGACGACCGACGAGGTGACCATCACCGAGTTCTGCTTCTCGACACCGCGCATCATCATGCACAGGTGGCGCGCCTCGATCATCACGCCGACGCCCCGTGCGTCGATGCGCTCCATGATCGCCTGCGAGATCTGCTCGGTTAGCCGCTCCTGCAGCTGCAGCCGCCGTGCGTAGACGTCGACCAGGCGCGCGAGCTTCGACAGTCCGAACACGCGACCACGCGGCAGATACCCGATGTGGCAGCGGCCGAAGAACGGCAGCATGTGATGCTCGCACAGGCTGTAGAGCTCGATGTTCTTCACGATGACCATGCTGTTGGTCTCCTGCGTGAAGATCGCGTTGTTGATCACCTTCGCGGGGTCGGCGCGGTAGCCGCCGGTCAGGAACGCGAGCGCCTCGGCGACGCGATGCGGCGTGCCCTTGAGCCCCTCGCGCTCGGGATCCTCGCCGATGGCGACGAGGAGCTCGCGGGTGAGCGTTTCGATCTTGCGGGTGTCGACCTGCATTGTTTCGGATCTCCTGGGGCGAGCCCCGCGCCGCGCGTGGGACTCGCGCCGCAAGTATGCTCGAAATCGCGGGCTCACGTCGCCGCGAGGGCGACCGCGAGCGGCGTCGTCAGCGCGGCGAGTACCGTGGACAGGACGAGGCTCGCTGCCACCGGGCCCTCGAGTGTCGCGAACTGCCGGGCCATCAGGTAGACGTTCGCACCGACCGGCAGGGAGGCCATCATCACGACCGCCTGCGTCTCGAGCGGCGGCAGCGCGAGCGCCCGCGCGAGCCCCAGGACGACGAGCGGGAGCACGGCGAGCTTGAGGACGGCGATCGCGACGCTCGCCCGCAGGCCGTCGCGGGCGCGGAACTCGGCGAGCCCCATCCCCAGCGCGATCAGGGCGAGCGGAGCGGCCGCCTGCGCGATCATCTCGAGTGTCCTGTCGACGACCGCCGGCAGCGCGAGGCCCGTGTAGCCGAAGGCGGTGCCCGCGAGGATGCTGCCGACGACCGGATTCGTCACCACGTCCCAGGCGGTGCGTGCGAGACCCCGCCACGACATCTCGCGGCGGCGCGCCCATTCGACCGACGCGGTCACGAGCGTCCACAGGAGGAGCGCGTTGAAGACGACGACGAGCGACACCGTCGGCATCGCCGGCTCGCCCAGGAGGACCTGCGCCAGGGGGACGCCGAGCAGCACGGTGTTCGCGAACACCCCGCCGATCGCGAATACCGATTGCGCGGCGCCGTCCATTCGAAAGAGTGCGAAGCCGGCCATGCGACCGGCCGCGAAGACGATCGCGCAGCCGCCGAAATACGCGATGAGGAGTCGCGCATCGACGGGCGGGAGCCGGGAGAACCCGCTCATCAGCCGGAAGAGCAATGCGGGGACGGCCACGGCGAACACGAACTGCGCCAGCGCGTCGGACACCGTGGCCGGCCAGCGCAGTCCGCGCATCACCACGTAGCCCGCCAGCACCAGCAGGAAGAGCGGCGCGGTGAGCGCGAGAAGATGAGGGAACGCTTGCATGGCGTGGGCGGCATTCTACGCGGCGGAGCGACCCGCTTTCCCGCCGGTCCCGGATCGGAATGGGTCACGCGCCGAACCAATTCAGCTAGAATCGCTCTGCCGCAGGCCGGCCCGCCCCGGGCTGCCGACGCACGAAGCGGCGCGATTCCCCGCATCCCAAAACCGTTCCAGCCGCCGCACTCGCCATGAGCCCCGTGTTCTTCACCCAGGACTTCCACGCGCTCCGCGACACCGACACGGTCGTGGAGGCGACGCGGCGCATGCTGGAGCACCGCGTGTCCGACCTGCCGGTTGTCGACGCTTCGGGCAAGCTGGTCGGCATGTTCAAGCTTGACCGCCTGCTCGCCGGCCTCCTGCCATCCGCGGCGCTCGTGGGCTACGGGATCCCGGATCTCGCGTTCGTCTCCGACGACCTCGACACGCTGCGCCGGAAGATGCGCAAGATCGACGCGGCCAAGGTGCGCGAGTTCGCCGTCAAGCCCGAGCGCGTCGTGCATCCCGACACGGCGCCCGTCGAAGTCGTGCTGCAGCTCTACCGCGGCGCGAACAACCTTCCGGTCGTCGAGCGGGAGACCGGCCGGCTCGTCGGCATGGTGTCGGCGCGCGACGTGCTCGCCGTGCTCCACGCGAAGGGCAAGCGCTGATGCACGGCGAGGCGGCTCACGCGGCCGGCGCGATCTTCGGCTGGAGTCCGCTGTGGGTGGCGACGACGCTCTTCGTCGTGACCTATGTCGTCATCATGAGCGACCGCCTCAACCGGGCGATCGTCGCGCTGCTCGGCGCGGGGCTCCTGATCCTGGCCGGCGTGCTCGACCAGAAGGAGGCGATGGCCGCGGTCGACTTCAACACGCTCGGGCTCCTGCTCGGGATGATGCTGATCGTCAACATCACGCGGCGCTCGGGTCTGTTCCAGTTCGTCGCGATCTGGTCGGCGAAGAAGGTCGACGCGCGGCCGTGGGGCATCATGGTCATGATGTCGATCGTGACCGCGGTGTTCTCGGCGTTCCTCGACAACGTCACGACGGTGTTGCTGACGGTTCCGGTGACGCTCCTCATCACCGACGAGCTCAAGGTCAAGCCATACCCGTACCTGTTCGCGCAGATCTTCGCGTCGAACATCGGTGGCACCGCGACGCTGATCGGCGACCCGCCGAACATCATGATCGGCTCTGCCACGGGACTCACGTTCAACGACTTCGGGCTCGCGCTCACGCCGATCATCATTCCGATCATGGCGGCGACGATGGTCCCGCTGTATTTCATCTGGGGCCGCCACCTGCGCGCGACCGAGGAGAACCGGCGCCACGTGATGAGCTTCAACGAGCGCGAGACGATCACCGACCCGCGGCTGCTCAAGCAGTCGCTGTTCGTCATCGCGCTGCACGATCGGCGGCTTCATGCTGCAGCGGCAGATCCAGATCGAGCCGGCGACGATCGCCGTGTTCGGCGCCGCAATACTCCTGCTGCTCGACAACCTGGGCAAGCCTGGCGAGGAGCAGTCGAAGAACGTCCACGGCGCGCTGTCCGAGGCCGAGTGGATCACGCTCATGTTCTTCCTCGGGCTGTTCGTGCTGGTCCACGGCATTCAGAAGGCGGGCCTCATCGACATGATGGCCGATGCGTTGCTGACCGCGACCCGCGGGGACTTCAACACGACGGCGCTGGCGATCCTCTGGGCCTCGGCGGTGCTGTCGGCGTTCATCGACAACATCCCGTTCGTCGCGACGATGATCCCGCTGATCAAGGCGATGGGGCCGACCTTCGGCGGCGACGCGGCACTCCTGCCGCTGTGGTGGGCGCTGTCGCTCGGCGCCTGCCTCGGCGGCAACGGGACGCTGATCGGCGCGTCGGCGAATCTCGTTGTCGCGGGGCTGTCGGAGCGCGCCGGCGTCACCTTCCGCTTTGTCGAGTTCCTCAAGATCGCCTTTCCGCTGATGCTGCTGTCGATCGCGATGTCGCCACGTGTACCTCGTGTTCCGCTACCTCTGAACGGACGCAAGGAGCTTCGCATGGGCCAATGGATCGAGCTCGCCGCGGCCGACGGCACCCGCATCTCGGCCTGGCGCGCGGATCCGGCCGGCACGGCCGCGCGGCGCGCTCGTCGTCGCGCAGGAGATCTTCGGCGTCAACAGCCATATCCGCAGCGTCTGCGACGGCTTCGCCGCCGACGGCTACGTCGCGCTCGCGCCGGCGCTCTTCGACCGGTACGAGACGGAGGTCGACATCGGCTACACGCCGGAGGACATCGCGAAAGGGCGCGAACTCAAGGCGCGCGCCGGAATCGATAACGCACTCCTCGACGTCGCGGCGGCGCGCGATGCCGTGGCCTCCAGCGGCAAGGTCGCGGTGATCGGCTACTGCTGGGGCGGCTACGTCGCATGGATGGCGGCCGCACGCGAGAGCGGCTTCGCATGCGCGATCCCCTATTACGGCGGCGGGATCCTCGAGGCGAAAGGTGAGCATCCGCGCTGCCCCGTGCTGGCGCATTTCGGCGAGCAGGACAAGGGGATTCCGGTCGCGGGCGTGCGCGAGCTGGCAGCGGCGCATCCCGAAGCGCAGGTGTTCATCTACGCCGCCGACCATGGCTTCAACTGCGACCAGCGCGCGGCGTTCAATGCGGCGGCGGCGAAGCTCGCGCGCGAGCGCACGCTCGAGTTCCTGCGCCGGCACGTGGGCTGAGCCGCTCTAGGCGGCGACGAGCGCCGGCGTCGACGGGGGCTTGCGCGCCGCGAGCGAATCGAGCGCCGCGCTGACGGCGCGGTCGAACAGCGGCACCGGCTCGACGACGAGCGACGCGCGCCCCGAGCCGAGCTCGAACGCGAGCTCCTCCGGCGAGAAGACGAACGCCTGCGTGCGCGAGCGGCTCGTGAACACGTACTTGGATCGCAGCGGGCTCACCCACGACAGCCGCGCGTTCACGGCGGCATCGCCCGGCGCGAACGTGAGCCACGTGCCGACGGCCATCTCGCTCACGAAGTCGTGCACGTTCGCAAGAGGTGCCGGTGCGGGTGTTGCGGTTCGGGGAGCGCTCGGCGGCGCGGCCTCGGTCGGCACCGGGGTGGCAGGCGCAGCGCCCGTGCGCGCCGGAGCGCCTGGGGCCGGGGTGACAGGCGGCTTCAGCGCTGCCATGTGCAGCGCGTAGAGCGCATCGAAGAATGATTTCGCGCGATCGGCGGGAACGGTCACCGCGGCGCAGCCGCGGCGCAATCCTCCGATCAGGCTCGGGATCATCTTCGTGAGGCGCGCCTTCTGCGCGGTGCGCTCCTTGACCTCGATGCTCCAGAGCAGCTCGTCGAGCGTGGCGAGCGCGGCGCGCGAGGCGTCGCTGTCGACGCCGTCCTTCTTCGTCAGGGCGGTGAGGTAATCGGCCCACACGGTCTCGGCGAACGTGCGCACCTCGAACGGGAGCTCGAGGCCGGCCAACCGGTCGCGCACGAGCGCGCGAACGTGCGCGCGGTCGGCCTCGCCTTCCTCCGCGGCCAGCGCGACGGCGACGTGGTCGTTGAGCGCGGGCGCGGCTTCGCGCCGCTCGGCATCGAGGAACGCGACGAGCTCCCGGTCGGCGCGCTCGAACACGCCGACGTCGATCTCGAAATCGCGGCAGACACCTTCGACGGCGCCAGCCGCCGCCGTCTCGAACGCGTCGCCGTACGCGTCGTTCGCGTTCGCGCCGATCGCGCCTTCGGCCAGGTGATCGAGCAGCGCGCGCGCCGGATGCCGATGGTCCGAGAAGAACGTGCGGTCGAGCAGCGCTGCCTTGACGATCGGAACCTGCAGCCGCCCGAAGAGCCGGCGCTGGCGCTCGGGGATCGACGGATCGCGGAAGACGTAGTCGAAAAGGAGGGCGATGACGTCCATCGCGATGCGGTCCGCGGGATTGGCGACCTGAGGCGTGACCGCGGCCCGGATGTGCGGGACCAGGTTCTGGGGCACCGCGGGCGCGGCATCGCCGGGCGCCGGCGGGGGCATGGCCTGCAGCAGCGCCGCGGGCAGGTCGAGCCGCTGCCACTCGCCCAACGTCGAGAAGAGCGGCGTCGACGAACCGAGCGCCATCATGGGGTCGAGGTCCGGGAAATCCCCTGCCGCGGTGGGCTGCTCGGCCGTGACGTCGCCGGCCGAGCGCTTCCCGAGTTCTGCCAGCGCGGCGAGCCCGGCGAGGATGGCGGGCGCGGGCACCGGCGCGCCGGGCGCGGGTGTCGTGGCGGCTCCGAGCTCGGTGCTTCCAGCGGCCGGCGTGCCAGCGGCGTCTGCGGCCGCCGGAACCACGACGTCGGTCGGCAACGGGCCCGCCTCGGAGAGCATCCGCGAGAATGTCGGCAGGAGGTCCTTGTCGTCGGCGGGCCGAAATTCGCTGCGCGCGCGCAGTGCCGCCTTCATGTCCGGCAGCACACCGCGGTCGGCGAGGCTGCGGTTGAGCGAGATGTAGATCTTGTTGATCGCGGGGGTGAGGTCGGACAGCAAGCGCACCAACAACGGGCGCCATACGCGCGGGTTCGGATACACGCTCCGCGACGTCGCGCCGAGCGCGTCCAGCGCGTAGCTTGGATCGAAGGGATTGTCCTGCTCGCGCGACGGTGCCGGGCGCAGCACCGCGACGCGCGCGTCGAGCGCTGCCGTCTCGCGCCGGGCAAAACGGTGCAGGAAGGCGGTGGCCTCGACGAGCGCTGCCTGCTTCTCCTGGTCGAACGGCGACATGACCGTCAGCGTCGCTGCCGACGCGTCCCCGTCCGGCCGGCGGCCGCGGCGCCGCGAGCCCTTCATCCACCGGTCGAACGCTTCGCCGACCGCGAGCTCGAAGCGCTCCAGCCATTCCGCGCGTTTCGCGACAAACGACGCAATCTCGCGGTCGGGCAGAATCGTCGTCGCCTCGAACAGGTCGCCCGCCATCTCGAGCGAGCCGAACGCCGCCTCGACCAGGCGCGACGAGTAGGCGTCGAAGCACACGCGCAGCAACGCCCGTGCCTCGTCCGGATCGGGAACACGGTCCAACGGGCCGTCATGCGGCAACGGCGACTCAGCGACCGATTTAGGATCGGACATGGCCTCGGATCGCCGATGGAATCGACCATTCTAGCGGTTGCGCCGCGACCCGGCGCCCCAGCCTGGCACATGCGCCGTTCCTGCATTCTCGTCCATGATCGATTCGGAGATCGCGCCGCAGGCTGCTCCAAAGATGGCTCCGCCCGCACCGTCCGGGCGGGCAGGCGGCGCGGTGGCGCGGGGGGCGGGGTGCACGGCGGCACATGCAGCAGCATGAGCAAGGCAGATGCCAGGGACCATGCCTGCCGCGAAGGGCGGTCGGTTCCATCCGCCGGACGGCGCCTCGGCGCGGGCTTTCGCCCCGCCAACCGCAGGTCCGCCGCGTGAGCGCCATGGGGCACATCGGGTTCTCGCGGCTCGTCGCGGAATGCCGGGGCGGGCCCGCCCGGCGCGCGCTCGGGCTGCCGTAGTGGCGCGAGCGGCGCGGCCTCCGCACCGCCAGCGGGGAATTGTTGCACCGAGCTGTCGGCCGCCTGCGGCGACTCGCGATCGCTCGCTCCCCCTTGCCTTCAGGTCGGGGCCCCGGCGCGCCGCTCGCGCCGTTAGCCGTGTCCCACGAATGGCGTCTCCGGCGCCATCGGCTAGCCGCGCCCGACGAACGGCATCTTCGTCGCCATGATCGTCATGAACTGGACGTTCGCATCCGGGGGCAGGCTCGCCATGTAGAGCACGGCCGACGCGACGTGCGCGACGTCCATCAGCGGCTCGACCGCGATCGCGCCGTGCGCTTGCGGAACCCCCTTCGCCATCCTCGCGGCCATGTCGGTCGCCGCATTGCCGATGTCGATCTGGCCGCACGCGATGTCGTACTTGCGGCCGTCGAGCGACGTCGACTTGGTGAGCCCGGTGATCGCGTGCTTGGTCGCCGTGTAAGGCGCCGAGTTCGGCCGCGGCGCGTGCGCGGAGATCGAACCGTTGTTGATGATCCGGCCGCCGCGCGGATCCTGCTGCTTCATCATCCGGAAGGCCTCCTGCGTGCACAGGAAGGCGCCGGTGAGGTTGATGTCGACGACGGCTCGCCACTGCTCGATCGTTAACTCGTCGAGGTCGACCGCGGGCGCGCCGATGCCCGCGTTGTTGAACAGCAAATCGAGGCGCCCGAAGGCCTCCTGCGTGCGCGCGAAAAGGGCGCGCACCGACGCCGCGTCGGCAACGTCGGTCGGGACCGCGATCGCGCGGGCCGCGGGCGCGCCCGCGGCAGCGATCGCCTGCTCGAGCGGCTCGGCGCGGCGCCCGGCGAGCGCGACCGCATAGCCTGCGTCCAGGAGCGCGAGCGCGACGGCCTTGCCGATGCCGGTACCGGCACCGGTGACAACGGCGATGGGGGGTCTCGTGCTCATGGGGCGGGGTTCTCCGTCAAGGGCGAAGCGGCGGGGACGCGTCACGCCGCGTCCGTGGCGCGTCGACTTACTTCGCCGCGGGCTTCGGCGCGGGCGGCTCGACTTTGACTTTCCAGGCGCGCTCGCGTGACTTCGCTTCCTGGACCTGCTCGCTGTTCATCTTGGCCGCCACATCCGCGACGGCGCGGGCGGCGTCCGAGCGGATGCCGCCCGCCGGCAGCGCATAGATCGCGAGATCGATCCACTTGAGCGCCTCGACGTTGTCCAGCGGGACGCCGTCGCCGCTGGCGTAAAGCAACCCGAGGTTCAGTTGCGCGAGCGGAATGCCCTGTTCGGCGGCGCGCCGAAACCACTTGGCGGCGGCCGCCATGTCCTTGCGCACGCCGGCACCTTCGACGTAGCTCGCGCCGAGGTTGTACTGGGCCATCGGCTCACCCTGCTCGGCAGCGCGTTCGAACCAGAGCGCCGCCTCGGCGTCATTCGGCGCCACGCCCTTGCCCTCGGCGTACATGACGCCGACCCGGTACTGCGCTTCCCGGTCGCCGGCCTGCGCAAGGGGGCGCCACACCTGAATCGCCTTCAGGTAGTCCTTCTCCTGATAGGCGTCGAGACCATCCTCCATCGGGCCCGCCAGCGCGGTCGCAACGACCGTTGCCGCCAGCGCCGCGGCGGCGCAGCGAACGACACCGAATATCATGGGAATTGCGGGGGATTGGAACAGGCGTGAATGGTAACCCGGCAAGTGCCCCCGCGGGAGTGGTCTACAGCATTCCGACTATCGGTCGACGCCAACGAAATACCCGTGTTATGATGACAACGTCATAATCGCACGGGCCGGAGGGCAGCGTGGACGGGGCAGGGACGATCTCAGGGCGTTGGGCGCTTGCAGCGGGCCGGGCAGCGATCGAAGGGTGCCGCATTTGTCACGGACCCACACTCCCCGGCACGCGCCTGTGCACGCAATGCAAGGCCGCGCTCAAGCGCGCGCGGCAGGAAACCGTCTCCGAGCTGGTGCCGCCGCTGAAACGGTCGGCGCCCCGCGCGGGGACGCGGCAGCGCGCGCCGCGCGCGACGGTGGCAGCGCCCGAGCGGGCGCGAATCAGCCCACTCGCACTGCGCGGGACCGCGCTTGTCCTCCTGCTTTTCGCCGCCGTGGCAGTCGCCTTCGGCGCGCTGCGCTTCGCGCAACCGGCTGCCTCCCTCCCGGATGCGCAGGAAGCGCAGGCTGTCCCATCGGCGACGCCCTCGCCGTCGCCCCGCGAAGCGCCTCCCCCGTCCCGGACTGACCTGGTGCTTGGCCCGTCTCAATCCGCTGCGCCGCCATCGGCCACCAAGGCCGGTCCGCCCCAGGAGGCCCGGCGCACCGCGGCGCCCACGGCGCCGGCGCGACCGCCGGCATCGGGCCAACCCATCGAAGCTCCACCGACCCCAACCGCTCGCGCGATCGCGCTCTTCGCGGTGGCCCCTGAACCGGCACCGCCGCAACCGGCGGTCGCGCCCGCGCCAGTCGCGCCTCCGGCACCGGTCCCGGACCGCTGGCAGCTGATGGCGGACGCGATTTCGCAATGCGGGCGCCAAGGGTTCCTCGCGGGCGTCATCTGCGAGCAGCGCGTCCGTCTACAGTATTGCGAAGGCTATTGGGGCCAGGCGGCGCAGTGCCCGAGCGGGATTCCCAACGACCACGGCCGCTAGCTGAAATCGCATCCTCCGCGGCGCGCAGGCCGCGGTGGCGCGCGTTCCCTCTCTCCCGGTAAGATGAACCTCTTGCCGCTGAAGGAGCCGTTCGCGCCATGGCCCCACCTCGTAGACCGGTCGCGCGCAGGCGTCCCGCCAGTCGCGCCGCTGCGTCGCCGCCGCCGGCTTCCGCGCCCGAGCTTCCGCTCGCCGGCATCGCGACGCAGGTGCGCGCGTGGACGGACTCGGTGCTCGGCATCGCAGGGGCCGCGGCCGATGCGTCGCTGAGCGCCGCCAAGGCAATCCTCGTCAAGCCCGAGCAGCGCGCCGCGCTCGAGAAGACCGGCGCGGTGCTGCGCGGCATGCGCGAGGCCGCGGGGCTGAGCTTGAAGCAAGTCGGCGACGCGATCGATCTCAAGGACCCGACGCTGCTCGATCTCGTCGAGCACGGCAAGGTCGCGCTGCCGTTCGAGATCATCCTCCGGCTCGCCTCGGTGCTGGGCCGCAACGATCCGATCTCCTTCGTGATGCGCTTCACGCGCTCGTACAACCCCGACGTGTGGCACACGCTCGAGAACCTCGGCATCGGGCGCTTCGCCGTGCAGGCGGGGCGCGAGCGGGAGTTCGCGAACATCTATCGCGGCAGCGACCTTGCCCGGCGACTGACCGACGACGAATTCGCCGCCGTGCTCGCGTTCGTGCGCGCGGCCTTCGAGCTCGCGCTCACCTTTCGTGGCGCGGGCGGGTCGGAGCGACCGCGCGAGGGCAAGCGCGTGCCGCCGGCAAGGAGCCCGAGATGACGATCATTGCCCTTGCGCCGGCGCGAGCCGGCTGCGCGCTCGCTGCCGTTGCCGTGCTCGCGGTCTCGCTCACCGCGCGGGCCGCGGAGCCCGTCTACTTCGACGTCGCGCGTGACGCGCGCCCGCACGACGTCGCGGCCGCGCCCGCTGCGGGTGGCCCCGTCTACTACACGGCGCAGTCGACCGGCAAGCTCGGAATCCTCGATCCCGCGACGCGCAAGTTCGACGAGATTCCGCTCGGGCGTAACTCGGCGCCGCACGGCGTGGTCGTCGGCCCCGATGGCGCGCCGTGGATCACCGATGGCGGCCAGAACGCGATCGTCCGCGTCGATCCGGCGACGCGCGTGGTGCGCGTGTTTCCGCTGCCGTCCGACGTCGAATACGCCAACCTGAACACGCTCACGTTCGACGCGAAGGGGCGCGTGTGGTTCACGGGGCAGAGCGGCTACTACGGCCGGCTCGTCCCCGCGACCGGCGACATGAAGGTATGGAAGGCGCCGCGCGGCCGCGGGCCGTACGGCATCGCGACCACGCCGCGCGGCGACGTCTACTACGCGTCGCTCGCGGGAAATCACATCGCGCGCATCGATACGGAGACCGGCGAGGCGACCGTGATCGAGCCGCCGACGCCGCGCCAGGGCGCGCGTCGCGTCTGGTCCGATTCACGGGGCCGGATCTGGGTGAGCTACTGGAACACCGGGCAGGTCGGCATGTACGACCCCGCGACGAAAGCGTGGCGCGAGTGGACGCTGCCCGGCAGTTCGCCGCGCGCCTATTCGGTGTGGGTCGACCCTGCCGACAAGGTCTGGTTGACCGAATGGACGGCGAACGCGATCGTCCGCTTCGATCCGGTGACCGAGAAATTCGACGTCTATCCTTCGAACCGCTCGGGCGCCGACGTGCGACAGATGCTCGGGCGGGCGGGCGAGGCATGGGGTGCGGAATCGGGCAACGCACGCCTCGTAATGATCCCGGCGAAGTAGCGCACGCGGGCGCGCGTCCACCCGCAACGGCGGAAGGCTCCTCCGCGTTGCTTGCGGAATCAGGCTTCCGCCCGCGCGGGCTCTACTGCGCGGCGATGCGGGTGACGGCGGGCTCGTGCACCGCGTGCGGCGTCGAGTGCGCGCCACACGCGGCACGCCGGTTCCGGTGTCCTGCTAGCCCTCGTACTTGAACGACAGCTGGACGCGGGCCCGATAGGCGACGGCCTTGCCGCCCTCGATCTTCATGTCGAGCTTGGAGATCTCGGCGATGCGCAGATCGCGCAGCGACCGGCTCGCCGCGGCGACTGCGTTGTTCGCCGCATCCTCCCACGATTTGGTGCTGGTGCCGATGACTTCGGTCACCCGGTAGATTCCGTCGGCCGCGCTCTTCTTCGCCATGATGTCCTCGTCCTTGTCGTTGTTGGGCCCTGCGGCGGCGGCGTACCGCGCCCGCAGGGTGCCAAACCATCATACGCGCGCCCGGAGACGGCGTCCTGCTGCACCGCGGCATCGCGCGCGGGCGGATCAGACGCCGAACGGCACGACCGTGACGCCGAAGAGCGGCCGGTGGAACGTCATCACGAGGAGGGCGACGCCGATGCCAGCGACGATCGCGATCACGTCGTGCCGCGCCGACGGCTCGAAGGTCTTGAGCGCCTGCCGATGGACCGCCGAGGCGAGATCGACGAGCGCATACGCGACGAACGCACCGAAGAGGAGCGTGCCACGGGCGTCGCCGTTCGCGCCGAGGTGCACCGCAGCCCAGATCAGCGTGCCCAAGAGCATCGGATGGCCGAGCGCGCGGCGCAGGTGCGCGCGCATGTTCGCGGCAGCGAACAGGATGAACGCGAGCGTCATCGCGACCGGCGCGACGGCGATCGCCGCGGGCAGCGGCGCGAACAGCCGCTCGCCGGGCCCAGCGGCGCGGTAGCCGACGACGATCAGCACGAGTCCTGCGAGCGACACGAGCGAGAACAGGCCGCGGTACGATCTGGCCCCGAGGCGCTCCGCGATCGGCGCGCGAAGTGCCGGCACCGTGGGCAGCAGATGGATGCCGAGGAACAGGACGAGGCCGAGCGCGAGGGCGGTCATCGGGAGCTCCGGGATTCGTGGATCGGGCTTGGCGTCACGGCTGCGCGGCGGCGAACAACGCGCGAAGTTCGGCCGCGGCAGCCAGTGCCGCGATCCGTTCGCGCAGCCGCGCCGCACGGTCCGCGCCAAGCACGGGATCCACCAGCCCGTGAAACTTGCGCGCGAGCGCCGCATCGCCGAGCGGCGCCTCGAGGCTGCCGACGGCGTGCGCGACGAACGCGTGCAGCGAGCGGCCGTCCGCGAGCGTGATCGTCACGTCGGCGGCATCCTCGGCGATCGCGGGGTCGACCGCGGCGTGGATGCGTCCGCGCAGCGTCACCAGGTCCTCGCGGGCAACCATCGCATCGGAAAACTCGCCTTCTCCCGCTCGCCCGACGGCGAGCCCGGCCGCGCAGGCGTGGTAGACGCTGAACTTGCCCTCGAGGCCAGTGCGCGGCGACGTCTTTCCGGTGAGCTCGAGCACCAGCGGATGCACGCGCAGGTCGACGCGTTCGATATCCGCCGGTCGCAGCCCGTGCGCGTCGCGCAGTCGCACGCAGCCGTCGATTGCCGGGTGGATGACCACGCCGCATGCGAACGGCTTGTACGTGTTGAACGCGATCTCGAAGCGCTCGCCCAGGCCTTCGGTCATCTCGCGCCAGTCGCACTTCGTCGAGAACGTGCGCACGAGGCCGCGCGGCGCCTCGAGCGCGCGCGAGGACGCCGTGTAGCCATGTTTGGCGAGCAGCGCCGCGAAGAGTCCGGCACGCGCGGCCGCGCCCGGATGCAACGGTTTGGTCATCGTGCCGAACTGCTCGCGTACGCCGACCGGCTGCGACGCGGCGATGCCGAGCGCCATCGCGGTCGCGTGTGCGTCGTGCCGCAGGAGCCGCGCGCAGGCGGCAGCCGCGCCGAGCATCCCGGTCGAGCCGGTGATGTGCCAACCCCGGTCGTAGTGGTCGGGATAGATCGCGTTGCCCACGCGACACGCGACGTCGATCCCGATGACGAGGGCGTCGACCACCGCACGGCCCGTCGCTCCCGTGTGCTCGGCGAGCGCGAGCGCCGCCGATGCAACGGGGGCCGCGGGATGGATGATCGTCTTGAGATGAGTGTCGTCGAAGTCGAACGTATGCGAGGCGATGCCGTTCAGCAAGGCGGCGCTGCCGATGTCGACGCGCTCGCTGCGGCCGTAGAGCGTCGCCTGCGGCGATGGGGACAGCTCCCGCACGGCGCCGAGCGCTGCCTCGACCGTGGCGTGGCGCGACGCGCCGATCGCGCAGCCGAAATAGTTGAGGAGCGTCCGGCCCGCCTCCGCGTCGATCGCGTCGCTCCAGCCGCGCGACGGGTGTGACGCGACGAAGTTCGCGAGGATCTGCGTCACCGCCGGTGCATCGCTTGCCGTCGGCACGGCTGCGTCTCTCGCCATGGCCGCGTCAGTCCGCAATTTCGATGTGGCGTTCCTTCGCGAGCTTCGACCAGCGCGCGATGTCGTCGCTGATGTAGCGGCCGAAGGCCTCGGGCGTCATCGGCATCGGCTCGAGCGCCTCGGCGGACAGCCGCTCGGACAGATCGGGGCTCGCGAGAAGCCGATTGATCTCCTCGTTCAGTCGCTTGACGATCGGTGCGGGCAGGTTTGCCGGCCCCACGATCCCGTACCACTGGACGCCGTCGAAGCCCGGGTAGCCCGATTCGGCGAACGTCGGCACGTCGGGGAGCAGCCGATGCCGGCTCGTGCCGGTGACGGCGAGCGGCTTCACCTTGCCCGCCCGGATATGCGGGAGTGCGGCGGCGAGCCCGGGGAACATGATCTGCGTCTGGCCGCCCAGAATATCGACGAATGCCGGCCCGATGCCGCGATAGGGAACGTGGACCGCGTCGAAGTCGGCGGCGATCTTGAGCTGCTCCATCGCAAGGTGCGTGAGCGTCCCTGATCCCGCCGAGCCGTAGGAGAGCTTGCCCGGATTCGCCTTCGCGTAGGCGACGAGCTCGCGCAGCGTCCCGACCTGCAGGGACGGCGAGACGACGAGCACGTTCGGCGTGCCGCCCACCATCGCGATGGGCGTGAAATCGCGGATCGCGTCGTACGGCAGCTTGCGCACCGCCGGATTCGTGCCGTGCGTGCCGACGTAGCCCACCATCAGCGTGTAGCCGTCGGGTGCCGCGCGCGCGGTCGCAAGCGAGCCCACGACCCCGCCGCCGCCGCTTTGGTTTTCGACGACGATCGACTGCCCGAGCGCGCGCCCGAGCCGATCGGCGATCGTCCGCGCGACGAGGTCGACGCCGCCGCCGGGCTGCACCGGCGCAATGATCTTGATCGTCTTGGTCGGATAGTCGCCCTGCGCCGACAGCGACGGTGCGAGCGACGCAAGGCCGAGCGCGCCCGCCCGCGCGAGAAAAGCCCGGCGGCCGAAGCGCGGGAGGAGGGATTCGTCGAGGGGTCGCTTCATGGCATCGATCTCCGGTTGCGGAGGGGGAATCACCGAACGGCCATTATCGTGCATCGCCGAACCGATCGCTCCCGATCGGACTTGGTAGAATAGCGCAGTAACGCGAGCTTCACGTGCGGGACGCGCGCTGCATCGACCGGGCGCGCCGTGCCCGGTCACTTCGACAGCAGGAATCCCCGATGCGAGTGTTCAATTTCAGCGCCGGTCCCGCGGTGCTGCCCGAGGAAGTGCTGCACCAGGCCGCCGCCGAGATGCTCGATTGGCGCGGCAGCGGCATGTCCGTGATGGAAATGAGCCATCGCGGCAAGGAGTTCATCGGCATCGCAGCGAAGGCCGAGGCCGATCTCCGGACGCTGCTCGCGATCCCCGCCAACTACAAGGTGCTGTTCCTGCAGGGCGGCGCGATCGGCGAGAATGCGATCGTGCCGATGAACCTACTGGGAGCGAAGAAGGCGGCTGACTACGTCAACACCGGCGAATGGTCGAAGAAATCGATCAAGGAGGCCAGGAAATACTGCACCGTGAATATCGCCGCGTCCGCCGAGGACAAGGGATTCACGTACGTGCCGCCGCAGGCGAGCTGGAAGCTCGACCCGGGCGCGGCCTACGTGCACGTGTGCACGAACGAGACGATCGGCGGGGTCGAGTACGGGTGGACGCCGAAGACAGGGGAGGTGCCCCTCGTCGCCGACATGTCGTCGCACATCCTGTCGCGCCCGATCGACATCGCCAAGTTCGGCGTGATCTACGCTGGGGCGCAGAAGAACGCGGGCACCGCCGGCTTGACGCTCGTGCTCGTCCGCGACGACCTTCTCGACCGGGCGCTGCCGGTCACGCCGTCGGCCTTCCACTGGAAGGAGCAGGCAGCCGCCGATTCGATGGTCAACACGCCGGCGACGTGGTCGATCTACATCGCCGGCCTCGTCTTCGAATGGCTGCTCCGGCAGGGCGGGATCGAGGCGATCGAGCGGCGCAACGCCGAGAAGGCGGCTCTGCTCTACGACTACCTCGATGCGACGGCCTTCTATGCGAATCCGGTGCGCCGCGAGGACCGCTCGCGAATGAACGTGCCGTTCCGGCTCGCGAACGAAGCGCTCGACGAGGCGTTCCTCAAGGGCGCGAAGGAAGCCGGCATGGTGCAATTGAAGGGCCACCGCTCGGTCGGCGGCATGCGGGCGTCGATCTACAATGCAATGCCGCTCGACGGCGTGCGCACGCTCGTCGCCTACATGAAGGAATTCGAGCGCCGGCACGGATAGCCGCTCATGTCCAAGTACCAGATCCTGACGCTGAACGCCATCTCGAGCCACGGGCTGCACCGCTTTCCCGCGGCGCGCTATTCCGTTGGGAAGACCACCGAGGCGCCGGACGCGATCCTCGTCCGTTCGCACGATATGCACGCGATGGCGATCCCGCCCTCGGTGAAAGCGGTTGGCCGCGCCGGCGCGGGCACCAACAACATCCCGGTCGAAGCCCTCTCGCAGCGCGGCGTGCCCGTGTTCAACGCGCCAGGCGCCAACGCGAACGCGGTGAAGGAGTTGGTGCTGGCGGCGCTGCTGATCGGCGCGCGCAACCTGGTGCCGGCACTCGCGTACGTGCGCCATCTCGATGCGGCGGCGCCGGACTTCGAGCGCCAGGTCGAGGACGGGAAGAAGCAGTTCGCCGGCGTCGAGCTGCCGCAGCGGACGCTCGGCATCGTCGGCCTCGGCGCGATCGGCAGCCTCGTCGCCGACACGGCGATCAAGCTCGGCATGAAGGTCATCGGCTTCGACCCGGAGATCACCGTCGACGCCGCGTGGCGGCTGCCGTCGACGGTGAAGAAGGCGAACAGCGTCGAGGAGCTCGTCAAGCAGTCGGATTTCGTCACGCTGCACGTGCCGCTCGTCGCCGCGACCCGTAACGTCATCGACGCAAAGCGGCTCGCCGCGATGAAGCCCGGCGCCGTGCTGCTCAACTTCGCGCGCGACGGCCTGGTCGACGAGGCGGCGCTTGTCGCAGCGCTGCGCGCGCACCGCCTCAAGGGCTACCTGACCGACTTCCCCAGCCCGGCGCTCCTGGCCGAGCCGGGCGTCGTCGCGCTGCCGCACCTGGGCGCATCGACCGAGGAGGCCGAGGAGAACTGCGCGGTGATGGTCGTCGACCAGGTGCGCGAGTATCTCGAGCACGGGACGATCGCGAACGCCGTGAACTTCCCGAACGTCGACATGCCGCGCGAATCGCCGCACCGGGTCGCGATCGCCAATGCGAACGTGCCGAACATGCTGGGACAGATCTCGACGACGGTGGCGCGCGCCGGGCTCAACATTCACAACATGGTCAACAAGTCGCGCGGTGAGACGGCCTACACGCTGGTCGACGTCGACAGTCCCGTCGAAGCGGAGGTGATCGTCGCGCTGTCCGCGATCGCGGGTGTGCTGTCCGTGCGGGCCATTCCCGCCGAACCGTAAGCGACGTCTCGCGCGTCAGACGACGCGCAACCCGAGCTTCGCCGCCGCGTAGACCGCTTCCGTGCGATTGCGCGCGCCGAGCGTGCGCAGCACCGCCGACAGGTGCGCCTTCACCGTGCTCTCGGACAAGTCGAGGGTGCGCGCGATCAGCTTGTTCGGCTGGCCCCGGATCACACAGTGCAGGACCTCGATCTGCCGCGGCGAGAGGTTGCGCAGGAGCTTCTCGGGGTCGCCTTGCGCGGGCGAAGCGGCGGTGGGCCCGTCGTCGCTCGCGAGCGCGGACACGGGCAAGTAGACGCCGTGCGCGAGGATTAGCCGCAGCGCCTGGATCAGGATCTCCGGCGTCGACGACTTCGGCACGAAGCCCATCGCGCCGTGCTCGATGGTCGCGCGGATCATCCGTGGGTCGTCCTCGCCCGACAGCACGACGACCGGCGCTTGCGGAAACGTGTTGCGGATCGACGCGAGCGCCTCGAGGTTGCCTACCCCCGGCAGGTTGAGATCGAGGAGGACCAGGTCGTACGGCGTGTCGCGCTTCGCGATCGCCGCGGCGACGCTCCCGGCCTCGTCGACGGCGAGCTCCTCGTCGAGGCCGCGCAACAGGAACTTGAGCCCCTCGCGGAAGAGCGCGTGATCGTCGATCAGGAGCAGGTGCACGTTCGTCCGTCCGTCGCGTCGCTTCGCTCCGAGTATAGCCTCGCGGCGGTGCGCGGTGCGGCCGGCGCACTTGTCCATTTGGCCAATCCCAATGGCTGTCCTCGTCCGGCCGTCTGCCCAATAGGCGCGGCCGGGCGCGCCTCGCACAATCGGGCCGACGGTCGAGGACATCCCTGGCCGCCGGAATGCAAGGAGCGAACGATGACAACTGGACCCGAAGACAGGCTGCTGCCGGCAAGCGCGATCGCCGCGATGCTGGTCGCGGCCTCGCTGATCGTCGGTCTTGCGTACTGGGTCGGCGACTCGATCGCGCCGGAGCTCGCCGCGCTCGTGCAGGTCACGAGCAGCGAAACTGCCGCGGCACCCGCGCCGACGATCCCGGCCAGCGCGCGGAAAGTCGAATCGGCGGCCGGCCGATAACGGCGGCTCTCGAGGAGTTCAAGCATGGGCGCATTGCTTCAGCTGATGACACTGCCCGCCGCGTGCATGCTGATGGCGTGGGTGCGCGCCGGCAGCGCGCAGGCGGTCGCCGCACTCCTGCACGGCGCTGTCGCGCTGATCGCGGGACGCGACGCCGCGCGGGCCCGGCTTGCCGCGAGCGCGGTCAAGGTGCCGGCCGCCGCACACCCGGTCGCTGCCCTTTCCGCCGCGATGAGCCGCGCTTGGCCCAGGCTCGCGCACGCGGCGCGTCATCCGGCCGTACCGCACGCGTTCGCGGTCGCCGGACCTCCCTTGCGTGTCCGGAGGATCCAGCGCTTCCCGAGCGTTCGCGCCGGGGCGTGCTGAAGGGAGGTCACATGTTGCGATGCCTGAACGGCCGGGACTGCGAGTTCGTGCGGCCGGAGATGTTCGACCGGCCGGGATGCCGGCGGCACGGAGCGTCGTGCGGCGAGGGCGCGGGACGTGGAGGCCTGCGCCCGATGCCGCCGGCCTGCGCTGGCGCCGGTTTCCTTCGGCTGGCCGCTGGTTTATCGTGGGCACCCGAGGTCCATTCGCCCGTCGCGCGCGACGGGAGCGGGGACGAGCGATGACGTCGCAGGTGGTAACGGCGGGCACGGCGAGGACGCTCGAGGAAGAGCTCCTGCGGGCGCTCGCGCGCCAGACGCGGCGGGTCCCGCTGCCGGTGTTCCTCGCGACGCTGATGATCGCGGCGCTGGCGGCGCAAAGGGTGCCGCTGGGCGCGTGGGCGGGGTGGCTCCTGCTGGTCGCCGCGGTGCTGGTCGTCCGTCGGACGCTGCTCTGGCGGCTGCCGAGCCTGTCCGGCTACACCGACCGCGAGAAGCTGCGCATCGCGATCCTGTTGAACGTCGCGAACGGCGTCGTGCACGGCCTGTCGCTCCTGTTCTTCCCGTTCCTGCCCGAGTTCGAGCGTGCGATTCAGTCGATGATCATGGTCGGGCTCTGCGCCGGCGCCGTCGCGACCAACGTTGGCTACATGCCGGTGCTGGCGGGGTATCTCGTGCCCACGATCGTGCCGCTCGCGCTCATGTGGGCGGTGAGCCCCGGCATCGCCGACGCGGGATGGATCGAGCGGTCCACGGCGATTCTGATCGCGCTCTTCGGCGCCATCCTGGTTGCGCTCGCTCGCGACGCCTACCGGCTCTTTCGCGAGTCTTTCGAAATCCGGGCCGAGCAGGCGGCGCTAAACGAGCGCCTGCAGGCGGCGCTCGAGCACGCCGAGGCGGCGAACCGCGCGAAGACACGCTTCCTCGCGGCGGCGAGCCACGACCTCCGGCAGCCGATCCACACGCTGTCGCTGTTCGGCGCCGCGCTCGCGATGTGCAACCTCGATTCGCGCACGCGCGAGATCTCGCAGAACATCAACGTCGCGCTGCAGGGGATGGCGTCGCAGTTCGACGCGCTCCTCGACATCTCGAAGCTCGACGCGGGCGTCGTCCATGCGACGCGGGCGCCGTTCGAACCGCGACGGTTGGTCGAACACCTGCGCCACGAGTTCGCGCCCGTGGCGCAGGCCAAGGGCCTCGCGCTCGCGGCGAGGTGCTCGTTCGACGGCGTCGTCGACACCGATCGTCTGCTGCTCGAGCGCATCGTGCGCAACCTCGTCGACAACGCGATCAAGTACACCGACGCGGGCAGCATCCGGCTCGACGTCGCGGCGACGGGTTCGGAGGTCGTCATCACGGTGGCCGACACCGGCCGCGGTATTCCGGAGGCCGAGCACGCGCGCGTGTTCGAGGAGTTCTACCAGCTGGACAACCCCGAGCGTGACCGCACGCGCGGGTTCGGGCTCGGGCTGTCGATCGTGAAGCGCCTCTCCGATCTGCTCGGCCTGCGGCTCGAGATGACCTCCGCGCCGGGCAAGGGAACGACGTTCCGCTTGCACCTTGCCGCGAGCGCACGCGGCCCCGTCGACGCCGCACCGTCCGACGCGGTCGCGTCGCGCCTCGCAGGGCTCCACGTGCTGGTCGTCGACGACGAGGGCCACGTCCGGCTTGGAATGAAGACGCTGCTCGAGGGGATGGGCTGCCGCGCCACCGTCGTCGAGAGCACCGCGCGCGCTGTCGAGGCGGCGGGCGCCGACCGGCCCGATGTCGTCGTCGCCGATTTCCGGCTGCGCGGCGACGACAACGGGATCGCGGCCGTGCGCTCGGTGCGCGCGCTCTATCCCGACGCTGCCGGCGATCCTGCTCTCGGGCGACACGGCGCCCGACCGCCTGCGCGAAGCCGAGGAGGCGGGGATCGCGCTCCTGCACAAGCCGGTCGCAGTCGCCGCGCTCGCGCAGGCGATCGCCGACGCCGGCGAGCCGGTCGCGATCGCACGCCCATGAGCGCCGGCGACGACGCGAACGACGAGCGACGCGCGCGCCGACCGCGTGGATCTCGCGCGGTTTCGAGGAGCTCGTCGCCTCGCGCGATCCGGAGCCTGCGCCGGAGAAGGTCGACTTCGACGTGGTCATCGTCGGCAGCGGCTACGGCGGCGCGATCGCCGCGGCGCGCCTCGCCGGCGCTACGGACAGGAAGAGGACGAGTCGCGACCCGATCCGCGTCTGCGTGCTCGAGCGCGGCCGCGAGTATCTGCCGGGGATGTTTCCGCCGCGACTCGCCGATCTCGCCGGCCACGTCCGCTTCTCGTACCGAGGGCGCGGCGTGCGCGCGCGGCGAGCGCGAGGGACTCTTCGACGTGCGCGTCGGCGCCGATGTCAGCGCCGTCGTGGCGAACGGTCTCGGTGGCGGCTCGCTCATCAACGCGGGCGTGATGGCCGAGCCCCGCGATGACGTCTTCCAGCGCCCCGAGTGGCCGAAGGAGATCCGTGCCGAGTCGAAGGGGGACCGGCGACGAACGCTTCGCGGAGGTGCGCAAGCTGCTCGGCCGCGAGCGGCGTGGCAATGACGTCCGGTGTGCTCAATCCGGACAAGGTACCGGCCAAGTACCGGGTGCTCGAGCGGATGGCGCCGGACCGGCGATCACTTTCAAGCCCGCGTCGATCACCGTCGCGCTGACGCCGAACCGTGTCAGCTCGGCCAACGTCGCGCTCGACGAGTGCATACGCTGTGGCGACTGCGCGACCGGCTGCAACCACGGCGCGAAGGACTCGCTCGACGTGAACCTGCTCCGCACGGCCGAGCAGGCTGGCGCCTGCGATCTACACCGGAGCGACGGTGCTGCGCCTCGAGCGGCGGCGATCGATCGGCGACGCCTCCGGGCGTGCCGACCGGACTGTGGCTGCTCGACGTCGTCCACACCGATGCCGACCTGCGCGCGCGGCAGGGCGGGCCGTTCCGCCTGGTCGCCCGCAACGTGATCCTCGCCGCGGGCACCTTCGGCTCGACGGAGATCCTGCTGCGCTCGCGCGGACCGACGACTCGTCTTCAGCGCGCGCCTCGGGCAGCGCTTCTCGACCAACGGCGACATGATCGCCGTCGATCTACGACCAGCGCGACGGCCGCGCCGCCATCGGGTCAGAGGTCAACGCGATTGCCGACGAGCGGGATGCCGCCCGACGAGCGCAAGGTCGGCCCGACGATCACCGGCGATCATCGACCTGCGCGACGCGCGGCGGGGGTCGTCATCGAGGAAATGGCTGTGCCCGGGCCGCTGCGGCGCGTGTTCGAGGAGGTCGTGACGACCGGTCAACGTCCTGCGCGCGCTCGCGACGCTCGACCCAGCCGAGCATCGCGCCGGACGACGACCGGCCAGGACCCCTGCGCCGTCGACGGCGAGGCGATCCGGAGCTCGTCGACTCGTCGCGATCATGGGCGACGACGGCGCGGGCGGCGCGCTCGAGCTCGTCGGCGGCGACGCCGAGGCGGACGGCGACGGGGCCGTCCGCGTGCGCTGGCCCGAAGGCGCGCGACCATCACCGTCTTCGGCGACGGGATCGAGGCACTGCGCGACGCTCGGCAGGAGACTCCGGCGTCGCGGCGAAGGTGCAGCCCAATCCGGCGTGGCAGCTCCTGCCCGACGACATGCAGTTCCTGTTCGACAACAAGCGCGGGCCGCTACTTACGGTCCATCCGCTCGGCGGTTGCCCGATGGGCGAGTGCGGCGCGCGAGGAGCCGGATCCGCGCAGACTCCGCCGAACCACGCCCAAGTGCTGGGGCGTCGTCAACGACCTCGGCCAGGTGTTCGACGGACGCGCCCTGCCGGACCGCAGCGCGCGTGTTCGCGAATCTCGTCGTGCTCGACGGCTCGATCGTCCCGACCTCGCTCGGCATCAACCCGTCGCTGACGATCGCGACGCTCGCGTATCGCGCCGTCGAGCTCCTGCGCGACAAAGATGGGAATACGACGCCACCCGCCTGAAGCCGGCACCGCTGCGATGCGTCCGGTGTTCCAGGCGATGCCGGACGACCGCGGAGCCGGGCCGACGAAGGTCGACATCGTCGAGCGGATGTCGGGCGACGCGATGCTGCCGGCGCGCGACGGCGGGCACGAGTCGCCGCGCGGATCGAGCTGACGCTGCGCTTCGAGCCGCGAGCCGCTCGAGGCGCTGTTCCTGCCGCGGCAAGGACGACAGGGCAACGTGACGAACGCCTCCGATGAAGCGCCGGTTGAACGTCGATCCCGAGCGAGAGCCGGCTGCGCGTCTTCACCGCGAAGGACTGGCACGATTGGCGCCGCCGGGCCGGCAACGACGCCGAGCTCGACACACTCGTCCAGTTCGTCGGCGCCGCTCTCGGGCACGCTCGCGTTCATGCACCGCGAGGCGTCGACCTATCCGGAGCGGCGGTGCCGGGCGCTGCGCGCCTGGCTTCTTCAATCGCGGCCTGCGCGACACGTGGCAGGCGGCGGCGAGCTGGATCAAGGACTGGCGGCGTCAGGCGGGCCGCTGCCGCCGTCGAAGCCGGGCGAAGGGAGCGGCGCTTTGCGCGAAGCTGCCGTTCGGCCGCGACCTCTGCCGGCGGCTCGCGCGCGGATTCAAGCAGCTATTCGCGCTCGCCTCGCACGGCGGCGAGGTCCGGCTGTTCGAGTACGACCTACACTGGGCGAGCCCGGACGCCCGGCGAAGGAGCCGCAGATCGACCTCGGTCTCTTCGAGCGCGCGCGCGAGATCGCCGGTCGCAAGCGCGTCACCTACAGCCGTCGCTCCAATCCGTGGCGGCAGATGACGCGGATGTCGCTCGACACGCTTCCCCGGGCTCTCGGCGGAGACGATGCGCCGTCCTCGAGCTCGACGCGACCTATCTCACGCAGCAGCGGTGCCGCTGATGCGAGTCCTGGAGCAGCAGGACGAGCCGTCGGTGCTCGCCGACCTCGGCTCGCTCGTCGGCTACTTCCTGCGCCTGCTGCTGTCGGTCCACGTCTGGAGCTTCCGCAAGCCCGATCCGGCCGATCCCGGGCGAGCCGCAGCGTCTGCCCGGCAAGATCAAGGGCCTTCCGGAGCCCGAGATCACGCGAGTTCGACGTGGCGCACCTGCCGGACGGCCGCGCCGGTGCGCGCGCGCCTCACGCGTTATCCGCGACCGACGTCGACGAAGCCGCCGCTCCTGATGATTCCCGGTTACAGCGCGAGCGGAACCACGTACGCCCACCCGGCGCTCGAGCCGCACGCCGCCGGCTATCTTCTGGGACGCGCGGCCGCGACGTCTGGATCCTCGACATGCGCACGAGCTGCGGCATGCCGACCGCGCGGCTGCCGTGGACGCTTCGAGGACGCCGCGCTCGCCGACATTCCCGACGGCGATCGATTACATCTGGCATGCGACCGAGAACCAGCGCGAGAAAAGAGCAGGACAGAATCGGGATCGACGTCTTCGCGCACTGCATGGGCTCGGTGATGTTCAGCATGGCGCTGCTGGCGCCGCCGGAGCCCGGCGATCCGTTCTTCCGCGAGCGAGAGGCGCTGCCCGACGCGCGTCGGCCGGGTCGTGCTGTCGCAGATCGGTCCCGTCGTCGTGTTCACGCCGGCCAACGTGTTCCGCGCCTACCTGATGAGCTACCTGCGCGCGTTCCTGCCGCTCGCCGAACTACGAGTTCCGGATCGGACCGGCGCCGTCGCTCACCGACCAGCTGATCGACCGCGCGCTGGCGACGATGCCGTACCCGGAGAGCGAGTTCGACATCGAGAATCCGTGGTGGCCGCCGTGGCGGCGCACGCCGTGGGTCGGCTCGCGCCACCGGATGGACGCGCTCTACGGCCGCGACTTCAACGTCGAGAACGTGAGCCGCCGAGGTGCTCGACGCGATCGACGACCTGTTCGGGCCGCTGTCGACCGACACGGTCGCGCAGGCGATCCATTTCGCGCGCCTCGGCGTCATCACCAACTACGCCGGCCGCAACGTGTTCGTCACGCGGCCGCAACCTGCTCGAGCGCTGGAAGCCGGGACGATCCGACAGCTGTCGATCCACGGCGACGGAGAACGGCCTCTACGACATCGCGACGCTCGCGCGGATGAAGAAGCTGTTCAACGACGATCTCGGCATCGAGTTCGAGCCGCATCGTTCCAGGGCATCGGCCACCAGGACAGCCTGATCGGCAAGCGGGCCGGCGAGGTGTTCGAGGCGTCGACGAGTTTCTCAACGAGCAGGGACCACGATGACCATGACGACGACGCCTACATCGGCCGACGAAGTTCCGCGCCGAGATCTGCCTGGCTGGGGCCGATCATGGGCGCGCCGTGCAGGCGAAACGGCACGCGCGAGGTGCCGATCGCCGGCGCCGAGGATCCGGCGCTCGGCAAGTCGTTCTGTGCGGCGCTGGTGCCGGTCGTGGCCGAGGTGCCAAGCGGCGCTTTCGGGCGGTGCCACGCCCGCGGCGCGTCACGCCGCTCTCGGTCTGATCGGCACGGCTGGTTCCGCGTCGTCACGCGCCACCGATCTCTGGGAGGGCGGCGCCGCCGGCGTGCTGGTCGTGCTGCTCTACAACCAGTCGAAGGATCTCGCCTACTACACGTACGACGACCTGCCGCCAGGACACGGCGACCGGAGCTGCCGAATCGCCCGAGCCGCAGTCGGTCCGGGACGGCGACTCGCTTCCGCCGCCGATGCCCCCGGACCGTCCCGACCATCGATCGAGGCGATCGACCCGCGATCGCGAAGCTGCTCGACGAGCGCGGGACCCGTCGAGACGCTGCGCAAGCCGGGCTCGCCGAAATGTCCGACCGGCGCTCGTCGCCGTCCTGTGCAACGGAGCGGGAACCCGGTCCGCTGCCGCGACGCCGCCGAGCTCGTGTTCGCGCTCGCGAGCTGCCAGTACCCGTCGGTCGATGCTTCGAAGAGCGCGGTCGCTGGCGCGTCGTACGCGCGGCTCGGCACGTGGCTGACCGAGCGGACGGAGCCCGTGCCGCAATGCCTGCTCCTCGTCGGCGACCAGATCTACGTCGACGGCACGGCGGGGCTGTTCGACCCGACGTCGCAGTTCGACCGCTTCGTACGCCCCTACGAGATCCTGTTCCGGATGAACGCCGGTGCGCGACGTGCTGCGGCGGCTGCCGGCCTTCATGATGCTGGACGACCACGAGATCTTCGACAACTGGGAGCCGCGGGTCGACGACGAGCGCCCCGATCCGGCGATGATCGAGGGCCGTCGCTCGTATTTCAAGTTCCAGCGACGCGCGGGGCCCGACTCGGCAGGATCCGGAGGGAGATTCGCGCCATCCGCTCTGGTATCCAGTTCCGCGTCAACGGCTTTCCGCTGTTCATGGCCGACACGCGCACCGAGCGCGACGGCGCGCACTGCGCGAACGGCTCGCCACGTGCGCGGATCATGAGCAAGACTCAGATGGGCGCGCTGCTGCGACTGGCTCCGCGCGCCAGCCGCGCGACGTGCCGAAGATCGTCGCTCGCCTGCGATCCTGCTCCCTCGGCACGCCCGCGCGATCCAGCGGGGCGCCGTGGCGAGCGCGCTGCGCTCCGACGGCTGGGACGGCTATCCGCGCATCGCTCTACGCAGGTGCTCGCCTGCATCGCGGAGGCGCAGATTCCGAACGTCGTGTTCGTCTCCGGCGACGAGCACCTGTCGTGCGTCGCCCGCGTCGAGCTCGAGACGAAGCGGCCACCCGCCGGTCATCGTCCACTCGGTGCACAGCTCGCCGTTGTTCGCGCCGTTCCCGTTCGCGAATTCGGACCGGGCGGATCTTGCGGCCGTCGACGCCTTCGACGTCCCGGCGCCGCATCGCAGGCGGAGCCTTACAAGTGCAGCGTGCGCACCGTGTTCGCTCCGCCCGGCAGACGGCTTCGCGTGCTCCGCTTCCGTCGCGACGGCAGTGGCTGGAACATGGAATGCTGCTTCGACCGCGCGGGCGCGTCGGGCGGCCGATGCCACGCGGATCAATCGCAGGCTCACGTGACGGCAGCTCGCCGTCGAGCGGCTCGTCCCCGACGGAAGCTGTCGCTCGACTCAGTCGGCGCGGAACACGACCGCGAACGGCCGTGGCAGCGACTTGAAGGTCGGTGACGAGCCGCACGCGCACGAACGGGTCGAGCCCGCGGAACGCCGTGCGGATCGCGCCGGCGCCGTCGGCCTTCGTGGCCATCCGCCAGTGCGCACGCCGCGTCGCGGGTCGCGCGCGCACGACGATGCCGAGGGAGAGCTCGCGCGAGGTGCGCGTCGCGGCTCATGTAGCTCCCGAACGTGGCGATGGCGTCGATCTCGAGCGGGATGCGCGCCCACAACGCATTGATCTGGCCCGCCAGCGTGCAGGCGTCGGCGATCAGCTGACGCGCGCGCTCGCGCGGCAGCGGATCGATGACGCGCGCGCGCCGCGATCTCGGCGAAGCGCGGCCCTACCGCGTAGACGCCCGGAAGCTCGGTGCGCGGCTCGAGCAGGCCTTCGGCGACGAGCTCCTCGACGCAGCGGCCGCCCTTCGGTCGTGTCGACGCCGAAGTCGTGGTGCAGCTGCCGTGCCGTGACGCGCGCCCGCTCGGGCGGGAGGCCGGCGATGCGGGCGACGATGCGCGCGGCCGCGGCGCGCAGCTTCAGCGGCTCGACACCGAAGTACTGCCGGTGCTTGAGCAGCACGTGGTAGTCCTGAGGGCGTGCCCTGCGGCGATCCATGGCAGCTATGACAATAGCATAATCAACGTCGGTTGTGGCAAGTTGGGACCGCCAAGGGTACTCAAGGGGGGAGGGCGCCCAAAATCGCGGCGCTCGCCGAGACGCCGAGACGGCTCGCGCCCGCCTCGAGCATGGCCATGGCGTCCTCGAGTGTCCGGATGCCGCCGGAGGCCTTGACCCCGAGGTCTGGGCCGACCGCCTCGCGAA
This sequence comes from uncultured beta proteobacterium, assembly GCA_963830485.1. Taxonomy (GTDB): domain Bacteria; phylum Pseudomonadota; class Gammaproteobacteria; order Burkholderiales; family Casimicrobiaceae; genus CAIWHR01. The sequence continues at coordinate 424,611 of CAWHNE010000029.1, forward strand.
GCAGCCGCACGTCGGCGACTGTCGCGCCGCCGCCGGGATGGAAGCCGGTCGAGGTCTTCACGAACGCGGCGCCCGCGTCGCGCGCGAGACGGCAGGCGAGCGACTTCTCGGCGTCGGCGAGCGTGGCGGTCTCGAGGATCACCTTGACCGGGATCCCCGGCACCGCGCGGACGACCGTCTCGATCTCGGCGGCCACCACGGTCGCGTGCCCGCTGCGCAGCGCGCCGAAATTCATCACCATGTCGATCTCGGCAGCGCCCTCGCCGACCGCGAGCGCGGCGGCGCGCGCCTTGACCTCCGCGCGGTCGCAGCCGTGCGGGAAGCCTGCGACCGCGACCACGCGCGCGTCGATACCCACGAGCGCCGCCACGGCGGCGCGCACCCAGCACGGCTGCACGCAGTAGTAGCCGATACGCCACGCGCGGACGACCTCGGCGCCGGCGCGGATGTCGGCGTCGGTCGCTTCCGGCTTCAATACCGAGTGGTCGATGATGCGGGCGAGCGCTTCACGGTTCATGGCGCCATCCTCCTCGCTTCGGCGCGCGCGCGCTCGATGCGCGCCCCGAGCGAGCGGTCGAGCTCGTCGGCGCGAACGAGCTCGGGCGTCGTATCGGGCACGCCGGCGAAGTAGATCGAGAGCGCGGGCGCAGAGGGCGGCGGGCGATCGCGCGGCCACAACCGGATCTCGGTGCGCGGATGGTCGGCAAAGCGCGCGCGCAGAATCTTGACATCGAAGGCACCCGCCACTTCGGTCGCGGGAAACAGGACGGCCTGCCCTTGCGTGAACGGGTCGCGGCCGATGATTTCGACCCACGCGTAGGCGCGTGTGTCCGGCTCGACGCGCAGCACCACGGCCGTGTCGTCCTCCCTGCGTGCGCGCAGTACGCCCCACGCGAGCGCGATGCCGGGCTGCGCGAACGCGTCGGCGGACCCGTGGACCTCGCGCGTGGCGTCGGCGGCTCGCGCGGGCGTGAGCGCGAGCCACGTGGCGAGGAGGACGCCCGCGAGCGCCGCCGCACGGATCATCGCTTCGTTCCCGCGAGCACGGCCGCGGCGCCGGGGGCGGGCCGCAACGCCACGGGCGTGCCGTTCGGGACGATCTCGCCCGGGCCCGCGTTGTAGCGGACCACCTGCAAGGTCGTCTCGCCGCAGCGCACGAGGTACTCGATCTTCTCGCCGAGGTACGCGTGCGCTGCGACGGTGCCCGTGATCGGTCCTGCGGTCGCGTCGCGGACCATCTCGATCGTTTCCGGGCGCAGGAGGAGCGACACGGCGTCGCCGGCCGCGACGCGCCCGGCCGGCGGCCGCGCACGCACGATGGCTCCGAGCGCCTCGACCGCCACGGCGTCGCTCTCGATCGCGACGACGCGCGCCGGCACGAGGTTCACGCGGCCGACGAACTGCGCGACGAATGGGGAGGCCGGGCGGTCGTAGAGGTCCTGCGCGGAGCCTTCCTGCACGACGCCGCCCTCGTTCATCACGGCGATGCGGTCGGACACGGCCATCGCCTCTTCCTGGTCGTGCGTCACGTACACGGTCGTGATGGCGAGCCGCTGCTGCAGCTCGCGGATCTCGAAGCGCATCTGCACGCGGAGCTTCGCGTCGAGGTTCGAGAGCGGCTCGTCGAAGAGCAGCACGCGCGGCCGGATCACGATCGCGCGCGCGAGCGCGACCCGCTGCTGCTCGCCGCCGGAGAGCTGGCCGGGAAACTGCGGCTCGTAGCCCGCGAGGCCGACGAGCGCGAGCACGTCGGCGACCGCCTTCTCGATCTCCGCGGCGCCCTGTTTGCGCACCTCGAGGCCGTACGCGACGTTCTCGGCCACCGAGAGGTGCGGAAACAGCGCATAGTTCTGGAACACGAAGCCGATGTTGCGGCGGTTGGCGGGCAGCCGCGTGACGTCCTCGCCGCCGAAGAGCACGCGGCCCGCGTCGGGTTGCTCGAAACCCGCGATGATCCGCAGCGTCGTTGTCTTCCCGCAGCCCGATGGCCCGAGGAGCGTCAGGAACTCGCCGGGGGCGACGTCGAGCCGCACGTCGCGGGCCGCATAGATCTCGCCCTTCACGCGGTGCGTGTAACGCTTCGACACGCCATCGACCTTGACGCCGAGCCTGCCGTCGCCCACGGTCACCCTCCGAGCAGGCTCGTCATCGGCATCACGCCGGGGGCGCGGAACGCGCGCAGGACCTTCCCGATCGCCGCGATCACGACGAACACGACGACCACGACCAGCACCGAGAACGCAGCCGCCGGGCCGAGCGAGAGCTCGGTGATGTTCTCGAGGATCTTGACCGTGATGAGCGTCCAGCCAACCGAGACGAGGAAGATCGTCGCGCTGATCGCCGTCATCGAGCGGATGAACACGATGCCGAGGCCCGCGAAGAAGGCCGGGACGATCAGCGGCAGCGTGATCCGGCGAAATGTCGTGCCGCTGCCGGCGCCCAGGCCCTGCGAGGCTTCCTCGAGGCTCTTGTCGATCTGGGAAAGGAGCGCCACCGTCGCGCGGATGCCGGTCGGGCCGTAGCGGAAGACGTAGCAGGCGACGATGATGAGCGCGGTGCCGGTCAGCTCGATCGGCGGATCGTTGAACGCGACGAGATAGGCGATGCCGACGATCGTCCCTGGAAGTGCGTAATTGATCATCGAGATCAGCTCCATCGTCCGCCGCCCGACGAAGGCCTTCTTCGCAACGAGGTAGCCCACGAGGATCCCGTAGAGGCCGCCCAGCGGCATCGCGAAACCGGCGATGATCAGCGTGTCGCGGATCGCCTTCAACCCGTCGGTGAAGATCACGCGGTAATGGGCAAGTGTGAACGCGTGGTTCGCGCCCAGCGCGACGACAAGCGACGCGTAGAGCAGCAGCGCGTAGAAATAGGCAATCACGAGCGCGATGGCGAGGCACGCGGCGACGAGCGCCGCGCGCACCGCGGGCGAGACGCTGTCGAACGGCGTCTGGCCGGCGCCCTTGCCGGTGATCGTCACGTAATAACGGCGCGAGACCCAGTAGCGCTGGAGCACGAACACGAGGAGCGCCGGGACGAGCAGCACGAACGACAGCGCCGCGCCGCCGCGCAGGTCGTAGAGCCCCGTGATCTGCAGGTACGCCTGCGTCGGCAGCACCGGGAACTGGTTGCCGGCCAGGATCAGCGGCGTCGCGAAGTCGGCGAGCGACGCGGCGAAGAGCAGCAGGAACGCGTTGGCGAGCCCGGGCACGGAGAGCGGCAGCGTGACCGTGCGGAAGACGCGGGAGCGCGACGCGCCGAGCGAGAGCGCCATTCCCTCGATGTTGGAGTCGATGCCGGCGAGGATCGGCCGCAGCGTGAGATACGCGATCGGAAAGTAGGTGAGAACTTCGGAGAACGCGGTGCTCGTGAGCCCGTAGACGGTGACGCCCTTCAGTCCGAGCAGTTCGTAGGTGATGAGCCCGCGCGGCCCGAACGAGAAGATCATCGCAATGGCGGTGGTGAACGGCGGCGAGACGAGCGGCAGCAGCACGCTCGCATCGATCGCGGTCCGCAGGCCGCGCGGCAGTTGCGAGCGCGCCGCCGTGAATGCGAACACGAACCCCAGCACGGTGCCCGCGAGCCCGACGATCGCGGCGAGCAGCAGGCTGTTCCAGAAGGCGCGGACCTGATGCCGGTCGGTCAGGATCGCGTAAAGGCCGGCGGTGGTGAACGTGCCGTGGTCGACCAGCACCCGCGCGAGCAGCATCCCGAGCGGGTAGACGACGAAGAGAGCGAGCAGCGCCCACAGGACGAACGCGGTCCCGGCCACCACAGGGTCGGCGTGCGCTCGCGCGGCGACCGCCGCGGGCGAACGGCCGGGAAGGGTGGCCATCGCCGGGCCGCCGTTACGGGTTCAGCACCTCCGCCACCCACCGCTCCACGATCCGCTTGCGGTTCGCGCCCGCGTAGTCGGCGTCGATCGGGAAGAGCTTCGCGTCCTTCAGCACCGCGGCGAGCGAGGGCTCGAGCGCGACGTCCGGATGCGCGGGTACGAAGTTGATCTTGTACTTCGCGAACTGGTTCTGCATCGCGGGCGAGGTCGCCCAGTCGATCAGCTTCTTCGCGGCCTCGGGATTCTTCGCGCCCTTTATGAGCGCGATCGCCTCGGCCGCCGTGCCGATTCCCTCCTTCGGGAAGCTGATCGTGACATCGTAGCCCTTCGCCTTGGTATCGAGCGCGTCGACGATGAAGAAGATGCCGCCGCCGGCCTGGCCCAAACCGACCGGTAGCGTTCCGCCGCCGCCGCTCTTGGTGTAGAGCTGGACGTTGGGGCGCAGCTTCTTCATGTAGTCGAAGGCCTTGTTCTCGTCGCGGCCGTTGACCTCGATGATCGAGAAGATCCGGGTGACCGCGGTGCCGGACGTCCGCGCGTCGGCCATCTGCAGCATGTTCTTGTACTGCGGCGCAAGAAGGTCATTCCACGACGCCGGCGGCTTGAGCCCATTCTCCTTCACGAACCTGTCGTTGGTCATGAACACGAGCGGATCGTCGGCGATCGCGACCCACTGGCCGTCGGCCTGCCGGAAGCGCGGCGGCAGCTTCGCGAAGGAGGGCGGCTTGTACGGCTCGAACACCCCTTCCGCGATGCCTGCGGCAAAGGTCTCCACCGGTCCGCCGAACAGCACGTCGACGCGCGGGTTGTTCTTCTCGGCAATCACGCGCGCCAGCGCTTCGCCCGACGAGAAGCGTACGAAGTTGACCTTGATCCCGGTCGCTTTCTCGAACTCCTCGAACATCGGCCGTGCCCAGTTTTCGGGCCAGATCGAGTAGACGTTGAGCGTCTGGGCCGCCGCCGGCAGCGCCCCGAACGCGGTCGCGGCGGCGAGCGCCAGGGCGGCGGCCGCGTGCGCGAGCCAGCGAAACTTGGACATCATAGGTTCCTCCCGAGGTTGCCGCAGGCCGCGATCGGCGCTAGATCGGCGTGCTGTTCGTGATCGTCCCCGACGTCGGGCCGGCGACGTTGTCCTCGACCGTGTTGTTCACGAGCGAACGCAGGACGGACGACGTGCCCTGCTCGAGCCCGAAGCCGGTGTTGCGCACGAGGGTGCTGCCGGTGATCGAGACCGTGGCGCCGGCGCCGGAAGCAAGCGCGCCAGAGCCGCCGTTCGTGGTCGCCACCGACCCGCGCACCGTGAGCAGCGTCGTGCCGCCGGACGTGGTGCCGGCGAAGCCGGAGCCCGCGTTGACGGACGCGGCGGAGCTCTCGACGGTGACGAGCGCGGTCCGGCCGGAGCCGCTGAACACCGAGAGGCCGTGACCCGCGTTGCCGGACATCACGCTGTCGCGGACGAGCGCGCGCACGAGCACGTTCGACGACGTGTTGATCAGCACGCCGACGTTGAAGTTGTTCTCGGCGCGCACGCGATCGAGCGTGCCACTGCCGGCCTCGGCGATGATGCCGTAGCTCGCGTTCGACGTGACCGTCGTGTCGGTGACGATCCACGTCGAATTGGCCGCCTGGACGTAGAGGCCGTACAGGTTCATATCGGTGATCACGCAGTGATCGACCGTAAGCTTCGCGCCCTGCTGGAAGTAAATGCCGGTGTCGCCGCCCTGGCCGTTGATCGTGAGGCCCGACAGGCGCACGCGGCTGCCGACGCCGGAGACGGTGATGCCGTTGCCCGAGAAGACGCTGATGCCCGCGTAGACGCCAGGCGCTGCGATGATCGAGACCGACTGCGCGATCGCCACCGTGCCGTAGCCGGCAGAGTCGAGGACGATGAGCTCGCCGCCGGCATTGGTCAGCGCCATCGCCGCGGCGAACGACCGGCACGGCTGCGCGAACGTGCACGGATCGGTGTCGACGCCGGAGGACGCGACGAACGTGCGTTGCGCCTGCGCGGCCGCGGCGAGCGGCCACGCGAGCGCGAGCATGGCGAGTGCAGCACCGGCGGTGGATTGGACGATGAAGCTTCTCATCAGGTCTCCCGTTCCCGTGTTGCCGCGCAGGCGCGCGCGCCTGGCGTTGTTATTCATTCTGCGCCGATTCGGGCCCGACCGGAACCCGTGCGTCGCGGGCCCCTCGGTCAGTCATCCGGATGCAGCACGATCGGCTGTCCGTGCGGCGTGCGGCGGGCCGCCGCCTGCCACTGGCGGCGGCGGTTCTCGAGCCGATCCGCGTCGACGAGATGCTTGCGCGCCACGATGCGCTCGAGCGCGACGAGCCAATGCTCGTAATAGCGCTCGCCCGTATCCGGTTCGTCGCGTGCGCGGGCTTCGCCGATCACTTCGGCCAGCGTCGCGGCCCATTCCTTCCACGTGAAGGCGCCGCGCTCGGACAGTGAGACCGCGAGCGCAAACGCCTGCGCTTGCCACGGCGCCTCGAAGACGGGCCCCGCGGCGTCACGCGGCGCGCCGGCGATGACGGCGAGCTCGGAATGCCGCACCATCATTCGAGATACGGCTCGAAACAGTCGACGAACACCGCCGCGGCGGTTGTGTCGGGTCCCCACAGGTCGCGCGCCTCGAAGCGCACCGTGTAGAGCCATTGCGGCGCCTCGCCGTCGCCGCGCGCATTCGCGTCCGGGTAGACATGCGCGCCGCGCACCGCCGCGATCGTGCCCGGCTTGCCGCGACAGTAGCGCGGCAGCCGCGTGTGCGACGTCGGATGGACGTTGCGCGCGCGCACGGCGTCGCCCGGTGCGAAGCGTGCTGCCGTCGCGCAGCTCCGCAGCGTCGACGCGCCGCGTGCGAGCGAGGCGGCAACGCTCTGCGGGTCGAGGCGTCGTGACAGCGGGAGCGGCGCGACCGCCATGCGTCCCGTCGCCGCTTCGTCCGCGGTCACGAGGCCGCGCTCGGCCATGAGTGCAAAGAGGCCGGCGAGCCAGATCTCATAATATGTGCTCGCGAGGTACTGCGCGGGGGGAAGGCTCTCGCGCGCGCTCCGCGCCTGGTCGAGATTCCAAGCGCCGGTCGCGCCCATGGCGAGCGTGAGCGCGAACGCGCGCCGCTCCCAAGGATGATGGAATCGCGGTTCGTCCGCTTCGGGGACGATCGGCCCGAAGTCCTGCATCCCGCCCATGTCGTGTACGCCGTTCATGCGGAAATCGTCGCGACTTCGGTGGGCGCTTTGGGCAGGCCGGTGCCGATCATCGAGTCGCGCGTGACGAGCGTCGCGAGCTCCTTCTCGCTCCAGCCGTCGGTGCCCCTCGGCCGCTCCGGCAGGACGAGGTAGCGGATCTCGGCGGTCGAGTCCCAAACGCGAACCTCGACATCGTCCGGCAGGTGCACGCCGAAGTCGGCGAGCACGCCGCGCGGATCCTGCACCGCGCGAGAGCGGTAGGGCGCCGACTTGTACCAGACCGGCGGCAGGCCGAGCACCGGCCACGGATAGCACGAGCAGAGCGTGCAGACGACCATGTTGTGCACGCGCGCGGTGTTCGGGAGCGCCACCATGTGCTCGCCCTGGCGGCCGGTGTAACCGAGCGAGGCGATCGCCGCCGTCGCGTCGGCGATGAGCCAGTCGCGGAACGACGCATCGGTCCAGGCCTTCGCGACCACGCGTGCGCCGTTGTGAGGGCCGACCTTCGTCTCGTAGGTCTCGATCAGGAGGTCGAGCGCCGCCGGGTCGACGTAGCCCTTCTCGACCAGCAGCGACTCGAGCGCGCGCACGCGGACGTCGAGCGCGGAGAGCTCGGAGCCGCCGTGCCCGCGGTCGTGGTCGTCGTGATGGTCATGGTCGTGGCTCATGACAATCCGCGCGCGGTCCGTCACAGGATCCGATTGAACCACAAGAGCGACAGTGTCGCCGACAGGAGCGCCAGCACCGCGGCCGCGGCGGCGAAGAGCGCCGTGACCTCGGTCTCCTTCTGCTCGAAGAAGAGCTTCGCATTCAGGCTCTTGTAGATCTTCTGCAGGTCGACTGCATTGCCCGCGTAGAAGTACTCGGCGCGCGTGATGTTGGCGATGGACTTCAGCGACTCCTCGTCCAGGCGCACGCGCATCGACCAGCCCTCGGCGCCGATGATCTCGCCCGCGGTCGTCCCGATGCCGACCGTGTAAACGCGCACGCCGCGGTCGGCCGCCATGCGCGCGGCCTCGATCGGGTCGGGCCCGGTCGTCGTCTGGCCGTCGGTCAGCAGGATGATCGCGGCGGACGCGTAGGAGCCGGGCGGCACCGGCTTTGCGATCTCCTTCGCGCCGGCGGCGACAGGGTCCTTCGCGGCCTCCTTCGCCGCCGCCTTCTGCGCCTCGCGGCGCGGGTTCCACGAGCGGAGGTCGAACTCGGCGTCCGGAAAGATCGTCTTCAGCGACACGAGGATGCCACTGCCGATCGCCGTGCCGCGCTGCAGCTGGAAGCGGTCGATCGCGCCCAGGATGTCCTCGCGGCTGTGCGTCGGCGTCTGCACGACCGACGCCGTCGCGGCGAACGACACGACGCCGATCCGCGTCGTCTTCGGCTGGTCGGCGACGAACGCGCGCGCGGCCTCCTGCGCCGCGACGAGCCGGGTCGGCTTGACGTCGGTTGCGCGCATGCTGCCGGACACGTCCATCGCGAGGATCACCGTCTCGTGCGCGGAAGGCAGCGTTACGATGGCTTCGGGGCGCGCGATCGCGACGAGCATCAGCGCGAGCGCGGCGAGGAACAGGAGCGGCGGCACGTGACGGCGCACCCGCCCGGCAGGGCCCATGGCACCGGCCACGAGCGTGAGACTCGCGTAGCGGAGCGCGGCCTTCCGCTTCCGGCGAAGCTGCAGCACGTAAAGTGCGGCGAGCGCAGGCACCGCGATGAGGAGCCATAGGAGCTCCGGCCAGACGAACGTCACTGAGTAGCCTCCCCCAGGCTCGCCGCTTCGCGGCTTCGCGCACCCCCTCCCCGAGGGAGGGGGCGAGCGCGGCCTCCGCACCCGTCGGTGTTGTGCGTTGCGGCTCGAGGCCGACCGCCGCCCGTTCTCGCAGACGCGCCCTGCGGGCCTCGGCTTCGCCCTGCTCGCGCGGGCGTTCGGGGCGGCCCGGCGGCGCTCATGTGTGCACGCCCAGGTGGTGGGGGAGCCCGCCGCCGGCGGCGAGCTGGCTCCTCCGCTTGCGCAGGTCGGCAAAGCGCAGGATGGCGTCGACCAGGTCGTCGCCGGTCGCGAGCTCGAGCGCGTCGACGGCCGCGGTCTGGAACGCGCGGCGCAGTTCGGCCTCGCGCTCGCGTGCCTTCGCCGCGAAACGGCGTCGGAAGCCGCGGTCATGCGTGTCGACGAAGAGCTGCTCGCCGGTCTCGGCGTCCTGGACGACCATGAGGCCCAGGTCCGGGAGCTCCATCTCGAGCGGATCGTAGAGCCGAACGGCAACGACGTCATGACGCTGCGCGAGGTGCGCGAGCGGCTCGGCCCACCCCGGCGTGCTGATGAAGTCCGACACGACGAACACGAGCGAGCGCCGCGGCGCGACGCGCCACGCAGTGTGCAGAAGGTCCGTGAGATTCGTCGCCGCCGCCGATTTCTGCGCGGGACGCGTGAGCATCCGGTGGAGCAGGTGCAGCACCTGGCGCCGCCCGCCGCGCGCCGGGATCACCGTGTCGACACGGTCGCCATAGAGGAGTGCGCCGACGCGGTTGCCGTGCGCGGTGAGCACGCGCGCGAGCACGGCGACGAACTCGGTCGCGACCGCGCGCTTCTCGATCCGCTGCGAGCCGAACGCTACCGACGGTGAAAGGTCGAGCAGGAACCACGCGGCGACCTCGCGCTCCTCGTTGTACTCGCGCACGTACGGCGTCTGCAGCCGCGCCGTCACGTTCCAGTCGATGTGCCGAACGTCGTCGTGGTAGACGTACTCGCGCAAGTCCGCGAGGTCGAGCCCGTGGCCGCGAAAGAGCGTACGGTAGTCGCCGTGCAGCACGCCGTCGAGACGGCGGATCACCGTCCACTCGAGACGGCGGAGGAGCGCTTCAGGCGCCCGCGCTGACGGGGTCGACGCGGACATGGGCTTCGAGCGGCTTCTCCGGGGGGCGCACTTTCTGCATGATGCGCGTGACGAGCTGGTCGGGGGTCACCGCGTCAGCGAGCGCCTCGTAGGACAGCGAGAGCCGGTGCCGCAGCACGTCGGGTGCGAGGTCGGTCACATCCTCGGGCAGCACGTAGGTGCGCCCGCGCAGGAAGCCGAGCGCGCGCGCCGCCTCGATCAAATGGATCGTCGCGCGCGGCGAGGCACCCCAGGTAAGGTAGCGTCCCACGTCCTTGATGCCGAAGCGCTCCGGCTCGCGCGTCGCGGCGACGAGGCGCACCGCGTAGGTCATGAGCGACGGATCGACATACCCGGCGCGGCATTCGCGCTGCAGCGCCGCGAGCTCGTCGGTGGTGGCGACCGCGACGACGTCCTGCGCGACGCCCGTCACCCGCTCGACGATGACGAACTCCTCCTCCTCGCTCGGATAGCCGACCAGCACCTTCATCATGAAGCGGTCGACCTGCGCTTCGGGCAGCGGGTACGTGCCCTCGGTCTCGATCGGATTCTGCGTCGCCATCACGAGAAACGGCTCGGGCACCTTGTGCGTCTGTCCTGCGATGGTGACCTGGTACTCCTGCATCACCTCGAGGAGCGCGCTCTGCACCTTGGCCGGAGCGCGGTTGATCTCGTCGGCGAGGAGCAGGTGCGTGAACACCGGCCCGAGCGACGTGTTGAACTCGCCGGTCTTCTGGTTGTAGATCCGGGTGCCGACGAGGTCCGCGGGGACGAGGTCCGGCGTGAACTGGATCCGCCGGAACGTCCCGCGGATCGTCCGCGCGAGCGTCTTCACCGTCAGCGTCTTCGCGAGGCCGGGTACGCCCTCGACGAGCAGGTGCCCCTGCGCGAGGATGGCGACCAGCACCCGCTCGAGAAAATGATCCTGGCCGACGACGATCCGCTTGACCTCGTAGAGAATGCGCTCCATCAGCGGCGTCACGCCGCCGCGGTTGCCGGGGTCCTGCATGGAAAACCTCCTCGAGGCGCTCAGAACGGCGAGACGCCGATCGCGGCCGCGGCGTTCTCGATGGGGACGGCGAAGCCGATGCCGATGAACACGCGTTGGTCGGTCGGATTCAGGATCGCGGTGACGATGCCGACGACCTCGCCGTCCGCGGTGACGAGCGGGCCGCCCGAATTGCCCGGGTTCACGGCGGCGTCGAACTGGATCAGGTTGGTCAGCACGCGCTCGCCCTTCGGCGACCGGTACTCCCGCGTCAAACCGGACACGACACCGGCGGACACCGACGGTCCGATGCCGAACGGATAGCCGACAGCGACGACCTCGTCGCCCGGCACGAGATCGGCGGTCGAGCGCAGCGTCGCGGCGGGCAGGTCGTCGGGAACCTTGGCGGCCTTCAGCACCGCGAGATCGTGCTCGGGCCGCACGCCGATCACCGCGGCTTCCGACTCGAAGCCGTCGTGGAAGCGCACTTCCACCCGTTCGGCACCCGCGACGACGTGGAGGTTCGTGAGGATGATCCCGGAGTCGACGATCACCACGCCGGTCCCGATGCCCTCCACCATGTGGCCTTCCTTCTCCTGCTCGCGCCCGAAACCGCGGACGCGCACCACCGACTGACGGACGGCTTCGTAGGCCTTCGCAGCCTTCGCCGGCAGCGACTGCGTTTCGAGCGTGTGCAGCACCGCGGCGTCGATGTCGTCCTGCGTGAGCGCGCGCGGGGCCGGATGCAGCGCTGCGTAGAGGAGCAGGGCAGCGAGCGCGCAGGCCGTCGCGGTCGCGACGAGCACGAGCGTTTGCCGGCGCTCGCGCAGCACGACCCGCCAGCCCCGCGTCGACGCCGACGCCCGCGCGGCGACGGGCTGCGGCACGGTGTGCGCCGGCGCCTCCCGCGGCGAGCGGCTGTAGAGCGCGCTTCTCCTCATGAACGGAGGTCGGATAGGCGTCAGTACTTCTTCGCCGGGGCCGACGACCGGGTCGCCGGGGTCGCCCGCTTCGCACTCGCCCCTGTTTGCGTCGCGCCCTTCGTGCCCGACACGAGGCCCGTAGAACCACCCTCGGACTTCGCCATCGTCGGAATGCCCGCAACGATCGCATCGACCGACAGCGTGCCGGGCGTGCCCGGTCCGGTCAGGAATGTGATCGGCGCGCAAGCGTCGGTCTCGATGAAGAGCAGATACTCGCCCCGCGCGCGCATCGCATCGCGTTCGGCTGCGCCGCGCTCGCTCATGTCGACGGGCGGCTGCGTGCCGCGGTAGATCGTGTTGTCGCCGCGGTCGAAGACGAAGAAGCAGGTCGCCTGCGCCGGCGCCTGCGCCGCGCCGAGCGCGGCCGCTACGAGGATTGCGTACCAGGGGGATCGCATCGTTGCCTCCAGGGTCGTGGTTGCAGGAATCGTCAGGACTAGGGAGCGCACTTGCCGACGTAGCCGTCGGACACGGGTGCCTCGGCGTCGGCGGGCGCCATCGCGCGTCCGTCGAACAGCACGGGAATCTGGTTGGGCGTGCCGAGCTTGGCGTCGGCGCGGCGCCGCTCGTTCAGCTGGCGAAAGATGTTCCATTCGTCGTGCGCGCCCCGGGAAACGGTGGCCGAGGCCCGCAGCGCATAGTACCGGCGGAAGGCGGCCTTCGTGAGCCCGCCTTCCACGGCCTTCGCGAATTTCTCGTTGCTCTTCACGCGGTTGTCGAAGTACGCGTCGAGCTTGCCCATGTCGGCGTTGCCGTCGAAACGGAAGTACCGAGCGAAATCCTGCGGGCCGGCAAAGTAGACGAAATCGAAATCGCCGAGGCCGTCCGTACCTTCGAGCAGCGTCGTCCACATCAGCATGTAGTCGGCGCCGGTCCCCTTCGGCAGGTCAGCGTCCAGCGTGCCGGGGTTCAGCACGTAGACGAAGTCGGCGCCGAAGCGCTTCTCGATGGCCTCCTTCGCGCCTGCGGCGACTTCCATGTTGACGTCGAAGTTGCCGCCGCCTCCAGGCGACAGCGGGACCGAGAGGTATCCGACCGCCTTGCCTGCCTTGCGCTGCTCGGCAATCAGCGCGCGGAAGCGCTCGACCTTCGCCGCGATCGTCGCCTTGAGCTCGTCGTTGACGCAGTAGCAGATGCCGATCTTCGTGCACTCGGTCGCCTTGGCGGCCTCCGCCGCGAGCGGAACCAGGGCGAGCGCCGCGCCGAGCGCGACGCGCGCGGGTCCGCTCCAAAGGGTCCGCCAGCGCTCCACGTTCTCGTCCTCCTGCCGCTGTTCGAGTCGCCTTGCGCGGCGCCGGCGCCCCGGGGGACGGCGGCTCGCGCACCGAAGATGCAGCGCCAACATAAGCTCACCTCCCACCCTCGTCAACAGGCGCGCCGCGGCGGGCCTTGACTTCGATGGGGCGCGGGCGCTCAATGTCCGCGAATCTATCCGTTGTGCGAGGTTTCCATGGCCATCCGCTCCGTCCGCTCCGTCGTCGCGAACCAGACCCCGCTCATGGCGGCCAAAACCACGACGGTGCTCGAAGCCGCGCACCAGATGAAGGCGCACGGCAAGGGGGCCATGCTCGTGGTCGAAGGCTCGCAGCTGATCGGCATCTTCACCGAGCGCGACGCGCTGTTCCGCGTCATCGCCGGCGGCCGCGACCCTGCGACGACTGCGATCGCAGACGTGATGACACCGCAGCCGCAGACGATTCACCCGGACGAGCCGTTCCTGAACGCAATGCGGATCATGCATCGCGGCGGCTTCCGCCACCTCCCGGTCGCGGAGCATGGCCGCCCGCTCGGCATGGTCTCGGCGCGCGACGCTCTCGACGACGATCTCTACGAGCTCTCCGTCAACCTGGAGCAGCGCGAGCACATGCTCGAGTAGCTATTGCGTGGCGATGCCCGCCGCCTTCACTAGCGGGCGCCGGAAATCGACGAGCGCCGCGAGCGCGTTCTCGCCGCCGACGCGCACGAGTCCGGCGTCGATGTCGATGCCGAGCGCGCTCCGCGCCCGGAATCGCGTGACGGCGCGGACCGCGATGCGCCCGTCGCCCGATCCCAGATCGATCAGGTGATCGCCGGGGCCGGTCTCCGCGAGCTCGAGCATCGAGTCGACGAGCGCGTCGGGCGTCGCGACGTACGGCGCACGCGGCTCTTCCACAGCCCGCTCGGTGACAGGCGCCGCCAGGATCACTGCAGCGATGAGCGCGCGCGCTAGCCGCAGCTGGGAGCGACCTCTCATTCGGGGCGAGCGCGCACAGGGATGGATGGCGGAACGTCGGTCGGCATAGCAGTGCTGCAGGCCGCGCTCGACGGCGGCATCGGGCGCGTATCATGGCACCCGGTCCGATCACCGGAACGATGCATGACGCATTCCCCACGCCGGCACCTGCTGCTCCCGCTCGCTGCGCTCATGCTCGCCTGCGCCGCGCATGCGGCCGATCCCGCGAAAGTGCTGCGGCTCGCCTCGCCCGACATCGACACGCTCGACGCCCAGGCGTACGCCGATGACCCGTCGTTCCAGGTGCTGATGGCGATCTTCGAGCCGCTCTACGAATGGGACTATCTCGCGTCGCCGCCGAAGCTGACGCCACTCACCGCCGCGGCGCCGCCGGAGATCACCGACGGCGGCAAGACGTGGACGATCCGGATGAAGAAGGGCATCCGGTTCACCGACGACCCGGCATTCCGCGGCAAGCCGCGCGAGCTCACGGCCGAGGACTATGTCTACTCGTACAAGCGGTGGATGGATCCCAACGGCCGCCGCGGCGGCTCGCCGATCATCACCGACCTTCTGATCGGCGCGCGGCCCGTCGTCGATGCCGCGCGGACGTCAGGCAAGTTCGACTTCGACCGGCCGATCGAGGGGCTCAAGGCGCTAGACCGCTACACGCTGCAGCTCCGGCTTACCGACGTCAACTATCCGAACGTGGAGGACGTGCTGGGCTTCGTTCCGGCGTCCGCGCGCGAGGTCGTCGAAGCGGCGGGGCGCGACATCCGCATTCGCGCGGTCGGCACCGGCCCGTTCAAGCTCAAGGAATGGCAGCGCGGGTCGCGCATAGTACTCGAAGCGAATCCGCAGTATCGGGAGGCGCACTTCCCGGCGAGCGACAACCCCGCGCACGCGGCGCTGGTGCGGAGCATGAAGGGCAAGGCGATCCCGCAGATCGGGAAGGTCGAGATCGCGATCATCGACGAGGATCTGCCCCGCCTGCTGCAGTTCGAGCGCGGCGCGCTCGACGTCATCGTGCTGCGCGGCGAGGTGGCGGGACGGATGCTCGCCGACGGCAAGCTCAAGCCCGAGTACGCGGCGCGTGGCATCGTCCGCCACGTGTTTCCGGAGCCGTTCACGTTTTTGTTCTACTTCAACATGGCGGATCCGGTCATCGGCGGGATGGGCCGCGAGCGAATCGCGCTGCGCCGCGCGATGGCGCTCGCGGTCGACGTCGACGCGCTGATCCGCGTCGTCTACGCCGGACAGGGCCTTCCCGCTTCGCAGTTCGTGCCGCCCGGGGTCGGCGGGCATGACCCGACGCTCATGGCGAAGCCGCTCTACGATCCGGCCGCCGCGAACGCGCTCCTCGACCGCTTCGGCTACCAGGCGCGCGATCCGGAGGGCTTCCGCAAGACGCCCGACGGCAAGCCGCTCACCATTACGATGACGCTGCGCTCGGGCGCGGTGATGCGCGAGGTGCAGACGCTATGGAAGAAGAACCTCGCGGCGGTCGGGCTGCGCACCGACTTCCACGTGACGCCGTTCCAGGATGCGATCAAGGAGCTCGAGCAGGGCAAGTTCCAGTCGTACTTCGGCGGCTTCGGCGGCTCGCCCTCGGGCTACAACGAGCTCTCGCAGATGCACAGCCGGCAGCCGCAGCGGGTCAACATCACGCAGTTCAAGGACGCCGAGTTCGACCGGGCCGCCGATGCGTTCGTCCGGAGCGGGGACGCCGCGGCGCAGATCGCGGCCGCACGACGGATGACCGATATCGCCTACACCTACATGCCGGAGCTGCCCGCGTTGTTCCGACTCGAGAGCAACGTCGTGCAGCCGTGGGTGCAGGGCTTCGCGCCGCCGATCTTCACGAGTTACTGGAAGTACCTCGACATCGATCCCGCGAAGCGCGCGAGCGGGCTTGAGAACGGCAACGGCAACGGCAGACGGGAAGTAGCGGCCGCGGTCGCCCGCGGCGAGCAGGGCACGCGTGGGGTGCGAAACTACCACCTAAGCTACTGATTTAATATGCAAACATTTGCATATTTGCCTTCGCGGCGAGCCTACGGCGGGGTCCAAGGCCCCGTTGGCGCACTCAAGGGGGAAGTTACGCGGTAGACCGGGACAACGCGCTCGGTCTCGCGGGGCCCGGGGTAGGCGAGCACGTAATTGGCGGCGTAGCTCGACGGCGCGTCGGGCTCGAGCGCGGCGACGATCACGTTGCCGAGCGGCTGGTCGAGCGGCACGTAGAGGTCGCCGGCTTTGACCGGCAAGCTCACGCGCTCGACGGCGACCTCGAGGTTCACGACGCGGATCGACGGCTCCTCGTCGTTGCCGCGGTCGCTCTTCGGCGCGACCGCGGCGCGGACGATCCGGTAGCGCTCGACCTCGACCGCCGCGTCGGTCTCGACGCGCTTCACGGCGACGCCGAGATTCGCGAGCCGCGCCGCGGCCGTGAGTTGCGAGGCGGGTAGCAGATAACCGTACGGCCGCGCGCGGACGCGAACCGGGCGGATCTCGAGCGCCGAAACCCAGTCGACGTGGACCGTCTTGTCGGCACCGGTTCCCGGATCGAGCATGACGAGCGAGTGTCGCCCCGGCGTCGCCGCGCCGGCCACGACGACCTCGCCCTTCCCCGCGGTGGCAGCGACGTCGTCGCGGGCGCGCTGCACGATCGCCTTGATCTCGTCGGCGTGGCGCGCCGCCGCATCGAGGATCGCGTTCGTCGCGACGAGGTGCGTCTCGACGCGGCGTCGCAGATGCGCGCGGGCGATGCCGACCCCGCGTGACTCGACCAGGAGGCTGATTGACCCGCGCAGTCCCGCGACGTTGCGGCCGGTGTCCGGCACGACGCCGCCCATCGACACCTTCAGGTCGCTCATGTCGTAGGACGTCGTGTAGTACGACGACTGCGCGAAGCCCGCGGACTCGAGCGCCTGCGCGAGCGGCGCGCGGAACATCGTCTCGCACGCCGTTGCGACGGCCGGCACGAGGTTCGGCACCGTCGCGCACTGGATCATCACGTCGTAGCGCTGCAGCGCGCCGAACTTCTCGAACCAGCGGAGCTTGACGCCGAACTCGTGGCTGTCGACGACGACCGCGGGCTGGTACTCGGCGAAGATGTGCCCGAGGGTGCGACCCTCGGGCGAGGACTGCAGCAGGTGGTCGCGGTCGACGTCGCCGCCGTTGACGAGTCCGCGCTTCCAGTGGAACGCGCCGTCGGGATTCGCCCGGGGCACGATCAGCACGTTGATCCGTTCGAGCACGGCGCGCCGCTCCCCCGCGAGCTGCTGCGCGAGCGCCAGCGCGGCTTCGCCGCCGGCCGGTTCGTTGCCGTGCTGGAGCGCGATCACGAGCACCGTTGGCTTGCCGTTCGCCGCGAGCGCCGCGCCGTTCGCCGCTGGCGGGCGCGCAAAAACGACGAGCGGAATCGCGCGGTCCTCGATCGACCGGCCCGCGACCACCACCCGCATGTCGGGCGTGCGCTTCGCGAGGTCGTCGAGGAACTTCCCCATCTCCGGCTGCGAGGTGAAGTCGACCCGCTGCGCCTTGAAGCCGGGCGTCGCGATCGGCGCCGGCGGATCGGGGAACCGCGCGGCGACCGCCGGCGTCTCCGTGTACTCGAGCGCCACCTCGTAGTACGCGAGGGGCGCGCCGGCCGCCGCACAGGCGAGGGCGGCCGCGGCCGCGATGCGCGTGACGCGCCGGCCACTCACGGCCAGCCCCATGCGCGCATCGCGATGCCGGCCAGGATCGCGAGAGTGTAAGCGACGAACACGGCCGAGATGCCGGCCATCGCCGCCGCCTTGTTCACCGCCGAATAACCGCGGCGGTGCATCCGCGCGAGCGTGCGCGCGCCGAAGACGCCAGCGAGCGCGATCGGCGCGGCGGCGCTCACGGGCAGGACATCGAAGGGGATCAGCGCCAGCGCGAGCGCGAGCGTCAGCGCGGCCTGCACGATGATCGCGCGGGCGGCGCCGGTCGGGCCGAGCACGATCCCGAGCGTCCGCCGCCCGGCGCGCGCGTCGCCTTCGCGGTCGCATGCGTTGTTGACCGAGAGGATCGTCGCGATCAGCGTCGACGAGGGGAGCCCGAGCCAGACGACGCCCGCGTCGAGACCCAGCCCCTGCACGTAGGCCGACAGCGCGATGAGCACGAGCCCCAGGAGTCCGCCGGCGAAAGCCTCGCCGACCGGGAGCCGCGCGATCGCGAGCGGACCCGCGCTGTACAGGAGCCCGACCGCCATGCAGGCGGCGCCCACACCGACGACGCGCCAGTCGACGAGCGCGCCCAGGGCGAGACCGAGCATCGCGGCGAGACCGAACATCGTCCACGCGATGACGAGCGCGACGCGCGGCGCGATCCCGTGCTGGACGAGCGCCTTCCATTGCTCGACGTCGGTTTCCCGCGTGTCGACGCCGTGGATGAAATCGTAATAGCTGTTGAAGCCGGTCGTTCCCAGGTCGACGCACAGCGTGGCCGCGAGCATCAGCGCGAAGGCAACCGGCGCGAATTCGTGCCGTTGGGCGACGGCGAACGCGGTGCCGATCGCGAGCGACGACAGGCTCACGACCTTCGTGCGGATGTCGACGATCTGGAGCACGTCGACGAACGTGACGCGGTGGGCGGAAGCCATGGCGGTGGCAGGGAGACGGCGGGAGCGTACCATTTCGCCATCGACGCGCCGCGGGCCGTTGTCCGGCGGCCGCAACGGCGCGAGAATGAGCCGCATCATGACCTTCGAGACGCCGCAGGCGTTGTGGCTGTTGCTCGCGCTGCCGATCCTGGCCGCGCTGTACGTGCTGATCCAGCGCCGGCGCGTCAAGGCGGCCGTCCGTTACGCGAGCCTCGACGTCGTACGCGCCGCGCTCGGCAGCGGCCAGCGCTTCCGCCGGCACCTGCCGCCGCTGCTCCTTGGAACCGCCCTCGCAGTGTTGATCGTCGCCGTCGCACGGCCGAGTGCCGTGATCACGCTGCCGTCCGAGCAGCGGACGATCATCCTCGCGATCGACGTGTCGCTGTCGATGCGCGCGACCGACGTCGAGCCGTCGCGGCTCGCCGCGGCGCGCGAGGCGGCGAAGGCGTTCATCGCCGAGCAGCCGGCCGACGTGCGCATCGGCATCGTGGCCTTCGCCGGCTCGGCGTCGATCGTGCAAAAGCCGACGTCGGACCGCCGCGACCTCGTCGAGGCGATCGACCGGCTGCAGCTCCAGCTCCACACGGCCATCGGCAGCGGTATCATCGTCTCGCTCGCAGCGCTGTTCCCGGACGACGCGGCCGAGCTCGAGGCCGCGAACACGAGCGCCCGGCCGGCGCGCGACAGCCCGCGGAGCACGCCGATCGACCGGCCACGCCCCGAGGCGAAGAAAGAGTTCAAGCCGGTGCCGCCGGGCTCGAACCGGAACGGCGCGATCATCCTGCTCACCGACGGCCGCCGGACGACAGGCCCCGATCCCCTCGATGCGGCCAAGCTCGCGGCCGACCGCGGCATCAAGGTCTACACGGTGGGCTTCGGAAGCGCGCAGGGCGGCGTGGCGCAACTCGACGGGATGTCGATCTACATGCGCTTCGACGAGGAGGCGCTCCGCGCGATCGCACAGGCGACGGCGGCCGAATACTTCCACGCGAGCAACGGCGCGGACCTGAAGAAGGTCTACGAAACGCTCAACGCCCGCTACGTGCTCGAGAAGAAGGAGACCGAGATCTCGGCGCTGTTCGCTGCCGCGGCGGCGGCGATCACCGTGCTCGCCGCGGGCTTGTCGCTGCTGTGGTTCGGTCGCGTCGGCCGCTAGGAACCTTGGGGGAGGAGGGGGTTGCGATGCTGCGAATCTTGCTGACTTTGGCGGCGCTCGCCGCCGCACTCGTCTCATGGCCGGCGTCGGCGCAGTATCCGAACAAGCCTATCCGGCTCGTCGTGCCGTTTCCGCCGGCGGGGGCGGCCGACCTGACGGCGCGCGCGATCGCGCAGCCGCTGTCGCAGGCGCTCGGGCAGTCGGTCGTCGTCGAGAACCGGCCCGGTGCCGACGGCGCGATCGCCGCGGACCTCGTCGTGAAGGCCGCACCCGATGGCTACACGCTGTTCTTCGGGACCAACACGGCGATGTGCGGCGTGCCGGCGATGCGCAAGGCGCCGCCGTACAACCCGCTCACCGATTTCACGCCGATCTCGCTCGTCGGCACCTTCGGCTTCTTCCTGTTCTCGAGTCCGACGGTGCCCGCGCAGACGCTGCGCGAGCTCGTCGATTATGCGCGCGCGAACCCGGGGAAGCTCAACTACGCGACGGGCAACAGCACGAGCGTCCTCGCGAGCGCGCGGCTCAAGTCGCAGGAGAAGATCGACATCGTCGAGATTCCGTACAAAGGTGACGCACCCGCCACCGCTGACCTGGTAGCAGGCCGCGTGCAGCTGATGATCGCGACGCCCGGCACCGCGGTGCCGTTCGTGAAGGAGGGCCGGCTGCGCGCGCTCGTCACGCTCGCGCCGACCCGAAGTCCGCTCCTGCCCGATGTGCCGACGAATGCGGAGGCCGGGATGTCGCCGCTCTCGATCACGCCTTGGGCGGCGCTGTTCGGGCCGGCGAAGCTGCCGCGCGAGATCGTCGACCGTCTCGCCAAGGAGATCGCGGCCGTCGTGGCGCGGCCCGAGGTGCGCGAGCAGCTCGAGCGGCACGCGTTCGATGCGCGGAGCTCGACGCCGGAGGAGATGGCGGCCTACCTCAAGGAGCAGGTCGACGTGTGGATCCGGACCGCACGCGAGGTCGGCATCGTTCCGGACTGACGCTCAGCGCGGCGCCGCGCCGCCCGCGCCGAACTTCTTCGCGGTGAGCCGCTCGACCAGGAGCCGCTCGCAGACCTTGAACAGCAGGTAGAAAACGATGCTCAGGATCGCCGAACCGATCAGGTCGACGAGCTGCTCGAGCGCGCCGTCGGCGATCACCATGGCCCCGTACTCGATGAACAGGTCGATGTTCATCTTGAGCAGCACGAACAGGTTGACCGACGTAATGCCGAAGAGCACGAAGAACCCCACCATCAACCCGAACGTGAGCCAGGGGTGGACGTAGAGGAAGTCGAGCCAGCGCTTTGGAATCATGGAGGAGTGGTGGCCGTGGGCGCCGATTGTAGGCTAGCTGCCGCGGCGGCCGAGCTCGGTCAGGCGCACGAGCCAGCGCTCGCGCGTTGCCTGGTCACGGCTCTCGACCATCCCGAGGAGTGTTTCGTGGATCGGGCCGATGCCGACGAAGTCGAGCACGTTGCGCTCGAAGCTCCTGATCCCGTGCGCGCGGAAATACCATTTGTAGAGGAACGACGGCATCCCCATCGTCACGATGATGCGCGCCGAGCGCCCGATGAGCTTCTTCTCCCAGCGGCCCGGGCCCTTCTCGTCGACCGCGAAGCCGGGTCGCAACACCTGCTCGAAGAAGGCCTTCAGCAGCGCCGGCATGGTCCCGAGCCACAGCGGAAAGACGATCACGAGATGCTCGGCCCAAGCGATCGCCTCCTGCGGCACGCGCAGCGTGTCGGCGATCGGCGCCTCCCATTCCTGCCGGGTCTTGAGCGAGCTGAAGTCGAGCCGCGCGACGTCGATCACGGCGACGTCGTGCCCCGCCTCGGTCGCGCCGGCGTGATAGGCCTCGGCGAGCGC
The DNA here is from genome assembly GCA_963830485.1 of uncultured beta proteobacterium. Taxonomy (GTDB): domain Bacteria; phylum Pseudomonadota; class Gammaproteobacteria; order Burkholderiales; family Casimicrobiaceae; genus CAIWHR01. The sequence goes on from CAWHNE010000029.1 coordinate 446,321, forward strand.
GCGACAGAGCCGCTCCGGTCGCGGGTCCGGGTGGCCGAGGAGGATCAGGATGCGCTTGCCCATGGCGTTGGAAAGGCCGCGGCGAGGGCCGGCGTCAGGTTACCATTGCGCTCGCCGTCCGTGCCACGCTGCCATGAACCGGTCGACGTCTCCGCATCCCCTCGACACCCCCATCTGGAGCGCGCTCACGACGCGCCATGCGCCGCTCGCACAGGGCGGGGCGCTCGCGCGAAGGTATCCGGCCCAAATCTCGCCGCTCGCCGCGCTCGCGGCGGCGGAGCCCGCGAACCTCGCGGCGCTGGCAGCGCTCGTCGAGCAGGACGACGAGGTCGGGGTCTTCCAACCAAGAGAGCTCGTGCTGCCTGGAGAGTGGGAGATGCTGCGGGCGGCGCGGATCACGCAGATGGTCCACGACGGGCGCGCGCCGCTCCCCGAAGGCGATGTAGACGCGCGGCCGCTCGGCGCGGCCGACGTGGCCGACATGCTCGCACTGGTCGAGCTCACGCAGCCAGGACCGTTCCGTACCCGCACGATCGAGCTGGGGCGCTTCGTCGGTATCCGCGACCGGGGACGGCTGGTAGCGATGGCGGGCGAACGGATGTGGGTCGACGGCTACCGTGAAGTTAGCGGCATCTGCACACACCCGGACGTGCGCGGCCGCGGCCATGCCCGCGCGCTCACTGCCCGCGTCGTCAACCGGATGTTCGCCGCGGGCGAGACGCCGTTCCTGCACGTGCTGAGCGCCAACGAGCGCGCGATCGAACTCTATCGAGCGCTCGGATTCGTCCAGCGCACCGAATTCTTCCTGCTCCACGCGAGGCGCGCCGTGTAGGCGCGCGTCCCAACGCAGGACACACTCGCCGATGACCTGGTCCCTCCTCGCACGCGATGTCGACGGCACGTTGGGGATCGCGATCGCGAGCCGGTTCTTTGCAGTCGGCGCGCTGTGCCCGCACGTGAGATGTGGGATCGGTGCGCTCGCGACGCAGGCCCTCGTCAACCCGCTCTATGCCGCGCCCGGCCTCGCTCTGCTCGCCCAGGGCACGCCGCCGGCCGAAGTGATCCGCTTGTTGACCGAGGCCGATGCCGGCCGCGATCACCGGCAGCTGCACGTGATCGACGCGCGCGGTCGCGTCGCGGCGCACACGGGGCCCGCGTGCATCGACTGGTGCGGACATCGCGCGGGGGAGGGCTACTCGGTCGCGGGCAACATGCTCGCGGGACCGCAGGTGCTCGCGGACACGGCGACGGCCTACGAGCGCACCGCGGGATCGCCGCTTGCTGAACGGCTCCTGGCGGCGCTCGACGCGGGTGATGCGGCGGGCGGCGACAAGCGTGGCCGGCAGTCCGCGGCGCTCGTGATTGCAACGACCGAGCCCTACCCGAGCCTCGACTTGCGCGTCGACGACCACGAGCAGCCGTTCCTGGAGCTGCGGCGGCTCTATGCGAAGAGCCTCGAGCGCTTCCAGCCGTTCGTCGCCTGCCTGCCCACGCGCGCGGATCCGGTTGGGATCACCGACCGTGCGGTGATCGAGGAGCGCATCGCGCGCTTCCAGGCGCTGCGCCCGCGATGAGCGCAAGCGTGGGAACACATGCCACAGCGCTGCTCGAAGTCCGCGACCTGCGCACGCATTTCATCGTCGACGGACGCGACGTCGCCGCCGTCGACGGCGTGAGCTTCGAGGTCGCGGCGGGGCGCACGCTCGGCATCGTCGGCGAGTCGGGCTGCGGCAAGAGCGTCACGTCGCTTTCCATCATGGGGCTCGTGCCGCGGCCGCCGGGACGCATCGCAGGCGGCGAGATCCTGTTCGAGGGCGTCGACCTGCTCAAGCTCCCTGAGTCCGCGCTGCGCGAGCTCCGCGGCAACCGGATCTCGATGATCTTCCAGGAGCCGATGACCTCGCTCAATCCGGCGTTCACGGTGGGCGAGCAGATCGTCGAGGTGCTGCTGCGGCATCGTCCACTCTCTCGCGCCGAGGCGACGCAGCGCGCGATCGAGATGCTCCGGCAGGTGAGGATTCCGTCGCCCGAGCAACGCTTCGACGAGTACCCGCACCGGCTTTCGGGCGGCATGCGCCAGCGCGTGATGATCGCGATGGCGCTGGCGTGCGGACCGCGGCTCCTGATCGCCGACGAGCCGACCACCGCGCTCGACGTCACGATCCAGGCGCAGATCCTCGACCTCATGCGCACGCTGCGCCGCGAGACCGGGACGGCGGTCATCCTCATCACGCACGACCTCGGCGTGATCGCCGAAGTCGCGGACGACGTCGTCGTCATGTACGCCGGGCGCATCGTCGAGCGCGCGCCGGTCGCCGCGCTGTTCGCGGAGCCGCAGCATCCGTACACGATCGGCCTGCTCGGGTCGATCCCGCGCCTTCACGTCGACCGCGCGCGTCTCGCGGTGATCGAGGGCCAGGTGCCGAGCCCGGAGACGCCGATCGCGGGATGCCGCTTCCACCCGCGCTGTCCGTTCGCGATCGAGCGGTGCGGTCGCGAGGATCCGCCGGCCGTCGAGCTCGGGCCGGGCCACGCGGCCGCGTGCTGGCGCGCGCCGCTCGACGTCTCCATGGTGCGTGTCGCATGAGTCGGCGGGAGAGCGGGCAGGCGCCTCTGCTGCGGGTCGAAGGTCTCGTCAAGCATTTTCCGGTGCGGCGCGGGCTGTTCGGTCAGGCAACGGACGTCGTGCGCGCCGTCGACGGTGTCGACTTCGAGCTCGCGGTCGGCGAGACGCTCGCGCTCGTCGGCGAGTCGGGCTGCGGCAAGTCGACGACCGGGCGGCTCGTGCTGCGACTGCTCGAGCCCACCGCGGGCACGATCCGCTTCGACGGCGTCGACCTGACCGCACTCGGCGAAAGTGCGCTGCGGCCCTACCGGCGCGCGCTGCAGATCATCTTCCAGGACCCGTTCGCCTCGCTCAATCCGCGGATGACGGTCGGGCAGGCGCTCGCCGAGCCGCTCGCGCTGCACGGCCTCGCGGACGGCCACCGCTCCGAGCGCGTCGCGGAGATCCTGCAGCAGGTGGGGCTCGCGCCGACGCACGCGCGCCGCTACCCGCACGAATTCTCGGGCGGTCAGCGGCAGCGGATCGGCATCGCGCGCGCGCTCGCCGTCGAGCCGCGGCTCATCGTTTGCGACGAGCCGGTCTCGGCGCTCGACGTCTCGATCCAGGCGCAGGTGATCAATCTCTTGCGCGACCTGCAGGCGCGGCTCGGGCTCGCGTACATCTTCATCGCGCACGATCTCGCGGTCGTCCGCGTCATCGCCACCCGGATCGCGGTGATGTATCTCGGACGGATCGTCGAGCACGCCGAGGCGCGTGCGCTCTTCGCGGCGCCGCGCCATCCGTACACGCAGGCGCTCCTGTCCGCGATCCCCATTCCCGAGCCGGCGCTGCGGCGCGAGCGGATGCTGCTCGCGGGAGACGTCCCGAACCCGATCGATCCGCCGTCGGGCTGTCGCTTCCGGACGCGCTGCCCGCACGCGCAGCCGCGCTGCGCCGAGGAAACCCCACTCCTCGAGTTCGACGCGGGGCACGGCGTCGCCTGCCACTTCTGGCGCGCGATCCCGCGTCCGGCGTCACTCGTGCCGGATGCCGCCGCGCTGCCGCCCAATCCGCGGCTCGAGCGGCTGCAGGCGGCGTTCCGCACCGTCGTGGCGTGACCTGCGCGACGGCGCCGCCAGTGGTGCTATCCTGACCCGCACGGCGGTCGCGAACGCGCTCGCCCATCGCACAACGGAGACCACGATGCCCCGCCTTCAAAGCCGTGCTCCCTTCGTCGCCGCGGCCCTCCTCGCCGCCGCGCTCGCCGTCCCCGCTGCCGCGCAGACGTTGCGCATCGGCCTGGCCGAAGATCCCGACGTGCTCGATCCGACGCTCGCGCGGACGTTCGTCGGCCGCATCGTCTTCTCCGCGCTCTGCGACAAGCTCTTCGATATCGACGAGAAGCTCGCGATCGTCCCGCAGCTCGCGACCAAGTATGAATGGGCGCCGGACGGCAAAGCGCTGACGATTCAACTGCGGCCCGGCGTCACGTTCCACGACGGCGAGAAGCTCGACGCGGCCGCGGTCAAGTACAGCCTCGAGCGGCACAAGACGATGGCGGGCAGCAACCGCAAGGGCGAGCTCGCGCCGGTGACGACGATCGACGTCGTCGACTCGATGACGGTGCGGCTCAACCTGTCGGCGCCGTTCTCGCCGCTCCTGGCTGCGCTCGCCGATCGCGCGGGCATGATGGTGTCGCCGAAAGCCGCGCAGGCAGCCGGCGACAAGTTCGGCGCCAATCCGGTGTGCACAGGACCCTTCAAGTTCGTCGAGCGCGTCGCGCAGGACCGGATTGTCCTCGAGCGCTACCCGAACTACTGGAACAAGGGCGAGATCCATCTCGACAAGATCGTCTACCTGCCGATCGTCGACTCGACGGTGCGTCTTGCGAACCTCAAGTCGGGCCAGCTCGACTTCATCGAGCGGCTCGCGCCGTCGGACGTGCCGGCGGTCAAGGCGGATGCGCGGTTCAAGATCTCGAAGATCACGGAGATCGGCTACCAGGGGATCACAATCAACACGGGCAAGAGCGACCTCGCGCAGAAGAACCCGCTCGGCAAGGACCCGCGCGTGCGCGAGGCCTTCGAGCTCGCGCTCGACCGCGACGGCATCGTCCAGGTCGTGATGGAAGGCGAGGCCGACGTCGGCAACCAGTGGGTGGCACCGACCAACGCCTACTACGCGAAGAACATGCCGATCCCGAAGCGCGATGTCGCCAAGGCGAAGAAGCTGCTGCAGGAGGCCGGCGTGCCCAACCCGAGCTTCACGCTGATGGCGCCGACGACCGCTGACGGGCAGAAGCTCGCGCAGGTCGTGCAGGCGATGGTCAAGGAGGCGGGCTTCGACGTGAAGATCCAGGCGACCGAGTTCGCGACCTCGCTCGACATGGCCGACAAGGGCCAGTTCGACGCGTACGTGCTCGGGTGGAGCGGCCGGGCGGATCCCGACGGCAACATCTTCAGCTTCTACGGATGCAAGCAGCCGCTCAACTATTCCGGCTATTGCAAGCAGGAGGTCGACGACCTCCTCGTGCGCTCGCGCACCGCCGGTGACCCGGCCGAGCGGAGGAAGGCGTACGATCAGATCGCCGCGATCGTGCTCAAGGATCGTCCGGTTGTGTACGTCTACCACCGGCACTGGCTGTGGGCGTACACGAACAAGCTCACGGGCTTGCGCACGGTGCCCGACGGCATGGTGCGCGTGCAGGGGCTCAGGTACAACAACAGCTGACAGGTCCATGTCGAGATTCCTCGGCCACCGCCTCGCGACGATCGTCCCGACGCTGCTGTTCGTCTCGATGCTGGTGTTCGGGCTGCAGCAGCTCCTGCCCGGCGACGCGGCGGTCGTGCTGGCGGGCGAGGATCAGGATCCGAACGTCGTCGCCTACCTGCGGGCGAAGCTCCACCTCGACGAGCCGCTGCCGGTCCGCTACGTCTACTGGCTGGGCGGCGTGGTCAAAGGCGACCTAGGCGACTCGCTGCGGATGCAGAAGCCCGTGACCGCGCTCATCGCCGAGAAGCTGCCGGTGACGATCGAGCTCGCGGCGATCGCGATCGTCATCGCGCTCGCGATCGGCATCCCGGCGGGGATCGTCTCCGCGGTCTACAAGGGCACCTGGCTCGACTACGCGGCGAACGCGGTCGCGCTGTGGGGGCTGTCGACACCGAACTTCTGGCTCGGGATCATGCTGATCCTGCTGTTCGCCGTGTCGTTGGGCTGGCTGCCGGCGTCCGGCTACGTGAGCCCGTTCGAGGACCTGCGCGCGAACCTCGCGGCGATGATCATGCCGGCGTTCGTGCTCGGCAACGCGATCGCCGCCGTGCTCATGCGGCATACGCGAAGCGCGATGCTGCAGGTGCTGTCGTCCGACTACGTCCGCACCGCGCGCGCGAAGGGGCTCGACGAACGCGTCGTCATTCTGAAGCACGCGTTGCGCAACGCGCTGGTGCCGATCATCACGCTCGGCGCGCTCGAGCTCGGCACGCTGCTCTCGGGCGCGGTCCTGACCGAGCAGGTGTTCACGATCCCGGGCTTCGGCAAGCTGATCGTCGACGCGGTCTTCAATCGCGACTACGCGGTCGTGCAGGGCGTCGTGCTGTTCACGGCGACGGCCTACATCGTGCTGAACCTGCTCGCCGATCTCGCGTACTTCGCCGTCAACCCCAGGCTTCGCAGCTAGGGCCTGCTCCATAGCGTGAACGGGCCCTGATGGCGACGCTCGCGATCGACGTCCTGCCGCGCGAGGTGAGCCCCGGACGCCGGGCGCTCGCACGGCTCTTCCGGCGGCCCTCGGCCGTCGTCGGCCTCGCCGTGGTCGTCGCGTTCGTGGTCGTCGCGATCGCCGCGCCGCTGGTCGCGCCCTACGACCCGCTGGCGACGAGCTGGAGCGCCGTGCGCAAGGCGCCGTCGGTCGCGCATCTCTTCGGGACCGACGAGCTCGGGCGCGACGTGCTCGCGCGCGTCGTGTATCGGCGCGCGGGCCTCGCTGCTCGCGGGCGTCGTGTCGGTGCTGATCGCTCTTTCGCTGGGCGTTCCGCTCGGACTCCTCGCGGGCTACGCCGGCCGCTTCTCCGACGCGCTGATCTCGCGCGTCACCGACGCGATGCTCGCCACGCCGTTCCTGATCCTCGCGATCGCGCTCGCCGCGTTCCTCGGGCCCAGCCTCGAGAACGCGATGATCGCGATCGGCATCTCGGCGACGCCGGTCTTCATCCGGCTCACGCGCGGCCAGGTGCTCGCGGTGAAGGTCGAGGACTACGTCGAGGCCGCGCGCGCGCTCGGCAATCCCCGGTGGCGGATCGCGCTCCGGCACATCCTTCCCAACATCGTGCCGCCGCTGATCGTGCAGGCGACGCTCGCGATCGCCGCCGCGGTCATCGCCGAGGCGAGCCTGTCGTTCCTGGGCCTGGGCCAGCAGCCGCCCGCACCGAGCTGGGGCAGCATGCTCAACACCGCGAAGAACTACGTCGAGCAGGCGCCGTGGATGGCCGTGTGGCCGGGGCTCTCGATCTTCGCGCTCGTGCTGTCGTTCAACCTGCTGGGCGACGGCCTGCGCGACGCGCTCGATCCGCGGGACGCGCTGAGACCGTCTGGCTCAGCGCGCTGCGAACGCGACGCCCCAGCGAGCCCCAGCGTGTGGATTCGCTCGGGTCCGATGAGGTCGCGTAAGATACGCGGGCCGCTCGGGCGCCGGCAACGCGCGCTCGAAGATGTCCGGCGCCGCGGCCAACGCGGCGCGCGTGTCCGGATCGGCGGCGGCGATCGCCAGGGAAGCGGGATCGACCCATGCGGTCTCTCCCGATTCGATCTGTGCGTAGATGCGACCCGTCGCCTGGTTGACGAAGTTGACGCGACGAAAGCGTCGAATGCACTCGATCACGAACGCCGTATTGCGCTCGGCGGCGAGGATCGACGGATCCGGATACAACTGCGCGGCGGAGGTGGCATTGATGTTCATCTGCCGATAGCGTTCCACGTCGAGCAGGCAGCCGACGTCGAGCACGTTGAGCGTGTCGTTCCAGCCGAAGGCAACGGTCCGCGGCCGCTCGCCCTGCGCGACGCTGTTGTCCAGGAACTCGAAGTGCACGCGCTTGTCGGTGCGGTTCGCCCAGGTGAAGAAGAGCCCCGGCATGCCGGCGTACGCCTCGACCGCGTGCGCGAGGATGTCGTCGACCGCCTTGTAGCGTCCGACGTCGAGGCCGCGTTGCCACGCGCGCTCGACGAGCGAGGCGGGCGGCGTGATCATCAGGAAGAGATAGACGAGCTCGCCGAAGCGCGTCAGCAGATTGCTGCCGGCTTCGTTGGAATCCGGCGCGAAGCTGTCGAAGCGGAACCGGTCGATCAGGAGATGCGTCATCCTGCCGGCCTGCGCCTTCGTGGCCATGTAGCGGTCAAGCTTGTGGTCGATCAGCGCCACTTCCTCGCCGGTGAACGCGCCCGCGTACTTGTACGCGTCGCCGAGGCTTCCGTAGTCGAGCAGCTGCTTGCGCCAGATGTCGGGGCTGATCAGCGCGAATTCGGCCCAGTCGACGCCTATCCGCGCCGCGAGCCCGCGCTGCAGCGGCCGCAGCGTACTCTTGCCCGACGCCGATGCCCCTTTCGTGTTCATCACGACCGGGCGATCCTGGCGTGGCAGGACGCGGAAGCCTTCACGGCGCGCAGCCTCCTCCAGCATCGGCTCGAGCGCGGCGCCGATGCAATCGCCGGCGGCGTCGTTGCACGCGAGGCCCGTGGCGAGCCGCGCGATCATCTCGCGCGTTCCCCACGGACCGCCGTGCCGATTCAGGAGCGCCGTGACGATGCGGGCGAGCGCGCGGCACGCGGCGCGCTCGAGCGGATCGCCGTCCGCGTGCGCTCGCGCCTCCCACTGCGCGATCACGCCCGCATCCCAGGCCGGTCCCGTCGGGTCGATGGGCGCCGCCGGAGGAGGGCCGCGTAGCAGCGCAGAGAGCCACGACCGCGGCGCCGGCGCGGCGGTCGCGACCGGCGCGGGCGCGAGGCGCGCAAGCTCGGCGTCGACATGCGCCGCGATGCGCGATCGCGCTGCGTCGTACGCGGCGACGAGCGTGTCCATGCGCGGCTCGGCATATTCCTTGAGGATCGTCCGCACGATTGCGCGGAAGTTGATGCCAAGGTCCTCGATCTTCTGCCCGTCCGGCACGGAGAAGTCTGCCATCACGCGCACGAGGAGCTCGTGCAGCGCGAGGCGCTCGGGCCGGAACACGACGAGCGCGGCCGGCTCGAGACCGGTCAAGTCGGCGAGCTCGGAGGCCTCGGCCGGTGTCGTGAACACGCTCTCGGGACGGAAGATCGTCGCCAGGTGCGCGAGCGCCGCGGGGATCTGCGAGGAGAGTCCCGGATTCCAGGGACCGACCGCGACGGCGCGGTCGACGACGGTGGAGCTCACGTGCGCCGCGCTGCGGCCGCCTCGTCCGCCATCACGTAGACGGGATCGGTGAACAGCGACGCGACGACGACCTTCCGGATCGTCGGGTTGTCGGGCACGACGTAGAGGATCGGTGAGATGAGCTCCTCGAAGATGCCGCGCAGGCTGCGGGCGCCGGTCTTGTATTCGATCGCGATCTCCGAGATCTGTTCGAATACCTTGCGCTCGACGGCGAGCTCGACGCCGAGGCTCCGGAAGATCTCCTGGAACTGGCCGTAGATCGAGTCGCGCGGCTCGGTCATGATCCGCACCAGCATGTCGCGCGAGAGGTCGCCGAAGCGCGCGATGATCGGCAGCCGCCCGGTGAACTCGGGGATGAGCCCGTAGGCGAAGAGGTCGGCCGGCTTCACCCGCGAGTTCAAGCGGTCGAGGATCCGCTTGTTGTCCTGGTTGTCGGTCGAGATGAACCCGAAGCCGTGCGTCTGCGTCATGATCTCGTCGAGGCCGACGAACGCGCCGCCGCAGATGAACAGGATGTTCGCCGTGTCGACGTACTGCCCGCCCGCGAGCTTGACCTGCGAGCCCTCCATGATCTTCAGGAGCGCGTGCTGGACGCTCTCGCCGGATGCGACGCGCGCCTCCTTGCCCGTCGCCTTGAGCTTGTCGATCTCGTCGATGAAGACGATGCCGTGCCGCGCGCGCTCGACGTCGCCGCCGGCCTTCTCGGCCAGCCGCTGCAGGATCGCCTCGATCTCGTCGCTGACGTAGCGCGTCTGCGCGAGCGAGGTCGCTTCGGCGGTGACGAACGGCACGCCGAGGATCCGCGAGAGCGTCTCGCACAGGAGCGTCTTGCCGGTGCCCGTCGGGCCAATCAGGAGCAGGTTGCTCTTCGCGACCGTCGTCTCGCGCTGCGCCGAGCGGGCGATCTTGCGAAAGTGCGCGTAGACGGCGACGGCGACGATCCGCTTCGCGTCGTCCTGCCCGATCACGTAGCGGTCGAGTGCCTCGACGATGCGGCGCGGCGTCAGTTTCAGGTCGATCACGGGCGGGTCCCGGCGGTAAGGGCGTGCATGGAGCGCGTGGCGGCGCCCGCATACCCCATCTTACCGCGCGGCGGCGGCGCGGCCTTTAGCAGCCCGGCACGCCGCGGCGCGGCCATGACGGGTCTTGCATCGGGCCGCTAGTGCGGCGGCAGGCGGGGCCGGGCCGGCACTGCGCGCGAGTGCTGGCGGCGCCGGTCCGTACGTGTGTCCGGTGGACGCTTGCGCTCGGGGGTCCAGACGCCGCCGTAGCCATAACCGTAGGCGTACGGGTAGTAGTCCGGCGCCTCGGGGTACGCGGGGCCTTCCTGGACCACGTACGCGGTGCCGGGATCGTAGTAGCGCCGCTCCAGCGTCGAACGCCGCTCGTCGGCGATGCGCTGCGCCGCGCTGCGGTCGAGCGCGTCGCGCTCGCGGTCGAGGCGTGCGATCGCGGCCGGGTCGGCGTCGCCGGCGCGCACGTCGAGGCGCTCGCCGTCCTTGCAGGGAATGTCGGTGTAGCTGATGCCCAGATTGCGGTCGACGCATTTGTAGATGGGCGCGGACGCGCCCCACGCGTGCGTTGCTACGGGCACGACGAGGGCCGCCGCCAGTGCGGCGGCAAGGTGCTTGCCGAGGCCTCGTGCGGTCATCGCGGTTGCGTCCGTGCGATCGATTCTACGCCGATCGTACCGATGCAAACAGGCGGTCCGCGCGTCCTGTTCCCCGCGCTCAGCGCTTGACGAACCGCAACGCGAACTTGTCGGTCGGATCCTTCGGGTCGTTCGACGACTCGGTGCGCGAATCGGACGGATTGCGGAGGAACGTGCCTTCGGCCTCGAGCACGAACCCCGCCTGCACGAGCTCGCTGCGCACGACGGTCTCGTCGATCCGGTGCAGCGTCCTGCCTTCGCTCACGCCGGTACCGGGCCTCCCGGAATGATCGACGACGACGAGGCGCCCACCCGACTTGAGCGCAGCGTACAGGCGTGCGTTCATCTTCGCGCGGTCGACCGGCAGATAGGTGATGTCGTGGTAGTTGTTCACGATCGTGATCAAATCGAGCGGCGGCGCGTCGGGCGGTACCGGATCCTCGAAGGGCCGCTCGACGATGATCAGGTTCGCCTGCGGGTGATCGGCGAGGCGCTTCTGAAGCGCCGGTCCCGGGCGCTGCGACTGCGCCCACAGCTTGCCGGTCGGCGCGACCGCGAGCGCGATCAGCTGCGATGTGTAGCCCGCGCCCGCGGAGACGTCGAGCGCCATCATCCCCGGCTTTGCCTGCGTGAACGGAAGGAACTCGGCGGGATGGCGCGAAGCATCCATCCGGCGATCCTGGTCGGTGCGGATCGGGTTCGCGATCACGCTCTGGTAGCGCGTGGCGGCGGCGCGTCCATCGTCCGCCGGCGCCGTCGCGCAGCCCGCCGCGAGTGCCACGGCGCAGGCGATGGCGCCGGCGAGCCCCGTTCGCGCGGTCAGGATCGTCATAGCACGGGCCTTCACTTGTAGGGGGATGCCGTTCCCGGCGAGGGCGGCGGAGCCGCCGGCTTCCTCGTCGGCGCGCACAGCCGGCCGAGCATCGCGTCGCCCAGCGTGTTCGCCTTGATCGGGCGAAGCTCGAGCTCCTTCGGCGGAATCTCGAACCGGGCGACCGTCGCCTGCTTGTCGTCGCGGTAGATCATTGCGGAAGCGCCCATCGTTCGCTTTGCGCAGTCGGCGACGTTGAACGCGAGCATGTCCGTGTATTGCCGCGGCGCGCCGTTCTCGTCGTTGATCGGCTGCGGCGCCTTCGGCACCGTGCGGAACCAGCCCTGGCGGCGGCCATCCGCGCCGGTGGTCGGTGGCGAGGCCTGAACGTAGATTTCGACGCCGTCGGGCTGGGCGCCCAGGTAGACGAACTTCTCGGTAGCGCAAAGCGCGGGCATCGACGCGACCGCCGCGGCGATCGCGATCGCGCCGCAGCGAGCGATGCGGAAGGTCCCTCGCATCGTCAGCCGCCGAACCCGAGCTTCTGCACGAACGGCTTCCAGCGCGGGTCGCCGTGCAGCGGCTCGAGGAGCCCGTCCACGGCCGTGTACACGACGCCCGGATCGCGCTGGACGTACGCCTTCTCGAGCCATTCGAACGCCTTGTCCGCGTCGTGCCGGTCGGCGTGGGCCTCAGCGACCTGGTACGCAGCCGTCCACCCGAATTCAGTCTCCAGCGTCCGCAGCGCCGCGTCCGCCTCGGTCTGCCGCCCGAGCGCGCGCTGAATCATCGCGAGTGCCAGGTTGCGGAAGACGGCGTGCGGCTCCGCCTCCGCCAGCGCCAACCCCTCCTGCGCGCGGCCCTGCAGCAGGCGCGTGATCGCGAGAAAGGCGTGACCGAGACCCGCGGTCGGATTCAGGTCGAGCGCGAGCTGGAACGCCGCCGCCGTGTCGTCGAGCCGATTCGACATCAGATAGATCATCGCGGCCTGGCGATGCGTGGGGGCCGACAGCGGATCGAGCGCGATGGCCTTGCGCACCAGCTCGAGCGCCTCGTCGCGCCGCCCGAGAATCCGCGCCAGACTCGCGGCCGACCGCAAGGCGTGGGCGTCGCCCGGCGCGAGCTCCAGGGCGCGCCGGAACGACGCTTCCGCCGCCGGCCAGTTCCAGTCGTGGGCTTCCTGAATGTGGCCGAGCTCGATGTGGCCCTCGGCCAGATCCGGCGCGAGGGAGAGCGCGCGCTGCGCGGCCTCGCGGCCGCGCTCGTAGCCTTCGCCGATCGGCGCAAAGCCGTAACCCGCCTGGATTTGATGGATTCGCGACAGACCCGCCCACGCGAGCGCGAAGTTCGGATCGATGGCGAGCGCGCGCCGAAACAGCTCGATCGCCTTGTCGGTGTCTGCCTGCGTGGTCCGCTCACCGAAGAACTTGCCCTGGAGGTAGAGCTGGAAGGCTTCGGGATTGTCGCCGCGCCCGGCGGCGGCGCGGCGCACTTCGGCCGCCGCTGCGGTGCCTGCCGCGGTTTCGGCCGGCTCGCCCATCAGCGCGGCGCGAAGCTCCTTGACCACCGACTGAGCGATGTCGTCCTGCACGGCGAAGATGTCGTCGAGCTCGCGGTCGTAGGTTTCCGACCACAGGTGCGAATCCGACTCGACCTCGATCAGCTGCGCGGTGATGCGCACGCGCTTGCCGGACTTGCGGACGCTGCCTTCGAGCACCGTGGCCACGTTGAGCTTCTGCGCGACGGTCGGGATGTCGACGTCCTTGCCCTTGAACGAGAACGCCGAGGTGCGCGACGCGACGCGCAGGCCGCGAATCTTCGCGAGCACGTTCAGGAGCTCTTCCGACAACCCATCGGCGAAATATTCGTTTTCTTCGTCGCGGCTCATGTTGACGAACGGCAGCACGGCGATGGATGGCGTTTCCTTGTCCGCCGGCGCGAGCTGCGACTTGAGCGGCGGGAAGCTCTGCTGCAGGTCGGGATGGCAGACCTGGAACACCGCTTCCGGCCGCCCGAGATCCTTGAGGCCATGTGACCCCAGCGCCTTGACGCTCGCGAGCGGCGGCAGGTGATCGCGGCAGAGGTCGTGCGTCGCTTCGGAGAGGAGCGTCTGCCCGCCGTGACCCGCCGCGAGCAGCCGCGCCACGCGGTTGAGCGGAGCACCGAAGTAGTCACCGTCCCGGACCTCGACCGCGCCCGAATGCAGCGCCATGCGCACGCGCAGCTTGGCCCCTTCGGGCCAGGGCTCGCGCGAGAGCGCCCGCTGCGCGTCGAGCGCCGCGGCGAGCGCGTCGGAGGCGGTGTGGAACGCGGCGCAAAAGGCGTCGCCTCCGGTCTTGAAGACGTGCCCGTCGTGATCGTCGATGCAGTCACGCAAGAGCGCATCGTGACGTGCGAGAGCGGCGCGCATCGCCGCCGCGTGCGTTTCCCACAGCCGCGTGCTGCCCTCGATGTCGGTGAAGAGGAACGTCACCGTGCCGGTCGGCAGCGAGGTTGTGGCGGCGCTTTGCGGGGTCATGGGCGAACGCGGGGCTGCGACCGCCGGTCCGGCGTTCACGGCCGGCCGGCGAGGCGAGCCCGGACGCCGCATTATCGCCGGATTCGCGAGATTTCTCCCTGCCTGCGGTCGGGCAGGCGGGCGCGCAAGGCGAGGGCGGCGCCGCCGCCCGTCCCGTCAGCGCTTCGTGAAGAGCCCGGGCCACTCCTTCTGCAGGGCCGCAAGCTTGGGCAGGTCGTTGATGACGATATACGGCTGCGTCGGGTGCAACGCGAGATAGTTCTGGTGGTAGTCCTCGGCCGGCCAGAACGCGGGGAGCTTCGCCACCTGGGTGACGATCGGACCGCCGAACGTCTTCGCCTTGTCGAGCTGGTCGATGTACGCCTCGGCAACGCGCTTCTGCTCGTCGTTCACGTAGAAGATCGCGGAGCGGTACTGCGTGCCGACATCCGGCCCCTGCCGATCCTTCTGCGTCGGGTCGTGCGCGACCGAGAAGAAGACGGCGAGCAGCTGGCCGTAGGACACCTGCGCGGGATCGTAGGTGACCTCGACCGATTCGGCGTGCCCCGTCCGACCCGTGCCGACCTGCTCGTAGCTCGGCTTGACGATCATGCCGCCGGCGTAGCCCGAGACGGCACGCGTCACGCCCTTCACGTGCCGGAAGACGGCCTCCACCCCCCAGAAGCAGCCTCCTGCGAACACGGCGGTTTGCGGCGACTTGACCGACGCGGCCGGGATGTCGACGGCGGGGGCGGGCAGTGGGGCGGCTCCGGCGTACGCGGCAAGTACCGGCAGCGCCAGCGCCGCGATGAAGCGGCCGATCGATTTGGCGGTCATGAACGTTCTCCCGTCTCGCGGCTCCCCGGTGTCTCCGGGGCCTGCACGCATTGGTCGGTCCGGCGCCGCAAACATTGCAGCGTCCGTTCGACCTCGGCCGCGGGTAGCGGTTCGCGCCGGCGGACGCTCACCCCCTGCTATGATCGGGGATATTCCGGCCGAGGTGTCCCTCGCCGCGCCATGATCGCCCTGCGCCGTCCCCTCGTCATTGTCGCCGCCGCGTTCGGCGCGGCTTGCGCGTCGACCGAGGTACGCACGGCCGACGACTACGATCCGGGGAAGACGCCGCGGGACCAGTTTCTCAGGGAAGCCTCGCTCTGCGACAAGCAGGCCGAGACCGACCAGAAGAACCTCGGGAGCGGACCCTACGATCCCAGGCAGTCCACGTACAACCGTATGTTCGACGCCTGCATGCGCGCGAGCGGCTACGCGCGCAAGCCGTGACGAGGGGCCCGCTCGGTCGCCGGCTTCAGCGTTTCGAACGTCCGGAATCAGCGACGGGTTCACCGCGTGCATGTCGAACACGGCGCTGAGCGTGTAGCCGTCGGGTTTCCTTCGTGTGCACCGCGGTGCCGACGCGACGGATCTTCATGGGTCGGACGTTCCGCGGGTCAGGAACGTCGGCGTGCGGAGTAGCACTGCGATCGCGGACGCGGGGCGAGCGCTGCCGGAACGACTCGAGTCGGATACCATACCCCGTTCTTTGCACGTTTCGGCCCGAGGAGGTTTTCATGCAGCCGCGCACGTACGTAGCGTCGAACGGTCTGGACACGAACGACGGAAG
Source organism: uncultured beta proteobacterium (assembly GCA_963830485.1). Classification (GTDB taxonomy): domain Bacteria; phylum Pseudomonadota; class Gammaproteobacteria; order Burkholderiales; family Casimicrobiaceae; genus CAIWHR01. The sequence goes on from CAWHNE010000029.1 coordinate 461,852, forward strand.
GCTCGCCACACCCTGCCGCTCGATCGGGGCCGCGCTCGCGCAGACCGATCCCGGCGGCGAGATCATCGTGCTCGACTCGGCAGGCTACGGCACAGTGGTCATCAACAAATCAGTGTCGGTCATCGCCCCGCCCGGCATCTACGCAGGGATCACGGTGACGGCCGGCACCGGCATCGACGTCACCGCGGGCGTCGTGGCGCTGCGCGGACTCACCATCCGCGGGCCCGGCGGGATGGTCGGCATCCACGTGGGCAACGCGACGGTGCGCATCGACCGCTGCGTGATCTCGGGGCTGGGGCAGTATCGGCATCCATGCCGACACGCCGCCAGGCGAGGTCCACGTACGCGACACGCAGGTCGCGCAGTGCGCCGAGGGCCTGCGGTTCGACGGCGCGATCCGGTTCTCGCTCGAACGCGTGCGCACCGAGGCGAACGGCAACGTCGGGCTGAACGTGCTGAACGGCGCGTGGGGCAGCGCGCGCGACCTCGTGAGCGTGCGCAACGGCAACTACGGGGTCGGCGTCTCGACCAGCAGGGCCGGCGCCGCGTGCTACCTGGCGCTCGACGGCGGCGCGATCGCGGACAACGGCGCGGCTGGGATCAGCGCGGGCATTCCCGCGCCCGTCGCGGCCAGGCGTCCTCGTCACGGTGACGCGAAGCATGATCACGGGGAACGGCGCCGACGGCATCGGCGTGTCGACGCAGGGCGCGGGGTCGGCGACCGCGGACGTCTCGGACTCGGTGATCGACGTCAACGCGCTGCGCGGCATCGTGGCCACGGGCGTGCGGCGCCGCCGCCGCCGTGTGCGGCAACCGGATCACGCGCAACGGCGGCTTCGGCCTCGCGCAAGTGGGTGGCGCGATGCTCAAGTCGGGGCAGGACAACATGGTCGAGGGCAACAACGCCGGCGGCGCGCAGACCAGCGGTGCGCTGACCGTGCTCGCGGCGGTGTGAGCCCGGCGATATACATCTCGTTCACATGGATATTGCCGGATAGCGGCTTGCATTTCGCCGTGCGCGGGCGCATTTTCCGCATTCGGCGGCAGCGCGAATCGCAGCGCGACCGCCGCAATTCCGAAGGAGGTATACCGTGGCACTCCGCATTGGTGACGAGGCACCCGATTTCACGGCCCAGACGACGCAGGGCTCCCTCAAATTCCACGACTGGATCGGCGACGGCTGGGCGATCCTGTTCTCGCATCCGAAGGACTTCACGCCGGTCTGCACGACGGAGCTGGGCTACATGGCCGGGCTCGCGCCGGAGTTCAAGAAGCGCAACTGCAAGATCGTCGGCCTGAGCGTCGACCCGGTCGACGACCACCAGCGGTGGCTCAAGGACATCGAGGAGACGCAGGGCCACGCGGTCACCTATCCGCTGATCGGCGACCGCGACCTTACCGTCGCGAAGCTCTACGACATGATCCACCCGAACGCGAGCGCGACGCAGCCGCGCACCGCGGCGGACAATGCGACGATCCGCTCGGTGTTCCTGATCGGGCCCGACAAGAAGGTGAAGGCGATCCTGACCTATCCGATGAGCACCGGCCGCAACTTCGACGAGGTGCTGCGGCTGCTCGACTCGATCCAGCTGACCGCGGCGCACAAGGTCGCGACGCCCGTCAACTGGAAGCACGGCGAGGATGTGATCATCGTGCCGTCGGTGTCCGACGAGGAGGCGAAGCAGCGCTTTCCGCAGGGCTGGAGGTCGCCGAAACCGTACCTTCGGTACGTCCGCACGCCGAAGTAGCGGCGCCCGTCGTGTCCCAACTGCCGCTCGCGGCCCGGGCCGCGAGGGGCAGTTGCCGCTACGCCTGAATCCTAGCCGCTATCGGGCCTGAAGCATTCGAGCAGGTTCGCGGCGTCCGCGTCCGGCAGGTCCCAGCCATAGGGCTCGCCGAACCACGTCCTGTTCCGCTCGAGGTGCGCACGGTACGATTCTTCGTCGAAGTCCGGCACCTGCGTCTTCCACGCCGCGCAGCGGTTGCGGACGTGGCCGCGGATGCGCTCGACGCTGAACACGTGGCGTGACGGGTTGTACGCCTCGTTCAGGTGCTCGGTGACGTATGGCCGCATGATGTCCGGGTCGTCGCGCGCCGGATCGATCACGTACTGGTCGCCGTCCCGGCGCACGATCGGGGCGACCGTCGCGTCGCCGATACGGATCTCGTGAAACAGGTTGCGGTAGAACTTGAATCCCGCATAGTTGCCCGCGAGATCGCCGTTCGAGTACACGCCGGTCAGCGCGATGCCGTAGATTCCCTTTTCGGTCAGCACGCCGTAGGCGACGGCTCGCGCGATCGCCGCTTTCTCGTCGGCGCCGCCCGCGCGCGCGTCCTCGTACATGTTGAAGTACTCGTAGCCCTGCTGAAAGATGTGCCCAGGCTTGTCGGTGCCGACGTAGACGCCGTAGAGCCGGATCGTCGGACAGTTGGTCGTGATGTGGGCGAGCGGATAGGGCGAGAAGGCGCCGGAGTAGATCGTGTCGAAGTACGAGGGCGTGAAGCGGACGTTGCGCGTGCCGTAGTTGCCGTAGCGAAGCACGCGCTCCATCGTCGCCTCCGGCGCGCCGACGCCGGTGTCCTCGTAGATGCGTGTCGCGAGCAGCCGCTCGTCGCCAGGCTCGAGCCCCGCTTGCGGATTGCGCAATCGCCGCTCGGCGAGGCTCGCGTTGAGCTGCGCGACGGCCTCGTGGAGCGCGGCGACGACGATTGCGCCCATCTCGCGGCCGAGATCGTCCAGTGGCTTCGGCGGCAGCGTGAACTGGTCGGTCTCGGTGGCACGCGCTGCCGCCGGCACGAGCGCGATGCCGAGCGCGACGATCCACGCGGCGCGGCGGACCCTCATGCGCCCACCTTCGGGCCCGCGAGTGCCATCGCCGTCCGGTACGCGGGGCGTGCCTCGATGCGCGCGAGGTACGCGAGGATGTTCGCGTACGGCGCGAGATCGTACTCGAGAAAATGCCGCATCGTCGTGAACGCGAACGTCATCATCACATCGGCCGCGGTGAACTCCGAGCCCGCGAACCACGGCGTCGCGCCGAGCTCCGCGTCGACGAAGGAGAGCATTTGCTGCATCCGCGCGAGTACACGCGTGCCGGCGGGACTCGTGCGGCCGTCCGGCATCCGGGAGAGCACGAGCGCGACGATCATGAGCGTCATGAGGCTGCCCTCGGCGAAGTGCAGCCAGTAGAGATAGCGCGCGTAGCCCGGCGCCGACGGGGGCACCGCGAGCCGGCCGCCGGCGTGCCGGTTGACGAGGTACTCGACGATCGCGCCCGATTCCGCGAGCACCGTGTCGCCGTCGCGGATGATCGGCGCCTTGCCGAGCGGATGAATCGCCTTCAGCGCATCCGGCGCCGCGCCGTTCGCCTGGCGCCGCCAAGGCTCGATCCGGTACTCGAGGCCGAGTTCTTCCATCAGCCACACGATGCGCTCGGAGCGTGACGTGTCGAGGTGATGGATGGTGATCATGTCGTTCCGGAGGCCGAGATCACGGGAAATTTCGCATTTTACGTCCTTCTGCGGCGTTCCCTTATACTGTCCGCTCCGTTGGTCTCCCTCCGCCGCCGATGAGTTCCGCCGGGCAAGCGATGGCCGTGCTGTTCGCCGATGTCTCGGGGAGCACGCGCCTCTACGAGCAGGTGGGCGATGCGAAGGCGCTCGCGACAATCGTCGCGTGCCTCGCGCTCGTGCAGGAGGCCTCGGCGGGCCACGGCGGGCGCCTCGTGAAGACGATCGGCGACGAGGCGATGGTCGTGTTTCCCGGCGCCGATCAGGCGGTGACCGCCGCCGGCGAGATCCAGCTTCGGATGAGCGAGCTCGCGCGCGAGCTCAACTTGAGGATCGCGCTGCGCGTCGGCCTCCACTGCGGCGAGGCGATCGAGTCGCAGAACGACGTCTACGGCGACTGCGTGAACGTCGCCGCGCGCATGGTTTCGCTGGCGAAGGGTGGGCAGGTGATCCTGACCGCGGCGACCGCCGACGCGCTGTCGCCGGAGCTGCGCGGCAAGGTGCGCGAGGTCGACGTCCTGACCGTCAAGGGCAAGGAGAAGGACATCGTGATCATGGAGCTCGTTTGGCAGGACTCGTCCGAGCTCACGACGCTTACGACGCGCCCGAAGCTGCGCCCGGCGCGCCTCGAGCTCGTGCACGGCACGCGCGCGATCGAGCTCGGCCTCGCCGTCATGGCGGTGGCGATCGGCCGCGATGCGCAGAACGACGTCGTGATCGCCGACCGGCTCGCCTCGCGGCATGCACGCGCGGATCGAGCGCCGGCGCGACAAGTTCGTGCTGGTCGACCAGAGCTCGAACGGGACCTTCGTGACGGTCGACGGCGAGGGCGAGATCCAGCTCCGCCGCGAGGAGCTGATGCTGCGCGGGCGCGGCCACATCAGCTTCGGCCACCCGTACGCCGCCGACCCTTCCGAGATTCTGCGCTACGCCTTCATCGCGGGCGACGGGTAGCTGCACAGGCGCGATCACGAAACTTGCCGTCGTTCCCGCGAAGCGGAAACCCAGCGTCCTTCGGCGAACGTCACTGGGCCCCGCCTGCGCGGGGATGACAGCAGGCCGGTTCAGGTCGTCAGCTTCTTGAACGTGCCCGGATCCTTGATCACGCTCTTCTGGCGCTCGGGCGGCGCGCCGTAGAGGCCGGCCGGCGGATTCGTCTCGAGCCGTGACAGAACGGCAGCGGCGGCGCACGCCTTGTCGAACGCGACGGCTACGTTGTCGCCGTTGACTGCGCCGAGCGCGAAGCACGGCTGGCCGAGCTTGGCGTTGAGCGGCCTCAGGATCGCGGCGGCGACGAGATCGCCCGCGGCGTCCGTGCCTGCGAGCTGGACGTCGTAGACACGCGGCTTCGCGGCGGGGCGCGCGGACGCGGCGATGACCTGCGGCAGCCCGAGGAACTCGCGGCCGACCGCGTCCTCGGTCGCCGCGTCGGGCAAGCCGTCGATGGCGAGCGCGATCTTCTGGCTCGACACGCTCGCGTGCTGCAGGAAGAAGTCGCGCGAGAACTCGTCGGCGATCTTCGCGCCGATCGCCTTCAGCGCCTCCTCCTCGCTGTTCCAGCTGCCGACGCTCGTCGGCAGCGCCGTGTTGAAGTAGATCTCCTCGCCGGTCGCGAGGTCGACGCACTTCACCGTCCACGACGTCAGCGTGTACTTGGTCACCGGGAAGTCCGGAGGCCTCGAGCCGTGCGGAGAGCTTCTTCACCTTCGCCTCGCCGCGCACCGCGAAGTCCGCGCCGGCCTTGCCTTCGGGCGCGCCCTCTGCCCACGTGCGGAAGCCGAACGTCTTGATGCGCTCCTTCAGGATGTTCTCGGCGACCGGCGAAGTCTGCGGCGGCGCGTCGGGCTGGTCGGAATCGCGCACGGTCACCTGCACCGAGACTTTCGGGTCGCCGTTCGCGCGGATGATCTCGACCCGCTCGTCGCGCGTCATCTGGTTCAGCGACTTCTGCAGCGCCTTCACGTTGACGACCGCCTCGGTGGTGACGGCCATGAGCCCGTCCTTGCCCACGCGCGGCTCGCTTTCGCGCACGACCGTCTCGATGTACGCGCCGCTGTTCGACAGCAGCTTCGTCTTGAGCAGATCGTAGTGCTTCGCGAGCGACTTCGAGTCGAGGAGGAGCCCGAGCGCCTTCGCAACGACCTGGCTCTTCGCGTCGGCGCGAGCGTCGTCCTGCTGCAGCGCCTTGTCGCCCTTGTAGCGGGGATCGGCGGGATCGACGAGGCCGACGGCCGAGATCGTGACCGTGCCGGGCGTGGCGACCGGCAGGGGCGCCGGCGCTTTGGCGGGCGCCGGAGGCGCGACCGGCGACGGCGGCGTCGCGGACGCGGGCGCCTGCGCGGTGTGCGTGATGTCGGGACCGAAGCGCTGCCAGGCGAACCATGCGCTGGCGCCGAGCGCGACCGCCACGGCCACGGCGACGATCGCGCCCGGCGGGACGCGCGAAGGTGTAGGAGGCGGACCGGCGGAGGTCGTCGTCAGCGGGGGCGGAGGCACCGGCCGCGGCGGGATCGTCGCGGTGCGCGTCGCAGTCGCGGTCGCCTCGGGGGTCGCCATGACGGTCGCGTCGGTGCTGCCGGCGCGCACGCCCGGCAGCGTCACGCCGGCGCCGCCGCCGGCCGCCTGCGCCGCCGCTTCGATCGCGTCGATGAATTCCTGCGCGGTCTGGTAGCGCTCGTCGGCGTGCTTCGCGAGCGCCTTGCGCACGACCGCGTCCATCACCGGCAGCACCTGCACGTTGAGCGACGACGGCGGCAGCGGGTCCTCCTTCAGCACCTTCTGCATCGTCGTCGTCGACGAGCCGGAAAACGGCCGTTCACCGGTCAGGAACTGGTAGAGGATCACGCCCGCGGAAAAGAGATCGGAGCGCCCGTCAACGGGCAGCCCGAGGATCTGCTCGGGCGACATGTAGGACGGCGTTCCGAGCACGGTGCCGACCTGCGTGAGGTTCGACGCCTCGATGTGCGCGATGCCGAAGTCGCCGACTTTCACCGAGCCGTCGGTCAGGAGAAAGATGTTCGCGGGCTTCACGTCGCGGTGGATCACGCCCTGCTTGTGCGAATAGTCGAGCGCGCCCAGGATCTGCTTCATGATCCGCACGATGTCCGGAATGCGGAAGCGCTCGTTCGCCTCGAAGCACGCCTTGAGCTCGCGCCCCTGGACGAACTCCATCGCGATGTACCAGATGCCGCCTTCCTCGCCGAAATCGTAGATCGACACGATGTTCGGGTGGTTGAGCCGGCCCGCCGCCTGCGCCTCGCGGCGGAAGCGGTTGATCATCTGCGCCGAATCCTCGTCGGTGAGCTGATCCCGGCGAATCGTCTTCAGCGCGACGACGCGCTTGATCATCGGATCGTATGCCTCGTAGACGACGCCCATCGCGCCGCGGCCGATCTCGCGCCGGATCTCGTACTTGCCGATGTGGTCGATTTCGGGCATGCGTGACTCCCTGCCTCAAGACGGCGACGCCGGCGGCAGGCCGGCGTCGCTTGGCGTGCGGTCAGCCGGCCGGCTACTTGTATTTCTGGTCGATTTCCCACACGTTCTTCTGAACGAGCCGCTGCACCATCGTGTCGAGCGACACGCCGCCCTGCTGCGCCTGGTTGACGCCGAGGAAGCCCGACGATTTCGCGCCGATCTCCATCTTCTCCTCGGTATAGCCCGTCGCGACCTGCTCGGTGGTCTCGGCGTTGATGATCTTGTAGCGCATGCCGATGACCCAGACGCTCGTCGCTTCCTCCGAGTGGGCCGAGCCTACGGCCGTGCCGCCGACGGCGCCCGCCTGCGCGCCGCCGCGCGACCCCGAGAACGCGCCCAGCAGGCCGGCCATCTGACCGAGCGTGCGACCGTCGAAGCCGGACTGCGCGGAGGCGACCTGCTCGGTCTTGAGGATGTCGAACTTGACCACGTATTTCGTCGCCTTGAGCTTGCCCATCTTCAGGAACTTGCGCGCCTGGTCGGGATCACCGAGGTTGTAGGCGAGCTCGAACTCCTTGAGCAACGGCCCCAGGTTCGAGCGCTCGAGCACCGTAAAGTTGGCGCTGGAGAGCTCGATCTCGCCGAAGTCCGCGATGTTGTTCGCGGTGAACTTCTGCAGGAACGTCGCATTGTTGCTCTTGATCTCGCCGGGAATCACCACCAGCGCCGGGCCCTTGCGGCTGGCGTTGGTGTAGGTCACCGGCTGGTAGATCGTCTGGTCCGCGGCGGCGTTGGCCTTTTGCGATGTTTCGCCGCCCGCCGTCGGCGAAGGGTTGCCCCAGGTCGGCTGCGCCGAAGCGGCGGTGGCGGCCGCGAGAAGGGCGGTCCCGAGCAGGATCTGCAGGGTGACGAGGCGTGCGCGTTGGCTCATGGCAGGGTCCTCCGAGTGCGTCGTCGATACGAACGCGTGATGGAACTAGTTCTGCTTTCGGGGTGCAGCGCCCGCAATGCGGCAGTAATCCGAATACAGCGTGGCGACCACCTCGTCCGCCTGCTCGTTGACGAGGGTGAGCGCCATCCGCGAGACGTCGGCGCCGGCGTACGATCCGGAATGCGCATCGGCCTCCGAGATGATCCGGCCGCCCCCGGTCAGCGTGAAATGCATGTTCACCATGACCTGGTTCACGTTCATCATCGGGTTGCGCGTCGCGTCGGCCGTGATCAGCCCCTTGAGGGCGAAGCTCGCGCCGAGCCGCTTGGCCGCGGAGAGCATCGCGTCCTGGTCGTTCTTGAAGTATGCGTCGATCTCGGCCTGCGCGATCTGGCGGCGGATCTCCTCGGGTGTGTACGTGCGGAGCCCCACGCTGCGGAGTCGGTTGTTGATCGCGTCGAACAGCGGACCGTAGTTCTGCTGCTCGGCGGCGATGATGCCGTTCGACCGCCGCTCGCCGATCAGGACCACGATCTTCTTATCCTTGATCGAGGCGCGGCAGGGCGTGGAGAGCTGCGCCGCGATGCGGTTCTGTCGCGCCTCCTGCTCCTGCCGCTCCGAATCGTCCTGCTGCGAGAACTTGAAGCCCGGCTGCTGGGCGAGCGCGGGTCCGGACGCCAGCAGTGCGGCGAGCACGAGCGCGCAGGCGCGGGAATGGGACCGGGCGGGCATCGCGGCGGGGGCGTGTAAATGTTGCAAAATGCGAGGTTAGCCGATCGGGGGCCGGAAATCCATATGGAATATTCGGCATTCGCCGTTATTCCGTCGGCCGGCGTGGGGCACGGGTTGTGGCCGACAGGTGGGGGCGCCACACAACATGCACCGGCGCCGCGCGCGTCAACGCGGTGAACTCGCTCTGCGTTAGTGGGTCACATCGGCTGTGTAACGCACCGGGAGGCGAAAAATGAGTGCAAATGTTGCAAGATCGTTCGCGGCGGCGCTGGGCGTCGCTTCCGCAATGTTCGCGGCGCAGGCCGCGGCGCAGTTGACGCTCTACGAAGGTGAAGGATTCCGCGGCCACTCGTTCACGGCGAACGGGCCGATCTCCAATCTCGACGGATCGGGGTTCAACGATCGCGCGTCGTCGGCCATCGTCGACCGCGGGCGGTGGGAACTCTGCGAGCACGCGGATTTCGGCGGCCGTTGCATCGTGCTGGAGAAGGGGCAGTATCCATCGCTCGCGTACGCGGGGTTCAACAACCAGGTCTCGTCGATGCGACGCGTCAGCGGTCGACCGAACACGGGTTACGCCCCGCCGCCGCCGCCTCCGCCGCAACCGTATCCGTACTATCAGCGCTACGGGGAGACGCTCTATCAAGCCGATGTCGTCGCCGTCCGAGCGGTCGTCGGTCCGCCTGAGCAACGCTGCTGGGTCGAGCAGCAGCAGGTCCAGTCGGGCGGCGGGCCCAACGTCGGCGGCGCCATTATCGGCGGCATTCTGGGCGGCGTGCTCGGCCACCAGATCGGCAGCGGGCGCGGCAATGACGTGGCCACTGCCGTCGGCGCCGTCGCGGGTGCGGCCGTCGGGTCGAACGTGAACCGCGGGAGCCCGCAGACCTACACGCAGAATGTCCAGCGCTGCGAGGCCGTTCCTTCGGCACAGCCGGCGTACTGGGACGTGACCTACGTGTTCCGCGGCAACACGCACCGCGCCCAGCTCGCATTCGCCCCGGGCTCGACCATCACGGTCAACGGACGCGGGGAGCCGCGCGTGTAGCGGGCATCGCCGTTTCGCCTTGCTTCGGCCGCGGTTCCGCCGCGGCCGAACGCACGTCACGCGCCGGAGATCACCATCCACCCGACGCCGAAGCGGTCGGCAACCATCCCGAACTTCGACGCGAAGAACGTCTTGCCGATCGGCATCTGCACCTTGCCGCCGTCGGCGAGCGCGGCGAACAGGCGGTCCGCTTCGGCGTCGCTCGCCGCCGTCACCGACAGCGACAATCCCTCGAAGCTGAGCTGGCCGCTGCAGCGTCCGTCGGACGCCATCACCGTCGTGTCGCCGATCTTGAAGCTCGAGTGCATCACCTTGTTCTCGCAGCCCGGAGGAAACGTACCGGGCGGCATCGGCTCGGGGCTGTCCTTGTAGCGCATGATCTCGACGTCCTTCGCGCCGAGCGCGCGCTGGTAGAACTGCAGGGCCTCGTCGCAGCGGCCATTGAAGAAGAAGTAGGGCTCGACACGCATGGCGTCTCCTTCTCGCGTCAATTGAAACGTCAGCATCCGGCGACGCATTTGGCGTCGCCGTCGAACTCCATCGTCTTGCCGCTCAGCGCCGGATAGACCGGCCGGCCCTTGACGAGTGTGACAAACGCCGCGGTGCGCGAGTTCGGCCGTAGCTTGCCGGCGGTCGTCGCGCCCTCGTTCACGTGCGTCGCGATGACCGCGTTGGGACGCACGAGCTCGTTCGCCGCATAGGCTGCCGAATAGCTCGTGACCGCCGTCGGGCCCATGTTCAGCAGCATCAGGTTGGCCTTGTGGAAGTCGGCGACGACAGACTTCATCTCGGCGTGCAAGCCGGTGTCGCCGGACAGGTACACGGTCAGACCGTTCGTGAAGCGGATCACATAACCGGTCGACGGCCCGAGCGTGAGGCTCACGTTGTCCGCCTCGAGGCTCTTGCGCGCCGATTCCGAGAGCAGGTCGCGCGGGACGGTGCTGTCGTGGGCGGCGGTCACGGTCGTGATCTCTACGGCACGCGCGGCGCCGGTGGTCTTCACGTTGCGCGTGCCGCCGATCTGCACGCCGACAAGGCACGGCGCCGCGAACGGGACGACAAGGTCGGGGCCGGTCTGCACGCAGGCCGCGGTCGGCTTGCCGCGAATGGTCTCGACCTTGCGGCCGATGAAGTTCGCCATTGGCGTGCTCATGATCACGGCGGCGTTCTTCGCCGCAGCGATCTCCGCGGTCGTCGAGTTCGGCGCCGCGGAGACGATCTCCGGTGTGTCGCAGGTGCCGGCCTCCGTCGCTTTGAGTCTCTGGTCGCCGATGTGATCGCCGTGGGCGTGGCTCAGCAGCACGACGTGCACGGCGCCGAGTCGCGCGTCGTCGCCGCCGGTCACCGAATGTCCGGCGTCATAGAGGATGCGCACGCCGGTCGGGTCCTCGAACAGCGTCGCGCGGTCGCGCGCGCAAAGCTCGCCCGCGTGCGAGCCGAGCGGCGTGATTTTCACGTTTTGCGCGAGCGCGGGCGTCGACGCCAGCGCAAGCAGGGCGGCGAGTCGGACAATCGTTCGGATCATTTGCGGAGGGCTCCGTGAGGTGGCAACGGCGTTGCGCAGTCTATTCCAAGCGGTCGCGCTCGGCGTGATCCGCTAACATTGCGCCGGGAGCGAAATTCCACGAAGACGGAAAGGCCATGGACAAGCGCAAGCTGGGCAGCACGGGGTTCGACGTCGCGCCGCTCGCCCTGGGCGGCAACGTATTCGGTTGGACCGCCGACGAGCCGACGTCGTTCGCGCTCCTCGATCGCTTCGTCGGCGCGGGCTTCAACCTGGTCGACACGGCGGACTCGTACTCGCGCTGGGCGACCGGACACCAGGGAGGCGAGTCCGAGACGATCATCGGACGCTGGATCGCACGCCGCGGGCGCCACGACGACGTGATCGTCGCAACGAAGGTCGGCTCCGACATGGGGCAGGGCCACAAGGTGCTGCGCAAGGACTACATCCTGCGGGCGGCCGAGGCATCGCTGCGCCGATTGCAGGTCGAGTGCATCGACCTCTACCAGTCGCATTGGGACGACGAGAACACGCCGTTCGAGGAGACGCTCGCCGCGTACGAGCAGCTCCTGCGACAGGGAAAAGTGAAGGCGATCGGCGCGTCGAACCTGACCGCCGCGCGTCTCGCGCAGGCACTCGACACCGCGCGCGTGCATGGCCTGCCGCGCTACGCCACGCTGCAGCCTCACTACAACCTCTACGAACGCGCGAGCTTCGAAGGCGAGCTGCAGGCGCTCTGCGTGCGCGAGGGGATCGGCGTCATCACGTACTTCTCGCTCGCCGCGGGCTTCCTGACGGGCAAGTACCGCACACCGGCCGACTTCGGCAAGAGCGCGCGCGGGGAGGGTATGAAAAAATTCCTGAACGAGCGCGGCCTGCGGATCGTCGACGCGCTTGTCGCGGTCGCGCAGCGCTCGGGTGCGACGCCGGCCCAGGTCGCGCTCGCGTGGCTCATGGCACGACCGGCGGTCACGGCGCCCATCGCGAGCGCGACGAGCGTCGGCCAGCTCGACGAGATCCTGCGTGCGGCGACGCTCACACTCGATGCGGAGGCGATGCAGACACTCGACCGGGCGAGCGCGGCCTAGCACCCATGGCGGCGTATGATGACGGCCGCCGCCAGGGAGACTTCGGACGCGACCCACGATGACGCCGCAGGACACGGTCGAGAGCGCGCACAAGGGCAAGCGCGGCCTGCAGCGCATCGTCAACGCGTGTTTGTATTCGTGGTCGGGGCTGCGGCTCGCCTATCGCCACGAGGACGCCTTCCGGCAGGAAGTCCTGCTTGCAGTGATCCTGCTGCCGATCGCCTGCCTCGTGACGGTGACGCCGGTGGAGCGGGTCCTGCTGATCGCCACGGTGCTGCTCGTCTTGATCGTCGAGCTCCTGAATTCGAGCCTCGAGGCAGCCGTCGACCGGATCGGGCTCGAGACGCACCCTCTGTCGAAACGGGCGAAGGACATCGGCAGCGCAGCCGTGTTCCTCTCGCTCGTCCTGCTCGCCGTCACGTGGTTCCTCGTGGCCGGACCTCTGCTCCTCGCGCTCCTGCCGCAGAAGTAGGTCCGCCGCCGATACGGTTGTTATTACGGTCGTCCTAGCAGCGCCTGCTGGACCTCGGCGGGACAGGCCGCTTTGGCGTAATCGAGCATCGTCTGCCCGCCCATCCGCTGCTCCGGATCGGCGCCCAGCGCCATCAGTTGCGTGACGGCCGCCGCCACCTTGGCCGGCGTCACCTGCGGCAGCCCGCAGTGCTGCAGCACGCCGCCGATCGGCGTGAACGCGGTCGTGTTGCCATTCGGCATGACGAGCGGCAGGTTGACGTTGCCCGTGTTGACGAGACGGGCGATCGCCGCGCGATCGCCCTCGCGCAGCGCACCGTAGAACTTCATCATGTCGACGCCCTTGGCGCCCGGTTGTGGCGCCGCCGGCTTCGGCAGATTGCCGGCGGCCACCGCGGCTGCGCGCACGCCCGCCTCGCGCCACGAAGGCTTGATCGAGTCCAGTGCCCCGATCGCCGCCTGCCGAACCTTGGGATCGCTGGAATTGGCGTAGGGGCGCAATTCGTCCGCGAGCGGGCCCGCCGCGCTGTGCGCCTGGCCGATGTAGTCGAGCAGTACCGCCTGTGCTCCCGGGTCGGGATTCTGCTTCAGCGCGTCCAGGTACATCGCCGCCGATTTGGCAAAGTCGCGCTCGGTGTAGCGCAGGCCGCGGCTCGCCTGCTCGAACGGAGGTCCGGGCCGCTCGCGGCCGAGCACCGTCCGGAAAGCCTGCAGCGCCGCGGGCTTCGACGCGGTCAGCACGGCCGGCGGCAGGTCGCGCGTGCCGTCGCTCGCGTCGGCGAGTGCGGAAAGCGCGGTCGCGCGCACATCCTCCGGCGCAGCGCCTTCGGCGAGTCGCGCGAGCTCGGGCATGCCGAGCGCGGTCTTGCCGGCCACGTTCCTGAGTGCGTGTGCGGCATGGGCCTGCCGGCGCGGATCGGAAAGTGCGCGCGCCGCGGGCGGCACCCATTCGTTGAGGTCGGCCGGTTCGACGAGCTTCGGCATCAGGTCGTAGGCGGCGGCGACCGTGTCGGCGCCGGGCGCGTCGGACTCCGCGACCAGCAGGCGTGCGAAGTTCTCCGGCGGCGGCGTCGCGGCGGCCATCGCACGCAGCACGTCGCCCGTCCCCGGCCGGTTCGAGTTGACCGCGCGCTCGAGCACGGCCAGCACGCCGCGATCACCGGTGCGCACCAGGCGGACCAGCGTCGCGTTGGCGATGACGATGTTGTCGCGCGCGCCGGAACTGTCGCTCGAATTCGCGCGCACGTGCTCGTCGTAGAGCCATTCGAGCACGAAGGTCGCGAGCACCGGCGCCGGATCGATTCCGATGAGGCCGCGCGCCGCGAGGAAGCGCTCGTAACTGTAGGGGCCCGTCGTGCGCAGCGCCTTGCGGCGGACCTCGCTCAGCGACGCGGGAGACTCGCCTAGCTGTTCGAGCGCGCCGGCGGCGTACATGGCGACCGAGAGGCTCGTGTCGTTGAGCGCGACCTGCAGTGCGGGGATCGCGGCGCGGGCGGTGGCGGCGAGTTCGGCATTGCTGTTCCGCGCGACGGTCCACAGTCCGCGCGCGGCCGCGCGCCGCACAGGCTCGCTCGGCTCGTTCAGCGCCTCGATCAGCAGCGGCACCGCGGCGCGCGGCTCGTAGCGCGCGAGCGAATCGGCGGCGTCGACGCGATCCTTGGCGCTCATGCTGCGCGACTTGAGGATGCCCGCGCTCGCCCGGATGAATGCTTCGTCGCCCGCGGCTGGCGATCCCGAGAGCGAAAGGGTGCCCGCGACGATGGCGGCGAGCAATCTCCGAAACGTCGGCGACATGGGAGCAACGTGCGGGCTGCGCGGATGGGTCGAGTATAGCGAGGAAGGCCGCCGCGGCATCGTATCGTGCCGGGCCGATCGCGCCACTTGACACCGTCCGCAGGTAGGCATAAAGTGAACTAAATGGTTCACTATCAGACCGCCCCCCTCGACGTCGTCTTCGGCGCGCTGGCCGACCCGACTCGCCGCGCGGTCTTGGCGCGGCTCGAGCGCGGGGAACATACGGTCGGCGAGCTTGCCGAACCGTTCGGGATGTCGCTCACAGGCTTCATCAAGCATCTGGGCATCCTGGAGGACGCGGGACTCATCGCGCGGCAGAAGTCGGGTCGCGTGGTGAGTTGCCGCCTCAGGGAAGGCGCGCTCAAGGGCGCACGCGAGTGGCTCGAACGCCACGAGTCGTTCTGGAACGTGCGGCTCGACCGCCTCGAAGCATTCCTCGAGCGAAAGGAGCAGGAGCGATGGAACACGCCACCGACGAAGACACCCGCCTCGCCCTCCGGCGAACCTTCCAGGCCCCGGTCGCGGCGGTCTACGCGGCGTGGACGGACTCGGAGCAGATGAAGCACTGGATGGGGCCGTCCGACGATTTCGGCCCGTCGGAGGTGACGGGCGAGGTGCGCGTCGGCGGCCGCTATCGGATCGTCATGCACGGGCCGGGCGGCGAGACGCATCGGGTCGGCGGCGTGTTCCGCGAGGTCGTGCCGAACCGCCGGCTCGTCTATACGTGGGCGTGGGAGAGCACGCCCGAGCGTGAATCGCTGGTCACCGTCGAGTTCCGCGCGAGCGGCGGCGGCACCGAGCTCGTGCTCACGCACGACCGCTTCGCCGATCGCGACGCGCGCGACCGGCATCAACAGGGCTGGGACGGTTGCCTCGACCGCCTGGGCCGCTATCTTTCGAATTGATTCACCAAGGAGATCGAGATGGGCAATCCTTTCGTGCACTGCGAGCTCGCCACCAGCGACGTCGGCAAGGCCAAGGGCTTCTACGGCAAGCTCTTCGATTGGAAGTTCGACGACATGCCGATGGAAGGCGGAACGTACTCGGTGATCGGCGTCGGCGAAGGCACCGGCGGGGGGCTCATGAAGAACCCGATGCCGAACACGCCGTCGATGTGGATGCCCTATGTCCTCGTTCCCGACATCAAGGCGGCGACGGCGAAGGCGCGCTCGCTCGGCGCCAACGTGATGAAGGACTCCCACGAGGTGAAGGACATGGGCTGGCTGTCGATCTTCGTCGACCCGACCGGCGCGATGCTCGGGTTGTGGCAGCCCAAGCAGAAGACGTAACAAGATGTAGCGCAGACTTTCCAACGGCCGCGCACCGGAATACCATGGTTGCCATCCTGTTGGCAGACAACGATGGGGCGTTTGCATATAGCGGTCGCGATGGCAGCGTGGGCCGGAACGTTCGGCGTCGCGCCGGCGTGCGCGGACGTCTACGTGTGGGTCGACGCGACCGGGCGGATGAACGTCAGTAATCTCTCTCCGCCCGAGGACGCGCAGGTCACGAGCGTGATCAAAAGCCTTCCGAGGACCGCCGCGCAGGAAGAGGCCGCCCGCGACGCGGCCCGACGCGCCGAAATGCAGGTTTTGAGCGAGCGCGTCACTCGGCTACAGGACGAGCTCGAGCAGTCCCGGCGCGAGGCCGCATGGATGCCCGCGGCCTACGCCCCGCCTCCGGTCGTCTACGGGCCGCCCCCGCCGTATTCGAGCTGGGCTCCGCCCGCGGTGTCCTACGTCGCGGAGGCCCCAACCCCACCGCCGGCTTTCGGCTGCGATTACCCCTGGAACAATTGCGGCAGCGGCTGGGGTGCGTGGCCCTACGCGCCGACAGTCGTCGTGGTCGGCGGAAAGGGTGCTCATCACCGAGGCGGCCCGAACCACGGCATACGCCCCGTCACGCCGCGGCCGTGGTCGGGGCCCATACGCCCGCTCGGGGTATCGCGCCGAGGTTGAGCTGGAGCCGTCTCGCTCGCGCGCGGGCGTGTGGGCCGAAATCGCGCGTGCGTGTAGGTACCGCACGCATCTCGAAAACAACACCGTATTCGACCGGTCGAACCAGGATCGGCGCTGCCAGATCCTCGGCCCGGGTGAATACCCGCAGTTGTCGGGCTCGCTGTTCACTGGCATTGCCTCCGCGCAGCAGGTGTACCGTCCGGAATACGGTGCGTTGAAAATCTACAGTCGCTAGGGGTGGTGATCCCGTTCTAGGGCGAATACCGCATGCTCGCTCCCCGGCGAGTAGCCGCGGTTTTCAGGCGTGCTCGCGACGGGGGGCCACACCTGCTGGGACGACGTTTCCCTGAACGTGATACGCGCTAGGGCCCGCGCTTGTTCGTCACCGCGTTCGCATGGCCCCCGGTTGCGTCAGCTGCCAGGCGTAGGGCATGACCCCAAGCGGGTCGATGTCTTCCCCGATCATGCCCCGTGCCGCTCAAGATGGGCCAAGTCGTGCGCGTTCGGGCATTGCCTGCGCCGCGAAGGCGCACTATCGTGTTGCCATGCTGGACGGAGCGCGCGCATGAAGTATCAGGGAAGCTGCCATTGCGGCAGGATCGCCTTCGAGGTCGAGGGTGACCTCACGGGAGCGACGGCCTGCAACTGCTCGATCTGCTCGCGCAAGGGCGTCCTCATGTGGTTCGTTCCGCGCGATCGGTTGCGCCTGCTCACGCCCGAAGCCGACATGGCGACGTACACATTCAACAAGCACGTGATCAAGCATCACTTCTGTCCGACGTGCGGGATCCATCCATTCGGCGAGGGCGCCGATGCCAAGGGCGGTCGCATGGCCGCGGTGAACATCCGGTGCCTCCAGGGCCTCGACGTCGACGCCGTGCCCGTCACGCAATATGACGGGCGGTCGAAGTAGCGGAGGGCCCGCGATGTTCTGGGGCGGATTCGAGACGATGGTGGAGTTGCCGGGGCGTTGACGCCAAGTCCGCCGCCTAGGCACCCCAGGCGACGACGGCCGATCGCGCTACAGCGCAAGACTCTACGGGAGCAGCGTGCCCTGGTCGGCGATCGATAGCCACTTGCCGCCCTCGTGAACGTAGGTCACCGAGGTCAGCGCGCGCTGGTGGAACCCGATCGACGGGATGTCGTATGTGGCGTCGTAGAGAATGTATCCCGTCGAGCAGCCGTCGACGAATCGATAGAGCTCGATCCAGCTCCAGACGGCAGTCTTGTTGACGAAATGCGGATGGAGCGCGGCTGCGATCGCGTCGATGCCCTGGCGCCGCGCCCCGCTCGCGAAAATGGTGATGGCTTCCGGATGATGGCCGGCAAGCCAGGTCGCTTCGTCGAAATCCCTGAACGACTCCATATCGACGCGTTGTGCCTCCTCGAACTGACGGGCACAGCCTTCAGCTTTCGCGAGTCCGTCGGCTGCGACCGTACCGGGGGCGGCAGCGGTCGCCGTGAAGAGCACGGCCGTCAGGGCAAGGGGAATCGAGGTCGTCTTCAGGGCTGACATGGGCACCTCCGCGTGAATTGGGCACTACGGCGATGACGATACGCAGGGAGGCGGACCAGTGGAATAGCCAATTTCTTTCAACTAGACTAGACCAATAGGCTTGGATACCATCGTCGGCAATGGAGCTCCACGTCAGCCTCGTCGGCCGCCATGACCTCGCCGGCGAAATCTACCGACAGCTGCGGGCCCTGATCCTCGACGGGAGGCTGCGCGAAGGCGAGCGTTTGCCGCCGAGTCGCGAGTTGGCGCGGGGGCTGAGCGTTTCGCGGACGACCGTCAACGTCGCGTACGACCGTTTGATGAGCGAGGGCTTCGTGACGCCTCGTGTCGGCGCGGGGACCTTCGTCAGCGGCCATTGCGAGCCTCGTCGCACCGATTTGAAGGGGCCAGCGGGCGTGTTGCGCCCGCGCCCGTTCTGGGACGAAGTGCCCCTTCCCACCCAACTCTGGTGGCCGGCGAGGTTCGACTTCCGCTCCGGGATTCCCGATGCGCGCTTGTTCCCCTACGAGACATGGCGTCGCCTGATGGCACGTGAGCTGCGCGCCTCGGCGGTCGGGCACGGGGAGTATTCGGACCCGGCGGGACACCGCGGGCTGCGCGAGGCGATCGCCCGGCACATCGGCGTCGCCCGCGGCGTCGTCGCGTCGGGCGACGACGTGATCGTCACGAACGGCACGCAGCAGGCGGTCGACATCGTGGCGCGTGCACTGGTGGCCCCCGGCGACCGCGTCGTCGTCGAAGATCCCGGCTACACACCGCCGCGACGACTGTTCGCGTCGCTGGGGGCGAGGGTGACCGGGGTACCCGTGGATGCGGAGGGCCTGGTCGTCGACGCGATCCCGCGCGACACGCGGCTGGTGCACGTCACGCCCTCGCACCATTTTCCCCTCGGTGTGTCGATGTCACTCGCGCGCCGCATCGCGCTGCTCGCGTGGGCGGAAAGCAACGACGCTGCCATCCTCGAGGATGACTACGACAGCGAGTTCCGTTTCGTCGGACGGCCGATCGAACCGCTCCAGACCCTCGACCGGGCCGGCCGGGTCGATCTACGTCGGCTCGTTCTCGAAGACGATGCTGGCGACGCTGCGCGTGGGGTTCGTGGTGGCGCCTGCCTCGGTCGCGCACGCCATCCAGGCCGCCAAGTACCTGACCGACTGGCACACCGCGCTGCCTACGCAGGCGGCGCTCGCGCGGTTCATCGAAGAGGGCTCGTTCGCGCGCCACGTTCGCCGGATGCGCGCGGTGTATCTGGCGCGTCACAAACGGATCGTCGCGACGCTGACGACGATGTTCGCCGACGAGCTCGACGTCGTGGCTTCGTCGGTCGGGATGCACATCTGCGCGATTGCACGGCAGGGCGACGGTCGATCAGATCGCGAGGATCGTCGCTCGGGCGACGGACGCCGGCGTCGCGTGCCATCCGTTGTCGATGTTCGCCTTCGGCGGACCGCCGCGGGCCGGTCTCGTGCTCGGCTACGGGGGAATCGCGACCGAAGACATCGACGAAGGGCTTGCGGCGCCTGCGTTCGTGTTTTCGTGACTCGCCGAGCGTGGCCACCTCGCCCGCGATGTCAGTGAAATGAAACGGCGAACCGCGCTGATCACGATGTGTGCTATCGACACGGCGATCTGGGGCGTCGTTGTAATCGCGACCCTCATGTCAGGATCGGACGCAGGGCCTCGACCAGGCCGCCGGTTCGTTGGTGTCGTCGCCTTCGCCTGAATCGGAATCGGTCCGTGAAGGGGCTTGACAGGGACTCCGCATCCGCCTATGGTACATACCAACCAGTCGGTATATACATGGCGACGACGAGAACCCGGGACAGCACGGCCACGCGAGCGCGGCTCCTCGATGCGGCCCGCGACGTCATTCGCGCGCAGGGCTACACGGCGACGACGGTCGACGACATCTGCGCCGCCGCCGGCGTGTCCAAGGGCAGCTTCTTCCATCACTTCCGGACCAAGGACGAGCTGGGCGTCGCGGCGATCGAGCAGTTCGACGCGATGGCCACCGCGCTCTTCGCCTCTGCGCCGTACACGAAGAAGCGCGACCCGCGCGAGCGCCTCCTGGGCTACGTCGATTTCCGCATCGCCATCCTGCAGGGCGACATCGCGCAGTTCACCTGCCTCATGGGCACGACGGTGCAGGAGGTCTATGCGACGCACCCGGACCTCCGAGCCGCCTGCGACCGCGGGATGTCGGGGCACATCGCAGTGCTCGTGAAGGACGTCGAGGCGGCCAAGCGACGCTACGCGCCCGACGCGCCGTGGAGCGCGGAGAGCGTCGGCTACTTCATGCAGTCCGTCCTCCAAGGGGCCTTCATCTACGCGAAGGTCAAGCAGGGCCCGCAGGTGGCGGTCGAGTGCCTTTTGCACCTCCGCCGTTACCTCGAAACGCTGTTCAACCCGCCGCGAGGCGACAACCGCAAGGAGAAGAGACGATGAGCCAGTCGCAAGCAACGACGATTCCGAACGGCATGCACTCGGTGACGCCCCACCTCGTCTGTGCCGGCGCGGCAGAGGCGATCGAGTTCTACAAGAAGGCCTTCGACGCCGTGGAAACCTCGCGGCTTCCGGGTCCCGCGGGCAAGCTCATGCATGCCTCGGTCCGGATCGGCGATTCCGCGGTCATGCTGGTGGACGAAGCTCCGGAATGGGGGATGTTCGGGCCGAAGTCGCTCAACGGCTCACCCGTGACGATCCACCTCTACGTTGACGCGGTCGATGCGGTCGTGGCGCGCGCGGTCGAGGCGGGCGCGAAGGTCACAATGCCAGTCGCCGACATGTTCTGGGGCGATCGCTACGGCGTGCTGGAAGATCCGTTCGGTCACCACTGGTCGATCGCGACGCACCTGCGCGACGTCACGTCGGCGGAGATGCAGCAGGCGATGCAAAAAATGTGCACCGAGCAGAAGTGACGTCAGGGCATCCCATCCGACAGGAGCTGCAGCATGCTGAAGATCACGCCGTTCCTCTGGTTCGACGGGCAGGCCGAGGAGGCCGCGAACCACTACATCTCCGTCTTCCCGAATTCCCGCATCGTGAGCGTCCTGCGCACGGGAGACGCCGGGCCCGGACCCAAGGGCTCGGTGCTGACCGTCGCCTTCGAGCTCGACGGCAACGAAATCACCGCGCTGAACGGCGGTCCGCAGTTCAAGTTCACCGAGGCGGTTTCGCTGGTCGTGCACTGCACGACGCAGGAGGAGGTCGACCACTACTGGGAAAAGCTGAGCTCCGACGGCCACAAGAGCCAGTGCGGATGGCTCAAGGACAAGTTCGGCCTGTCCTGGCAGATCACGCCGACGTTCCTGATTGAAGCACTTCTCGACCAGGATCCCAAGCGCTCGGCGCGCGTCATGCACGCGATGATGCAGATGACCAAGATCGACATCGGCGCGCTCAGAAAGGCGCAGGCCGGACCGTAAGGTTCGGCCGGACGCCCGCGCGTCGCACGACGTCAGAGGCCGAACCAGCGGGCGCGACGACTGGAACCGAAGTGGTCCTTCTCCGCGCCGAGCGCGGCCGAGGGCTCGTGGAAGGTTCCGGTCGGTGAGGGGCCCGAAAAGAAGTCCACGTCGACGCGACCGATGCGCCCAGCGCCGAACTCGATGTAGCACGAGCCGGCGCCCGTATAGGGTCCCGCAGGCGCGCCGTGCCGGATGCGCGCGATCAGCGCGTCGGCGACCGCACGGGCGGCGCACTCGGCAAACACACCTGCTTTCGGTGTCCCGGTGTTCGCGATATCGCCGATGGCGTACACGCTCGGGAAGCGGGTCTCCAGGGTCTTTGGATTCACGGTGACCCAACCGCTCTCGGTCATGCCGCTGGTTTCGACGACCTTCGGTGCGTGGTGCTTGGGGACGCCTAGAAAAAGGTCGTAGGGCAATTCGCCGCCGTCGTCGAGAACGGCGACCCGACGCCCCGGGTCAAGACGGGACACGCGACGACTCGGGACGAACTTGATGCCTCGCTCGGTGAAGGCCGCGACCAACGCCCGGGAAGTGTCGGGTGACGGCGGGACAGGAGTCCCGAACGGGATCACGACGGTGATGTCGCAGTGTCCGCGAACGCCCCGGGTTTCGAGGAAGTCGTGCAGCAGCAATGCGCATTCGCTCGGTGCGGGCGGGCACTTGAAGGGTGCCGCGCAGACGCCGACGACGGCGTGGCCCTTCGCGAACGCGGGCAGCATGCGGCGCAGCTGATCTGCGCCCGCCACCGAGTAGAACTCGTTGCCACCCTCGGTGAGCCCCGGCGTCGCGTCGAGGTCGTAGTCGGCGCCGAGCGCAACGATCAGAAAGTCGGCCTCGTGGATTCCGCCGTCGGTGATGACGCGAAGCCGCTCGGGGTCGATCGAGGTGACCGTCTGCCGAACGAAGCGCACGCCGGGCTTCACGTAGTTCGCGTACGGCAGGCGGACGGCGTCGAGCGTCTTCCGGCCGAACATCACGTCGAGCTTCGAGTACCCGAACATGAACGATTCGTCCTTGTCGATCAGCGTGACGTCGATGTCATCACCGAACGACTCCGACAACAAGGTACAAAGCTCGAGCCCTCCGAACCCTGCCCCAAGCACCACGACACGCGTCTTCATCCGGCTCGATCCTCGAGAAGTGGGACGGACACTTTTCTTTCGACCGTCGACGTACGATAACGCAGAAGAAGATGAAAGAGGGAGCCAGTTCTGGCCGGCCCCGGGCTACTCGACAAGCTTGGCGCGGGCGGCCTTGATCTGCCCGCGCTTCACCTTGCTGTCGACGCGCCGTCGCTGCGAGCTCTTCGTGGGCCGGGTGGGCTTGCGCGCCCGCGGCGCGTGGGCCGCCGCGTCGACGATCTCCTGCAGGCGGGCGAGCGCATCCGCGAGGTTGCGCTCCTGCGTCCGATGGCGCTGCGCCTTGATGACGACGACGCCCGCGGGTGTAATGCGCTGATCGCCGCAAGCGAGGAGGCGCGCCTTGACCGGCTCCGGCAACGACGACCCCCGCACGTCGAAGCGCAGGTGGATCGCGGAGGCGACCTTGTTCACGTTCTGCCCGCCCGCGCCTTGCGCACGGACGGCGGTCCAGACTGTTTCGCTTTCCGCGATCGTGCAGGTTCGTTCGCGCTCGGTCACGGCACGATCCTTGCATCAGAGTGTCCTGGATATCTTCTCACGTCGGCAATGAGCACCAAGCGAAGACTTCTCGACCCCCGTGACCGGCCCCGGTTCGCGGTATCAGCGGACGTGCCGCTGGCACTTGTACTGGAATGGGCGATCCTCAAGGATGCGCTCCGGCGTCCGCTAACCGCGTCGGAACGGGAATGCGTCGCAGACCTCGTCGAATTGCATGCAACATTTGTCGCTCAAGCCCGCGCGTCGCACGTAACGTCGCGGGACATCAAGCGCACGCTCGGGGCGCTCGCCCGGATGGCACCCGACGAAGCGGGCAAGGCGTATGCGACTGCGGACGGTTGGACGCAGGCTCATATCGCAGCCGCATTGCGTCGTGCCGGCATACGAGATGAGGAGACGCTCACGCACGCGAGCGGTGAACAAGTCGTGAGCGCCGCGAGGTCCGCGATTGGCAGCATCGCAGGGCGCGCCGGTCGTGGCCTCGACGATGCGGAGTTCTCACGCGCAGTCATCGCGCTCTGGCGGGAATTCGGTGGCGCGGAGTGGTCGCCGTCCGCGAAGGATGACTTCGGTACGCCGATCGTCCGGTTCGCGGCGGCCATCTTCCGGGCCGCCGGTTTGCGTCCCTGCGACTTGCCCGCCGTTGCTGCGCGTCTTCGAGCCGCCTTCTGATCACGCGCGGGCGGATGCGCGATGGCAGGGGGTAGTATATCTACCTCGCCTGACGCAGCCTGCAGACACGGCGACGAACGCGGTACCTCGGGACCGACATGAGCGCTGGCCCATCCAAAACGACCGGTCCCGACCTGACCCTCGGTGTAGCCACCGACACTCTCGCCGATGGAAAGATGCTGTCTGGGCATGTCGGCGAGGATGCAGCCCTGCTGGCGCGTCGCGGCGACGAGTTCTTCGCGATCGGTGCCACCTGTACTCACTACGGGGGACCGCTCGCCGAAGGGCTGATGGTCGACGACACCGTGCGCTGTCCCTGGCACCACGCATGCTTCAACCTGCGAACCGGGGAAGCGGTGCGCGCGCCCGCGCTCGGTCCGGTCGCATGCTGGTCGACCGAGCTGCGCGACGGCAAGGTGTTCGTGCGCGAGAAGACGGTGCCTGCCTCGCGTCCCCGCGCCGCACCGGCGCCGGGATCACCGCGGAAGATCGTCATCGTTGGCGCTGGCGCCGCGGGCTTCGCCGCAGCGGAGATGCTGCGTCGCCAGCATTATCAGGGTGGCATCGTGATGCTGAGCGACGACGACGCGCCACCCGTGGACAGACCCAACCTGTCCAAGGATTACCTGGCCGGCAACGCGCCGGAGGAGTGGGTTCCGCTGCGGGACGCGACTTTCTACACCGGCGCGGATATCGATCTGCGCCTGAAGACGACCGTCACTGACATCGACGTGCACGCGCGCGAGCTTGGGCTCGGCGATGGCAGCAGGACGGGCTATGACCGGCTGTTGCTTGCTACCGGCGCCGAGCCCGTGCGATTGCCGCTGCCGGGCATGGACCTGCCGCATGTACACACACTGCGAACCCTCGGCGATTGCCGTGCCATCATCGCGCGGGCGGTGACGGCGCGGCGGGCCGTCGTACTGGGCGCGAGTTTCATCGGTCTCGAGGTCGCCGCTTCGCTCCGCGCGCGCAACATCGAAGTGCACGTCGTGGCGCCGGAGAAGCGGCCGATGGAGCGCGTGCTGGGCCCGCAGATGGGGGACTTCGTGCGCACGTTGCACGAAGAGCACGGCGTGATCTTCCACCTGGAAGACACGGCGACCGCGATCGACGCGGGCGAAGTCACTCTGAAAACCGGCGGCAAGATCGCCGCGGACCTGGTGATCGCGGGCGTGGGTGTGCGGCCACGGCTCGCGCTTGCCGAGAAGGCCGGACTTGCGATCGACCGTGGCGTGACTGTCAACGAATATCTCGAGACGAGCGCACCGGGAATCTTTGCGGCGGGCGACATCGCCCGCTGGCCCGACCCCCACAGCGGCGCGGCGATTCGCGTCGAGCACTGGGTCGTCGCACAGCGCCAAGGGCAGACGGCCGCGCTCAACATGCTCGGTGGCCGCGAGAAGTTCGACGCCGTGCCGTTCTTCTGGAGCCAGCACTACGACGTCCCGATCAACTACCTCGGTCACGCCGAGACGTGGGATGAGCTCGAGATCGACGGTGACATCGCAGCCCGCGATTGCCTGCTGCGATACAAGCGCAATGGCCGCGTGCTCGCCGTTGCAACGATCTATCGCGACGCGGCGAGCCTCATGGCTGAAGCGGCGATGGAGCGGGGGGCGGTGGCGGCGTGAGGGGCGATCGCGGCACGTTGGTTGTCTCGATTCGGACGCGTGCCCGGTGGCAAAATGGCAGCATCGACTTCGTAACGCGCCCGCAAATCGGCCGCAGCCGCTTCGCCAAACCCCCAATCGGACGGGAGTCGACATGCCCAATGCGTTGAAGGACATCGTTCTGAAGCTCGACGGCATCGACGGCGAGAGCACCGTCAAAGGGCACGAGAACGAAATCGACGTCTTCTCGTACGAGCAGGGGATCGACCTCACCGTCATCCACAGCGCGGGCGGAGGCGGAGCGTCCGCCGGAAGGGCGAACTTCTCCGGCGTTCGGTTCCGGAAGAACGTCGATGTGGCGTCCATCCCGATGTTGCTTGCGTGCGCCTCGGGCACGCACATCGCCGAAGCCCGATTCACGTTCCGCCGGGGCGCCGCGGGCTTCGAGTTCTACAAGGTCACGCTCGAGGACGCGCTCATCGCGCACATGTACCAGCGGGGAGGGACGCGTGCGCAATATCCATTGTCGTTCGACGCCCTGAACTCAGGGGCTGCGAGCGACGGGTTCCTCGACGAGGTGACGCTCGACTATCGCCGGATCTGGTGGGAGTACGACACGCAGAGCCCCAAAGGCGGAACCGGCGCGACATTCAAGGGCGGGTGGGACGTGGGGGCGAACAAGAAGCTCTAGGGTGAAAGTCGGTCCGGATCGGTGTGCGTTCACGCGCCGCAAGTCGCGTCAACGAACGCAAAGGAGGTCTCAATGTCGCATTACGTCGATGGTTATGTTCTCCCTCTCCCCAAGAACAAGCTCGAAGACTATCGCCGCATGGCGGAGCTCGCCGGCAAGGTCTGGATGGAGCACGGCGCGCTGCAATTCTGGGAATGCGTCGCCGACGACGTGAAGCCCGGGAAGGTGACGTCGTTCCCCCAGGCCGTCCAGCTGAAGGACGACGAGGTGGTCGTGTTCAGCTGGATCCTCTACAAGACGCGCGAGGATCGCGATCGGGTCAATGAGAAGGCGATGGCGGATCCGCGGCTCAAGGACATGATGGATCCGAAGAAGGTGCCCTTCGACGGGATGCGCATGTTCTGGGGCGGGTTCAAGAGCATCGTGGAGATGCCGGCGCGCTGAGGCCCGGCAACAGCGCAAGCAGGGCGGCGACGGCGACGACGAGCGCCTGCGGACTCGCCATCGCCCACAGCGTCAGCGCGGTAGTCGCGCACCAGAGCAGCGGCACGACCAGCAGCAGCCACCGGATGCGCCCGCGCACCAGCGAGAGCGTGGCAGTGGTCGCGATCGCCGTCGGGTCGGGCGCCACGCCGAAGACCTCGGCGGTCGTCCACGGGCGTCCCACGAGCGGCGCCAGCAGCGGATAACCCAGGACTGCGAGTGCGAGCAGCGCGACGGCGATCCAGAATGCAACGCCGCCCGGAGGCCGCAATGCGATTCGTCCGGCGACGACGCCGACCGCGACGAGGAGCAACGCCTGCAACGCGAACGCTCCCGCGAACCACGGCGCCACCCAGTTGATCTGGGCGTAGCGCAGGTAGAGAAAGCCCCAGGCGACCCACAGCCAGCAGGCGGCGAGCAGACCGGCGACGATGCGGTCGCGGTGCCTGAGCTTCCCGCACAGCAAGGCGACGATCGCGAGACCGATCGTCGCACCGGCGAGCTGCAGGGGCCAGATCGCCAGGTTGTAGAGCTCGAACTGGCGGTAGTAGGTCCGCGGCGAGAACAGCAGGAAGCTCGTGAGCCGGTACGTCCACCACTCCGACATCAGGCCCGCTCCACCGCCCCGATCATCCGCTGGCGCAGCGCCGCGTCGGGCAGGCGGCCGGACGCCGCATTCAGGTTCTCGCGCACGTGGGCGACGCTGGTCGTCGCCGGGATCGCGCAGGTGACGTCCGGGTGCGAGACGATGAACTTCAGCACGAACTGCGCCCAGCTCGAAGCTTCGATCTCTGCCGCCCACGGCGGGAGCGGTTGACGCGCGAGCGCGCGGAGCAACGTTCCCTCGCGAAACGGTCGGTTCACGATCACCGCGATCCCGCGATCGCGAGCGAGCGGCAGGATGCGTTCCTCGACCTCGCGATCGATCGGGTTGTAGGTGATCTGCACGAAGTCGATCGGCTGACTCCGCATCACCTGCTCCACCTCGCGATGGCGGCGTCCCTCCGACGTCGTGACACCGACATAGCGAAGCTGTCCCGCCGCCTTCATCGCGAACAGCGTCGGCAGATGCTCCTGCCAGTTGAGCATGTTGTGGACCTGCAGGAGGTCGAATCGGCTCACCTGCCACTTGCGACGCGATCGCTCGATCTGCTCGCGTCCTTCCGCACCGGACGAGATCCAGACCTTGTCCGCGCAGAAGACGTGGCCCGTCAGCGCCGCCTTGCGCAGCCCGTAGCCGATCGTATCCTGCGACGAGCCGTACATCGGCGACGAGTCGATCATGCGGCCGCCTGCCTCGACGAAGTTGCGCATGACGTCGGTGCAGGCGTCCCGCGCGACCGGGTCGCTGCCGACGTTGAAGGTGATCCAGGTGCCAAGCCCGACGACGGGCAGTGGCTCGCCTGTGGAGGGGATCGGGCGGGTCAGGATTGCGCGCGGTTGTGATAGCGCCACTGACGGTCGAAGTGCGCCGGCGGCGCTTATCGCGGCCAGCGTGCCCAACAAGCGGCGGCGGGTCAACATGGTTCTGCTGTGCCCGTTGCCTCGAGGGGCGTGACCGCGGTTGCCGCTGTCGCTCATCGCTTACGCGAGGAGGGACGAGGCGCGGTGAACGTTGTGCAGCACTAGCGCAGGGTTTCCCGCTTCACCGCGACATCGAAGCGCAGCGCGCTTTGCGCTTCGCCGCGGCCCGCTGTCTTGCTGCGACCTATCCAGAGCCAGCTGCGCCCGTCGCTGCTCCTCGCGTACTGGAACTTGCGTTGCAGCGTCGCACCGATGCGGGGCACCTCTTCCTCCTCGATGACGAGCGTGTCGTCGTCCGGCATCGGTGCAGCGGGTCGCGGCGCAGCATCCAGCCGCGCGGATAGAACACGTAGGCGCGCAAGCCGTCGCCGATCGCGATGCGCGTGATGAAGTCGTCCTGTGCATCGAGCAGCGCGAGGAAGTCGACGTAGGCCGGGTCGACTGCGCCGATCACGTCGACGCTCGCCTCCGGATAGAAGCGCTTCATGCCGGCGCGCGCGAGCCGGATGTTCAGCGGGTCCACGAAATTGATCGGCGTGTCGCGCACCGGCAGCAGCGGCGTCCAGTTGGCCGGGACCGGTGTCTGCAGCCGGTAGACCAGTTGCGGGCTGGCGACGCCGCCGTCGAAGTCGATGCGCTGCTGGAAGGCCAGTGCCTTCGCCTCGAGCTCGCGATCGAGCGGCTCGCCCGACACGCCCTGCACGGTGTGCTCGATCGCCCACGCGAGGTTGGCCATCTCGTCGCGCGCGAGCATCGTCTCCTCGAGCACGATGCCTTCCGCGACGCCGTCGAGACTGTCCGGCAGGAACAGCGCATGATCGAGGCGGCCCTGCAGGTTCGCGTCCGGCGTCACCGAGTACATCGTCCACTGCGCGCCCGCGGGGTTGCTGATCGCGTTGGGTGACGACACGATGCCGAAGTTGTCGGTGATGACGAAGTCCGTCACGCGATGGATCCAGCCGACCGGCAGGCGCACCGGCACGAGGAACCAGTCGTTGCCGAAGGTCAGCGCGAACTCGGTCACGCTCATGCGCAAGAGGTCGGTGACGCCGGCCTCGGCGCCGGCGAAATTGACGTTGCCGTCCTCGAACTCCCAGAAGCGCTCGGCCGGCATGCCGGGGTAGCGGACCGGCGTCGGGTGGCGCGACGCGACCGCGAACGTCTGCCGCACCGGATCGCCCTGGGGCGCGACCGCGGTCGCGCGGAAGTCGTCCCAGTCGACGTGGCCGTCGGTGTATTCGGCGGCATCGAGCCGCGTGTCGTCCGCCTTCAGCGCGAACGCGTATTCCATGCGATTGCGTTGCCACGATGCGGCTGGCCGCATCGCCCTCGTAGAGCAGGTCGTCCAGCCACGCGAGCCAGGTCGCGAGCATGGCCTTCGCGTCGTCGGCGTCGGCGCCGCCGAGCGCCAGGCGCGCCGGCAGGCCGGTGAGGTTGCCCCCGGCATCGACGAGCGGGCGCAACTCGTCGGCCAGTGCGATCGCGTCGATGGTTCGCGCGTTCAGCAGCGTCGACCACAGGAGCCCGGCGCGATCGGCGTCGGGATCGGTGGGCGCGGGCAGCGCCAGCGGATAGGCGGCGAGCAGCGCGGCGCGCACCGCCGGGGTCGCCATGCGCAGCGCATGCTGGCCCGCCTCGCCGCGCAGTCGCGCATGCGTGGACCACGCCGGCTCGGCCTCGACGCGCGTTTCGATCGGCACGTCGTGATCGGTGATCGGCTGCCACGGCGCCGCCAGGTCGGCGCCTGCGCGAAACGCATCCACCTTCACGCCTTGCACCGCGAACTGCACGCGCAGCGGCGTGCCGGCGTCCTCGCCCTGGAACTCGTTGAACTGCCACTGCCGCGACAACAGCCACAGCGGGTCGGCCAGCGGCGCCGAAAGCCCGGCCTGCAGGCTGATCGCCGTCGGCTGCGTCTCGAGCCGCGTGATGCCGGTGATCGACGGCTGTCTTGACGCCGACCAGGGTCAACGAGGCGGCGGACTTCTTGAATTCGATGCGCACGCTGTCTCCTCGCGATCAGATCTTGCCGAGCGTGAACGTCGTGGCCGCCGAACTCACGGACGACAGAAGCCGCTTCCGCGCCTCGCGCGCCAGCTCGAGCATGCGCACGCTCGGCAGGTCGTCGGTGTAGGTGTGCGGCAGGTAGTTGCCGGGCAGCACGGCGCCCAGGCCGCCCGCCAGGTCGCGCGGACGCACGCCGCGCAGCCTGGCCAGGTCGAAGGCCTCGTGGATCACGTCGACCGCGTCGTCGAAGCTCCAGGCGTCCTGGCCCAGGCGCGGCGGCAGCGCGAGCAGGATCGACTGCGGCGGACGGGCGCCCGGCGCGTCGTAGTGGAATCCGATCCCCGCGGTCTGGAACGGATCGGGAACGAACTCGGGCCACTCGTCGCAGACGAAGGCCGCGATGGCGCTGTCGCCGGCGATTGCCGCCACGCCGGGCGCGTGCAACACGATGGCCAAGTCGGGCGCGACGCGGTTGATGTCGCGGTACCGCGGCTCCGGCTTCGCCGCGAGATAGGCGCGCAATTCCTCGGGCACCTGCTTGGGATCGAACGGCGTGCCTTCGTCCTCGCGCCAGGCTTCGGGGAGGGCCGCCCAGGCGTGCCCCGACTGATGCGGGAACTGCACGACCTGAAGGTCGCCGAGTGCCAACGGTGCGCACAACGCTTCGTGCGCCGACACGGCCGCGGCAAAGCGATCCGCGCCTTCGCGCACGCGCGCCGCCTGGCACAGCCAGCCGTTGATGCGCCACGGATCGGCTGCGCAGAGCGCGGCCTGGTCGGCGAGCGACGCATTGAATTCGGTCGCGTAGGGGCCGATGGTGAATTTCGGCAGCACCGGGAAATCCTTGCCGAGGAGGCGCTTGATCCGCTCGATCGCATGCTGGACACGTTGCGCGTCGGTCGGGCCGACCTGACCGGCGAGGAGCGGCGGATCGGCATGCACGTCGTCGTGCAGCGCATCGAGGATCGGCTGCAGCGCGACAATCGCTTCGGCCGCGCGGGCATTTCGGGTCGCGGGATCGGCGCCGGGCGCATCGATGGCGAACACCTGCGCCGGCCACGCCACTTCCGGCAGCAGGTCGGTGAACGCCGAGAGGGCCGCCAGCAATCCATCGGCGTCGACGCTGGCGAGAAGCGCGGCGCGGGCCGCATCGAACTCGGCGACGAGCGCGTCGGCGCGCGCGACGATCTCGGCGACGTCGACGCCGCGATATTCGCCCATCGGCGGCAGTGCCGCTTCGAGCTTGTCGTCGATGCGCACGACATCCTTGCGCGTCGCATGGCGCGCCTTGCCGATGAGCGCCTTCAGCGTCATCGCGATCGCTTCGAACTGGGCGAGTCCGAGCGAATCGGCCTCCTCGACGTCGTCGCCATGCGGCTCGATGTCGAGCAGCGACACGCTCGCGGCGTCGACCACCTTGGCGATCAGCGCCGTCGCCACCGCGCTGCGAAAGCCGGTCTCGGCCGGACCCGCGAGCCGCGCGGCGACGACGCCCTCGGCCAGCAGGACCGCCGACAGCGGCGACAGCCCAAGGTCGTCCCAGGTCGCGACGATCGGAAGGGCGTCGATCACGTCGTTGCCGTCGGCATCCCGCCGATGCACGCGCGCGACGAACCGGTAGCGGCCGGGGTCGCCCAGCATCGTCGCGATCCACGCATTGAGCGCGGGCTCGGCGCGCGAGCGGCGATCATCGGGCCAGCCGTCGACGGGATCCGGACACACGACGGCGATGCGCTGCGTGTAGCTTGCGCCGCCGCGCGGCGTGCGTCCGACCTGGTTCTCGATCGGCAGCGTCTGCTTGTCGGCCACCGCCATCGCCGCCGCCGCGCGCGCGGGGTTGCCCTGGACGATCTGATGCGCGCCTTCGGCGAGCAGCAGGTCGCTGACGCTGTCGGCCAGGTCCGCCGCATCCGCGATGATGTTCGCGATCGTCGGCTGTTCGCCAGGCAGTATCGCGGCCGGCGGAACCAGGCCCGCCAGCGAGGCGGCAAGTTTTGCGATGACGGTACCGGGCCCCTTTTCCCAATCGGCCAGCACGGCGACGCCGTCGACGACGTCGCGCGCACCGATCGCCTCCGTCGCATCGCCGGGCAATCCGCCGCCGACCGGACGCCACGGATACGCGAGCCGCAACGGCCAGATGAACTTGCCGAGCTGGGCGTCGCGCAGCCCGCGCTCGATGCGATAGCCGTAGAGCGCCGCGAGCGGCTGGTCGCGCGTGAGTCCCTGCAGGATGTCGCTCGCGCGGCGCGTCCGCTTGGAGTCGAGCGCGATGTCGAAGGCGCCCTGCTCGTGATTCGCCATGAAGCCGCTGCGCAGGATCGCCGCCGTCGCCGCCTGCCCCTGCGACGGCGCGAGCAGGAAGCCCTCGCTGTCGGGACGGTCGTCGGCCTTCAGGTTCTCGCACCCAGGCGTAGCCGCCGACGTAGAGGCCGGTCGGCTTGCGCCGCGCGCATCTGCTCGAGCCGGCGATTGGCGCGCGCCGCGATCCAGGCGTCGAGGCGGTACGAGAACGCGTCGAGCGTGGAGCGGAATGCGATGTTGAGTTCGCCGACGGTGCGCGTGGACAGGAAGTCGAGGCTCAGCTTGACCGCACCCAGATTGCGCGTCTGCGGGAGCACATGGGCTACCGAGCTCGAAGAGCCCGTCGGACGCGCGCGAGGCCACGCTCTTGCCTTGCGGCTGCAACTGCGCGCTGAGCGTATTGGCGACGTGCTCGCCAAGCGTCGCGCGCCCGGTGACGGCCGGGATGGACACGCTCGCCAGTTCCTTCGGCGTCTGCACGGTGAACATCGCCTTCGTTTTCGGCGACGGCCTCGACGTAGGGCATCGTCGACGTTGCACGCGAGACGACCCGGCTCACCGCGCCGCTCACGTCGACGAAGCGGTCGACGGCGTCGCCCTGCTCCTTCTGCACCGAGTAGGCGGCGAGCGCCTGCAGCAGCGCGGGACCGGCCTGGCTCGCGTCGAGAACGGCTTGCCCGCTGCCGGCGTCTGGATCGCGGCTTGGGCGATGGCGTGGAGATAGTTGTTGGAGTCCACGAAGCTCGTGTCGTCGCGCGGCTTCCTTGGTCGGATCCTTGTCGTCGGCGAGCACCCACGGCACGCCGGCGAGATAGCCCGGCGAGTACGGCGGGTCGGGCAGGAAGTCGTTGCACACCCCGATGTGCGTTTCCCAGTAGTTGAACGGGCCCAGCGCCGAGATCACGCTCTGGATGAGCGGATTGCGACCGCTCGACTGCGCATCGGAGAACGGCGTCGGCATCATGCACATCGCCTTGGCGTCCTTGTCGCGGTAATACGCCGTCTGCGACCAGGCTCCGGTCTGCAGGATGTCCTTCGCCTTGTCGAGGTCGCCGTCCTCGAGCAGCGGAACACTGTTGCTCGCCAGCTCCCACATCGGGCGCAGCACGCCCAGCACCTTGCCGATCGCGGTCTCGACCTGCGAATCGCCCGGATCGGCAAAGCGCTTGCCG
This sequence comes from uncultured beta proteobacterium, assembly GCA_963830485.1. Taxonomy (GTDB): domain Bacteria; phylum Pseudomonadota; class Gammaproteobacteria; order Burkholderiales; family Casimicrobiaceae; genus CAIWHR01. The sequence goes on from CAWHNE010000029.1 coordinate 495,394, forward strand.
ACGAGCGGCAGCATGCCGTACGGCTGTTCGTCCACGCGCAGGACCGGCAACGGGCCGGTCGGCCGCACGTACGACACGGCGTAGCGGCGCAACGCGTAGAGCCCTGACGTGCCGAGCACTTCCTTGCCGCCGACCATCGGATTCCACATCTGCATCACGTAGTCGCCGAACGTGCCGCGCCACAGCACGTTCATCATGTGCAGGCCGGTGCGCTGGTCCGTGAGATGCGGATTCTCGATGTTGTCGGCGGGAAGCGCCTCGGGCGCGATGCCGAACGCCCACTGCAGCAGCTGCAGCGCGTCCTGGTCCTCCTTGCTGGCGCCCGGGGCGGGAGGCGGAGGCAGATTGTTTCGAGCTCGGGCTGTAACCCGCCGGCGCGGCCTCCGTGTTGTTGGTCGGCGTGCCGAGCGCGGCGAATCCCAGGCCGCTCGAATCCCGATGCGCGGCGAGGAGGTCGGTGAAGTCGGCGGCGCTGTCCGCGGCGCTCTTCGTCCACTCGAAGCCGACGACGACCAGCCGCTCCAGCGTGCCGGTGGCGAGATCGAAGCGGGTGCCAGGCGACGGCGCGATCCTGTCCTGCGTCACTTCGATGGCCATGCCGTTCTTGAGCGCCGCGTCGAAGTCGACCATCCACGCGCGGTCGCCACCGAGCAGGGCCTCGGGGTCGTCGGTCGCGAGCCAGTCCGGCGAGAGCACCAGTTCGTCGGGAATCGTGTTGCCCCAGACGCGAAAGACCTCGCGCCGCCCCGCGGCATAGCCGATCGCGCACCAGCGCTCCGGCAACAGGACCGCGCGCGTGGTCTTGGCGAGCGCATCGATGGTGTCCGTCGGCGGAAACGCGGGCTCGGCTTCCGCGTCGGGCGCCGGCACCGGATTGCTCGGCGTGTGAACGCGCACGAGCCAGAGCGCGCGACCGCGGCCGTAGAACCGTCGTCAGGTCGCGCAGGATGCGCGCGGCCTCGTCGTCGTCGTGCGCGAAGCGCGCGCGCCAGTACCCCATCGCCGCCTGCTGCTCGTCGGCGGTGGGCGTGGGCTCGTGGTCGATGGTGTTGAGGTCGTCGGGATAGATCCGAATGCGCAACCGGATCGGCTGTCCCGGCACGCGGAAATAGCGCGTCTCGATGCGCATCGGCAGCAGCGCGATCGGGATGTGTCCGTCGAGGGCGCCGACCAGCGTGGACGGGTCGCGGTTGCGCACCAGGCCGTCGGCCAGTTCGTCCATCCGATTCTGCAGCGTGCGACGTTCGGTGACGAGCGCGTTGCGCGCCGCCTGCGCGGAGGCCACGCGTGCGCTCAGCGCTTTCCGCTCGTCCGCGGAGGCGCCGGAGCGGACCGCCGCGTCGAGCGCGGTCTTCGCGGATGCGATCTTGGCCTCTGCGGTGCGTTGCCGCAGCGCCAGCCGATCGAGTTCGGTTCGCGTTCGCGTGAAGCCGCTCAAGTCGATGTCGATGCGGGGCATGATCTGCGCTCGGTTACTTGTCAGAGGTGCTCCAGGCGGACCTCAACCGCCCGGCGTCTTCAGCGCATCGCCGCGCCAGTAGCCGCGGAACGGCCGCTGCAGGACCGCGTCGGCGACTGTGGCCGCATGCGGATCCACCCAGCGCGGTCCCTTCGCCGGCTGCCCTTTCCTGAGCGCCGTCAATCCGAAGTAGCTGCCGTTCGCCACCTGGATGTCGTCCCAGTCGACGTCCTGCCAGTTGCTGCTGTTCTGCCCGGCGCCGACCCGCTCGTCGAAGCCGAAGCGGGGTTCGGTCATGTGCTCCTCGACGATGAAGAAGTACTTGCTGATATCTGCCGGCGCGATCGGAAAGCCGATGTAGGTGATGTCCTTGAGCAGATGACCTTGCATCACCGGCACGATCTGCTTGTGCGGATCCATCTCGCTGTTGTCATTGGGGACCGGGGGACTGGCGCCTCCGGGCCGGGTCTCCTTGTCGACGATCTTGTAGGCGTAGATCGACAGGTTGGGGAAGCGCTCGATCAGCTGGCCGCGCACGAGCAGCACGAGCATCTCCGTGCTCCCGGGCTGCGCGCCGAGGCGCAGTGCTTTCCACTGGTGGATGAATTCGATGTCGTTCTTGCCGTCGAGCCGCTGCCAGAAGCGCTGGAAGGGCGTGCCGCGCTGATCGGTGGGCAGTCCCTGCCACAGCATCTCGCGACCCATCTCGTGGTTGGCGCCGATCATCAGCGCCTCGACGAACCGCGGGTTGGTCTTCACGGCCATGATGAAGTCGTTGGGCAGCACGCCCACGCCGGGGAGAAACACGTCCGGCGCGAGGCTCTCGAGCTTGCGCGACAGCGGGAACAGCAGGTGCGGGAACGCCATCACGCGGTCGAACGCCTGCGGAATGACGTAGCGCAGCCGCTCGACGAGCGCGGCATCGAGGCTTGCGCTGATGAACGGGTTCGACAGCACGCCGTTCACCCATCCCACGGCCTGTCCGCCGAGGCTCAAACTGCGTGGCGAGACGCGCCGGCACGGTCCGGTCGGCATCGACGCGCGACCGCGCCTGCGACGCGTTGGCCGCGGTCGCGAAGTCGACGGCCTCCAGAGTGACCAGCGAATCGGCCGGCGGAAACACGACGCGCGCATAGTCCTTGAACGCCTCCGAGTACCGCTGCAGCGTCGGGCGATCCTTCAACGCGGGCGGCAGCGTGATCGTCGGCACGACGTTCGGGTCCGGCGGCGGGACCTTGCCGAAATTGCCCGGGCCGCTCAGCTCGATCTTCACCTCCGCTCCGGTGCGGCCGAGCGTCGACGGCGGCAGCGTCGTGAACACCGCGGCACTGCCGTAGAGCGTGACCGCGGGGAGCGGAACGGACACGACAGCGGTCCCAGCTGGCCGGCCGCGCGCTGGCCTTGGCGCGCGTCGCGGTTATCGGCGCGCCGAGCGTCGTCAAGCGGCCGCTGCGTCCATCGATCTTCAGGCCCTGGCCCGTCACGACGCCGTCTTCCACCGACAGCAGCACGCCTTCGGCCCCTCGCTTGCTGGCTGAGCTGGATCAAACGGCCGATGTCGAAAGAAAGCGGAACGCCGGCGACAGCCTGCAGCTCGGCGACGCGGATCGCGTGGGTCTCGGTGAGCAGTCCTTGATGCCGACACATCGCCCATGAGCGGCGCCGTCTTCTTCGTGCCCGAGGCGAGCTTGCGCGCCGCGGCGTTGGTGTCCTGGATGGCCTTGATCTCGTTGCCGGTCAGGCGCACGTCGAGCCCCGTGTACGGCATGAGGTCGACCGGCGTTTCGAGGTTGGCGGGCAGCGGGACGTTGTCGTACGAGCGGCTGCCGAGGATGCCGTCGGGCACGAAGCGATTGGGATCGATCACCGCGAGCCGGGTCGATGCATGCGCAAAGTTGTCGACCAGCGTGGCCATCTGCACGGTGACCGACGGCAGCGCCAGGTTCCGCTCGCGCCAACGCGCCATCTTCAACGTCCCGCGGCGCGGTGTCGCGAAGCGGCGCATCGCGCCGTCGAAGAGTTCCTGCGGCAGCGTCGCGCCCGCCATGCGCCCGTACAGCGACATGTTGGCGGCGATCGCGATGCGCGCGCGCGCCGGGGACATCACCGCCAGCACGCGATCGGGCGACAGCTTGGCGAGATGCCTCACTTCGATGCGCTTCAGGACGTCGCGCGCAAGGCGCGCCAGCGAGAATGCGCGCTCGGCCGCAAGCACGTCGCCCAGCTGCTCCCACGCCGCCTGCATGAACTCGTCCTGGTTCTGCCTGACCACTTCGGCGCCCCAGCCCGCCGCCAGCCGATAGCGCGGCTGCAGCGACAGGCCGTCGAGCCAATGCTGGTTGATCTTCGTGGTGGTGACGGTGTGCCGCTTCGCCGGGTACTCGCCGTAGATCGGCGGCGCGAGGGTCGGAACGTGCGCCGCCGGGTCGGTGCCGTCGGCCGCGCGCGAGGAGCCGCTGTTCAGGATCTCCTGGAGCTTGCCGGCGTAGACCGCGTTGCTCGCTTCCGGAGTGAACCCCAGCGACACCATCGCGCCTTCGAAGACGGTCTGGCCCGGCGTCGGCCCGTCGAACAGCAGGTGGTCGCCGTCGACATACACCGGACGTTCGCCGATGTGACGCAGTTGCGCGAGCAGCGCCGCGTCGCCGCCATACTGCGAGGGCGTGCGCAGGCGTCGCGCCAGCGTCTCGATGTCGCCCACCGGACCGGTCGAGAATGTCCACGAGAAGTAAACGGGCAGCTCGATGTCGTTGGCGGCCTGCTTCGACCATGCGAGACCGAGAGTGTCGCCCGCGACCGGCTGACCCAGGCCGCGCAGGCGGCCGCCTTCGGTCGCCGGCACGACGCACGCGACATAGTCGGTGCGCGGCGTGAGGCGTCGCGGGCAGACGAGCCGCGAGATATTGCGCTCCGGCGCCTGGCGCATCTCGGTCGACAGCGTTTGCGCGGCGGCTGCCTGGTTCTCCGGCGTCGGCGGCGTGACGACGTCGACCGTCGACACGGCCTGCGAATGCGCCCACAGCCACGACTCCGCCAGATCCGGCAATTCGCTCTGGACCTGCGTGGCGGTGAGGCTGATCGACGGCAGCGGCCGGCCGGCGCGCAGCGTCGGCGGCGCGACCTTCTTGCGCTCGACGACCACGAGCACCAGCCACGGACGCAAGTGTCCGGTCGCGTTGGCGCGTGCCGGCGTCAGCAGCCACGGGAAGTCCGGCGGGTCGAAGTCGACGATCGCGAGGTAGTTGGGTTCGAAGTTGGTCGTGTTCGGGCGCGGGTCGGTGCGCACGATCAGGCGCTGGTCGATGCCGATCACGTCGGCGGGACCGTACAGCGTCAGGTCGATGTTGCCGGACACCGCGGTCGCCGCGTTCCCGTCCTGCTTGGCCTGCAGCGTGAGACCCACGGTGATGCGGGGACGCGTCGCCAGCGGCGCCGGCGGCGGTGTCGACATTCGCATGCGCCCGCGCGAGGCCGCGGCGCGACCAGGGCGTGAAGCGGTAGGGGATCGTCATGCCGCCAGCTCCGCCAGCTCGACCACGTGCACGCTTCCGACGGCGACGTCGGTCACGCCGTCGCGCGCCTGCGAAGCGCGCCACACGCTGGTGAACGTGCTGCCGCCGCCGGCCACCGCCAGCGTCGACTTGTCGGCGACCGTGACCGGCGCGGGGTTGACCTTGATCGCCGTCGACTGCGCGGGCTGCGTGAGCGCGCGATCGCGCAGCGACGAGCGGCCCGCTGCGCCGTGGGCCAGCATCGGACCATGCGTCGCTTCGAGGAATTCGCCCCCGGCCCTGCGTCGCGCGACCTTGGGCACCGGCAACGCACCCAGGTCCGCCTCTTCGTAGCCCAGCGGCTCGGGAATGATTTCGCCCATGTCGAAGTCCGCGCTGGCCAGCTGGTAGCCCGCCGTATACGACTCGAACGATGGCTTGGCGAGCTTGTCGTCCTGCGACATCTCGATGAACTGCGCGGCCGCGAAGAAGTCGCTCGTCGCCTGCGCCGCCGCCACGCCGATCGACGTGGGGTTGGCGCCTTGCGTGAGCGCCAGCGCGCCGCCGAAGAATTCGTTGGCACCCTTGATCTTGCTGCCGCTCGCCTTGTCCATGCGCAGCTCGAACGGCGCCAGCTTCTGCTGGAAGGTCAGCGAGCCGAGCGGATGCGCGAGCAGATCGGCTCCTGCGGCGATCTTGGCAAGGCTCAGGAAACTGTCGCCGCTGGCCGGGAGCTGGGCGCTCCAGTTGGCGATCTTGGCGATTTCCTTGCTCAGCAGGTCCGCCAGGTCGACGGTGACTTGCGGCGTCTCGACGTCGTCGCCGAAGTGCGCGTCGATGTGGATCGAGAAGTCCGGCAGCGGCCACGGCGTGTGGACCTCGGCATTGCCGGCGATGCGCCAGCGTCCCGGCCCGGCCAGCGTGCCGTCCAGGTGGATCGACGCGAAGTCGATGCCGAAGACGTGCACGTCGAGGTAGGCGAAGATGTCGACCTCGAAGTAGAACTTGGGCGACAAGATAGACGATGGCATCGAAGCCGAACCCGCCCTCGATGCTGGCGATGCCGATGTCGGCCCAGGCGCGCAGCTCGGCGCCGGCCTGGACGGTCGCCGACGTGATCGCGAAATAGCCCTTGAACGAGACGCCGACGATGCCGATGTCGAGGCTCATCCCGACGCGGTCGAACGGCGACGGGATGTCGGACGGAATCTCCTTGAAGTGCGGATGGAAGCCGCCGGCGCTGATGATGAACGTGGGCTGGTCGCCGAAGGACGCGCGGAACGCGAACTGCCCGGTGATCGAGATGAAGGCGACGCGCGAATGGATCAGCTTGGCGTCGAACGCTATCTTCAGCGGGTCGAAGACCACCGTCCCCACGAAGTCGAGACGCAGGTACAGGAGCGCGAGGTCGGCCGATATCAGCGGCGGCAGCGCCACGATGGCCTGGCCTAGCAGCGTGAACTGGCTCGCCTCGACGAGCAGCCCCATGCGAACGGTGACTAGGCTCGGCGTCGCCCACCCGAGCTCCAGCATGGGACCGATGATGAAGTTGCTGGCCCGGACCGGGAACAACGTGCGCAGCGTGTTGATGATCTGCGGCGCATTGGCGACTGGATTGTCGGGGAAGAGCACCGCGTCCAGCTGGCCCGCGCTCAATGCCTGCGACAGCGCGGGTGGGCTGGCCGTGTGCTGCACACCGATCAGGCCGCCGATGCCGGTCAACGTGAAGCCGAACGACAACTGGATCGCGGGGAACTGTCCGAAGATCAGCAGCAGCAGCGAGAAGCCGGCCTCGGAATGCGTGTTGAGGATCGCGATCGCCTTGACGTCGACCGCGAGCATCTTGAGTTCCAGGATGCCCGCGTAGCCGTTTTCGTCGACCACGAGATAGCCGCCGCCCTTGACGATTCCGACGTCGAGCGAGAGCCCGATCCCGTTGGGCGGCTTGAACGCGAACGCGATCGGCGTGCCGCCGCCGAGGTCGAGCTTGAGCAGGATGCCCAGGCGATCCACCGACGCCGCGAAGGGGCCGAGCGCCACGCCGAACGATGCGGATACCTCGACGGAAAGCCTGGAGAAGCTGCCGCCCACCGGATCGAGTCCCAGATTGATGAGCTGCAGTTCGAACGGGCCGGTGGGCAGCGTGGGCACCGGCAGGCTCGCGCGGAGCCCGGTGCCATTGATGAGGCGCAGCTTGCCGGCGGCATCGGCCTGGGCGGAGACGTCCAGCGCGACGGTGATGCCATCGCCCAGGATCAGCTTGAGGAAGCCGTCGGTGGGCTTGATGACCGCCTTCGCATCGTGCGCGATGAACGTGAGCGACGGCGTGCCGTTCGCGAGTTGCAGCACGACACCCAGCTCGTCCACCGACAGCGTGACGCCAAGGGCGTCGCTGCCGATCGTCAGCGCGTTGCCCTTGCGCCGGAGGTCGAGGCCGATCGCGTAGTTGCCGCTGACCTTGACGCCGGAGGGCGGCGCGACCGGGACCATCACGTCGACGCCCGCGTTGGCCGTCAACGCGACCGCGATGTTGGTGCCGCCGATGGGCTGCGAGCGATTGAAGGCGAGATTGAGGGCTGCCTTGATCGCGCTCGGCGGTCCGGGGTCGAAGGCCAGCGTGCCATTCAGGCCGCCGGGAACCGACAGCGACAGCGAGGGCTTGCCGGCGAAGGACGGGATCGCCTGCGCGATGAAGCCCGCCGCCGGATTGTTGGACGGCGCGGTGAACGATCGGTCGAGCATGCTGCCGACCAAGAGCGAGACCATGCCGACCGCGGCCTGCGCGTTG
>CAWHNE010000030.1:0-54591 GCA_963830485.1 uncultured beta proteobacterium
TTTCCGCCGACACCTGCTGCGGCGCGATCTTCTTGCCGCGCACCTCGACCCACGCGTCGCCATTGTCGGCCTTGACGATCCTGTAGGGCATGAGGCCGATGTCCTTCTGGACTTCCTTCTCCTCGAAGCGCCGGCCGATCAACCGCTTGACCGCGAAGATCGTGTTCTTCGCGTTGGTGACCGCCTGCCGCTTGGCCGCCGCGCCGACGAGGATCTCGCCGTCTTCCTGGTACGCGACGACCGACGGCGTCGTGCGCGTGCCTTCCGAGTTCTCGATCACCTTCGGCTGGCCGCTCTCCATGATCGCGACGCAGCTGTTCGTGGTGCCGAGGTCGATGCCGATGATCTTGCCCATGATGGTTTCCTTCCGGATTGCGGGATGACGGTTCTTTCGACAGGTGGGGGTTTCAGCCGTCGAATCAAGCCGATGGGCTGTCGCCTACGATGGATTGTCGGGAGCCTTGGCCACGGCCACGAGCGCCGGCCGGAGGATCCGGTCCTGCAGCCGATAGCCCTTCTGAAACACGCGCACGACGGTGTTCGGCGGCTCGGGGCTGTCCACCATCGTCATCGCCATGTGCTGGTGGGGATCGAACTTCTCGCCAGCGGGATCGATTTCCGCAATCTGCGCCTTCTCGAACGCCGCGGCGAGCTGCTTCAGCGTGAGCTCGGCGCCTCCGCGCAGCGTCTCGACAGTCGCATCCTTCGCCGCAAGCGCCGATTCGAGCGCGTCCTTGACCTGAAGCAGGTCAGAGGCGAACGTCTCGATCGCGTACTTGCGGGCTCGCGCGACGTCGTTTGCCGCCTGCTTGCGGACGTTCTCGACATCGGCCCGGGCGCGCAGCCAGGCGTCCTTCAACTCCGCGGCCTCGTCCTCGGCCTTCTTGAGGAGCGTCCCGATGTCCGGCGCGGGGTCCGCCGGCGCGGCTTGGGGGATGACGTCAGGTGGCGCGGGCTCCCCCGCGACGGGGAGTGCGGCATCCGGCCGCGGGTCGGCAGTGTCGGGTTTCTCGTGGGGGTTCATCAGCAGTCTTGTGCAGCCCTGTTTGCGCCCTTTTCGACGCCCGTTGGGACAATGGGGGCATTCGCCGGATTTTCAACGGTTTTCCCGGTCTCTGGCCGGGACCGGCGCATGAGCCAGAAAATTTATTTCAGATCAAAACCTTGCGACCGCCGACCTTGAATCAGGCCGTCTACTTCGACGCGCCCAGCGCCTTCGCCCGCAGGACCGTCATCTCGCGCGCCTTCTCGTCGGGCGGCGGGACGAGCCAGCCTTGGAGATTGCGCTGGACGAGGTCGGCGAGCGCCGCGATCCACAGCGGATGCTCGTTCAGGCACGGAAGCACGTGGAAATCGCGCCCGCCGGCGCGCAGGAAGGACTGGCGTCCCTCGATTCCGATTTCCTCGAGCGTTTCGAGGCAGTCGGCGACGAAGCCCGGACAGGCGACGTCGACGCGAGCCCTGCCCTCCTTCGCGAGCGCGACGAGCGTGTCCGCCGTCGCCGGCTTCAGCCATTGCGCGCGCCCGAAGCGCGACTGGAACGTCACCGCGAACTGCTTGGCTTCGAGCCCAAGCTCACGCGCCAGGAGCCGCGCGGTCTTCTGGCAGTGACAGTGGTACGGGTCGCCCAGGTCCAGCGTCCGCCGCGGCACCCCGTGAAACGACAGCACGAGGAAGTCCGGCCGCCCGTGCTTCATCCAGTAGTCGTTGATCCCCTGCGCGAGCGCGCGGATGTAGCCCGGGTCGTCATGGAAACTGTCGATCGACCGGAGCGCAGGCATGCGCCGCAGCGTGCGCGCGTGCTCGTAAACCGCATCCAGCGCCGACGCGGTCGCGCTCGCCGCGTATTGCGGATAGAGCGGAACGACGAGGATCCGCTCGCAGCCGACCGCCTTGAGCCGATCCATCGCGCCGGCGATGTCGGGACGCCCGTAGCGCATGCCGAGTTCGACCGCGGGGAGGTCCGGCGGCAGCCCCGCTTCTTTGAGCCGCTGCCCAAGAAGCCCCTGCAGGAGCGAGCGCTGCTTGACGCTGTGCACGAGCAGCGGCGAGCCGTCCTTGCTCCAGATCGTCGCGTACTTGCGCGCCGACTGCGCCGGCCGGGTGCGCAGGACGAAGCCGTGCAGGATGACGCGCCACAGCGCACGCGGAATCTCGACCACGCGGGGATCGGCGAGGAACTCGGCGAGATAACGGCGCACCGCGGATGGCGTCGGCGCGTCGGGCGTGCCCAGGTTGACGAGAAGCACACCGAGGCGCGCGGGGCGCCCGTGCTCGAACGAGGGTTCCGGGCGAAAGCGGGCCATGAGGGTCAGGCAGTACGCAATGCGAGATTGAGCGCCGCGGCGAAGACCGCCACGGCGACGAGGAAGGCGAAGCACGCGTAGTGGACCGCGGCCGCGACGTGGACCAGCCAGGACTTGCGCATGCGCCGGTGCGTGAGCCACAGCAAGAGCAGCGTGAGCGGGCGGATCGCATCGCGGTCCCGGCACTCGTCGGTCTCCCGCGCGAGCTCTCCCGGCCGGGTCAACAGCAGGCGAAGCGTGTGCATGAGCCGTCCGGAATGCCCGAGCAGCGCCTCGGCGAGACGCAGGCGCGCTTTGGGGCCAGGCTGTCCACAGCGGTGACAATACGAACCCGCGAGGGCGGTGCCGCACGCTCCGCAGCGCGCGTCCACGCCCAAGGCGGCCGGCGAAGACGAGGCCTCCGCATTCACGTCTGGCGAGGCTCCCGCTCGCGCCACGAGGCCAGCGCCTTCGCCGCCTGCGTGCGGATCGCGCGCTGCATCGGCGGCGCCCAGCCCAGCGCCCAGCCTGGAGCGCCCAGCGCCTGCCGCGCCCAGCGCCAGAGATCGAAGCGATCGTCGTGGCGCGCGATGAGGCCGTCACGAAACGCAAATGCCGCGTCGATCCGGTTTTCGACGCGGCGGCCCGTGGCTGAGTAGGAATACGTGGCGACCCAGTGCGCATGGCCCACCGCATCGTCGGCTTCGATACCAGAGGCGATCACGTGCAGGTCCTTCCCGCGCGCGCAGAGCATCCGCCACATGGCGGCCACTCCGGCGGCATCGAGCGACGGGAAGACCGGATCGGAGAACGCGACCTCGGGCGCGTAACACGCGATCATCGCCGCCGCGTCGCGGCGGTCGAGCGCCGCGTAGAACCGCACGATCAGCGCCGAGTTCGGATGCGCTTCCGCGCTCATCAATCGGTCATCTGCTGGGTGAGCGCGTTCGACAGGAGCTTGGCCGTCACATCGACGATCGGGATCACCCGCTCGTAGGCCATCCGCGTCGGACCGATCACGCCGAGCGTACCGATCACGCGCCCGTCGATCTCGTAGGGCGCGGTGACGACGCTGCACTCGTCGAGCGGCACGAGGCCCGACTCGCCGCCGATGTAGATCTGCACACCCTGTGCCCGCTGCGATACGTCGAGCAGGTGCAGGAGCGAGGTCTTCTGCTCGAAGAGGTCGAACAGCTGGCGCAGCCGCACCATGTTCGACGCGAGATCGCCGGCGGACAGCAGGTTCTTCTCGCCGGTGACGACGAGCTCCTCGCCTTCGGCCATCGCCGCGCCGCCCGCCTCTACCGCCGCCGCCATCAGACCGACGATGTCCTCGCGCAGCGACTTGAGCTCGTCGGCCAGCAGCGCCCGCAGCGCTCCGAACGGCTGCCCCGCGTAATGCCGGTTCAGGAAATTCGTCGCCTCGACGAGCTGCGCCTGCGTGTACGCGCGGTCCGTGTGCAGGATCCGGTTCTGCACGTCGCCTTCCGAGGTGACGATGATGAGCAGTACCCGGCGGTCGGACAGCCGCAGGAACTCGAGGTGGCGGAACGAGGCCTCGCGGCGCCGCGGCGTCATCACGACGCCGGCGAAGTGCGTGAGATGCGAAAGCAGCGACGCGGCGTTGCTCACGAGCTGCTGCGGACGGTCGGCGCTGAGCTCGCCCTCGAGGCGATGGATCTCGACGTCCTCGAGCGGCTGGATGACCATCAGCGTGTCGACGAAGAAGCGGTAGCCTTTCGATGTCGGAATGCGCCCCGCCGACGTGTGCGGGCTCGCGATGTAGCCCATCTCCTCGAGATCGGCCATCACGTTCCTGATCGTCGCGGGCGAGAGCTCGAGCCCGGACTGCCTCGAGAGCACGCGTGAGCCGACGGGCTGGCCCTCGACGACGTAGCGCTCGACGAGTGTCTTCAGCAGGTGTTGGGCGCGCGGATCCAGCATGGCGCCCATTTTACAGAGGCGGACGCCGCGCGCACCGCTGTCGGCCAGCCGCCCGTCCGCTCGCAGGTCGGGCCTCGGCCGTGCGTCGGCTTTGGGCGCGCCGCCGCGTGTGCTTTAATCCGGGCCATGCCCGGGCCCCCTTCCGCCGACCGTTACCGCCGCGTCGCGCTCGTGGGGCGCCACGCAAGCCCGGGCATCGCCGAGCCTTTGTCCCGGCTCGCGGCATTCGTCGCCGCTCGCGGCCACGCGGTTGTCCTTGATGCGGAGACCGTGCGCTCCGCGCCGGTCGCGGGCTATCCGACGGCCGAGCCGGGGACGCTCGGCGACGCGGCCGATGTTGTGATCGTCATCGGCGGCGACGGCACGATGCTCGCGGTCGCTCGACAGCTCGCGCGCTTCGACGTGCCGCTGATCGGCGTGAACCAGGGACGGCTCGGCTTCCTCACCGACATTCCGCTCGCGAACATGGAGCAGGTGCTGGGACCGATCCTCGCGGGGCGGCACGTCGAAGAGCGCCGCACGCTGCTCGAGGCGGTCGTCCATCGCGTGGGCGACGGACCCGCCGAGACCGCGCTCGCGCTGAACGAGGTCGTCGTCAACCGCGGCACCTCCGGCGGCATGATCGACACGGCGATCGAGATCGACGGCCGCTTCGTCTACGCGATGCGCGCCGACGGCGTCATCGTCGCGACGCCGACTGGCTCTACGGCGTACGCGCTCTCGGCGCAGGGCCCGATCGTCGATCCGCAGGTCCCGGCGCTGCTGCTCGTGCCGGTCGCGCCGCATGCGCTCACCAACCGTCCGATCGCGATCGGCGACTCGGCGACGATCCGCGTGACGCTCCTGCGCGGCAGCGACGCGTGGGCGCACTGCGATGGCCACGCGCATTTCCAGCTCGCCGAAGGCGACGGCGTCGAGATCCGCCGCTCCGCGCATTCGGTGCGCCTGCTCCATCCCGAAGGCTACGACCACTTCGCGATGCTGCGCGAGAAGCTGCACTGGAGCGAGACGCCCGAGCGGGTCCGGCCGTAGCCGCTCGATTCTAATGCTGCGGCTGCTGTCGATACGCAACTTCGTGGTCGTCGAAGCGCTCGATCTCGAGCTCGGCCGCGGCTTTTCCGTACTCACCGGCGAGACGGGCGCCGGCAAGTCGATCCTGCTCGACGCGCTCGCGCTCCTCTTGGGCGACCGTTTCGAGCTGCGGCAGCTCCGCCCCGGCGCCGAACGCGCCGAGCTCGCCGCCGAGTTCGACGTCGACGGCCATCCCGGCATTGCAACCTGGCTCACCGAACAGGGATTGCCGGGCGACGGCACGACACTTCTGCTTCGGCGCACGATGGACGCGCAGGGAAAGAGCCGCGCGTGGATTGCCGGGCGGCCGGCCACGCTCGCACAGCTCGCGGACGTGGGCGAGATGCTGGTCGACCTGCACGGCCAGAACGTGCACCAGTCTCTGGTGACAGCAGAGGCGCAGCGCACGCTCGTCGATGCGTTCGGCGGCTTCACTGCACTCGCGCGCGAGACTGCCACCGCGTGGCGCGCCTGGCGCGCGGCAGTCGAGCGCCGTGATGCGGCCGCGGCCGCGCGCGACGCCACCGCAGCCGAGCGCGCGGCGTTGGACGAGCGGCGCCGCGAGCTCGCGGCGCTCGCGTTCACCGCCGACGAATGGACATCGCTCGCGCAAGCACAAGCCCGGCTCGCGCACGCGGCGGCGTTGATCGAGACGGCCGAGTCGGTCGAGCACGAGCTGACCGAGGCCGACGAGGCCGTGGCGCGAAGGCTCGCCGCGCTGATCGCGAAGCTCGAGGCAGGCGCGATCCACGATCCGGCGCTGACGGGCATCGCCGCGCTGCTCGACCCTGCGCACATCCAGCTCGTGGAAGCCGCCCGCGAGCTTCGTGCCTACCGCCGGAAGCTCGACGTCGACCCGGCCGAGCTCGCGCGCGTCGAGGAGCGGCAGGCGGCGATCCACGCGCTCGCGCGCAAATACCGCGCGCTCCCGGAGGTGCTGCCGGAGCTGCTCGCACAGACTGAATCACGGTTGGCTGCGCTCGCGGAGTCGGCGGATTTCGACGCCCTCGCGAAGAGCGCTGCGACGGCGGAATCCGCCTGGCGGCGGCTCGCGACCGAGCTCACAAGAAAGCGCCGCTTCGCCGCGCACGAGCTCGCGGGCCGCGTCACGCAGGCGATGCAGGACCTCGCGATGAAGGGTGGCCGCTTCGAGATCGCGCTCGTGCCGCTAGCCGAACCGTCGAGCCATGGCAGCGAGCAGTCGGAATTTCGCGTCGCGAGCCATCCGAAGCAGCCGTTGGGACCACTCGCGAAGGTCGCCTCGGGCGGCGAGCTTTCGCGGATCGCGCTCGCGATCCAGGTCGTCACGAGCGAGGTCGGCGCCGTGCCGACGATGATCTTCGACGAAGTGGACGCCGGCATCGGCGGCGCGGTCGCGGCGACGGTGGGCCGGCTGCTCCAGTCGCTCGGCAACCGCCGCCAGGTGCTGTGCGTCACGCACCTGCCGCAGGTCGCGGCGTTCGCCGATCGTCACTTCCGCGTGACCAAACACGGCGACAACGAGTCGGTGCGCGCGGAAGTCGAGGCGCTCGCGAGCGCGGCGCGCGTCGAGGAGCTGTCGCGGATGCTGGGCGGCAGCGCGATCACCGCGAAGACGCGCGCGCACGCGAAGGAGCTGCTCGAGCAGCACCGGCGCGCGACGCGGTAGACACCTAGGGCCGGAGCTGCCCCTTGACCGTGACCATCTGCAGCGTCCGGTTCGTCCACATCAGGCAATAGTCCTCGGCGGATGGCGCGGTGAAGCGGTCTTCGCCACGCTCGACCTGATCGCGTTTCACCGGATAGCTGACCTCGTCACCGCGGTGGAAATGGATGTTGAAGTCGACCGACGCCGACGCCTCGTACGTATAGGCGATCGATTGTCCGGCGGCGAGCTTCACACATTCCTCGGCGATGCCGCGCGGCCGGACCGAATGCGCGAAGGGCTTCGCGCTCGTCACGCTCTCGGCGCCTGCGGCAGCCGCAGTGGGTGCGAGAGTGATTCCCGCAAGAGCGACGAACAGGATCAAAGAGCGTGACATCTAATTTTCTCCTTGCGACGCAAGCGACGGCCGCCATTGTAGCGGCCAAGCGGCCGCCGCTTCAGAGGTCGACGCGCCGCAGCCGCAACGCGTTCGCGATCACCGAAACCGAGCTTGCCGCCATCGCCGCACTCGCGATGATCGGCGACAGAAGCCAGCCGGTGACGGGATAGAGCACGCCGGCGGCGAGTGGAACCCCGAGCGCGCTGTAGATGAACGCGAAGAAAAGGTCTGCCGAATGTTCGCCATGACCCGCTGCGAGAGCGTCCGCCCAGATCGCCCGGCGGCTGACTCACACCGGGATGAACTTTAGCGCGACGCCGTTGTTGCAGTAGCGCAGGCCCGTCGGCTTCGGGCCGTCGTCGAACACGTGGCCCTGGTGACCGCCGCAGCGCGCGCAGTGATACTCAGTGCGCGGATAGATGAGCTTGTGGTCGACGTGGGTTTCAACGCGGCCTTTGATGCAGTCCCAGAAGCTCGGCCAGCCCGTGCCGCTGTCGTACTTGGTGCTCGATTCGAATAGCGCCAGCGCGCAGCCGGCGCAGACGAACGTTCCCTTCCGCTTCTCGTTATTGAGCGGACTGGTGAACGGCCGCTCGGTGCCCTCCTCGCGCAGCACGTTGAACTGCGCGGGCGTGAGCAGCACGCGCCACTCGTCCTCGGTCTTGACGACCTTGCCGATGAACGCAGGCGGCGCGTCGGCGGCGAAGGCCGACGGCAAGGCACTGGCGGCCCAGGTGGCAGCGGCGCGACTCAGGAATTGACGGCGGTCCATGGCGCTCTCCTTCCAATCGTATCGCATTGGTCGGCTGCGCCGGGGCCGGATTACAGCATGGCCCGAACGGTAGGATGGGCCGCGCCGGTCGGCGCGGACTAGGGAACCTTAGACGCCGCGCGCCTTCGCGGGTTTCAGCACGCGCGAGTTCTGCGCGACCTTCGAGGGGGGCAATGTTCCGGAGACGGGGCCTCTCGCCTTCACCGACTTCACGCCGGGCTTGCCGAGCGCGGGAGGGGGCAGCGTCTCGCCTGTCTCGAGCCAGTGGCGGACGCGCAGCGCATCACCGACGCGCGTGAACTTGCCGGCCGAGTCGAGCAGCACGATCACGAACGGCCGGCTGCCGATGGTCGCCAGCATCACGAGGCACTTGCCCGCTTCGCGGATATAGCCCGTCTTCGAAAGCTGGATGTCCCACTGGCTGTTCTTGACGAGATTGTTCGTGTTGTTGAAGGCAAGCCACTGCCCGCCCGGTCCCGCCTCGACAAAATGGCTGCTGGTCGTGCTGAACTCGCGGATCAGCGGGTACTGAGCGGCCGCGCCGACGACGACGGCGAGATCGCGCGCCGTCGACACGTTGTCGGGCGAGAGACCCGTCGGGTCCGCATAATGGGTGTGCGTCATCCCGAGCACCTGCGCCTTCGCGTTCATCGCCGCAACGAAAGCGGGCGTGCCGCCGGGATACGAGCGGGCGAGCGAGGACGCCGCACGATTCTCGGACGACATGAGCGCAAGGCGAAGCATCTCCCGCCGCGTGAGCTCGGTGCCCATCCGCAGCCGTGAACGTGTTCCCTTGACGAAATCGAGGTCGTCCATGTCGATCGCGATCGACTCTTCGAGCGGCTGCCCGCCTTCGAGCGTCACGATCGCCGTCATGAGCTTGGTGAGCGATGCAATCGGCGTCACTTCGTCTGCGGATTTCGTGTAGACGGCGTGGTTGTCGGTTGTGTCGAGGACAAGGGCATTCGCGGAGGCGAGCTTGAGCTTGGCGGGGTCGAGAACGAACGGGCCCTGCGCGGTCGCGACCGGAGCCGCGAGCATCGCAAATAAAGCAGCAAAAACAGATGCCAGGAGTCGCTTCATCAAGTTTGACCTGAAGACCCGCGGTTTTATAGCACAGACCTCGTACCGCTGCCAATACCATAACGAGAACATGGAAATAGCCGCCCGAGGGCGGCCATTGACGCCCCGCGGCACCCGCGCCGCGCGGTCAGGGCGTGACCGGCGACTCGGGGTCGACCGCCGTTTCCAGCGGGGCGTCCCCCCTCAACGCGCCAGGCGTGGCTGCGGCTGACTCGGAACGGGGTGGCGCAGAACTCGTTTCGGCGCGCCCGGCTTCGGTCTGCTGCAGTTCCCACATCCGCGCGTACACGCCGCCCGCTGCAAGAAGCGCGCCATGGGTACCCCGCTCGACGATGCGGCCGTGGTCGAGGACGAGAATCTCGTCGGCATCGACGATCGTCGACAGGCGGTGCGCGATCGTCAGTGTCGTGCGGTCCTGCGCGATCCGCCGAAGCTCCGCCTGGATCGCCTTTTCGGACTTCGAATCGAGCGCGGACGTCGCCTCGTCGAAGATCAGGATCCGCGGGTGCTTGAGCAACGCGCGCGCGATCGCGACGCGCTGCTTCTCGCCGCCCGAGAGCTTCAACCCGCGCTCGCCGACCGGCGTCGCGTAACCCTCGGGCGTGCTTTCGATGAACGCGTGGATCTGGGCGAGCTTCGCCGCGGCGACGATCTCCTCGTGCGTCGCGCCCGGGCGCCCGTAGCCAATGTTGTACTCGATCGTGTCGTTGAAGAGCACCGTGTCCTGCGGGACGATGCCGATCGCCGCGCGCACGCTCGCCTGCTGGACGGCGCGCACGTCCTGCCCGTCGATGAGCACGCGTCCGCCGGTCACGTCGTAGAACCGAAACAGGAGCCGCGACAGCGTACTCTTGCCCGCGCCCGACGATCCAACCACCGCAACAGTGCGCCCCGCAGGAATCGTGAACGAGACGTCGAACAGGATCTGCCGGTTCTTCTCGTAGCCGAAGTCGACGTGTTCGAAGCGCACTTCGCCCGCGCCCGGGGCGAGCGGTGCCGCACCGGGCGCGTCGGCGACCTCGGTGTGCTCCTTGGCCAGCGCGAACATCCGCTCCATGTCGGCCAGCGCCTGCTTGACCTCGCGGTAGAGCACGCCCAGGAAGTTGAGCGGGATGTAGAGCTGGATCATGAACGCGTTGACCAGCACGAGGTCGCCGACCGTCATCGTCCTGTCGACCACGCCCACCGTCGCGCGCCACATGATCAGCGTCACGGCGATCGCGATGATCGCGCTTTGCGTGACGTTGAGGAGCGACAGCGACGTCTGGCTCTTGACCGCCGCCTGCTCCCAGTTCTGCAGGCTCTCGTCGTAGCGCCGCGCCTCCCACTCCTCGTTGCCGAAGTACTTGACGGTCTCGTAGTTGAGCAGGCTGTCGATCGCGCGCGTGTTGGCCTTCGAATCGAGCTCGTTCATATGCCGGCGGAAGGCCGTGCGCCAGTTGGTGATCGCGATCGTGGCGAAGATGTAGAGCGAGAGCGCCGTCAGCGTGATCGCGATGAATGCCCAGTCGTAGCGGGCGATCAGGATCGCCGAGACGAGGCCGATCTCGACCAGCGTGGGCAGGATCGAGAACAGCGTGAAGCTGATGAGTGTGGTGATCCCGCGCTGGCCGCGCTCGACGTCGCGCGTGAGACCGCCCGTCTGGCGCGCGAGGTGGAAGCGCAGCGAGAGCGCGTGCAGGTGGCGGAACACCTCGAGCGCGATCGTGCGAACCGCGCGCTGCGTCACCTTCGCGAACAGGTACTCGCGGAGCTCGGTGAAGAACGTCGTGGACAGGCGCAGCACGCCGTAGGCGGCGAGCAGCGCGAGCGGCACCGTCAGGATCGCGATGGCAGGATCGAGGCTGTCGACGATCTGCTTCAGCAGCAGCGGGACGCCGACGTTTGCGACCTTCGCGCCTATCAGCGCAGTGACCGCCGCCAGCACGCGTCCCTTGTACGCCCACAGGTACGGGAGCAGCGTGCCGATCGTGTGCCAGTCGCCGCCCTTGGCGGGCCCCGGCAGCGAGAGGGACGATCGCGAATGACGCATGCTTCGAATGGTAGCAGCCGGTGCTAGACCGGGGTGCCAGACCGGGGTCTGACCCGGGTCAGACCCCGGTCTGGCACCGCCGTCAGCTTTCCTCGTCGGCGCGCTCGGGCGGAGGCGGGCGGCGCGACCCGCCGCCGCGGAACCATTCGTTGCCGCCATAGCCCAGGAGGCCCATCGCGACGCGCACGACCCCGTACGCGACCCACACGAGCGCCTTGTACGCGCGCGGGCGGCCCTTCCAGTGCTGTGGCCCGAGCGGCCGCGCGCCGCGCTCGATCATCCGCACGAGCTCGTCCTTGAGTTGACCCGTCAGGTACGAATCGCGGATGACGATGTTCGCCTCGCGCGCCATCAGCAGGCTGTACGGGTCGATGTTCGACGAGCCGACGGTCGCCCAGCGGTCGTCGATGACGGCGACCTTTGCGTGCAGGAACGACCGGTGGTACTCCTGGATGCCGATTCCCGCCGCGAGCAGCTGGCCGTAGAGAGCGCGCGACGCGTAGTGCAGGAGCACGTACTCGACGCGCGCCTGCAGGAGCAGCGTCACCCGAACCCCGCGCCGCGCGGCGGCGATCAGCGCGCGGCGAAAGCGGATCCCCGGAAAGAAGTACGCGTTCGCGATCAGGATCTCCTCTTTCGCCGTGCGGATCGCCGCGAGGTATGCGCTCTCGATGTCGCGGCGGTGGCGCAGATTGTCGCGGAGCACGAACTTGGCCGTCTGCGCCCCGGCCTGCGGCACGTGCGGCGGCTCCGGGAACAGCGGCACGTCGCTCGTCTGGAACTGGGTCAGCTCGTTGAGCGCCCACACGCGCTGCATCGTGCCGACGATCGGGCGCACGAGGGGGCCTTCGACGCTGACCGCGAAGTCGACGCGCGGCGGCCGCTGGCCCGGCGTGTTCACGTCGTCGATGACGTTGATGCCGCCGACGAACGCGATCCGGCCGTCGACGTGGACGAGCTTGCGGTGCAGCCGCCGCAGCCGGTGCGACCGGAATTGCCACGGGGCGACCTCGGGGCGGTACTTGAGCAACGTGACGCCGCCCGCGACCAGCGTGGCCTCGAGCGAGCGCGTGAGGTAGTGGCGTGCGCCCCAGCCGTCGACCATCGCCCTCACCGTGACGCCACGCGCAGCTGCCCGCGCAAGTGCCGCGGCGACGATGCGCCCCGCATCGTCGTCGGCGAAGATGTAGGTTTCGAGCCAGACCTCGCGTTCGGCGCGGTCGATGGCGCCGACGAGCGCCGGAAAGTACTCGCCACCGCTGCGCAGGAGCGCGACGCGGTTGCCCGGGATGAACCGTGTCATCGCGGCCGCCGGGCGGTATCGAACGTGGCGGCGAGGGCCGCGTGGTCGGACATCCGGCGGCCGGAGCGATACGTGTAGTGCACGTGCGCATCGCGGATCGCGAGGCCGCGCGCGTAGATCCGGTCGAGACGGAAGACCGGCATCACCGACGGAAACGTCCGCGCCGGACGGCCGCGCACCGATTCGAACACCTCGTGCACGCCGAGCTCGTCGACCAGAGCCCGGTTCCCCTTGTGACGCCAGTCGTTGAAGTCGCCGGCGATCACGAGCGGCGCGTCCATCGGCACCGTCTCGCGGATCCGCTCGCACAGTGCCTTGATCTGCCGCTGCCGGCCGCGCTCGAACAGGCCCAGGTGGACGTTGATGCAGTGGAGCGTCGGCCCGCGCGCGCCCAGCTTGATCTCGCAGTGGAGCAGGCCCCGGCTCTCGAACGGATGCGCCGAGATATCGAGGTTCTCGTGCGTGGAGATCGGATAGCGCGACAACATCGCGTTGCCCTGGTGGCCGTGCCGGGTGATCGCGGTGCGCCCGTAAGCGACCTCGTGCCAGTTCGTGTCGGCGATGAACTCGTGCTGGGGCTTGGCCGGCCAATCCCGGTGCCGCGCGGCGTGGCGATCGTGGACGCCGATCACTTCCTGCAGGAACAGGATGTCCGCGTCGAGCCCCGCGAGCCGCTCGCGCAGCTCGTGGATCACCATCCGCCGGTTGAGTTGGGAGAATCCCTTGTGGATGTTGTAGGTCGCGACGGTGAAGCGCATGGCGGGACGTAGCGGGAACGCCCGCTCATTCTAACCCACGCCGCAGGTGCGCTGCCGAACACGAACCCGGCGTCCGCGCGCCGTCAGGAAACGAAGCGCCGGCCGCGACGGACGCTGAGCGCGCCCTGCGCCAGCATCGCGGCGCCGATCGAGGCGCACATCGTCAGGAACGCTACCCACGCGTACGGCCACAAGAGCGGCATCCCGACCAGGATCAGCCCGTCATTGCCGCCCGGAATCCAGAGGCTGCCCCACCCCATCAGCACGCCGCCGCCGAAGCACCGCGCGAGTTGTCCGGCGGAGATCGCAGTGCTGTCGGAAGCGGCCCGCGGTCCAGCCGCCGGCGATCGCGCCGCCGAACAGCGCGACGAGCAGCGCGGTCCTCGCGACGAGGTTCGCGGCCATTCCACGCGCGAGCTCCGCGAGCACGTCCGTATACGCCCACGCGCCTACGGTGAGCAGCATGACGAGAAACGTGATGCCGATTACGGTCGTGGCGGCGTGCGGCGACCAGCAGGTCGCGTCAGCGACCGCATCGCGCACCGCGCCGCACCAGCGATCCGGTCGCCGCACCGCGCCTCCGGCGAAGAGCAGCCGGCCGATGCGCCACAGCACGAAGGCGACAAAGGGAAGCGCGATCCAGGTCGCCGCGCGCGAGCACCGGCGAGCCGTAGGGAAGCGCGCCCGCCATCAGCTCAGGGACGACCGACGCGAAGGTGAGGCAGCCGACGTAGAACCCGAGCGGCGTGACCGCGTACGACCACTCGCCGGAGCCAAGTCGCGCAATTGCGCCGAAGACGCACGCGCCGGTTGACGCACGCACCCACGCCAAGCAGCGCGCCACCGATGAACGTCGCCGTCGTGACCGGAATGCCCGTGGGCATCGTGCGGCAGCAGATGCGCAGCCTGCGCGATCGCAAGGCCGCCGACCACCCAGAACGACGCCTCGAACATCGCCGCGAGCCGTCCGAAGCGGCGCTTGCGCACGACCTCGTCGACCGCGGCGACCGTGCACGTCGCGCCGCGCTGGATCGCGAACCCCATCACGCCCGCGCAGAGCACGGCGACGAGGAACGCGACGCTGGTCAATACGATAGGCACGGGAATTCGGGCAGCGGGACGCGTCGAACCTCGCGCCGGACGCCGCGTGTCTACCGCAACGCCCGGCCACCACTTCGCGATACCTACATCATGCGCGCCATCGTCTCCGGCTTCTTGTCATTGACGATGTCGGCGATCGTCAGCACGACGGTGACGCTGCCTTCGTTCTTCCACCAGTGCTTGAGTGCCGTTCGACTCGCGTCCGATCTCGCCCGCCTTGTGCAGGATCGGCACCGTGCACTGGCTGCTGTACTCGTAGATCTGGCCCTGGTTGACCATGATGAGGGCAGGCCGGTCCGCGTGCGTGTGCAACGGAACGACGCCACCAGGCGCGATCTCCATGTGGCGATAGCGAAGCCGGCGCTGTGGCAGGTTGACCGACTCCTTCGCGAGATCGATCGACGACAGTTCCATGCTCGGTGACACCGATGGGAGCCGTCGCCGCACCGGAGAGCGGATTGGCGCCGACCTTGTCCGCCGGGCATTCGCCCGCGAGCACCGGCGCCGCGACTGCGAGCGCGAGCAGACCCGCGAGCAACCCGGATCGCACGACCCGGTGACGGCTACGATTGATCTTGTTCATCGCAAATTCTCCTTGAAAGGGCTGGTAAGGATCGGAGTACATCGTCGATCCGGTCTGGCGCGACGATGGGGCGGGTCTTGCCGATTCACGGTGCGGACATCGCCTGCGGGATAGTCGCCGCGATCGGCGATTGCTTACGCCACGCGGAGCTGTTCTGAATTCCTTTGCGCGGGCGATCCGGCTTCGGTTGTACGATTGCGCTCGTCGTCCTGCTCGTGGCTCCGCGTGAAGCGCAGATGCGTGATGTCCGTCGGAAAGAACATGCTCCAGGTCCATTCGACGAACAGCCGGAGCTTGCGGCCGCAGCGTCGGCATCTGCGCCAGGTAGTACGCACGCCACAGGAGCCACGCCGGCCACCCCCATAGGGGGACGCCGAAAAGTTCGGCGACGCCGTTCAGGTGGCCGATCGCCGCCATCGCGCCGCGGGGTCTATAGGCGAACGCGCGCGTCGGCCCTCCCGCGAGCGCCGCCTGCAGACTGCGCGCGGCGTGCCGCGCTTCGCGCACGGCGATACTGCGCCGTCGGCGGCGCGACCTTCCCGTCGCGGGCGTTGACCACGAGCGCGCAGTCACCGATCGCCCAGAGCCCCGGCGTGTCGCGCACCGAGAGATCCGGGTTGACGACGATGCGCCCACGCTCGATGGGAACCGTCATCCGCTCCACGAGCGCGTTCGGCCGAGTGCCGATCGTGCAGATGACGGTCGCCGCTGGAATCGAACTGCCGTCGCGCAGGGCCACGGCGCGCTCGCCGACGAACGTCGCGCGCGTGCTCGATTCGCACGTCGACGCCGCGTGCCGCGAGCGAGCGGTGCGCCGCAACGCCAAGACGCTCGGGCAGCTCCGGAAGCAGTCGAGGCTGATCGTGCAGCAGCGTCACCTCCAGCTCGTCGGCCGCGACCCGCGGGTAATAGCGCCGGAGGCTCGCGAGGCAGTCGACGAGCTCGCCTGCGGTCTCGACACCGGAGAAGCCGCCGCCGATGACGACGAACCGCCCGAGGCGGCGACGGATCGCCGGGTCGGTCTCGAGTTCGATCTGCGCAACGCGCCGGAGCACCGTGTTGCGGATGTGCATCGCGTCGCCGACCGTCTTCAGCGGCAGCGCGTGCTCGGCGAGCCCCGGGAATGAGGTCGGCGCGCGCGCGGTTCCCGAACGCCAGCACGAGGTGCTCGTACGGAAGCGCGACGTCGCCCGCCAACGTCGAGGCCGTCACGGTGCGCCGCGCCGTGTCGACCGCGCGGACGGTGCCCATCACGAAGCGCGTGTGGCGCAGCATCATCGCGAATCGGCGCCACGGCCTGCTCGGGGAAGATCGATGCGCCGACCGCCTCGGGGAGCAGCGGATTGAACGTGGTGTAGCTCTCCTCGCTGATCAGCACGAGCTCGCAGTCGGCCGGAAGCTTGCCGTCGATTGCCTGCGCGAGGGCAGTGCCGGCGAATCCGCCGCCGATGATCACGATGGATCGAAGTGTCGAATGCTCGTTCATGGCTCCTCGGTAGACTGTTCGGATGGGCCGGCGCCGTGCGGATCGCCTCGGTTGGTCGGGATGCCCCTCCGCGGCTTACACTGACAGGTTCACGCACCGTAAGGATTCTTGCGGGCCGGTGACTAACCCTGCGATCGGGCCCGTCCGGGCCCTCCGAGCGGCCCGCGGCGAAACGTCCGACCTGCGCGCCGGCTACGCGGTTTCGGCCCGGACGCTCGCCCGGCCCCATCGAATCGCAACCCATCCGGAGCACCGCATGCTGAAAGGACGCACCGCGCTCGTCACCGGCTCGACGAGCGGCATCGGTCTGGGCATTGCCACCGCCCTCGCCGCCCAGCGGCGCCAACGTCGTGCTGAACGGATTCGGCGACGCCGCGGAGATCGAGCGCCTCCGCGCGAAGCTCGCCGCCGATCACGGCGTCGACCGTTCGCTACGACGGCGCCGACCTCACGCAGGCAGGACGCCATCGAGGCGATGATGACGAAGGCGCTTGCCGAATTCGGCGCGATCGACATCCTCGTCAACAACGCCGGGATCCAGTTCGTCGCGCCGATCGACGAGTTCCCGGTCGCCAAGTGGAATCAGATCATCGCGCTCAACCTGACCGCGTCGTTCCACACGATCCGCCTTGCGCTCCCCGCGATGAAGGCGAGGAAGTGGGGACGCATCGTCAACATCGCCTCCGCCCACGCGCTGGTCGCGAGCCCGTACAAGTCCGCCTACGTCGCGGCGAAGCACGGCATCGCCGGACTGACCAAGACGGTGGCGCTCGAGGTCGCGACGCACGGGATCACGATGAACGCGATCTGCCCTGGCTACGTCTGGACGCCGCTCGTCGAGAAACAGATTCCCGACACCGCGAAGGCGCGCGGCATCACCGAGGAGCAGGTGATCAACGACGTGCTGCTGCAGGCGCAGCCGACGAAGAAGTTCGTGCAGGTCGACGAAGTGGCCGCGTTGACGCTGCACCTCGTGAGCGACGAAGCGGCATCGATCACCGGCGCGGTCATCTCCGATCGACGGCGGCTGGACTGCGCAGTAATCGAGGACACTCCATGGCCAAGAGATCGAAACGGCGCCCGACGATTCCCGGACAGGTCGTGCTCGTATTGCAGGGCGGCGGCGCGCTGGGCGCCTATCAGGTCGGCGTCTACGAGGCGCTGCACGAGGCGGGCATCGAGCCCGACTGGGTAATCGGCACGTCGATCGGCGCGATCAACGCGGCGCTGATCGCGGCCAACCGGCCCGAAGACCGCATCGCGCGCCTCACCGAGTTCTGGCAGCACGTCGAGCAGGACGCCGGCCACGACCTTGCACGATTCTTCATCGGCCTCGCCAACGTCCCGGCGAACCTGGCGACGATCACGCGTGGCATCCCCGCGTTCTTCGCGCCCTTTCCGTTCGCGTGGGCCGGCCCGCACGTGCCGCTCGGCGTCGAGCGCGCCGCGTACTACACGACGGCGCCGCTGCGCGAGACGCTCGCGCCGCTCGTCGACTTCGACGTCTGCAACGGGCACCGGATCCGGCTCACCGTCGGTGCGGTCAATGTCCGCAACGGCGAGATGCGCTATTTCGACAGCCGCGACACACCGATCGCGCTCGACCACGTGATCGCTTCGGGCGCGCTGCCGCCTGCCTTCCCGGCTGTGCGGATCGACGGCGATCCGTACTGGGACGGCGGCATCTACTCGAATACTCCGATCGAGGCCGTGCTTGACGACATGCCGCGCAAGGACTCGGTGATCTTCGCGGTCAACATGTGGAACCCCGAGGGCCCCGAGCCCGAGACGATCTGGCAGGTGCTCGGGCGGCAGAAGGACATCCAGTACGCGAGCCGCGCGCAGAGCCACATCGCGCGCCAGAAGCAGATCCATCACCTGCGGCACGTGATCCGCGAGATTGCGAAGCACGTGCCGTCGGCACGCCGCACGCCGGAGCTGGCCGAGCTCGCGTCATGGGGCTGTGGGACGACGATGCATGTCGCGCGGCTCACCGCGCCCAAGCTCGACGGCGAGGACCACACGAAGGACATCGATTTCACGCCGGAGGGAATTCGCGCGCGCTGGCAGGCGGGCTACGCCGCCACGCGGCGGATGCTCGCCCGCGCACCGTGGAACGCGCCGGTCGACCCGATCGAGGGCGTCATCATTCACGACATCGACGCCGCCGGCGCGCGCGCCGATGCGCACGCGCACGCAGGCCACGGCGTAAGGCTCTGACGCGGTGAGCGAACAGCGAGGTCTGCCCCCGATTCCGGAATGCGGCGCAGGCAGGCCTTGACGTGGGCCGGATCCTCAACTGCCGGGATGCGACGAGGCTCATCTCGCGCGAGCTGGACAGCCCGTTGCCATGGGGCCGCCGGTTGCTCCTGCACGTCCACCTCTTCTGGTGCGGGCCCTGCCGGGAATTCCTGCGGCAGGCGCTCGTGCTGCGCGCCGCGATGCGGCGCTATCGAAGTTGACCGTCGGCCGCGAAGGCGAGACCATGGCGCCCGCGTCCGGACCGCCGGCGCCAACGCAAGCAGTAAGGTCGCCGACTGTCGCGCGACCAACGGACCAGACGGGCACCGTGCCCGTCTTCATCCCCCACCCATCGGAGACTTCGCCATGAATCAATCATCCACGATCCACGCCGCGCTCGCCGGCATCCTCGCGCTCGGTCTCGTCGCCTCGGCCTCGGCGCAACCCGTTCCCACGCCCAAGGACAGCGAGAAATGCTATGGCATCGCCAAGGCTGGCAAGAACGACTGCGGCACCGCCAAGCACGCCTGCGCCGGCCTGGGCGCGAAGACGGACAACGACCCGACCGAGTGGAAGTACGTGGCAAAAGGCACGTGCGACAAGGTCGGCGGCAAGACCCAGCCGGCCAAGATGTAACGGTCGCGACCGCTCCTCGGAGCAACCCGGCTGGACGGCGCGTCGCCCAGCCGGTCCGACATGAAGCCTTCCCGCGGCCGCCTTACCGGCGCCGGCATCGGACTGCGCGCGCCGCACGTGCGGCAGGTTCAAGACGAGCGGCCGCCCGTGCCTTGGCTCGAGGTCCACAGCGAGAACTACTACGTCGACGGCGGCCCCGCGCTCGCGGCGCTCCTGCGCATCCGCGCCGACTATCCGCTCTCGTTGCACGGCGTAGGCATGTCGCTGGGCTCGACGGACCCGCTCGACCGCACTCACCTCGCGAAGCTGGCGCGCCTGATCGCGCGCACCGAGCCCGTCCTCGTCTCGGAACACCTGTGCTGGAGCGGCGTCGGCGGCCGCGCGCTGAACGACCTGCTGCCGCTGCCGTACACCGAGGAGGCCTTGGCACACGTCTGCGCGCGCGTGATCGAGGTGCAGGACTTCCTGGGTTGCGAGCTGCTGGTCGAGAACGTCTCGTCGTACCTCGCGTTCGCCGACGCAACGATCCCCGAGTGGGAGTTCGTCGCCGCGGTTTCGCGTCGCACCGGATGCAGGCTCCTCTGCGACGTCAACAACATCTACGTGAATGCCGTGAACCACGGCTTCGACGCCGATGCCTATCTCGCCGCGCTGCCACGCGAGGCGATCGCCGAGATCCACCTCGCCGGTTTCGACGCGAGCGGTCCGTGCCTCGTCGACACGCATGGCGCGCCAGTCGCGTCGGACGTGTGGGCGCTGTACCGCCGCGCGATCGCGCGCTTCGGCTCGGTCCCGACGCTGATCGAATGGGACACCGAGATCCCACCGCTCGCGACTCTCCTCGCCGAAGCCGCAACGGCACAATCAATCCTGGACGCTCCGGATGCCCTCGCTGCGTGAGCTGCAGGCCGGCTTCGCGGAAGTGCTGTTTGCGGGCGACGACGCGCCGCCGCCCTTCGCGACGATTCCTGGCGAGCGCGCCGTCGAGCGCATGGCTGTCTACCGCCGCGCACTCTTCGCGAATTACCGCAACGCGTTAGGCGCGACTTTTCCCGTCGTGAGGCGGCTCGTCGGCGCGCCGTTCTTCGACACCGCGGTCGATGCGTTCGTCCGCGCGCATCCGTCGACGTCCGGCGACCTGAACGTCTACGGCGACGCGTTTGGCGATTTCCTCGCGGGCTACCCGCATGCAAAGGACTTGCCCTACCTCCCCGACATCGCCCGGCTCGAATGGGCACAGGACGAGGCGAGCCGCGCGGCCGACGCCGGCTCGACGCCGGACGCCGTGCTCGCCGCGCTGGCCACGATTCCTCCGGAAGCGCTGGCGAACACGCGGCTCGCACTCGCGCCGTCGTGCCGGCTCGTCGCGTCGCGCTACCCCATCCTGCGCATCTGGCAGTCGAACCAGGACGGCTACGCAGGCGACGACCGCGTATCGCTCGACGAGGGCGCCGACTCGCTGCTCGTTCGCCGCGAGGCTTCGGGCGTGTCGATCGAACGCCTCGCAGGCTCCGAGTACGCGTGGCTCGCCGCGCTCGCCGCAGGCGCTTCGCTCGACGCCGCGATCGATGCCACGCAAGCGGCCGCCGTGCCGTTCGACCTCGCGACGTCGCTGCGCACGCGCATAGCCGACGGCACGGTCGCCGGCGTGCTTGCGCCGCTGTAAGGTGCGCCCGACCGGCACGACCGATCGGGACCTGATTGCGAGGAGCGTACGACCATGGAATCCGCCGCCCCACTGTCAACCGCGTCATCGCCGACGCAGCGTATCGTGCGCCCCTACGCGGCCGCGGCCGGTCTCCTCGACCGGCTGCAGCCGCTGTTCGCGCTGGCGCTGCGGATCTACGTCGCGCGGGTCTTTTTCAACTCGGGGCTGGTCAAGCTCGGCAACTGGTCGGGGACGCTCGGCCTCTTCCAAAATGAGTTTCACGTGCCGCTGCTGCCCCCCTACGTCGCCGCGATTCTGGGGACTGCCGCCGAGGTCGGGCTCCCGGTTTTCCTGTTTCTCGGGCTCGGCACGCGTGCCGCCGCGTTCGCGCTGTTCGTCTTCAACATCGTCGCCGTGATCTCGTATCCCGATCTCTCGGACGCGGGACTCAAGGACCACTTCCTGTGGGGCACGATGTTGCTGGTGACGCTCTTCTACGGCCCGGGGAAGATCGCGGTCGACGAATTTCTCAGGCGGCGCTACGCCGCGTAGGCCGGAATCGGGCGCCCGACTGCGCGCGCTCACGTATCATCGCGATATATGCGATGCACCGCGTGGATTCTTGCCGTCGCGTCATCGGGCTGGATGGCCTGCGCCACGGCGGCCGAGAACGTGCCTGCGCTGCTGCACAAGCACGCTTGCGACGCGTGCCACTCCGAAGCGAATGAAGGCACCGGCCCGTCATGGGTCGCCGTCGCGGCGAAGTACCGCGCCAATCCAAGGGCCGTGGCGACCATTACCGGTGTGATCCGAAAGGGCCAGCACGGGAGCGGCCCGTGGCCGATGCCGCCCTTGCCACAGGTGCCCGCTGCCGACGCGAAAAAGATTGCCGACTACATCCTGTCGACCGACAAGTAGCCGGCGGGCGGCACCGATTGCCGCAGGCGCCGGATCGAATCAGCGCGCCGTCCCTGCGACCACGAATTCGGCGACGTCGCCCAGCATGTGCTGCAGCGCTGCGTTGGCCGCAGCAACGCCGCCGGCTGCGTCCTCGCTTGGCGCGCTCTCGGCGGCGTCGAACACTCGTGCGCCGACGATCCGCCTGCTGCGGAGGTCCGTCAGCTGCACGCGCAGCGTGATCTCCGCGCGGCTCGGCTTCACCGCGAAATTCTGCTGCAGGCGCACGAGCTCGGTGTCGACCCGGAAATCCGGGGCAATCGCGCTCGGCGGCTGGATGACCGCGCGGAAGCTTCCCGTCTGCTCCAGCGTGCGGGCGATGAGCGGACCCAGCATCCGCGCCGGTGCGTCGGCCCAACGGCTCGCCGCGAAATAGTCGAGCGCGTAGGGCTGCCGGACGTAGACGATCTGCGGAGTGTCGAACCCGGGCCACGCGCGTGGTGAGGCCACCTCGATCGCGACGTCACGCTGCGGCCGGGTCGCGGCGGGCAACGACGCCGTCGCGAGCACGTGAACGTTGACGCTCTCGACATGCGGCGGCTGCAGCGCGGCGCAGCCGCCGGCGAGCACGGCGGAGAGGACGAGCGCCAGGACGAGGCCGCATTCGCCTCGGGGCCGGGGTTTGCCCATCCAAAATCTCCTGGTTTCGACGTGCATCATCGTCGTCGCATCAGCCTTCGTACGCATCATTCGCCGGGACCGCGCTTGGCCGGGACGCGGCCATAGAGCACCATGCTCGGGTTGCGCTCCAGCTCGCCGGCCACGCGGCGCAGCGTGCCCGTGAGCTCGCGCAGCTCGCCCACGAGCTGGCGCACTTCCGGCAATCCCTCGCGCGTGAACTGCTCGATGTCCACGCGCGTACCGTCGAGCGTTTGCGTCGCGCCGGCCCCGGCGCGGGCGACGGCGTCGGTCATCCGGTCGAACCCCTCGGCGCTGCGCTCGATGCGCTGCACGAGCCGCGGCAGCTCCGCGGTAAGTTGCGCCGCGTTCTCCATCGTGCGAGCGGCATTGGCGAGCCCGGCGTCGATGGTCGGTGCGCGCGCCGCCAGCGTCCGCGAAAGGACCTGGAGATCGGCGAGCGACTTCGCGATCGCCACGCGATTTTCCTCGGTCACCAGCGCATTGAAGTTGTCGGTGGCCCGCGTCGCCTTGGCAACCAGCGTCGTCACCGACGTCTCGAGCCGCGTCAGCAGCGATGGGCCCGCCTTGATAACGGGGAACTCCTCGCCCTGGCGCGCCACCAGCAGCGGCGAATCCTTTCCGCCCGCCGTGAGCTCGACGTAGGCGATGCCGGTCAATCCCTGCGTCTGCAGGATTGCGACGGTGTCCTCCTTGATCGGGGTGCCGTACAGGACCGAGAGCGTGAGCTGCACTTCCTCCACGTTCGTCGGATTGAGCGAGATCCGGCGCACGAAGCCGACGTCGACACCACGGTACTTGACGGGAGCGTTCAGGTTAAGACCCGCGACCGATTCGGTCATGTAGGTCACGTAGGTCACGTAACTCTTCCCGTAGTACTTGCCGCTCGACAGCCACAGCACGCCGCCGACGAGCGCCGTCGCGAGGACCAGCACGAATGCGCCTACGACAGCGAAGTTGACCTTTGATTCCATGCCTGTTCGCGCGCGGCGCGCCCGCGCGGTCCGTAGAAATATTCATGCACCAGCGGATTGTCCAGCGACGAGAGCTCCGTCATCGTGCCGACGCCGACGATGTGGCCCCCCTCCAGCACCGCGACCCGGTCTGCCGCGCGCCACAGCAGGTCGAGGTCGTGGGTCACCATCATGATCGTGAGCCCGAGCGCGTCGCGCAGGCCGCGGACGAGCTCGTCGATCCCGGACGCGCTCAACGGATCGAGGCCGGCAGTGGGTTCGTCCAGGAACAGGAGCTCGGGGTCGAGCGCCAGCGCGCGGGCGAGCGCCGCGCGCTTGCGCATGCCGCCGGAGAGCTCGTTCGGGTACTTCGGTCCCGCATCCGCCGGCAAGCCGGTCAGCGCGATCTTGAGGGCGGCGATTTCGTCGATCAACGCCGGCGACAGGCGCGTGTGCTCGTGCAGCACCATGCCCACGTTCTCGGTCACCGTGAGCGAGCTGAACAGCGCCCCGCGCTCGAATACGACGCCCCAGCGCCGCCGCAGCGGCAGCGCCTGCTCGTCGGCAAGACCGACGACCTCGTGACCGAACACCCGAATCGAGCCGGAGACCGGCGGCTGCAGCAGGATCACCTCGCGCAGCAGCGTCGACTTGCCGCAGCCGCTGCCGCCGACGAGCGCGAACACCTCGCCGCGGCGCACTGCCAGGTCGACGTTCTCGTGCACGACGGCGGCGCCGAAGCGCGTGTTGAGGCCGCGGATTTCGACGATCAGATCGACGACGGGACGGTCCGGCATCGTCAGAGGTCCGAGCCGATTGAAAGCGATCGAGAACGCGGCGTCCGTCACGATGACGAGGAAGATCGACTGGACGACGGAGATCGTGGTCTCGCGGCCGACGCTGTCGGCGCTGCCTTCCGCCTGGAAACCGCGATGGCACCCCACGAGCGCGATGATCGCAGCGAACACCGGGGCCTTGCACAGACCCGTGAGGTAGGTCGACATGTCGATCGCCACGTCGAGCCGCTCGAGGAAGACGTTGAACGACAGAGCCAAGCTGCGTTCGCGCCATCAGCATTCCGCCCAGAACGCCGGCGACATCCGTATAGACCGTGAGCAGCGGCAGGACGACGATCAGCGCCAGCATCTTGGGCAGCACCAGCAGCTCCTGGGGTCCGACGCCCACGGTGCGCAACGCGTCGATCTCCTCGGTGACCTTCATCGTGCCGATCTGTGCCGCATAGGCCGAGCCCGATCGTCCGGCGACGATGATCGCCGTCATCAGCGGCGACAGCTCGCGCAGCATCGCGATGCCGACGAGGTCTGCGATGAAGATGTTGGCGCCGAACCGTTGCAGCTGATCCGCGCCCTGGTAGGCGATGACGATGCCCAACAGGAACGACAGCAGCCCCGTGATCGGCAGCGCGTCGAATCCCGCCGTCTGAATATTGTGCAGGATCGCGCGCCAGCGGATGCGGCGCGGCTGCGCGATCGAGCGGAGCAGCGTCATGAACGCCTCGCCGACGAACGCGACGAAGCTCTTGGCGTTGGCGAGGCTCACCCACGCCTTCCGGCCGAGACTTTCCAGCACGCCCGGCGCCGGCGGCACCGCCCCGGCCTCGCGCGCGATTGCGCGCGCAGCGATCAGCTGCATCAGCGAATCGAACTCGGGACGCAGACCGGCGATGCGGACCGTGAGCCCCCGGGCCCGGAGCTCGTGAGTGGTGCGCTGCAGCAGCCAGGCGCCGGAACTATCGAGCGCAGAGATGCCGGCCGCGTCGATGAGGACTTCGCCGTCGCGCGGCCATCGCAGCGATTCGATCCGGCGCTCGAGCGATGCCACGCCCTCGAGCGTCCACGTCCCCTTGCAACGCGCCTCGTGCGTGGGCGCGCCGGCCGCGGCCTCGCGATCGAGGATCAGTTCGGCAACAGGTCCGGCCTTCATCGTTTGCCACAGGCGCCCGCCCCCGCAGGGCCGCGGATTCCGGACGCGACACAATGAATTGTCCCCTGCACCGGGACGCGGCGGCTGAATGCCCGTTGACGCGGATCAAGGCCCCGCCATTTGGCGACCCCGGCGGATCGAATTTCGGTCGGTCAGGTGCCGGACGTCGCGATTGCGACGCCCACAACGATGACGACGGCTCCGGCAAGCGTGCGGACGGTAAGCGGCTCGTCCAGGAAGAAGTGCCCGAGCACCGGCACCAGGATAAACGCCAGTGCAGATACGGGATAGGCAAGGCGAAGCGGCAGCGCTCGCAACGCGCTGATCCAGAACACCGTGCTGAAGACATAGATGATCAGCGCGACGACGATGGGCACATTGAGGAGTGGAATGGGTGTGGGGGCGCCGTCGCGTTCGAGCTGTACTGCTCCCAGCTTGAACAGGATCTGGCCGACGGAAAGACCTGCCATCGTCGCGAACACCAGGAGCCAAGCGATTGTCGGGTTCATGTGATGGGCGGAAATCCGCTTGATCACGGACGCGTGCGGGCCAGCAGGTGATGGATAGGGCGTCGGGGAACGGACGCAATGTCGTACTGCAGAAACGACAGCACGAACTGAACGCCCATCACCAGGGCCACCGCCGTGATCACGATCGTCCCCGTGGGTGTGGCGACACCTTCGCTCGCCGAGCGCGCCCAGTGATATCCGCCAAAGGCGATCGCAAAGGTCAGGAGACCTAGCCCGACGGGCAGCTCGAGGGAGGCGATCGAGACATCCCGCAGAAAGTAATTGTAGAAGATCCGCTTCGCGAAATTGCGCACGTGCTTGCCGAGGAACTCGCCGAGAATCCGCGTGACCCGCACGCCGCTCGTTTCTTCGCCGTACACGGCATCCATCGGCACGTCGACCACGACGGCGCGCAGCGTGTTCAGGCGGAAGAGCAGGTCCGTCTCGAAGAAGTAGCTCCTGCTGATCTTGTCCAGCGGAAGGCGCCGCAGGACGCTCGCATGAATCGCGGTGTAGCCGTTGGTCGGGTCGACGATGTTCCAGTAGCCCGTGGAAAGCTTGGACAGGATGGAGAGGATCGCATTGCCCCACACGCGCAGCGCAGGCATCGACGCAATGCCGTCGAGGTCGAAAAAGCGGTTTCCCTTCGCATAGTCGGCCTCGCCCGAAAGCAGGGGCGCAACGATGGTCGGCAGCAACTCCGGTGCCATCTGGCCGTCGCCGTCCAGCTTCACGACGATGTCCGCCCCGTCGCCCAGTGCCGCGCGGTATCCCGTCATGACGGCGCCGCCCACGCCCTGATTCGACGAATGTCGGATCACGCGAACACGCGGGTCGCGGCAGCCGGAGGAGACGAGCTCGCCCGAGTGCTCCGGGCAAGCGTCATCGACCACATAGACAAGAGTGCATTCCGGCCCGATCCGCCGAATGACATCCAGTACGCTACGGGACACGCGGTAGCTCGGAATGACCACTGCGATCCGTGCGGCTTCCCCGGCATGAATCGCGCCGGCTACCGGATCAGCCAGCGGGCGGTCGACGATCGTGGCTTGCATGTCAGCGGCCAGACGCGATGGGACGGGTCGCACCCCTCGGCCCTTGTGCTCGCAGTTTACGCGAACCAGTACCCGACGCCGATGCGCGCGGGTTTCCCCAGTTCAGGCATGCATAGGCGACCAGCAGCGTGGTCGAGACGGTCAGCGTGTACGCGTACCGGAAATCGCAGGCGATGCCCAGGACGGAGTAGCTGGCGAGGAAGAGGAGCGCGCAGACGGCCAGGGTCGCCAACACGTAATCCTGCCGACGGAGCAGCCACAGCCCGACGAACACGAGCACGGCTGCATAGACAAGATGCATGAACAGCGGCGTATCCACCTTCTCTTCGTAGAACTCATAGATCCTCGCCGACGCATGGTTCGGGCCGGCGGAGAGGCCCAGCAATTCGACCAGGTCGCGATCGACGCTCGGATGAGCGACGGGTCCGGCCACGCCCGTATGAAGCGGAAGGCACTGCCGCATGTCGTCGAGACCGAGAAGGGCGGCGAAGTACGCGGTGCGGTGCCGCAGGTACGCGCCCGGATTGGCGGCAATCGTCGCGTGCCATAGCTGGCCCGCCTGCACGCCGTCCAGTGCCCAGAACTCCGGCACAGGCCCGGTGAGCGTGTCGACACGGTACGGGCTGTAGCGACGTGACTCCTGGCGCAACTGCTGGGAAAGACTTGCCGCAGTGCCCGCGGGCAACTCACCTCCGTTGGCGAGGATCCCTGCGATGTCGAATTGCACCAGGGTCCTCCAGCCCGTCGATACCGAATCCACTTGCGCATTGGCGCGCGCGTCGCTGACGTAGAAATCGAGCAAGCGGGTGGCTGCAGTGGGAAGGGCAAGGAATGCGATCCCGGCGAGGAGGCGCGTGCGCTTCGAAACAGTCGTGGCGGCCCAGAGCGCCGCCGGAAGCGCGAAGAGCAAGCCCTGCTGGCGCACACCGACGATCACGGTCAGCAACGCCAGGACCAGAACGGCGAGCGGCGGCGTCATGGATATTCCCCGTTGGCGCAACCACGCAATCAGCAGGTAGACCAGGACGACGGCATGCGCCAGAAGGACGTCCTTCCACACGATGCCGACATAAATGAGAACCACGGGGTTCAGCAGGACGATGGCCGCGAGGCCCAGACGCAGTGCCGTGACGCGGCCGGATTGCGCGAACGCGAGCCACGTCGACGCCGAAAGCATCGCCTGCGAAATTACGACGAATCCGATGGGCGCGTTGCCGATGCGATCCAGCGCGCCGAGCAACAACGACATCAGTGGCGGGTTGAACGAGATGAAGCGGAACGTCCTGCCTTCGTAGAGCTGGATGATCGAATCCGAGCTCATCTGGCCGGGAAGTCCGAGGTAGAGGCCGATCGCGGCCTGCAGCGCAAGGATTGCCGCGATCCCAATCTTCACGACCGGCTGCATCATGTTTGCCCGGCCTTGCGCCGGGCGGCGTCTTGGACCGACAGGACGTCGGCGGCTTGTGGGCAGCGCTAGGATACACCGCGAAGAGCAATCCGGCCCCGCAGACTCGCGTCCGGCTCCAAAAAATCGCGCTTCGTCGCAAGCCGACTGACGCGCCGAGAGGCCTGCTATGTTGGGCGCGCCGCTTCCGAACAGCGGCACCACGGAGCCCCGTCATGGCCGACGTCATCCGACTCTTCGTCAACGGCAAGACCCGGACCTACGAAGGCGATCCGGACCGCCCCCTCCTGTGGTACCTGCGCGACGGACTGGGCCTGACGGGCACCAAGTTCGGCTGCGGCATTGCGCGCTGCGGCGCCTGCAGCGTCCGCGTCGACGGCAGGCTTGCGCGCTCGTGTGCCCTGCCGATGTCGGCGGCGAGCGGCAAGCGCGTCGTCACCATCGAAGGCGTGGCGGTCGCGGGCAGACTGCATCCGGTGCAAGCGGCCTGGATCGAGGAAGACGTCGCGCAGTGCGGCTACTGCCAGGCCGGCCAGATCATGGCGGCGATCGACCTGCTCGAGCGCACGCGCAATCCATCCGATGCGGATATCGACGCCCTCTCCAATCTCTGCCGCTGCGGCACGTACGTGCGCATCCGACGGGCAATCAAGTCCGCGGCGAAGGCGATGCGGGAGAAGCGATGAGCGCCGCCGGGCCGCCCCAAGGCGCTGGCCCCGTCGGGGAGAAGCGGCGCGAAGCGCCGCATCGGGGGGATCATAGCGCCGCCGGGCCGCCCCAAGGCGCTGGCCCCCTCGGGGGAAGCGGCGCGAAGCGCCGCATCGGGGGGATCATACAAGCACGCTCTCCCGCCGCGACTTCCTCGTCGTCTCCGCCACCGCGGCGGGTGGCATCCTGTTCCGCTGGCCCAGCGCCTTCGCCGCGAAGCCGGAGCGCGGCGGAACCGTGCTAAGCGACTTCATCCGCATCGACCCCGATAATCGCGTGACGATCGGCGCGCGCGCCACTGAGATCGGCCAGGGCGTGCGCACCGCGCTGCCGATGCTGATCGCCGAAGAGCTCGACGCGCGCTGGGAAGACGTCACGGTCGAGGCGATGCCGCTCATGCTGCTCGTGACGCCGGAGGGACTGAAGCTCAAGGTCGGCGACCAGGGCGTGGGCGGCAGCACCAGCATTCCCGACGCGTGGGACGATCACCGCAAGGCGGGCGCGCAGGCGCGTGCGCGACTGGTCGCAGCCGCAGCGCAGCTGTGGAAGGCGGACGCCTCACTGTTGGCGACGGCCGATGGCCACGTGCGACATCCCGACGGCCGCCGCGTTGCCTACGGCGCACTGGCCGGCCTCGCCGCAACGCTGTCGCCGCCCGACGGCGAGGTGCGGCTGAAGGACCCGCGGAACTGGAAGATCGCGGGCAGGCCGCAGCGTGTCGTCGACGCGCGCGACATCGTGACCGGCCGCGCCGAATTCGGGCTCGACGTGCGCGAGCCCGGCATGCTCGTCGCGGTCATCGCCCGCTGCCCCTACTTCAGCGGCGGGCTCGACCGTTACGACGACCGGGCCGCACGCGCGGTCCCCGGCGTCGTCGCGATCGTGCCGATCCCCGGCCCGAAACCGGACGACCCGATCACGCAGAACCTCGCACCGGGCGTCGCCGTCGTCGCGCGCGACACGTGGACGGCGATCAAGGCGCGCGAGAAGCTCGAAATCGAATGGACGCGCGGGCCATTCGCCGACGAGTCGTCGGATTCCTTCGACGCACGCTGCCGCAAGCTGCTCGAAGGCGACGGCAAGATCGTGCGCGACGACGGCGACATGGCCGCGGCGTTGCGCCAGGCCGCCAAGGTCGTGCGCGCCGACTATCGCGTGCCTTTCGTGAGCCACGCGACGATGGAACCGCAGAATGCGTTTGCACGTCTCGACGGCGATCGCGCGACCGTGATCCTGCCGACGCAAAGTCCCGAGGCGATTCCGCGCCTCGCGCAGAACGTCGCGGGCGTGCCCCGCGCAAACGTCGCCGTGCGGATGACGCGCGCCGGCGGTGGCTTCGGCCGGCGCCTCGCCGTCGACTACGCCGCCGAGGCGCTCCACGTGGCGAAGCTCACGGGCAAACCGGTCCAGGTCGTGTGGACGCGCGAAGACGACATGGCCCACGACTGGTATCGCCCGGGCGGGCGCCATCAGCTCCTCGCCGCGGTGGACGGCAGCGGTCGCGTGACGGGCTGGACGCATCGGCTCGCGAGCGCGCACAAGTACTATCGCCGCGCCGACCTCAAGCCCGGCACCGAGTGGACACCGGAGCTCTACCCCGATGACTTTCCCGCGGGAATGGTGCCCAACTTGCGCCTGGAGTGGCTCGACGCCGCGTCCGGCATCCAGCGGGGCTCGTGGCGGGCGCCGGCGCACACGGCCAATGCCTTCGCCGTGCAAAGCTTCGTCGACGAGGTCGCGCACGCGACGGGGCAGGATGCTCTTGCACTCCGGCTCGCGCTCTTGGGCGAGCCGCGCGAGCTCGACTACCGGCAGCACGGCGGGCCAAAGTTCGATACGGGGAGGCTGGCCGCGGTGCTGCGCCTCGTCGCGAAGGAGATCGGTTGGGGCCGGACGCTGCCGCCGGGCCAGGGGCTGGGCCTAGCCGCGCACTTCACGTTCGGCGGCTACGCGGCACACGCCTTTGAAGTCGCCGTCGACGCAAGCGGAACGTTGTCCATTCGACGCGTGGTCTGCGCGGTCGACGTCGGCATCCCGGTGAATCCGCTCGGTATCCGCGCGCAGATGGAGGGCGGCACGATCGACGGCCTGTCCACGGCGCTGAACCTCGAGATCACGGTGAAGGAAGGACGCGTCGTCGAGCGCAACTTCGACGACTATCCACTGCTCGGTCTCAAGGACGCGCCGCGCAACATCGAAGTGCACATCATCGGCTCGAACGCGAACCCGTCGGGCTGCGGCGAGATGGGCATTCCCACCGTCGCGCCGGCGCTCTGCAACGCGATCTTCAACGCCTCCGGCAAGCGGATCCGAGTGCTGCCGATCCGCGATCAGTTGCGCAACGGGCTCGCGGCTTGAAGACGTGCGGGCGGGGCCAACGGGAGACTCTCGCTGACCTGACTTCCCCGCGATGGTGAGCTCAGTCGGCGAACTGTTCCAGGTATTCAACCGCGGTATCCCGGCGACTGCTCGCCCAGATCGTACGCGTAAGTATCGGCTGCGCCCCCGCGCAGCGCCACAGCGTCACGGCGTCACGGCACGCGCTCCGCATTTCAGTAGAACGTGGCGTCTTCCTGCCAACCTTGGTGCTCAGCGCAGTCCGAGAAACCCCAGGATTGCGACGATGATGACGACCGCGCCGACGATGTAGATGATGTTGTTCATGGGATTACCTTCGCGTGCGTTAAGGAACCGAATCGCGTGGTTATCGCGACTCGCCAAACACTGATGGGGACTGTACGCCTCTCTGCCCGGGCAGTCGGTACGCCAGCGCACATACGGTCCGCTGGTTGCAAGCGCCGTGAGGAACGGAAACACAGTCGAACCGAGGGATCGGGACACCAAGCAGTAATCTTAGGTGTCCTACCGCACGGACGCTTGCAGGCGCAGGCACGATACTGTTTCCTTGCTTGAGACTGGAGGCAGATTCTCCTTACCGTGTCATGGCGTGATCGCCAAGTCCCGGAAATGGTGACCGGAGGGAGTCCTGACCGGGCCGGTGGAGGCCGTCAACGATCCCAAGTCCAGGTCCTCCTTGACCGAATTCTCGGCGCTCATCATGCAGCCCCAGTCGCGAGATTCGCCTCCCACCTGACCACACAACTTTGGCGGAGTCCGGCCATGCCCGAAAAGGGAAACGATTTCGTCAGAAACGACGATGCTCGCAAGGCAGAGGGCATCACCGAAGTTCAGCGCCAGGAGGCGCTGATCAAGACGGGGGCGTTGCAGAACGCAATTCTAACCAGCGCCAATTTCTCGATTATCGCCACCGACGAAAGAGGCATCATTCAGCTCTTCAATGTCGGCGCCGAGCGAATGCTTGGCTACACGGCCGTTGAAGTGATGAACAAGATCACCCCCGCCGACATATCCGACCCGCGGGAGGTGATCACGCGTGCCAAGGCCCTGAGCATCGAACTCGCGACCACGATCACGCCTGGCTTCGAGGCGTTGGTCTTCAAGGCCTCGCGCCGGATCGAGGACATCTATGAACTGACCTATATCCGGAAGGACGGAAGCCGATTCCCGGCGGTTGTTTCCGTCACGGCGCTGCGCGACGAGCACGACGCCATCATCGGCTATTTGCTGATCGGCACCGATAACACCGCGCGCAAGCTCGTCGAAGCCGAGCAACAAAAGCTGGATCAACGCCTGCGCGACCAGCAGTTCTACACGCGCTCGCTAATCGAATCCCACATCGACGCGTTGATGACCACCGATCCCGTCGGCATCATCACGGACGTCAACCGGCAGATGGAGGCGCTCACCGGCTGCACTCGTGACGAGTTGATCGGGGCGCCATTCAAGAGCTACTTCACCGATCCGGAGCGCGCGGAAGCGGCGATCAAGCTCGTGCTGAGCGAAAAGAAGGTCACCGACTACGAACTGACGGCGTGCAACCGCGACGGGAAGCAAACGGTGGTGTCCTACAACGCGACTACGTTTTACGACCGGGGCCGTACCCTGCAGGGCGTCTTCGCCGCCGCGCGCGACGTCACCGAGCGCAAGCGGGTGGAGGCAGAGCTGCAGCAGGCCAAGGCTATCGCAGAGAGCGCGAGCCAGACCAAGTCAGATTTTCTGGCCAGCATGAGCCATGAAATCCGCACGCCGATGAATGCGATCGTCGGCATCGCCGACCTGCTCGCGAAAACACCGCTGTCTCCGGAGCAGAGAAATTATGTGCAGATCTTTCGCCGCGCCGGCGACAACCTGCTGCACCTCGTCAACGACATCCTCGACCTTTCCAAAGTCGAGGCCTCGCAGCTCGAGCTGGAGCGGACCGGGTTCTCGTTGAAGGATCTGCTGGAAAAAGTGAGGGAAATGGTGGTGGTCCCGGCCGATGAAAAAGGTCTGGCCCTCGTGTGCGAAATCGCGCCGGACGTGCCAACCGACCTGGTCGGCGACCCGACACGGCTGCGGCAGGTGCTGCTGAATCTCCTTGGCAACGCGATCAAGTTCACGGAAGCCGGCGAAGTGGCGCTGCGAATTACGCCGGATGTTGATTCCTCGGTTGCGGGCGCGTTGCGGTTCACGATATCGGACACGGGCATCGGCATTCCGGACGAGCAGTTGGGTGCGGTGTTCGAGCGATTCACGCAAGCTGACTCGTCCACCACTCGCAAGTACGGGGGCTCGGGGCTTGGACTCACGATTTCGAGACGCCTGGTGGAACTGATGGGCGGGCGCATCTGGGTCGAGAGCAGCGTCGGGAAGGGCAGCGTGTTTACTTTCGTCGTGCCGCTCGAGATCTGGGTGGGGTCCACGCGGCGGATGCCCGTGCCAGTCGGTACGGGCGCCGAGGCACCGCTGGCGGCACTGCGGATTCTCTTGGTTGAGGACTCGCCCGACAACCGCACGATCACGCTGGCCTACTTGCGGGACACGCCGTACAGAGTCGAGGTCGCAGAAGACGGAGCCGTCGCCTATGAAAAGTTTACAGCGGGACACTATGACCTCGTCCTGATGGACCGGCAAATGCCGGTCATGGATGGCCTGACCGCGACGCGGGCGATAAGAGCGTGGGAACAGGCGAACCATCGACCGCCCACGCCAATAGTCGCACTGACCGCCGCTGCCCTGAAGGGCGATCAAGAGAAGTGTGTGGCGGCGGGGTGCACGGCGTATTTGACGAAACCCATCAAGCAAGAGGTGCTGCTGCAAGCGATCAAGGAGCACTCTGCGGTCGCGCCACCACCATCGAAAGAGGAGAGCGGCCGGGAGGACACGATCTTCGTCCGATCGAATCCTAGACTTGCAGACCTGATTCCTGGGTTTCTGCAGAACCGAGCCCAGGACGTAATTGCGCTGCTGGCTGCCGTGGATCGGGGTGACTTTGAGACCGTCGAAAATCTGGGACACGGCATGAAGGGCGCCGGCGGCAGCTGGGGATTCCAGGCGATCACCGACATCGGCGCCGCCCTTGAGCAGGCCGCCCAAACCGCCGATACCGATGGGTCACGCAAGTGGGTGGACGAATTGTCCCGGTACCTGGACCGTGTCGAGGTCGTCTCCGGCTAGCCGCTAACGCGATTACGGAAGCCGGGATCTGGCGAGGCAGGCGCGGACGCGCGCGGTGAGCTGCGGGATCGAAAACGGCTTTGTCACATAGTCCGTCACGCCCGCTTCGAAGCCGGCGCGGGTGCTGGGCTCGTCGGTCATCGCGGTAAGCATCAGCACAGGAAGGTTCTGCGTTTCGGGCTTGACGCGGAGCATCTTCATGACGGCCAGACCGTCCATGTCGATCATCTTGTAATCCAGCACCACGAGGTCCGGCAATTGCTCGTCGATCATCCGGAGCGCGTCCGGGCCGTTGGTCGCCTTGCTAACCGTGTACTGCTCTCCCTCGAGCGCACGAACGATCATCGTGAGCATGTCCGGCTGGTCGTCAACCACCAGGATGTGAAAGCGGCGCTGCGCAACGGACGCCTGGAAGGGGTCCGCCGCGACAAACGGCTTCAAGGTGGAACGCGGCTCGAGGATGACTTCGCAGCCTTCATACGCGCAAAAGACATCGAGCCCCGTTCCACATTGCAAGGCCAGGGCGCGCGCCCTGCGCTCGATGTCCGCGACGAAGTGGTCGTCATGGCTCGGATCGTGATGGGTCAGTGCGACCCGCCGTACGCGCGCCGCGGCGGCAACTTGTACTACGTAGTCGTAACTGCTATGTCCCCAGGTTTTCTTTGAGCCATATTCCTCGGGGGTGTACTGGGCGTCGTGAATCACGAGATCGGCGTCGGCCATGAAGTTGGCGTGTCGGCGGTCCCCCTCGTGCAGGATGGATTCGATTCGGCCCGGCTCGGCATCGGCGCGCCAGAGCTCATCGGAGAATGGCTCGTGGTCGACTAGGTACACCACTGCCACGCCGTCTGCTTCGACCCGATAGCCTACCGTCATTGCCGGGTGATTGAGAAATTGCGTCGCGACCCGCGCGCCGCCGATGGTGTGGATGCCCTCGGTCAGGTCGTGGTAAGTGATCGCGGCTGGCAGCTGGTTCAACTCGACGGGGAAATAGGTGAATTCCATCTGGCCGGCGAGCACGTCGTGCAGCGAACCGCGGCTGCCTTCGGGGCCATAGATCGCGGCGGAATTTCCTTTGACAAAGGCCGGGCTGAAGAACGGGAATCCTTGAATGTGATCCCAGTGCGTATGGCCGAGGAGAATGTTCGCGTTGATCACTTTCCTGCCTTGGGCCATCAGCTCGGCGGCCAGTCGGTGTACGCCGGTACCGCAGTCAAAGATAAGAAGGTCACCGTTGGCAGTGGTCAACTGGACGCACGAGGTGTTGCCGCCGAAATGGTTCGTTCCCGGCCCGGGCGTGGCGATTGACCCCCTCGTTCCCCAGAAGCGTGCTTTCATGAGTCGGTGGCTTCCTCGCGTGGAGCATCGACTGACAGCTTCAATCCCGCTGTTCTCGCGCGTCCCGCCAGCTTCAACGGATGCGCGTCGATTCAGGGCTTGCGGGCATTGAGTGCTGGAGGATTCTGCGCCCCGGCCGTTGCGTCCGCAATGTCCGAAGTACTGGCTAGGTCAATTCGTTTATCGCGCTCTTGATGGCCACGCGCACCAATTGTCGGTCACCATCGGTAACCCATTGCGGTATGTCCGCAGGGCGTATCCGGGTGGTCCTGTGCTCAGCAGTTTTGTGCAGCACCGGACGTGCCGGCAAGGAGGCAGGGGGCGGAACCTTGAGTACGGACAAGACCGCGGACAGGGTCGCCCGCGCAACGAGTATTACGCGGGGAACCGAGAAGGGGTAGATGCCTCCCAGCGCCAATCTCATGCCCCGTGCAGGCTGTGGTGTGTGAGTGGCAGTGAGCGGACGCGCGTGCCGGTGGCCGCGAAGATAGCGTTGCACACCGCGGGTGTCAGCGGGAGGATCGCCGGCTCGCCGTGGCCGCCCCAGAATCCCCCAGTCGGCGCGAGCACCGTCTCGACCTTTGGCATCTCGTCAATCCGCGGCAGCGAGAAATCGTGGAAGTTGGATTCCACGACGCGTCCGTCCTTCACGTTGATCGCCTGGTTCAGGATGGTGCCGAGACCGTACACGACATTGCTCTCGGCCTGCGCGCGGCAGGTATCGGGATTGACCACGTAGCCCGAGTCGATCGCGACGACGATGCGGTGTACCTTCGGCACTCCGGCCGCGCTCACCGACACCTCCGCCACCATGGCTGCGTAGCTGCCGAAACCGTCGGCGACCGCAACGCCGCGGTGCACGCCCTGCGGCAGCGCGGAGCCCCACCCCGCAGCCTTCGCCACGGCCTCGAGCACCAGGCGATTCTTGTCGCCTTCCTTCAGTATCGCCAGCCGGAAATCGACCGGGTCCTTGCCCGCCGCCGCCGCCAGCTCGTCGACGAAGCACTCGCGGTAATAGGCATTCTGCTGGCCCGGCGCACGCCAGAAACCGACCGGCACGTGGCCGTTGCGCATCGCGTAGTCCACTTGCTGGTTCGCCACGGTGTAGGGCATGTCGCTGAAGGTGCGCACCGCGGTGAAGTCGATGCCGTCCTTGATGGGAGCATTCGGCATCAGGACCGTGATTATCGACGGACACGCGATCGTCGTGTGCATCGCGATGAGCTTGCCCTGCGCATCGAGTCCCGCCTTCATTCG
Source organism: uncultured beta proteobacterium (assembly GCA_963830485.1). Lineage (GTDB taxonomy): Bacteria > Pseudomonadota > Gammaproteobacteria > Burkholderiales > Casimicrobiaceae > CAIWHR01. The sequence goes on from CAWHNE010000030.1 coordinate 37,250, forward strand.
CACGATGCTCGCCGGGCGATAGAAATCGTGCTGCATGTCTTCCTCGCGCGACCACATCATCTTCACCGGGACGCCGGGCATCGCCTTGGCGATTGCCACGCCCTGCCGGACGAAGTCCTGGGGTCCGCCGCGGCGGCCGAAACCGCCGCCCAGCATCATCTTGTGCACCTCGACCTTCTCGAGCGGCAGCCCTGCGGCCTCCGCCGCGGCCGCCATCGACGCCTCGCCGTTCTGCGTCGACGTCCACACCTCCAGGAATCCGTCGGGCTTGAACCAGGCCGTGCACGTCTGCGGCTCCATCGTCGCGTGACTGAGATAGGGCGACTGATATTCGGCCTCGACCACTTTCGCCGCGGCGGCGAACCCCGCCTGCGTGTCCCCCAGCTTGCGCGCCTGCGGCAGCCTCGGGTCGGCGAGCCCTTCGCGCAGCATCGCCGCGATGGTCTGGTTGTCCGCATGGCCGTTGCCGGCCGCGTCCCACTCGATCTTCACCTTCTTCAAGGCCTCGTTGGCGCGCCACCAGTTGTCGGCGACGACGGCGACGAAGGCCTCCTCGCGCACGATCTTCTTCACGCCGCGCATCGTGAGCGCTTCTCGCGCGTCGACGCTCGCCACCTTCCCGCCGAACACCGGACACTGCGCGATCGAGGCGTGCAGCATTCCGGGCAGCGTGACGTCGACGCCGAAGACCGGCTTGCCCCGCACCTTGTCGGGGATGTCGAGACGGTGCAGCGGCCTGCCGGCGATCTTCCAGTCGGCGGGATCGCGCAGCGCCACGTCCTTCGGCGGCGCGAGTCTTGCCGCCGCGGCGGCCACTTGGCCGTAGCGAAGCTTCCGGCCGGTCGGCCCGTGGGTGATGATGCCGCTCGCCGCGTTGCACTGCTCGGCGGGCACCCTCCACTGCGCCGCCGCCGCCGCGAGCAGCATTTGGCGCGCACTGGCGCCTGCCTTGCGCACGTAATCCTGCGACGAGCGCACGCCCTGGCTGCCGCCCGTGGACATCGAGCCCCAGATGCGGTTGCGCCGGATATGCTCATTGGGCGAGACGAACTCGGCGCTCACTCTTGCCCAGTCGCAGTCGAGCTCTTCGGCGACAAGCTGGGCGAGCGCCGTATACGTGCCCTGCCCCATCTCGGAGCGGGCGATGCGGATGACGACGCGGTCGTCGGGATGGATGACGATCCAGGCGTTGACTTCGGTAGTGGCCGCTCCGCCGGTGGCCCCGGACGCGACCGGGATCCAGAACTCGAGCGCGAGGCCGCCGCCCAGCGCCGTGGAAACCTTGAGGAATTCGCGACGGGAAAGAGCGATCGTCATGGTCGCCCTCCTCAGGCGTTCTTCGCCGCGGGCGCGGCGGAATCCGCGGCGAGCGCGAGGACCGCCTTCTTCACCCGGGCGTAGGTACCGCAGCGGCACAGGTTGGTCATCGTCGCGTCGATATCCGCGTCGGTCGGCTTCGAATTCTTGGCGAGCAGCGCGGCGGCCGCCATGATCATGCCCGTCTGGCAGTAGCCGCATTGCGGGACCTCATGCTCGATCCACGCCTTCTGCACGCGGTGGAGACCCCTTGCCGACAGACCCTCGATGGTGACGACCTTCTTGCCGACCGCCGCCGACACGGGCAGCAAGCAGGAACGCACCGGCTCGCCGTCGACGTGCACCGTGCAGGCGCCGCAGACAGCAATGCCACAGCCGTATTTGGTTCCGAGAAGGCTCAGCTGGTCGCGCAAGACCCAGAGCAGCGGCATCTCGGGCTCGACGTCGACGCTATGGGTGCGACCATTCACGGTCAACTTGAGCATTCGTGCTTCCTCCGAACGATTGTCAAGGCACAGCAAGGGACATCGTGGTTGGCCCCCTTGGATCAGACCATCGCGTACTCGTCGAGCGTCGGATAGTCCGTGTAACCTCTCGCCCCACCGCCATAGAGCGTGCTCGTGTCAAGCACGTTGAGTGGCGCGTTCTCGCGCAGGCGCCGCACGAGGTCGGGATTGCTGATGAACGGGCGCCCGAACGCGACGAGATCGGCTGCGCCCGAGCCCACGGCCTCAAGCGCCATTTGCCGCTGGTAACCATTGTTGACCATCCACGCGCCGTTGAATCTGCGGTGCAGCGCGGCATAGTCGAATGGGGCGAAATCGCGCGCACCTGCCGTCTGACCTTCGACCACCTCGATAAAGGCGAGTTGCAGCGGCGCGAGCTGCGCGACCGCATGCTCGAACAGCGCCTGGGGATCGCTGTCCTGCCCGGCGTCGTTGGACGGTGTCACCGGGGACAGGCGCAGTCCGGTGCGGCCGCCGCCGATCGCGCCGACGACGGCCCGCATCACCTCGACGAGAAACCGCACGCGGTTCCCGATCGCGCCGCCGTATTCATCGCTGCGGTCGTTGATGCTGTCGCGCAGGAATTGGTCGATCAGGTACCCGTTCGCGCCGTGCACCTCGACACCATCGAAGCCCGCGTCCATTGCGCGTCGCGCCGCGTCGCGGTAGCTCGCGACCAGGGCCGGGATCTCGTCGGTCCGCAATGCGCGCGGTGACGACACGGGGACGAAGCCCTCACGGGTAAAGGTCTTGGTATCAGCCCGCCGTGCGGTCGACGACACCGGCGCCCGGCCGTTCGGCTGCAGGGAGACGTGCGAGATGCGCCCCACGTGCCACAGCTGCACCGCGATGCGCCCGCCCTCGGCGTGCACGGCGTCGGTCACACGCCGCCAGCCTGCGACCTGCTCCGCGTTGCAGATGCCGGGCGTGTCGACATAGCCTTGGCCCTCGGGGCTGATCTGCGATGCCTCGGTGATGATCAACCCGGCACTCGCGCGCTGCCGGTAGTACTCGACCGCGAGGCTCGACGGCACCTGGCCCGGCGCCGCGCGGTTTCGGGTCAGCGGCGCCATGACGATACGATTGGCGAGGTCGAGGTCACCAATGCGAATGGGATCGAACAGCGTCGCCATGACTCGTCGCGAAAAGAAGGGGCGTCAGCGCTCCCTCTATCGGCTCTGCCGACACCCCGTGTAGCAGCGCGTAGCCCGAGCTGCAGGGGCCATTATGGGAGCATTACGCCCCCAACGCTCAAGGGCCGCTTTGACCCCGGTCAATGTGGGCCGCGGGACGACCGCCGTGATGCCGCCTGCCTCCGCGACTGGTGCAGGTTGGAATGGGATCGCCGCTAGGTCATCGGCGGCATGCACAAGAAACCCTCCGGAACGGCGTGCGCGGAACACATCGCGGAGCCGGTCCCGGCCGGTGTGATTCGGACGATCGTGGTGGTTGCAGTCAACCTGCCGCCGACCCGACCACAGTTGAAGTTAACCGCCCACACCTCAGGGCGTCCGGGCACCGGCGCCGCGCCGTATTGGCGGAAGAAAGGGCAGCACCAGTGTGCGTGCATCGACCCGCGCGCCTATGCGTGCGAGCAGCAGGAATGAGCCTGCCAGCTTGCGATGGAGGAACATCGTCTCAGGTGGCGGCGCTCGCAGCAGACCGCGGCGAATGGCGAGGTCGAAGCCCAGAGCACGTGCCCGCGCGGCAAGCCCGGAGGCGGCGAAGTCATACCGCCCCAGGTGCCGCAACGGTTCACACACGAGCAGGATCATCTCGACCGCCGCCCGGACGCGGTCGGGCGGATCGTCAGCGGCGGCGTAGCCGATCGCGACTGCTTCCTGACCCACTGTATCAAGGTCGCCATCGATGACCGCGCGCGTAATGCGCCCGTACCGCGCCACGAACTCAGCGCTAAACGTCTGGGTTGCGCCAAAGTCGAGTAACGCGATGCGTCCGCTCTGTGGCTGATACAGATAGTTGGAGAAGTTGGGATCCGTCTGCACGACACGGAACTCGAAGAGCTCGCGAAATAGCAGCCTTTCGAGGAGCGCACCGACTGCGTCCCGGCGCGTCTGGGAGACGTCAAGGCGCGATAGGGATTCGAGCGGAACGCCATCGATGTAGTCCATGGCGATCACCCGGGTCGTCGTCAAGTCCCAGTGCACACGCGGAACGACGAATGCGGGCTCGTCGGCGACCAATCTGGCGTAGCGTTCGAGAGAGCGCGCTTCCTGAACGTAGTCGGCTTCCTGCGCTAGCTGGCGTTTGGCCTCGCCGGCGATGGCGCCGACATCGAGGTCGAGCGGCAGGAGGTTAAGCAGCCTGAGCAGTGCCGCGACATTGTCCACGTCGCTGGTGATCGACCGCGCCACTCCTGGGTACTGGATCTTCAGGGCCAGGTCTCGCCCATCGCGCGCGCGAACACGGTGCACCTGCCCGATCGAGGCAGCGGCGACAGGCTCGAATTCAAAATGCGCGAAGCGCCCCTCCCAGCCCTTGCCGAACTCGCGGGCGAGGACCCGGTGTAGTTGTGACACGGGCATCGGCGCGGCCTCTGTGCGCAGCACGGCTAGGGCCTGCGCAAACTCAGGCGGCAGGACATCTTCGCCTTGGAGGGAGACGATCTGGCCGAGCTTCATTGCCGCACCGCGCATACGGGCGAGCCGGGCAGCCAGCCGCTGCGCATTCCGGGCGGAAAACACAGAACTGCCCGTCGAACCAGGGGCCGATCGCGCGAATCCCCGCAGCCCGTCGACGGCACCTCCCACCGCCATTTCGGCCGCGGCGACCCCGATACGCGCAAGCCGGCTCAGCCGAGTTTGCGGCACTGGCGCCGGTTTGGGTCTACGGCTCACGGGCGACGTCAGGGCTCTGGGACCAATTCTGAGCACATGCCGATGTTGCGGGATATTCTTGAGTTCGAATGATGGTCCCGGTCAAACCTTGTAGCCGATCTGACGCAGCAGGGTCTTGCGCCACGCGATGTCATCGTCGCCCTCGATGCCCTTGGGTGAGAAACCGTCTACCACCCCCAAGACTCCACGTCCCTGCTCCGTTTCGGCGAGAACAACCTCGGTCGGGTTTGCGGTCGCGCAAAAGACGCGACAGACCTCCGGCACCATTTTGACGGTGTTCAGTACGTTGAGCGGGTAGAAACCCTCCCCAAGGAAGACGACAAAGCAATGGCCGGCCCCGAGGTTCTTCGCGTTTCGTTGAGCGAGGTCGACCATGGCGGGATCGGTACCCGAGGAACGCACAAGGCACTTGCCGGAGGCTTCACAGAACGCCAAGCCAAACTTGATGCCGGGAACCGAAGCGACCAGTGCTTCGTGGATATCCTCGACGGACATGATGAAGTGCGTCTGCCCGAGAATGAAATTGGTGGCGTCGGGTTTCTCGATTCGTACAGTAGTGAGTTGCATCTCGACCTCCTCGAGTGGGTGACAACAATGGGGAAGTTGTCTTGCTCCTTCCGATCAACTTTCGTGACCCCGCATGCGGGGTTACTTGCCTGGGTCCAAGATGCGCGGACTGTGCACAGAACCGGCAACGCGGCGTTGACTACCCGCCGCGCCCACCAGACGCCGTGATCCAACCGTGAGAGGAGGTCGGCAAGTTTGAACTTGCGGAGCGATGCGGGCGACGTTCGAGAAGAATGCCCAGACGAACGCTGCTGCGGTTCGGGCGATTTCCACACGCCGGTGGCTTCAAGGAGACCACTGGCCATGTCGAGCTACGGACAAAAACACGGACACGATCGCCCGCGGTAGTGCGTACTACGCGGGAAACCGAAGAGAGGTGGGGTGGCTGATGGGATTCGAACCCACGACAACCGGAATCACAATCCCGCGAAGCGAGAAAACCACAACGAAGCAAAGCAATGCAGAGCAAATCATTCAATGATTTACCTGTTGCCGGTTACTCTGGACGCATGCCGGTTTTGGCTGGTGAGTGTCCCGCCAGTGTCCCACGGAGGAAGCATGCGAGGGTGAGCACTCTGAGTCCCCTGCTCCCCGCGACGACCCGGCCTTATCGGCGATTCGCGATGATAGCGTGCGCGCTGCTTTTGGTGGTCGGTCCCCCATGCGGGCCTCTCCTCCACCCGCATCTGGTGACGATTCGCCCGGCCGACCCATAGCGGCCCGCCGATCTTGCGGAAAGCCGACACTCGCCGCCGGCGCCGCGGTCACCGCCCGTGTTAGTGCGCCGTCGTTGGACTTCCGCCAGCCCGTGGTTCCGCGAGCACCTTGGCGCCCACATCCTTCAACAGACGCTGAAATTCGGGCGACGCGGCGATGATCGTCCCGGCCGCGGCGCGCAGGCGGTCGACAGCCTCGGCCGGCAGGACGAACGTTGTGGGCTGTTGATTCAGGTAATCGCGCTCCGCCTGGTCAGGGAGCGCAGCAAACGACACATCGATGGCGTAGATCTCCGCCTCCGGGACGCGTATCTCGGTGCAGACAGGCGAGCCCCTGTTGGCGGAACATCCGGCCAGGTTCCGAATCTGCCGCTCCTTTTGCCACCGCGCCGAAATGTCCTTCAGCAGCTCGACCGCCTCGTAGGAATAGTGATCGATCGGTACGCCGGTGGCCTTTACCAGAATCTCCAGCGTGCCTGGTGGCGACTCCGATTGATCCCAGTTGGTAGGGGGCGAGGACAGCGAATTGACGACGAAGACGATGACTCTGTGTACGTGGTCGAGTGGTGTAGGCAGGCCCGCGGCGTGCAAGGCTTCGAGGAGCTGCAGCGCGTCGAGCACGCCGCGCATGCCCACGTTGTCGGAAACGCCGCCGTCCACGAGATGAATATACGGGCGACGGACGCTGTCGGTATAGGTGTCGGCTTCCTTCAGCTCGCGTATCGCGCGCGCTGCAGGCCGTGGCGGGTCCTTCGATTGGGTAAACAGCTTGACCCAGGGCGGCACGGCATAGTTGCACGTGCCCCCATAGTTGTTGATCGTGACCGGCGAGAGCACGACGGGTACGGCAGACGATGCTGCGGCGGCGCGGGACAGCCGCACGGCATCGAGATTCGAGCACAGTACATTGAATATGTTCTGCTGGAAGGTCACGCGGCCGCCGGTCGAGATGTCGGTCGCCGATGCCATGATGAACGGGCCATCGCCCCGATTGAGATCGCCGAAGGTCGCACCGTTGAACAGGATCTCGTCGTACAACTGGGCCGCCAGTTCGGAGCGGCCCCAGCTCGTTGACAACAGGTCGCCCCAATAGGTCGGATTGAGGGCGCGAGCGATGAGCTCGCCCTGGACGTTGCGTTTGAGAAAACGCTGCTCGTAGTCGGCGAACAACTTGTCGCCGTAGAGGCCATAGGCCAATGCGGTAAAGCTGCCGCCCGACACGCCAGTGATGACATCAACGGCGTCGAGCAGGCGCGCCCTGGTGCCGTTCGGTGCAATGACCTCGGTGCGCCGAAGAAACTCAAGAACGCCGTAGGAGAACGCGGCAGCTCTCGTGCCGCCACCCGAGAAGGCAAGGATGACCAGGTTGTCCTGGCTCTTGAAGTGTTTCTGCCGCGTCTGGAACGTGTACCCGGCACTTGGGTCGACCTGCGTGATCGGCGGGTTGATCGGACGGGTGGCGCAGCCGCCCAACAGAAGCAACAGGGCAAGTATTGACAACGACGTGCTACGTGACGATTTCACGACTCACCTATGAAATGGTCTTGTCAGAGCAAGCGCGAATCGATGCCAACGCGACCCTTCAGTTCTTGATTGGTGCGATCTGCTGCTTCAGCTTCGCGGTGGTCGCCTTTGCGCCCTGTGTGAGCTTGTACGAAACGTAGTACTTGAAAATGTTCCGCACGTAGGTCGTCGTCTCTATCCCGATCTTCTCGGCGGTGACGATCTCGACATTGTTGAACCACTGGTCCGGGTCGAGCCCGCGCTTCTCGGTCTCCTTGCGCATCCGCGAAATATTGCCCGGCCCGGCGTTGTAGCTCGCGAACGCGAACAACGTACGGTTCTGCTCGTCGAACTTCGCTTCCTTGAAGTATTGCGTCATCAGCTGGTCCATGTATTTGGCGCCGGCATGGATGTTCGATTCGGTGACGCTGATGTCGCCGACTTTCAGTGCCTGGCCGGTCGTCGGCATGAGCTGCATCACGCCGACCGCTCCCACTGCGCTTTTCTTGTTCTGGTCGAGCGTCGATTCCTGATAGCCTTGCGCCGCAAGCATCAGCGGGTCGAACTTGTACTGCTGGCCGTATTTCTCGAACAGTGCGACTACCTGTTGGAATCGCTTGTAGTCCGCGTCGCTGCCGGGATTGTTCAAGGTCTTGATGTTCTTCATGTACTGCTGCTGGCGATAGGGAAGTACACCCTGCTTCTTCGCCCAGCTCGCGTAGACCTCATTGAGGACGGCCGCGAGCTTCGGACTGTTCTTGCGGATCGCCCATCCCTTCCTGGTCGCCTCGCGCAGCACAATGCTCGGGTGGAGCTGGATCTTGGGTAGCACCTGCGCCCACATCTTCGCCTTCCAATCGTCGACGACCATCGCCTCGAGCAGGCCGGCGTTCATCATCTCCAGCATGTCCTCGTCCTCGAGCGCGTCCGGAACCAGGACCAGATTGACGGGTTGCTTTCCAGCCTTCTTGAACCGGTCGTTCAGCGCCGCCAGGCTTTGGTAGTAGCTCGAGGCCTTGCGCACGTGAACCGTCTTGCCCGAAAGGTCGTCCACCGATGCGATGGCCGGTGACGCCGGTCCCGTGACGAGAATCTCGACGTTGACGAGCTTCTCGTCGGGCGCCACGAAGTCGACCACCTTCAGGCGCTCCTCGGTGACGGTAAGGTTGCCGATCGCGATGTCGGCGAGCCCGTCGTTGAGATCGGTAAGCAGCTTGTCGCGTGTGGCGGCGACAATGTAGACGGTCACCGGCCGCTTGCCGAGCTCCTTCGCATACTTCTGGTTGACCCAGCGCTCGAAATCGCGGACGAGCTCGGCGCCGAGGCCACGCTCGCGGCCCTTGTCGATGAAGTACAGAGACCGGCTGTACGGAGCGTACACGCGGATAATCCGGCGCTCGAGCATCTTGTCGAAGTCGCCGGTCCAGGGCTTGTTCGCGAAGGTGAGCTGCCGCGCCTTTTCGGTTTCAGCGGCGGACTTCGCCGGCGGTTCGCCAGGCTTTGTTGTTGACGACGTCTGTGCCTGCGCTCCCGTCGACAGGACAAGGCATAGCATCGCGTGCGCGAGGATTGAGCTCATTGGCGGCATTTCGGCTCCTCGGAGTGGCGAGCGGATGCGTACCGCGCGCGCGGCCGTACGTTGCTGGCGCGAGATATGGTTTGTGGAACTCCGGAGTACAGGTCGACAGTTCTCACACCAAAGCCTTCGCGAGATGGAGGAGGAGTTCCTTGAGCGGAATCCGCAACGCCGCGACGATGATCAAGGGAAGTGCGATGGGCACGAGGATCTTCATGATCGCGCCCTTGCCGATCGGAACGACCCGCATCCGCTTGACCGCGTCGTACATCGCGTTGGCGTCCGCGACGGGCCCGATCTCCGGGGCGTCGAGAAGTGGCGCGTCGGCGACTGTTTCGCGAAGAATCCAGCGCCGATGGACCAGGCGTCCCTGCTCCCCGACGAGCGCGGCGTAGGCGGGAATTGCGCGAGCCCGGGCGGCGATCAGCGCCGGCGCGAGCGCCAGCAACGGGAGCAGCGCAAACACCGTCCACAGGATCACGAACCCGGCAGCGGGAAGCTTGAACGACTCCAGCGTCGCGTCGTGATACTGGATTTCGTGCGCGAAGCGCGACGCGATCACCGCCGATACGGCGAACGTCACCATCGCGAACGCCCCGGGCACCTTTTCGACGAACGCGAGCCCGCCGGTCCGATCGGGGTGCGTGGGGACGATCGCGAGGCCCAGCTTGCCGACCTTCCAGAACCACCAGGCGACCAGCAGGATGCGCCAGAGCCACGCCAGCAGCAGCGCGAGAAAGAGGGGCCGAACGACATAGGCGAACCACAGGCCGCCGAACCCGACGTTGCCGTCCGCTACCGACAGCCCACGACATCGTGTCGTCGTGCGCCACCGGGTGGTCGACGATGGACCACGCGATGGCGGCGCCGATCAGAAGGACCCACGGCAGCGACGCATCGCGAAGGCGGCGCACGCCGGCGATGACGGCATCGAACCGGCCGCGGAGCTCCGGGGTCACCACGCCGCTCGAACGTAACCGCGCCACGATTTGCTGCGCGGCATGGTGCAAAGGACGCCTCCGCCAGGATGAACAGCGGGATCGCCAGCAGACAGCGAACGTGAACGCCGAAATGCCCAAGCAATGGCTCGCCCGAGTCGACGGTCACGAAGCGGCCCACGACGGCAGACCACACCGCGATCGGCAGCCACGTCAGCAGCGCGAAGAACACCGCGCGGCGCCCGGCCCCGAGACCGTTTGCCGGCACGAGACGCAGCTGCCGGAACCAGCGCAGCGGCAGCTCGTTGTCGACGGGCGAAAACTCGGTATCGGTGTCTGCGGGTGGCATCGCGAATTGTGGCCCGTTCACCCGTGAAAAGAATCGGGTCGCCGGCCGGGAGGAGGCGACCGGCGGCCCTTGGACGCCGCCATCGCGTCCCAATCAATCGAACGGTTACGCAAGCGCTGGACCCTCGCGGTTCCTGACGCCCGCCAATCGCACGTCGCTGTTCCATGGTCGCATGGGCTCCATCAGCTATTTCGCCGGCGTGGCCTTGCTCCAGGTCGCGTCCGGGTTGTACGCGTTAGTCGCGCGGGCCGCCGCGTCCGTGCCGGGACCCAGATTCTTCTGGTACACGACACCATCCTGGTTGACGATGAACGTCATCACGCCGGTGTCGGCATACCGTGCGGGCCACGCCAGCAGCGCGTAGCCCTCGGTCATCCTGCCGTTCTTGATGTAGCTCTTGGCCCCGCCCGGCGCATCCTTGCCTTGCGCCGTCAGGATCTTGTAAACATATCCGTGGTACGGCTGGCCGACCTTCGCGTCCGCGAATTCCGCGCCTAGCGGGCTCTCGATTTCGTCGGGAAGCGAAGCCCAGTAGAGTCCGTCGCGCTTGCCCGGCGACGACAGCCCCTGCTTCGCGTATTCCAGTGTCCCGTCCCCATTCCAGTCGCGCGCGTGATACTCCTTTTGCGCATCCGTATAGGCGAGCGCCACCTGGATGGCCGCGAGTTCGTTGCGGCCGATGCGGCGGACACGCATTTCCTCGGGAGCCGCCTTGACGTCGAACTGCCATCCCGCCGCCGTCTTCACGATCGGAATCGGCATCGTCCAGCCGTTCTTGCCGGCGCCGAGGAAAGCCTTGCCGTCGCCCGCGCGCACGATGGCGTGCCCCTGCGCCCAGGCTTCGAGAAAATTCGTCACGTCCTCGGAGTCGTAATTGGCGGCCGGGATGTACTTGCGCCAATCCTCCCCGATCACCGTCCTGATGGCGTCGTCGTCGTGCCGCGCGATGCCGTCGACCAGCGCGTCGGCGGCCACTTCCGGCGTCGGGTACGCAGTCTGCGCGAAGGTCAGCGGAGCCATGGCCAGCGCTCCGGCCAGGGCGGCGATCTGCAGAGTGTGCTTGATGTTCTTCATGTTCATGGGCTCCGTCTCAACGGCCACGTCCGCCACCGCCGCCGCCCGCCGGGCGACCTCCGCCGCTGCCTGCCGATGGCCGCGCTCCACCGCCACTGGCGGCCGGACGGGCTCCGCCACCGCCGCCGCCGCTGGCGCGCTGCGGGGAAGCACCGCCGCCGGAACGCTGCGCGGCAGCCTGGCTTGCTCTGCCGCGGTCGACCTGCGCACCTGCCTGCGGGCTGTTGGCACCCCGCAGCGCGTTGTCGCGGCTGGCGGACTGGGCACGCTGGCGCGCCGCGTCGCGGTCCGCGTTCTGCGCCCTGTTCTGCGCGGCGCTGCGGTCCGACGTTCTGCGCCCTGTTCTGCGCGGCGCTGCGGTCGACGTTCTGTGCCCTGTTCTGCGCGGCGCTGCGGTCCACGTTCTGCGCCCGGTCCTGCGCAGCGCTGCGGTCGACGCTTTGCGCCCTGTTCTGCATGGCGCTGCGGTCCACGCTTTGCGCGCGTTCGCGCGCCGACCCGCTGCCCGCGTCCACGCCGCGGTTCTGCATCGCCTGGTTGGCTCGGTCGCGACTGGCGTCGCGGCTCCCCGCGTCCTTGCCGCGAAACTGCTCGCGGTTGCCGGCATCGCGCCGGTTCTCGAGGTTCTTGCGGGTCGCATCGCCACCACGGTACGGCGTGTTGCCGCGCCGATCCGGATTGTGGTTCCAGTTCGCTGTCCTGTTGTTGACGTCCAGGCGCCGGTTGACGTTGATGTTGTTGTAGCGGTTGACGTTGATGTTGACGCTGTTGTGGCCCCAGCCTCCGCCCCAGCGGACGCCGCCCCACAGCGCGTTGCTCACGCCAATGCCGACACCCCAGGCGATGCCGGTCGCGATCGGCCGCGACCACCAGAAGCCGGGCGGCGGCGGGAAGAAGAACGGCGGGTACGCCACCCACGGCCACGGTCCGTACACGACCGTCGGGTTGAACGACGGCACGAAGACCACCGACGGCTGCGCCGGCTGGATGACGATCACCTGCGGCGGAGGCGCTGCCTGCTGCACCACCACAGACTGCGGTGCCGCGTCCGGGCCCACCTCGGGCGCCTGCATCGAAACCGTCACCTGTTCATTCGATTTCAGGTTCCCCGCGGCTTGCGCCTTCTGGCGCAACCGCTGCACGGAGTTCATCACGTCGTCGGGTTGCGCGAGGAACGCATCGCCTATGTTGCGCACCCAGTCGGGCTGTCCGCCGAACGTGATGAGCACCTCGGGGAACGCGACCAGCGAGGCGACCGAGGGATCCCAGGGCTCGTTCTCGACCATCTTCACCGCGTCGTCGCCCTTGGCGTCCGGATGCGCCTTCGACCAGGCCGCCGCCGCGGCAAAGTCCTCCGGATAGGTCGTGGCCATCAGCAGCTGGGCCAGCAGCGAATCGGGGTACAGCGCGATCTGCGCCGTCATCTGATCGAGCTGCTCGTTGCTGAACGGCTTGGCGTCCTGCGCCTGCGCCGACAGCGCGAACAGGAACGGCATGAGCAGCAACCCCCGGAACAACCTTGATGCCGCAGAAATCCGTTTCATCTTGTCATCTCCTGCAACTCAATCGACATTGCGGCTGGCCGTCCCGCCAAAGGCCGGCGTCCGGACAGCCCTGAGACGATGCAGTGTCCGGCGAACCGACACGGCTTCATACGCCACCGGCTCGCCGGAGCGAAGCTGCGCCTCGTTACTGCAGAGGCGCCACGACGACGTATTGCACCGACGTCCCGACATACTGCGGCTGGTACCAGGTGCCGCCGCAGTTGTTGTAGCCGATGCCATTGACGACTACCGTCTGGCAGGCAGGCGGCAGCGAATAGACCATCGACCCGATCACCGCCGACGTGATTGCGGCGGTCGCACCGATCGCCATCCCGGTCGCGATCGGGTGGTGGTGGTCGTCCCAGTCGTTGTCCCAGCCACCCCGCCGATCGACGTCGACATTGATGTCGACGTCGCGATCGTTGACGTTGACGTTGGTGTTGCGGTTGACGTTGGTGTTGCGGTTGACGTTGGTGTTGCGGTTGACGTTGGTGTTGTTGTTCGTGTTGCGGTTGACGTTCGCATCGCGATTGGCGGTGTCGACGTTGGGGCGTCGCGCTTCGGGCCGGCGTCCCGATTGGCGCCGCCGCTCACGTTGTTGCGCGCGCCGCCGCCGCCCTTGACGTCGCGGGCGTCGGCGGGCACCGACACCGAAAGCCCGATTGCCACGGCGACGGCAGCAGCCACGCCGGTGGGAAGAATTCGATTCGATATTCATTGTCGTCTTTCCTGTGTTGGCCTGGGAGAGTGGTCACTTGGCCGCTTCATTGACGGCAATCCTGATCGCGCCCTTCGGCGGCGCGAACGTGAACGCCGCCGCATCGGGCGCCGTTCCCGCCTTCCAGGTGAGAATCGAGCGGCGTACCGGCTGGGCCGGGTCGCCGCCCGTCCCGGTGACGACCAGCATGCGCGGCAGCGGCGCCTTGCCTCGCTCGATGCAGATCTGCCAGTCGACCCCCGGCTGACGGAATGCCAGCTGGTCGCACAACACGCCGCCAATGCGTCTGCGAGCCCACGTAGATGGCCTCGGTGATCGACTTCGTGTCGAATCGATCGGTGCCCATCAGGAACAGATCGGCGAGCGGAACTTCGAGACCGTACTTCTTGGCCGCCACCTCGATCGTCTCGCCGATCGTGGCGGGCGCGGCGAACGAGCCGTAGTACCTGAGCTTCTCCGCATAGATCGTGACGGCCTTGCCGTCGTAGTAGACCTTGCGACTACGCTCGGCGGATGTCGTGTAGACGCGGAGTTTGTCGGGCCTGCGCGCGGCGATCTCGACCGAGCAGCGCGTTCTCGACCTTCTGCCCGGAGTCGAGCACCTCCTCCACCGTGACGTCGGCGTTGACGGTAAACGCCTTGAGCGAGCGAAGGTGCGCGCCCATCGCGTTGAGGCGCTCGACCGCCTTCGCGTTGATGACCGCCGCGGTGGAGACGGGTGCGGCAGCCGGCGTTGCAGTCGGCTGCTGCGCCCATGCCATTCCGTGGCTCGCGAGCAGTCGGCAGCAGTGCACCGACTGGCCAATGCGGCACCGGCAACGCCGGAGCGGGCATCTGGCCGATCGGGAGAATCCGTCGTACTTGTTCATCGTTACCTCACTTTGTGTTTCATGAAGCAGTTCGATGTCTTGCGGTCCGGGTTGCCTTGTCGCGTGGAGTCCTGCTGCGACGAATTCCGACGTGGGCCGGCGTCATTTCAACTTCACGTTGACGGCGCTGATCTTGCCGTCGAAGCGGAAGGGCCGCCGGTCGAAGTAGTCGAGCGACACCGTCGCGCCAAGATCCACGCCGACGTCGAACGTCTCGCTCGCGGAGAATGCGCCGGGAACCGTTCGCTTCACCGTTGTGCGCGCCACTTCCTGCCCGTCGACCTTCAGCACCACATCGGCCGGCGACAGCGGCTGCGCGCTCGCGAGCGTCGTCGTGACTTCGATGCGTCGCTTGCCGGCGGGAATCTTGTTCGCCGAGCGCGCGATGTAGCGCTCGATGATCATCATGTTGTACTCGTAGACGAGCTGGCCCTTGTCCATGTACAGCGTGAGGCCGCCGCCCGATCCGCCGAGCGCGTACAGCACGCCGGAGGCGTTGTCGCCGATCTCCGCGTCGATCGTCACCGTGCTGTTCTCGCGGCCGATGCCCGGCGCCGTGAACTCCGGCATGCGCGTCGTGGTCGCGTCGAACTGCCAGCTCGTGTACGGAGTCTTGATGCGGTCCTCCGGGTGCAGGCGCAGCCAGATGCCGGCGCCCAGCGGATAGACCTTGTTCTCGACGGCAAGCTGATCGAACGTCTTCTGCAGCTGCGCGAGGCGCTGCGGCTCCTTGGCCGCGAGATCGTCGGCCTCGGAGAAGTCGCGGGCGATGTTGTAGAGCTCCCACTTGTCCTTGGCGGAATCCCACTCGGCAAGGCCGGGCGCCCCCGGCAGCCACGGAGTCAGCGGGCCGAACGTCGCCGCCACCCAGCCATCCTGGTAGATGGCGCGGCTGCCGTTGTTGTCGAAGTACTGCACCTTCTTGCGCCCGGGCGCCTTGGCGGCGGCGAAGGTGTAGACAAGGCTCACGCCGTCGATCGGGTCCTGCGCGAAGCCGTCGACCACCTTCGGCGGCGCGATGCCGACGATCTCGTAGATGGTGGGAGCGATGTCGTTGACGTGGTGGAACTGCGCACGCGGCGTCTTGTCGGCCTTGATGCCTTTGGGCCACGAGATGACCATCGGATTGCGCGTGCCGCCGAAATGCGACGCGACGAGCTTGGTGTGGTGGAACGGCGTGTTGCCGGCCCACGCCCATCCGGCGTGGTACATGCTGTCGGTCTTGGGGCCGCCGAGCGCGTCCAGGCCACCGATCTTGTCGAGCGCCGCGATCTGCTGCTCGACGGTGTTCGGGATCCCGTTCTGCGCCAGCAGCTCGCTGATGGTGCCGTTCTGGCCTTCGGCGCTGGCGCCGTTGTCGCCGAAGATGTAGATGACGATGGTGTTGTCGCGCACGCCGAGGCGCTCCAGCTCGTCGATCAGCTTGCCGGCCTGCGCATCCACGTGCTCGACGAAGCCGGCGTAGATCTCCATCAGGCGGAGCTGGAACGGGCGCTGGGACTCCGGAATGCTCGCCCACGAGGGCATGTTCGCCGCGCGCGGCGTGAGCTTGGTGTCAGCCGGAATCCATCCGAGTTGCTTCTGGCGCGCGAACACGCGCTCGCGATAGGCGTCCCAACCGTCGTCGAACTTGCCCTTGTACTTGCCGGACCATTCCTTGCCGACCTGATGCGGCCCGTGCGCGGCGCCGGGCGCCCAGTACATGAAGAACGGCTTGTCGGGCGAGTAAGCGCGATGCTTGCGCAGCCAGTCGATGCTGCGCTGCGCCATGTCCTCGCTCAGGTGGTACTTCTCGTCATGAGGCGGTTCGATGATATTGGTGTTCTCGACCAGCCGCGGTTCCCATTGCGACGTTTCGCCGGCGAGGAAGCCGTAGAAATAGTCGAAGCCGTGCCCCGTCGGCCAGCGGTCGAACGGGCCCATCGCCGTGGTCTGGTCGGCCGGCGTGTTGTGCCACTTGCCGAATGCCGCCGTCTTGTAGCCGTAGTGCCGCAACACTTCCGGCAGGGTGGCCGACGTCTTCGGAATCACGCCGGTATAGCCATCCCAGTCCACTGCGCGCTCGGCGATCGTGCCGTTGCCGACCCGCTGGTGATTGCGGCCGGTGAGCAGCGCCGCGCGCGTCGGTGAGCAGATCGCCGTGGTGTGGAACGTGTTGTAGCTCACGCCCTGGCCCGCCAGCTTGCTCAACGTCGGCGTGCTCATCTCGCCGCCGAAGGTCGACGCCTGTCCGAAGCCGACGTCGTCGAGCAGGATGATGAGCACGTTCGGCGCGCCCGGCTTGAGATGATCGGGCTGCGCGCGACGCTTGTGAACCGAATCCTGCAACCGCGGTGCCGCCTTGCTCGCCGACGGCACCGGCGGAAACGGCAAGACGGAGCCGTCGCTCGGCGTGGCGGTCGTCGTTGCGGCAAGAACCGGGAACGTGGCTCCTGCGCCCGCGCACAGGAGCAACGCCATGCTCAGGCTAGACAGTCTCTTCATGGCTTCAACACCTCGGTTCTGGCCGGCGGTCTTCATTCGGTTCCGGTCCCGGCCCCGGTCATTTCTTGAGATACGCGATCTTCGTCGTCCCGATGGTGCCGTTGAACGCGAACGGCGCCTGGTCGTAGTAGTCGAGCGAAACGGGCGAATCGAGATCGATGCCGATGTCGAACGTCGCATTCGACGTGAAGTGCAGCGACATGGCGGCCGGCACCTGGCCCTGCCCCACCACTACGCCGTTCACCTTCAGCGTGATGTCCATCGGGCCGCCGATCGCCCTTGTCAACTTCGATTCAACCTCGATCTTCACCTTGCCCAGGGGA
>CAWHNE010000031.1:0-166697 GCA_963830485.1 uncultured beta proteobacterium
ATCGCCGCCATCGTGCGGCAGTTCTTGCCGCCGGGCGCGGAGCGCGACGGTTCGATCGAGCGCCTAGCGCGTAGCATTCGCGTCGAGCTCGTCGGAAAGTGTCTCTACATCCGGCGCGCCCCGCTACAGCGCACGACGGCCACGACCGGCGAGCCCGGGGTAGGTAGCAGCAGCCGACCCAAGATCGCGCGTCCTGCGCGCCCGACGCTGTCAGCGCCAGGGACTGAACGCCGCGCCGAATGGCCGGCGCGTCATGCTTGACTGGGGGAGTCCAGCGGGTGCAAGCCGTCAAGACTTCGCACCTGTGATCGCGCAGCGCGGCGCGCGACGTCGTCTCTCATGCGGGACAGTTGAAGGATTGCCATAATGAGCACGCCGAAGGAGAAGGCTCCGACGATGCACGCAATTAATATCCACCATGAAATCATGGATACCTCCGCCTTGGTTTGAGACAGCTTGCCACGCTCAGCACGCACTTGCAAATCTCTTATGCGCGCAGGCTGTAGTCAGGCGGAGGAAATAAGATCGAAGGCAATACGACGACCAATGGCACGATCAGCGGCCCCTACACCAAGCAGTGAGCCGACACCAAGAGGGGATGGAACCGCCGAGCCGAAGCCGGATCGGACTCAAGGAAGCCGATTCGGGTAGGCCGGCTTCCAGCTGCCGTCGACAGCAGCCTGCTTCGGCGCGTAGAGCCGAAGCGTCAGCGAAAAGCCCGCGTCTGGTGACGGCAGCCAGTTCGATTCGAGCTCGGGCCCCGGTGTCTCGCGCTGGATCGCGATTTCGAGCGATCCGTCCGCATTCTTCTTCAGCCCCGGCATCCGGCTGTCGATCACGTAGCGGTTCATCGGATTCTCGCGATACCGTACGTCCGGAACGCTGATCATCTCGAGCGACCAGAAGCCGTCGACGGGCGGCAGCTGTGCGGCCGGAAAGACGAGCCGGTACTTCGCGCCCTTCTCGAACGGGTCGCCACCGCCGTCTCCGGTGATCGGCAGCTCGACGATCTCGTTCTTCGCGACACGATGCAGGTCGAAGCCCGCGCTGACGGCGCGCTTCATCACGTCGCCGCCGAACGCCTCGCGCGTGCCGACCGGGTCGACCGCGCCGCGCGCATCGGCCATCGACTTCTCGAGCTTGTTGCGCGCGTCGTTCACACCCGCGTCGATCGCCGCCACGACGCCGCTGTCCATCTTGGCGGGATCCCACGGCCTGCCCGCGCCCATGCCGATGCCTGCGTAACGCTTGAAGGCGATCTGCTCGGCGGCGTCGAGCTTCACGAATGGAAGCAGCGCATTGACGTAGCCGATGAAGGCGCCCGTGTCGGCCTTCGCGTCGTCCCACGCGGCGAACGCCACCGACGGCGCTGCCTTCGGTGCCGCCGTCTTCGCGAAGCGCGAGAGCGGGACGATCCCGTACCGCTGCGCGAGCTCGGCGATGCTTGCGGCATCGCCAGGCGCCGCGGCCGCCGTACGCGCCGTGACACCCACGAGCGAGGTGTCGGAGCGCACCACGCGATCGATGCCCTTGGGCTGCGCGCCCTTCCAAGCCGGCCCGGCGACGAGGACGTTGACCGGCTTGCCGCCGGCGTTCTTCGCGTCGACGTGCAGCAGATTGTGTCCCCACATGTCGTAGAGCTGGAGGACGGCAAAGCGCCCCGCCGGGATCGCTGGCACCTGCAGCATAACGGGCTCGGCGCGCACGTCGAGCCACGCCCACGCGTACGGCGCATCGAAGCTCTTGCGCCTGACCGACGCGTCCTTCGGCGACGGGAGGCCGTCCTGCTGCCGGAACGTGTTGAACTTGCCGATGTAATCCGGCGCATCGGCCTTGTTCATCTGTCGATCGAGCTCACGCGCGGTGAGCAGCAGCGGATAGGTCTGCAGATACGCGTCGACGGTGATGTTCTTCGCGTCCGCGGCCGAGGTCATCGGCGCCGCCTTCTCGGCCGTCTTCGGAGCTTGGGCGAGAGCCGTCGCACCGACGGCCGCAAGGCCCAGGGCCGCGGCGACCACGAAGGATTTGCTTAGGGCAATGATCACGGGGAGTTCCAGGAAAGGATGCGAGCCAAATCCAACGGCTAGGATACGCAAGTCGCGCCGCAGCGGGAATCCCCGGCCGCGCTTCGATCACTCGAGCCGGAAGCGGCGGATCGCCCACGCCTTCACGATCTGCGTTAACGTCAAGTAAGCGACGAGGATTGCCACCAGTGCAAGCCAGTACGCGTTGGGCGGGCGCAGAAGTCCGAGCCAGTTGGCGATCGGTGAGTACGGTAGCCAGACGCCGAACGCGCAGACGCCAAGCGTCATCGCGACGAGCGTCCGGCTCGGGCGACTCTCGACAAACGGAACGCGGCTTGTCCGTATGACGTGGACGATCAACGTCTGCGAAAGCAGCGACTCGACGAACCAGCCCGTCTGGAACAGTGCCGGATCTGCGAGTGCGCCGAAGCCCCAGGCCATCACGCCGAACGTGACATAGTCGAACACCGACGACAGCGGGCCAATGCACAGCATGTAGCGACCAATCCCGCCGATGTCCCAGCGTCGGGGTCGCGCGAGATACTCGGGGTCGACGTTGTCGGTCGCGATCGCGGTCTGCGAAATGTCGTAGAGCAGGTTGTTGAACAGGATCTGCACCGGCGCCATCGGCAGGAATGGAAGCAGCGCGGAGGCGCCGACCATGCTGAACATGTTGCCGAAGTTCGAGCTTCCGGTCATCCGCAGGTACTTGGTCACGTTGCCGAAGACCCGGCGGCCTTCGACGACGCCATCGTGCAGCACCGCAAGGCTCTTCTCGAGCAGGATGATGTCGGCCGACGCCTTCGCGATGTCGACAGCCGAGTCCACGGAGATCCCGACGTCCGCCGCCTTGAGTGCCGGCCCGTCGTTGACGCCGTCGCCCAGATAGCCGACGACGTGGCCGTTCGCGCGCAGCGCACGGATCACGCGTGCCTTTTCGCCGGGAGCGAGCTTCGCGAAGATCGTCGCCGCTTCGACGCGCTTCGCGAGCGCGGCGTCGTCCAGCGCCGCGACCTCGCTGCCCGAAAGCGCCGCCTCGGCGGGCAGCCCCACCTGCCGGCACACGTGCCGCGTGACGAGCTCGTTGTCGCCGGTCAGCACCTTCACCGCGACGCCGTACTTGAACAGGTCCGCAATGGCCGGCGCGGCCGAATCCTTCGGCGGATCGAGGAACGCGATGTAGCCCAGCAGAATCAGATCGGCTTCGTCGCCGACCGAATACGTCGCCGGCCCCGGCGGCAGTTCCTTCCAGGCCACGGCGATCACCCGAAAGCCTTCTTCGTTGAGACCGCGCGTGACGGTCGAGAGCTCGCCCGCATGATCCGGGGCGAGCGGTGTGACGATTCCCTCGCGTTCGGCGCGCGTGCAGACGCTCGCGATTTCCTCGACCGCACCCTTGCAGATCAGATAGTGCGCAGCGTGGTCCGACGTCTCGACCACCACCGACATCCGCCGCCGCTCGAAATCGAACGGGATCTCGTCGACCTTGATGTAGCCCGCGCCGCTCCGGAAATCCGAATGCAGGCTGCCGTGGGTCAGCACGGCCTCGTCCAGCAGGTTGCGCATCCCCGACTGGAAGTAGCTGTTAAGGCACGCGAACTGCAGGGTCCGCGGCGACTCGACGCCCGCAATGTCGACGTGCCGCTCGAGCAGCACGCGGTCCTGCGTCAGCGTCCCGGTCTTGTCGGTCGCGAGCACGTCCATCGCGCCGAAATTCTGGATGGCCGCCAGCCGCTTCACGATCACCCGCTTCCGCGCCATGTCGAGCGCGCCCTTCGCGAGATTGACGGTGATCACGACCGGCAGCATCTCGGGGGTAAGCCCGACCGCGACCGCGATCGCGAACAGCAACGCCTCCAGCCAGTCGCCCTTCGTGAATCCGTTGATCAGGAACACGGCGGGAACCATGACCAGCATGAAGCGAATCATCAGCCACAGGTAGCGATGCACGCCGACGTCGAAGCTCGTCGTTCCGTGTTCGGCCGCGACGTCGTGCGCGAGCCGCCCGAAGCGCGTCGATGCGCCGGTCGCGACGACCACCGCGGTCGCGCTGCCGCTCGTCACGTAGGTGCCCATGAACGCGAGGTTCGCACAATCGAGCGGCGATCCGGCGCCTGGCGGGATCGCCGCCGTCTTCTCCACCGGAAGCGATTCGCCGGTCAGCGACGACTGGTTGATGAAGAGATCGCGCGCAGCGAGGATCCGGACGTCCGCCGGTATCAGATTACCGGCGGAGAGCCGCACGATGTCGCCGGGAACGATATGCAGGAGCGGCACCTGCACCTCCTGTGCGGGGCCTGGCGGCGTCGCGTGCGCGTGGATCCGCCGGAGCAGCGTCGCCTTCACGTGCACCAGCGCGCGCAGCGCCAGCGCCGCCCTTGCCGACCGGTACTCCTGCAGAAACGTGAGCAGTGCCGCGAGCAGCACCATCGCCGCGATGACGACCGCGCTTTCTCGCGATCCGGTGAGTCCGCTCACCACCGCAAGCGCAATGAGGATCACAGACAGCGGGCTCGCGAAGCCCTGTGCAAGATGTCGCCACGGGCCGGCGGCGTGCTCTTCGGCGACGACATTCGGGCCGTGCTCGCCGTAGCGGACCGCGACATCGTGGTTCGTCAGTCCGTCGGCCGCAGTGCCGAGACGCGCGAGCACCCCGGTCTCCGGCAGCTGCGCCAGCTCCAGCAGGTTCCGCTCGGCGGTCGCCGCATCGATCCGCGGCAGCAGCGGCGCGCGCCGGCGCAGCGGCAGGCCGAAAAGGCGGAAGGGAGTCATCTCGGCAGCGCTCGGGGGCCCGCCAATGGTACCCGCGGGCCGCGCCGCGGACCTGCGCCGGATTTGATACAGGTCAGGCTTTAGTCGTCGAGGTGCCCGCGTCAACGCGCTCGGGACGCGACGACGCCGCATCGGCGATCCGCCCGAGGCAGTGCGCGATCCACTGCGCGGTGAGCTTCTCCTGCACCGAGTTCTGCGCGAGCCGCGCGGCCAGTCCCGGAAAGTCGACGCGATCGAGCGGCTGGTCCTGATTGAAGCAGGAGAACACGTAGGAGACCTTGCCCGTGGCGGGATCGCGCTGCGGCTGCAGGCATTGCGCGCAGATCTCCTTCATCATGCACTGCATCGGAGAATTGATCGACGCGATCGCGCGGCGCGCGCGGGCGAGGTACGGCGCGAGCACGGTCCGTCGCGCCGCGCCAACGGCGGCCATCATCGCGTCGGACCCGATCGCGATCAGGCGCTCGCAGTCGGCGAACGCCACGGACTGCGGGCCGAGCGCTCCGCTCGCGTAGGCGTGCATCGCCTGGACGATGTTGCCCACGAACGCGCGGTCCTGCGGCCGCGTCGGCTCGAAGCCCGGCGCCTCATCGCAGCACCAGACCACCGCGTCGGCGGCTGCCTCGATATCGGCGACCTTGTAGCGGTCGATGCGCTTCTTGTAGCCGGCGAAATAGAGCACCTTCGACCCGGCGGCGCGGAACGCCTGCCCAATTGAGAAGAGGACGGCGTTGCCGAGCCCGCCGCCGGCCAGGACGACCGTCTCGCCGCTCTCGATCTCGGTCGGCGTCCCGGTCGGTCCCATCAGGATCACGCGCTCGCCCGGCCGCAGTTGCGCACATAGATCCGACGAGCCGCCCATCTCGAGCACGATCGTCGACACGAGGCCGCGCTCGCGATCGACCCAGGCGCCGGTCAGCGCGATGCCCTCCATTGCGAGCCGCGTGCCGGCCGATGTAGCCGCCAGCGCCTCGAAGTTCTGCAGACGGTAGAACTGGCCGGGCCGGAACCGCCGCGCCGCGGCGGGCGCGTGAACGACCACTTCGACGATCGTCGGCGTCAGGCGTTCGACCCGAACGACGCTCGCGCGGAGCTCGCGATCGAGCCGGCCGAGAAATGCCGCATCGTCGTCCTGCGACGCCGGCGCCACCCGGGCGAGGACTCGCGTCACGATCGGCGCGCCCTGCTTCGCGCTCGCCATGGCCTTCACGACGTTGCCGGCGTAGGACGGATGCAGGTCGCCGAAGAAGCTCGTCGCGCGGCCGTCGGCTCGGATGTCGGTCAGGACGGCGGGCACGGCGGGCTTCGCGAGCCCCTTGACCGGCGACACGGGCCGACCGTCCTCGTCCAGGAGGCGGAAGTACTTGCCGTCGAGGTGGAAATGCGTCGCGTCCTCGCGCGCGAGCACCGTATTGGGCTGCGTGCCCGCCGCGATCAGAATCGTGCGCGCAGGCAGCGTCACTCGCGCATACTCGTGCCAGACGCCGTCGCCGTCGTTGTGCTGCTCGGACACCTCGAGCGCGCAGGCGCGGCCGTCGGCGTCGACCTCGACGGCAACCGGCGTCAACCCCTCGGCAAAGCGGATGCCCTCCTCCAGCGCCTTCCCCACTTCCTCGTGATTGAGCGTATAGGCCGGACTGTCGATCAGCCGGCGGCGGTAGGCGATCGTGACGCCGCCCCAGCCCTGCAGCAGTTCGGCAATGCGCGGCGCGCGTGCCTCGCCCTTCGCCGCCGCACGCTCGGCGCGGATCGCGCGCGCATGCGCGAGAAATTCCTGCGCGACGGCGCGCTCGTCCGGCGTCCACGCGGCCTCGACGGCCGCCGCGCCACGCTCCGCGGCCAGCGTTTCGTAGCGGGCGAGCAATTTCTCGACCTGCAACGGATAGTAGGCGAGCGCCTCCGTCGCCGTGTCGATCGCCGTCAGCCCGCCCCCAACGACGATCACCGGCAACCGCAGCTGCATGTTGGCGAGCGAATCCGTTTTGGCCGCGCCGGTGAGCTGCAGCGCCATCAGGAAGTCCGACGCCGTCCGCACGCCGTTGGCGAGACCGTTCGGCAGCTCGAGCACCGTCGGCTTGCCGGCGCCCGCGGCGACGGCGACGTGATCGAAGCCCAGCGCGAAGGCACCGTCGGCGTCGAGCGTGCCGCCGAAGCGCACGCCGCCGTGCAACGCGAAGCGCTCGCGGCGCTCGAGCAGGAGCCGGATCAGCTTCAGGAAGTTCTTGTCCCAGCGCACCGTGATGCCGTACTCGGCCACGCCGCCGAAGCCCGCCATCCGTCGCTCGTCGAGCGGCTCCGTGAGCGCCGCGACGTCGCGGACGGGCGCGAACGGGACGCGGTCGCCCGCCACCGTGACGCCCGACAGCGCGGGGTCGAGCGGCTCGATCTTGAGGCCGTCGATGCCGACGACCGTGTGGCCGTCGTTCAGCAGGTGGTGCGCGAGCGTGAATCCGGCGGGCCCCATGCCGACCACCAGCACGCGCTTCCCCGTCGCGGGCAACGGCAGCGGCCGGCGCAGGTTGAGGGGGTTCCACCGCGTGAAGAGGCTGTAGACCTCGAAACCCCAGGGCAGCGCGAGCACGTCCTTCAGGATGCGCGTCTCGGCCTGTGGCACGTCGACCGGATCGGTCTTCTGGTAGATGCAGCTCTTCATGCAGTCGTTGCAGATCCGGTGGCCGGTGCCGGCGACCAGCGGATTGTCGACGCACATGATCGCGAGCGCCCCGACAGGCCAGCCGTCGGCGCGGAGCTTCTGGAACTCGGAGATCTTCTCCTCGAGCGGGCAGCCGGCCAGCACGACGCCGAACGGGCTTCGGCGGAACGGAATGTCCTGCGCCGCGCCGTCGGCGGGCTTCTTCTCGGGCAACCCGCGCGCACACGAATCCTTGCCCTGCTCGTGGCACCAGATGCAGTAATGCGCTTCGCCGAGCGCGGCCGGCAGGTCCATTCCGGGATCGGTCAGCGCGAAGCCCTCGCGACGCCGCAGGTGATCACCGGCGTGCTTCCACGCGGTGACGCCGTTCACATGCGTCGCTTCGAGAGGCACGAGCCGCAGGTAGTCGAGCTTGCGCGGCGCGCGAAACAGGATTCCGCCGTGGTGCGCGGCGCGCCCCTCGGGCGTGTGCGCCGCCCACGCGGCATAGCGCGTCGCCGTGTCCAGCGCCGCGGCGTTCGTCGTCTCGTCCTGCTGCCAGCGCGTGACCGCGTTGGCGAACGCGAGCTCCGAGAACGGTTCGCCCATCGCCGACTCGACCGCGCTCCGCAAGGCAGGCGCGTCGAAGCGCGCGGCCACCTCGGCCTTGTGAGCGTTCATCGCCCGGCGCTGGACGAAGAGCCGCTTGACCGCGTAGAGCGGGGCGAGCTCGTGATGTTGCGCTTCCAGCCCGCGCACCTCGGCGACGATCCCGAACAAGCCGGCGACGAAGTCCTCGACGTGCGGAGCGAGCGCGATCAGCAGCTCCGACTCGCTCTTGCGATCGAGCGTGCTCGGGTCGCGGCGCGCGGCGTCGAGGCGATCCGCCAGCGCCGCGTCCGCCTCGCGCAGGTGCGAGAGGAACAGCGCATCGATGCGCGCGGCACCTTCGGCGCTGTACAGGTCCGGGAACGCGAGGCCCGCGGGCAGCGTGAGCGGTCGGGGCGGGTTGGACGGCATGCAGGGTCGGCGCGCGGCCGGCGCGACGTACGCAAAATGTCGAATTTTACCGTCGTGCGGGTGCTCCCGTCAGGCCGAAGGGTTCTATGCTTGTGCTGCTGCCCAGCGAGGGATCGTTGCCGATTGGCGAATTGCCCCCATTTACAAGTCAACCGTCAAGGGTCGCCGACCGTTTTGGCCTACCCCGTTGGACAATACGGATTCCGATCCTGTCCGGAGACGCCATGACCCGCCTCACCCGCTTCGTCTGCCTCGCCATCGCTGCGCTCGCCGTTGCCGAGGCGCTTCCGGTCGCGGCGCAGCCGATCAGGATCGGAGAGCTCAACAGCTACAAGACGTTTCCTGCCTTCCTCGAGCCGTATAAGAAGGGCATGGAGCTCGCGCTCTCCGAGATCAACGCCGCGGGTGGCGTGCTCGGACGACCGCTCGAGATCGTCGTGCGCGACGACAACGGCAATCCGGGCGACGCGGTGCGCGTCGCGGAGGAGCTCCTGTCGCGCGAGAAGGTCGCCGTGCTGATGGGAACCTTCGCGTCGAACGTCGGGCTCGCCGTCGCCGATCTCGCGAAGCAGCGCAAGGTGGTGTTCCTCGCCGCGGAGCCGCTGACCGACAAGATCGTCTGGGAATCCGGCAACCGGTACACGTTCCGGTTGCGGGCGTCCACGTACATGCAGACGGCCATGCTCGCGCCCGAGGCGGCAAGACTCGGGAAGAAACGCTGGGCGATCGTCTACCCGAACTACGAGTACGGCCAGGCGGCGACCGCCGCGTTCAAGCAGCTGATGATCGCGCTGCAGGGCGGCGGCATCGAGTTCGTCGAGCAGGCGGTTCCATTGGGAAAGATCGACGCCGGACCCGTCGTGCAGGCGCTCCTGGACGCGAAGCCGGACGCGATCTTCTCGTCGCTCTTCGCAACCGATCTTGCGCGCTTCGTCCGCGAAGGCGAGCTGCGCGGGCTGTTCAAGGATCGTCCCGTGTTCAACCTGCTGGGCGGCGAGCCCGAATACCTCGATCCGCTGAAGGAGGAGGCGCCCGTCGGCTGGTGGGTGACGGGCTACCCGTGGTACGGGATCGACACGATCGCGCACAAGCGGTTCCGCGACGCCTACCAGGCGAAGTTCAACGACTATCCGCGGCTGGGCTCGGTCGTCGGCTATAGCGCGGTCAACGCCGTCGCCGCAGCGATCGCCAAGGCGGGCTCGACCGACACGGAGAAGCTCGTGGCTGCGCTGAACGGCCTCACCTACGAGACGCCGTTCGGCAAAGTGACGTTCCGGCCGCTCGATCACCAGTCGACGATGGGCGCCTACGTCGGGCGTACTACCGTCAAGGACGGGAAGGGTGTGATGGTCGAGTGGCGCTACGCGGACGGCAAGGACTTCCTCCCGTCCGACGACGCGGTGAAGCGCCGGCGCCCGCCGGAGTAGAACGCGAGTGTCCCCGTCGTACCGTGGTCACGAATGGGGTCGATGGCGGGCTGAGTAGAATCGTGGGCATCGGCGCCCTGCCCCGGCGCGATCCTCCGCCCGCGTGTCGCCCGCCTCCTTCTTCGCGCAGCTCCTGAACGGCCTCGCCGGGGCCTCGTCGCTGTTTCTCGTCGCCGCGGGCCTGACGCTGATCTTCGGCGTCACGCGCGTCGTCAACTTCGCGCACGGCTCGCTCTACATGCTGGGCGCCTACCTCGCGTGGACGCTCGCCGGTGCGCTCGGGCGCAGCCCGCTTGGCTTCTGGGGGGCGGTCGTGCTTGCGGCGCTCGCGGTCGCGGCGATCGGGGCGCTGATCGAGCGGCTGCTGCTGAAGCGCATCTACTCCGCGCCCGAGCTCCTGCAGCTCGCGGCGACCTTCGGCGTGGTGCTGATCGTCCGTGACGCCGCGCTCTACCTGTGGGGACCCGAGGACCTGCTCGGCCCGCGCGCCGCGGGCTTCGCCGGCGCCGTCGACATCTTCGGGCGCGCCGTGCCGTCCTACGACCTGCTGCTCCTCGCGCTGGGGCCGCTGGTGCTCGTCGCGCTGTGGGCACTCGTCAATCGCACGCGGTTCGGCGTCGTCGTGCGCGCCGCGACCGAGAACCGCACGCTCGTCGGCGCGCTCGGCATTGATGAGGCCGGCCTGTTCACGCTGGTGTTCGCGCTGGGCGCATTCCTCGCCGGGCTCGCCGGCGCGTTGCGACTCCCCGACGAACCGGCGAACCTCGGCATGGACCTCTCCGTGATCGCGGAGGCCTTCGTCGTCACCGTGGTCGGTGGACTGGGCTCGATTCCCGGCGCGTTCGTGGCCGCGCTGATCATCGGCCTCACGCGTGCGCTCTGCATCGCCCTCGGCACCGTCGACGTCGCCGGCATCTCTATCGCCTTTCCGAAGCTCACGCTGGTCGCCGAGTTTGTCGTGATGGCGGTCGTGCTCGCGGTCAAGCCGCACGGCCTCATGGGCGCACCCCCGGCCGCCCCGTCGACCACGCCCATCGCCGAATTCCGCGAGCTCGTCGTGCCGCCGGGCCGCCGCACCCTTGCTGGCGCGCTCGTCGCGGTCGCGCTCGCCGCGCTCCTGCCTTTCGCGGGCGATGACTACGCCCTCGTCCTTGCCACCGACATCCTCGTCCTCGCGCTCTTCGCCGCAAGCCTGCAGCTCCTGATGGGCACGGGCGGGCTAGCGTCCTTCGGCCACGCCGCGTATTTCGGCCTGGGGGCGTACGGCGCTGCGCTCGCGGTCAAGCACGGCGTGCCGATGGAAGCAGCGCTTGCCATCGCGCCCGTGGTCGCGCTCGCCGGCGCGCTCGTCTTCGGCTGGTTCTGCGTACGGCTCTCCGGCGTCTATCTCGCGATGCTGACGCTCGCCTTCGCGCAGATCGTCTGGTCGATCGCGTTCCAGTGGGATACCGTCACCGGCGGCTCGAACGGCGTGGTGGGCGTCTGGCCAGCGGCGTGGCTCGCGAGCCGGCGCGCGTATTACTGGTTCTCGCTCGCCGTCGCCGGAGGTGCGTTGGCCGCGATCGTCTGGATCGCGCACGCCCCGTTCGGCTACGCGCTCCGCGCGGGCCGCGATTCTCCGTTGCGCGCCGAGGCACAGGGCATCGATGTTCGTCGCATCCAGTGGGCCGCGTTCGCGATGGCCGGCGCCTTCGCGGGGCTCGCGGGTGGACTCTATGCATTCTCGAAGGGCAGCATCTCGCCGGAGACGCTGGCCATTCCGCGCTCGGTCGACGCGCTGGTAATGGTGCTCCTGGGCGGGCTCAACGCGATCGCGGGGCCGCTCGTCGGCGCCGCGGCCTTCACCTGGCTGTCCGATACGCTCGCCCGTACGACCGAGTACTGGCGTGCGGTCCTCGGCGCCGCAATTCTCGTGATCGTCGTCGGCTTCCCGATGGGCCTCGGCGGCGCGGTCGAAGCGCGTACTCGTACGTGCACGATCATGACGGCGCCGGTGCTCGCGGTCGACGGACTCACGAAGGCCTTCGGCGGAATCGACGCCGTGCAGGAGGTCTCGTTCCAGGTGAGCGCGGGCGAGCTGGTCGCGCTGATCGGCCCGAACGGCGCCGGCAAGACGACGTGCTTCAATCTCGTCAACGGCCAGCTCGCGCCGGACGAAGGCACGGTCTCGCTGGCGGGCGAGCGGATCGACGGTCTTCCGCCGCGCGAGATCGCGCGCCGCGGCGTCGGCCGCACGTTCCAGGTCGCCGCGACGTTCGCGTCGATGACCGTTCGCGAAAACGTGCAGACGGCGCTCCTTGCCAGGCGCGGCTGGCATCGCGGCGTCGGCGCGCGAGCAACGGACCGCGTGCGCGGCGAGGCCGACGCGCTGCTCGAGCGCGTGCGCATGGCGCGCTTCGCCGATCAAGGGTGCGCGACGCTCGCCTACGGCGACGCGAAGCGGGTCGAGCTCGCGCTCGCGCTCGCCGCGGGTCCCCGTCTGCTGCTGATGGACGAGCCGACCGCGGGGATGTCGCCGCGCTCGCGCGGACGGATCATGGATCTCGCCGCCACACTGGCGCGCGAGGAGCGGATCGCCGTGCTCTTCACCGAGCACGACATGGACGTCGTGTTCGGCCACGCCGATCGCGTCATCGTCCTCGACCGCGGCCGCATCATCGCCGAAGGAACGCCAGCGTCGATCCGCGCGGACGCGCGCGTGCAGGCGGTCTACCTCGGCGAAGACGCATAGTGCCGTCATCCCGCGAAGGAGTCGTGAGCGCGGCGGGCGAAGCCAAGGCCCGCAGAGCGCGTCACCGCGCGATCGACCCGGCCGACCCAACGTTCAGCGGCCGGCATCCGGCGATGCGGAGGCCGGGAATCCAGCGTCGTTTGCCTTGCGCCCGAAAGATGCTGGGTCCCCGCCTGCGCGGGGACGACAATCATCCGGCGAGGCGCGTGAAGCCGTCGGTCAGATCGCCGATCAGGTCCTCGGGATCCTCGAGGCCGATCGCGAGCCGCAGACACGGGCCGCCCGCATTCCAGCGCGTCGCCGTGCGCGCGCGCTCGGGATAGATCGGGATCACCAGGCTCTCGAAGCCGCCCCAGCTCCACCCCATGCCGAAGAGGCGCATCCCGTCCAGCATCGCGTCGATCTTCGCCTTCGCGACCGGCTGCAGCACGATCGTGAACAGCCCCGAGCCGCCGCGGAAGTCGCGCCGCCACAGGTCATGGCCCCGTGAGCCCGGCAGCGGCGGATAGATGACCTCGCGCACTTCGGGGCGCGCCTTGAGCCACTGCGCGATCGTGAGCGCGCTCGCCTGATGCTGCGCAAGGCGCAGCGGCAGCGTGCGAAATCCGCGCAGCCCCAGGAAGCAGTCGTCGGACGATGCGGTGATGCCGAGGTCCGTCCACAGGCGGTGGAGCGGCGGGCTCGCCGCCTCGTTCGCGAGGATGAGCCCGAGCAGCACGTCCGAGTGGCCGCCGATGTACTTGGTCGCTGCGTGCACCGACACGTCGACGCCGTGATCGAACGAGCGGAAGCCGAAGGGCGTCGCCCACGAGTTGTCGATCGCGACGAGCGCGCCGCGCCGGTGCGCGACGTCGGCGATCGCCGGGATGTCCTGCACCTCGAACGTGAGCGATCCGGGCGACTCGGTGAACACGAGCTTCGTGTTCGCCCGGAACTCCCGCTCGATCGCCGCGCCGGCCAGCGGATCGTAGTAGCCGACCTCGATGCCGAGGCGCGGCAGGTGGCGGTCGCAAAACCGGCGTGTCGGACCGTAGACGACGTCGGTGACGAGCGCGTGATCGCCGGCGCGGAGGAGCGCCAGGAACGGCAGCGTCGTCGCCGTGAGGCCCGAGGGAACCGCGAACGCGCGATGGCCGCCCTCGACCGCGGTGACCGCCTCTTGCAGGTCGGTGACCGTCGGCAGCCCGTGGAGGCCGTACGAGATGCCGTCGTACTCGCCGGCGGCCGCCTGCTCGAGCGCGGCGACCGTCGGGAAGAGCATCGTCGTCGCGCGGAAGACCGGCGTGTTGACCGCACCCATGAACTGCGACGGGTCGCGGCCCAGGTGTCCGGCTTGCGTCGACGGCTTCCAGCGCTTGTCGTCGCTCAAAGGTGCGCCCCCACGTTTGCGGCTGTCGCCGCTGCGCTGCAATTCGTGGGGCCTCCGGATGAATGCGCTTTCTGCGATGCGGTTTGAGGTCGGCCGCCATCCGCGCTTGCAGACGCGAGCTTCGCTTCTTGGCTTCGCCCTGCCCGCGCGGGCGTTCGGGGCGGCCCGACCGCGCTCATGCCGCGGCCACGTCGAGGCCGAGCCGTCGGCGGATGCCCGCAACCTCGTCGGCGATCGCGACGCCGGCATCGACGACGATGGCGTCCGCCGGCTCCTCCAGCGTCGCGAACTGGCTCGCGAGCAGTGTGGCGGGCATGTAGCGGTGTTGCCTCGCTGCGAGCCGGGCGGCGATCGTGTCGTAATCGCCCTTGAGGTGGACGAAGCGAACGTCGCCCGGCGTCTTCGCAGCTCGGGCCAGACGGTCGCGATACGACTGTTTCAACGCCGAGCAGGCGAGCACCGCGTCACCGCCGCGGGCGAGGATCGCCGCCATCTCGGCCGCGAGGCGGTCGAGCCACGGCCAGCGATCGGCGTCGACGAGCGGCGTCCCTGCCGTCATCTTCGCGACGTTGGCCGGCGGGTGAAAGTCGTCGCCCTCGATGAACGGCCAGCCGAGTGCCGCGGCCAGCGTCTGGCCGACTGCGGTCTTGCCGCAGCCGCTCACGCCCATCACGACGACGATCATCGCACGCCCCCCGGCGGCCGCGACGCCGCGGCTCGCTGCGATGCTACCGGTTCGCGCCTGCCGAGCCAACGCCCCCTCCGGCCGCCCGGCGCGAGGCGGCGATCGCCGCGCCGACAATCAGCGCCCCGCCCGCAAGCGTCCGCGGCCCGGGAATCTCGCCCAGCAGCAATGCTGCGAGCACGATGCCGTAGACAGGTTCGAGCGCGGCGATCGTCGCGGCCGTGTGCGCGGTCACGCCGGCGAGCGACGCGATGAACAGCGTATGCGCGAGCGCCGTGCAGACGACACCCAGCACGAAGATCAACGCGATCTCGCGCACACCGATCGTCCCGACCGCCCCGACCTCGGCGACCGCGATCGGCAGGAGCACCAGCGCGGCCCACGCGTTCTGCCCGTAAGCGATGTCGATCGCCCCGCGCTGCGCCGCGAGGCGGCGGTTGAGCACCGCGAGCAGCGCGAACGTGAATCCCGAGAGGAGGCCCCAGGCGAGCCCCTGCACCGTCCGGTTTGAGAACGAGGGCTCGGGCACGAGCACCGCGAGGCCGGCGGCAACGACCAGCGCCGTTGCCGCTTCGATGGCGGTCCACCGGCGCCCGAGCAGCACGCGCTCGAGCATCAGCACGAACAGCGGAAAGCTCGCGAAGCCCAGCAGGCCGATCGCGACACCGGCAATCTGGATCGCGGCGAAGAAGCTGATCCAGTGCAGTGCGAGAATTGCGCCGTTGGCCGCAAGTCTGAGTTCGAACAGCGGCCGCACGCCGCCCGCGTGCGCGCGCACGATCGCGAGCGCAGCCGCGGCCACGACGGTCCGTCCGAGAACGATCAAGACCGGCGAGAAATCGAGCCAGCGCCCGAACAGGCCGGCGAAGCCGAACAGGAACACCGCTGCGTGAGCAGCGGCGAGCGCGCGTGCGTGCGTCACGGCTGGCCGAGCTTTCCGTGGTCCACCGGCCCGGATTGTGCCATCCCCGACTTCAGCACCGTGATGCGGCGCGAGCGGCGAGCCGGGGCCCCGGCCGTAGGCAAGGGGGAGCGAGCGATCGCGAGTCGCCGCTTGCGGCCGACTGCGAGACGCATCGATCCAGGTCGGCGGCGCGGAGGCCGTCTGGGCTATCATCTGCGCGCACGAAAGATCGCCGTCCGCGCGAACCGAGGGAGACATCCATGCCGTTGACCACGTCGGCCGCCAAGGCCATCGCCGCCGTTCGCAACGCGCCGGGCACCCGCGTCAAGGTCGCGGTGTCCGACATCGACGGGGTGCTGCGCGGCAAGTACATCCACAAGGACAAGTTCTACTCGGCGGTCGAAGGCGGTTTCGGCTTCTGCGACGTCGTTTTCGGCTGGGACATGATGGACGTCACCTACGACAACACGACGCTGACCGGCTGGCACAAGGGCTTTCCCGACGCGCTCGCGAAGATCGACCTCGGCACGCTGCGCTCCGTGCCGTGGGACGACGGGGTGCCGTTCTTCCTTGGCGAGTTCGTGCAGGACCAGAACGGGCGCGAGGTTCCGCTGCCGATCTGCCCACGGCAGGTGTTGAAGCGCGTGCTGAAGCGCGCCGAGAAGCTCTCCGTGATGCCGATGTGCGGGATCGAGTTCGAGTGGTTCAATTTTGCCGAAACACCGCGGTCCTGGGCGGACAAGAAGGGCGTGGGTCCGACGACGCTGACGCCCGGCATGTTCGGCTACTCGCTGCTGCGCGCGAACGCGAACCGCGAATTCTTCGCGGCGCTGATGAACGACATGGCCGTGTTCGGCGTTCCGATCGAGGGTCTGCACACGGAAACCGGCCCCGGGGTCTACGAGGCGGCGATCGCGTTCTCAGAGGCGCTCGAGGCCGCGGACCGGGCGATCCTCTTCAAGACGGGTGCGAAGGAAATCGGCGCGCGCTTCGGCATCATGCCGAGCTTCATGGCGAAGTGGAGCGCCCAATACCCCGGCTGCTCCGGCCATATCCACCAATCACTGTCCGACGGGAAGAAGAATCTGTTCCACGACCCGAAAGGGCGTAGCGGAATGAGCAAGCTCTTCGAGAGCTATCTCGCGGGCCAGATCGCCGCGCTGCAGGAGCTTGCACCGATGTACTGGCCGACGATCAACAGCTACAAGCGGCTGGTCGATGGCTTCTGGGCGCCGGTGAAGCCGACGTGGGGACTCGACAACCGCACGGCGAGCTTTCGCGTCATCGCGGCGAGCCCCAAGTCGACGCGCCTCGAGACGCGCAGCCCGGGCGCCGACATGAACCCTTACCTCGCTGCGGCCGCTTGCATCGCGGCGGGCTTGCACGGCGTCGAGCGCAACCTGAAGCTCACCGCCAAGCCGATCCACGGAACGAACGTCGGCGCCGAGCACATTGCGCGCGCGCCACGTTCGCTTGATCGAGACCACGCGGATCTTCCGCGATTCCGACGTCGCTCGCGACTGGTTCGGCAACGAGTTCGTCGATCACTTCGCGGCCACGCGCGAATGGGAATGGCGGCAGTGGCAGGACGCCGTCACCGACTGGGAGATGAAACGCTACTTCGAGATCATCTGACGGGAGCCTGTCGGGCTTACTTTCACGTATGCGTTGCCGGGCCAAGAAGCGATGGATGCCAGGCGCGAGGCGCAGCGAATATCGGGAATATTCGCCAGCCGAGCAACGACGCAGACGCGCTCGTGGCAGCAACCCGGAGGGACGGGGCGAGTTGGGCGCACTTCTGCGTTGCTCGCCCTTGCCATACTCCCGGTATTCCATCGGGCTCGCGCCTTGACCTGCGCCCAATTCGCCTCCGTCGCATGCGCGAAAGCAAGCCCGACAGGCTCCTAATCCGGCGCCTCGTGCCGGCGGATGCCGCGAGCTATCGCACGCTGAGGCTGCGCGGCCTCGCTGAGAATCCCGATGCGTTCACCTCGAGCGCCGAGGACGAGGCGACGAAGCCGCTCGCCGCGACCGAGGCGCGGATCGCACCGGACAGCGCCGATGCCGTCTTCGGCGCCTTCGTCGACGGCGCATTGGCCGGCGTGGTCGGGCTCGCGCGGGAGGTGCGCGCGAAGAGCCGGCACAAGGCCGTCGTGTTCGGAATGTTCGTGGCGCCGGACTACGGGCGGCGTGGAATCGGCCGTGCGCTGGTCCGCCACGTCGTCGCTGTCGCCGAGCGTGAACCGGGGCTCGAGCAGCTGGTGCTCACCGTCACGCAGACCAACGACGCCGCACGTGCGCTCTACGAAAGCGAGGGGTTCCGCTCGTTCGGCATCGAACCGCGTGCGATCCGCGTCGACGGCAGCTACCACGACAAGAACCACATGGTGCTGTTCCTCGACGGAGCGAGGCGGGCGAGCGTAGCGAGCCAAGGCCCGAAGGGCGCGTCGCCGAGCGATGGAGGTCGGCCGTTGGCTCGGCCACCGAACAGCAACGATGGAGGGAGAGGCCGACCCCGGCGCTGAGCACCGGGCGACCGCGTCAGTCGGAACGCACCACCGCGAACTGCTCGGTCTGCACGCAGCCCATGCCCATCGTGGCCGACTCCGAGGCCTTTTGCCAGCCGACAAGCGCGCGATCGAGCACGAGAAGCGTGAGGTCGAGCATCGCCGTCGATCCCATCGACGAGCAGCTCGTCGTGCCGACGATGTGCACCGTCTGGCCGCTCTGCGCGAAGGTGCCGCTCCAGCTGCACGGCGTCGGGCCGGTCTGGACCACGCCTGTCGCTACTCCACTGGCGGCCGTGATCGTCAACATGATCGGGCGATGCACCGGCGTGGTCACCGGCTCCATGCCGTAACCCATCCCCGGGCACATGAGGTTGCCATCGGTCGCGCCTTCGTACCGGCCGCTCAAGCGCGACGCGCCGAACGTCTGCCGGACGAGGTCGAGCGCGCCCGACTTGCCGTCGAGGCTCCACGCGAGGGTCGCATGGTGCATGTCGGAAAACGCCAGCGTGCCGCTGCCGACTGGCGTCGCGACGACCTTCGCGGGATCGAACGTCGTGCCGAGCGCGGGACCGGTCGTCCGGAAGAACGTTCCGGAAACGACCTGTCCGGTGGAATCGAGCGGACCGGAGAAGACCACCCACATGCCGTTGCCCGCCTCGTCGTAGGCGAACCACGAGACGAAGACGGTGTTCGCCTGCTGCCCGACGTTGACCCCCTGCCCCGACTGCGCCGAGCCGCCCCACCACCAGTCGGTGTAGTTACCGGCGCGGGCCGGGAGGTTGAGTGCCAGGGTCAGGAACACAGCTGCAGTGGCGATCCGGATCCGCATGGCGGTCTCCTCGAAGGCGATACCGGGGTCCGCGTTGCAAACAGCCACCGCGCACGGTTAATCCTCGGACCATGCGGCGGCTGGGCGGTACGCTGCGGTAAGATTCACGGTTGCCGTCCGCGCTTCGCGGCGGCGTTCCACGCCGGACCTCTCCATGATCCACCGTTTCAGCTTCCCGACGACGATCCACTTCGGGCCCGGTGCGCGCGGTCTCGTGGCCGAGCACTTGAAGGCGCAGGGGGTCCGCCGGCCGCTTGTCGTCACCGACCGCGGCATCGCACCCCTCCCACTGCTCGCCGATTTCACGGCGGGCCTTTCTGGCCTCGCCGTCGCCGTGTACTCCGATATCTGGGGGAATCCCGTGAAGAGCCAGGTCGACCGCGGGGCCGCAGCGTACAAGGCGCACGGCGCCGACGCCGTCGTGGGCTTGGGCGGCGGCGCGGCGCTCGACGTCGCGAAGGCAATCGCGCTCATGGCCACGCACCCGGGCGACATCCTCGAGTATGCCTGGGACCACCCGCAGGTGCGGCCGATCGACCGCGAGCTGCCGTATTTCGTCGCGCTGCCGACGACGGCGGGGACCGGCTCGGAGGTCGGGCGCTCGGCCGTGGTGTCCGACGACACGACCCACGTGAAGAGGATCGTCTTCTCGCCGAAGCTCCTCGCGAAGTGCGTGTTCGCCGATCCGGAGCTCACGCTCGACCTTCCGGCCACGATCACCGCGGCGACGGGAATGGACGCGCTCACGCACAACGTCGAATCGTACCTGTCGCCCGAGTACCACCCGCTGTGCGACGGGATCGCGCTCGAAGGCGTGCGCATCGCGGCGCGTGCGCTGCCGCTCGCCGTTCGCGACGGCAAGAACCTGCAAGCGCGCAGCGACATGCTGATGAGCTCCATGATGGGCGCGATCGCGTTCCAGAAGGACCTGGGCGCCGTCCACTCCTGCGCGCACGCGCTCTCGACGGTGGCCGACCTGCACCACGGGCTCGCCAACGGGATCATGATCGACCACGTGATGCGGTTCAACGCGCCGGTGGCGGCGGCGAAAATGGCCGAGCTCGCGCGCGTCGCCGGGGTGGCCGGCACGGCGACGATGCCGCCCACCGCCGCGGCGGAGGCCTTCGTCGACTGGCTGGCCCGGATGAAGGCCGACGTCGGCATTCCCGCTACGCTGAGCGCGCTCCCGACGAAGCGCCCGGTGACAAAAGCCGACGTTCCGGCGCTCGTCGAGGTCGCGATCAACGACACGTGCCACCGGACCAACCCGCGTCCCTGCACGCGTGCCGATTTCGAGGCGCTGTTCGTGGCCGCAATCTGATGATCAAGATCGGCATCTCCGCCTGTTTCTTCCACGAGGACCGGGAACGACCGATCTTCAAGGGGATGACGCTCCAGTACATCGAGCAGAACGTCGCGCACTGGCTCATGCAGCGCGACGTGCTCGCGTTCATGGTGCCCTCGCCCGACGGTCGCACGCGGCGTGCCGGCAGCACGGCCACCGTCGACGCCTATGCGGCCGAGCTCGATGGGCTCGTGCTGATGGGCGGGGCCGACGTCTGCCCCGAGTCCTACGGCGAGAAGGCGCTCAAACCGGAATGGAACGGCGATCGCGTACGCGACGATTACGAGATCGCACTCCTGCGCGCGTTCATGGGAGAGCGCAAGCCGGTGCTCGGCATCTGCCGTGGCGCGCAGGTGATCAACGTCGCCCAGGGCGGCACGCTGTGGCAGGACCTCGGCACGCAGGTTCCAGGGGCGCTCAATCACCGCAACTGGGCGATCTATGAGGAGAACTGCCACGCGACGGCGTTCGTTCCCGGCACCGGCCTGGCGCGGCTCTACCCCGGCGCGTCGGTGGTCAAGACGAATTCGATCCACCATCAGGCGCTCAAGGACCTCGGCCGTGACCTCGTCGTGGAGGCGTGGTCCGAGCCTGACCGGATCGTGGAGGCGGTCCGGCACACGGGGCCGAGTTACGTGTTCGCCGTCCAGTGGCACCCCGAATTCCACACGCCGGACGATCCTTCCTTCGTCGACGACACGCCGATCCTGGACGAGTTCCTCGCGGCCGCCGCGCAGCACAAGGCCGCCGCGTTCGCGCTCTAGAGCGTCTTTCGAAAGTTCGCCATGAAGATCGTCAATCCCGCTGACGGCACCGTGATCACCGAGGTCACGGCGGACAATGCACCCGCTGTCCGCCGCAAATACGAGCTCGCGCGCGCCGGGCAGCCACGATGGGCGAAGACTCCTCTGCGTGCGCGTCTCGCGGCGATCGCCGCGTTCCGCGAGCGCATCGTCGCGATGCACGAGACGCTCGCCCGGACGCTCACGCACGAGGTCGGCAAGCCGATCCGGCAAGCGAGGAACGAGCTCGACGGCCTGCTCGGGCGTATCGACTTCTTCCTGGCCGAGTCGGCGCGCGTGCTCCGCGACGAGAAGGTCTACGCGAACGCCGGGCAGAAGCTCGAGGAGCGCATCACGCACGAGCCGCTCGGCGTGGTCGCCAACATTTCCGCGTGGAACTACCCCTATTTCGTGGGCAGCAACGTGTTCGTTCCGGCGCTCGTCGCCGGCAACGCGGTGCTGTACAAGCCCTCCGAGTTCGCGACCTTGACCGGGCTCCACATCGCCGAGATGCTGCACGAGGCGGGCGTGCCGCGCGACGTTTTCGTGCCGGTGGTGGGCGACGGTGCAACCGGCGCCGCATTGCTGCGCCAGCCGATCGACGGAGTCTTCTTCACGGGCTCGTACGCGACCGGCGCGAAGATCGCAGCCGCGGCCGGCCGGCGAATGATCAAGGTGCAGCTCGAGCTCGGCGGCAAGGACCCCGTCTACGTCTGTGAGGACGTCGACGCCGCGGCCGCGGCTGCCACCGTCGCGGACGGCGCGTTCTACAACACCGGCCAGTCGTGCTGCTCGGTCGAGCGGATCTACGTGCACGAGGCGATCCACGACGCCTTCGTTCGCGCGTTCGTCGCCGAGGTTCGCGGTTACAAGCTCGGTGACCCGATGGACGAGACGACCTACATCGGCGCGATCACCCGACGTCCGCAGCTCGACGTGCTGCGGAAGCAGGTCGCAGATGCGCGGAAGAAGGGCGCGAAGGTCCTGCTCGGCGGCGGGGTGGTCAAGCGCAAGGGCAACTGGTTCGAACCGACGGTGCTGGACGACGTCGACCACTCGATGGCCGTCATGCGCGACGAGAGCTTCGGCCCGATCATCGGCATCCAGGCGGTCGCGGACGACGCGGCGGCCATCGATCTCATGAACGACACCGAGTACGGGCTCACCGCCGGCGTCTATGCGAAGGACGAGCGGCGCGCGCGCCGGATCCTGGCGCGAGTGGACGCGGGTACCGTCTACTGGAACTGCTGCGACCGCGTGAGCCCGCGCCTGCCGTGGTCCGGCGTCAAGCATTCGGGCATCGGACTCACGCTGTCGACCTACGGGATCCAGACCTTCACCCGCCCGAAGGCCTGGCACCTCAAGTCCGCCTGAGGCTGCACCTCCGAGGAACCGGACATGACCGAAGCCGCGACCATCACCCCCGCCGCCCGACGCGATCTCGACTATCACCTGCACCCCTCGACCAACCTGCGGCAGGTCGAGACCGAGGGCCCACTCGTCATCGTCCGCGGCGAAGGCGTCTACGTCTTCGACGAGCACGGCAACCGCTATCTCGAGGGAATGGCCGGGCTGTGGTGCGCGTCGCTCGGGTTCTCGGAGCGTCGCCTCGCCGACGCGGCGCACCGGCAGATGCTGGAGCTCCCCTTCTATCACGCCTTCGCGGGCAAGGTGCCGGCGATCGCCACCGATCTCGCGGAAAAGCTCGTATCGATGGCGCCCGCAGGTCTCGCGCGCGTCATCTTCGCGAACTCGGGTTCCGAGGCGAACGACACCGCGATCAAGCTCGTCTGGTACTACAACAACGCCGTCGGACGAGCCGAGAAGAAGAAGATCATCGGTCGCCACAAGGGCTACCACGGGATGACGGTCGCCGCGGCGAGCGTGACCGGCCTCGCGTTCGCGCATGGCGACTTCGACCTGCCGCGCGGTCGCTTCCTGCACACCGGCTGCCCGCACCATTACCGTTTCGGCAAGCCCGGCGAGAGCGAAGAGGCTTTTGCGTCGCGGCTCGCCGCCGAGCTCGAGGCGCTGATCCTGCGCGAGGGCGCCGAGACGATCGCCGCATTCTTCGCGGAGCCGGTGATGGGGGCGGGCGGGGTCATGGTCCCACCCGCGACCTACTTCGAGAAGATCCAGCAGGTGCTGCGCAAGTATGATGTGCTGTTCGTCGTCGACGAGGTGATCTGCGGCTTTGGCCGCACCGGCAACCTGTTCGGTTCGGAGACCTTCGCCTTGCGACCCGACATCATGACCTGCGCGAAGGCGCTGACCGCGGGCTACCTGCCGATGTCGGCGACGCTCGTGTCGCGAACGATCTACGACGCGCTGCTCGCGCAGAGCGACAAGCTCGGCGTGTTCGGGCACGGTTATACGTACTCGGCGCATCCCGTGCCCGCTGCGGTGGCGCTCGAGACGCTGCGCATCTACGAGGAGCGCGACATCGTCGGCCACGTTCGGCGCGTGGGTCCGCGGCTGCAGGCGGGTCTGCGGCGGCTCGGCGACCATCCCCTCGTCGGGGAGGCGCGCGGGATCGGGATGATCGGCGCGCTGGAGCTCGTCCGCGACAAGCCGACCCGGGTGAATTTCGATCCGAAGGCCGGCGTTGGCGCCTACCTCGTCAAGCGCGCGCAGCATCATGGCGCGATCCTGCGCAACATGGCGGGCGACGTGATCGCGTTCTCGCCGCCGCTCGTCATCACCGAGCCCGAAATCGATGCGCTGCTCGAGTGCACGGCGCTTGCCCTCGACGACACGCTCGCGATGGCCCGCGAGCGCGGACTGCTCGGCTGAGGCGCATCGTGGCAACCCGCGGATGATGGGTGCGATGGCCACGGAAGCGCTGGTCCGCTTCGTCGGTGTTCACAAGACCTACGACGGCGTCAATCGCGTCGTCGACCGCCTCGACCTCGACATCGTCCGCGGCGAGTTCCTGACGCTGCTCGGTCCGTCAGGCTCGGGCAAGACGACGACGCTGCTGATGCTGGCCGGCTTCGAAGCGCCGACCGAAGGCGAGATCCTGCTCGAAGGCCGTGCGATCGGCCGGCTGCCGCCCCACAAGCGCGAGATCGGCATGGTGTTCCAGCACTATGCGCTGTTCCCGCACATGACGGTCGCCGAGAACGTCGGATTCCCCCTTTCGGTGCGCGGCCTCGCGAAGGACACCGTCGCGGCCCGAGTCGATCGCGCCCTGGCGATGGTGCAGCTGGGCGCCCTCGCCGGCCGCCGCCCAGCCCAGCTCTCCGGCGGCCAGCAGCAGCGTGTCGCGGTAGCGCGAGCGCTTGTCTACGAGCCGAAGCTCGTGCTCATGGACGAGCCGCTCGGGGCGCTCGACAAGCAGTTGCGCGAGCAGATGCAGCTCGAGATACGGCGCCTCCACCGCGAGCTCGGCGTTACGATGGTCTACGTGACGCACGACCAGAGCGAGGCGCTCACGATGTCGGACCGCATCGCGGTCTTCCATCAAGGCCGGATCCAGCAGATCGACACGCCCGAGGCGATCTACGAGCGGCCGGCCAATGCGTTCGTCGCGCGCTTCATCGGGGAGAACAACCGTGTCGTCGGCACCGTCGAGCAGGTCGACGGCGGTCGCTGCGCGGTACGCGTGCGCGGAGGTGCCGTACTCGCCGGGACCTGCGGAGGCCCGCTGACGGCGGGCGAGGAGGCGCTGGTCTCGGTCCGGCCCGAGCAGATCGTGCTGGGCGACGCGCCTTCGGACTGTGCACTCGACGGCACGCTCGCCGAGGTGATCTATCTGGGCGACCACCTGCGTCTGCGCATCGCTGCACGAGACATGGGCGACGTCGTCGTGAAGTCGCGTACCGCACACGCGCCGACGGTAGGCGCCAATGTCCGCTTCGGCTGGCGGGCCGAGGATTGCCGGGTGTTCCGGCTCGAACAGGATTGAGGCGCGGCCGCTGCCCCGCGCCGGGATCGTCGAACGCAGCACGCTTGTCACTCACCACGTAAGGAGGACATGATGCAAAGGCAACCCTTCCTGCTCCTGCTGGCAGCCGCGGCAGCCAGCATCGCACTCACCGGCGAGGCCCGCGACCTGACCGTCGTTTCGTGGGGAGGCGCCTATCAGGACGCCCAGCGTGAGGCCTACTTCAAGCCGTTCATGGCCACCGGGACCAAGATGGCCGAGGAAAGCTGGGACGGCGGCGTCGGCACGCTGCGCGCCAAGATCCAGGGCGGCGCCAACAACTGGGACGTGGTCCAGGTCGAGTCCGAGGAGCTGCTTCTTGGCTGCGAGGAGGGCCTGTTCGAGAGGCTCGACTGGACGAAGCTCGGCGGCAAGGACAAGTACCTCTCCGACGCCGTCAGCGATTGCGGCGTCGGCGCCATCGTCTACAGCTTCGTGCTCGCCTATGACGGCGACAAGATCAAGGGCGACGCGCCGAAGAGCTGGGCGGACTTCTGGAACACGCAGAAGTGGCCGGGCAAGCGCGCGCTGCGCAAGGGACCGAAGACGACGCTCGAAATCGCGCTGATGGCCGACGGCGTCGCGCCCGCCGATGTCTACAGGGTACTCGGCACGGCGGCCGGCGTCGAACGCGCGTTCGCGAAGCTCGATCAGCTGAAGCCGAACCTCATCTGGTGGGAGAAGGGGGCGCAGCCGCCTCAGCTGCTCGCCTCGGGCGAGGCGGTGATGGTCGATGCCTACAACGGCCGGATCGCGGCGGCGAACGACAAGGACAAGAAGAACTTCAAGATCGTGTGGACGAACAACCTCTACACGATCGATTCGTGGGTGATCATGAAGGGCACGCCGAACAAGACCGACGCGGAGAAGTACCTCGTCTTCGTCAACGACCCCAGCAACCAGAAGAACCTGCCACCGCGGATTCCGTACGGCGTCACCACGAAGGCGGCGACCGCGCTGATCGACAAGAACGTGCTGCCGAACCTCGCGACGGCGCCCGACAACATCAAGACGGCGCTCTACCTCAACGACAAGTTCTGGCTCGAAAACCTCGACAAGCTGAACCAGCGCTTCAACGCGTGGGTCGCGAAGTAGGACGGCCCTGCGCGGTCCGCGCCTGCCGCCTTCGCGGCGGGTGCGGGCCGGCGTTGCCGCTCGCAGCACGCGCATTCCCTCCCACGCGATGACGGCCGCCGCAGCTACGCTTGGGGACCGCGGCCTCGCGCGTGGCCTCGCGCGCTCGGAGCGGGCCGCCAAGCTCCGCGCGGTCGCGCTCACCCTGCCCCTGCTCCTGTTCCTGCTCGCGACCTTCGTCGGTCCGATTGGCGCGCTGCTCACCAAGAGCGTTATCGATACCGACGTCGCGCGGATCCTGCCGCGCGTCACCACAGCGCTGCGCGACTGGGATGGCAAGGACCTGCCGCCCGCCGCTGCCTGGGCAGCGGTCGCCGACGATATCCGCGCCGCGCGCAGGGAGGGCACGCTCGCCTCGGCCGCGACGCGTCTCAATTACGACGTCACCGGCTATCGCTCACTGCTGTTCTCCACCGGCCGGCGGCTCCCCGATGCGGGCGAGGGCGACGCGCGCGAAGTCCTCCTGGGCATCGATCCCAAATGGGGAGAAATCGAGACGTGGGGCGCGCTCAGGCGGGCCTCGGGCCCGTTGACCGATTTCTTCCTGCTCGCCGCGGTAGATCTCAAGCGCGATGCCGCGGGCCGGATCGTGGCGGAGAAGGATGATGAGACCGTCTTCCGCACGATCCTCGGACGGACGCTTTGGATCTCCGGGATGGTGACGCTCATCTGCCTGCTGCTGGGCTATCCGACGGCCTGGTACCTGTCGCAACAGACCGAGCGCCGGGCGTCGATCCTGCTCTTCCTCGTGTTGCTGCCATTCTGGACGTCGCTCCTCGTGCGCACCGTCGCCTGGGTCGTGCTGCTGCAGCGCGAAGGCGTCGTCAACGACGCGCTGCTGACCGCGGGGCTCATCACGGAGCCGCTGCGGATGATCTTCAATCGGTTCGCCGTCTACGCGGCGATGGTGCACGTGCTCTTGCCGTTCATGATTCTGCCTCTCTACAGCGTGATGAAGGGCATTCCGCCGTCGTACCTGCGCGCCGCGGCGTCGCTCGGCGCGCCGCCGCTCGTCGCCTGGCTTCGCGTGTACCTGCCGCAGA
The DNA here is from genome assembly GCA_963830485.1 of uncultured beta proteobacterium. Lineage (GTDB taxonomy): Bacteria > Pseudomonadota > Gammaproteobacteria > Burkholderiales > Casimicrobiaceae > CAIWHR01. The sequence goes on from CAWHNE010000031.1 coordinate 27,133, forward strand.
CGCTCCCCGGCATCGGCGCGGGCTGCCTGATGGTCTTCATCCAGGCCCTCGGCTATTACGTGACGCCTGCGCTGGTCGGGGGTGCCGACGACCAGATGATCAGCTACTTCATCGCGTTCTACGCGAGCAAGACGATCAACTGGGGAATGGCGGCGGCGCTCGCTCTCGTCCTGTTCGCAGCGACGATGGCGCTCTACACGGTCTACCAGCGACTGGTCGGCCTCGACCGGGTCCGGCTCGGATGACCGTCGACACGCGCACCGCCGGCCAGCGCTTCGCATCGATGCTGCACGCGGGCGTCGCCTTTGCGGTGCTCACGTTTCTGGTCGTGCCGATCGCAGTCATCGTCCCGTTGTCGTTCTCGGCGGGCTCGTTCTTCCACTACCCGCTGCCGGGATTCTCACTGCGCTGGTACGAGGACTTCTTCACGTCGCCGTTCTGGTTGCCTGCGCTGAAGAACAGCCTCTTCCTCGGATCGATCGCCGCGTCGCTGGCGACGGTGCTGGGCACGCTCGCCGCGATCGGGCTCTGGCGCACGCGCTTCGCGCTGCGGGGAGTGATTCTCGCCGTGCTGATCTCGCCGCTGGTCGTGCCCGTGGTGATCGTCGCCGTCGGCGCGTATTTCGCGTTCGCACCGCTCAAGCTGACCGACGGATTCGCCGGGCTGATCCTCGTTCACACTGCACTCGGCGCGCCGTTTGTCGTGATCACCGTGCTCGCGACGTTGTCCGGCTTCGATCGCAATCTCCTCCGTGCGGCATCGGTGTGCGGCGCGAATCCGGTGACCGCGTTCCGGCGCGTCATGTTGCCCTCGATCCTGCCGGGGGTGGCCTCGGGCGCCGTGTTCGCCTTCGCGACGTCGTTCGACGAGGTCGTCGTCGTGCTGTTGATGGGTGGACCCGAGCAGCGGACGCTGCCGCGCCAGATGTTCGCCGGGATCAACGACAACATCAGCCTGACGATCACGGCCGCAGCGACGCTGCTGATTGCCTTCTCGACGCTGCTCATGACCTGCGTCGCGCTGCTGAAGCGTCGCGTTGCGGCGCAGCGGGGGCTGGCGCGCTGACCGCGCGTGGCGGCCCCCGCACTGTGGAATTCGGATCGTTACGCGGAACTGTCGGCCGCTTGCGCCTCGGCCTCCGCACCACCTTGCCGTGCGCATGTCGCGTCGTCGGCCTGGCTGCGCCGGCTCGCCCAAGGTCGCATCCCCTCTCGCTCCGCTCGGGGGCCCCTGCTTCCCGGCTCGCGTCGCCACTCGCGATCGCTCGCTCCCCCTCGCCTTCGGCCGGTTCGGCCTCCGCGCCCACGTGGCAATTCGTGATGCCGTGTCGTCGGCCTCCGAACGCGCTCCCGATGGCTCGCATCCCCAAGCAAGCTTGGGGCCCCTGCTCGCCGTTCGCGCGTTCCCCGGGCTCGCCGCTCGCGGCGGCCTCCGCACTGTGGAATTCGGATCGTTACGCCGAACTGTCGGCCGCCTGCGCCGACTCGCGATCGCTCGCTCCCCCTCGCCTTCGGCCGGGGCCCCGGCTCGCCGCTCGCGTCGCTACGCGCCGTCCTGCAGTTCCGCGGCCCGCAGCGTGTTGGCGAGGAGCGTAGCGATCGTCATCGGTCCGACGCCGCCCGGCACCGGCGTAATCCACGCGGCGCGTTCGCGCGCCGCGGCAAAATCGACGTCGCCACAGAGCTTGCCGTCTGCGCCGCGGTTGATCCCGACGTCGATCACGATCGCGCCCGGCTTGATCCAGTCGCCCTGGACGAAATTCGCCTTGCCGATGCCGGCGACGACGATGTCCGCCTGGCGGACGAGCCCCGGCAGGTCACGTGTGCGCGAGTGGCAGATCGTCACCGTGCAGCGCTCCATCAGGAGCTCGAGCGCCATCGGTCGGCCGACGATGTTCGACTGCCCGATCACGACCGCGTGCTTGCCCACGAGCTCCTCGCCCGTGTCCTTCAGGAGCGTCATGCAGCCAAGGGGCGTGCATGGCCGCAGGAGCGGACGCTTGAGGACGAGGCGGCCGATGTTGTACGGATGAAATCCGTCGACGTCCTTGCGCGGATCGATGCGCTCGGTGACATGCTCGTCGGCGATCTGTGGGGGAAGCGGCAACTGGACGAGGATACCGCTCACCCCGGGATCGGAGTTCAGCGCGTCGATGATCGCCAGAAGCTCGGCCTCCGCGATGTCCGCGGACAGGTCGTGCGCGAACGAGCGCATGCCGACGACCTCCGTCGTCCTCCGCTTGTTGCGGACGTAAATCTGCGAGGCCGGGTTCGCGCCCACCAGGACGACGGCGAGGCCCGGCGGCGGCTTGCCGGAGGCCACGCGAGCTGCGACCGCGTCCCGAACCTCCGCAGTCAGTCGCTCGGCGCGGGCCTTGCCGTCGATGACATTGGCAGCCATGGCAATCAGGACACCTGCATCACCGGCCAGCCCATGTGCCGCGCGTGCGCCGACAGCACAGGGTCCGCGTTGACGGCGACTGGATTCGACACCTGCGACATAAGCGGAAGATCGTTGAGCGAATCGCAGTAGGCGTAGATCTCGCGGAAATCGTTGAGCCGCGAGCCGCGCGCGGCGAGGAACATCAGGAGCCGCTCGACCTTCCCCTCGCGCGCATTCGGGACGCCGGCGACACGGCCGGTGTAGCGTCCGTCGATTCGCTCGGCCTCCGTCGCGATCACGTCCGTGATGCCGAATTCGGCGGCGATCGGCTCGGACAGGAAACGGAATACCGCGGTAGTCACGATGACCAGATCGCCGGCGGTGCGGTGCTTGTCCACCATCGCGCGCGCGGCGGGCGTGATCCGCGGCCGTACGCACGCCGCCAGGTAGCGCTCACGCATGCCGGCGAGCGTCGCGTCGTCGAAGCGGGCGAGCGTCGACAGGTAGAATTCGGTGAATTCGATCGCGCCCGCCTCGCCTCGGTTGAAGCGAGCGATCAGCTCACGGTTGGCCGTCTCCCATTGCACCCGGTCGAGCACGCCCTCGTCGACGAGAAACGCGACCCACTGCTCGTCGCTGTCGTGCGGGACCAGGGTGTGATCGAGATCGAACAGCGCGAGGACGTCGGCGGTCACGGGCGGCGGGAACCGGCAAAGCTAGAATGGCGCATGATCGGTCCCGACATTGTAACGGCGATTCGTGTTCGGCTCACAGCCGAGCTTGCTCCCCCGCGCGACGCCCTGCGACCTTTGCGTGTCGACGGGCACACGGTCGGATGGCTGGACGCGCGGCGCGCGGCGCGGCTACGCGCATTCAGCGACGTGTTCCGGTCCGATGACGGCGAAATCGCCTTCCTCCCCGGGATCGCCGATCCCGTCGCGCGCACGTCCGCCCTCGACCGCGTGGCGCGCACGCTCGCGGCCGAAGGCGCGCTCTCGGCATGGCGCGACGAGCGGTATGCCGTCGGCGCCGAATTTGACGAAGCGCCGTGGTTCCTGCTCGAGCGTGCCACCGCCCGCTACTTCGGCGTGCGCACGTTCGCGGCGCACGTCAACGGCCTCGTTCGCACCGAGGCCGGCACGGCAATGTGGTTCGCGCGCCGAAGTCCCGCGAAGCCCATCGATCCCGGCCTTCTCGACAATCTGGTGGGCGGCGGGATCGCTGCCGGAGCGTCGGTTGCGGCGACCGTGATCAAGGAGGCGTGGGAGGAAGCGGGCATCGGCGTCGACCTGGCCGCGCAGTCCGCGCCAGCGGGAACGGTGCACCTCTGCCGCAGCCGGCCCGACGGCCTGCAGCGCGAGACGATCTTCGTGCACGACCTGTGGCTGCCGCCTGCCTTCGAGCCAGTCTGCCAGGATGACGAAGTCGTAGCGAACCGACGGGTCGACCTCGGCGACGCCGCCCGGCTCATCGCCAACACGAGCGGAGAGGACGTCGTGACCGCCGATGCGAGCCTGGTCGCGCTCGATTGCCTGCTGCGGCACGGCGCGATTCCGCGCGCGTCACCGGATTACCCGGCGCTCGACGCGCTCCGCCGGCCGGACTGCGCGTTCGACTGACCCGCCGTCACGCCGCCGCGCGCGCCCCTGCGGTCACCGGGCCGATCTGGCGGATACCGAGCTCGGCCATCGTGTCGCGCACTGCATTGACGGCCTGCCGCATCTCGTCCGGTCCGATCGCGCCGATGCACCCGACGCGGAACGTCTCGACCTGCGTGAGCTTGCCCGGATAGAGGATAAACCCCTTGTCGCGAACGCCGTCGTAGAACCGCTTGAACGTGTAGGCAGGGTCCACCGGCGCATGAAACGTCACGATGATCGGCGCCTGGATGTCTGGCTTCAGGAACGCGCGGAAGCCGAGCTCGGCCATCCCCGCCACGAGCGTCTCGCAATTTCGCGTGTAGCGCGCGAGCCGCGCCGGTTGGCCACCCTCGCCGATCAGCTGGTCGAGCGCCGTGTTGAAGGCGACGACCACGTGCGTCGGGGGCGTGTAGCGCCACTGCGTCGTGCGCTCCATGTATGTCCACTGGTCGTGCAGGTCGAGCGCGAGCGAGGTCGAATTGCCGGCGCAGCGCTCGAGCACGCTCTTCCGGACGAAGACGAAGCCCATGCCGGGCGGGCCCTCGACGCATTTCCCCGAAGCCGCGACGAGCGCGTCGAACGGAGTAGTCCGCGCGTCGATCGCGATCGCCGCGAAAGAGCTCATCGCGTCGACGATCAGACTCCGGCGATGCCGGGCGACGACCGCGGCGATCTCCGTCAGCGGGTTCAGGATGCCGGTCGACGTCTCGCAATGGATCAGCCCGACGTGCGTGATCGAAGGATCCGCCGCGAGCACCCGGTCGACGTCCTGTGGCGTCGTCGGCACGTCCTCGGCTGTCTCGAACGTCGAGAGCCGGCGGCCCATCATCTTCGTTAGTTTCGCGAACCGCGTTCCGTACGCGCCGTTGATCAGGACCAGCACATGCCCATCCCGCGGCACGAGCGTATTGACCGCGGCTTCGACCGAGAAGGTCCCACTCCCCTGCATCGGCACGCAGACGTGCGTGTCCGGTCCGTGGAGGATGTCGAGCAGCTTGCGCCGCACCTCGGCCGTGACGGTGTTGAACGCGGCGTCCCACGAGCCCCAGTCGCGCAGCATCGCCGCCTTCGTCGCGAGTGAGGTCGTGAGGGGGCCCGGCGTGAGCAGGATGGGATCGCGTGAAAACAGGCTCATGATGACTCCAGACTTGGCAATTCAAAGGTTCTCGACGGCGCCGCACGCTCACACCGCCGGCGCCGGCTGCCGCCACGCCTGCGTGCGCGTCAGCAGCACGCGGGTGACGAGCGCGTAGAGCACGCAGACAATTGTCGAGCTCGCGACGATCAGCGTCGCCATCGCCGCCGCAGGTCCGATCTCGCCCGCCTCGTCGAGGTTGAGGATAGCGAGGGCGGCGAGACGCGTGTCGGGGCCGTAGAGGAACACGACCGCGGAGATCGTCACCATCGCGTTGACGAAGAGGTAGCGGCCGATGTCGAGGATCGCCGGGAGGCACACGGGCACCGTGACCCGGTGGAACGTCTTGTAGAACGGGACCTTGAGGGACGACGACACGGATTCGAATTCGGCGTCGAGCGCCTTGAGCGCCGTGACCGCGGTCAGATGGCTCGACGTGTAGTAGTGGACGACCGTCGACAGCGCGAGGATCGTGAGCGTCTTGTAGAGGCCGTTGAGCGGATTGTCCGGATGGTTGAAGAAGAAGATGTAGCCCAGCCCCAGCACCATCCCCGGCACCCCCATGGGGATCGCCGCGAGCAGGCGGATCAGTGCCCGCGTCCCCGGCATGCCGCGCGTCTTCTCCAGCAGGTACGCGCAGCCGAAGATGAACAGCGTGCCGAAGAAGGCGGCGACGAAGGCCATCCGCAGGCTGTTGAAGAACGCGTCGATGACACCGCCGTCGACAAGCCCGAACGTGTAGTGGCGCAGGCTGAAGCTGCGGTCGTATGGCCACAGCTTGATGAACGACGTGTAGATGGCCATCCCCAGCACCGCGAGCAGGAGCAGTGCCAACACGACACAGAAAAGCAGCATCGCCGCGTCGAACCACGGCTTCGGCTTCGGGGCGTACGGGACGGCGCGGGCGGAGAATTGCGACTGCTGCTTCCCCTGCATGATCCAGTCGACGATGAACGCGAAGAGCACGGGCACGAGCAGGACCAGGCTTACCACCGCCCCCTTGTTGAAGTTCTGCTGCCCGATCACCTGCTTGAAGATGTCGACCGCGAGGACGCTGAAGTTGCCGCCGATGACCTTCGGGATGCCGAAATCGCTGACCGTATACGAGAACACGACCATGGCCGCGCTCACGAGTCCGTATTTGGCGCCGGGCAGGGTGATCGTGAAGAACTTGCGCGCGGTCCGCGTGCCGAGCGACTCGGCGGCTTCGTAAAGCCGCCCGTCGGCGAGCAGGAGCGCCGTGAGCACGATCATCAGCGCGTGCGGAAACGTCGCGTAGATCGAGCTGATGACGATGCCGAGGGCGCCGTAAACGGGGACGCCGCCCAGGAGTTCTTTCAGCAGCCCCTGGTTCCCGAACCACTGGATGAACGAGATCGCCGAAAGCAACGACGGCGCGAGGATCGGCGTGAGCCCGATCACGCGGAACAGGCCCTTCGCCGGGATGCACGATCGCGTGAGTGCGTAGGCGTACGTGAACGCGAGCGGGATCGTGATGCCGGTAACGACAAGCGCGACCCATAGCGTATTCCAGATCGACTGCCGCAGTCGCGGCGTCGCCATGTACTCCTGGAACTGCATGAGACCGACGAATGCGCCATCCTTGTCCTGCACGCTCTTCACGAGGATCATGAAGAGCGGTCCCAGCAGGAACAGGGCGAGCGCCGCGCAGCATGCGACGAGGAGGACCTGCGCGATGCGATCCTGCCAGTGGGTGATCGGCCGCACGGCACGGCCAGCGGGCGGCGCGGAGAGCGTGGCGGCGGTGGTGGACATCAGGCGAGCACGCGCAGCGCGGCCGGCGCCACGGTGAGGCCGACGGCGGCGCCCGGCTCGAAGCCACCTGCGTCCACCGCCTGCCGCGGCACGTTCGCCGTGAGCGCCGGTACGTCGGCCGCATCCACGGCAAGGCCGATCATGCAGAACGCGCCCAGGAATTCGACCTTCGTGATCTTGGCGCCGAGCGCGTTGCGGCCCGCCGGCGCCATGCCGTCGGTGTGCACACCGATGTCCTCGGGGCGCAGATAGAGCTTCGTCGCCGTGCCCGCGGGAATGTCGGCGCGGCCGATGTCGAGTGACACCTGGCCAACGCGAAACCGGCCGGCCCCTTCGGCCACCGCGGGCAGCACGTTGATCTTGCCGATGAAATCGGCGGCGAATGGCGTGGCCGGCGTTTCGTAGATCTCGCGCGGCGTGCCGACCTGCTCGATGTGGCCGCGATTCATCACCACGATCCGGTCGGCCATCGACAGCGCCTCCTCCTGATCGTGGGTGACGAGGATCGTCGTCACGCCGAGCCGCTGCTGCAGCGCGCGGATCTCGCCGCGCAGCCGCACGCGCTCGAGCGCGTCGAGCGCGGACAGCGGCTCGTCGAGCAGGAGCAGCCCGGGCGACGTCGCGAGCGCGCGCGCGAGCGCGATCCGCTGCTGCTGGCCGCCGGAGAGCTGCCCGGGATACTTGGCGCCCGAGTCGGGCAGGCCAACGAGCTTCAGGAGCTCGGCGACGCGCGCGCGGATCTCCTCCTTGCCGCGACGACGATTGACGAGGCCGTAGGCGACGTTCTCGTAGATCGTCAGGTTCGGGAAGAGCGCGTACGACTGGAATACGATGCCATAGTCGCGCCGGATCGCGGGCAGCCGCGTCACGTCCTTGCCACCCTGGACGATCGAGCCGGTGTCCTGCGTCTCCAGCCCGGCGATGATGCGCAGGAGCGTCGTCTTGCCGCAGCCCGACGGCCCCAGGAACGTGACGAGCTCGCCGCGGTGGATCGCGAGCGAGACGCCGATCAGCGCCTGGAACCGGCCGAAGTTCTTGCTGATCCCGTCGAGCTCGAGATAGGCGGAGCCTACCGTGGGCGGGTCGGCATGCGAAGCAGACGCGGAAGCGGGCACCTCTATCCTCCGGAGGTCGCGCGGGGACGACTACGGACTGCCGTCATTCCCGCTCATTTTGGTAACTGAGCGGGAATCCAGCGTCTTTCGAGCGAACACCACTGGGTCCCCGCCTGCGCGGGGACGACGGGCTGGGGAGCCTCTGCGGGCTCCCCGGACGTCATTTCGGTTCCGACTTGCCGTCGTAGCGCTTCGTCCACTCGGCGAGGATGCGATCGCGGTTCTTCGCGGACCACGCGAAGTCGACCTTGACGAGGCGCTTCTCGTAGTCCGCCGGCACGTAGTCGAGTGGTTTCGCAACGCCCGGCATCGCCAGGACCGCGAAATTCTTGGCGAAGAGCTCCATCGCGCCGGGCGACGCGAGCCAGTCCATCAGCGCGCGGGCCGCCTCGACCTTTTTCGTGTTCTTCATGATGCCGGACGCCTCGAGATCCCAGCCCAGGCCCTCGGTCGGGAAGATGATGTCGATCGGCGCCCCGCCCTTCTTCGTCGTGACCGCGCGGTATTCGAACGAAACCCCGATCGGAAATTCGCCCGCGCCCGCCTGCCGGCACGGCTTGCTGCCCGAGTGCGTGTACTGCGCAATGTTCTCGTGCAGCGCGTCCATGTACTTCCATGCTTCGGCGTCCCCCCACATCTGGATCCAGCCCGACACGTCGAGATAGCCGGTGCCGGAAGACGCCGGGTTCGGCATCACGATCTTGCCCTTGTAGATCGGCTTGGTCAGATCCTTCCACGTCTCGGGCTTCGGCAGACCTATCTTCGCCGCCTCGACCGTGTTGAAGCAGATCGCCGCGCCGTAGACGTCCATTCCGACCCACTCCGGCGGATTCTTCGGGTCGCGGTATTGCGGGGAGATCTTGTCGAGGCCCTTGGGTGCATACGGCTGCAACATGCCCTCGTTTGCGAACACCGCAACGCTCGACGCCGACGTCCCCACGACGAGGTCAGCCTGCGGGTTCGCTTTCTCGGCCAACAGCTTCGCCGTGATGACGCCGGTGGAGTCCCGCGTCCACTTGAGGTCGATGTTCGGGTTTGCCTTCTTGAACGCTTCCTCGTAGGCCTTGATCTGGTCGGTCTCGAGCGCGGTGTACACGTTGAGTTCGGTCCGCTGCGCGGCGACGGGCGCGGCGGCGAGGATGCCGACGGCGGCGGCGGCGAGGGTCTTCCACCAGATGCCGGAATTGCGATTCATGCGTGCGCTCCTTGGGTGTTGGACGTCGTCCACGTCATTCGGAATCGCGGGCGTCGCGAGGTGGCGCGGCCTGCGGCCGAAGCCGGGCAATCCTACGCCCGCCTCTTGACACCAGCAACAACGCTCTTCCATCCGCGGCGAGCGCCCGCGCCGGAACGGCGCCGGCGTGATCGCCGGGTCCATCCTATTTTCCAGATTGTTGACAATCTACACCTGCCGGCGTTGAATACGCAACATGCTGAAATCGTCCACCGCCCCTCGCGGCGGGGTTGCGGCGCGCCCGCCGCCACGCCCCTCGCAGCGCCCTGCCCCGCCCCGCGACGGCGCCGCGACGATCGCGCTTGTCCAGTCAAGCTCGCTCCCCGCCCTCGTGCAGAAGGAGCTCGAGCGGATGATCCTGGCCGGCGACCTTCCGGCGGGGGGCAAGCTCTCGGAGACGTCGGTCGCCGCGCTCCTCGGCGTCTCGCGCGGTCCGGTCCGTGAGGCGTTCCGTGCGCTGGAGGCGTCGGGTCTGGTCCAGCTCGAGAAGAACCGCGGCGTGTTCGTCCGGCAGGTGAGCGTGGCCGAGGCGGACGAGATCTACGAGGTGCGCGCGGTGCTCGACGAGTTCGTCGGCCGCCGCGTCGCGCAGACCGCGACCGCCGAGGACGTTCGCGACCTCCGCGCTCGTGTCGAACGGATGGAGCGTGCGGCGGCGAAAGGCGACGTCGATGCCTACGCGGCAGCAAATCTCGACTTTCACGACCGCCTCGTGCTGCTTGCCGGCAACGAGAAGCTGCTCGCGACCTACCGGCGGCTCGTGAACGAGCTGCACCTCTACCGGCGGGCGACGCTTGGGCAGACCGGCACGCTACCCGTCTCGACGCGCGAGCACCGCGAGATCGTCGACCGGATCGCGGCCCGACAGGCCGCCGCCGCCGGCCGCGCGCTGTTCGACCACGTGATGGCGAGCCGGGAGCGGATGCACCGGGCCCGCGCCGGCCCGCGCGCCGCCCCGGCGGCCGGATCGAGGAAAGTGCGATGAATCTGCGACCTATCTCCGTCAACGGTCGGACGTATGCAGCGCCGCGGCAGACGCTCGTCGTCGTCTGCGTGGACGGCTGCGAGCCCGAATACATCAATCAGGCGATCGCAACCGGACGGACGCCCTACCTCGCCGGCCTCCGCGATGCGGGGACGTGCCTCACCGCCGACTGCGTCGTGCCCTCGTTCACGAATCCGAACAACCTTTCGATTGTCACGGGCGCACCGCCGTCCGTCCATGGGATCTGCGGCAACTACTTCTGGGACCGCGACGCGGGCGCCGAAGTGATGATGAACGACCCCAAGTACCTGCGCGCAGGCACGATCCTCGCGGCGTTCGCCGACGCGGGCGCGAAGGTCACGGTCGTCACGGCCAAGGACAAGCTGCGCGCGTTGCTCGGCCACCGGCTCTCTGGCATCTGCTTCTCGGCGGAGAAGGCCGACGCGACGACGCGTGCCGGGAACGGCGTCGAGGGCGTGCTCGACCTCGTCGGAATGCCCCTGCCCTCCGTCTACAGTGCCGCGCTGTCCGAGTTCGTGTTTGCGGCCGGCGTCAAGCTGGTCGAGCGCGACCGCCCGGACATCGTCTACCTGTCGACGACCGACTACGTCCAGCACAAGGCGGCGCCGGGCGCCGCCGCGGCGAACGACTTCTACGCGATGATGGATGGCTATCTCGCCGCGCTCGACCGGCTCGGGGCGACCATCGTGCTCACCGCCGACCACGGGATGAACGCGAAGACCGATGCGTTCGGGCGGCCGAACATCGTGTTCCTGCAGGACGCGCTCGACCGCGCGTACGGCGCCGGCACGACGCGCGTGATCCTCCCCATCACCGACCCCTACGTCGTTCATCACGGCGCGCTGGGGTCGTTCGCAACGGTCTACGTGTCGGCACCGGTCGTCGCGTCCGAGGTGGCCGCACGGATCGCGGCCATCCCAGGCATCGACATCGTGCTGCCGCGGACCGAGGCTTGTGCCCGTTTCGAGTTGCCGAGCGACCGCGTCGGCGACCTCGTTGTCGTGTCCGAGCGGTTGACCGTCGTCGGCACGAGCCGCGACCGTCACGACCTCTCGGGACTCGAAGCCCCGCTCCGCTCCCACGGCGGCCTCTCCGAGCAACAGGTGCCGCTGATCGCTAACCGGCCGGCGCCGGCCTTGCCTTCCGGCCGCCGCTGGCGCAACTTCGACGCCTTCGACCTCGCGCTCAACCATCTGGCATGACGGGAGCGGCGCTGTGAACATGATGACCGAGTTGAAGGACGTGCGGCACGGCCACGTGCTGCGCGAGAAGATGCGGGTCGCCGGCGAACGCGCGGGGGGCGAGCGGACGATCGACGTCCACAACCCGTACACGGGCGCGCTGGTGGGGACGGTGCCGAAGGCAACGCTGGACGAGGTTCGCCGCGCGTTCGCGATCGCACGCGGTTTTCGCCCGGCGCTGACGCGGCACGACCGCTATCGGATCCTCTATCGCGCCGGCGAGATCATAGGTAGCCGCGCCGATGAGATCTCTGACCTCATCACCGCCGAGTGCGGGATCTGCAAGAAGGATTCGATCTACGAAGTCGGCCGCGCCCGCGATGTCCTCACCTTTGCCGGCAACGCGGCGCTCGCCGACGACGGCCAGATCTTCTCATGCGACATCACCCCGCATGGCCGCAAGCGCAAGGTGTACACGCTGCGCGAGCCGCTGCTGGGCGCGATCTCCGCGATCACCCCGTTCAACCATCCGCTGAACCAGGTCGCCCACAAGGTCGCGCCGTCGATCGCGACCAACAACCGGATGGTACTCAAACCCACCGAGAAGACGCCGCTCACCGCGCTTCTCCTCGCCGACATCCTCTACGAGGCGGGGCTGCCGCCCGAGATGTTCTCGGTCATCACCGGCGACCCGCGCGAAATCGCCGACGAGATGCTGACGAATCCCGATGTCGACCTGGTGACGTTCACGGGTGGCGTGGCCATCGGGAAGTACATCGCAGCCAAGGCCGTCTACAAGCGCCAGGTGCTCGAGCTCGGCGGCAACGACCCGCTGATCGTCATGGAGGACGCCGACATCGAGGAGGCGGCGACACTCGCCGCGATCGGCTCCTACAGGAACTCGGGACAACGCTGCACGGCGATCAAGCGAATGTTGGTCCACGAGTCCGTCGCCGACGACTTCGTCGCGCGGCTGCTCGCGAAGACGAAGGCCTGGACGTACGGGGATCCGATGGACCCAGCCATCGAGATGGGCACGGTCATCGACGCGACGGCCGCGTCGTCCTTCGAGGCGAAGGTCGGCGACGCAGTCGCGCGCGGCGCGAAGCTCCTGTGCGGAAACGTACGCCGCGGCGCGCTCTATTCGCCGACGCTGATCGACCATGTCACGCCGGACATGCCGGTCGTGAAGTACGAGACGTTCGGCCCGGTCTCGCCGGTATTGCGATTTCGCACGATCGACGAGGTGATCGCCCTCGCGAACAGCACCGACTACGGTCTTTCCTCGGCGGTGTGCACGAACCGACTCGACTACGTCACGCGCTTGGTCGCGGAGCTCAACGTCGGCACCGTCAATGTCCGCGAGGTCCCTGGCTATCGGCTCGAGCTCACGCCCTTCGGCGGCATCAAGGACTCGGGGCTCGGCTACAAGGAAGGCGTGCAGGAAGCGATGAAGAGCTTCACCAACGTCAAGACATACTCGTTGCCATGGTAGGGCCTCCCGACGGGGTCAGACCCTGGTCAGACCCCTCCGAGAGGCGGGCTGCCGGGGTCAGACCCGGGTCAGACCCCGCTGCCGATGCCGCCGCCGAGGGCGACGTGAACCTCACTCCGCTGCGCCGAGCCTTCGAGGCGGCGCACGTCCATGGCGCCACGCGCGCGCTGCTCGATGCCGATGCGGAAGTCTTCCTTCACCAGTCATTGTCGACGCCGTGCTTCAACGCGCTCGCCGCGTGCGAAGGCATCTGGCTCACCGACGTGGAGGGCCGACGGATCATGGACTTCCACGGCAACAGCGTCCACCAGGTCGGCTATCGGCATCCGCACGTGATGGCCGCGGTGCACGCGCAGCTCGACACGCTGCCCTTCTCGCCGCGTCGCTTCACGAACGACGCGGCCGTGGCGCTCGCCCGCAAGCTCGCGGCCCTCGCGCCCGATCCGCTCGGCAAGGTGCTGTTCGCGCCGGGCGGAACGCTCGCGATCGGGATGGCGCTGAAGCTCGCGCGGCTCGCGACCGGCCGCCACAAGACGCTGTCCTTGTGGGATAGCTTCCACGGCGCGTCGCTCGACGCGATCTCGATCGGCGGCGAAGCCGTGTTCCGCAAAGGCATCGGCCCCTTGCTTCCCGGCACCGAGCACGCGCCGCCGTGCGATCCGCGCGCCTGCCGCTTCGGCTGCGGCGGCCGCTGCAACCTGCGCTGCGCCGAATACCTCGACTACGTGCTCGGCAAGGAGGAGGACATCGGCGCCGTCGTCATCGAGACGGTGCGGTCGACCGACGTCCAGGTCCCTCCGCCCGAGTACTACCGGATCGTCCGCGACGCGTGCGACCGCCATGGCGCGCTGATGATCCTGGACGAGATCCCGATCTGCCTCGGCCGGACCGGCCGGATGTTCGCATTCGAGCACTACGGCGTCGTGCCGGACATGGTCGTGCTCGGGAAGGGATTGGGTGGTGCGGTGTTCCCGCTGGCGGCGCTGATCGCGCGGCGTGACCTCGACGTCGCCGCCGACCGAGCGCTCGGCCACTACACGCACGAGAAGAGCTCGGTGGGCTGCGCTGCGGCACTCGCAACGCTGGAGGTGATTGAGCGCGAGAGCCTTTGCGAGCGCGCCCGCGCGCTGGGCGCCTCGGCGCTGGCGCGCCTGCAAGCGCTGAAGGCGCACCATCCCTTGATCGCCGACGTCCGCGGCATCGGGCTGCTGCTCGCGATCGAGCTTGCGCACGACGGCTTCCCCGCGCGGCGCGAGGCCGAGCAGGTGATGTACGAGTGCCTCGCCCGCGGATTGTCGTTCAAGGTCGGCCAGGGCAACGTGCTGACGCTCGCTCCGCCGCTCGTCATCGCCCCTGCCGATCTCGACGCTGCCCTCGACATCCTCGACGCGGCGCTCGCGACGGTCGAAGCTGGGTCTCTCTGACGATGCAGACGCTGCTCAACCTGCTCGCCGGCGTGTCGCTCCTCGTGTGGGGGACGCACATCGTGCGCACGGGGATCCTGCGGCTCTACGGCGGACCGCTGCGCCGACTGCTCCGCAACAGCGTCGAGAACCGCGTCGCCGCGTTCTTCTCGGGCGTCGGCGTCACCGGGCTGATCCAGAGCAGCACCGCCACCGCGCTGATCGTCGCGGCCTTTGCGGGCCAGGGACTGATCGGCACCGCGCCCGCGCTCGCAGTGATGCTGGGCGCCGACGTCGGCACGTCGCTCGTCACGGTGGTGCTGTCATTCGACCTGTCGTGGCTCGCACCGTTGCTGATCTTCGTCGGGGTCGTACTGTTTCTCGCGCGCCAGGCCGAGACGATCGGCCGCTTCGGCCGGATTCTGATCGGTCTCGGGCTCATCATCTTCGCGCTGCAGTGGATCGGCGTCGCCGCGCGACCGGTGGTCGAGGCGGCCGGGGTCAAGGTGATCTTCGCCTCGCTCACCGGCGACCTGCTGCTCGACATCCTGGTCGCCGCGCTGCTGACGATCGTCTGCTACTCGAGCCTCGCCGTCGTGTTGCTGCTCGCCGCATTCGCCTCGCTCAAGGTGATCGCGCTGCCGGTCGCGCTCGGCCTCGTGCTCGGCGCGAACCTTGGCAGCGGTCTGCTCGGCTTCCTGTCGACGCTGCGGTCGCCGCCGGAGGCGCAGCGGGTCACGTTGGGCAACTTTCTCTTCAAGCTGATCGGCTGCGTGCTTCTGTATCCGGCCGTGGGCCATGTCGAGGGCTGGATCGAGGGCCTGAAGCTCGATCCCGCGCGGGAGGTTGTGCTGTTCCACCTCGTCTTCAACGCGGGCCTCGCGGTCCTGTTCATTTTCTTCACCGCGCCGATCGCGCGCATCGCCGAGCGGCTGCTCCCGACGCGGCCGCCGACCGAGGATCCCGCGAAGCCGCGCCACCTCGACCCCTCCGCGCTCGACACGCCGGCGCTCGCCATATCCTGCGCGGCGCGCGAGGCGCTGCGGATCGGCGACGTCATCGAGCAGATGCTGAACGGGATGCTGACCGTGCTGCGCACCAACGACCGTGCGCTCGCCGAGCGGCTGCGCAAGATGGACGACATCGTCGACGACCTCTACACCGCGGTAAAGCTGTACTTGACGCAGATCTCGCGGGAGTCGCTCGAGCCGGCAGAAGGCCGGCGCTGGGCCGACATCGTCTCGTTCACGATCAACATGGAGCAGGTCGGCGACATCATCGAACGGATCATCACCGACGTCGAAGACAAGAAGATCGACAAGGGCCGCAACTTCTCCGAGGCCGGGATGGCCGAGATCTGCGATCTCCACGCGCGACTCATCGCCAACCTGCGGCTCGGTCTCGCGGTATTCCTCGACGGCGATCTCAGGGCTGCACAGGAGCTCCTCGCGCAGAAAGTTCTGTTCCGCGACCTCGAACGCGCGTACGCCGACTCGCACCTCGAGCGTCTGACGAGCCAGACGATGGAGAGCATCGAGACCTCGTCGCTGCATCTCGACCTCATATCGGACCTGAAGCGGATCAATTCGCACATCTGCTCGATCGCCTACCCGATCCTCGAGCAGGCCGGCGTGCTCGCGAAGACGCGCTTGAAAGAGCCGGAGCCGCAGCGTCCACGGAGCCGCCGCAGCCCGGTAGCGAGCAGCGCAAACGGCAACGCCGCCAACGGCGAAGCCGCGCTCCCGAAGAGCAAGCCGCACTCGGTTTAGCGCACTGTCGATCGCCGTGACCGAACTCTCGCTCGGCGTCACGCTCGCGGTGTTGGGCGCCGGGCTCCTGCACGCCGGCTGGAACGCCCTCCTCAAATCGGCGCCTGGTGGCGACCCGATGCTCGACACGGCGACGATCGTCGCCGGTTCCGCGGTCTGCGGACTCGTGGTCATTCCCTTTGTTGGCGTCCCGGACCCGGCCTCCTGGAAGTTCGCGGCGCTCTCGGCGCTCATCCACTGGGCGTATTACGTGACGCTCGCGCACGCCTATCGCACGGGCGACCTGTCGTTCGCCTACCCGCTCATGCGCGGGACGGCGCCGCTGATTACCACCCTCCTCGGCATCGCGTTCCTGCGCGAGTTTCCGACGCCGCATGTCGCGCTCGGCATCGCGCTGATCTCGTCCGGCATCGTCGCGATCGCGTTCGCGCAGCGCGGCCGGCATCCGCGCGCCGCCGCTGGCTGGGCGCTTGCCAACGCCGCTATCATCGCCGCGTACACGCTGGTCGACGGCGCGGGCGCGCGCGCGTCGGGCAACG
Source organism: uncultured beta proteobacterium (assembly GCA_963830485.1). Classification (GTDB taxonomy): domain Bacteria; phylum Pseudomonadota; class Gammaproteobacteria; order Burkholderiales; family Casimicrobiaceae; genus CAIWHR01. The sequence goes on from CAWHNE010000031.1 coordinate 43,809, forward strand.
CGCCCGCGTACGTAAGCTGGCTCATCTTCCTCGAGGCGCTGCCCTTCCTCGCCTGGATCTGGCTGCGCCAGCGCGGAGCAGCGCTCCGCTACATCGGCAACCATTGGCAGCGGGGGATCCTGGGTGGCGCCGCGAGTCTCGCCGCATACGGCATCGTGCTGTGGGCGATGACACGCGCGCCCGTCGCTGCGGTGGCGGCGCTGCGCGAGACGTCCGTCCTCTTCGCCGCGTTGATCGGCGCCGTCTTCCTCAAGGAGACCCTCGGGCTGCGGCGGCTCGCCGGCGCGGCGAGCGTCGTCGCGGGCGTCGCGGCGCTCAAGCTCTAATCGGGGACAGACGACGTTTTCCCGGCTTCCTGAATCGCTCGACTCGCATGCCGTATGACGCGTTGCGTCCCTGACAGAGAGTAAAACGTGGTCTGTCCCCAATATGCCCGTGCTGTCGTCATCGGCGGCGGCATCGCCGGCGCATCCAGCGCCTATCACCTGGCGAAACTCGGCGTCCGTGATGTCGTACTGCTCGAGCAGGGCCAACTCACCTGCGGCACGACGTGGCACGCGGCGGGCCTCGTCGGCCAGACGCGGGCGACGCGCAACGCGACGCGGATGAGCCGCTACGGCATCGAGCTCTACGCGTCGCTCGAGCAGGAAACCGGCCTCGCGACTGGCTGGAAGCGGTGCGGCAGCCTGAATGTCGCGAAGACCAAGGACCGGCTCACGCTGATGAGGCGCCAGATGGCGCGCGCAAAGAGCTTCGGCATCGAGTTCGAGTTCGTGTCGCCTGCGGAGGCAAGGCGGATCGCGCCGATCCTGCGCACCGACGATCTCGCCGGCGCTGTCTGGATCCCGGGAGACGGCAAAGCGAACCCCACCGATCTCACCCAGTCGCTGGCCCGCGGCGCGCGGATGCTTGGCGCCACCATTGCGGAAGGGACCAAGGTGATGGGTGTCGACGCCCGCAACGGTCGCGTCCATGCGGTGCGCTGGAAGACGGCCGAGTCCGAGGGAACGATCGAGTGCGAGGCAGTCGTCAACTGCGGCGGCCAGTGGGCGCGCGAGCTCGGCCGCCGCTCCGGCGTCACGGTGCCGCTCTACGCCGCCGAGCACTTCTACCTCGTCACCAAGCCGATCGCCGGCGTGACGCCCGACCTGCCCGTCATTCGCGATCCGGATGGTTACCTCTACTACAAGGAAGAGGTTGGCGGGTTGGTGATGGGTGGCTTCGAGCCGGAGGCGAAGCCGTGGAACGTCGATCCGATTCCCGACGGCTTCGAGTTCCAGCTCCTCCCCGAGGACTGGGATCACTTCGAGATCCTGATGCGGAACGCCGTCCACCGCACGCCCTGCCTCGAGACCGCGGAGGTCAAGCTGCTGCTGAACGGTCCCGAGAGCTTCACGCCCGACGGCAATTTCATCCTGGGCGAAGCGCCGGAACTCGCGGGCTACTTCGTCTGCGCCGGATTCAACTCGGCGGGCATCGCGAACGCGGGCGGCGCGGGCAAGCTCATCGCCGAATGGATCGTCCGCGGCGAGGCGCCCGTCGACCTGTGGGACGTCGACATCCGCCGCTTCGCGCCGTTCCACGCGAACCGCCGCCACCTCGCCGATCGCACCGTGGAGACGCTCGGACTCCACTACGCGATGCGTTGGCCGCGCGAGGAGCTCGAGACCGTGCGCCCGCTGCGGCGCTCACCACTCTACGACCGGCTCGCCGCGCAGGGCGCGGTCTTCGGCTCGAAGCTCGGCTGGGAGCGTGCCAACTATTTCCTGCCGCGCGGCACTCCGCGACCGCCGCCCACGTTCGGCGTGCCCGGCTGGCTCCCGCACGTGCTGGACGAGCAGCGCGCGTGCCGCGAGGACGTCGCCCTCTTCGATCAGACGTCGTTCGGGAAGCTCGTGCTCAAGGGGCGCGACGCCCTTACGGTGCTGCAGCGGCTCTGCGCGAACGAGATCGACGTGCCCGTCGGGCGAATGGTCTACACGGCGATGCTGAACGCGCGCGGCGGCTTCGAAAGCGATCTCACCGTGCTCCGGCTCGGGCCGGCCGAGTTCTTCATCGTGACGGGATCTTCGCAGACGACGCGCGACTTCGCGTGGATCGAGCGGCACATCGGGGATGGCGAGAACGCCGCGCTCGTCGACGTGACGGGCGGCTGGTCGGTGGTTTCGGTCATGGGCCCCAAGGCCGAAGCCTTGCTCGGCCGCGTGTCGTCCGACGACTTCTCGAAGGCCGGGATGCCGTTCGCGACGACAAAGGAAGTCGACGTCGGCCACGCGCGCGTGCGCGCGGCGCAGATGAGCTACGTCGGTGGACCGGGTTACGAGCTCTACGTAACCGCCGACCAGTGCCTGACGCTCTACGATGCGCTGACCGCCGCCGGCGGCGAGTTCGGGTTACGCGACGCTGGCTACTACACGATCGACGCGCTGCGCATCGAAGCGGGCCGACGCGCGTGGGGCGCCGAGCTGTCGCCCGACGAGACACCGTGGGAGGCGGGTCTTGCCTTCGCCGTGAAGATGGACAAGCCGGTGCAATTCATCGGGCGCGACGCGCTCGCCGCGCAGTCGACCTCCACAGTCACCAAGCGGCTCCTGCTCCTCTCGTTCGACGATCCGGCGTCGTTCCCCTGGGGCGGCGAGCCGATCCTGATGAACGGCGCCAACGTGGGTGAAGTCACTTCTGCCGGCTACAGCCGCCGGCATGGCCGCGCACTGGCGATGGGCTACGCACGCACTCCCCAACCGCTGACCGACGATGCGCTGCTCGCCGCCCGCTGGCAGGTCGACCTCGCGGGGGACGAGGTCGCCGTCACGCCGCATCTGCGCCTGCCCTGACGCGCGCGAAGGCCGCACGATGCGCAGAACATCCCGCAATGTCGCCAGGGTCCTCCGGCATCCCGGCGCCTTCGCGTGGCGCGTGCTCAAGAGTTTCCGCGCCAATCAGGGCTTCCTGCTCGCGAGTGCCGTCGCGTTCAACACGCTGCTCTCGATCCTTCCGCTGCTGATACTGCTGCTGATCGCCCTGACCCACATCGTCGACGAGGCGCTGCTCCTGTCGACGCTGGAGCGCCTGCTGGAGCTGCTGGTCCCCGGCCAGGCGGCCGCGATCGTGGAGGAACTGTCGCTCTTTCTCGCCCACCGCGACGTCGTGGGATGGGTCCTCGGCATCACACTCGTGTTCTTCAGCTCGCTCGCCTTCACGGTGCTCGAAAACGCGATGTCGGTCATCTTCCTGCATCGCGTGAAGATCCGCCGTCGACCGCTGATCGTCTCCCTGCTGATTCCCTTCTTCTACATTCTGTTTCTCGCGCTCGGGCTGCTGCTCGTGTCGCTGATGTCCGGGGTACTTCAGGCGATGGCCAGCGAGAGTATCGAGCTGTTCGGCCACATGCGATCGCTCGGGCGGGTTTCCGCGTTCCTCCTCTATCTCCTCGGCGTCGCGGGCGAGATCCTGCTGCTGACATCGATCTACCTGGTGATGCCCGTGGGACGCCTGTCGATCAAGCACGCGCTGATCGGCGGGGTCACGGCCGGCCTGCTGTGGGAGATCACGCGCCGCGCGCTCGTCTGGTACTTCTCGACGCTGTCGCAGATCAAGGTCGTGTACGGTTCGCTGACGACGTCGATCGTCGTGCTGCTGACGCTCGAGATCGCCTCGCTCGTGCTGCTGCTTGGCGCCCAGGTCATCGCCGAGTACGAGCGCTTCTCGCAGGAGAATGCATCGCGTCGGCCAGAGCCCCTGCACACATGACGGCTCAAGGAGTGGTCGCTACATCCGGAACCCAGACATAGCCATCCGGATCCGCGATGTGGGCTTCGCGCAGCCCGTGCGGCTTGTCGGCCGGATCGGCGACGACGACGAATCCCGCGGCCCTCGCGGCAGCCGTCGCCGCATCGGGATCGCACCCGTGCAGCCGCAGCTCGATGCCCGTCCCGCGTGCCGTCACCGCGGCGATCTCGCGGTGCAGTGGATGACCTTCGTACGTGTGATCGGCGTGGAGCATCCATTCGGCACCATAGCCCCTGAGAACCGCGATGTCGGGATCGGCGTAGACGACCTCGGCGCGCAGCACATCGCGCTGGAACGTAAGCGACGCCGCGAGGTCGTGCACGAGCAGGTTGACGGTCAGCCCGTGGAGCGACCGGCCGTAAGCATCGGCCGGCATCCAGGGCTCGCCAGTGCGGCGTTTCATGCGTGGTGACGGACGTGAGCGGGTGCGGGCAATCTACGCGGCACGCCGCGAGGGGTCAACGCATGGTAGTGTGGCGACGCCGCGCGATACCCGCAATCTGCCGATGCCCCATCGTCTCGCCCCGCCGCCGCGCCGCGGCCGAACGCCGTCGAAGCCCGGAGGGACCGCCACCGCGCAGGTGCAGAGCCTGACCCGGGGACTCTCGATCCTCGAGGCGCTGGCGCGCGCAGAGGGTGGCCTTACGCTGACCGACGTGTCGCAGCGCGTCGGCCTGCCGCCGTCGACGACGCACCGGTTGCTCGCGACGCTCGACCGCATGGGGTACGTCTATCAGGCCGGCGAGCTCGGCCGCTGGTACGTGGGGCTGCAGGCGTTCGCGGTCGGCTCGACGTTCCTCGCGAGCCGCGATTTCGTCGCGCAGAGCCACCCACACATGCGCCGGCTCATGGAGCAGTCGGGCGAGACCGCGAACCTCGCGATCCTCGACGGCACCGAGGCCGTCTTCATCGATCAAGTGCAGTGCCGCGAGATGATGCGAACCATCGTCAAGCTGGGGAGCCGCGTCCCGCTGCACGCGTCGGGCGTCGGCAAGGCGCTGTTCGCGGCGCTGCCTGACGAGCAGATCGACGCGATCCTCAAGGTGAAGGGCTTGCCGCGGATCACCGAGCACACGATCACCTCGCCCGAGACGATGTGGGCGGCGCTGCGCGTGATCCGCCAGCGGGGATGGTCCTTCGACGACGAAGAGCATGCGTTCGGCACGCGCTGCGTCGCAGCGTCCATCTTCGACGAGCATGCGGAGCCGCTGGGCGCGATCTCGCTCGCCGGCCCGTCGACGCGGCTACCCGACGAGCGGATCCGTCAGCTCGGTCCGGTCGTTGCGCATGCGGCCGAGGAGTTGACGAAGAGGCTCGGCGGACACTGGCCGCATCCGCATTGAGCGGTGGTGTGATTCGGCGCTACGGTGGCGACGCTACATGACGGGGTACGCCGGACAGCGCAATTCTCTCGCCACCTGCCTACTTCGCATACGGCGACGGCAACCAGCAATGTTTGACCGCCTACGGCGGCAACACTGGTCGTACCGCCTAGTACTCCAAAGCGGACGGTCACCGGAAGATCGGGCAGGAGCAGTCGGTCGCGCTCGCCATGGCCGAGAGGCGCTTTGCGTTGGATTTCCTGATCGCCCGCAATCGCATGGGTCTCACACTAGCCTCACTCGCACAGTCCCAGTATTCGCTCTTGCTGCGAACACGCCTTTACCGGCGGCGATTTTGGTTTCGCCCTTCCAGCGATGCAGCTACGGATCTCCACGGCCGTGGGTGGATAGTAGAGCCATCCACGGCCTAAGTCCGGCAACGCCAGCTCGACCTCGCGCCATTTGGGATGCCCCTTCTCTTGCAGCGCGGAGAAGTTCTGGCACAGCGATCGCGTGAACCGCGCCAGGTTATCCTTGGTTTGCCTCAAGTTGTAATCATAGGTCACCAGGAATGCCTTCACGGCCAATCCAGGGACGTCTTCGGCCAACAGATTTGGATAACTGCTTGCGCGCACCGTTACGGGAAAGTAGGTTTCCAGCGCGGCCTTGCTCGACGCCTGGTTGGGATCGAACTTCAGCAATTTAACAAGTTGCCGCGCCTCGGGCTTCATGTCGACAAGTAGCTTAGCTGGCTGCCCGGCGATTACCGCCACCACATCCAGCGACTTGCTCGAAATCAGCTTGACCAGCGCGTCTTCGTTGGAGAGGAGGCTCGCATTCGCCTCCGCGACTGGTTCGTTGAACATCAATCGGTAAAGCGTGGTCGTTGTCAGCGCCGTCCCGCTTCCCAGCTCCCCGACGTTAATTCTGGCACCCTTGATCTCATGGATGTAATTCAGATTCGAGTCAGCTCGTACGATGAAGTAGATCTCCTCATTGTAGAGCGGCATGATGACGCGAAGAGGCCGGATGATCTTATTCGCTTCCGCGTTTCCACCTGCAGCCTGATCGAGAAACGCCTGAAAGACGTCCGACTGCACGATCGCAAACTTAACGCCGGGCTCGTAGCGCAGGCGTCGAACATTCTCGGCAGACCCGGCCGAAGGTAGTACCTCTAGTTCGATATCTGCAGAGGGCGCGACAATCGAGGCGATATCACGCCCGATCTGGATGTATGTACCACGCGTGGATGCCGTCACAATCTTTAACTCCACAGCCGCCAGAGCCAACGCTCCCTGAAGCGAGAATCCTGCTGCTATGAGACCGATAATCAATAGTCTGGTCACGTTATTTGCTCTCCCCTCCTGAATTCAGGCTGCAGAGCCCGAGTGCCGCAACCCCTTCCGTGCACGTCCCTGACCGCGGCACATCGGACCGGACACTTGAGCGACCACCGCTTGGGGGCGACTGCACGGAGCCTGCGGCGCCAGCGGCCGGATACCCGCGCATCGGCGGATTTGTCGCAGAACGCTTCGCGGTGACTTCGTTGCCGGCTGCCGGCATTGTTCTATCGCGAAGGTCTCCAGCATCGGCGGTCGGCGCACTTGGCTTCTTGATCGCTCCCTCGGCCTTTGTGGCGGACTGTTGCCCGGGACTCACTTGATCGCTTGTCGAGATCTGCCGATGTGGATCGTTGGGCGACGGCGTTTGGCTAGCAGCGCCAATGGAGCCGGTCGCCGCCGCTGTACCTTGGCTGACCGGCGAGATCGCAACGGCTGTTGGCGGCTCAACTGGCGGCGCGGGTTTTTCAGTCCCGGTTGCAGCGCCGCTTCCCGTGCCAAGCGAAGCCGACGGCGCGGAGGATGCCGTGACGCCTATCTTTGGGACAGGTTGGGTCGGCGGGCCACCTGCATTGACATCCGCGGGCCCAGGGGAGACCACCTGCGCGCCCTGCGGCTCGCTCAGCTGCACTGACTGGCTGTAGACGTAGTAGGCAAAGATGCCAATCGCGATAAGCGCTACGGCGGGCAGTGACACAGCCAGCGCCACGCGCGACATTGGACGCAGTTCCGCCGTGGCCTCGAGATTGTGCAACACGACCTTCGCAGTTGCGCGCTGCGCTACAGAGAACAGCGAAGTTACGGCCCTGCCCACGGATCGAGGTTCGCGAGTAACGATCTCGGGCCCGGACTCGTGCGTTATTGCCGTCTCATTGTCCGGCCAACGCTCAGATACGTCTTGAATGTCTGCCGCCGGCTCAGGCTCTGGCGTATGCCCGTGATCGGAGCCCACGAACACGGACGGCGTGGGCTCCTCGAAAGTTGAGCGCTGCGGATCGAATGCCAGGTCGAGCTTGTCGAGTTCGATGGCCGCGGCAGGCCGGCCAAGCTGAGGTGCGGGCGAGCTCGCGGTCGCAAACGCAGGATCGGGTGCGACCGATGCCTGTGCGGCCGCGGTTACCTTTGCAGCGGATGCCGCAAACTTGGCCACTTCATCGAGACTAAAATCGAGACGGAACGGAAGCGGGTCGCTGAGTGCCGGTGAAGCGGCCGGAATGTCCTGGGCCGACGACATTGGCGGCGCCCCAGACCGAGTAGATAGCACTGGAAATTGCGTCCTGCACTTGGAGCAATTTTTGGCGGCCTGATCATTGACCGCCTTACATCGGCTGCACCGCTTAACGTGCAGCGACGAGCCACAGTCGTTGCAGAACTTCGCGCCATCCGGATTGACGTGGTCGCAGAGGAGGCACCGGGGAGGGAACATGGACAACGCCTGCGTAGCAAAATACGCGATCGACGTACCCTGTTTCTAGAAAATTAAAGAAGCGTGACTCAGCTTGCGTGCGTTCGTAGACCCGCTTGACCCCTAAGCGTCACCGCAACGACGCCCACCACGCCTCTCGGCACAACCGCCGGCGACCAGCGCCTCGACAATATCGGCCGCTTCGAAGCGGAGGTGCATATCTTTCGCACACCGACTCAGCATTCAAGCTGTGCTTCTGTTAGTACGGTCGAATAATCGTTGAACTTGCAAGCGCTTCCAGACGTGTTAGCGATCGATGAGTCGGCGATTGACAATGCGTTCGCGCGGATTGCTATGAATCATATACCGTTTCACTGCGGGAAAAGGCGATGATTCCGTGAGCAAAGCGCGAAATGCATGACCCGCAAACTAACGGTAGCTCTCTTGGTAGAACCGAGTTGTCATCAACAACGTCGCCGTGCCGCGACCGGGCTCGATGAGAACGCCATCGCCGCGGTGCAGGCTGTGGTACGCCACCGTCCCTTGCGCACCTTCCGTGCGGCGCGACCCGCTTACGGGCGATGACGCGCGGAAGATGGCGCAAGGGAGCAGGGGGGCGGGTTTTCCGTCGCCGACTCGGTGCGCATCGAGCCCGACGATCGAGCGTGAGCGTCTGCTGCGTCCGCGATAGGGGAGCGCTCGATAACGTCCCCGGTCTGGTGTACTCGCGAGGTGGCCTCAACGGGTTGCCCGAGGAACGGACCGACACGGACATGCAACGCCTGGTAGGCGATCTCGACGAGCTGCCGCGCCCTTCAGCTTTGACCTAGGAAGGGTTTCTGTATACGACAAATTCTTCGAGTGTACGGTCATATGGCCAGTCACTGCTTTGAACAAGAAGACTCAGTCTGCAGCTACCGGGCAGAACAAACATCTCGCGTACTGTCCGTGGGCCTTGAAACGGGACCATCCGGATGATGGCCGAGGAGCCGAAATGAACTCACGCCATCGAACAAATTCATACACACGGACGCATTTGACGGTCACTCCGCTCGCCAAGAATGCGCCGACTCTGGCGGACGTTGAACGTCTGCTATCGGGAAATTCGTCTGTCTGCGATGGGTCGTCAGCAAGACGTCTTGCCGCCCGTTTGATCCGCGTTTCGTTTTCGTCCGACGGTCGGGTTCGGTCGCGTCGGGCACTTGGCCGGACGGCACGGTTCGGCCATGGCTCGATCATCGATTTCGGGAATCGCCTTCTGCACCGGGGACGCGAAAGTCGACTGCTGATGACACCTGGTCCGCGGTCCCTGACCTACGGACGCGGCCTAGGAGCTCGCCCTTCCAATCTTGCCGCGCGGCGCACGAGTTCAGGTGCCGGGACGGGCTTCCATCGATCGAGCAGCTCCCCGGCCGCGGCCAAGTCGTTGCATGCGAGGACGATGTCGCAGCCGGCGGCCTGCGCCGCCTCGGCGCGAGCGACGATGTCGCCGTCGGCCAGCGCGGCACCCGCCATGTCGAGATCGTCGGAGACGACGAGGCCATCGAAGCCCAGCCGTCCGCGGAGGATCTCCTGCAGCCAGATCTTGGAGTAACCCGCGGGCGCCGCGTCGACCGCCGGATAGACGACATGCGCCGGCATGACGCCTTCGAGACCGCGCCTCGCGAGCACGGCGAAGGGAACGAGATCGTCGACGACGATCCGCTCGAGCGAACGGTTGTCTTCGGGCAGCTCGTCGTGTGAGTCCGCGTTGACGAAGCCATGTCCCGGGAAGTGCTTGCCGACCGCCGCCATACCACCGGCGGCGAGGCCGTCGCACAGGGCCGTGGCCAGATGGGCTACCGCGTTGGGATTGCGGTGGAATGCACGGTCGCCGATGACCGTGCTCGAGCCGTAATCGAGATCGAGAACCGGCGTGAAGCTGAAGTCGACGCCGCGCGCGCGCAGCTCGGAGGCCAGCGTCCAGCCCGTGCGCGCCGCCTCGCGCGCCGCAGCAGCGATGTCGCGCTCCCACAGCTCGCCCAGCGTGCGCATCGCGGGGATTGCCGTGAAGCCGTCGCGGAAGCGCTGGACGCGGCCCCCCTCGTGGTCCACGGCGATCAGGAGCGGCGGATCGCGCAAGGCATGGATCGCCGCGCACAACGCCTCGAGCTGCGCAGGCGATGCATAGTTGCGCGTGAACAGGATCGCGCCGCCGGTCAGCGGATGGGACAGCCGGTCGCGGTCCGCGGCAGTGAGCTCCGGCGCTTCGATACCGAGCATCACCGGTCCACGCGGCAGCGCCACTGTCACGCCGCGGCCTCGCGGATCAGCGCCTTCATCTGCCGCACCGCCTCGCGGAGGCCGCAGAAGAGCGCGCGCGAAACGATCGCGTGACCAATGTGCAGCTCGCGCACACCGGGCAGGGCGGCGACCGGCTGCACGTTGAAGTAGTTGAGCGCGTGGCCCGCGTTGAAGCGCATGCCCGCTCCCCGGATCGCCTCGCCGGCCGCACGGATCTCGCTCAACCGCGCGACGACCGGCGCGCTCTCGCTGTCGCGACCTTGTGCGTGGAAGGCATGCGCATACGGGCCAGTGTGCACCTCGCACACGCGCGCGCCGATGCGCGCCGCTGCCTCGATCTGGCGCAGGTCGGCATCGATGAACACGCTCGTGACGATGCCCGCATCGGCGAGCCGCCGCACCGCGTCACGCAGTGCGTCCTCGTGCGCGACGACGTCGAGACCCCCTTCTGTCGTGACCTCCTCGCGCCCCTCGGGGACCAGCATCGCCATCTCGGGCTTCACCGCGCATGCGAACGCCAGCATTTCCGTCGTCGCCGCCATCTCGAGGTTGAGCTTGATGTGCGTGAGCTCGCGCAGCCGGCGCACGTCCTCGTCCTGGATGTGACGGCGGTCCTCGCGCAGGTGGACCGTGATCCCGTCGGCGCCGCCGAGATGCGCCTCCACCGCCGCCCACACCGGGTCGGGCTCGTGCGTGCGCCGCGCCTGCCGCAGCGTGGCGACGTGATCGATGTTGACGCCGAGCTCAATCATGGGGAATCCCTGCTTCGTCCTCGAGCGCCTGCAGGTCCTGCACCACGCGTCGGCTCTCGACGCCGCGCTGCTCGAGGTAGTGGTCGAGCACCTCGCGCATCAGCCGCTTCGCTTCCGCCGCCGTCGCCGCGTCCGGATAGCGCTCTTCGGAGAGCGCGATCAGCGTTGTCCCGCGCACGATGGGCAGTCGTGGCCCGGTGACCGGCGGCTCGCGTCGCGGCCCCCGGTCGAAGGCGTAATGGTAGCGTGCGGCCGGATCCACCGGCGCCCCGGAGTCGGCGTCGCGCACGAGCGGCAGCGCGTAGCCCATGGCGGCAAGCAGCCGCACTTCGAATCTGCGCAGCACGACCGCCTGGTCGGCCGCCGCCGCGAGATCGGCGAGCGCCCTCTCGTAGTGGCCGAAAAGATCGGCGTGCGGGTCCTCGCGCGGCAACAGCTTGAGCAGAAGTTCGTTCAGATAGAACCCGCAGAGGAGCGCACGGCCGCCGATGCGCGGCAGCCCGCCCTGCCACTCGGCCCGCAAGAGCGTCTTCAATTCCTGCTGTCCGGACCACGACAGCAAGAGCGGCTGAAAGGCCTGCAGGAGCCCACGCAGCTCGGAGCGCGGGCGCTTCGCGCCGCGCGCAACCAGCGCCACGCGTCCGTGCTCGCGGGTGAACGCCTCGACGATCAGGCTCGTCTCGCGATACGGATATGCGTGCAGCACGAACGCCGTCTGGTCGTCGCGGCGCAGCGGCTGGGCGCGCGGGGCCACGTCAGTACCCGAGCCGCGTAAGTGCCGCCTCGTCGTCGGCCCAGCCCTTGCGCACGCGGACCCACAACTCGAGGAACACCTTGCCGCCGAACAGCCGCTCCATGTCCGCGCGCGCGCTGGTGCCGATCTCCTTCATCTTCGCCCCGCCGGCGCCGATCAGGATCCCGCGCTGGTTCTCACGGTCGACGAAGACCGTCGCGCGGATGTGGCGGAGGTCGCCGTCGTGCCGGAACTCGTCGATCGCGACCGTCGTCTGGTAGGGGACCTCCTCGCCGAGAAGGCGGAAAATCTTCTCGCGAACGAACTCCGCCGCGAGGAAGCGCTCGTCGCGATCGGTGATTTCGTCGGCGCCGTAGAGCGGCGGCGACTCCGGCAGGAGCGCGCGGACCTCGGCGACAAGGTGATCGAGCGCAAGGCCGCTCGCGGCGCTCACGGGAACGATCGCCGCGAACGGACGGAACGCGGCAAGGCCCGCAATCTGGGGCAAGAGTGCGTCCTTCGCGGCGAGCGCGTCGACCTTGTTCAGCGCGGCGACGACACCGGCCTGCGCCGGGAGCAGATCGATCACCGTCCGGTCGGCGGGCACGGTGCGCCCCGCTTCGAGCACCAGCACGACCGCATCGACGGCCGCGAGACTTTGCGTCACCGCGCGATTCATTCGTTCGTTGAGACCTGACCGATGACGCGTCTGGAAGCCTGGCGTGTCGACGAAGACGAACTGCGCGTCGGCGGTCGTTAGGATGCCGGTGACGCGGTGCCGCGTCGTCTGCGCCTTCTTCGACGTGATGCTGATCTTCTCTCCGACCAGGCGGTTGACGAGCGTCGACTTGCCGACGTTCGGCCGCCCGACGATCGCCACGTGACCGCAGCGGAAGCCCGCGGCTGGCAAAGGCTCAGCCACGCCGCGCGATCCCCGGAACGGCGGTCGCCTCGACGTACGCGACGGATGCTGCCGCCTGCTCAGCCGCGCGCCGGCTTGCCCCTGCACCCACCGCGGCGATCGACAGCGAAGGAATTCGGCACTCGACGGTAAAGGTCTGCGCATGGGCATCGCCGGCCGTATCAGTCACGACGTACTCGGGCACGGCGATCCGCCGCGCTTGCAGCCATTCCTGCAAGCGCGTCTTGGGATCCTTCGACAACGCCGCCGGATCGAGATCCGTCAAGAGCGTCGCGTATAGCGTCTCGATCGCCGTGGCGGCGGCATCGAAGCCCGCGTCGAGAAAGATCGCGCCCAACACGGCTTCGAGCGCGTCGGCGAGGATCGACGGCCGCGCCGCGCCGCCGCTTCGGAGCTCGCCCTCGCCCAGGCGGACCGCATCTCCCACGCCCAGCCCGCGCGCCAGCTCCGCGAGCGTGTCGCGGTTGACGAGGCTCGCGCGCACGCGCGAGAGATCGCCTTCGGGAATCTGCGGAAAGCGTCGATAGAGGACCGCGGCGATCGCGCAGCTCAGCACCGCATCGCCGACGAACTCGAGTCGCTCGTTGTGGCTCGCGCCGAAGCTGCGGTGCGTGAGCGCCTGCTCGAGGAGCTCCGGGCGGCGAAACGCGTAACCTAGGAGCCTGTCGGGCTTGCTTTCGCGCATGCGATGGTGGCGAGTTGGGCGCAGTTCAAGGCGCGAGCCCGAAGGCATACCGGGAGTATAGCGAGGGCGAGTAACGCAGAAATGCGCCCAAGGCGCCCCGTCCCTTCGGGTTGCTGCCAAAAAGCGCGTCTGCTCCGTTGCTCGGCTTGCCGATATTCGCGATATCGGCTTCGCCTCCCGCCTCGCATCCATCGCTTTTTGGCTTTGCAACGCATACGTGAAAGCAAGCCCGACAGGCTCCTAGTCACGCAGCGCTTCGGACGTCATCCCTCCGCGGCGGCTGTCGCCGTTCCCGTCAGCGCGTCGCCCTCGCCTCGAACTCGAGATAGAGGCTCACGTTCGCGACGAGCGGCAGAATGCGCGTCCACGCAACGCTGGCGGTCACCACGTTGCCCTCCTTCGTCACCTCGACGTCGGTGGCGCGGACCGACTGGATGTAGTCGGTCGCGAGGTAGCGGTCGAACGATCTCCGCAGGTCGTTGGCAGCCGTCGGATCGCGCGTGTCCTTGAGCGCTTTCTCGAGCGCCTTCTGGACAGAATAGTATTCGATGTAGGCCGGCACCGTCCGGGCGCCGACCACGACGAAAATGACCACGACCGCGGCAACCAGGAGGAAGCCGATGATCGTCAATCCGTGTTGCCGTCCGCGCGCTGTCATCTCACCTCCCGAGAGGAGCCGCGGTCAGCGTATGCCGCCGCCGACGCGTTTCCAGGCCAGGCTCGCAATGTCGTCCCAGTTGAACCAGATGAAGAACGCCCGCCCCCGGATGTGGTCGTCCGGCACGAAGCCCCAGTAGCGGCTGTCGTCACTGCGGTCGCGGTTGTCTCCCATCATGAAATAATGACCCGGCGGCACCTTGCACATGAAGCCGCTACCGTCCGGATTGTAATCGCAGTTCTCCTTCCCGGGAAACGGCCGGACGGCGCCCGGACTGACGGCAGGCATCGCCGGGTCGACCGCGATGTCGTGCACCTTCGGCTCCGCCCCGGTCTCTGCCGTTTCGCTGCCCCGCGCGAGTGACTCATAGCGCATGCCTTCGGGGTAACCGTAAATGCCGTCTTCCTTGATCGGCCACGGCACGCCGTTGACCGTTAGACGCTTGTCCTTGTAGACGACGGTGTCGCCGCCGACGCCGATCACGCGCTTGATGAAGTCCTGCGATGGATTCAACGGATACCGGAACACGACGACGTCGCCGCGCTTGGGGTCCCCGATGCCGATGATCTTCTGTTCGACGATCGGCAGGCGGATGCCGTAGACGAACTTGTTCACGAGAATGAAGTCGCCGACTTCGAGCGTCGGCCGCATCGACGATGACGGGATCTTGAACGGCTCGGCCACGAACGAACGCAGTGCGAACACGATCAGGAGCACCGGAAAGAAGCTCTTCGGGTACTCGATCCACCACGGCTCGGGGGCGTCGGGCGCGCGGCGCTTCGCGAACACGAGACGGTCGGCGAGTGCGATCGCGCCGGTGAAGACCGTGGCGAGGAACAGGATCAGGGCGAAATTCATGGTCGTCTTGTTAGTTGTGGGTATTCCGGATCACTTCTCGCCGACCTGCAGGATCGCGAGGAACGCCTCTTGCGGGATTTCGACGCTGCCGACCGCCTTCATGCGCTTCTTGCCGGCCTTCTGCTTCTCGAGCAGCTTCCGCTTGCGGGTTATGTCGCCGCCGTAGCACTTGGCCAGCACGTTCTTGCGCATCGCCTTGATGTTCTCGCGCGCGATGATCTGCGCACCGATCGACGCCTGGACCGCAACGTCGAACATCTGGCGCGGGATGAGCTTACGCATCTTCGCCGCGACCTCGCGCCCCCGGTAGAGCGCGACAGACCGATGGACCATGACGGAGAGCGCGTCGACGCGCTCGCCGTTGATCAGGATGTCGAGCTTGACCACGTCGGCGGCACGGTACTCGCGGAACTCGTAGTCGAGCGACGCGTAGCCGCGCGAGACGGACTTGAGCTTGTCGAAGAAGTCCATCACGACCTCGGCCAGCGGCAGCTCGTAGGTCAGCATCACCTGGCGGCCGAGGTACTGCATGTTCTTCTGCACGCCGCGCTTCTCGGTGCACAAGGTCAGCACCGGCCCCACGTATTCCTGCGGCATCAGGATCGTGGCCGTGATGATCGGCTCGCGGATCTCCTCCACCCGGGAGAGGTCGGGCAGTTTCGACGGATTCTCGATCTCGAGGACCGTGCCGTCGCGCAGCAGCAGCTGATATACGACCGTCGGCGCAGTCGTGATCAGGTCCATGTCGTACTCGCGCTCGAGCCGCTCCTGCACGATGTCCATGTGCAGCAGGCCCAGGAAGCCGCAGCGGAACCCGAAGCCGAGCGCCTGCGAGACCTCGGGCTCGTAGTGCAGCGACGCATCGTTCAACTTGAGCTTGTCGAGTGCGTCGCGCAACGCCTCGTACTGGTTCGATTCGACCGGGTAAAGACCCGCGAAAACCTGCGGCTTCACGTCCTTGAAGCCCGGCAACGGCGCCGCGGCGGGGCGCGCCGCGAGCGTTACCGTGTCGCCGACGCGCGCCGCATGGATCTCCTTGATGCCGGCGACGACGAAGCCCACGCCACCGGCCGAAAGCGAATCGCGCGCGACCGCCTTTGGCGTGAACACGCCGACCTGCTCGCAGCCGTAGGTCGCGCCGGTCGCCATCAGCAGGATCTTGTCCTTCGGCTTCAGCGTCCCCGCCACCACGCGGACCAGCATCACGACGCCGACGTAGTTGTCGAACCACGAGTCGATGACGAGCGCGGACAGGGGCGCCGCCGGATCGCCGGCGGGCGGCGGAATGCGGGCGATGACGGCCTCGAGCACGTCATCGACGCCCTCGCCGGTCTTGGCACTGACGCGGACCGCGTCGTGCGCGGGAATGCCGATGATGTCCTCGATCTCGGCGATCACGCGGTCGGGTTCGGCGGACGGAAGGTCGATCTTGTTCAGTACCGGGACCACGGTGACGCCCTGCTCGGTCGCCGTGTAGCAGTTGGCCACCGTCTGCGCCTCGACCCCCTGGGACGCATCGACGACGAGCAGCGCGCCCTCGCACGCGGCGAGCGAGCGCGACACCTCGTAGGCGAAGTCGACGTGGCCCGGCGTGTCGATGAGGTTGAGGCTGTACACCTGGCCGTCGCGCGCCGTGTAGGTCAGCGCCGCCGTCTGCGCCTTGATCGTGATGCCCCGCTCGCGTTCGAGGTCCATCGTGTCCAGCACCTGGGCTTCCATCTCCCGGTCGGCCAGCCCACCGCAGCGCTGGATGAAGCGGTCCGCGAGCGTCGACTTGCCGTGGTCGATGTGCGCGATGATCGAGAAGTTGCGGATGAGGTCCAAGGGTAGGTCGCCCGCCGTGGCAAAACAAAGGGGCACCGTTCAAGTGCCCCTTTGCCGCCGCAAAGATGTTGAATTTTAGCGGATTTCCGTCCGCTCCGCGACCCTCAGCGCGAACCCGGCGCCGTGGACAGCGCCGCGACGACCGGCGCCGGATCGAACCGGATTGTGCAGAGCAGCAGGCCCCTCTCCGGCGCCCCGGCGAAGAGTGCCGGCACGCGATCGCCCCACGCGTACTCGAGCGCCGCGTGTTCGGGCGCATCGACATCGACGACGTCGACCGTAGCGTCGTGCGCACGCGCGAGCGGCAGCAGCGCCTCCACCATCTCGTCGCAGAGGTGGCAGTACGCGCGGACGAGGAGTGTGAACCTCAAGCGCCGCACCCGCGGGAGTCCACGCCACGCGCCGCCCGCGCCCTCCGCACGATCTTCGTCATTCGAGGGTCGAGTTGTCGGGCGCCGCTCGATCGCGCGGCGACACGCCCTTCGGGCCTTGGCTCGGCCTTTCGGCCTCGCCCGCCGCGCTCACTCGCCCCCGTTGTTGATCTTGAGCGTCGAGAAGAACTCCTGCTCGCCGCGCCGGAGGCGCAGCGTCACCGAAGCGCCTTTTTCGAGCTTCGCCAGCAAGCCGTTCACCTGTTCGGCGCTCTTTGCCTCGGTCGTCTGGCCGCGATTGACGATCGCGAGGATCACATCACCGGGCTGCACGTTGCCGCGCACCGAGCCGGTCACGTCCTCGACCAGGACGCCACTCTTGCCGTCGAGCTCCTTCCTCTGCTCGTCGGTCAGGTCGGATAGCACGAGCCCCATCCGGTTCGGCTTCGCCTTCTCCTTCGGCGCGGGACCGCCGCGGCGTACAGCAGGCGCCGCCTGGTCTTCCTTGAGCTCAGCCACGGTGACCGTGAAGTCGCGCTGCTGGCCCTTGCGCCACACCGTCAGCACGACCTTTGCGCCCGGCTTGATCGCGGTGATGATCCGAGGCAGCTCGCTCGAGGTCCGCACGTCGCGGCCGTCGGCCTTGATGATGATGTCGCCCGCTTCGACGCCGGCCTTGTCGGCCGGATCACCCTTGACCACCGAATTGACGAGCGCGCCGCCCGGCTTGGGAAGCCCGAAGGCCTCAGCCGTCTCCTTCGTCACTTCCTGGATCTGGACGCCGATCTTGCCACGCGTGACCCTGCCCTTCTCCTTGATCTGGTTGGCGGCGTTCATCGCGATGTCGATCGGGATCGCGAAGGACACCCCCATGTAGCCCCCGGTGCGCGAAAAGATGAGCGAGTTGATGCCGACCACCTCGCCTTTGAGATTGAAGAGCGGCCCCCCGGAATTGCCCGGATTGACGGCGGCATCGGTCTGGATGTACGGGACGAGGTTCTCCTGCGGCAGGTCGCGGCCCTTGGCGCTCACGATGCCGGCAGTTATCGTGTTCTCGAGCCCGAACGGCTTGCCGATCGCGACGACCCACTCTCCGACCTTGAGCTTGTCCGGGTCACCGATCGTGACCTTCGGCAGGTCCTTCGCCTCGATCTTGAGCAGCGCCGTGTCGGTGCGCTTGTCGGCACCGATCACCTTCGCCTTGAATTCGCGCTTGTCGGACAGCTTGACGTTGACCTCGTCCGCGCCGTCGACGACATGCGCGTTCGTGATGAGGTAGCCATCGGCGGAGAGGATGAAACCGGAGCCGACGGACTGCTGGTCGAACTCGCGGTCCGGCCCGCCGCGTCGCGGGACCTGGCCGAAGCGCCGGAAGAACTCGTAGAACGGATCGTCCTCGGACAGCTCCGGAAAGCGCGAGCGCTTGATCTTCTGCGTGACGTCGATGCTCACCACGGCCGCCGACTGCTTGTCGTAGAGCTCGGTGAAATCGGGCAGGCCCGCGGTCCGGCCCTGCGCGGCGGCGGGCGCCGCCGTCGCGGCGAGGACGGCAAAGGACGCGGCGAGCGTCGCGGCGGCAATGAATGGGCGGGTGCGGGACAGCATCGGGGTAGACCTCCGGTGTGACGATGGCGATGATATGCGCGGGCGGCGCGTCAGCGGCGCGCGACCGAATTGGCGATCTGGCGGATCGTGGCCGCGGGCGCCTCGCCGAGCGCGGTCACCATGTAGCCGTCGACGTCGCGGATGAAGACGTTGACGCCGCCTTGCTGCAGGAGCCCGGCGGGATGCACGCTCGCCGCGGGCTCGACGAACACGGAGACGGCGACGAGGCCGTCCGAATACACGATGTGCGCGACCGGCGCGCGCTTGCCGCGCAACGTGCGGTAGCCCTCGGCCACCCGCGAGAATCCGGGCGGTGCGCCGCGCACCACCCAACCGGTGTCCGCTGCGTCCGTTTCGCCGGGGCCGGTTTCGCGGACCTGCCACGCCGGCGGCGCGGGCGGCCAGCTCGGCCGCACCATCTCGCGGTCGATGCGAGCGCCGATCAGGATGTCGGTGAACGTGAACTGCTCGACGGGCTCGTTGCGCTCGTTCTGGATTCGCGCCTTGAGCAGGAGACCGGTCGCCCGCTCGAACCACAACTTCTGGCCGTAACGCAGTCCGTCCTTCGGCTCGAACAGCCAGGCTTGCGCATCGAGGCCCGCGACGCGGTCGGCCTCGGCCTTGCGCAGCTCGTAGAAGTCGGTCAGCGCCTTCTGCTGTTGTGTCGACAGCGACGGGAATGCGTTGCGAAACGTCCGCGGCTCGATGCGGACGATTTTGGCGTCTGGGTAATAGCAGCGTACCTCCGCATTGCTGCGGATCACCTCGCGCGCCGGACCCTCCAGGTTGACGAGCTTCTCGTACTCGCTTCCGGCGTCGTTCCAGTGGACGAGCCGGGACGTCTCGACGCGTCCCGCGTGCTGATAGACGAGCGTACCCGTGTAGTTGAGCGTGCGGGCCGCGCCGGCCGCGCGGCCAAGGAGCGACGCCGCATCCTGCGCCTCCGCCGGTGCCGCCGCGATGATCGCCGCGAACGCCGCCGCCGCCGCCCCGGAGCGGGCGGCGCGGCGAAGGGAAGCCTCGATGGCGGCAAGCCCGGTCACGAAGCCGCTCCGTCCTGCGTCCGGCTACGGACCGGCATTGGGCGTCTCCGCCGCGGCAGCACGCAGCAGCGGTCCGATCCCCTCGATGGGGCTCGTCGGCGAGTATTCGCGGTGCGCAAGAAGGTAGTCGGCGGGGACCGGCTGCGGCCGCACCTGCGCGGCGCGAATCGTCGCGGCCTCGCGCCCTTTGGCAATCGCCGTGGGCGAAGTGTCGAGCGTCGCATAGGCGACCCAGCCGACCACGGCGACTGCCGCCACGGTCGCGGCCGCCGCCCAGGCGATGGGCACCGGCCGGCTGCGCACGGCGCCCGGGGCAATGATCGTCGGCTCGGAGGCGAGGCGCGCGGCGAACCGGCGGGAATACCGCGGTGTCCGGCCTTCCCCGCCGCGCAAGGTGTCCCCGATGACGTGGTAGCACACCCACGTCGCGACCGCGTCGGGCTGGCGCATGCGTCCGCAGACGCCCGCGATATCGGCGTCCTCGAGGTCGCCGTCCATCAGGCGCGAAATGCTCTCTGGCATCACCATCTCCGGTTTTCTTCGGTCCCCAGCAACGGCCGCAGTTCCGTTGCGATCGCTTCACGCGCCCGGAAGATCCGGGAGCGCACGGTACCGATCGGGCAGTTCATGACACTGGCAATTTCCTCATACGAGAGGCCCTCGATCTCGCGCAGCGTGATCGCGGTCCGCAGGTCCTCGGGCAACGCATCCATCGCGCGGTTCACCGCCGCAGCAATTTCCTTGCCGTGCAGCTCATCCTCCGGGGTGTTCGCATCGCGCAGCTGGTCGGCATCCTCGAAGTTCTCGGCTTCCTCGTGATCGAACCCGGTCGACGTCGGCGCCCGGCGCCCCATCGCGACCAGGTAGTTCTTCGCCGTGTTGATCGCGATCCGGTAGAGCCACGTGTAGAACGCACTATCCCCCCGGAAGCTCGGCAGCGCCCGGTACGCCTTGATGAACGCCTCCTGCGTCACGTCCTCCACCTCCGCCGGGTCGCGCACCAGCCGCGAGAGGAGCCGCGAGAGCTTCCGCTGGTACTTGAGCACCAGCAGCTCGTAGGCGCGCTTGTCACCCTGCTGCGCACGCACGACAAGCTGCTGATCGACCTCGCGATCACCCATCCGGTCCCTGAATCGTCGTTGTTATGCCCGCCGGACGGCAGGTGCGGCGCTGGCCCGCGAGGCCCCGTGCTCCGGGCCGCGCGGCGGTGTCCCCGAGGTGATCGTCGCGGCGCGCGCTTCCATCAAAAGACCGCCGTCGAGGCCGTAAGTTCAGTCGCACGCGAGGTCAGGCCGGGCCCGCCGTCGGGACGCGAGCCTTGTCCAGAACAACCGCCGGCCGGACCTGCCCGGTAACCGTTCCGCGGTAGTTGCGCACGAGCGGCTCGCGCCACGATGCGAGCTGGGCGCGGGCGTCCGCATCGAGCAGTCCGAGCTGGTCCAGCACCTCCACCGTCGCCGGATGCAGGCCGCGCTTGGCACCGTCGGCGACCTTGATCGCGATGCCGAGGCCGCGGCTGCGCACGCCGATCGCCTGCAGTCCTTCGGCGCCAATCTTGGTCACCCAGTCGCCGCGCCCGGCAGTCATCAGGGCCAGGTCGTTGCGGCCCTCGCCCGAGACCATCTCCGGGTGTGCCGTCATCGCGTCCGAAAGGATCGCCGGCGCGGCGCCATAATCGGCGTCGGATCGGTCGGCCGCGAGTCGTGCGAACGCGCGGGCAAGCCGCGCGAGCGGCACCGCGTAATTGGGCGCCGAGCAGCCGTCGATCCCGGCGGCGAGGCGCGCCTCCGGCACGGCGGTGAAATGGGCGACGGCGCGCCTGATCGCCTGCTGCAGCGGGTGGCCGAACTCGAGATAGCTCTCCTTGGGCAGCCCGCACTGGACGCAATAGGCGAGCATTCCGCTGTGCTTGCCCGAGCAGTTGTGGGCGAGCGGTGAGTACGGCGGAGGCGGCGGAATCTCGCCGCGGACGTCGTAGTACCCGGGGGCGTGGGCGCCGCACTGGAGGTCCGAGGGCGAGTTCCCCGCGGCAGCGAGCATCGCGGCGACCGCGTCCTGGTGCCGCGGCTCACCGGAGTGGCTTGCGCAGAGCAGCGCCACGTGGGCGGGCGAGTAGCCGAACCGCTCGACGCCGCCGCCCGCAACGAACGGCATGGCCTGCAACGGCTTGAGCGCGCTCCGCGTCATCGTGACGAAGTACGGGTCGCCCGTCGAAAAGAGGAGCGTGCCGTCGCGATCGACGACCGCCACCGAGCCGCAGTGGACTGCATCGACGCCGTCGCCCCGCGAGACGGTCGCGAGCGGCGCATGGGGAGGCACGGCGTGGGCCGCCGCCCGGGCCCGCGCGGCGGAGTCGTTGGACATGGGAGGACGCGAGGAAACGCATATTATCGCCTGCCTCGCGTCGCAAGCGGGGCCTCCCCGCGCCGCCGCCCGGAGGCGCGCTGGGGTCAGGCACCGGCGTGCGCTGCGAGCGCGCGCCCGGATCTGCTCCAGCGCGCCCGGGTCCTCGATCGTCGTGAGGTCGCCGGGATCGCGCCCTTCGGCCAGCGCCTGGATCGACCGGCGCAGGAGCTTGCCCGAGCGCGTCTTCGGCAGCAGCGTGACGAAGTGGACGGCGCCCGGACGCGCGATCGCACCGAGCTCGCGGTCGACCGTGTCCATCACCTCCTTGCGCATCGTGGCGATGCCTTCCGGTGTCGCCACCTTCGCAGGATCCTTGACGACGGCGAACGCGACCGGAATCTGCCCCTTCAGCGAATCCGCGACGCCGACCACTGCGACCTCGGCGATGCCCGGGTGGGCCTGGACGGCTTCCTCGATCTCGCGGGTGCCGAGACGGTGCCCGGCGACGTTGATCACGTCGTCGGTCCGGCCCAGCACGAAGTAGTAGCCGTCGGGGTCGTGCGTCGCCCAGTCGAACGTCGAGTACGCGAGCTTCGTGCCGAAATCGGAGAAATACGTCTTGACGAAGCGCGCGTCGTCGCCCCACACCGTCGTCATGCAGCCGGGCGGCAGCGGCGGCATGATCGTCAGCACCGCCTTCTCGTCCGCGCCGGCCTCGTCGCCTGTGCCTTCGCGGAGCAACCGGACGTCGTAGCCGTAGACGGGGAACGACGGGCTGCCGAACTTGCGCGGCGTCTCCTCGACGCCCGGCTGCGCGGACAGGATCGGCCACCCGGTCTCGGTCTGCCAGTAGTTGTCGACGATCGCGACGCCGAGATTGTCGGACGCCCAGCGCGCGGTCGGCTCGTCGAGCGGCTCGCCGGCGAGGAACAGATACTGGAGGCAGCGGATGTCGTGCCGCTTCATG
This sequence comes from uncultured beta proteobacterium, assembly GCA_963830485.1. GTDB lineage: Bacteria > Pseudomonadota > Gammaproteobacteria > Burkholderiales > Casimicrobiaceae > CAIWHR01. The sequence goes on from CAWHNE010000031.1 coordinate 66,712, forward strand.
TGCGCGGGGTCCTGCTTCTTCAGCACGCGGATCGCCGTCGGCGAGCTGAACATCGTCTTGACCTTGTTCTCTGCGACGATCTGCCACCAGATCGACGGATCGGGACGGATCGGCAGCCCTTCGTACATGATCGTCGTCGAGCCGTTGATCAGCGGCCCATAGATGATGTAGGAGTGGCCGACCACCCATCCGATGTCGCTCGTGGTGAACATCGACTCGCCCGGCTCGACGCAGAAGATGCGCCGCATCGACGACGCAAGGGCGACCGCGTAGCCGCCGGTATCGCGCTGGACGCCCTTCGGCTTGCCGGTCGTTCCGGACGTGTACAGGATGTACGACGGCTCGGACGATTCGAGCCATTCGCACGGCACGTTCGCACTCATGTGCTGCGCGCGCAGCGTCGGCGTAGTCGAGGTCGCGTCCGGCGACCCGCTTCATCGTCCTTGTCGAGTCCGCGGTTGACGATGATCACGCGGTGCGGCGGACTCGCGGCGAGCCGGATCGATTCGTCGACGAGATGCTTGTAGGGCACCGGCTTGCCGCCGCGCATCCCGCAGTCGGAGGTGACCATCACCTTTGGCTTCGCGTCGTCGATCCGGGTCGCGAGGCTCGCCGCGGCGAAGCCGCCGAAGACGACGGAGTGGATCGCGCCGATCCGCGCGCACGCGAGCATCGCGAACGCTGCCTCGGCGATCATCGGCATGTAGATCAGCACGCGGTCGCCGCGGCCCACGCCCTGCGCCTTCAGGACCGCCGCGAACCGGTTGACCTCGGCGTGCGAGCTCGCGGAACGTGTACGTGTGCGTCTCGCCGGTCTCGGTCGAGATGTAGATCAGCGCCTTCTGGTCGCCGCGCGCCGCGAGGTGACGGTCGACCGCGTTGTGGCACAGGTTCGTGCGGCCGCCGACGAACCACTTCGCGAACGGCGGCTTCGAGTAGTCGAGAACCGAGGAAAACGGCGTCTGCCAATCGACGAGCGCCGCCTCCGTCGCGCCAGAATGCCTCGCGCTCGGCGAGCGACGCCCGGTGGAACTCCTTGTACGTGGCCATGCCCTTCTCCTCGACAGTGGTGCCCGGCGTCGCGCGCCCCGCAGCGGCCGGGCGCTGGGGCCGACGCGTAGCGGCACTTTCCGCTCGGCAGTCGAGGCTACGGGAAAGCGGGCGGACCGCTTTGCGCCGGATCAATCCTTGCGCGCGACGGCGGGCTCCCCGGCTCGCCGCTAGGGATGCGTGTCGGGGGCGATGCGCACGACGGTGCGGCCGCGGACCATTCCCTTGAGGTACGGCTCGAAGTGCGTCGGCAGGTCGTCGAAGTCGATCGTCCGCACCTGGTCGTGGACCTGGTCCGGCCGCCATTCGACGGCGAGCTTGTTCCAGATCCTCTGCCGTATCGACATCGGGCAGTTGGCGCTGTCGGCGCCGAGCAGGGAGACGCCGCGCAGGATGAACGGCGCGACCGTGGTGTGAAGCTTCATGTCGGCCGCGAGGCCCACGGCGCCGACGATGCCTCCGATCTTCATCGTCGACAGGAGCCACGCGAGCAGGTCGCCGCCCAGATTGTCGACGGCGCCCGCCCACGTCGACTTGTCGAGCGGGCGGAGCTTCGAGAGGTCGATCGACTGGCGCAGCAGCACCTCCTTCGCGCCCAGGCCCTTCAGGTAGCGGGTCTCCTCCTTCTTGCCCGTGATCGCGACGACCTCGTAGCCGGTCTTGGCGAGGATCTCGACCGCGACCGAGCCGACGCCGCCGGTCGCGCCGGTGACCGCGACCGGCCCGTTCTCCGGCTTCAAGCCGTTGTGCTCCATCAGCATGATCGCCTGGGCGGCGGTAAAGCCCGCGGTGCCGAGCGTCATCGCATCGAATGCCGTCATGCTCTCGGGGCGGCGGACGATCCAGTCGCCGGGCACGCGCACGAACTCCGCGTAGCCGCCGTCGTGCGCGACTCCCATGTCGTACGCGTGGACGATCACCTTGTCGCCGCGCTTCCAGCGGGAATCGGCGGATGTCTCGACCGTGCCGGCCATGTCGATGCCGGCGTTGGTCGGGTACTTGCGCATGATCTTGCCGGCGCCGTTGTACGAGAGCGCATCCTTGTAGTTGATCGTCGAGTACTTGGTCCGCACGACGACGTCGCCCGGATCGAGGTCGTCGACGCCGAGCTCGACGAACCGGCTGACGACGGCGTTGTTCTCCTGAAACGTCCGGTACGCCTTGAATTTCTGCACGGGAATCTCCTTCGTGAGCAGCGGGAGGATGGGGGTGGTCGGCGGGCGGACGACGGGCCGGTCAGACGGTGCCCGCAACGTGCGCGAGCGCGGGAACGTGCGGGAGCGCCATGTAGTCGCGCGACTGCATCTCGATCAGCCGGCTCACCGTTCGCGCGAATTCCCGCTGGTTCGGCCCGGCGCGATAGAGGGCCTCCGGCACAACGGCGGCCGAGATCACGAGCTTCACGCGATGATCGTACAGGATGTCGACGAGCCACGTGAAGCGGCGGGCGCTGTTGCCCGCCTCCGCGGTCAGCGCCGGGACGCCGGACAGGAGCAGCACGGGAAAGCTGCGGGCGAGCTCGAGATAGTCGCGTTGCGATCGGGGTCCTTCGCACAGCGTCGCGAAGTCGAACCAGGCCGCGCTGCCGGCAACCCGCAGCGCGGCCAGGACGCGTCCTTCGATCGTGAGCCGCGGGTCCTCGTCGGGGCCACTGCGCATCCGCTCGAACGCGGCGGCGAGCGCAGCGTCGGCCAGGGGCCCGAGCGGCGTCTGGTAGACGCTCGCCTGCTCCAGCGCCCGCAGCCGGTAGTCGACGCCGGCGTCGACCTCGACCACGTCCAGCCATAGGTTGAGGAGTGCGATCGCCGGCAGGAACCGTTCGCGCTGCAGGCCGTCGGGCCACAGCCCATCCGGCGGGTAGTTCGACGTCATCACGAACACGACGCCGTGCTCGAACAACGCCGCGAACAGGCGCCCCAGGATCATCGCGTCCGCGATGTCGGAAACATGGAACTCGTCGAAGCAGATGAGCCGATGGCGCTCCGCGATCCGCGTTCGCGACCGTGGCGAGCGGGTCCTCCTCGTCTTTCAGCGTCGCGAGCTCCTCGTGCACGGCACGCATGAACGCGTGGAAGTGGACGCGCGTCTTGCGGCGGATCGCGACGGTCGCGAAGAAGCCGTCCATGAGGAAGCTCTTGCCGCGGCCGACGCCGCCCCACAGGTAGACGCCGCGCGGCACGTCGGGCGGTAGGAACAGCTTCTTCAGCGTCGACTGCCGTGCCGCGCGGAACGCCTCGAGCTCGGTGGCGAGCTGCGAAAGACGGTCGAACGCCGCGGCCTGCGCGTGGTCGAGCGTCGTGCCGCGCGCGGCGAGCAGGGGCTCGAGCCACGCGACGAAGGCACCGTGGCGCGCGGTGACGTCGCCCTCGATTGCGCCCTCCATCAGGCCGCTCCTCGCGTACGCGTCCCGCTCATCCGCGCATCAGAGATTGAGCGTACGCCCGTCGACGGCCAGCGCGGCCTCCTTCGTCGCCTCGGACAGGGACGGATGCGCGTGGCAGATCCGCGCGAGATCCTCGCTCGCCGCGCCGAACTCCATCGCGACGACGCCTTCGGCGATCAGCTCGGAGGCGAGCGGCCCGATCACGTGCATGCCGAGGATGCGATCGCTGGCGGCGTCGGCCAGGATCTTGACGAAGCCCGTGGTGTCGCCCAGCGCTCGCGCGCGACCGTTCGCCGAGAACGGAAAGCGGCCGGCCTTGTAGGCGACGCCTTCCGCCTTCAGCTGCTGCTCGGTCTTGCCGACCCACGCGATCTCGGGCGACGTGTAGATCACCCAGGGGATCGTGTTGAAGTCGACGTGGCCGTGCTGGCCTGCGATCCGCTCGGCGACGGCGACGCCTTCGTCCTCGGCCTTGTGCGCGAGCATCGGACCGCGGACGACGTCGCCGATCGCCCAGACGTTGCCGAGATTCGTGCGGCATTCGGCGTCGACGCCGACGAAGCCGCGCTCGTCGAGCGCGAGCCCGACCTTGTCCGCGCCGAGGCCCGCGGTGTGCGGCAGCCGGCCGATCGACACGATCAGGCGGTCGAACGTCGCCGCCTGCGGCTTGCCGGCCGCGTCGTTCCATTCGACGGCGACGTCGTTCTTGCCCGACCGTTACCTTCGTGATCGAGACGCCGAGCGTGATCGCGAGCCCCTGCTTCGCGAAGACGCGCTGCGCCTCCTTCGCGATCGCCTCGTCGGCGACGCCGAGGAACGCCGGCAGCGCCTCGAGCACCGTCACCTGCGCTCCGAGCCGCCGCCAGACGCTGCCCATCTCGAGACCGATGACGCCGGCGCCGACGACGCCGAGCCGCTTCGGCACTTCCGGAATCGCGAGCGCGCCGTCGTTGTCGAGGACGAGCCGGTTGTCGATTGCCACCCCCGGCAGCGGCCGCGGCTTCGATCCGGTCGCGACGATCACGTGCTTCGCCACGAGTTCGGCCGGCTTCGCGCCGGCCACCGCGATCGTCCAGCCGGCGTCCGCGCCGCCGCCCGTGAACGATCCCGTACCGAGGAAGAATGCGATCTTGTTCTTCTTGAACAGGAAGACGATGCCGTCGTTGTTCTGGGCGACGACCTTCTCCTTGCGCGCGAGCATCTTCGCGACGTCGATCGACGAGTCCTGCGACCACGATGCCGTGATCGGCGAACGCGTGGCCCGCGTGCTCGTAGTTCTCCGACGATTGCAGCAGCGCCTTCGACGGGATGCAGCCGACGTTCGTGCACGTGCCGCCCGGCGCGGGCTTGCCGTCGGCGCGCGTCCAGTCGTCGATGCATGCGGTCTTGAGACCGAGCTGCGCCGCGCGGATCGCGGCGATGTAGCCGCCGGGGCCGGCGCCGATGACGACCACATCGAATTGTTCAGCCATCGGCGAAGCGCTGCCGCTACAGATCGAGAAGCATCCGGGCCGGGTCTTCCAGCGCTTCCTTGATGGCGACGAGCGACAGCACCGCCTCGCGGCCGTCGATGATCCGGTGGTCGTACGACTGCGCGAGGTAGTTCATCGGCCGGACCACGACCTGCCCGTTCTCGACCACCGCGCGATCCTTGGTCGCGTGGACGCCGAGGATCGCGGACTGCGGAGGATTGATGATCGGCGTCGAGAGCATCGAGCCGAACACGCCGCCGTTGGTGATCGTGTACGTGCCGCCGGTCAGTTCCTCGACGGTGAGCTTGCCTTCCTGCGCGCGCTTGCCGTAGTCGGCGATCTTCGCCTCGATCTCCGCGATCGACAGCTGGTCGGCGTCGCGCAGGATCGGCACGACGAGGCCGCGCGGGCTGCCGACGGCGATGCCGATGTCGAAGTAGCCGTGGTAGACGATGTCGGTGCCGTCGATCGACGCGTTCACCGCCGGGAACTTCTTCAGCGCATGCACGGCCGCCTTCACGAAGAACCCCATGAAGCCGAGCTTGACGCCGTGTTCCTTCTCGAAGCGGTCCTTGTACCTGTTGCGGAGATCGATCACCGGCTGCATGTTGACTTCGTTGAACGTCGTCAGGATCGCCGCGGTCGATTGCGAGGCTACGAGACGCTCGGCGACGCGCTGACGCAGCCGCGACATCGGCACGCGCTGCTCGGGACGATTGCCGAGCTCCGCGGGAAGCGGCACCGCGGGCGCGGGCGGCGCCTTCGCGAGCGGCGACGGCGCGGGCGCCGGAGCAGCCTTGGCCTCCGCGGCCAGCACATCGGCCTTGGTCACGCGGCCTCCGCGTCCGGTCCCCGTGACGTCCGACGCGGACAATCCCTGCTCGGCCATCATCTTCCGAGCCGCAGGCATTGCCGCCGGAGCGGGAGTGGTCGGCGCCGGCGCGGCCGGCTTGGCCGGCGCCGCCGCGGCAGCGGGCACCGCCGTCGCCGCGGCCTTCGCCTCGGTATCGATGATCGCGATCACTTCCTGACCGGCGACCGTGGAGCCGTCGCCCTTCAGGATCTCGACCAGCGCGCCGGAGGCCGGCGCCGGGAGCTCGAGCACGACCTTGTCGGTCTCGACGTCGATCAGATTCTCGTCGCGGGCGACCGCGGCGCCCGTCTTCTTGTGCCACGAGACCAGCGTGGCCTCGGCCACGGACTCGGGCAGCTGCGGGACCTTGACTTCCACTCTCATTGCGGCGTTCCGATCACGTGCGGACGAGCATTTCGCCCTCGGAGAGCTCCGGCGCGAATGCGTCTTCGACGAGCTTCTGCTGGCGCTCGACGTGCTTCGACATGTAGCCAACCGCGGTCGTCGCGGCCACCGGCCGGCCCGCGTACGCGACGACCTGGTTCGGCCGCGCGTCCTCGCGGAAGTACGCGCGGAGACGGTACCACGCGCCTTGGTTCTGCGGCTCTTCCTGGCACCAGACGATCTCGGTCGCATTCGGGAACTTTGCGAGCTGTTCCTTCAGGTCGGCGTGCGGGAAGGGATATTGCTGCTCGAGCCGCAGGATCGCGACGTCGGCCTGCTTGTGCTCGCGTCGGTACGCCGCCAGCTCGTAGTAGACCTTGCCCGAGCAGACGATCACCCGGCGCACGCTCTTCGCAGCGATCTTCTCGACCTCGCCAATCACATTCTGGAAGTGGCCGTCGGGGAGCTCGTCGAGCGTCGACACGGCCTCCTTGTGCCGCAGGAGGCTCTTCGGGCTCATCACGATCAGCGGACGGCGGAAGGAGCGCAGCATCTGCCGCCGGAACAGGTGGTAGATCTGGGCGGGCGTCGACGGCACGCACACCTGCATGTTGTGCTCGGCGCAGAGCTGCAGGTAGCGCTCCGGCCGCGCCGAGGAGTGTTCGGGGCCCTGTCCCTCGTAGCCGTGCGGCAGGAGGAGCACGAGCCCGCAGATGCGACCCCATTTCACCTCGCCGGACGCGATGAACTGGTCGATCACGACCTGCGCGCCATTGGCGAAGTCGCCGAACTGCGCTTCCCAGATGACCATGCGCAGCGGATCGGACGTCGCGTAGCCGTACTCGAAGCCGAGCACACCGTACTCGGTCAGCACCGAGTCGATCACCTCGAACTCGGGCTGCCCCGGCTTCACGTGCTCGAGGGGAATCCACGTGCCCGAGTCCCATTTCTCGCGGTTCTGGTCGTGCAGCACCGCGTGCCGGTGGGAGAACGTGCCGCGGGCCGTGTCCTCGCCCGAGAGCCGGATGCCGATGCCCTGGTTCAGGAGCGTCGCGTACGCGAGCGTCTCGGCCATCCCCCAGTCGAGCGGCAGCTTCCCCTCGCCCATCGCGCGGCGGTCGGCGAGCACGCGCTCGACGCGCGAATGGACCTTGAAGCCTTCGGGCACCGTCGTGACCTTCACCGAGAGCGCCTTCAGCGTGTCGAGCGGCACGCGCGTGTCGCACGGCTCTGTCCAGCTCTTGCCCTTGTACGGCGTCCAGTCGACCGAGAACGGCGCCTTGTAGTTCGACAGGATCGTAGTGTTGGTGTGCATCCCCTTGTCCATCGCCGCGCGGTAGGCGGCGATCATCGCGTCGGCGTCCCCCGGCTGGATCACGCCGGCACGCTCGAGCGCCTCGGCGTAGAGCTTGCGCGTGCCGGGATGCTGGGCGATGCGCTTGTACATGAGCGGCTGCGTGATCATCGGCTCGTCGGCCTCGTTGTGGCCGAGGCGTCGAAAGCAGACGAGATCGATGAATACGTCGCGGTGGAACTGCCTTCGGTACTCGAACGCCATCTCCACGGCCAGCACGCACACTTCGGGATCGTCGGCGTTGACGTGGAAGATCGGCGCCTCCGCCATTTTCGCGATGTCCGTGCAGTAGAGCGTGCCGCGCGTGTCGCGCGGGTCTGAGGTCGTGAATCCGATCTGGTTGTTGACGACGATGTGGAGGGTGCCCCCCGTGTAGTAGCCCCGGGTCTGCGCCATGTTGAGGATTTCCTGGATCACGCCTTGCCCGGCCAGCGCCGCGTCGCCGTGAATCAGGACGGGCAGCACCTGATCGCCGATCTCGTCGCCGCGCCGGTGCTGCCGCGCGCGCACCGAGCCCTCGACGACCGGGTCGACCGCTTCCAGGTGCGACGGGTTGAATGCGAGCGTCAGGTGCATCGGGCCGCCCGGGGTCACGACGTCCGACGAAAAGCCCTGGTGGTACTTGACGTCGCCCGCGACGAGCTCCTGCGCCTGCTTGCCTTCGAATTCCGAAAAGAGGTCGGCCGGCATCTTGCCGAACGTGTTGACGAGCACGTTGAGTCGGCCGCGATGCGCCATCCCGATCACGGTCTCCTTGACGCCCGCCGCGCCGGCGAGCTGGATCAGGTGGTCGAGCATCGGCGTCAGCGTGTCGCCGCCCTCGCCGGAAAAGCGCTTCTGGCCCACATACTTCGTGTGCAGGTAGCGCTCGAGCGTCTCGGCCGCCGTGAGCCGCTCGAGGATGTGCCGGCGCTCCTCGACGGAATAGGTCGGGCGCGACCGGATCGGCTCCAGGCGCTCCTGGACGAAGCGCTTGACCGGCGTGTCCGAGATGTACATGTACTCGGCGCCGAACGTGCGGCAGTAGGTGTCCTTGAGCGCCTGGATCAGCTCGCGCAGCCGCATCCGCTCGCCGCCGGATTTGAACGAGCCGACGTCGAATTCGGTATCGAGATCGGCCTCGGTGAAGCCATACGTCGCAAGGTCGAGGTCGGCGATGTAGCGCTTCTCCTGCCGCTTGAGCGGATCCACGTCGGCGTTGAACATCCCGAGCGTGCGGAACTTGCCGATCAGCTGCAGCACGAGCACCTGCTTGTGCATCGTCGCCGCGTCGACCATCGCGCCGGCGATCTTCTTGCTGCGGCCGAGCCGGATGAACGACTCGATGACCGGCGTGTGCGCGACGTCGGCGGCGCCGCCGCGCAACGAGTCGAAGTAGCTCCGCCAGTCCGCCCCCACCGATGCCGGATCGGCGAGATAGTGCTCGTACTGCTCCTCGATGAACGGTACGTTGCCGCCGAACAGCGTGCTCGTCGTCTCGAATTCGCGCATGTCGCTCATCGTCGCGTCCTCTGCCTTGCCGACGCCCGGGCCTCGGGTCACCGGTCGGCGATCGCCTTCACCGCGCGCCGCTTCGCGCCGGTAAACAGCTGCCGCGGCCGCCCGATCTTGTACTCCGGGTCGGCGATCATCTCGTTCAGTTGCGCGATCCACCCCACCGTGCGGGCGAGCGCGAAGATCGCGGTGAAGAGCGGCACCGGGATGCCGATCGCCTTCTGCACGATGCCGGAGTAGTAATCGACGTTCGGGTAGAGCTTGCGCGAGACGAAGTAATCGTCCTCGAGCGCGATCTTCTCGAGTGACATCGCGAGCTTGAACAGTGGGTCGTCGTGCAGGCCGAGCTCGGTCAGCACCTCGTGGCACGTCTCACGCATCAGCTTCGCGCGCGGGTCGTAGTTCTTGTAGACGCGGTGGCCGAATCCCATCAGCTTGACGCCGGAGTTCTTGTCCTTGACCTTCGCGATGAAGTCGCCGATCTTCGCCGCGCCGCCCTGCTTCTGGATGTCGTAGAGCATGTTGAGGCAGGCCTCGTTCGCGCCGCCGTGCGCCGGTCCCCAGAGGCACGCCACGCCCGCGGCGATCGCGGCGAACGGGTTGGTGCCGGACGACGCGCACAGCCGAACCGTCGACGTCGACGCGTTCTGCTCGTGGTCCGCGTGCAGGATGAAGATCCGGTCGAGCGCGCGGACGAGCACGTCGTTGATCTTGTACTCCTCGCACGGGGTCGCGAACATCATCCGCATGAAGTTGGCCGCGTACTTCTGGTCGTTGCGCGGGTACATGTACGGCTGGCCGACCGAATACTTGTACGCCATCGCGACCAGCGTGGGCATCTTGGCGATCAGCCGGATGGCCGATATGTCGCGCTGGTGCGCGTCGTGCAGGTTGATCGAGTCCGGGTAGAACGCGCTCATGGCCCCGACGAGTCCCGTCAGCACCGCCATCGGGTGCGCGTCGCGGCGAAACCCGCGCATGAAGAACTGCATCTGCTCGTTGACCATCGTGTGCTTGGTCACGCGACCGACGAAGTCCGCCTTCTGCGCGACATTCGGCAGCTCGCCGTAGAGCAGCAGGTGGCAGACGTCCATGAAATCGCACTTCACCGCGATGTCTTCGATCGGGTAGCCGCGGTAGAGGAGCTCGCCCTTGTCGCCGTCGATGAACGTGATCGTCGAGTTGCACGCGGCGGTCGACATGAAGCCCGGGTCGTAGGTGAACCTGCCGGTCTTGCCGTAGAGCGTCCGGATGTCGATCACGTCCGGCCCGATCGAGCCTCCGAGGAGGGGAAACGTGACGGCGGGCGCGCCGTCGGAGAAGGTCAGCGTTGCGGTGCGGTCGCTCATGATCGTCGCTCCATGCTCCATAGTCGGGGCCGGCCGGTGCCCCTCACGATTTCATCGCACGCCCCCCGGCGGGCGCGCTCCTCCCCGTGCCGGCCTCTGTCGTGCCGATCGGTGCTACCGTCGCTCGCGTCCCGTTGCGCGCCGCGGATCATGCGGCACGCAGCGCCGACACCAGCGGACCGAGCGTCGCGTCCGCGGGCTCGGCTCGGCCCGAAAGCAGGTCCCACAACTCGCCGTCGGGGAGGTCGAGCAGTCGCGAGAGCTGCGCCGCCTCCGCCTCGGTGATCCGCTCGCCGCGCCCATCGAGGAAGCGGGCGAGAATCAGGTCGTTCTCCAGCATCCCGCGCCGGCAGCGCCAGCGGAGCCTACCTAGGCGGATCGCGTCCAGTTCCATGTCGGCAGCGCAGGCGAATTGCAACCAAGTATCCAGGCCGAATGCGCCCTAAACCGCGCGCTTCACCATGATCTCTTTGATCTTGCCGATGGCCCTCGTCGGGTTCAGCCCCTTCGGGCAGACGTCGACGCAGTTCATGATCGAATGGCAGCGGAACAGCCGGTACGGATCCTCGAGGTTGTCGAGGCGCTCGTTCGTCGCCTCGTCACGCGAGTCGGCGATGAAACGGTACGCCTGCAGCAGCCCGGCCGGCCCGACGAACTTGTCCGGGTTCCACCAGAAGGACGGGCACGACGTCGAGCAGCACGCGCAGAGGATGCACTCGTACAGCCCGTCGAGCTCCTCGCGGTCCTCCGGCGACTGCAGCCGCTCCTTCTCCGGCGGCGGCGTGTCGTTGACGAGGTACGGCCGGATCGAGTGGTACTGCTTGAAGAACTGGCTCATGTCGACGATCAGGTCGCGGATCACCGGAAGCCCCGGCAACGGACGAAGCTCGACCGGCTCCTTCACGTCCTTGAGGTTGGTGATGCAGGCCAGGCCGTTCTTGCCGTTGATGTTCATCGCATCCGATCCGCAGACGCCTTCGCGGCAGCTTCGCCGGAACGACAGCGAGTCGTCGACCTCCTTCAAGCGGATCAGCGCGTCGAGCAGCATCCGGTCGTGCACGTCGAGCGCGACGTCGTACTCCTTGACGTAGGGCTTCGCGTCCTTTTCGGGATCGTAGCGGTAGATGCGGAATTTCATCGATATCCCGGGATCAATAGGTGCGCACTTTCGGAGGAAACGCTTCGACCGACACCGGCTTCATGTTGACCGACTTGTACGCGAGGCGGTTGCCGTCGTGGTACCACAGCGTGTGCTTGAGCCAGTTCACGTCGTCGCGGGCCGGGTAGTCGCTGCGCGCCTGCGCGCCGCGCGACTCGCGCCGGGCCTCGGCCGACACCACCGTCGCCTTCGCCGTCACGACCAGGTTGTCGAGCTCGAGCGCCTCGACCCGCGCCGTGTTGAAGGTCCGGCTCCGGTCCTTGATCGCCGTGCGCCCGGCGCGCTCCTCGAGTTCCTGCACCTTGCGCACACCCTCCGAAAGCAGCTGCTGGTTGCGGAACACTCCGCAATGCGCCGTCACCGCGTCGCGCAGGTCGTTCGCGACCTCGGCCACCGATTCGCCCGTCGCAGCGCTGTCGAGCCGCGCGAGGCGCGCGAGCGCTCGGTCGGCGGCGTCCCGCGGCAACGCCTTGTGCGCGCGGCGGGAAAGCTGCTGCTCCACGATGAAATCGCCTGCGGCACGCCCGAACACGATGAGGTCGAGCAGCGAGTTCGTCCCGAGCCGGTTCGCGCCGTGCACGGAAACGCACGAGCATTCGCCGACGGCGTAGAGCCCGTTGACGACCGCCCGGTCGTCGCCGTCCTTCGGCGCCACCACCTGCCCGTGGATGTTCGTCGGAATGCCGCCCATCTGGTAATGGATCGTGGGCACGACCGGAATCGGCTCGCGGATCGGGTCGACGTTGGTGAATTTGATCGCGATCTCGCGAATCGACGGCAGGCGCTTCATGATCACCTCGGGGCCGAGATGATCGAGCTTCAACAGCACGTAATCCTTGCGCGGGCCGCAGCCGCGCCCTTCCTTGATCTCCTGGTCCATCGAGCGGCTGACGACGTCGCGCGAGGCCAGGTCCTTCGCCACCGGCGCGTAGCGCTCCATGAAGCGCTCGCCATTGCAGTTGAGCAGAATGCCGCCCTCGCCGCGCGCGCCTTCCGTGATCAGCACGCCCGCACCCGGCACGCACGTCGGATGGAATTGCCAGAACTCCATGTCCTGCAGCGGAATGCCCGCGCGTGCGGCCATGCCGAGGCCGTCGCCGGTGTTGATGAACGCGTTGCTCGACGCGGCGAAGATACGGCCGGCGCCGCCGGTCGCGAGCAGCGTCGCCTTCGCCTGCACGATGACGACGTCGCCGGTCTCCATCTCCAGCGCGACGACACCCAGCACGTCGCCGTCGGCGTCGCGGACGAGGTCGAGCGCCATCCACTCGACGAAGAACTGCGTGCGCGCACGGACGTTGCGCTGGTAGAGCGTGTGCAGCAGCGCGTGGCCGGTGCGGTCGGCGGCGGCGCACGCGCGCTGCACGGGCTTCTCGCCGAAGTTCGCCATGTGCCCGCCGAACGGCCGCTGGTAGATCGTACCGTCGGGGTTGCGGTCGAACGGCATCCCGAAGTGCTCGAGCTCGTAGACGACCTGCGGCGCCATCCGGCACATGTACTCGATAGCGTCCTGGTCGCCCAGCCAGTCGGAGCCCTTGACCGTGTCGTACATGTGCCACAGCCAGCTGTCCTCGGACATGTTGCCGAGCGAGGCACCGATGCCGCCTTGCGCGGCGACCGTGTGCGAGCGCGTCGGGAACACCTTCGACAGCACGGCGACCGCCAGGCCGGCCTCGGCGAGCTGGATCGACGCGCGCATGCCAGACCCACCGGCGCCGACGACGATCGCGTCGAACTTGCGGACCGGCAGCGCCATCAGTGCAGCCCCCACAGGATCTGGATCGTCCAGCCGAGATACGCAACGAGCAGCACGACCGTCGCCGCCTGTACCGTGAGTCTCAGGCCGACCGGTTTCAGGTAGTCCATGTAGATCTCGCGCGCGCCCACCCACGCGTGATAGAGCAGCGCCGCCATGAACAGGAAGCTCGCGATCTTGAAGCCGCCGTGCCCGAACAGCGCGCGCCACAGCGCATGGTCGATGCCGCCGTGGAAGAGCGCGATGGCGACGAGCAGCAGCGCGTAGAGCGTCATCACGATCGCCGTGACGCGCTGGATCAGCCAGTCCATCAGCCCGTAATGGGCGCCCACGGCGTGCCGGCGCGTCACCACAGCTTCGCTCCCACGACCAGCGTCAGCGCGAGGCTGACGACGAACACGATCACGCTCGACCGGCGCGCCGGGACGAGATCAATGCCGACGTGCACGTCGAGCAGCAGATGGCGGATGCCGGCGCACAGATGGTGGAAGAACGCCCACGAGAGGCCGAGGAGCACGAGCTTGCAGAGCGGCTGCGAGAGCGTCGCGCGCAGGCTCGCGTACGATTCCGGCGAGGCGAGGCTCGCGTCCACGCCAGCGAGCAGGAGCGGGATGCCGAATACGAGCAGCAACGCGCCCGAAACCCGATGCAGGAACGAGACGACGCTCGGCATCGGCATCCGGATCCGGAACAGATGCAGGTAGACCGGCCGCGCGGCCGGGCGTGGGCGGTCAGCGACGGCCATGGGAATCGGGGAGGACGCTGAGCGAGGCAACGCAAGCGGCACACGTTGCGACAGGCGGCGGGGGATTCGGACGACGCATCAGCGCGATTCGCTCAAGACCGGGTCGAGACGAACGTGGACGGGACCGGCGCGCAATTCCTGGCGCCGCGCTGACGCCGGTCCACGAGCATGGTGCAGAGCAGCGCGGATTATAGCGCGATTCGTCGCGCGTCCTGCGGCGCCATCGCGTGCTTTGATCGCCGTCAACGCCACGCTAACCCAGCCGTGTGAAATAGTGGTGATCGCGCGTCACGCACAACCCGCGACGCCATTCGACCGGACGATCGCCGTAGGTGAGCGTGATCCGGTCGACCGCGAGGAGCGGGGTGCCCGGCGCAACGCCGAGCAACCGCGCACTGGCCTCGTCGGCCGCAACCGCGCGCAGCTTCTCCTCGGCGCTCAAGCACCGCACGCCGAACTGCGTCTCGAAGAACCCGTACATCGAGCCGTGGTACGCCTGGAACCGCGACTTCGTGAGCCCCTTGAACAGCGCGCCAGGCAGCGTGATCTCGTCCAGCACCGCTGGAGCGCCGCCATAGTCCAGGACGCGCCGCAGCACGATCACGCCTTCCCCCGGCTTGAGGTCGAGCAGGCGCGCGACCTCGGCGGTGGCCTTGGCGCGCCGCACGTCGATCAGCCGGCTGCCCGGGTACTCGTCCCGACCGTCGTTGCGCCGGATCCGCAGGAAGCGGAACATCGACGTCCGCTCCTCGGTGTGCGTCGCGACGAACGTGCCCTTTCCCTGCCGCCGGACGACCAGGTTGTCGGCAGCCAGCGCCTCGATCGCCTTGCGCACCGTGCCCTGTGAGACGCCGAAGCGGCGCGCGAGCTCGAGCTCGCTCGGAATGGGCTCCGCCGGGCGCCATTCACCCGCTTCGAGGCTCTTCTCGAGCAGTCCCTTGATCTGGACGTAGAGCGGCTGGAACGTGGGCGAAGGCTGCGTCATCGGTCAGCGGCGGGCAGTGGCCCGGCCGTGGCCCGTGCGGCGGGCCCGGCGGATCGGGAACCCGCCCGAACCGACATTATCCGGGGCGTCTCTTTGCTTGTCTATCTCATGTCAAATGTCTTCTATAAGATATAAGACTGGTTTGACAGCGTCCACTTGCAGCGCCTACAATTCACGCAGGTTCCTGCGTCCTCGCACGTGTTGGGGGACTGCCGCGGGAGATGTTGCATCGCAACAATCCGCTTGCCGCGCCACCCGCCACACCCATCCAATCCGCCCGCGCGACGCCTCCCGATTTCGCCTCTCCCTTCCTGCAACGAGGAGCTCGTCATGAAGAAGCCTGTTCGCGTGGCCGTCACCGGCGCCGCCGGCCAGATCGGCTACAGCCTGCTGTTCCGGATCGCCGCCGGCGAGATGCTGGGGCGCGACCAGCCGATGATCCTGCAGCTCCTCGAGCTGCCGCTCGACAAGGCGCAGGCGGCGCTCAAGGGCGTCATGATGGAGCTCGAGGACTGCGCGTTCCCGCTGCTCGCCGGCATGGAAGGCACGGCGGACCCGGCGGTGGCCTTCAAGGACGCGCAGGTCGCGCTCCTCGTCGGCGCCAAGCCCCGCGGTCCCGGGATGGAGCGCAAGGATCTGCTGATGGAGAACGCCAAGATCTTCATCGAGCAAGGGAAGGCGCTCGATCGCGCCGCCGCCCGCGACGTCAAGGTTCTGGTCGTCGGCAATCCGGCCAACACGAATGCGTACATCGCGATGAAGTCGGCGCCTTCGCTGCCCAAGAGGAACTTCACGGCGATGTTGCGCCTCGACCACAATCGCGCGCTGTCGCAGCTCGCAGCAAAGAGCGGCAAGCCCGTCGGATCGATCGAGAAACTCACCGTCTGGGGCAACCACTCGCCGACGATGTACGCGGACTACCGGTTCGCGACGGTCGAGGGGAAGCCGCTCAAAGCGCTGATCAACGACGAGGACTGGAACCGCAACACGTTCCTGCCGACGGTCGGCAAGCGCGGTGCGGCGATCATCGCCGCCCGCGGGCTCTCGTCCGCTGCTTCCGCAGCGAACGCCGCGATCGACCACGTCCGCGACTGGCTCACGGGCAGCAACGGCAAGTGGGTGACGATGGGCGTGCCGTCCGACGGAAGCTACGGCATCCCGCAGGACGTGATGTACGGCGTGCCGGTGACGACGGCGAACGGCGAGTACACCCGCGTCACGGGCCTCGAGATCGACGCCTTCTCGCGCGAGAAGATGGACGCGACGCTGAAGGAACTCGAGGAAGAGCGCGCGGGTGTGGCGTCGCTGCTCGGCTGAGAACTTCTGATGGAAAGCGGGCCGGCGCGGCCGGCCCGTCTTTGTACTGACGAAATGAGCAAAGTTGAACCGACGGTGGCGCTCTGGGGCGGTGAACGACCGCTGCCGGCGCTGTCCGCGTGCGTCCACTACGCGGGCCGCGCGAAGTTCATCGAGAAGGCGCTGGCGCTGCAGACGGAGCGCGGCGGGGACTTCGATATCTCGACCGACTGTGAGGACGGCGCGCCGGTGGGCGCCGAGCTCGAGCACGCGCGTGCGATGGCCGCGCTGATCGCGAGCGCGGCGAACCGGTTCGACCGCGTCGGCGCACGGGTCCACGACGTCCACCACCCGTGCGCAGCGGAGGAGCTCGCGATCCTCGTGGGCGACGCCGGCGACCGGATCGCGTTCCTGACAACGCCGAAGCCGGAGTCGGTTGCCGACGTCGAGCGCTTCCTCGAGCGCCTCGCGCTCGAGACCGCACGCCGCGGCCTCGGCCGGGAAATTCCGGTGAGCGTGATGATCGAGACGCATGGCGCGGTCCGCGATGCCTGGGCGATCGCCGCGCTGCCGGGCGTGGTCAGCCTCGATTTCGGGACGATGGACTTCGTGAGCGCGCACCGCGGTGCCATCCCGCTCTCCGCAATGGACAGCCCCGGCCAGTTCGACCATCCGCTCGTGCGCCGCGCGAAGTGCGAGGCGGTCGCCGCGGCACTCGCGCATGCGGTGGTGCCGACGCACGGCGTCACCCGCGCGCTCGACGATCCCGGCGTCGTGGAGGCCGACGCGCGCCGCGCCCGGTCCGAATTCGGATTCCTGCGGATGTGGAGCATCCATCCGTCGCAGGTCGAACCGATCCTCCGCGCGATGCGGCCCGCCGCGGCCGAAATCGACGAGGCCGCCACCGTGCTCGCCGCCGCGCAAGCCGCCGACTGGGCGCCGATCCGTGTGGGTGACGCGCTACACGATCGCGCGTCGTACCGTTACTGCTGGTCGGTGCTGCAGCAGGCCCAAGCTGCGGGCGCACCGCTGCCGGCTTCCGCAGCAGGGTTCTTCACGGCGGATCGGCGATGACCACCCCCTCCCCGGGAGCGAAATTCCGTTCCGCCCTCGCCGCCGAGCGCCCGTTGCAGGTGCCCGGCGCGATCTGCGCGTATCACGCGATCCTGGCCGAGCGCTCGGGTTTCAAGGCGATCTATCTGTCCGGCGGCGGGGTCGCCGCGGGGTCGCTCGGCGTGCCGGATCTCGGCATCAGCAACCTCGACGACGTGCTGACCGACGTGCGGCGGATCACCGACGCCTGCGCGCTGCCGCTCCTGGTCGACATCGACACGGGCTTCGGCGCGTCGGCGTTCAACGTCGCGCGCACGGTCAAGTCGATGATCAAGTTCGGCGCCGCGGCGGTCCACATCGAGGATCAGGTCGGCGCCAAGCGCTGCGGCCACCGGCCGGGCAAGGAGCTCGTGCCACCGGCCGAGATGGTCGATCGGATCAAGGCCGCGGTCGACGCGAAATCCAATCCCGACTTCGTGATCATGGCGCGCACCGACGCGCTCGCGGGCGAAGGGCTGCAGGCTGCAATCGACCGTGCGTGCGCGTACGTCGAGGCCGGCGCCGACATGATCTTCCCGGAGGCGATCACCGAGCTCTCGATGTACAAACGCTTCGCCGCCGCGGCCAAGGTGCCGATCCTCGCGAACATCACGGAATTCGGCGCAACGCCGCTCTTCACGCTCGATGAATTGCGAGGCGCCGACGTCGCGCTGGCGCTCTACCCGCTCTCCGCGTTCCGCGCGATGAACAAGGCGGCGCTCGGGGTCTACTCGGCGCTGCGTCGTGACGGCGTGCAGAAGGCCGTGGTCGACACCATGCAGACGCGCGTCGATCTCTACGACTACCTCGCCTACCACGCGTACGAAGAGAAGCTCGACGCGCTCTTTACGCGTGGCAAGGCAGAGGTTTCGAAATGAGATCGTCGATCTCGCGAGGATCCGACGTTGTCCGGTATCGCCTCGCATCGATGATCATGGTGGCGTGCTCGCTGGTCCTCGCGGCGGAGGCTGGCGCCCAGCCCTTCTTCGAGTTCCGCTTCCAGAGCGACCCGGGCGACTACATCGGCGGCGGCGCCTCGTACCTGAGGACGCAGGCGACGGGCGTCGTCGACATTATTGAACGCTACGACTTCACAGGCGACGGCAGCGTCGACTACATCAGCCTCCGATACCTGGGCGAACCGTTCGACGGAACCTTCATTGTTTTCGCAGTCGGGACGAATCAGCTCGGAAGGAACCTGGCGCCGGGAACGTATCCCAATGCCGAGCGGGCGCCGTTTGCGACGCTGGGCCACCCGGGGTTGGACGTGGCAATGGATGGCCGAGGCTGCAATACACTTACAGGCAATTTCGTCATCCACGACGTGAACTTCGCGCCCGGACCCGTGCTCGAGCGGCTCGACATGGATTTCGAGCAGCATTGCGAGGGTGCGACGGCGGCCCTGCGGGGCTCGTTCCGGTATAACCGTACGTCCGCGCTCGGTCTCGCGACGCCGGTTCCCGCAATGGGATCGGGGTCGCTGCCGGTGCTCGCGTCGCTGCTCGTCCTCGCCGCGGCTTCCGCCCTAGGTGCACGCCGACAAGATCGCCGTTCAAATGACGGCGCCTTGGATCGATCACGGAAAGGGAGAACATCATGATCGAAGCAGTCACCGACGCCCCGAAGGCGAAGAAATCGGTCGCGCTGTCCGGCGTCACCGCCGGCAACACGGCACTCTGCACCGTGGGGCGGACCGGCAACGACCTCGCCTACCGCGGCTACGACATCCTCGACATCGCCGACACGTGCGAATTCGAGGAGATCGCGCATCTGCTCGTGCACGGCAAGCTGCCGACCGCTCCCGAGCTCCGCGCGTACAAGGCCAAGCTCCGCAGTTTGCGCGGACTGCCCGAGCCCGTGAAAGAGATCCTCGAGCGCATTCCGGCGGCGGCGCACCCGATGGACGTGATGCGCACGGGCGTGTCGGCATTGGGGACGGTGCTGCCGGAGAAGGACGACCACAACGCACCCGGCGCCCGCGACATCGCCGACCGGCTGCTCGCCTCGCTCGGCTCGATGCTGCTCTACTGGTATCACTGGAGCCACAACGGCAAGCGGGTCGAGGTCGAGACCGACGATGACTCGATCGGCGGCCACTTTCTCCACCTGTTGCACGGTGCGGCGCCGAAGCCGCTGTGGGTTCGGGCGATGCACACGTCGCTCATCCTTTACGCCGAGCACGAATTCAACGCGTCGACATTCGCCGGGCGCGTGATCGCCGGCACGGGGTCCGACGTCTACTCGGCCATCACCGGCGCGATCGGCGCGCTGCGCGGCCCGAAACACGGCGGCGCGAACGAGGTCTCCTTCGAAATCCAGAAGCGCTACGACTCCCCCGCCGAGGCCGACGCCGATATCCGGCGGCGCGTTGACACCAAGGAAGTCATCATCGGCTTCGGCCACCCGGTCTATACGATCGCCGACCCGAGGAATCAGGTGATCAAGGAGGTCGCCCGCTCGCTCTCGCAGGACGTTGGCAGCCTCAAGATGTTCGACATCGCCGTGCGGATAGAAGCGGTGATGGCGGAGACCAAGAAGATGTTCGCGAACCTCGACTGGTACAGCGCGGTCAGCTATCACATGATGGGCGTGCCGACCTCGATGTTCACGCCGCTGTTCGTGATCTCGCGCACGACCGGCTGGTCGGCGCACGTCATCGAGCAGCGGATCGACGGCAAGATCATCCGCCCGTCGGCCAACTACGTCGGGCCGGACGACCAGAAGTTCGTGCCGATCAAGGACCGCAAGTGAAACTCGCGTGCGCGCTGGCTGCCGTCGCGCTCGCTGGTGCGGCCGCGGGTCCGGCCACGGCGGCGCGCGGCGACGCGCCATTCGTCGTCACGTACCGCTGCGATGGTGGTCGCTGGCTTGCCGTCGGCTATCCGGCGTTCAAGGACGCACGTACGGCGCCCATCCGCCTGAGCTGGCAGGGCCGCACGGTCGAACTTGCTCCGACCCGCGTCGCGTCCGGCGCGCGCTACATCAACGCGCGCGCCAACCTCGAATGGTGGAGTAAGGGCAACGGCGGCACCCTCTCGCGCCTCGAACCGTCGCGCCCGCTCCTTGCCGGCTGCGTCGAAGCCTGAAGCCCAGCTCAACCCATTCCGCCACGCGCCCCACGCTCTCCCATGTCCGCCCCGATATCGAACGTCCGCCCCAAGCCCGACCAGGTCCTCGTCGACATCGCCGATTACGTGTCGAAGTACCGGATCAGGAGCGATCTCGCCTACGAGACCGCGCGCAACTGCCTGATCGACACCCTGGGCTGCGGGCTCGAGGCGCTCTCCTACCCGGCGTGCACCAAGCTCATGGGGCCGATCGTGCCCGGCACGGTCGTGCCCAACGGCGCGAAGGTCCCCGGCACCTCGTTCCAGCTCGATCCCGTGCAGGCCGCATGGAACATCGGCGCGATGATCCGCTGGCTCGACTTCAACGACACGTGGCTCGCCGCCGAGTGGGGGCACCCGTCCGACAATCTGGGCGGCATCCTCGCGACGGCCGACTGGCTCTCGCGTAGCGCGGTGGCCGCGGGGAAGCCGCCGCTCGTGATGCGTGACGTGCTGACCGGGATGATCAAGGCGCACGAGATCCAGGGCGTGATCGCGCTCGAGAACAGCTTCAACCGCGTCGGGCTCGACCACGTCGTGCTGGTGAAGGTCTCCTCCACCGCTGTCGTCGCGCAGATGCTGGGGCTTTCGCGCGACGAAATCATCAACGCAGTGTCGCTCGCGTGGGTCGACGGGCAATCGCTGCGCACCTACCGGCACGCTCCGAACACCGGATCGCGCAAGAGCTGGGCGGCGGGCGATGCGACCTCGCGCGCGGTGCGCCTCGCGCTCATCGCGAAGACGGGCGAGATGGGCTACCCGTCGGTGCTGACGGCGAAGACCTGGGGCTTCTACGACGTGCTGTTCAAAGGTAAGCCATTCGCGTTCCAGCGGCCCTATGGCAGCTACGTGATGGAGAACGTGCTGTTCAAGATCAGCTTTCCGGCGGAATTCCACTCGCAGACCGCGGTCGAGGCGGCGATGACGCTGCACCGCGAGCTCGCCAAAGCGGGCAAGACCGCCGACGACATCAAGCACATCACCATCCGCACGCATGAGGCGTGCATCCGGATCATCGACAAGAAGGGACCGCTCGCGAACCCGGCCGACCGCGACCACTGCATCCAGTACATGGTCGCGGTTCCGCTCCTTTTCGGCCGGCTCACCGCCGCCGACTACGAAGACAACGTCGCCGCCGATCCACGGATCGATGTGCTTCGCGCGCGAATCGACTGCGTGGAAGACGCGCGGTTCACGAAGGACTACCACGACCCCGACAAGCGCTCGATCGCGAACGCGCTGACGGTCGAGCTCAAGGACGGTCGCAGGCTGAAGGAGGTCGTCGTCGAGTATCCGATCGGCCACAAGCGCAGGCGCAAGGACGGAATCCCGCTCCTCGTCGATAAATTCCGCACGAACCTCGCGCGCCGGTTCCCGGCGAAACAGCAGGCGGCGATCCTCGCCGCGAGCCTCGACCAGAAGAAGCTCGAGGCGATGCCGGTGCACGACTACGTCGACCTTTACTCTATCTGACATTTACCTTTGCTGCGCGACGGCCGACAATACGCGATTCTTCCGCTTCGGAGATCCCAATGAGGACGCTCGCCCCCGTCACCGCGCTCGGATGTGCCTTCGCGCTCGCCGCCGCGAGCGCGGTCGCCGTCGACTTTCCGACGCTCAAGTCGGGGCTGTGGGAATCGCAGGTCACGCGCGAAGGCGCGGCGCAAAAAGTCCCTGCCACCAAGATGTGCATGGACGCGGCGCTGCAGAAGGAGATGCTGGACGCCGGGATGGGGACGATGAAGGAGCTCTGCGCGAAGAACGAGATCCGCCGCGAGAGCAACAAGGTGTACGGCACCGCCGAATGCAAGCTCGGCGAGTCGACGATGAAGTCGACCTCGGTCACGACGTTCACCGGCGATACCGCCTATCGCACCGAGGTGAAGGCGACCTACGACCCGCCGATGGCAGGGAAGGCGGCGGGCAGCACGGTCATCGAGGCCAAGTGGACCGGTCCCTGCCCTGCCGGCATGCAGACGGGCGACGTCGTGCTGCCGGACGGCCGCAAGATCAACATGCGCGCGATGAAGGGTGGCGCCAAGTAGCGCCGTTCCCACGCGATCCGCAATTCGACGGAGAAACGACGTGAGCCAGGACTCGTTCAAGACGCTGCGCCCCTTCGCGCTGGCCGCCGGCGGCACCGGCGTGCTCTACTCGCTGCCTGCGCTGGAGGCCGCGGGCGTCGGCAGGATCTCGCGCCTGCCGGTTTCGATCCGGATCGTGCTCGAGTCCGTGCTGCGCAACTGCGACGGCAAGAAGGTGACGGCCGACCACGTGCGCGAGCTCGCTGCATGGAAGCCGGTCGCGACCAGGACCGACGAAATACCGTTCGTCGTCGCCCGGGTCGTGCTGCAGGATTTCACCGGGGTTCCGCTGCTCGCAGATCTTGCCGCGATGCGCAACGTCGCGCAGGACATGGGCAAGAATCCGAAGGTCATCGAGCCGCTGGTGCCGGTCGACCTCGTCGTCGACCACTCTGTCATGATCGATTATTACCGGCGTCCTGACGCGCTCGATCTCAATATGAAGCTCGAATTCAAGCGCAACAACGAGCGCTACGAGTTCATGAAGTGGGGGATGCAGGCGTTCGACACATTCAAGGTCGTGCCGCCCGGGATCGGCATTGTTCACCAGGTCAACCTCGAGTACCTGGCGCGCGGCGTGCATCGCAAGGACGGCGTCTACTACCCGGACACGCTGGTCGGCACCGACAGCCACACGACGATGATCAACGCGATCGGCGTCGTGGGCTGGGGCGTGGGCGGCATCGAGGCCGAAGCCGGCATGCTGGGCCAGCCCGTCTATTTCCTGACGCCCGACGTCGTCGGCGTCGAGCTCAAGGGCAAGCTCTCCGAGGGCATCACCGCGACGGACCTCGTGCTGACCGTCACCGAAATGCTGCGCAAGGAGAAGGTTGTCGGCAAATTCGTCGAGTTTTTCGGCGAGGGAACGTCTTCGCTGTCGGTCCCCGATCGCGCGACGATCGCCAACATGGCGCCAGAATACGGCGCGACGATGGGATTCTTTCCCGTCGACGACGCGACGGTCGAGTATTTGCGCGCGACCGGCCGCACGAACGAAGAGCTCGACGCGTTCGCGTCCTACTTCAAGGCGCAGGGACTGTTCGGCGTTCCGCGCGCCGGCGACATCGACTACACGAAGGCGCTTACGCTTGACCTCGCCTCGATCAAGCCGTCGCTCGCCGGCCCCAAGCGCCCGCAGGATCGCATTAACATGGGCGATCTCAAGGCGACGTTCACGCGGCTCTACACCGCCCCCGTCGCCGACAACGGGTTCGGCCAGCCGGCGGACAAGCTCAGCCGCCGCTATTCGACGCGGCCGGGCAAGGCCGGCGCGGGCGCGATTCCGCCCGATAACATGAAGCTTCCGGCCACGCCCCAGCCGCCGGACGTCGTCGAAATGGCCAACAATCGGCCGACGCCCGATCGTATCGCGAGCACCGCGACCGCGGCGACCGAGATCGGCAACGGTGACGTGCTGATCGCGGCGATCACTTCGTGCACCAACACATCGAACCCAGGCGTGTTGCTCGCCGCGGGCCTGCTCGCGAAGAAAGCCGTCGAAAAGGGATTGACCGTCAAGGACGGGATCAAGACATCGCTCGCGCCGGGCTCGCGCGTCGTCACCGACTACCTTGGCAAGGCGGGATTGCTGCCCTATCTCGAAAAGCTGGGTTTCGGCGTCACGGCCTACGGCTGCACGACGTGCATCGGCAACGCCGGCGATCTCACGCAGGAGATCAACGAGACGATCACCGCGAACGACCTCGTGTGCGCCGCGGTGCTGTCCGGCAACCGCAATTTCGAAGCGCGGATCCATCCCAACCTCAAGGCGAATTTCCTGGCGTCGCCGCCGCTCGTCGTCGCGTACGCAATCGCCGGCACGATGCTGCGTGACCTCACGACCGAGCCTGTGGGCCACGGCAAGGACGGACCGGTGTTCCTCAAGGACATCTGGCCGACCTCGCACGAAATCGCCGCCGTGATGCCGTTCGCGAAGGATCCCGCGATCTACCGGCTGCTGTATGGCGATCTCGCGAATGCCAACCCGCTGTGGGGCACGATCTCGGGTGCCACCGGACAGGTGTACCGGTGGCCGCACTCGACCTACATCGCGAAGCCCCCGTTCTTCGACGGCTTCGCGATGACGACGACCAAAGCGGGCGACATCAAGGGCGCCCGCGCGCTCGGCATCTTCGGCGACTCGGTGACGACCGACCACATCAGCCCGGCCGGCTCGATCAAGCCGACGTCCCCCGCCGGTATCTATCTGCTCGAGAACGACGTCTCGGTCGTCGACTTCAACAGCTACGGCTCGCGGCGCGGCAACCACGAGGTGATGATGCGCGGGACGTTCGCGAATGTCCGCATCAAGAACCTGATGCTGCCGCCGAAGGACGACGGCACGCGTGTCGAAGGCGGCGTCACGCTGTTCCAGCCCGGCAACGAGAAACTGCCGATCTACGATGCGGCGATGAAGTACATCGCGCAGAAGACGCCGACGGTGGTGTTCGGCGGCGAGGAATATGGCACTGGATCGTCGCGCGACTGGGCCGCCAAGGGAACGCAGTTGCTCGGCGTCAAGGCGGTCATCGCGAAAAGCTTCGAGCGCATCCATCGCTCGAATCTCGTCGGAATGGGCGTGCTGCCCTGCCAGTTCAAAGGCACCGACAGCGTGGCCTCGCTCGGCATCACGGGCGAGGAGACCTTCGACATCACCGGTGTCGATGCGCACATCGAGCCGCAGATGGACGTCACCCTGACGATCCACCGCAAGGATGGCACGGCGAAGACGGTCCCGGTGCTGCTGCGGATCGACACGCCGATCGAGGTCGACTACTACCGGAACGGCGGCATCCTGCCTTTCGTGCTGCGCGAGCTCGTCGCGAAAGCGGCGTGAGTGGCCCGCCGGGGCCCCGGGCGCGAAGCGCCAAGGGGGAGCGGGCAATCACGAGCGCCGCATGAGGCCGACCCCTCGGACTCACGATGAGACGAGGCCAAGCGGAGGCCGACGGCCTAGCTGGCACCAGCGGATCGTCGGTCCGCGCGCTGCCGCGCGAGCGCACGCTGGTCGCGCTGATCGGCTTCTACCTGATGCTGCAGCCGCTCGCGACCGACTTCTACCTCGCGTCGCTGCCGGGGCTCGCGCGCACGTTCGACACGTCGGCCGCGACGGCGCAGCTCACGCTGTCCGTGTTCGTGTTCGCGTTCGGCCTGATGCAGCTTGTCGCAGGGCCGCTGTCCGATCGCTACGGCCGCCGTCCGGTGCTCGTGGCCGGGCTAGCGCTGTACGCACTCGCAAGCGTGGCGTGCGCGCTCGCCCCGACCATCGGCCTGCTGATCGCAGCGCGTTTCGCGCAGGCGATCGGCTGCTGCGCCGCGGTCGTCGTGGCGCGCGCGATCATCCGCGACGCGTTCGACGCCCAGTCCGGCGCGCACGTGCTCGCGCGCGCGTCGTCCATCCTGGCGATCGGCCCGCTGTTCGGACCGATTCTCGGTAGCCTGCTCGAGGTCCGGTTCGGACACCGCGCGGCGTTCGTCGTCGTCGCCGCGATCGCCGCCGCGCTGCTCGCCGCGACGTTGCGCCGGCTGCCCGAGACGAACGTTCTTCTCGATCCGCGCGCGACGCGCCCGCGCGCGCTCGTCTCGAACTACGCCGCCGTGCTGCGGTCGCACGCGTTCCGCGCGCACACGCTCGCCGGCGCCGCGACCTACGGCGGCCTGTTCGCGTTCATCGCGGGCTCCCCGTTCGTGCTGACGGAGGTGCTCGGCGTGCCGACGGCGTGGTTCGGCCTGGGCTTCGCGTTCTGCGTGTCGGGCTACCTGCTGGGGACGATCGCGTGCCGCCGGCTCCTCGCCGTCCGCAGCGTCGAGCGAACGATGCAGATCGGCGCGGCGCTCGCGCTCGGCGCGGGTCTGACGATGACGGCGCTCGCGACAGCCGGCGTCCAGCACTGGGCGGCGCTCTTGCTGCCTCAATTCGCCTATTTCGCGGCGCACGGGATCAACTTCCCGTGCGCGCAAGTCGGCAGCGTCGCGCCGTTCGCGCGGCGCGCGGGAGCCGCCGCCGGGCTGTTCGGGTTCCTGCTTATGGTCGCGGCGGCGCTGATCGGCCTGTGGATCGGCATCTCGTGGAACGCGACCGTCTACCCGCTCGTGCTGACGGTCGCCGCTGCGGCGTTGGTCGTATTCCTCACGGTCAACCTCGGGATCGTGCGTCGGGAGCCTGTGGCGAGGGCCTGACCGGCCCCGCGCGCCACTTAGACGCAGTGCAGCAAAATGCGGTATAATTTGCGTTAGGCTCCCGCGGCAACACCCCTGCGGTACCCATCACTATTACATCCAATCTCGACAGGAGATACGCATGATGAAATCCCGCCTCATTGCCATTCTCACCGCTGCCACGCTGGCCGTCACACTCGCCGCCTGCGGTGACAGCGGCAAGGCCGCCGCCGACAAGGCCGCGGCCGCGACGAAGGAAGCCGCCGACAAGGCCGCCGCCGCCACGAAGGAAGCCGCCGACAAGGCCGCCGCCGCCACGAAGGAAGCCGCCGACAAGACCGCCGATGCGACGAAGGAAGCCGCCGACAAGGCCGTCGCCGCGTCGAAGGACGCTGCCGCCAAGACCGAGGCGCCGAAGAAGTAACGCACAACCCTCACGCAACACCAAAAAACGCCGGCCATGAGCCGGCGTTTTTCGTTGCGCGACCGCGCATGCCTCAGCCGGAGGTTGGTGCCGCGTGGCGGGCGATCCAGCGCGTCAGCGGGCGCCATTGCTCCCAGTCCTGCTCGGCGCGCGAGCGCGGCAGGTCGAACACCGTCGCGCCGTCGCGCGCGCAGTGGACGTACACCTGAGTGTCGCGCAGGTGCGCGACCAGCGGAAACTCGAATTGCTTCAGGAACTCGTCGAGTTCCGCGGCGCTCCGCGTGCGCGCGTCGACGCGCATCGCGACGATGCCGAGCGCGAGCGCGCCCTGCTTCACCGCCTTGTAGTGCGCGATCGCCGCGAGGAAGTGCGCGGTTGCCGCCATGTCGAAGGCCGACGGCGTCAGCGGCACGAGCATCACGTCGGCGTGTTGGACAGCGTCGCGCAGCTCCTCGCCGTGCAGACCCGCCGCGGTGTCGACGACGACCCACTGCGGATCGGCTTCCTTGATCTTCTTCCTCGACGGGTCGTGCGGAAGCGCGACAATCGCCGGAAAAAGCGCTGGACGCCGCGCGAGCCACTCGATCGCCGAGCGCTGCGGGTCGCGATCGACCAGCGCCGCCCGCTGCCGCTTGCCGGCGAGCCAGCCGGCGACGTTCGTCGCCACCGTCGTCTTGCCGCTGCCCCCCTTCGGGTTGGCAACGAGAATCGTCTGCATGAATGCCCCCGCTCCCTGTGCTCTGCATCGGTATGGTAACGCGCCCGGACCTGCGGCGCGGACCGCCGGGTCTCGCCCGCGCCGCCGTTCGTGTCGCCCGGTCCGCAGCCGGTAGAATGGCGGCCGAGCCCATGGACGATCCCGCCCGCCTCGAGAGTGCCCATCCCGTCACCGCGCACGCGCCGGCGCGCGACCCGAGGCGCGCGGAGTTCGAGGCGAACAAGCTCAGAAAGCGCCTGCGCCGCCAGGTAGGCGAAGCGATCGGGGACTACGCGCTGATCGAGCCGGGCGACCGCGTGATGGTGTGCGTGTCGGGCGGCAAGGACAGCTACGGGTTGCTCGACATCCTGCTCACGTTGAAGGACCACGCGCCGTTCGCCTTCGAGGTGATCGCCGTCAATCTCGACCAGAAGCAGCCCGGATTTCCCGCCGACGTGCTGCCGCGCTGGCTCGCGGGGCGCGGCGTGCCGTATCGGATCGAGACGCAGGACACCTACAGCGTCGTCAAGCGGGTGATCCCGGAGGGCGGCACGCTGTGCTCGCTCTGCTCGCGGCTGCGCCGCGGCGTCCTCTACCGCGTCGCGGGCGAGCTCGAGGCGACGAAGATCGCGCTCGGCCATCACCGCGACGATATCCTCGCGACTTTTTTCCTCAACCTTTTCTTCGGCGGGAAGCTGAAGACGATGCCGCCGAAGCTCGTCTCCGACGACGGGCGACACGTCGTGATCCGCCCGCTCGCGTACGTACGCGAGCGCGACCTTGCGCGCTATGCCGATCTGATGGCGTTCCCCATCATCCCCTGCAACCTGTGCGGCTCGCAGGAGCATCTGCAGCGCCGGCAGGTGACGGCGATGTTGCGCGAATGGGAACGCAAACACCCGGGCCGCGTCGAGTCGGTCTACAACGCGCTCGCGAAGGTCGTCCCGTCGCACCTGATGGACCGCGCGCTGTTCGATTTTGGCGCGGTGCGCGCAACCGGCCGACCCGAGCCGGGAGGCGACCTCGCCTTCGACGTCGACGGCGAGCTCGAGCGTGCGGTCGAGCTCGCGCCGTCGGAGGGCGATTCCGCGCCTGCGCTGCCGCGCATCGCCGTGCGCCGCCGATGAGTCGCCGCAGGGTCCGCGGGCGGGCGGCGCTGCCCGCACTGCGCGGGCTCGCGCGTCCCGCATGACTGATTCGCGAAGTCCGCCGGCCGGCGACGCGCCCGTCGCGCGGGCGTGGCCGTGGCTCCTTGGCGTCGCCGTCGCGCTCGGCGCCTGGCTCCGGCTCGACCAGTTCGCGACACAGGTGCTGATCGACGACGAGTGGCACGCCGTCCATCAGCTGCTCCGGCTCGCGCCGTCGCAGATGTGGCTCGACTTCGGCCATGCCGACTACAGCATTCCGCTGGGCCTCCTCTACGCCCTCGAGTCGCGCGCGTTTGGGCTCTCGGAGACGGCGATGCGGTGGCCGATGCTGGTCTGCGGGCTCGCGACACTCGCGCTGTTCCCGCCCTACGTCGCGCGGCGGCTCGGCCCGGCGACCGCGATCGTCTTCGCGTTCCTGCTCGCCATCTCGCCGCTGCTCGTGATCTACAGCCGGATGGCGCGGCCCTATGCGATCACGCTGCTCCTCGCGTGGGGCGCGCACGCGGCCTTCTGCCGATTCGATGCGGCCCTGAACGGCCGGACCGCCGCGGGCGGGGCCTACGCGGCGATGGCGGCACTCGCCGCGTGGCTCCATCCGGTCATCGCGCCATTCGTCGTCGCCCCGTTCCTGTGGGCGGCCGTCGCCCTGCTGCGCGCACCGCGCGACATACGTGGCGCGCGCTTCCGGAGGCTTGCTCTGCTCGCGCTTGCGACCGGTGTGCCGATGGGCGCGCTGCTGCTGCCGCCGCTGCTCGCGCATCCCGAATCGCTCGCGGTGAAGGCGGGTGTCGACCGGCCGGACCTCGATACGCTGATCGGCGTCTGGTACGCGTGGCTCGGCACGCCGTCGACGCTCTCGGTGCTCGCCTGCGGCGCGCTCGCAGCCCTCGGCGCGCGCGAGGTCTGGCGTGGGCTGCCGATAGCAAGGACAGGCGCGCTTGGCATCGCGCTGACACTCGCCGCGGTGCTGTCCACGGGCACCGCCTGGAGCCACAATCCGCTCACGCTTGGCCGCTATCTCCTGCCCTTCGCGCCGCTCTTGCTGCTCGCCGCCGCGACGGGCGCCGTCTCGATCGCGCGCCGGGTTGCGGCGCCCGGCCGGCGCCTGCGCAATGCCGCAGCTTTCCTTGTTGCGATCGCTCCGGTCGCGGTGCTCGCCGTCGGCTCTCCGCTCGCCGAGATCGCCCGGCATCCGAACGCGCAGACGATCCATCTCGTCTACCATGTCGACTTCCGCCCGGAGCGGAACCCGTATCTTCCCTACATGGCGAAGATTCCGCTGTCCCCCTTCTGGGCACACCTCGCCCGCGAGCCGCGCGGCAGCCTGCGCATCGCCGCGGCGCCGTTCTACTTCGAGAGCTACGACTGGGACGCGCCGCGGTGGGAGCGCGTGAGCGGGCAGACGGTGATCCCCGGCTTCCTCACCGGCTTGTGCATCGACGCGCGCGCGGGCGAGGTGCCGCCGACGCCGGCGTTCCGCTTTGCCAACGCCGTGCATCTCGCCGATCCAGTGGCGCTTGCCGCGCATGGCATCGACTACGTCGTGTGGCAGAAGCCGTTCGTGCAGACCGGACGCGGCCGCCCGGAGCCGATCGGGCAGGGCACCGCGCATTGCGAGCCCGCGCTCCGCGCTCGCTTCGGCGCGCCCGCGTACGAGGACGACGCGCTCGTCGCCTTCCGCCCGCCCGCTCCGACAGGGATGCGCTGATGCTGAACGGCAAGCGTGTCGTCGTCGTGATGCCCGCGTTCCACGCCGGTCGGACGCTCGAGGCGACGTGGCGCGAATTGCCGCGCGACGTCGTCGACGAGATCATCGTGGTCGACGACGCGAGCGACGACGACACCGTCGCCGTCGCGCGCCGTCTCGGGCTCGAAGTGATCCTGCATCCGAGCAACATGGGCTACGGCGCCAACCAGAAGACCTGCTACCGCGAAGCGCTCCAACGCAACGCCGACATCGTCGTCATGGTGCATCCGGACTACCAGTACGATCCGCGGCTCGTCACCGCCATGGCGGGGATGATCGCTTCGGGCGTCTACGACATGGTCATCGGGTCCCGAATTCTCGGCGGCGGCGCGATCAGAGGCGGCATGCCGCGCTGGAAATATGTGGCCAACCGCTTGCTGACGCTGTTCGAGAACGTGCTGCTCGGCGCCAAGCTCTCCGAGTACCACACCGGCTTTCGCGCGTACAAGCGCGCGCTGCTCGAGGCTCTGCCGTGGCAGCGCAACTCCGACGACTTCGTGTTCGACAACCAGCTGCTCGCACAAGCCATCGTCGGCGGCTTCCGCATCGGCGAGATTTCGGTTCCGACACGCTACTTCGCCGAGGCGAGCTCGATCGACTTCCCGCGCTCGGTCCGCTACGGCTTCGGCGTTCTCGCGACCACCGTCGTCGCGTTCCTCGCGCGGATCGGCGTGTACCGGCACCGCCTGTTCACCGCGCCACCGCCGTGATGCCTGTCCGCAGGCTCCTCTCCCGCCCCGCGCCGGACGGCGGGCTGCTGCACTGGCTCCACACGTTCGTGCTGCATGTCGCGACGGGGTTCCTCGCCGTCGCCGCGCATTACTCGACGATGTACGTCCTGGTTCGCGCCGGGTTCGCCGGCGTGCCCGCGAGCGCGCTCGGCTTCGTCGCCGGCGCGCTCACGCGCTTTGTGCTGTCGTACTGGCACGTGTTCTCGCCATCGCGCGGCGTCAAGGTCGCGAGCCTGCGTTTCGTCGTCGCGATCACCGCGCAGCTCGCAGCCAACAGCGCGCTTCTGGCGAGCTTGCTCGGGCTGGGCATGAGCCTCTGGCCGGCTCAGGTCACCACGACGGTCCTGCTCACGTTCGCAAATTACCTCGCTTACCGTCTGTGGGTGTTTCGCTGATGGGCGGCACCCTGCCCGCGCGAGCCCGCGCTCTCGTCGCCGGGCTCGCCGCATGCGCCATCCTGGCCGGCGCCTCGCCGCTCGCGCGAGCGCAGCCGGTTCCCGCGGAACTCGCGGGCCCCGCGCTCGTCACGGCGCTGCGCGGCGGTGGATTCATTCTCTACTTCCGCCACGCGGCGACCGACTTCGGCCAGAACGACGAGCGGATGACCGGGTACGAGGACTGCGCGACGCAGCGCAGCCTGACCGACAAAGGTCGCGCCGAGGCTCGCGCGATCGGTGCCGATCTGCGCGCGCTCGGCATTCCCGTGGGTGACGTGCTGGCGAGCCCGTTCTGCCGGACGATGGAGACTGCCCAGCTCATCTTCGGCCGCGCGGCGGCGAGCCCGGCCGTGCGCGGCGGCCCAGCCCAGCCCGAATCGCCCGAACGCTACGCCGCGCTGCGCGAGCTCCTCGCCACGCGTGTCCCGCAGGGCACCAATGTAGCGATCGTCAGCCACGGCAATCCGTTTCGCGCGGTCGTGGGCGGACCCTATCTCGCGGAGGGCGAGGCCGCCGTCATCGAGCCGCGCGGTGCAGCGGGTTTGCGCGTGGTCGCGCGCGTGCGCCTGGACGAGTGGCGCGCGTTGGCCGAGCCGCCGAAGTAGCGCGCCCCGATCCGGTCATGGCACCGGCGGCAGTTGCAGCCGCGCGTTACTTCACCGTGTCCTTGCTCTGGCCGTACAGCACGCGCCGCGATTCCTCGTCGCTGACGACGGGCACCGTGTTGATCGATTTCGCGATCGCATAGGCGCGCTGCACGGCCGGCCGGTCCCGAATTTCCGCCTTCCATCGCTTCAGGTGCGGGAACTCGTCGATGTTCTGCGACTGCCGCTCCGGGCTCACCCACGGATAGCAGGCGATGTCGGCGATCGAGTAGTCGCCCGCGAGGAACGCGCGGTCGGCGAGCCGCCGATCGAGCACGCGATACAGCCGTCCGGTCTCGCGGACATAGCGATCTATCGCGTACGGCAGCTTCTCGACGGCGTACAGCGCGAAGTGGTGATTCTGCCCGGCCATGGGCCCGAGGTTGCCCATCTGCCAGTGGAGCCACTGCAGGCAATCCCAGCGCCCGCGAAAGTCCTGCGGCAGGAACCGGCCGGTCTTCGTCGCGAGGTATTCGAGGATCGCGCCCGACTCCATCAGTGCGAGCGACGCGCCGCCATCGGCCGGCGCGTGATCGACGATCGCCGGAATGCGGTTGTTCGGCGCGACCTTCAGGAACGCGGGATCGAACTGCTCGCCTTTCGAGATATTGACGGGCTTCAGCGTGTAGGGAAGCCCCGTCTCCTCGAGGAAGATCGTGATCTTGTGGCCGTTCGGCGTCGTCCAGTAGTAGAGGTCGATCATGAGCGTCCGGCAGTCAGAACGTGCCGGGATACTGGCCGCCGTCGAGGAGCAGGTTCTGACCGACGATGAAGCCTGCGTGCACGCTGCACAGGAAGGCACAGGCGGCACCGAACTCGGCGATCGTGCCGAAGCGACCGGCCGGGTTTGCCGCGCGCGCCGTCGCGGCTGCCTCGTCGTACGACTTCCCCGCGGCTTTCGCGCGCGAGGCCATCGTCGTGCGCAGGCGCTCGGTGTCGAACGGACCGGGCAGCAGGTTGTTGATCGTCACGTTGTGGCGCGCCACGCTCCGCGCGAGCCCCGCGACGAAGCCCGTGAGGCCCGAGCGCGCGCCGTTCGACAATCCCAGGAACTCGATCGGCGCCTTCACCGCGCCGGACGTGATGTTGACGATGCGACCGAACTTGCGCGCGATCATGCCGTCCACGGTCGCGCGGATCAGCTCGATGGGCGTCAGCATGTTGGCGTCGAGCGCACGGATCCAGGCAGCGCGGTCCCAGTCGCGGAAGTCGCCGGGTGGCGGACCGCCGGCGTTGTTCACGAGGATGTCGGGGTCGGGGCACGCAGCCAGCGCCTGCGCGCGACCTTCGGGGGTTGTGATGTCGCATGCGGCGAAGCGGACGTCGTGCCCGGCCCTCGCCGCGATCTCGCCCGCGGTCGCGCGGAGCGCATCTTCTGTGCGCGCGACGATCGTCACCTCGCAGCCAGCGATCGCCAGCGCCTCCGCGCAGCCGCGA
Source organism: uncultured beta proteobacterium (assembly GCA_963830485.1). Classification (GTDB taxonomy): domain Bacteria; phylum Pseudomonadota; class Gammaproteobacteria; order Burkholderiales; family Casimicrobiaceae; genus CAIWHR01. The sequence goes on from CAWHNE010000031.1 coordinate 100,698, forward strand.
CCCAGCCCCTTGCTCGCCGCGCAGACGAGCGCGCGGCGCCCGGCGATCCCCAGATCCACGAGCGCCCCTCAGCTCGCCGTGGCCGGACCCGCGCGACGGATCCGCGTGACGGTGCCGATCGCCACCAGCAGCACCGCGGCGGCCGCGAAGAACATCCCGCGGCCGAGTCCGTGGTCCAGCATCGCGCCGAACCACACGGGCGCGATCGTCGCGCCGGTGTCGAGGCCCGAGTAGACGAAGCCGTACACGCGTCCGGCAGCACCGCGCGGCGTGGCGTTGCGCACGATGAGGTCGCGCGAGGGGCCCGTCGCGCCTAGCGCGAAGCCCGTCGTCGCGAACAGCGGCAGGAGCAGCGCCGGCGTGACGATGCCGGTACCGACGATGGCCATCAACAGCGCGCCGGCGGCGAGGCCCGCCGCGGCGACGCGGTCGTGGTGCGTCGTGCGCGCGGCGAGGAAACCGCCGGCGAGGATGCCGGCGGTGCTGCCGAGCAGGTACGCGCTGATCGCCGAGGCCGCGAGCGCGAGCGGCACGCCGAAGGTCACGTTGAGCGCCATCGTTCCCTGCGTCTGCAGACCCGTGCCGGCGATCGTCTGGAATACGAAATAGCCAAAGCAGAGCAGGATCGCCGGTTGCAGGAACAGGTGCGCGCTGCCCTTGAGCGTGTGCAGGTGCGCATCGTGCGCCTTGTGCGACGTCAGCACCGCGCGCTGCGTCGCGAGAAATCCGAGCGCGAGCAGTCCCAGGAGGCCGAACAGCGCGAGCGCCGGGCGCCAGCCGAGCGCGACGCCGAGTCCGAAGACGACGATAGGCGAGAGCGCGTAGCCGAGGTTGCCGCCGATGCCGTGCGTGCTGTACGCGTGCCCCAGCCGCCTCGGCGTGACGTTCTCGTTGAGGATCGCGAAGTCCGCGGGGTGGAATACGCCATTGCCGATCCCCATCAGCGCGGCCACCGGATAGAGCCATAGGAAGCCGGGCACGAGGCTCGCGACGATCGTCCCGCCGGCCAGCAGTCCCATGCCTCCGAGCAGCACCGGCCGCGCGCCGACGCGGTCGACCGCAAAGCCGGCCGCGAACTGGGTGACGCCGCTCGCGAGATAGAAGACGCCCGCGAGCGCGCCGAGCGCCGCGAACGAGACGTCGAACTCCGCCTTGAGTAGCGGGAACATCGACGGCAGCACGAGCTGGAAGAAATGCGACAGCCCGTGGGCGAGGCCGATCAGCCCGATGACCTTCACGTCGTGGCGGAACGGACCGGCGCGGGCAGCATCCAAGGCGGGTACCGTGCTTGAGGAATCGGTGGAAACCTCCACTATACTTTACCGGACGGAGCCAGACCGGGGTCTGACCCGGGTCAGACCCCGGTCTGGCTCCGCAGGAGAATCCTCATGGTCGACAAGGTCACGAAATCCGACGCCGAATGGCGCGCCGAGCTCACGCCAGAGCAGTACAAGGTCGCGCGCCTCAAGGGCACCGAGCGCGCATTCACCGGCGAATATTGGGACAACCACGCCGCGGGCATGTACCGGTGCCGCTGCTGCGGGATGCCGCTGTTCGACGCGACGACGAAGTTCGACTCGGGCACGGGCTGGCCCAGCTTCTACGCGCCGCTCGACGAGCAGAACGTGAAGAAGCAGGACGATTCGGGCTTCCTCATGCGCCGCACCGAGGTCGTTTGCGCGGCGTGCGACGCGCATCTCGGGCACGTGTTCGAGGACGGACCGGAACCCACGGGACTCCGCTACTGCATGAACTCCTGCTCGCTCAAGTTCGAGCCGAAGTCCTGACGTCCGCGCGCTCGCCGGGCGCCCCGTGCTTGCCGGATGCGACTGCTCCTCGCCGAAGATGACCCGATGATCGGCGAGTCGGTCTGCCGCGGGCTGCGGCAGGACGGCTTCGCGGTGGACTGGGTGCGCGACGGTCGCGCCGCGGAAGTGGCGCTCGCCGAGGACGTCCACGATCTCGTGCTGCTCGACCTCGGGCTGCCGCGCAGGGAGGGCCTCGACGTGCTGCGGAGCCTGCGCCGGCGCGGCGACGCGCGCCCCGTGCTGATCGTCACCGCGCGCGACGCGGTCGCCGATCGCGTCGAGGGCCTCGACGCGGGTGCCGACGACTATGTGGTGAAGCCGTTCGAGCTGACCGAGCTCGCGGCGCGGATCCGCGCGCTCCTGCGTCGCCGTACCGGCCGCGCGGCACCGGTCGTCGAGTGGGGTCCGATCACGCTCGATCCAGCGACACACGAGGTCCGCGTGCGTGGCGAGCTCCTGCCGCTGTCGGCGCGTGAATTCGCCCTCCTCGCCGCGCTGCTCGATCGCCCGGGCGCCGTGCTGTCGCGCGCGCAGCTCGAGGAGAAGCTCTACGGCTGGAACGAGGAGGTCGACAGCAACGCGGTCGAAGTGCACCTGTCCGCGCTGCGCCGCAAGCTGCCGCCCGACACGATCCGCAACGTGCGCGGCGTCGGTTGGTCCCTCGCGCGCGCGGACGCAGTGGCGCCATGAGCGCCGCCGGGCCGCCCCCAGGCGCGAATTGCTCCCCCTCGGGGGGCAGCGCAGCGGCGACAGCCGCAAGCGTGGGGGCACATCAATGACGTCCAGCCGCTCGATCCGCCGCGAGCTCGTCGTCTGGCTGGCCGCCGGGCTCGCCGTCGCGCTCGCCGCTGCCGCGGTCGCCACGTACCTGCGCGCCCGCGAGGAAGCGAATGAGATCTTCGACTACCAGCTGCGGCAGATGGCGGCCTCGCTCACGGGCGTGCCGCTTGCCGGAACGCCGGGCGGCCTCGCGCTCGGCGACGACGCGCTCGTCGTACAGGTCTGGGACAGGAACGGCGTCCAGCTCTTCCTCTCGCAGCCGCAGCAGCCGCTGCCGCAATACGCGCAGCTCGGCTTCAACACGGTGCAGACGCCCGCCGGCGCCTGGCGTGTGTTCAGCACGCTCGCCGGCGACCAGGTCGTGCAGGTAGCGCAACCCATGAGCGCACGGCGCGAGCTCGCGACCAGCATGGCGCTGCGGACGATCGTGCCGCTGCTTGTCGTCGCGCCGCTGCTCGCGCTCTTCATGGGCTATGGCGTGACGCGCGGCCTCGCCCCGCTCGCACGGCTCACCGCGGCCGTCGGCAAGCGCGCGCCGGGCGGGCTCGAGCCGATCGACGAGGCGGGATTGCCCGACGAGGTGCGGCCGCTCGCGCACGCGCTCAACGGCCTCCTCGCCCGCCTCGAGCGCGCGCTGGGCGCGCAGCGCGCATTCATCGCCGACGCCGCACACGAGTTGCGCACGCCGCTCACCGCGGTTCACTTGCAGGCGCAACTCGCAGAGAGGGCGGTAGACGACGCCGAGCGGCGCGCGGCGCTCTCCGAGCTGCGCTCGGGCCTTACGCGCGCGACGCACCTGGTCGAGCAGCTCCTGACGCTCGCGCGAGAGGAACCGGGAGTCGCCGAGCGCGGCTTCGCGCCGGTGAATCTGACAGAGCTCGCACGGAGCGTCGTCGGCGACCACGCCGCGATTGCGGCCGCGCGCGGCGTCGACCTGGGGATGACTGGCGCGGCCGCCGATGCGTCTGGCGCGCCGGCGGTCGTTGCCGACGGCGATGCGACCGCGCTGCGCGCGCTCGTGTCCAACCTCGTCGACAACGCCATTCGCTACACGCCGGAGGGCGGACGCGTCGACGTCGCCGTCGACCGGGATACGCACGATGCGGTCCTCGCGGTCCGCGATTCGGGCCCAGGTATTCCGGCGAGCGAGCGCGGCCGCGTCTTCGATCGCTTCTACCGCGCGCCGGCGCCCGGCACCGCGGACGTTCCGGGCAGCGGCCTCGGCCTCGCCATCGTCAAGCGCATCGCCGAGCGGCACGACGCGACGATCGAACTCGCGCCGGGACTCGCAGGACCGAGTGGCGAGGGACTGGCGGTGACGGTTCGCCTTCCGCGTGCGCATGCCTAAGCGCGGACGCACCGCACCGGCGGTCGTCGCGGCGATGCTCGCCGCGTCGCTCGCCGCGTGTGCGAGCCGACCGATCAACGTCGGCATCCAGGAGCACGAGCCCTACTCGCCCGCGCAGGATCACGATGCGGGCCGCGGCGACCACACGTTGGCGCTCGTGCTCGCGTTCTCGGGCGGCGGGACGCGCGCCGCGGCGTTCTCGTTCGGCGTGCTCGAGGAGCTGCGTCGCACCCCGCTCCCCGGTCCGCCGCCGCGGCGGATGCTCGACGAAGTCGACACGATCATGGGCATCTCGGGCGGCAGCTTCACCGCGCTGTCGTACGCGCTCTACGGCGAGCGGCTGTTCGACGAATACGACGCGCGGTTCCTGAAACGCGACGTGCAGGGGTATCTGGTCGCGTCGGTACTCAACCCGATCAACTGGCCCGCACTCGCCTCACCCGCGTACGGCCGCTCCGACCTTGCGGCCGAGTACTACAACGAGATCCTGTTCGAGCACGCGACGTTCGGCGAGATCCTGCACAAGCCTGACACCCCGACGATCCACATCTCTGCGACCGACATCACGACTGGCGGGCGCTTCATGTTCGGCAAGGGCGAGTTCGACCTGATCTGCTCGGACATTCGCACCTTCCCGCTCTCGCGGGCAGCCGCCGCATCGTCGGCCGTCCCCGTCCTCCTCTCGCCGATTACGCTCGACAACCATGCCGGAACCTGCGGGACGCGGGTGTCCGAACGCCTCCGGCGGTTCACGGGCGGCGTGGCGGCGGACCTGCCCGGCCGCGCGCGGCTGCGCGTCCAGGAAGCGACGGCCCTCGAGGACAGGGTCGCGCGCCCGTACATCCATCTCGTCGACGGCGGCGTCTCCGACAACCTGGGCTTGCGCGGCGTCGTCGAGTCGATGGACGTGATCGAACACAACGCGACCTTCCGCGAGCTCGTCGGCGTCAACCGGCTGCGGCGGCTAGCGATCGTCATCGTCAACTCGCGGGCGGATCCGCCGCACGACTGGGACAAGACCGAATCGGGGCCGGGCATAGTCGGCCAGCTGCTCAAGGCGAGTGGCGTCCCGATCGACCGTTACTCGTACGAGCAGGTCGAGCTCCTGAAGGACATGATCGACCGGTGGGCGCTGATGCGCGACCGGTCGCGGCTCGCGGGGCTCGAGGGGTGGCCGGCCGATCCCTCGCTGACCGAACTGCCGAAGATGGAGTTCTACCCGATCGACGTGAGCTTCGAACGAATCGCCGATCCCGAACGGCGCCGCCGATTCATGAGCCTGCCGACGAGCTTCGCCCTCCGCGCCGAGGACGTCGACGCGCTGCGCGACGTCGCGGGCGAGCTCCTGCGCGAGAACGCGGTCTACAGGAAGCTCGTGCGCGACCTGGGTGGCACGCTCGCGCCGCCCCCTTAAGCCTGCCTTAAGTATTCGCTCCTACCTTGGCGGCAACCGGGAGTTGCAGCGCCCGGCCCTTCCATTGCCAGGAGAATTCGATGCAAGCCAGCACGTTCAAGCGCAGCGCCGTCGCACTTGCGATCGTCGGCGCGTTCGCGGCCGGCACGGTGATCGCCGAACGCGCCGTCACGATCAAACCGGCGGGCGCCGCGGCGCCGGTAATCGCCGCCGCGCCGGAGGCCACCGTCGCGCTGCCCGACTTCACGGCGCTCGTCGCGAAACACGGGCCCGCGGTCGTGCAGATCAGCGTCATCCACGAGGCGCGCAAGGCATCTCTGCGCGGCATGCCCGACCTCGACGACGACGAGCTGCCTCCCCAGTTCCGCCGCTTCTTCAACATGCCGCAGCCGCGCAACGCACCCCCGATGGGAGGCATGGGCTCCGGCTTCGTCGTCGACGCGAACGGTGTGATCCTCACCAATGCGCATGTCGTCGCCGACGCCGACGAGGTGACGGTCCGGCTCGCCGACAAGCGCGAGTTCAAGGCGAAGGTGCTGGGCAGCGACAAGACGACCGACATCGCGGTGCTGAAGATCGACGCGACCGGCCTGCCGACCGTGAAGATCGGCGATCCTGCCACAACGCGCGTCGGCGAATGGGTCGTCGCGATCGGCGCGCCGTTCGGCCTCGACAACACGGTGACATCCGGCATCGTCAGCGCGAAGGCGCGCGCGCTGCCCGGCGACGCCGTGGTGCCGTTCATCCAGACCGACGCGGCGGTGAACCCCGGCAACTCGGGCGGACCGCTGTTCAACCTCAAGGGCGAAGTGATCGGCATAAACTCGCAGATCTTCAGCCGCAGCGGCGGCTTCCAGGGCCTCGCGTTTGCCGTGCCCATCGACGTCGCGATGGACGTCAAGGACCAGATCCAGACGCACGGCAAGGTGAGCCACGGCCGGCTCGGCGTGACGATTCAGGAAGTGAACCAGGCGCTCGCCGACAACTTCGGCCTCAAGATGCCCGGCGGCGCGCTCGTGAGCTCGGTCGCGAAAGACAGCCCAGCAGCGAAGGCAGGACTCGAGCCTGGCGACGTCATCGTCAAGTTCGAGGGCAAGGACATTTCACGCTCGTCCGAGCTGCCGTCGCTCGTCGCGCAGGTGAAGCCGGGACAGCAGGTGACGCTCGACGTGTGGCGCGACGGCAAGGCGAAGACGCTGACGGCGACGATGGGCGAGCTCTCCGATCGGACGACAATCGCGTCCGCAAAGGGCGAAGCCGCGAAGGGCAAGCTCGGCGTCGCCGTGCGACCGCTGTCGCCGGAGGAACGGAAGTCGGGCGAGGTCGCGAACGGCGTCGTCGTCGAGGACGTGGCGGGCGCTGCCGCCAAGGCGGGCGTGCGCCCCGGCGACGTCATCGTCGCGGTCAACAACACGCCGGTGAAGAGTCCCGAGCAGCTCCGTGAGCTCGTCGGCAAAGCCGGCAAGACTGTGGCACTCCTCGTCCAGCGCGAGGACGCGCGGATCTTCATTCCGGTGACGCTCGGGTAGCGCGCGAGCGACGGGTCCGAGCGCCAGGCGCTGGGGCCGCGAACGTTGGTGGTGTACCCCTTTCGGGCGGGACCCTCGGGCCCGCCCTCTTTTTATCCATTGCTCGAGAAATGCGTCGCAACGCATTGATCGTCCAAGATCAATTGTAACGACGTTTGGCACTTGCGACTCCACCCTGAGGAGGGGCTTGACACCATTAGATATTTAAGTGATATCATTTTGCTATGGCCGGCAGGGAGCCGCCGTCGCGGCGCCGATCCGGCGGTCTCAGGGAGGTCGACCATGGCAAGCAATGCGGTTCCGGGCGGAAACGTCCACCAGGAATCCCCCGTCGCGACGTTCAATGGCTTCGCCTGGCTCGCCGTCGGGCTCGCGCTCGTGGTGCTCGCGGTCTACGTGATCTTGAGCGGGATCTTCGCGGCGACGAACCGGGGCGCACCCGGCGCGTGGCCGTTCGTCGAAGGGGCGCTGATCTTCGTCGCCGCGGCCTTCGTGCTGGGCGGGCTCTACACGCTGCAGCCCAACGAGGCCGCGATCCTCCAGCTCTTCGGCGCGTACAAGGGCACGACGCGCGTGCCCGGCCTGCGCGGTACGAACCCCTTCTACACGCGCAAGAAGATCTCGCTCCGCGCACGGAACCTGAACGGCGAGCGGCTCAAGGTCAACGACAAGCGCGGCAATCCGATCGAGATCGCTGCGGTCGTCGTCTGGCGCGTCGACGACACCGCGAAAGCGTTCTTCGACGTCGACGACTACGACCATTACGTGAAGCTCCAGGCCGAGGCCGCAGTCCGCCACCTCGCGTCGTCGTTCGCCTACGACGAGGACGAGAGCCATCCGGCCGCGACCCGCGAGCCGACGCTCCTCGCGAGCGCCGACGTGGTCGTCCGCGCGCTCGTCCGCGAGCTGCAGGCGCGCTTCGACAAGGCCGGCGTCGTCGTCGAGGAGGCGCGGCTGACGCACCTCGCCTACGCGCCCGAGATCGCGCAGGTCATGCTGCGCCGGCAGCAGGCCGAGGCGATCATCTCGGCCCGCGCGAAGATCGTCACCGGCGCGGTGTCGATGGTCGAGATGGCGCTGAACGAATTGTCGGCGAAGCAGGTGGTCCACCTCGACGACGAGCGCAAGGCGTCGATGGTCAACAACCTGATGACGGTGCTGTGCGCCGAGTCCGACGTGCAGCCGGTCGTCAACACCGGAACGCTCTACACCTGACGGAGGGACGGCGATGAACGCACTCGCGCGCAATGCAGGAGGGCTGTGGATCGCGGTCGGGGCCGGCGCCGGTACGGCGCTCGGCGTACTGGTGGGATACGCGTCGGTCGGGCTCGCGCTCGGTGTCGTCGCCGGCATCGTTGCGGGCTTCCTGGCCCGGCGCTGAGGAGGATGCGATGACTCGTCTCGCCTGGCTCTGCTACGCGTTCAGCGCCGCCGTCGCGACGTCCTTCATCGTCGCCACGACGGGCGCGATGCCCGCGCGAGGTCGCGTCGCACTTCGGTTGCGGCACGCGCGCGAATGCCTGGATGTCGCACGACGTCTACCTCGCGTTCATGCTCGCGTTCGGGCTCGTGCTTCCGGTCGATCGTCGCGGCCACGATCGCGTTCCTGCCGCGTGTCCGTCCCGACGCGATCAACATCCCGAACCGCGAATACTGGCTCGCGTTCCCCCGCCGGCAGGAGACGATCGACGCGCTGAGCGCGCACGGCGCGTGGTTCGGGTGCCTGCTGACGATCTTCATCGCCGGCATCCACTACGTGGTGCTCGAGGCGAACCGGGTGACCCCGGCGCGGCTGCCGGCCGAACTCTTCTTCACGCTGCTCGCCGCGTTCGGCGTCGGTACTCGTGGTGTGGATCGGCGCGCTCTGGTTGCGCTTCCGCAACCGCAGCTGACGCACGCCGCCACACGACGGGGCCGGGCGCGGCGATGGCCGACAAGAAGGCGTTCCTGCTGCGGATCGACCCGGCCGTGTGGGCGGAGCTCGAGCGGCTCGCGCAGGCGGAGCTCCGCAGCGTCAACGCGCAGATCGAGTTCCTGCTGCGCGACGCGCTCGCCCGTCGCGGCCGCACACCGAAGCCGCGCGGCGCGCAACCGACGACGGCGGGCGCCGAGGATTCGTGACACTCTCTATCGCGTCGATCTCAAGGAGACCGCTCTATGCCCGCATCTGATCGCTTCGGTTCTACCCGCACTGGCGACACTCCGCCCTCCTCGGCCATCATGCGCGGCGTGCGTCGCCGCAGCGACTACGAGTATCTCGGACTGCCCTTGTGGTCCGTGGCGATCGGCCCCGACCCGGAGAAGGGTGAAGTGCGCGGCCACGCGAAGGGCATCCTCGCGATCGGCGACATCGCAACCGGATTCATCGCGATCGGCGGGCTCGCGCGCGGCGGCATCGCCTTGGGCGGGCTCGCCGTCGGGCTCGTCGCGTTCGGCGGCTTCGCGCTGGGCGGACTCGCGTTCGGTGGCCTCGCGATCGGCATCCTCGCGCTGGGCGGGGGCGCCGCCGGCTGGGCCGCGATCGGCGGTGCGGCCGCGGGCGTCTACGCGGTCGGCGGCGCGGCGTGGGGCACGTACGTCGTCAGCGCCGTCGAACGCAGCCCCGAGGCGATCGCATTCTTCTCGCAATTCGAGGCACTGCGCGCGCTACTCCCGCCGAACGTGCTGCGACGCTGATCGACGATCGACACCCGAATGGTCGTCTGTCCGCCAATCGATGGCTCGAGTTTGATCTTGCGCGGAGGGACGCGTACATTGACGCGGTGCGTTGCGTCGAAAGACGAGGCCTCTTCGGTCGATCCGGTGCTCCGCAATAGTTAGGCACCCGCTATGCATCCACTGCTACGCATCTGGGCAATATCTGCAGCTTGCATCGCACTCATCCTGATGGCGCGCGGCGCGTTCGCGTTGGCTGTCGCCTTTTTTCTCTTCTCGCCCGCTCCGGTCCTGCTCTTCTCCCACGGCTATCCGGAGCAGCAGCGCCTCTCCACCTCGTGGCTCGTTCTTCTGGGCGCCGTCCTCGTCGCCCTCGCCATCGTCCTGGCGGTCGTTGTTTATCTCGGCGGTGTTCCGCCCATCCACGAGTGGCGGGGCGGGGGCGGAGCTGGGAGGTGAGGATTCAAGTCATGGCGCCTGACCCGACGGTCAACGCGGACGCGGCACGTCGTGTCCGCCCCGGGCAGCCGGTTGCCTCGCCTCGTCGGGCAGCGTAGCGCACTCCGTAGGCTCCGTCGGACCATGGCTCACGACGACCAGGCGACACTGATCGGTTTCGTTGGCGTCGCCCTTCTGCTGATCGCGTTCCTCCTCAATCTGTTCAAGGTGCTCCGATCGGACGGCCATCTCTACATGAGCCTCAATCTCGTGGGCGCTGGTCTGGCGTGTTACTCGTCCTATCTGATCAGCTTCATGCCTTTCGTCATCCTGGAGGGCGCGTGGGCCTTGGTGGCCATGGCTGCAATCACGCGAGCATTGTTCCTTGGTACGAAGGCCAGCTAGCCAAGCAAAAGCCTCTGATTCCAGATCGCCATGGAGATATTTGTGTTCGCCCGACTCCACGCTCGCCCTGGCAAGGAGAACGACGTGCATCGGGCAATGTTCGACGTGCAGGGCCCAACACGCCTGGAGCCGGGGTGCCTCAGCTACGGCGGCTTTCGCTCCGTGCGAGATCCAGCCGAGTTCTACATCCACACCCGCTGGCGCGACATGGCGGCATTCGAGCGCCATGCCGACTTGCACCACACCGTGCGTTTTGTCGAAACCGTCGAGCCACTGCTTGACCATCCTTTCAAGGTCACGCTTGCGGAACAGCTTTGGTAGTCGCTCCGACGTCGAGAGGCTGAGCTCAGGCGTCGGATCACCAGAACGCGCACCGCCGCGAGACCAATGGGTTCGTCGAGGCCCGCAGTCCCCTTACGGCGTCTCCAGCATGTAGAGCTGCCACAGGTCCTGCCGGCTCATGTGCAGGAGCGGATGGATCGCCAGCAGGCCGGTCCGACCGATGCTCTTCTCGAGATAGCGCATCTCCGTGAAGCGCGCGCGCGTCTCGTCGTCGATCGCAGTCTCGAAGCCGTTCTCGCGCATCATCAGGATGCCCTTGGCGCGCAGCGCGAGCTCCGTGTAGAGCCGCAGGTAGCAGAGCAGGTCGGCGACGACCGGCCCGCGGAACCTCTGCTTCAGCGAGGTCAGGTAGCGGCCGGCCGGCGACTCCGGGAAGCTTCCCGAGTTGATCGATTCCAGCATCTGCGCGTCCGCGTCGAAGCCGCGGCCGAGCCAGTCGGCGACGGCCCGCTCGCTGCGCTGGAAGACGAGGAAGAGCAGCGGCGGCAGCGCCACCAGGACGACGACCGACGCGATCCGCGGCGAGGCCACCAGGTGATTGAACGCCGAGTGAAGCACGACAGCAAGCGCGAAGCCCGGCGCGAACGCGACCGCCAGCGAGCGTCCGCGCTGCTCCAGCAGGGCGAGGCCCATCATCGCAAAAACTGCAGTCGTGCCGCCGTGCATCATGGCGGTGCCGAGGCCGCGCACCACCCACGTGCCGAATCCCGCGTTCGGAATCAGCTGCTGATAGTAGACGTTCTCGACGAGCGCGAAGCCGGTGCCCACCGCGAAGCCCAGGATCGCCGCGTCGACGAGGAAGCCGATGCGATGCCCGCGCACGAGCGCGACGACGATCAGTGCCTTCGCGAGCTCCTCGACGACCGGGGCCACGTAGCGCGTGAAGGTCTCCCGTTCGAGGGCGATGACGTGCAGCAGGCCGGCGTTCGCTCCATAGCACACGCCCGCTGCGAGCACGCCGGAGACGACGACCGCCAACACGAGGCGGAGCGAGACGAGCTTGTAGCTGTCGAGATAGAGGAGCGAAGCCAGGAAGCACAGCACGGGCGCGAGCCCGACCAGCATGTGCGCGGCGAACCCGGCCAGCATCTACATGATCTTGAGAGAAATCATCCACTCGGTTCCTGCACGCTGCCGCCCCTGGTATCCGACCGCCACACCGAACGAAAGCGTCATGTCGTACCAGTTGAGCAGCGTGAACCGCAGGTCGGCCTGCGCGCCCAGGCTCGCGTAGTCCTGGCGCTTCGTTGCATTCCCGAGCTCCGTCCACAGGCCGGCGACGAACACCGAGGGCCGCAGCCACGTCAGGTAGAAATCCGGCCGGCCGACCGACTCGAACACCACGGGCGGCAGGTCGAGCTCGACGAGCTCCTTCACGAAGTTGAGCCCGCTCACCTCGTTCAGCCCGAACCCAGGCAGCGAGTAGTACTCCCGGTAGCGCTTGATCGGACCGTCGTCGACGTAGTTGTTGCCGAAGCCGCCGAAGTAGAAGTTCGCGACCGTCGCGTTGTGCGAGCCGTCGGCGATGCCGCCGGCCGTGTGCAGCCACAGCGACGTGTGCGCGAAAGGCAACGCGATGCCGTAGTCGAGCGTCGCTCGCCCTTGCGGGGTGATCTCCCCGTTCACGCGGTTTCCGATGTAGAACAGCGACCAGGCGATGCCCTTCTCGTCGTCGACCGCGCCTAGCGAGCGCCGGAGGTCCGTGTAGCGCAGCCCCGCCTCTCCCGTGACGAGCCGGGTGAACGTCGTGTCGATGTTCTGCGCGTTCGGCAGCGTGTCGATCTGGTCGTAGTAGGCGAAATCGAAGACCGCTTCGAACTTCTGCGGATCGTCGTAGATCAGAAGCCAATCGTAGCCGAGCTTCGCCGCGTAGCCCTTGCGGCTCCGCTTGGTGGGACCGAACAGATCGTAGAAATCGGACCGGTTCCACGACGCCGCGGCGCGCCAACCCAGGTAGCTGCCGAAGATGTCGACATGGCCGCGCTCGTTCGCCGGAAGGTTCGTTGTCGGCGTAACTGCCGCGGTGACCCCCAATTTGGCGAATGAGAGCGGATCCTCGAAATTGAAGCGATAGCCGATCCCGGCCCAGTTCTTGTAGCCCTGCAGCACCGGATAGGCGTTCGCGAGCGACATGTTGCGCAGCGGACGATAGGGCCCCTGTTCGATGATGAGCTTCTCGTCGTCGACGGTGCTGGGCGGCGGCACCTGCCATGTCTTCACGATCGGGTACTTCTCCGCGACCTCAGCCCCCAGAAATGTGATCGCGCCCAGGTCGTCGGTAGCGTGCGGTTCGATGATCGCGGGCACGAAGCCCTCGCCCGTGTACGACAGAACAGCGAGCCTGCCGTCGGTCAGCGGGACCGGTCGGAAGAATCCGATCTCGGCGTTCGTGACCGCGACGACGTCGCCCGTCGCCACCTCGTAGCGAAAGATATTGGACACGCCGGTGTAGTAGCTACTGCCGTAGAGATAGCGCCCGTCCTTCGAGAACACGAAGCTCTCCGGAATCGATTGTCCGAACCGGAATTCGCTCACCAGCGCCAGCTCTCCGCGCAATGCCTTGTCGAGCTCCCACACGCGCACGAACTGGTCGGCGTTGACCTCGCTCATCGACGCCGACAGCAGCTTGCCGTCCGGCGAGATGTCGAGGTCGTAAGGGACGCTTTCGTACGGAAACACGTAGACCTGGTTCCACGTGTCGTACGGCGGCGGGATGTGGACGAGTGTCGCGATCCCGTTGACATGCCGAATCCCGACTAGCGAGTGGTCGACGGGATTGACGACCATCTCGCCGATCCGGGCGTCCTCGAGCAGCATGCGTACCTTGCCGGTCGCCACGTCGACCGCCATCAGGTCCCTTAGCGCCAGGTTGTCGTTGGTATAGAAGAGCGTGCCGCCGCTCGAATCCCAGGCCACCGACGAGACGCGGTAGTGCATCGCCCGCTTGATGTCGGCGAGCGCGCGATGGCTGCCGTCGCGCGTGTTGAGGGTGCCGACGTGCTCGACGAAGCCCGGGTAGCGGAACGCCGCGTAGATCGTGCCGGTGGACTCGTCGAAGAACATTCGCGAGATCGAACCGATGGCCGTTGCCGTCAACTTGCGCTCTGGCGTGATTGGATACTTGCGTAGGGCATCGAGGTTGCGCCGCTGGAACTCGTGCTCGAAGACGATCCACTCCTGCCAGGCCTTGTCGAGCGGAAGGCCGAAGACCTGCTCGAACTGGTCTGCGTAGTTGCGCGCGCTTCCCTCGTCGCGCCGCGCCCACGCGACGACCTTCTCCGGTGAATGGACGTACGCGAGCCACGTGAAGAACCGCGTGCCATACAGGTAGGCATTCGCGCCGGTCTGGAAGTCGACCTTCGTGCCGCGCGAGGTGAGCCCCAACGGATCGTAGAAGTGGGCATCGTCGCGCACCATCGCCCGGAACACCATTTCGTCATAGCCACCCTGGGCACGGCCGATGCCGCCGTCCATCCAGGTCTCCATGAATACGGCGCCCCCTTCGGCGTACCAGCGCGGCGCATTGAACCGGGGAACGGTGAGATAGCTGTACAACAGCGTCTCGGGGTCCTCCCGCTGCGGCGCGACCTTGCCGTGGAAGAAGCGGCGCCAGCGCCGGTCCTCGCTGTCGGCAACGTCACCCTGGGCGGAGTGGACGAGCTCGTGGTTCATCAGCGTGTACATGCGCTCGGTTGCCGGAAACGTCTCGAACGCGTGCGACAGAGGTGCGATGTCGAAGAAGACCGAGTTGCGCGGCGCCGACCACGTCGAGGCGTTCCCGTAGTCCGAAAAGTCCTTGAGCAGGATGGTCACGGGCTCCGAGGGCACCCAGCCAAAGGTCCGGCGTTGCCACTCAAGCGAGTTCGTGAACGTACGCACGGCGTGGGGTACGAGGTAGCCCAGTGAATCGAAATAGACCAGCGTGAGGTCCTTCGTCTTGACGTAGGACATCCCGAGGTCGCTCCACTGGGCAGCGACGGCGGTTGGAAGCAATGCCAGGAGCAGGACGCACCTACCCGCGCGCATGAAGGGCCCTCCCTGACCCGCATGAGTCCGGCGAAGCATACGGACCCGCCGCCAAAAAGAAAACCGCCGGCCCTGGGGCCGGCGGTGAGGTTCTGCGGGGCGTCGCCTTGCCGCTACTTCTTCGCTGCGTTGGAAGCGTTGCTGGACGCACTGCTCGCCGCGCTATTGACGGCATTGCTGGTCGCGCTGCGAGCCGAGTTGTTGGCCGCGTCGCGCGCCCCTGCGTCGACGGCCTTGCGCGCCGCAGCGTCGGCTGCTTGGCGGTTTTGGACGTCGGCGGCTTGCTTGGCCGTGGCGTCCGCTGCGCTGCGGCTCACGCTGTCGGCGGCAGCGCTGGCTGAGGCGTCGGACGCTTTCTTCGCCGCGCCATCGGCCGCTTGGCGGTTTTGGACGTCAGCTGCCTGGCGGGCGCTTACGTCGGCCGCGCTGCGGCTGATGCTGTCGGCGGCAGCGCTGGCTGAGGCGTCGGACGCTTTCTTCGCCGCCTCATTGGCCGCGCCGCTGGGCGCAGCATCGGCCGCCTTCTTCATCGATGCGTCGGCCGCGCTGCGGCTGATGCCGTCGGCGGCCTGCTTCACCGACGCGTCCGCTGCCCCGCGGGCCACACCGTCAGCCGCCTGGCGGGTCGCGCTGTTGGCCGCTTCGTTAGCGGCGGAGCTTTGGACCGCTGAATTCACCTGTCCCGATTGCGCTCCCGACGGAGCTCCGAGCTTGACGTCCTCGGCGGTCATCTGGGGAGCCCGATACCGCTGCGCCGGAACGATAGCGCCCGCCGCATCCTGCCCCTTGGGCGGGTAGTCGACGAACTGCGCTCCGACGGCGATGGCCGCGACGGCGACCGCGACCCCGATCCACACCTTGCGCTTGCTGAACGTACGTTGCTGTTCGCTCATCTGTGCACCCCTGGTGAATGGTCCTGTCTGGGATATCGCGTGGACCGTTGTCGACGTTCCGCGGCTTGTGACCCGGGACTCTTTGGAAGTTGCCGCAATTACACCCGGCGGCGGGAAAAGTTGGCCGGCGCGCGCTCGCGGCGGCACACGCTGCGGCAAACCAGCCATCACCGCGGCGACCAGCCCCTCGGGCGGGAACGCCTGCGGAACGCTGCCCAGGCCGTCGAACAGACTGCGCCATTCCTCGAAGCGCGCGCGGGCCGCGGGATCGGCAGCGAGGGCGCGTTCGAGGTCGAGGGATTCGCCGGGAGTTGCCTCCCCGTCGAAGACCGCTTGCATCAATGCGTCGAGTTCAGTGGGTTTCATGTCCGTCGGGCTCAAAATCCTGGAGCATCCGGCGCAGCCGCTGCCGCGCCTCGAACAACCTTGACTTCACGGTCCGCTCGTCGATGTCCAGGATGTCGCCGATCTCCCGGTAGCTGCACTCCGAGAAGTGCCGCAGCGTGATGACCATGCGATCGTGGGTCGACAGGCGCATCAGCGCGCTCCGGATCCGGCTCGCGAGCTCCGCCTCTCCGGCACGACGCTCGGGATTCGTGCTTCCGGAGTCCGCCAGGTCCACCCCGTCATCCAACTCATCCTCGCGCCCGTTCCGGCGCAGGCGGTTGAGCGCCTCGTTGACCGCGATGCGGTAGATCCAGCTGAAGAACTTGTGCTGACCATCGTAATCATGGATCCGTTCGGCGACCTTGAGGAAAACGTCCTGCGTGACGTCGTTGGCATCTTCGGCCTTGCGCAACACCCAGAAGGCGGCGTTGTAGATCGGCCTCTGGTAGCGAACGACCAATTCGGCGAACGCCTCCCGGTCCCCTTCTCGATACCGCTCCACCAGGGCCTGGTCGGTGCCGTCGTCCACAATTACACCCGGGCGCGCGAAAGGTTGGTGCGCGGGTTTCAAGAGGCGGGCTCGATCTCGAACAGCTGATCGAAGCCTGAGTAGCCGAAAATGTCCCGCAGGTGGCGGTTGACCCCAGCGAGGCGCAACTTGCCGCCCGCGGCGAGCAGGCGCTTCTGGGTCTTGAGGAGGACGCCGAGCCCGGCGCTCGAGATGTAGTCGAGGCCCCGGCAATCGAGCGTGACGGTCCCCTGGACGGTGTCGAGGAAGGCCTGCGCGGCTGGCGCCTGCGCAGCATCCAGCCGCCCCGAAATAACTACACAATCGTCAGGGCCTTTATCGATCGCGAACATCGCTTCCCCCAGTGCCAGCCTCGGGCTCGTGACCCTATGCTCCGGCCAGCGTCTTGCGCAGCGTGATCCGGCTTTCCCGGCTCTCCTGCGAATACTCGTACTCGACCGAATCGAGCAGCCGCCGGATCAGGTGCAGCCCCAGGCCTCCGGGCCGGCGCTGCTCGATCGGCAGGCTCACGTCGACGTCGGGCGCCTTGGTGACGTCGAATGGCTCGACATCATAGTCCGTCAGCGTCACCTCGACACCGCCCGCGATGCCCGTCAGTCCGATGCTCACCTCGGCGTTGGTCCCTTTGCTGTACTTGACCATGTTCGTGAATAGCTCTTCCACGGCCAGATCGACCGTCGGGAGCAGACGGGCGTCGACGCCCTGCCGCGCAAATTCCCCCGCCATGAACGCGAAGATCGCGGGCAGCGCGTCGAAGCTCCGCCGAAACGACTGCTGCGCCGTCACGACCCCGCCTCGCGTTTCACAAGTACCGCCGTCATGTCGTCGTCCTGCGGTGAGCCCAGGCTAAACACGTCGACTTCCTGCTGCACGATGCGCAAGAGCTCGTTCATCCGGAGCTGGCCATGAGCCCGGACGAGCGCCTGCACTCGCGCTTCGCCGAACGTTTCGCGGCCGGCGTTGCAGCACTCGTAGAAGCCGTCCGAAAGGAGGACGAGAACGTCACCCGGATCCAGCTCCAGCGTTACCGCCGGCTTGAGCCGGGTGAGCGGCATCGCGCCCAGCGGAAAGCTCGTCGGCCGATGCGACACGCACGCGCCTGTCGCGGCGCGAAAATGCAGGATGGGGCCCTGACCACCACTATGGAAGCGCAGCCGGTGCGTCGCGGGGTCGAGCAGTCCGATGAACGCGGTGATGAACCGGTCGGCGGGCAGAGTCTCGGCAAGCCGGTTGTTGACCTGCACGAATGCCGCGTCGAGATCCGCGCCCAGCCTGAATGCGATCCGCAGCATCGCGTGCATTTGTGTAACCGACAGCGCCGGCGCGATGCCGTGGCCGGTCGCATCGCCCAGCACGACCAGCAGCCCCTGCTCCACGAGCGCGAGGTCGAACGTGTCGCCGCCGGTGAGCTCGGCGGGCCGCGAGGTGCCGCAGACGTCGTAGCCGGGCACGACCGGCATGGTCGCGGGCAGCGTACTCATCTGGACCTCGCGCGCCATCTCGAGCGCCTGTCGCATCCGCTCGCCCTCGATCACCGCCTCGGTCATCTTCACGCGCTGCAGCGCGACCGCACACTGCGCGGCCAGCGCGGTCGCGAGCGCCTCGTCGTCCGCGTCGAACACCCCGCCCTTCTTGTTCAGCACCTGCATCACGCCGACGAGCACGTTCTTGTGGTCGATCAGCGGTAGCGTCAGCATGCAGCGCGTGCGATAGCCGGACGCGCGGTCGACACCCTGGTCGAAGCGCGGATCGGCGTAGCAGTCGGGCACGTTGATCGTCTGTCGGTCACGCGCGCAGGCGCCTACGAGACCCGCGCCGAACGGCACACGGACGGGCTTGATCCCGGTCGCGACCTCGAGCACGAGCTCGCCGGTCGCCGCGTCGTGCAGCCAGACCGATCCGCGGTCGGCGTTCAGAACCTGCTTCGCCGCGGCGACCACTTCGCCCAGCATGGTCATGAGGTCGAACGGCGCGGCGAGTGCGCTCGTGACGCCGAGAATCGTCCGGAGGTCGCGCGACGCGAGCCGGCGCGGGCGGGTCCGTGCGCTCATGCCGCCGCAATGTAACAGAGGTCCGCGGCGGCATCGCGTTTCCGCATCGCAGCATCCGTGCCCCGGCCAATGCGACTATCATTGTGTTGCCCTGCCTCCCGCGAGGCGCCATGCTCGCTCCGCTGCGCATCCTCGACGTGACTGGCACCGTCTCGATAGCAGACGCTGCGTCGGTGCGGGCGGAAGTGGACGAGATTCTCGCGGACACGTTTGGTGCTCACCGCTTCGACCGCGGCATGCTCCATGCCGGATTCGATCTGGTCGACCGCCTCTTCGCCGGCGCGCAACCAGGCTATCTCGCGTGCGACATGCCCTTCCACGACCTGCGCCATTCGCTCGACACCGCGCTGGTGACGGCCCGTCTTGTCGCCGGGTGCCGGCGCGCGGGGTCCGGAGCGGCCGGCTCGCTCCCGTCCGAGATTGGCGTGCTCGGCGTCCTGTTGGCGCTCCTGCACGACGTCGGCTACCTCCGCAAGGAAGCGGAGGCGGCGCTCGTCGGCCCGCAGCTCATGTCGGAACACGAGGCGCGCAGCGCGGACTTCGCCGCCGCATGGCTGCGGGTGACCGCGTTCGCCCGTTACGCGCCGCTCGCCACGCTCATTCACGCTACCCGGCTCGGCGCCGAATGCGATCGCGTCTTTGCGGGGCACGACGCCCCGGCCGTGGCGATCGGCCAGATGCTGGGAAGCGCGGATCTGCTGAGCCAGATGGCCGATCGATCCTACATCGAGCGCTGCTACTACCATCTCCATCCGGAACTGGTGCTCGCCGGTCTGGATCGCAGGCGACTGCCGGATGGACGCGAGGAGCTGCTTTATCGCGATGCCCTCGATCTCGTCGCGAAGACCGGGGGCTTCTGCGAGCGCCTCATCAGCGGGCGGTTGCACGGGGCCTTCGGCCCGGTCGCCCACGGCCTCGCCGAGCATTTCGGCGGCACCGACCCGTACGCCGAGGCGATCGCCGGCAATCGCGATCGCCTAGCGCGCATGTCAGTCGATGGCATCGCCAGGCTCCTCGGGGACGAACCGCCGACGACGACACGCGATCTCACGGCGGTCTACCACGCGCCGCGGCCGAATCCGGGACGCTGAAGCTGCGCCGGAATGTCGCGTTGCCGACGCGTGGCGTCACGCGGCCACGAGTGCGCGGACGAGGAAGTCGCGAATCGCCTCGACCTCCTCCCACACGACGGAGTGCGGCATCGGATACGTGTGCCACTCGACCGCGTAGCCCGCGGCTTCGAGCGTGCGGCGTGTCGCCTCACCCCACTCCGGCCGAACGACCGGATCCATCGTGCCGTGCGCCATGAAGATCGGCAGGTCGCGGTTGGCGGGAGCGGCTTCCGCGGCGAGCCGGTCGGGCAGCGGCAGGTACGTCGACAGCGCGACGATGCCCGCGAGTCGCTCCGCGTGCCGCAGCGCCGTGTGCAGCGCGATCGCGCCGCCCTGCGAGAAGCCGGCGACGACGATCCGCCGCGCGGCGACGCCGCGCGTCTTCTCGCGCGCGATCAGCGCCTCGACGGCAGTCTGCGACTGCAGCACGCCCAGTACGTCCGCACGATTCGCAAGGTCGGCCGCATAAATGTCGTACCACGCGCGCATCGGGAAGCCGTTGTTGATCGTCACCGGCCGCACCGGCGCGTGCGGGAAGACGAAGCGCACCGACAGCGACTGCGGAAGGCGCATCTCCTCGACAATGGGGACGAAGTCATTGCCGTCGGCGCCGAGGCCGTGCAGCCAGATGACGGCCGCATCGGGATGCGCGCCGGTCTCGAGCTCGATCGATGGAAGCAGCGGGGAGGACATGTCGAGTGCGGCGGTTGGCGTGCGGCGCGCGATCGGATCGCCGCGCATTCTACCCGTGCGCCGCGGCGATCCCGCCATTGTGATCGGCGCGCAAGACCCCAATACATGCCGACGCGAGGCACGGCAAATTGCCGGTGGGGTCGTACAGGCATAGGTGACACAATCGCCCGCCGGAGCGTCGCGGCGCCTATCCGGCCCCGGACGGCCCAAAAACACGATGTCCGCAGAAGAACGCGCGCAAGCTCTTGTTCGCGCTGCGAAATCGAATCCCGCCCTTCTACATAGATTTCGCGAAGTTCGGCCCGAATCAGCCTAGGGCGTATTTGACCATGTAGAACTTGGAGACACTGCGCCAGCAGCCGAGCCCGATCGCTTGCGGCGGTCGCCGAGGCCGCGGCCCGGTAGGAGGACAAGAAGGTCGGCGGACTAAGGCGAGAGTTCCTCGAGAGGACCTCAAGTGCTGCGTCGCACCGCTGCGCTTGCGTCCATTGCGTTCCCTGTCCATCCTGACCTCCACGGGCGCTCTGGCGACGGCCCTACGCCCGTGGCCTCCAACGGCAACGACCCCAATCCCTGCTCGCTGGCGCTGGCGTGTAGTTCCTTCGGTGCCGCCATTACGCAAACTGGCGCAGGCGGCGAGGTGATCGTGCTCGATTCAGCCGGCACCTCTGGAGTGGACAATGCGAGTTGTTCTCTCGCGGCGCCGTGCCGTACTATTCAGCGCGCGGGTCTGCTCCACTTAACCGGGGAAGAACCACATGAAGCAGAACGCTCTGCCGTTGGTCAAACCGGTCATTCGTGCGCTGGGCATCTCTCAAAACGTACGCCGGGGCCGGCGAGAGTTCGTGAAGGGCGTGACTGCCGTAGCCGGCGCCGCGAGCTTGTTCGGTTACGACTTGAGTCTCGCCGCCGAGCCGCCTCCGGAAACGACAACGATCCGTTTTGTCCATGATCCGACCATTTGCTTTGCGCCCCAATATCTGGCCGAAGAGCTGTTGCGCCTCGAGGGCTTTTCCAAGATCGAGTACGTGCGCTCAACCGGTGGTGACGTTGACGCAAACATCTTGCTCGCAGAAGACAAGGCCGATCTCTCCTTGGACGCCGCCACCGGCTTGGTCCCGGCGATCGACGGTGGACGACCCATTGTTGTGCTGGCTGGAATTCACGGCGGCTGCTACGAACTCTTCGGAAATGAACACGTCCGTACGATCCGGGATCTCAAGGGAAAACGCGCGTCCATCATCGCGCGCGGATATGGCGACCACGTCTACATCGCCAGCATGATGCTGTACGTCGGTATGGACCCGCGCAAGGACATCGTGTGGGTCGTAGGAAATACGCAGGAAGAGACCATGCGTCAGTTCGTTGACGGAAAGGCGGATGCATTCCTGGCCTTTCCCCCTCAGCCGCAGCAGCTTCGTGCAAAGAAGATCGGGCACGTCCTCGTCGACACATCGCGGGACAAGCCGTGGTCCCAATATTTCTGCTGCATGCTCGCCGGGCGTCGAGAGTTTGCGCACAAGCATCCGGTCGCCACCAAACGGGCCCTTCGCGCGATCCTCAAGGCCACCGATATCTGCGCCCGTGAACCCGAGCGCGCGGCCCGATACATGGTGCAGAAGGACTACGAGCCCAGCTATGACATCGCGCTCGAGGTCGTCAAAGAAGTGTCCTACAACGCCTGGCGTACCTTCAATCCGGACGATACGCTGCGTTTCCACGCGCTGCGCCTACACGAGGTGGGTATGATCAAATCAACTCCGCAGAAGCTGATCGCGCAGGGCACCGATTGGCGGTTCCTCAACGAGCTGAAGCGCGAACTCAAGGCGTAGGGTCAGCATGTGAGTAAGCGTAACGCGCAAACCGCCGACATGACACGCGCAACGATCCTGGTAGCACTGTTTGTGACGCACGCGTCGTTCGCATGGGGACACGAGACGAAGGCGGACGAACGTCTTCCCGTCGTTGGAACGGCACCGGAGTTCATGCTGACCAATCAGGAAGGCGAGCGCATACGTCTCGCGGACCTGCGGGGCAAGGTTCTTGCGGTAACGTTTATCTACACCAGCTGCGCAGATACATGTCCGATACTCACGGCGAAGATGGCTTCGCTGCAACCCAAACTCGGTTCCGCCTTCGGTCCGCGCGTGCAGTTCATTTCGATCACAGTCGATCCGGAAGTGGACACGCCTAAGGCTCTGGGCAGGTACGCCGCTGCCCACGGAGCGAATCTTGGTGGCTGGAGCTTCCTCACTGGGTCTCCCGCCGAGATCCAGGAAGTCGTGCGGCGCTATGGCGCGTTCGCGAAGAAGTCGCAGCGAGGGGACGTCGATCACCTGTTTCTAACGTCGCTGGTGGATCGCCAGGGATCGATTCGCGTCCAGTATCTCGGCTATCACTTCGCCCCCGACGAAATGCTCCGCGATCTGCAGGCGCTGCTGCGCGAGTGAACGAGTGAAACAGCCGCTGCTGCGATGGCTGCCCGGCACCGTTGCGCGAATACCGGTTTCGATCTACGCCAAGCTGCTCGTGGCGTTCCTCGCCATTGCGGGACTGCTGATTGTCGTCGCCGTTGTGAGCCTCGGGCAGCTCTCGCGGGTCAACCAGCGCGCCGATGACCTCGCGAAGGTTCAGCGCAAGATCGCCGCCTACCGCCAGATCCAGCACGATGCAACTGAGCAGCTCTACAACGTCGCGTCCGCGTTACTCGTTCCTAATCGCAACCTCGACACAACACTGCGCCAGCTTGACCAGTTTGGCTATGATCTCGACCGACTTCAGTTCGTTGCCCAGGACGAAGCCGAACTCATGGGCCGTGTGCGAAGCGACTACGATGCGTTCATCGCGGTCGTCGGCGATGTCGTCGCTCTGATACGCGCTGGCAAGACGACAGAGGGGCAGGAAATGCAGATTGGGCGGGCGGGCCCGCTCGCCGATCGCCTGGAACGGTTGACCAACGAGCTGGTGAACAAGGCAGAGGCCGACATGGTCGCCGCCATCGATTCGGGAAAGGACGAATACCTGCATTCACGCAACTTCGTCGTAGGGTTCGTCCTCGGCAGCATCCTGTTGGCGCTGGCGCTGGGATACGCCATTTCCTGGTCGATTGTCGGTCCGGTCAGGCAGATGGATGTCCGGCTCAACGAAATTGCCACCGGAGACTTCACAAAGCGGGTCGGCGTGCCGAACCGCGATGAGCTCGGAGGGCTGGCGACCAACCTCAACCGGATGAATGACGAACTTGGGCGTCTCTATCGTCAGCTGGAGACGGCCAATCAGCACAAATCCGAATTCCTGGCCAACATGTCGCATGAGCTGAGGACGCCGCTCAACGCCATCATCGGCTTTTCCGAAGCGCTGCTCGAGCGGCTGTTCGGTGAGCTAAACACCAAGCAGGATGAGTACCTTAAGGACATCCTTACATCCGGCAGACATTTGCTTTCGCTGATCAACGACATCCTCGACCTGTCCAAAGTCGAGGCCGGCAGGATGGAACTGGAACTGTCGACTTTCGACGTACCCTTGGCGCTTGGCAACGCGATGACGCTGGTGCGCGAGCGAGCTCAGCGACACGGTGTCGTGCTCGCGCTAGACGTGGTTCCGGACTTTGGCTCCCTGGTCGCCGACGAGCGCAAGTTCAAGCAGATTCTGCTCAACCTATTGTCCAACGCAGTCAAGTTCACGCCGGATGGCGGTCGGGTTGATCTGAGCGCACGTCGCAAAGAGAATGACGTCGTAATTGCGGTGCACGACACGGGCATTGGCATCGCGCGCGAGGATCAGGCGGCAGTGTTCGAGGAATTCCAGCAGGTAGGTGGCGACAACGCTAGCAAGCATGAAGGCACTGGCCTGGGTCTCGCGCTGGCCAAAAAGTTCGTCGAGTTGCATGGCGGTCGGATCTGGCTCGAAAGCGAACTGAGCAAAGGCTCAACGTTTACCTTCACGATTCCCATGACGCGATGAACTCGCGCCCTGTGGTCGCTTCAATTTCGCAAGCGCGATTGGGGATAGGGCGCGAGGCACAAACGCCCAAGATGAATCGTGGATATGACAGGAACAACAGGAACAAGATCGCCGAGTGACCGGTCCTCCCGATAGCAGTCGGTCCTTAACGGTGGCCTTCATCTCGACGAACCCGCCCGTCGCAAACGCGCGTACAATGCGCGCCGATAGAAGGTCTACAGGGATTCGGCCACAAGCTGCTGATTTGTAGGCCTTCCCCCAAAGACACGATTTTTGCGGAGCGTTTTCCAATGGCTGCTGCCGCCTCTGTCCTGCGCGACGTCTCGCTCGACGACAAATACGCGCTCGACTCCGGCCGCGTATTCCTCACCGGCGCGCAGGCGTTCGTCCGGCTGCTGATCCTCCAGCGACAGCGCGACGCGCTCGCCGGCCTCAATACGGCAGGCTTCGTCTCCGGCTACCGCGGCTCGCCGCTGGGCGCGCTCGACCAGTCGCTGTGGAAGGCGAAGCCGTTCCTCGACCGCGCGCACATCAAGTTCCAGCCGGGCCTGAACGAGGACCTCGCGGCCACCGCGATCTGGGGCTCGCAGCAGGTGAACCTCTATCCGGGCGCGAAATACGACGGCGTGTACTCGATGTGGTACGGCAAGGGACCAGGCGTCGATCGCTGCGGCGACGTGTTCAAGCACGCGAACCACGCGGGCACGTCGAAGCACGGCGGCGTGCTGGTGCTCGCCGGCGACGATCACGGCGCGAAGTCGTCGACGCTGCCGCACCAGTCCGACCACATGTTCTCGGCGGCGATGCTCCCGGTGCTCTACCCGTCGAGCGTGCAGGAGATCCTCGACCTCGGTCTCCACGGCTGGGCCATGTCGCGCTACTCGGGCCTCTGGGTCGGCTTCAAGTGCGTCGCCGACACCGTCGAGAGCTCGGCGTCGGTCTATATCGACCCCGAGCGCACGCCGATCATCGTGCCCGACCGATTTCCCGCTGCCGCCGGACGGCGTGTCGATCCGCTGGCCCGATCCGTTCCTCGCGACCGAGGCGCGGATGCAGAACTACAAGGTCTACGCCGCCCTCCACTACTGCCGCGTCAATCAGCTGAACCGGATCGTGATCGACTCGCCGAAGCCGCGGCTCGGCATCATCACGAGCGGCAAGAGCTACCTCGACGTGCGCCAGGCGCTCGACGACCTCGGCATCACCGAGCAGGACGCCGCCGAGATCGGCCTTCGCGTCTACAAGATCGCGATGACCTGGCCGCTCGAGCCCGAAGGCGTGCGCCAGTTCGCCGAAGGCCTCGAGGAGATCCTCGTCGTCGAGGAGAAGCGCCAGGTCGTCGAGTACCAGTTGAAGGAGCAGCTCTACAACTGGCGCGACGATGTGCGCCCGCGCGTCGTCGGCAAGTTCGACGAGAAGGGCGAGTGGGTGCGGCCGCACGGCGACTGGCTCCTGCCCTCGCTCTCCGAGCTCACGCCGGCGATGATCGCACGCGCGATCGCGCAGCGCATCGAGCGCCTCGGGCTGCAGCCGCGGCAGTCGGAAAAGCTGAAGGCGCGCGTCGACTGGATCAACGCGAAGGAGAAGTCGCTCGAGAAGCCGCGGATCACGCTCGAGCGGCAGCCATGGTTCTGCTCGGGCTGCCCGCACAACACGTCGACCAACGTGCCCGAGGGGAGCCGCGCGACCGCCGGCATCGGCTGCCACGTGATGGCGATCTGGATGAACCGCAGCACGAGCACGTACACGCACATGGGCGGCGAGGGCGTGCCGTGGATCGGCCAGGCGCCGTTCACGACCGAGAAGCACATCTTCGCGAACCTCGGCGACGGCACGTACTACCACAGCGGGATCCTGGCGATCCGCGCGGCGATCGCCGCCGGCGTCAACATCACCTACAAGATCCTCTACAACGACGCGGTCGCGATGACGGGCGGCCAGCCGTTCGACGGACCGCTCTCCCCCGCCGCCATCGCGAAGCAGGTTGCCGCCGAAGGCGTTGCGAAGATCGTCGTGGTGAGCGACGAGCCGGACAAGTATCCGTCCGGCTATTTCGCCTCCGGCACCGAGATCCATCCGCGCGACCGAGCTCGATGCGGTCCAGCGCGCGCTGCGCGACACGCCCGGCTGCACGATCCTGCTCTACGACCAGACGTGCGCGGCCGAGAAACGCCGGCGCCGGAAGCGTGGCAAGTATCCGGATCCCGCGAAGCGCGTGTTCATCAACGAGCTCGTCTGCGAGGGCTGCGGCGACTGCGGCGTCAAGTCGAATTGCGTCTCGGTGGCCCCGGTCGAGACCGAGTTCGGCCGCAAGCGGACGATCGACCAGAGCACGTGCAACAAGGATTATTCCTGCGTGAACGGTTTCTGCCCGAGCTTCGTCACGGTCGAGGGCGGGAGCCTCCGCAAGCCGCAGAAGGCGCAGGCCGGCGAATTCCCGGCGCTGCCCGATCCGGTGCTCCCCGCGACGCCCGAGCCCTATGGCGTGGTCGTCACCGGCATCGGCGGCACGGGCGTCATCACGATTGGCGCGCTGCTCGGCATGGCCGCACACCTCGAGAACAAGGGCGTGTCCGTGCTCGACATGACGGGGCTCGCGCAGAAGAACGGCGCCGTCGTCTCGCACGTGCGGATCGCGAACACGCCGGAGGAGTTGCACGCGACGCGCATCGCCGCCGGCGACGCGAGGCTGATCCTCGCTTGCGACATCCTGACGGGCGTCGGCTACGAGCAACTCGCGAAGATGCAGAAAGGCGTGACGAAGGCGCTCGTCAATTCAGCGCTCGTGATGCCGGCGGGATTCACGCGTGACCCGGACCTCGTGTTCCCGCGCGGGTCGATGGAGCGAGAGATCGAGGATGCCGTCGGACCCGGCGACGCCGAGTTCCTCGACGCGACCAAGCTCGCGACCGGTCTCATGGGCGACTCGATCGCGACCAACCTGTTCATGGTCGGCTACGCCTATCAGCGCGGGTTGCTCCCAGTTTCCGAGGCGGCGATCCTGCGCGCGATCGAATTGAACGCTGCCGCGATTGAGTCGAACAAGCAAAGCTTCCGCTGGGGCCGGCTGGCTGCGGTCGATCCGGCGCGCGTGTCGGCGGCGGCGATTCCGGCGGCGATTCCCGAATCGCAGCGGTTGTCGGCGACGCTCGACGAGACGATCGAGCGGCGCCGCGAATTCCTCGACCGCCTACCAGGACGCGGCATACGCGAAGCGCTACACGGACTTCGTCGCGAAGGTCCGCGCCGCGGAGTCCGCGCGACTGCCGGGCGCGACGGCGCTGACCGAAGCCGTTGCGCGCTACTACTTCAAGCTGCTCGCGGTGAAGGACGAGTACGAAGTCGCGCGGCTGTACACGCGAGACCGACTTCAACGAGCGCGTCGCCGCGACGTTCGAGGGCGACTACAAGCTCAAGTTCCATCTCGCGCCGCCGGTGTTCAACAAGCCGGATGCCGTGACCGGCGAGGCAACGAAGAGCGTTTACGGTCCTTGGATGATGGGCGCATTCCGCGTGCTCGCGAAGACTCAAGGGCCTGCGCGGCACGGCGCTCGACGTGTTTGGTCGCACGGCCGAGCGCAAGACCGAACGCGCGCTGCCGGGCGAGTACGTCGCGCTCGTCGACGAGCTGCTGGCCGCGCTCGCGACGCACAACCATGCGCTCGCGATCGAGCTCGCGCGGATTCCGGAGCACATCCGCGGCTATGGTCACGTCAAGGAGCGTCACCTGAAGCAAGCCAAGTCGAAGGAGGCCGAGCTCCTGGCCGCCTTCCGCGCCGCGCGTCCGGAGACGCCGCGCGTCGCCGCGAAGGTCGCTGCATAGCGCCTTGCGGCCGGCATCGCACCCATGCCTGCCGGTCAGATCCTCGACCTCCGCGGCGCGGCCTACGACCGCGGCCGACTGCAGGCGCAGCTCTCGCCCGACCGGATCGCCGAGGTAACGGTCGCCGTCACGCGGCGATTGCGCGAGCTCGGTCCAGCACTTGCCGTGCCGAAAGTCGTCGAGTGGCTCGACGCGCAGCACGCGTTCATGCGCGAGAACGATCCCGATGGCTTCGTCGAGGTGCAGGGCATTGCCGAGGGCTTCGGCATCGCGGCCGATGCGCTGTTCGCGTGCTCTTACGGCAATGTCGTCGCGGACCTCGCGGGCGAGCCGGCGCTCGCCGATGCGTGCACGGCGTGGGCGACGGCGCGGGCCGAAGGCGGAACCGTGGTCGTGAAGAACCGCGATTCCCGCGGCGGGCAGAGCGAGCTCGAGCGGGTCTTCCGGCACACCGACCCGGAGTGGGCCGGACGGCGCATCCTGTGCGTCGGCAGCCTGGGTGCGCCGGGCGCGTTTGCCGGCGGCATCAACACGGACGGCTTCGCGGTCGCCGACACGCAGGTCGGGACGACCGATCACGGCGAGGGCTGGCTGCGCCCCTTCCTGATGACACGGCTCCTGCGCGAATGCATGACCGTCGCCGAAGCGGTCGCGCTCGTCTTCCGCGTGCCGCACGCGGGCGGCGGGACGCTGCTCATGGGCGATGCGACGGGTGCCGTCGCCGCGATCGAGCTCGCGCATCGCGCAGTCGCCGCCGAGGAGCCGGGCGAGCGCGACTACGTGGCGCGCACCAATCATTTCGTCAGCGACCGTCTTCACGGACGGGATCTCGCGGGCTTCGACGACATCGGCGGCAGGACCTCGCGCGCGCGACTCGCGACGCTCGATCATGCGCTGCGCGGCTTGCTGCAGCCTTACCCGCGCGAGGACATCCGGAAGGTCATGGCCCGCCACGGCGACCGCGCCAGCGCGGGTCTGTGCCGGCACGACGACGGGCACGACGTGCGGACGCTATCCTGCGCGATCTTCGACTGTCGCGCGCCGGCGCTCCACTTCTCGTTTGGCCCGCCTTGCGAAGGCGCCTGGGAACGCATCGCACCGTAGTCCAGGAGGACGCGCCGGCGAGGCCGGACTTATCGGCCCATGAACTCGCCGACCGCCTCCAGCCGCTCGATGTGCATCGCGAATCCCTTGATCACGAGAAGGAGCGGGACAGCGAGCGCCATGCCCGGAATGCCCCAGGCCCAGGACCAGAACACGAGACCGAAGACGACGGTAACCGCATTCAACTGCGTGCGCCGTCCTAGGATCAGCGGCGTGATCAGATGGCCCTCGACCGACGCGACCGCCGCGTACGCGGCCGGCGCAAGAATCACTTCACCGATCGACGTGTAGACGGCCGCAGCGGCAAGCAGGAGCAACAACGTATTGACGATCGCGCCCACGTAGGGAAAGTAGTTGAAGAGCGCCACCAGGACGGCGAGCAGGAGCGGCGCGGGAAGCTCGAAGTACGTGGCGATCGCGCCCGCGATGGTCCCCATGACGATGTTGACAAGCGTTACGGTCGCGAAATACCGGCCGACGTCCTCCTGCACCGAGTTGACGACCTTCAGGGCCTTGAGCTTGTCGCGGATGCGCGGCAGCACCCGGACGAGCTTCTGCAGGAAGAGATCGCCGCTCAGGAGCAGGAACAGCGTGAGCAGGAGCGTGGTCGCCACGAGGACGACACTCTCCGCCACGTTAGCGAACAGTCCTGCGCTGAGGTTGGCACCGGGAGCGGCTTCGCGCAGGCGCTCCGTGACCCACTCGGTGTAGGCCGCCCCGAACACGCGCTGCGACAACCGTGCGAGGCGGTGCCCCAGGCCGTCGAGCAGCGGCAGCGCGGAGAGTGCGTTGCCGAGCGGCTCCACCAGAAGCCACGCGAGGACCGCGATCGCGGCGACAAGCGCGACCGTGACGAT
The DNA here is from genome assembly GCA_963830485.1 of uncultured beta proteobacterium. Lineage (GTDB taxonomy): Bacteria > Pseudomonadota > Gammaproteobacteria > Burkholderiales > Casimicrobiaceae > CAIWHR01. Next base: position 130,855 of record CAWHNE010000031.1, read on the forward strand.
CGTCACGGCGACGGCATGCGGCGCTCCCCACCGGCGGAGCCGATTCACTGCCGGCATGAGCGTCATCGCGAGGAGCGCCGCGGCCACCATCGGAACCAGCACGGGCCGCGCGACGATCAGCGTGCCGACGAACGCGAACAGGAACAACCCGCCGAGAAATACGACCTCGAGCTTTCCCTGCGCCGGTGTGGTGGGGCCCGTCGTGGCGGCCGGCGGGGGCGCCGGTTGGTCCGCCGGCGGCGCTGCCGAGCGTGCAGCCGCCGCCGTGCGCGTGCCCGCGGGCCCCGATCCAGATTTCAACGTCGAAGCAGGAAGCCCCCTCATCGCGACCGCCCGCGGCGGGCACCCCGAAAGACTCGCCGCGCGGCGCCGTAGCAATCGGTATCGGCGCGCCCCGCCGCCAAGTCCGCCGCGGCATTCGCGATCTTCGGCCGGTCACGGCCGGGCGCCGGATCGGGCGTCTCGTCGCGCTCGTGCGGGAGCGTGGGTGCAAGAACACCCCTCGTCGTGTCCGGCGACGACGTTGCGGCAACTTCACGCGACGGAGTGCGATCGAAAGCTCGTCGTGATCGGTGCATGCGCATGTCTCCCTTCCTCTTGTCGGCTCTTCCGTTGGAACGAGCAACACCCGTGCCTCGCCGCCACAATCGTCTGCGCATCCGCTGTCGGCGGAAAACTCGCGTCGAATCCTGTGCTTGGCACGAGCGCCCCGGACCGGCGCCTCGCACTTCGGCGCGGTCCGCACCGGCACTGAGAAACCCTTACAACTCGAAATGTTGAATCGGATGCGAGCGGGCCTACATGCAGGCAGCAGCCGATCGCGGAGGCGTCGCCCAGGAACTTCGCTCGCATATCGACGTCAGCATGACTTGCAGACTTTTCACCAAGAAGGAACGATGATTTCGATGCGATTCGGGCGATGGGCCCTCCTCCTCGGTGCCGCCGCCGCATTGCTCGCCGCGCGTGCCGCTTTCGCCGAGGCGCCGGAGGCCGGGATCGCGCCCGCCGAGGCGCGCCGGATCGAGCGGCTGATCGACACTGTCGCGCGATCGACCGACCGGCGCTTCGTTCGCAACGGCGCCGACTACGACGCCGGGACCGCGGCGAGTTTCCTTCGCGCAAAGTGGGAATACGCGAGCGGCCGCATCCACACGGCCGAGGATTTCGTGCGGGAGATCGGCACGCAGTCGTCGTCCACCGGCACCCGCTACCGCGTCCGCGGCCCCGACGGGCGTGAGGAAGACGGCGCAAGCTTCCTGAACCGTGAGCTCGCGCGCCCGGTGGCGCCTCGGGCACCTTAGCCCTAAAGCAGACTGTCGAGCGGCAGGAGCGAGAAAACCTGGATCAGCGTGCGCTTGCCCGCGTCCACGTCGGGCTCAGACGCGAACGTCACCCCTTTACCGCCCACTTGGGTCGTCCAGCGGATCGTCTTCGTCGACTCGGCGCCCGGTTCCAGCGTGATTCGGTAGCTGTTCGCGGGTTGCGCGATGGCCTCGAAGCGCGCCGCGATCGCGTTCGCGATCTGCGGGCTGTCGATGATGACGCCGATCTCCGTATTGACCGACAGCGAGCGCCGGTCGAAATTCATCGAGCCGACGAACACGCGTTGGCGGTCGATCACGAACACCTTCGCGTGGAGGCCGAAATGCTCGGAGCTGCCGGACTTGATCAGGCCGTGCTCCGTCTGCGGCTCCCCGAGCAGCGGTCGCACTTCGTAGAGCTCGTAGCCCGCCTCGACCAGGGGCACGCGATGCCGAATGTACCCCGCGTGCGCGATGGGCATGTCGGTCGAAGCGAGTGAATTGGTGAGAATGCGAATGCGGACGCCGCGCTCGTGCAGTTGGCGCAGCAGCGCCATTTCGGACGCCCCCGGCACCAGGTAAGGCGACACGATGATGACCTCGTTTCGCGCGGCCTCGACCGCGGCGGCCACCCGCTCCCACATGAGCCGGCCGGGCTGCCCGTCGCGCGTGATCTGTGCCTTGTCAGGGACGTCGAAGGCCAGCGTCGCTTTCGCCCAGACGAGCGGCGTCCGCCCCGACAAGATGTCGGCAAGCAGATCGCGCTTGGACAGCCCGCGTACGTAGTCGGAATCGACCATTTTGGAGGTGTGCGCCGCTAGCGCCATCGCGGCACAGCTCGTATTCGGTGGCTGTGGGCTTCCCGAGCGGCAGCGCCTCGACCGGCACCGCGAGCCTGTCGTTCCAATAGAGGTCGAAGCTCCGCGACATCTGCTGCACCATGGGACCCGCGACGAGCAGGTCGAAGTCGCCGAGCTCGAGGTCCGTGCTGGCCTGGAAATAGGCGTCGCCGACGTTGCGGCCGCCCGTCACGGCGACGGCGTTATCGGCGACGAACAGCTTGTTGTGCATCCGGTAGTTGAGCCGCCGTCCCTCGAGCGCGAATTCCGCCCAGCGGAACATCTCGAGCTCGCGCCGCACGACGTACGGGTTGTAGATGCGGATCTCGATGTTGGGGTGCGCCGCAAGCGGGCGGATCGCCGAATCGTCCTCGAAGGTCACGGCGTCATCGATCAGCATGCGCACGCGGACGCCGCGATCGGCGGCCGCACGCAGCGCGTCGAGCAGGAGCTTGCCCGTGTCGTCCTGGCGTAGCAGGAAGTACTGCAGGTCGAGCGTGCGCTCGGCGCGCCGGGCGAGCGAGAGGCGCAGCGCGAAGCTGTCCGTGCCGTCGACGACAAGGCGGAATCCGGAAAGTCCCGCTTGCCCCTTCCGCCGCGCCTCGACCTGGCGTCCGAGCGGCGACGTCTCGGGACGTGCGAGTGCCGTCGACTCGGCCTTGGGCGCGTCGAGACCGGGCGGCAATGAAGCGCACGCCGCGAGTTGCAGCAGCGCGGCGGCGCCGAGCGTGGCAAGGGCGGCGCGCGCGGCAAGCGCCGCCCGCGCGATGCTTACTTCTCGCCACGCACCGGCCCGCTTCGATCGCGCCGATTGGCCGCGCCTCAGTAGCGCTTGTGTTCCTGCGCTTCTTCCTGCACTTTCGAACCGGCCTTCTCGATGTCCTTCCCCGCGCCTTGCACGGTATTGCACGCGGTCAGCGAAACCGATCCGAGCGACAGCGCCACCAGCAGCAGTACGATTCTCGCAATCATGATGTCACCTCTCCGATAGTATCGGGACCTGCCGATCCCGAATGTTGGGACGAACTTCCTTCACCTCGCAGGCCCACGAAGATCAGCAAGCGCCGTGCCATGTGCGGATCCTCACGCGGGCACACGATGGAATGCACGCGAGCTACCGCATCAGCGGCCGCGCGGCGCGCAAGAGTTGCTCGTCGCGGCAGCATTTGCACAGCACGCGGGACGTTTCTGCCGTCGAATGGATGCCGCGCCGGCCTTCGTCTACGTCCGTCCGAGGCGCGTCGCGGAGGGCTCGCTAAGTCCAATTTTCTCGGACGCCTCGCGCGGCACCTCGACATGTCCCGCGACGCCGACGCCATGCACATGGACGAGCTCGCCACCGATCCATCCGGAGACGGCAAGCAGGCTCATGCCGAGAAGCGAGAGCCCCATGGCGAGCTCGAAGGCAGGCGGATCCTCACTGCGCAGCCATAGGTTGATCGCATACAACGCGACGACGATCAGATTGAGCATCAGATGTCGGGTCGCGAGCGCGCGATCCCTAGGCTGTGAGAGCGACCGGAAGTCGATCAGACCGGGAATCGCCGCGGCGAGCGCGCCGGCCAGGCCGGCGGCCAGCGTGTAGTAGCCGAGCGTGAACCACAGTATCTCGACGTCCTCGACGTCCGAGAAGTAGACGATCACGTCGCACACGAGCGAAAAGAACCAGAGCCCGATGGGCAGGCAGATCAACATCGGATGCAGCGGATGGCGGGCAATGCTGGCAGGGGTTTCCATGGCGCTCTCCTGGACAATCGCGTCAATCGCGAGCAGTGGCGACGCGACGACCGTCGCCAGATCGCGACACCGCGCGCCTTTCCGGCAATCCTTGCCGGAGACGCCGGCAAATTTTTCTCCGTCGCGGCCGCGACGAAGTCGGTCAGGCCTTGACGACGAGCTTGTCGATCACCTGTCGAACGCCGTCGAGGGAGCCCGCGATCTTCACTGCGCGGTCGCGCAACGCCGGGGTATCGACGCTCCCCGCAAGCGTGACAACAGCGTCGTGGGTCTCAACCTCGATCTGGAGCGTCTTAAGTCCGGGCTCGGCGAACAGCGCCGCCTTCACCTTTGTCGTAAGTGCCACATCGTCGAGGGCGGCTGCCGTCTTTGACGCCGCGTCCTTGGTTTCCTGCGTCGCACGATCGAGCTTCTGACCGGCCGTTTCGGTGGGATGCCGCTGATCGCAGCCGGCCACCGCGAGCGCGAAGCCCGCGCCCAGCGCGACTCCGACCCAGTACGGATAGAAGTTGGTCATCGCACTTCTCCTCGCGTCGACAATCGCGTGCGCGTCCTGCACATCGGGTGTGCGCGCGATCTTCCGTGTTCTTGATCGAGCAAGCGATGTGCCAGTACCCGGCAACGTAGGACGCGGCCTACTCGCAATTCGGATCGCGCCGACATTCGCGACGCGATGGCCTCGCGATCCTAGACACGAGGCCGCGGCGGAGCGCTGTGGCCGCCGCAGTTCGCGCCCCGCCGCGGCTGCACGAACTACAGGAGAAGTCGACATGCATGGATCCCACGCGCAATACCTGCCTGCGCGCGCACTCGCGATCGCATTCGTCTGTCTGGCGCCGCTGTCGCTGTCTGCGCTCGCTGCCGATGTCAAGGTCACGCTCACCGGAGACCAGGAAGTGCCGCCGGTGACATCCGCGGCCCGCGGCAGCGGCACGCTCTCGTTCGGCAACGACGGCGCCGTGAGCGGCAAGATCATGACGACCGGTATCACGGCAACGTCCGCGCACATTCATGAAGCGCCTGCAGGCAAGAACGGCGGCGTCATCATTCCGCTCGTGAAAGACGGCGATGGTTCGTGGGCCGTGCCGGCGGGTGCCAAGCTTTCGCCGGCACAGGAAGCGAGCTACAAGGCCGGCAACCTGTATGTGAACGTCCACAGCGACGCGCACAAGGACGGCGAAATCCGCGGCCAGATCAAGCCTTAGCCGGCAGTCACCCCGGTTCGCGGTGCGGACCCGCGGCGGCCTTGGGCCCTCGCGTTGGGGTAGGATAGGTGCGACGCGCCACGATCGCATCGGTGGTCGTGGGCGCCGATCGTTGCCTCCCATGAAACGCGCCGCTGCCCTTTTCGTCGTCATCGCGATCGCCGGATGCACGGCGCAGGAGCCCGTGCCGCAAACCGCACCGCGCGACGTCGCGGGCGCTGCCGTCGTTCGCCGGCAAGTCCCCGAATCCCCGCCGCCCGCGGCCCCTGCGGCGCGTGCCCCGGCCGCTGCCGCGCCCATCGTCGTTCCCGCCGATGCGCAGTACGTTTGTGTCGCGGAGGCGAACGGCGAGCGTACGCAGACGGCGATCACGTTCAGTCCGAAGGTCGCACAGCTGTGCCGAAGCCATCCCGAAATGGGGCCGTGCCAGTACGAGCGGAATCTCTGCCGGAAGAGCGGCGGCCGCGTCTACGCGCAGGGTGGGGTCGAGATCACCATGGACACCGAGGCGGACTACGATCGCCGCGTCCTCCGCGTCCGATTCAAGTCGAACTGAGGCGCGACGCGGGCGAAGCGCCCAGGCGCGCGAATGGGTGTAGGCTCTGCCGCCCGGACCGCGCACGTCCTCCGTCATGCGACCAAGAATCCCACCGCTCCTGCCGACGTACTTTCTGCTGGTCCTCGTCGTCGTGTTCGCGGTGGGCTCGCTCTGGGTCGGCGTCGAGCGCCTGGACGCGATCGAGCGGCTCGCCGAGTCGCGCGCGGAGTCTGCCGCGACCGTGCAGGACCTGCAGGCGCTGCATTCGCTGGTGAATGACATCGTGACCTCGGCGCAGGGATTCGCGCGCACGAGCGACAGCGCGAACCTCGAGCTCTTCGAGCGCGCCCGCCGTAGCGTTCCTGCGCAGCTCACGAGCCTGCGGCACCGCATGCGCGACACGCCCGCCGAGTTGTCGCTGATCGAGCAGCTCGTGCCGCTGATCGGACGAACGATCGGGCTCGCGGAAGGCATGATCGAGCGCGCACGCGGCGCGCCCGACGAGACGAGGCCGGCGGAAACGGTCGTGCCGTACCGCGAATCGCTCGAGGCGATCCGCGCGATCATCGCCAGTCTCGAATCGCGCGAGCAGGTTCAACTCGCCGACGACGGCCGCGCGCTCCGGGCCGCCATCGGCACCGCGCGAATCCTGCATTACGCCCTCGCCACGCTGATCGTGCTTCTCGCGGCGCTTCTGTTCATGGCCGCACGGCGCTTGAGCTCCTTCATTCCGCCCGCGCCGCGCGCCGACGCCGCGAGCCTGGTCGAGCTTGGAGGCGACGACTCGCTCGACGCGTCACACGCACAAATCGGCATGCTGCTCCGCGACACGCTCGCGCGGGCGCGCCTCGCGGCGGCGACGGCGCCTCCCGACGAGGCGGCCGCCGAGCGGATCCGCGCTTCGATCGCCGCGCTCGAGCGAGTGCCGCTCGCGGCGGACTGCGAGTGTCCGCGACCCGGGGCGGCCAACATCGTCGACAGCCTCGATCAGCTCGCCCGCGCGTACTCGCAGCCTGCGGGCCTGACGGTCGTTCCGACGCTCGACCATTCGGTCGCGATTCACGGGCAGGACAAGGCGTTCGTGATCGATCGCGTCGCGGCCTGGGGCCTCGAGTCGATTGCCACGCGCAAGCGCAGCGGCGAGGTCGCGCTGAGCTTCGCGGCGAACGATCACAACGCCTCGCTGCGGATCCTCGCCCTGCTCGATCATCCCAATCTCTCACTGCGGCTCTCGCCACGGGAGCGCGAGGAGGCCGATTTCCTCCGGCGCGCTGCCACGGCAGCCGGCGGCCAGTTGGTCGTGAATCAGGGTCCTACCGGATTCGCACTGGTGCTGACCGTGCCCCTCGACGCCTGACCCGGGCGCGCTCGCCCTTCGCGCGTCGCCGGAGCCCGGCCGAGCGGCGCTTGCAATAACTTCACGCGCGATGGGACTTTCTGCCATCGCCTCCTTGATTGAGCCCAATAAGTCATTGACTCGCCTGGCAAATCGGGTTGGCACGCACGCTGCTCTCATAGGCAGCACGATGGGCAATCGCCCATTGAAATATTCGCGGAGGTTTTCCAATGAATTGGAATCAGGTCGAGGGCAACTGGAAGCAGTTCAAGGGCAAGGTGAAGGAGCAGTGGGGCAAGCTCACCGACGACGAGCTCGACGTCATCGCGGGTCACCGCGACCAGCTGGTCGGCAAGGTGCAGGAGGCCTACGGCATCGGCCAGGAAGAAGCCGAGCGGCAGATCCGCAGCTTCGAGAACCGGTTCGAGGGCTGGAAGCCCGACGTCACGCCGCCGCAGGCGTAAAACGACAGCGACTCCAACGACCCGAGGAACCATCATGAACAGATCCCTACGCAACCATCTGCTCGAAGGCGTGGTCATCGGTCTTGCCGTCCCGACGCTTGCCATCGGTGCGGCGATGACGTCGAGCGAGTATTCCGCCGCCAAGGACAACGCCAACGCCTCGTACAAGTCGGCGCTGGCGCAGTGCGACGCGCTCACCGGTAACCCGAAGGACGTCTGCATCGCGCAGGCGAAGGCGACGGTCAAGAAGGCGAAGGCCGACGCCGAGGCGCAGTACAAGAACACCGACAAGGCGCGACGCGACGCGAAGATCGAGGCCGCCGAAGCCGATTATGACGTCGCGAAGGCCAAGTGCGATGCGAAGAGCGGCAACGACAAGGACGTGTGCATCAAGGAAGCCAAGGCGGCCGAAACGAAGGCCAAGGTCGATGCCAAGGCCACCGAAAAGGTCGCCGCGATCCGCCAGGACGCGAAGGAAGACAAGATGGAAGCGGACTACAAGGTCGCGATCGAGAAGTGTGACGCGTTGACGGGCGCCGCGAAGGACGCCTGCGTCGCCGACGCGAAGGCGAAATACCGGAAATAAGGAGTCCCCCCTGTCCCCGCCCGGGGACAGACCCGAGCCCGCGCGCCCTCCCTCTCGCGGGTTCTACTTGGGCGGATGCTTGCATCCGCCCCTTTTCTTCCTGGTGTCGCCTGCGAAACCGTCAGGCGCGGCGGGCCGCGCGACGAAGAAACGACGCGGCGAGCCGTTCGCTCCTGCGCGGCGCGCCGGCAATGCCACCGTCGATCGCACGGTGCAGCGTCGCCGCTGCGCCAGGCCTCGAACACGATCGGATTCACGTAGGACTTGCGGCAGACGGCGGCGTGTTCCGGAGCTCCGCGGCCACGGTCCGGATCGCCGCCGCAATGCAGCCGTTCAAGGCGCGCTCGCTCGACGTCGGCCGGACAGCGGCGTCGCGCGCATCAGGGCGATCGCTCGCAGCGTCGCGCCCCACGTGCGGAAATCCTTCGCCGTGAAGCCGTCGCCCATCGCGTCCTTGAGGTACAGGTTCACCTGGCCGGAATCGACGGGCCGCAGCTCGCCGGCCTCGTCGACGTACTGGAAGAGCGGCTGCCCCGGCAGCTCGTGGCAACGCCGGACGAGCCGCGCAAGACGCTTGTCGTCGACCGCGACGGCATGCGGGACGCCGCCCTTGCCGCGAAAGCGGAGCACGAGCGTGCCGTCGGGCACGATCCGGACGTGGCGGCTGCGCAACGTCGCGAGCCCGTAGCTGCCGTTCTCGCGCGCATACTCCTCGTTGCCGACGCGCACGCGCGTCGCGTCGAGCAGGCTCACGACGACCGCCAGCACCTTCTCGCGCGCACGGTGCGCGCCGCCCGTCCCATCGCCCGAACGCTAGCGGGCGACGCGCTGCCCGTTGCGGGGACGTGCCGTCGGGGCGCGCGCTGCGAGTGCTGCGGCGACGTCGGCGGACGCTTCCCCGCCGCCCAGCTCTTGCTTGCGGGCCACGAGCTCAAGGCCGAGCGCGACCAGGTCGCAGTTGGCCTTCCGCGCCTTCGAGAAGATCGTGCTCTCCTCCTCTTCGACGTGGTGCCGCACGTACTCCGACAGGACCTTCACGCGCGCTTCAAAATGTTCATCACCGTGACCGGCGCCTTCGACCTCGCCGACCAGTGCCTTGATGTGGCTGTGCTCGACGTCCGCCTCGTCCAGCGCGTCCTCGGCGTCGGCCGATTGACGCAGCGCCGGATAAAAGATCTCCTCCTCGATCTGCGCGTGGATCCTGAGCGCACTGCACGCCGCCTGGGCGCACCGCTGCATGCCGTCGCCGTCGTCGCTCTTGTGGAAGTGTTCGAACTGCTTGAACAACTTGCTTACTTGCGCGTGGTCGTCCTTGAGGACATCGAGCGCCGTCTGCGCTTTCGCGCGGCGTGAACTGCGGGGGACTGCTCGTGGCATCGTCGTCTCCGGTCGAAGGGTCTTTCAGAACCGCGCCAGGCGGCCCAGCAGGTAGCCGGTCACGAGCGCGCCGGCAACGTAGGTGATCGGGCGCGCGCGAATCGACTCGCATGCGGCCTCGGTCATCCGCGCCTGCGCCTGCTTGGCCTGTTCGGGAAGGCTCGACGCCCACTCGGTAGCGGTCGTGGCGGCGGCGGCAGTGCTGTCGACGGCGCGGTGCGCGGCGCCACTCAGGCGGCCGACTTGGCCGGATCGCGCGTTCGGCGAACTCGTCGACCACCTGATGCGCGGTTTGCGCGGGGCCGTCCGTCCGGGCGCCCGGCGGTGGCGACGTAAGCGAGCTGTTGGTGGCGGAGGGAAGGCTGGCGCCTGTCGAGAGAGTGCGGTCCATGGTCTGTCCTTTCGGTGGAACTGGCGGCGTCCCGGCCGACCTCCGGCCCGGGCGACGCACCGCCAGCCACCGGGGATGCCGGCACGTCCGCCGGCATCCCGTCAGGATGCGCTGTCGTCGTCGCCCGGGCCGTCGCCGTTCCGCGAGCTCGGCGCATCGGCGCCGACGAACATGAGGCTCGCCAGGTCGTCGGCGTGCTGCTCCTCGGCAGTGAGGATCTCCTCGAGGAGCCGGCGCGTCGTCGGGTCCTGTTCGCCGACGAACCGGATCATCTCTCGATACGACTCGATGGCGACGCGCTCGGCGACCAGATCCTCCTTCATCATCTCGCGCAGCGAATGCCCTTCCACGTACTCCGCGTGGCTGCGCTCGGCGAGGCCGTCGGGACTGAAATCCGGAGCGCCGCCGAGCTGGATGATGCGTTCTGCGAGCCGGTCCGCGTGCGCGAGCTCGGCGGCCGCGTGCTCGGCGAATTCCTGCCTCGCCGCATTCGAGTGCGGTCCCTGCGCCATGTAGTAGTGGCGCTTGTAGCGAAGCACGCAGACGATCTCGGTCGCGAGCGCCTCGTTCAGGAGCTCGACGACCGCATTCCGGTCCGCGCCGTAGTCCGTGGTCACGGCACCGCGCTCGACGTGGTCGCGTGCGCGCTCGCGCAGAACGGTGACGTCAGACAAGCGCAGTGCGATCGCCGGTGGCGGGGGGGTGATGGCCTTCCATGGGCGGCACTCCGTCAGGGAGAGGGCGAGAAGAGCTTGCGGGCGTTGGGAGTATACGCGGCGGAGAAGGCTCGCCAGCGCCACCGCGCGGAGCGCCGGCCCGGCCTTCCCGCGCGTCGCGACACGGCGAAGCGCGAGGGCCGCCGCGATCACCGCCGCGATCGCCGACAGCGTGCGCGTCCAGTCGATCACGCGATGGGCCTTGGCCTGAGCCTCGACGCTCGCCTGCTCGAACGACGCCCATGCGTCGCCGATGACGGCGCGGTGCATCGCAAGTCGGCGCTGCACCCGCTGCCGGCGGATCGACACCGCGGGAAGCACGGCTCGAGCGTTCACGGGTTCGCGCTCGTTCATGCTTCGGGTTCGATCCCCGGCCGGAGATCCTCGACATCGCGCTTCCACTCGGCGAGCGAATGGCGGAAGAGCGGGCTCGTCCGGCCGATCAGATGGCGGAGCGCGATCCAGCCGCCCAACCCGATGCCAGCGAACGCGGCCGCGAAGCCGACCGCCACGGCGACACGATAGGGCGAGTCCCACGCCGCGATCAGCACGGCCAGGCCGGCAAAGGCGATCGCCAGCGCGGCGCAAATGACAAGGGCGGCGGTCGCCACCAGCACGCCGACGAACCGCGCTCGCTCCTCGGCAAGCTCGAGCGTGAAGAGCTCGAGCCGGATCCCTGCCTGCTCCCAGAGCGCGGCCGCCAGTCGGCGCCCGGCCGCGAAGAATGCGGCGGAGCGCTCGCGGCCGGTAACGCCCGCTGCGACGGAATCCATCGCTCAGCGTCTTGCGACCAGGATGCCCGCGAGCAGCCCGGCGACGAGCGCGACGCCGACCGCCGGCCACGGATTCGCGCGCACGTAGTCGTCGGTGGCGACCGCGGCGTCGCGGCCCTTGTCGAGCGCCGTGCGCGATGCGTCACTCAGGCGACGTCCTGGCCGTGGCGAGCTTTTCGCGGAACTGCTCGCGCGCTTGCGCAAGCGCCTCGCCGGACAGGCTCGTCGTCGAGCGCAGCAGCGCGTCGCCGGCGCTCACGAGATTGCGGAATTCCTGCCAGAGCTCGTCCTTGGACCGCGCGAGTGCGGCGCCGCCCTCGCTCGGTGAACCGGTGCCAGGGATCGTGCCGGCCGCGGTGGAGTCGGCGAACGAAGTGCGGGTGTGCATGGAAGCCTCCAGGTCACAGATTGCGATTCATCAGTCCCCAGATCAGGCTGCCGATGAAGAGGACGAGGAACACGAAGAACAGGATCTTCGCGATCTCGACGGCCCCGGCGGCGATACCGCCGAATCCGAAGACCGCGGCGACGACGGCGACAACGAAGAACATGGCGGCGTAGTAGAGCATCGCGACTCCTTCTGGACCCTGACATGCAGGCACTAGCAGCGCGCGTGCCAGGGTCGCTCCGTCGTCCAAAGTCCCCGCCGACAAAGGAAAGGCGGCGCGGCAAGACCGTCCCGCCGCGACACGCCGTCCAGAATCTGCACGTCCTACGGAAGAATCTACAGCGGATGGGGGCGCCGCGGTCACGCCAGCGCGAGGTTCTCGGCGGCGAAATCCCAGTCGAGCAGCTTGTCGATCAGCGCGTCGACATAGTCGGCGCGGCGATTCTGGTAATCGAGGTAGTAGGCGTGCTCCCAGACGTCAATGGTCAAGAGGGGTATCTCGCCGCGGATGAATGGCACGTCGGCGTCGTGGGTCGCGGTGACCTTGAGTTCGCCGTCGTCGACGACGAGCCACGCCCAGCCACTGCCGAATTGCTTGATGGCCGCTTCGGAGAACACGCGCTTGAACGTGTCGAAGCCGCCGAAGGTGCTCGCGAGCTGCTCGCTCAGGGCACCCGCGGGCTTCCGTCCGCCGGGCTTCATGCAGCGCCAGTAGAACGCGTGGTTCCACGCCTGGGCGGCGTTGTCGAAGATCGGCTTGCGATCGGCCTGCCCCGCGGTCGCGAGCACGATGGCCTCGAGCGACTCGCCTTCGAGGCCGGTCCCGGCCACGAGCTCGTTCAGCGTCTCGACGTAGGTGCGATGATGCTTGCCGTAGTGCAATCCCACTGTCCGCGCCGACACCACGGGCTCGAGGGCGTGCTCCGGCCAGGGCAGCGGCGGCAGCGCGATGGTCGCGCCACGGCCGGCGCCGGCCTTGCCTTCGGACGCAGCGCCTGACGCCTTGCGCGCAACCGCCTTGGCCTCCACCGACTTCAGCGCACTCGCGCCCGCCGCAGGCCGGCGCGGCGCATTGCGGGATCCTGGTCTTGGGTTCATTTCGGTCGTCGCCCTTCTCGATGCCCAAATGGCATCGTCAATGCCGCTTGAAATACTGGACTTCGCGCTCGTGCCGCCGCGCCGCTTCGATCGTGTCGAAGGTACCGAGATTCCTCCGGCGCCCCGTCTTCTCGTCCTTTTTCACCGAGTACAGGCGGTACTGGCCGGACCTGAGCTTCCTGATCATCGTGATCCCCCCGGACGCTGCGCACGAATGCGATCGATGACGAACGGCGAGCAACACGTGTGCCATGCGCTTCCGGCCCGGAAGGAGCGCGCGCGGGGTCCCGGGCTCGGCAAGATTTGCGAGCGATGGCAGGAAATGCGCACCGCCGCGGCGAGCGCGCGAAACCTGGACGCTGCCGGGGAGAATCAGGCCGCGTCGCGCAGCGCGCTCAGCAACGCTTTCACCGCGCCGAATTGCGTGGACTTGTCGAAGAAGTAGTTGGCGCCGCGCGCCCGGCAGGCGAGCTCGAACTCCGGAAACGCATAGTTCGTGAGCACGACGATCGTCGGCGGCGGTTGCGGCCGCAGCGCGCGCGCCGCCGCGATCACGCCGATGCCGTTGCCCGACCTGAGGTGGAGGTCGACGATGACCACGTCCGGGTGCTCGGAGCGCAGATAGCGGACGGCGCCGTCCTCCGTGTCCGCGAAGCCCACCAGTTCGATTTCGCCCGGCTCCGCGAGGTAGTCCGACAGGCGCTCGCGGAACGACACGGCGTCCTCGACCAGGTACACGCGCAGGGGCCGGCGTTGTCCGGATTCCCTGGCAGCCGGCGACGATTCGCCGCTGCCCGACTTCGACGGCATGCTATTCGATGAGGCCATTCTTGATCGCGTAGTACGTGAGGTCGGCGTTCGACTTGGCGTTCATCTTCTCCAGGATGCGCGCCCGGTACGTGCTGACGGTCTTGTTGCTCAGGAAGAGCTCCTCCGCGATCTGCCCCACGGCTCGCCCTGCGGCGAGCTTGCAGAATACCTGGAACTCGCGTTCGCTCAGATGCTCGTGCACCGGCCGGTGGTCGCCGTTGACATTTTCGGCGAGCATGTGCGCGACGGCCGGGCTGATGTACTTGCGGCCCTGCAGCAGCGTGCGGATCGCCTGCACGACCTGCTGCGGAACGGCGTCTTTCGTGATGTAGCCGTTGGCGCCCGCACGCAGGAGGCTCACCGCGTACTGCTCCTCCGAGTGCATCGAGAGGATCAGGATCGGCAGCTCGGGCCGGTGCGGGCGGATCTGGTGCAGGAGATCGATCCCGGAGCCGTCGGGCAGCGAGAGATCCAGCAGCAGGATGTCGAAGGTCTCGCTCCGCAGGCGCTGCAGCGTCTCGCGCGCGGAACCCGACTCGCCAGCGACGACCAGATCGGATTCCTCGGCCAGCAGAGATTTCACGCCTTCCCGAAAGAGGGCGTGATCATCGGCGACGAAAACCCGCGACGGCGATCCGATCATGCGATCACGACATGGGCCGCGGGTCTCATCGGCAGGTGGTGGACACGAGAAGCACCAGCAGCACGATCAGAACCAACCCGGGCCCGATCCCTTCTCCGGCGAACGGGTTCAGATTGTAGCGCCGATGCGGGGTCATGGTAACGCCTGACGGCCCGTCCATGTGCGCTCACGTCAATCACCGGCGGCCCGGAGCAGGGTCGCCGAATTCTGGCCGACCAGCTTGTTGTAGACCGTTTTCAGGCTGATGCCGAGCATTTCGGCGGTCCGGCGCTTGTTGCCCTTGCAGTAGCGCAGGGTTGCAAGCAGCAGCTCGCGCTCCGCCTCGGCCATGGTCGTGCCGACGCCGATGTGCAGCGAGTCACCGCCGTCGAACTCACCCGCCGCCTGACGGATCGGATGGATGTCGAGCGCCACCACGTCGTCGGCGAGCACGAAGCTCCGCTCGACGCAGTTCTTGAGCTCGCGGACATTCCCCGGCCACGCGTGCGCCCGGGCCAGGGCGAGCGCGCTCGCATCGAAGCGCTTGCGGGTACCGTACTCCCGGTTCAATCGATCGAGGAACGCGCGGGCGAGCAGCTCTATGTCCTCGCCGCGTTGGCGCAGCGGCGGTAGGCGCACCACGAACACGGCGAGGCGATAGTACAGATCCTCGCGCAGCCGGCGCTCGTGAATGACGGTTTCCGGGACGCGATTGGTCGCCGTCACGATCCGGACATCGATCGCGATCTCCTCGCTGCCGCCGACGCGGACCATGCGGCCCGTCTCGAGCACGCGCAGGAGCTTCGTCTGAAGCTCGAGCGGCATTTCCGTGATCTCGTCGAGAAAGAGCGTGCCACCGGCCGCCCGCTCGAAGTAGCCCTGGTGCTGGCGAACCGCGCCGGTGAACGCCCCGCGCTCGTAGCCGAAGAGCTCCGCCTCGACCAGGCTTGCCGGAATCGCGCCGCAGTTGACCGCGACGAACGGACCGCTCGCGCGCGCGCTCGACGCATGCAGCATCCCGGCGACGACTTCCTTTCCGGTGCCCGACTCGCCGATCAGCATCACCGTCGCCTGCGACGGCGCGATCCGCCGCACCTGGTCGGTAACGTCGACCATCTCGGGGGATTCGCCGATAAGCGAGCCCGGCTCCTCGCGTTCCGGCGACCGCCCCGCGGGCGCGGCCGCAGCCCGCCGGCCGTGGAAATGTCGCAATCGTCGCCGCCTCGGTACGCGTGGGTGCGGACGAGGCGGGGAAATGTACGAATGTTACGCCGCTGTCGTGCAGGGTCTCGATCATGTTTGCTGCCCCCGTGCCGCCGTTGTGGCGGTGCGACCAATACTGGAGAATGCGCGACGGTGCGACTGTAAGCAGCCGCACGGAAATGCTGTAGGGAACATCCCCTCGCAACGTGGGATTTGCCCTACAGCCTTGGCTGGGCGCCCGGCGTAGCCTTTGCGCCAGGGAATTAGTCGATGAACCTCCAACGCTTCTGGGTGATCGGCATCGTCGTGCTCATGCTCGCGGCGATCCTCAACATTGGCGCGCTCAACGCCGCCGAAGAGGGATTCCTGGAGCTCCGGCGCACCGCCGAGTGGGTGCAGCACACGCAGCGGGTGCAGAACTTGATCGAGCACCTGCTGCGGCTCGCGGTCGACGCCGAGACGGGGCAGCGCGGCTACCTGCTCTCCGGCCACGAATCGCAGCTCGAGCGCTACGTCGAGGCCCGCAACGAGATCCCTATCTCGTTGAACCAGCTTCGCATGCTCACCAAGGACAACCCCGTCCAGGTGGCGCAGCTCGTCAACGTCGACACGCTGCTCGATGCCCGGCTCGAGGTCCTGGAATCAGGCATCGTGTTGAAGCGCGCGCGCGACGAGGCAGGTCTCGCCGAATGGTTGCAACAGCGCACCGGCAAGATCGCCATGGATTCGCTGCGCCTCTCGCTGGACGGCATGGCGACCGAAGAGCGCGTCCAGCACGAGCTGCGGTTCGCGGGCTTCGAGCGGAGCGTGGTGATCGTCCGTTGGGGGTTCTTCCTCGTCGTCGGGCTGAATCTGTTCCTCGTCACCGTCGGCGCCGTGCTGCTGAGCCAGGATTCGCGGCGCCGGCGGCGCGAGGCCGTCGAGGCGAAGGAGCGCAGCGCTCGCCTCGAGCGAGACGTCCTCGAGCGCACGGCCGAGATCACCGAGCTGTCGCACTACCTGCAGCGACTGCAGGAGGACGAGAAGGCCCGCATCGCGCGCGAAATTCACGACGAGCTCGGAGGCACGCTCGCCGCCGCGAAGATCGACCTCCAGATGCTCGCGAACCGCCTCCCGGCGAACGACGCCCAGCACGCGCGCCTTGGCCGGGCGATGGCGGCGATCGACGACGCGGTCCAGGTCAAGCGCCGGATCATCGAGGACCTGCGCCCGTCGGTGCTCGACCATCTGGGGATTGCCGCGGCGCTCGACTGGCAGTGCAGCGAATTCGAGAAGCGGACGGGCGTGCCCTGCCGGGTCGAGCTCGACGACAGCGACCTCGTGCTGCCCGCCCCCTCCAGCATCGCGCTCTACCGCGTGGCGCAGGAGGCGCTGACGAATATCGGCAAGCACGCGCAAGCCAAGAATGTCACCGTCTCGCTCCGCCGTGACGACGGAGCCTGGATCCTGCGGATCGCCGACGACGGCGTCGGCATCGACTCCCAGAAGTCGAAGAACCCGGCCGGTTTCGGGCTGCTCGCCATGCGCGAACGCGTGCGAGCGCTCGGCGGCGCGTTCTCGCTCGAGGGTCGCGCAGCACAAGGTACGGTCATCGAGGCACGCCTTCCCGCGGAGGCCGTGGCGAGCGTTGGCTTGTAGGCCGCTTCCTACAGCCGATTGCGCGGGCGCCCGATAGGCGGAGAACCCCCGCTGGCGCACGGTGACCCCATGCTCGGGTTGCCGGTCACGGGATGGCTGCGCTTCTTCGCGGGCGGCTTCGCCGCCGGCGCGCTTCTGCTGCTCGTGCCGATCAAGCCACTCCCCGCCATCGGGGTCTTCGAGATGGTCACCGCCGCTGCCGGTTTCGCCATGGTTCTGACGTACACGCGGCGTTACGCGCCCGGGTCGTGGCAACGCCTGCGCGTCCACGCCCGTCGCACCGGGCGTGCACTCGCGCGAATCGCGCGGAGCCTGCAGCGCGGCCAGCCGGGAACCGCGTCGTGAATTCGCTGCTTTGGGTCCTGATCGGTGGGACACTCGGCCTCGTCGTCGGCAGCACGATGGTGGCGGGCAGTTCGCTCGACATCGTGGCGAATGTCGTCGCCGGCATCGTCGGCGCGCTGCTCGCGGGATGGCTCCTGTCCTCGCCGTTCGGACCCGCCACGATTCACGCCCGCGAGATCAACGTGGCCGGGCTCCTCGTGGCGCCGCTGGGCGCGCTCGCGCTGCTCGCGCTCGAGCATCTCGTGCGGCTGAGCCGCATTGTCTAGCGTTCGGGGCGCGCCGGACGTCAATCGCCGAATCCACGCCTCTGCGCTACGCTCACGTTTCCGCGCCGAGGGCGGCAAGGGCTTCGACGCCGGAAGAAGGGAGACGGCGCGATGGGGGACCCGAACGGACACGACGTCGATGCGATCCGCTTCGCGATCCTGCGGCGGCTCGCCCCGGGGCTGCGCCATCGCCTGATGGGAGAACTGCAGTCGCTGCAGTTTTCGGGTGAGCTCGCCGTGCGCCTCCTGGACGCCGGCACCGATCCCGCGAAGCTCGCCGCGTCCGTACGACAGATCGTTCCCCTCACCCACTCCGCCACGGCCGCGTGCGCGACGCTGATCGAGTGGCTGCGCGGCGGACGATCGCGCGACGGCGACGCTCGACGCACTGCCGCAATTCCTGCGCCTCGCCGGCGACGACTGGGTGCTGCGCGGCATCGAGAGCACGACCGACGTGCGCACGGGCGACGCACACGTCGCGCGCACGCCGCTGCGTGAGCTCGTCGTGACCTCGTTGCTCGCACTGACCGACTCTCAACCCGGGCCACTCGACATCGCTGTCGCGGCCGAGCGCGCCGGCGGCGAGGTCGTGTTGCGCCTTCGCGCGAAGCCCGGCCAACGCACGTCGCCCCTTCCGGCCCTCGTCCGCGCCGACGCCTTCGGCTGCCGTCATGTCGACGCGCTCGGCGCGGCGCACGGCGTCGCGTGCGCGTGCCTGCGCGACGAGGTGACGCTGCGGCTCCCGGTCGTGGCTCCGCCGGGCGCCAACTCGGCGGCGGAAGGGCAGGCATGATCGCCCTCCGCAGCGGCCGCGAGGTCGGCGTGATCGCCGTGCTCGCGCTCGCATACTTCGTGACCGCGAAGGCCTCGCTGTTGCTCGCGATCCCGCCGGGCTACGCGACCGCGGTGTGGCCGCCCTCGGGCATCGCGCTCGCGTCGATCCTGCTCGCCGGGCCTCGCGTATGGCCCGGCATCTGGCTCGGCGCCGCGCTCACGAATTTGACGGTGCAAGGATCCCCTCTGCTCGCAGCAGCGATCGCGACGGGCAACTCGCTCGAAGCCGTGGTCGCCGCCGAGCTGATCATGCGTTACGCCGACGGCGGACGCTTCGACCGCGGCGAGCCCATTGTTCGCTTCGTGGGCCTCTGCGCGCTGAGCTCCGGGGTCGCGGCGGGCATCGGCGTCGTATCGCTCGCCATCGCCGGGGCCGTGCCGATGGGAGCCTTTCTCACCAACCTGTGGACGTGGTGGCAGGGCGACGCGGCGGGCATGATCATCGTCACGCCGCTGATCCTGAGCTGGCACGGCGGCGGCTGGCCGCGCTTCTCGGCGGCCCGCACCATCGAGGCCGCCCTCCTCGCGGGTACGCTCTCCATCACCGCGTTCCTGATCTTCGGCGGGCTGCGCCAGGACACGCTGTCGGTCTCGCTCGCGTTTCTCACGCTGCCGTTCATCATCTGGGCGGCGATCCGCTACGGACCGCGCGGCGTGACCTCGGCGACCGCCCTGCTCTGCACGATCGCCATCTGGCACACGCTGCGCGGCGGCGGCCTGTTCGGTCCCGGTTCGCTCAACGTTTCGCTGCTCTTCCTGCTCACCTACGCATGCACGCTCGCGATCACCGGGCTCGTGCTCAACACGGTCATCCGCGAGCGCGATCGCGCCAACGCAGAGTTGCGCGAGGGCAAGGCGCTGCTCGCGCAGCGAGTGGACGAGCGCTCGCAGGAGCTGGCACTCGCCAACCGCGCGCTGCGCCGCGAGCTCGAGGAGCGGAGCCGCTACGAGGAGACACTGCGCCAGAACGAGGAGCGCTTCCGGCTGCTGGTCGACGGCGTCAAGGATCACGCGATCTTCATCCTCGATCGCGACGGTCACGTGGTGAGCTGGAACACGGGCGCGCAGAGCATCTACGGCTACACGGCCGCCGAGATCATCGGAGCGCACATCGGTCGCTTCTGCACGCCCGAGGACATCGCGCGCGACGCGCCCGGCCGCGCCCTCGCACGCGCCCGCGCCGAAGGCCGCTACGAGAGCGAGGGCTGGCGCGTGCGCAAGGACGGCACGCGGTTCTGGGCGGACGCGCACGTCACCGCACTCCACGATCCCGACGGCCAGCCGCGCGGTTTCGCCAAGATTACGCGCGACCTGACGGCACGCCGGCGGCTCGAGGCGATGCAGGAGAACGAGCAGCACATGAACGAATTCCTCGCGATGCTCGCGCACGAGCTGCGTAATCCCCTCGCCGCCATCGTCAACGCGCTCGGGCTGATGCGCGCGCAGGCGCCCGAGCAGGATGCCGACATGCGCGGGGTCATCGACCGGCAGGCGATGCACCTCACGCGGATCGTCGACGACCTGCTCGATGTGAGCCGGATCACGCGCGGCAAGATCGCGCTCAGGAAGGAGATCGTCGACCTCAACGGCGTCGTCGCGGGCGCGCTCGCATCGTGCCGGCCGCTGATCGAGGCGCGCCGGCACGCCGTCGACCTCGATCTTCCCGCAGACGCGGTGCTGGTGGACGCCGATCCGACGCGGGTCTCCCAGATCGTCCTCAATCTCGTCAGCAACGCGGTGAAGTACACGCCGGAGGGCGGGCGCATCGGCATCGTCTCGTGCGCGAGGCGGACGCTGCCGTGCTGCGCGTGCGGGACACCGGCATCGGCATCGCGCCCGAGCTCCTGCCGCGCGTGTTCGATCTCTTCGTCCAGGGCCATCGCTCGCTCGACCGCGTCGAGGGCGGCCTGGGCATCGGTCTCACCGTCGTGAAGCGGCTTGTCGAGCTGCACGGCGGAACCGTCGAGGCCGCCTCGGGCGGCCCCGACAGGGGCAGCGAGTTCTGCATCCGCCTGCCGCTCGCGCGGCGGGCGTCGGATTGCGAGCGACCGCGATGCGGCGCCCGCCCCGCGGTCCGCCGCGCACGTGCGGCGGCGACTCCTCGTCGTCGACGACAACCGTGACGCGGCGAACACGCTCGCGGCGCTCCTCGAAACGATGGGCCACGACGTCCGTACCGCGTACTCGGGCGACAAGGCGATTTCGATCGCCTCCGAGGACCCGCCCGACGCGGTGTTCCTCGACATCGGCCTGCCGGGCAAAAACGGTTACGACGTGGCACGTGAGCTGCGCGCGGTGCCAGCGCTCGCCGCGACGACGCTGATCGCTTTCACAGGCTACGGAAACGACGAAGACCGTCGGCGCGTGCGCGAGGCGGGCTTCGATCACCACCTGGTGAAGCCGGCGGGCATTGCAGACCTCGCGCGGATCCTCGACGCGATGCCGTCGAGGGTGTGAGCGTATCGGCGCGAAGGGCACGCCGACGTGCGCGTGACGGCGCAAGCCGCCGTCGCGGCCAATGACGAGCGTCAGGACGCCTTGATCGTCAGCTGGTCGACGACCGCGACCACGCCGTTGACGCTGGCGGCGAGCTCACTCGCGCGGACCTTCGAGGCGGCCGAGTCGACGGCGCCGCTGAGGGTCACCGTCGCGTTCTTGCTGTCGACCTCGATCGCCTGCGAGCGAAGTGCCGGCTCCGACTGCAGCGCCAACTTGACTTGCGCAACCAGCGCTGCGTCGTCGATGGCGCCTGCGGCCTTGTTCGCCTGATCTGCGGCGGTCATCTGGTCTGCCGGCAAACCCACCATCGTGCTAGAGGGTTGCGCCCGGGCGTCGGTCAGCGTAGACGACGCACGGCTCGTGGAATCGGTGCCGGGGCCGCGTTGATCGAACGCCGCGAGCGACATCGACGCAGCGGACAGGACGATCGCGGTCACGCCCGACAATGTCTTTGCAATCATGTTTCGTTCTCCTGTTCCAGGGTTGACGTATGCCGCGTCAGTGGCCACCCGGAATTCGGGAGATCGACACGGACGGGCCGTTCGTCCTGCCTGCGAGCGGGAAGACGCGGGCGGCCACGCATCGAGCCTGACCGTGCGTCTGCAGTGTGCGCGAGCGCCGTACCTCGCGCAGCCCGCCGCCGTCTGAATCGGCTGTAAGGAACGCGAGGAGAGCGCCGCTAGATTCGCCCCATCACGAGCAGAACGATGATGACCACGACGACGAGGCCGGCGAGCCCGCTGGGCCCGTAGCCCCAGCTCGCGGCTGTACGGCCAGGCCGGCAGCGCGCCGAGCAGCGCGAGAATCACGACGATCAGCAGGATGGTTCCGAGTGTCATGGCTATTTCCTCCGGTGCAAGGCTGAGCGGCGCTCAGCGTGCGCATCCTATTTCGGCGTCTGGACCGGCTGCGCCGCAGGATTGGAATGATCGTTGGCCTGTCCA
Organism: uncultured beta proteobacterium; assembly: GCA_963830485.1. Lineage (GTDB taxonomy): Bacteria > Pseudomonadota > Gammaproteobacteria > Burkholderiales > Casimicrobiaceae > CAIWHR01. The sequence continues at coordinate 152,765 of CAWHNE010000031.1, forward strand.
GGCTTCGGCATGGCCACCGCTTCCTCGGCCTTCGTCATCGGCCGCAGCGGATCGGGACGAGGTTCGTGCGTCGACGTTGCCCCCGCTGCCTCGACCGTCGCCTTCGGCGCCACGTCCGGCACCACCGCGACGGGTGACGCCGGCGTCGTGACCGGCGGCATTGCGGGCGCTGGCTCGGGCGTGCGTCCGCACCCGGCGGCGAGAACCGCGAGCAATACCCCCGCCCACGCCACTTGGCCGCGCCGCGTCCGCGCGCCGCGATCGCTACGGTCCACGGCGAACGAGCCCCGCGACCAGCGAGACGACGAAGAGAACGAGGAAGATGAAGAACAGCACCTGCGCGATCTCGGCCGCGCCGGCAGCGACGCCCGTGAAACCGAAGATGGCCGCGATGATCGCGATGACGAAGAACACGATCGCGTAGTGCAACATTTTCATTCCTTTCCGCCGGACGTCCGGCAAGATTTGCTCGACTTCGACCTCGTCGAGGCCGATATCGAACGAGGGTGCAAGCGCCGTGCCATGCGCAGACCGCGAGGGCGCGGCATCGTCAGCTCTCCGCGCGCCGCAACCGCGTCCGCGCACCCTTGCGTGCGGCGGCCGAGCGCGCGGCGAATCCCTTCGTGCGCGCGGCCATCTTCGCGGCCGTGGAGCGCTCCGCGCGCGTGTGCTTACGCGCCGCGAGACGCGCGTGCCGTGCGAGCGCGCCGGGAGACGCCGCGCTGTGACCTTCGCGCGCGAGCGCGCGGGCGACAGCGCGCGATCGCTTTGGCGAGGCGCTGTGCGGCCCGCGCCGCGCCGGCCTCGAGATCGAGCTCCGCCTTGTGTCTCATCGCTTCGGACGTTGCGCCCTTACGCGGGGGCGGCAGCTTCACGCCCGCGCGACGCGCCTTCGAAAGCCCGATGGCAATCGCCTGCTTCGCCGAGCGCGCGCCGTGCTTCCCCTCGCGCACATGCTCGATTTCCTCGCGCACGAATTCGCCGGCCTGCGCGCCCGGCGACTTGCCTTGCCGTTTGTCCAGGCGCACGCGTCTCAATGTCTTGCTGTCTGGCATGGTCGTCTCCTCCTTCACAATTGACGGGCCCGGCGTGCTCGCGGCACTTCAGGTCCGCGTCGACGCGCGTCGGTTCCGTCCCGCCGCACGTAGCGCGAGACCGACCGCGCAGCGGATCGCGTCCTTGCGCGTCGGCAACCGGCGGCCGGCGATCGCGCCCTCCACTTCCCACATCCCCACAAGATGCTTCACGTTGCCGCTCACCGTGGCCCAGCTCGCGCCCTGGCGGAGCTGCATCGCCGCGTCGACGTCGGCCACCTCGCTCGCTTCGCCTGCACGTCGTCGCTTTCTCATGCCGCCGGCGCCTTGCGCCAGCGCGGAATCGATACCGGATCGAAGTCCTGCCATGTTCCGTTCCTCCAGGTTCCTTCCGCCACCTCGATCGAATGCGCGCGATGGCGCCAGAAGGTCAAGGTCGCGCGCTCGCGCTCCGGCGGCGTGGGCACGTGGACCGCCACCACGACGCCCGCCGGACTCACGGTCGGAGCCTCAGGCCGTGGCGGGTCCTTGCCGAGCGCCCCGCCCTTCACGGCGCCCGCCCCGGCGCTCTCGGCCTCCGTGTCCTCTAGCTGATCGCCGCCGATCGGAAACTTCGCAGGCTGTCCCGGCGCGTTCAAATAGAGCATCGTGAGCTGCGACGCCGCGAAGCCCTCGCTGCGCAGCGCATCGAGCGCTGCCTCCGCGGCCGCAAACTCGTCGAATTCTCCCGCTACGATATGCGCCATCGCGCTCCCGTCGCCGCGCCCTCGCGGCTCGACACATGCTGCCGCCGGCGCTCGACGCGTGCCTGTCGGGACGCGGATGATTCGCGTGTCAGCGGCGTCCGACGCGACTCCTTGCACTAAACTTCCGCGCGTGAGCTCCCCGTTGCGAATACCGGCCGATGATCGAACGGTTGCGCACGCGACCTCTGCCGCTGCGGATCCGTTCGCTTCCCGCCCGCGCCTGGCTCGCGGCGCGCGGGATGACGGCCTTCGCGATTCCAGGAGGACGTCTGGCGCGCGCATGCGGCAGGCCGCTCGGGTCTGGTGCATGCGCCGACCGGCATGGGCAAGACGCTCGCGGCGGCGGTGCCGCCGCTTGTTCTCGGTCCCGCACGGGCGCGGCCGGCGAGCCGCCGCCGCTTACGCTCCTGTGGCTCACGCCGCTGCGCGCGCTCGCCGCCGACACGGGTCTCGCGCTCGCCGAAGCCGCGGCGGCGCTGCGACCGCACTGGACGGTCGACGTGCGCACCGGGCGACACCGCCGCGCGGCGCGCGCGCGCAGCAGACCAAGCGACTGCCGACGGCGCTCGTCACCACGCCCGAGAGCCTGACGCTGTTCCTCGCGCGCGCCGACTGGCGGGAGCGCTTCGCGCATCTCGACGCCGTCGTCGTCGACGAGTGGCACGAGCTCCTGTCGACCAAGCGCGGCGTGCAGACGGAGCTCGCGCTCGCGCGGCTCGCGGCGCTGCGTCCCGACGCTTCGCATCTGGGGCCTGTCGGCGACGCTCGCGAATCTCGACGTCGCGCTCGCCGCGCTCGTCGGACCGGCGCGCAGCGCGGCCGCGGCGCTCGTTCGCGGCCACGACGCGAAGGCGATCGTCATCGACAGCATGCTGCCGAAGACGATCGAGCGCTTTCCCTGGGCCGGGCACATCGGCCTCAAGCTCCTGCCCGGCGTGATCCGCGCGATCGAGCGCGCGCGCTCGACGCTCGTTTTCACCAACGTCCGCTCGCAGACCGAGATCTGGTACCAGGCGATGCTCGAGGCGCGCCCCGACTGGGCGGGGCAGATCGCGCTCCATCACGGCTCGCTCGAGCGCGACGTGCGCGACTGGGTCGAGGACGGCTTGCGTCGACGGCCGGCTGCGCGCCGTCGTCTGCACGTCGAGCCTCGATCTCGGCGTCGACTTCGCGCCGGTCGACCAGGTGCTGCAGATCGGCAGCCCGAAGGGCGTCGCGCGCCTCCTGCAGCGCGCCGGCCGCAGCGGCCACCAGCCCGGCGCGACGTCGCGCGTCACCGTCGTGCCCGCGCAGGCGCTCGAGCTCGTCGAGGCCGCCGCGGCGCGCGAGGCCGCGGCGCAAGCGCCTGATCGAGTCGCGCGCCCCGCTGCTGCGCGCGCAGGACGTGCTCGTCCAGCACCTCGTCACGTGCGCGCTCGGCGGCGGCTTCCGGCCCGACGGCGCTGCTCGCGGAAGTTCGCGGCACGCACGCGTATCGCGACCTCTCCGACGCCGAGTGGCAGTTCGCGCTCGACTTCGTCGTCCACGGCGGCGCCGCGCTCAACGCCTATCCGGAGTACCGGCGCGTCGTGATCGGCGACGACGGCATCGCGCGCGTGCCCGACGCGGCGATCGCGCGCCGGCATCGGATCGGCATCGGCACGATCGTCTCCGAGGCGAGCATCACCGTGCGCCTGCGCAACGGCCAGGCGCTCGGCCACGTCGAGGAAGGCTTTATCGCGCGACTCGTCCCCGGCGACGCGTTCGTGTTCGCGGGCCGCGTGCTCGAGCTCGTGCGCGTGCGCGAGCTGACCGCGTGGGTCACGCCGGCGAAGGCGAATGCGCCGCAGGTCCCGCGCTGGACCGGCGGCAAGATGGCGCTCTCGACGCAGCTCGCGGCGGCGACACGGCGGCTGATCGGCGCGCGCGAAGCGCGGCGAGTACGCGACGCCCGAGATGGCGCTCGTGCGGCCGTTGCTCGAGCTGCAGCGCCGCTGGTCGGACCTGCCGGCGGAGAACGAATGGCTGGTCGAGCGCATCGACACGCGCGAAGGCCACGGCCTCTTCTTCTACCCGTTCGAAGGGCCGGCTCGCGCACATCGGGCTCGCGACGCTCTTGAGCTACCGCCTCTCGCGCGAAGTGCCGCGCACGTTCAGCCTCACCGCCAACGACTACGGCTTCGGCCTCCTGTCCGCGACGCCCGTGCCGCTCGCGATCGGCGATCTCGGCCGCCTGCTCGCGGCGTCCGGACGTCGACACCGACATCCTCGCGGGCCTGAACGCCGCCGAGCTCGCGCGCCGCCAGTTCCGCGAGATCGCGCGCGTCGCGGGCCTGATCTTCCAGGGCTACCCCGGCGAGCCGAATCCGGCGCGCCACCTGCAGGCGTCCTCGGCGCTGCTCTACAACGTGTTCGCCGAATACGACGCCGCGAACCCGCTGCTGCGCCAGGCAGTGCGCGAGGTGCTGGAGCGGCAGCTCGAGGCGCCGCGCATCGACGCGGCGCTCGCACGCCTGCGCTCGAGCCGGCTCCTGCTCACGAGCCCTGCGCGTCCGACGCCGTTCGCCTTTCCGTTGCTCGTCGAGATGTTCCGCGAGGAGCTCTCGACCGAGGCGCTCGAAGCGCGCGTCGCGCGGATGGTCGAGGCGCTCGAGGCAGCCGCCGCCGAACGGCGGCGACGACCGGGCGCGCTATCATTCGCCGGCATCGATTGCGCAGGTACGCCAATGCCCGCCCATCCGTTCGATCTCACCGACAAGGTCGCGCTCGTCACCGGCGCCTGGCGCGGGCTCGGCCTCGCGATCGCGAAGGGCCTCGCGCAGGCCGGCGCGACGGTCGTGCTGAATGGGCGCCGACCCGCGGAGCTCGCGGCCGCGGCCAAGGGGCTGACGGAGGCCGGGCTGCACGCGGCGACCGCCGTGTTCGACGTGACCGACGCCGCGGCGATCAAACGCGGCGTCGACGGTATCGTTGAGTCGTACGGCCACCTCGACATCGTCGTCAACAACGCCGGCATCCAGCGCCGCAAACCGATCGTCGAATTCCCCAAGCAGGACTGGGATGACGTGATCGCGACCAACCTGACTGCACCGTTCCTCGTCTCGCAGGCGGCGCTGCCGGGGATGATCGCGCGCCGGTCCGGCAAGATCATCCACATCGCTTCGCTGATGAGCGATCTCGCGCGGCCGACCGTCGTCCCCTACACGGCGGCGAAGGGCGGCGTGCGGCAGCTGACGCGCGGGATGGCGGTCGAGCTGGCGCCGCACAACATCCAGGTCAACGCGATCGCGCCCGGATACTTCGCGACCGAGATGAACCGCGCGCTGCTCGACAACGCCGAATTCGACGCCTGGGTGAAGAAGCGCACGCCGGCCGGTCGCTGGGGGCAACCCGACGAGATCGCGGGGCTCGCGGTGTTCCTCGCCTCCGCCGCCGCCGACTACGTGACCGGCCAGATGATCACGATCGACGGAGGGATGTCGGTCGCGTTGTGACGCGCGCCCGTCGCCGCGTCGCGGCGACGTAGACGGACGAAGCCGCAGTCAGTCGTCGGCGCTCTGCACGGGCGTCGGCGCGGGCCGCCGGTCGAGCAGCCGATAGAGCCAGGTGAGGCCGGCCGCGGTGCTCTCCTGCGGCCGGTACTCGCAGCCGATCCAGCCGTCGTAGCGAAGCTCGTCCAGGAGCCGGAAGATCCACGCGTAGTTGATCTCGCCGATGTCGGGCTCGTGGCGGCCCGGCACGCCCGCGATCTGGATGTGCCCGACGTGCGGCAGGTGGCGGCGGATGCGGTCGGAGAGATCGCCTTCGACGATCTGCGTGTGATAGAGGTCGAGCTGCAGCTTGAGGTTCGGCGCGCCGACCTCCGTGCGGATCGCGTTCGCCTCGGCCTGCGTCGAGAACAGGTAGTTCGGCATGTCGCGCGGGTTGAGCGCCTCGATCAGCACGGTGACGCCCTGCGCCTCTGCCTCGCCGCACGCGAAGCGCAGGTTGCGGATGAACGTTGCGCGTTGCCGGGCGCGACGCTCCTCGTCGGCGTCCTCGGGCACCACGCCCGCCATGCAGTGAATGCGGCGACACGCACAGCACCTGCGCGTAGCGAAGCGCGGTGACGAAGCTCGCCGCGAAGTCGTGCTCGCGCCCCGGCAGCGACGCCGTGCCGCGGTCGCCCGCGGCGTAGTCGCCCGGCGGCGCGTTGAAGAGCGCCATCTCGAGCCTGTGCTGCTTCAACTCGTGCGCGATCTCGCTCGCCGGCACGTCGTACGGAAACGAACATTCGACCGCGCGAAAGCCCGCGTGCGCGGCCTCGGCGAAGCGCTCGAGGAACGGCACCTCGGAGAAGAGGAAGCTCACGTTGGCGGCAAAGCGTGGCATGAGGCGCGTTCGCTCCGATACAATCCTGCGACCAAGTGTGCACCGGCGCCCGGCAACACGCAACGCGATAGCGACCGGGGCCGGACTTTCACCCGCGGTCGCACCGAAAACCTGTGCCATGGCCCTGCCCGCCCCGCTCCCGCTCGACGACGACGGAGCGCGCGCCGACGGTGCGTTCGAAGCCCTGGCGGACGGCAGCCTCGGGACGACGGTGGGCGGCGAGCGCGTCGCGCTGCTCGCGGACCGCGCGCTCTTCTGGCCGCGCGAGGCAACGCTCTTCGTCGCCGACGTCCATCTCGGCAAGGCCGCGGCGTTTCGCGCGGGCGGCGTCCCGCTGCCGCGCGGCGCGACGGCTGCCGACCTCGCTCGCCTCGCGCGCTTGCTCGCGCAGACGCGCGCGCGCCGCCTCGTCGTGCTCGGCGACTTCCTGCACGCGGCCGCGGGCCGCGTGCCCGCGCTCGACGCTGCGTTCGCGCGCTTTCGCGAAGCGCACGCGGAGCTCGCGATCACGATCGTGCGCGGCAATCACGACGCGAACGCCGGCGACCCGCCGGCCGCATGGCGCGTCGACGTCGTCGCCGAGCCGCATCCGGCGCCGCCGTTCGTGCTGTGCCATGCGCCCGCGAAGCCGCGCACCGGCTTCGCGCTGTGCGGCCACGTGCATCCTGGCGTGCGTCTCGCGGGCCCGGCGTACGATTCGGTGCGCCTGCCCTGCTTCGTCTTCGGCCGCCGGCACGCCGTCCTGCCCGCTTTCGGCCGTCTGACTGGCCTCGCGCTGGTTGCCCTCGGCGGGGGAAGAACCTGCGTCGCGATCGCCGGTCCGCGCCTGTTCGTATTGCGGTAGCACACAGGATGACAGCAGCGCGAAGTTGCTGCGCCGCACATGGCATTGACCCTGTTTCAGCGTGACATTTGGCTGTCGCAAATGCGCAACGCGGCCGTCACCGTTCGTCGGTTTTTCCAGTAGTGGACAACCCGGTGGATGGCCTGTGGAAAGACGTTGGATATGCGCGAATCGGCGCTGCAGTGGGCTGTTTTTGTTGTCGTTTTCCGGTCCTATTCCTGTGGATCAAATAGCCGCTTGCCAAACCCCGACCTCGCCACTATGCTTTGTGTTCACCAGCCACTTGAACACAAGATATAGTAGATTTTGATTTGAAAGCAGAATCCGGACACGCCCCAGGGAGGGACTCCCGCCGGGGGGCGCGTCCGCCGGGGAAACCGAACACGTCGCCCGAGCGTCCGCACCCGCCTCGGCCTTGCGCCAAAGGGGGTCAACCGGCGCGAAACGCGGCGATGGCAATCACAACGACAAGATTCCGTCAGGAGAACGACCCATGCAAGTCACGAGCGCTTCCACCGGTACGCGAGAATCCGCGAAGGGCCCGTTGGCCACCGAACCGGGAAGCCCGATGACTGCGGCCGCCGATCCGCGCTACGCGCAGTACAAGGTGATCCGCCGGAACGGCGCCGTCGTGCCGTTCGAGCCGGCGAAGATCGGCATCGCGATGACCAAGGCGTTCCTCGCCGTGAACGGCGGCCAGGGCGCCGCGTCCGCGCGCGTGCGCGAGCAGGTCGTGAAGCTCACCGACGCCGTCGTCGCCGCGCTGATGAAGCGCAAGCCCGAGGGCGGCGCGATCCACATCGAGGAGATCCAGGACCAGGTCGAGCTCGCGATGATGCGCGGCGGCGAGCACGAGGTCGCGCGCGCGTACGTGCTCTACCGCGAGCGCCGCGCGCAGGAGCGCGCGCAGGAGAAGTCGGCGAAGGGCGCGAAGGAACCGCCGGCCGCGCGCATTTCCGTCGTCGAGAACGGCGTCTCGCGCCCGCTCGACCTCGCACGCCTGACGCAGCTCGTCCGCGAATCGTGCGAGGGCCTGGCCGACGTCGAGCCGGAACGGATCCTCAAGGCGACTCTGAAGGACCTCTACGACGGCGTGCCGATGGACGAGGTGCGCAAGTGCGTGGTGCTGGCCGCGCGCACGCTGATCGAGAAGGATCCGGCGTACAGCTTCGTCACCGCGCGGCTCCTGCTCGACTCGATCCGCCACGAGGCGCTCGGCGAGGAGGTCGCGCAGCACGACATGGCGACCAAGTACGCCGAGTATTTTCCGCAGTTCGTCAAGCACGGCATCAAGATCGGCCTCCTGAACGAGGCGCTGAACCAGTACGACATGAAGGCGCTGGGCAAGGCGCTCGTGCCCGAGCGCGACCTGCAGTTCGGCTACCTCGGGCTGCAGACGCTTTACGACCGCTACTTCCTGATCGACCAGTACGCCGGCGGCCGCCGCTTCGAGCTGCCGCAGTGCTTCTTCATGCGCGTGGCGATGGGCCTCGCGCTCTCCGAGGTCGACCGCGAGGCACGCGCGATCGAGTTCTACAACGTGCTGTCGACGTTCGACTTCATGTCGTCGACGCCCACGCTCTTCAACTCGGGCACGCACCGCTCGCAGCTCTCGTCGTGCTACCTGACCACCGTGTCCGACGACCTCGACGGCATTTACGAGGCGATCAAGGAGAACGCGCTCCTCTCCAAGTTCGCGGGCGGTCTCGGCAACGACTGGACCAACGTGCGCGCGATGGGCTCGCACATCAAGGGCACCAACGGCAAGAGCCAGGGTGTCGTGCCGTTCCTCAAGGTCGTCAATGACACTGCGGTCGCCGTCAACCAGGGCGGCAAGCGCAAGGGCGCGGTCTGCACGTACCTCGAGACGTGGCACCTCGACATCGAGGAATTCCTCGAGCTCCGCAAGAACACCGGCGACGATCGCCGGCGCACGCACGACATGAACACGGCCAACTGGATCCCGGACCTGTTCATGAAGCGCGTGACCGAAGGCGGCGACTGGACGCTGTTCTCGCCTTCCGACGTGCCGGACCTCCACGACAAGTGGGGCAAGGCGTTCGAGGACGCGTACGTCCGCCACGAGGAGCGCGCCGCGCGCGGCGAGCTCAAGCTCTACAAGAAGATTCCCGCGCTGCAGCTCTGGCGCAAGATGCTCTCGATGCTCTTCGAGACCGGGCATCCGTGGATCACGTTCAAGGACGCCTGCAACGTCCGCTCGCCGCAGCAGCACATGGGCACCGTGCACAGCAGCAACCTGTGCACCGAGATCACGCTCAACACGAGCGACACCGAGATCGCCGTGTGCAACCTGGGGTCGGTGAACCTGCTCGCGCACATGAAGCAGACGGGTGACCAAACTGAGGCGGGGTGGGAGCTCGATCACCAGAAGCTGCAGGGCACGATCCGCACCGCGATGCGGATGCTCGACAACGTGATCGACATCAACTACTACGCGGTCGCGAAGGCGCGGAACTCGAACCTGAAGCACCGTCCGGTGGGCTTGGGCATCATGGGCTTCCAGGACTGCCTGCATCTGCTGCACACGCCGTACGCGTCGGACGCCGCGATGGCCTTCGCCGACAGCTCGATGGAGGCGGTCTGCTATTACGCGTACCAGGCCTCGACCGAGCTCGCGCAGGAGCGCGGCCGCTACTCGTCGTACAAAGGGAGCCTGTGGGACCGCGGCATCCTGCCGCAGGACACGCTGAAGCTCCTGCGCGAGGAGCGCGGCGGCTACGTCGAGATCGACGAGTCGGCGACGATGGACTGGGAGGCGCTGCGCTCGCGCATCCGCATCCACGGCATGCGCAACTCGAACTGCATCGCGATCGCACCCACGGCGACGATCTCGAACATCGTGGGTGTGGCCGCGTCGATCGAGCCCGAGTACCAGAACATCTACGTGAAGTCGAACTTGTCGGGCGAGTTCACCGTGGTCAACGAGCACCTCGTCGCCGAGCTCAAGAAGCTCAATCTGTGGGACGAGGTGATGGTCGCCGACCTCAAGTACTTCGACGGCTCGCTCGCGAAGATCGACCGCATCCCGGCCGAGCTCCGCACGCTCTACGCGACCGCGTTCGAGGTCGAGCCGAAGTGGATCGTCGAGGCCGGGGCGCGGCGGCAGAAGTGGATCGACCAGGCGCAGAGCCTCAACATCTACATGGCCGGCGCGTCGGGCAAGAAGCTCGACGACACCTACAAGTTCGCATGGCTGCGCGGTCTCAAGACCACGTACTACCTGCGCACGCTGGCCGCGACGTCGGCGGAGAAGTCGACGGGCAAGGGGGGCGAGTTGAACGCGGTGCCGACGTCGGGCGGGATTTCCGCGTCCGCCGCGAGCCCGCGCAAGGCCGCGCCGGCGGAAGCCGACGCACCCAAGTATTGTTCGATCGACGACCCCAACTGCGAGGCTTGTCAGTAGGACGTCGAACGCGAAGAAGGAGTCAGGCAACACAGCACACGTAGCACACGCAAAGCGCGGCAGGTCCTGCAGGCAGGTACAGACAGGCCCCGCGAGGAGAACCACGCAGCCCCGCAAACCCGGACAGGAGGGCAAGCGATGAACGCAAAGACCGACAAGTGGGAGTCCTACACGGACAAGGCCGGCCGCCGTCACTGGCGCTGGCCCGCGGCGATCCAGACGATCGCCGCGCGTGTCGTCGACACCGACGAGCTTGACGATGCCGCACCGCGCTGGCTGCAGCCAGAGCTGGCGGCGGAATCAAGCGCCGGTGACTAAAGGAGCAGTTCGGCGCGGACCGGAAGAACGGTCGCGCGTCCCACAGGTCGTCGGCGGGAGCGCTTCGGAGCATCGGAGTGCGGCCACGCCGGCGGAGCGTTCGTCAACTTGCCTGACGGAGGGCGCTTTGGCCCGATACGAGCATGTGCAGCGGCATGTGATCGATGCGCGGTACCTCGGGGACTACAAGGTCTGGCTGGAATTCAACGATGGACGCAAAGGTGTGGTGGACCTGGCGGACGATCTCTACGGCGAGAATTTCGAGTCGCTGCGGGATCGGGGCCGTTTCGCCGAGTTCTACCTGGACTACGGGCTCGCGACGATCGCGTGGCATCACGGCGCCGACTTCGCCCCGGATTACTTGTACGAGAAATTGAGCGCGATGCACTGAAACCGAGAGCCCCGCGACCCCTCACCGTCGTCCCCGCGCAGGCGGGGACCCGGCGTCTTTCACGGTGAAGACACTGGATTCCCGCCTTCGCGGGAATGACGGAAAGCGGATTCCCTCGACCTTGATGAATTCCGCGCCCGCGCCCTGATCTAACGACAAAGCAGCACAGGAGAACCACGACATGCTGACCTTCGACGACGACGTTGCCCCCGCCTCGGCGCCGCGGCTCGCGCCGGGCACGCCGGAGACGATCCGCATGCAGGGCGGCGGGATCCTCGCGTCACCGGAGCCGGTGCACGACCTCGACGTCGAGCGGCAGGCGATGGAGAACGGCTTCCGCCGCGTGCGCCTCGAGGACAAGCGTGTCATCAACGCCTCCTCCGACGTCAACCAGCTCGTTCCGTTCAAGTACCGCTGGGCCTGGGACAAGTACATTTCCGCCTGCGCGAACCACTGGATGCCGCAGGAAGTGAACATGCAGCGCGACATCGAGCTGTGGAAGAACCCGAACGGCCTGACCGACGACGAGCGCCTGATCGTCAAGCGCAACCTCGGTTTCTTCGTCACGGCCGACAGCCTCGCGGCGAACAACATCGTCCTCGGCACCTATCGCCACATCAGCGCCCCCGAGTGCCGGCAGTACCTGCTGCGCCAGGCGTTCGAGGAGGCGATCCACACGCACGCCTACCAGTACATCGTCGAGAGCCTGGGGCTCGACGAAGCGGAAATCTTCAACGCCTACCACGAGATCAAGTCAATCCGCGACAAGGACGAGTTCCTGATCCCGCACATCGATGTGCTCACCAATCCGCTATTCAAGACCGGCACGCCGGAAGCTGACCAGAAGCTCCTGAAGAGCCTGATCGTCTTCGCCTGCATCATGGAGGGTCTCTTCTTCTACGTCGGCTTCGTGCAGATCCTCGCGATGGGCCGGCAGAACAAGATGACGGGCTCGTCCGAGCAGTACCAGTACATCCTGCGCGACGAGTCGATGCACTGCAATTTCGGCATCGACCTCATCAACACGATCAAGATGGAGAACCCGCACCTCTGGACGCCGGAGTTCCGTGAGGAGATCCGCGCGCTGATGAAGAAGGGTGTCGACCTCGAGTACGCCTACGCCGAGGACACGATGCCGCGGGGTGTTCTTGGTCTGAATGCGACCATGTTCAAGGAGTACCTGCGCTTCATTGCCAACCGTCGCTGCCAGCAGATCGGCGTCGATCCGCTGTTCGACAAGGCCGACAACCCGTTCCCGTGGATGGCGGAGATGATCGATCTCAAGAAGGAGAAGAACTTCTTCGAGACGCGGGTGATCGAGTATCAGACCGGGGGCGCGTTGAGCTGGGATTGAGAGGACGGAGGCAAACGCAACCAAGCAATGGGGCCGCTCGCGCGGCCCTGTTTGTCTCATACGCCATCGCTACGATTCTCACGAGACGGTGACCGATCGCGCAGTCTTGTCGACCCCCATCTCACCCAAAAGCCGACGTAACCTAACTTCGACCTGGCATCCAACCACAAGCGCATAGTTCTCGATCGTGGTCAGCGTCGGGCGATTTCGCGACCCGCTGTCGAGCCGCGAGATCGCGCTCTTCGTCGTGCGCATCTTGGAGGCAACCTGCTCCTGCGTGAAGCCAGCCCGCACGCGGGCGGCGATCATCTGGCCTACAAGCACGTTCAGCGTCGGGTCAGACTTGCGCCGACGCTGGCGGCGTCCCTCGCGCGCCGTTGTGCTGTTTCGACGTTGACGTACGTCCGGCTCGCCAATGAATTTCGCACGGGAGAGCATCGCTGGGGTCCATTATCCAATTGAGTTAGCAACGATGCTAACTTGATCGCGAGGGCGCGTCTCTCGTCCACTCGGTTGATATGCACCACGGTCGCTTGCGGGCGAGTTAGCAACGTTGCGAACTCGAAAGCGGAAGAGGTGACCCCTGCTGCTCGGGCAAGAAATCACAACGGCGCGAACGGTCTAAATAAGCTCGTCGCCCAGCCCCGCCCGCTCCTGACCCGCCCGATCGCCTCCACCGGCGAGCCGCTGTCCGCCGTCGGCCTCGGCTGCTGGATCACGTTCAATGTCGGTGACGATCCCGTCGGACGGCACGCCTGCACGGATGTCGAGGCGCGCGGCCGGATGCCCTCGCTTTTCGCAAACCAGGTTAGCAACGATCGCTAAGTCGCTTGTGTGAAAAGGTTTCTCCTCCGTGGTGGGGTGACACATTGCGTTGCTCTGCGCAACAACTCCGCGAAGTCGATTTACAGCGCCAATAGCCTCATGTAGCGTACGATTTGTTCGCTCTCGGCAGAGGTCTGCGAATTGGCTGCCCCCGACAAGGTCTTCAAGCAGACCTACGCCTGGTACCAGGCGTCCATCGATCAGGTGCTTTCCGCGAGTGCGATACCCGCGGGAGACCGCCCTGCGGTCAAGCAGCTGATCTTTCAGATGTTGGGCGTCGTCAATGCCGCGGCGCCGCCCGCCAATCCTGATCTGGCCGATTTCAAGGACAACGGCGCCGCCGCCGAGTCGATGGCGATCGCGTGCCAGGTCATCGGGGAAACTCTTGCCGCGCTGGGCCACATCAAAGAGGCCGTTGACGCTCTGCAGGGGGGCAATCCCGCGTCTGCCCTCGCCGTCGTCGGTCCGGTCATGGAGCAGATCGATCGCCTAATCAACCTGCAGGCAAACAGCCGTTATCCGAGCGCGTTCTCGATCGGCAAGATGCTGCTGATGCTGAGCGGCGATGCGCAGGCCAACCCGCCGGTGAAGCACGAGGCGGACAAGGTCGCCGCGCTGTTCGGTGCGGTCTCCGCAGCCGACGTGAC
>CAWHNE010000032.1:0-27267 GCA_963830485.1 uncultured beta proteobacterium
GCAAGCTCCTCTACCCGATGGACGAGCTCGAGGCGACGGAATTCCTGGTCGACAAGGTCAAGCAGACCAAGTCCAACGCCGAATTCTTCGACTCGATGCGCCGCGGCTAGGCGCACGCGCGCTGGATGATTGCAACTGCTTGTTTCATAAGGGTCTAGCGTTCAAGCGCCTACCATGGGCGCGCGCAATGCCGAGTTGCATTGCAGCGCAAAAAAACGGATAATTACCCTCTTTGCCGCCGGAAAGCCTCGCTTTCGAGGCTTTCGACCCCAACTGAGGCGGCGCGGTCCGGGCGCACCCCCACGGGCAATCAAGCTCCGGTGCGTGGACCGCGGACGAGGACTCCATGAAGACCGATATCCACCCGAAGTACGGCGACATCCAGGTCACCTGCAGCTGCGGCAACACGTTCACGACGCGCTCGACCGTCGTGAAGCCGCTGCACGTCGAAGTCTGCTCCGCCTGCCACCCGTTCTACACTGGCAAGCAGAAGGTGTGGACACGGCCGGCCGCATCGACAAGTTCCGCCAGCGCTACGCGGCCAAGCCTGCGGCCAAGCCGGCGGCGCCAAGCCCCGTCGCGAAGGCCCCGCCGCCAAGGCGCCGGCCGCGAAAGCTGCCGCGGCGAAGGCCTGACGACTTCGCGGGCGAAAAGCGCGACAATGCGCGGGCCAGCCCTGCTCCGGCGCCCGTAGCGGAAAAGGCAGCTTCGGCTGCCTTTTTCTTTGAGTCCGCCGAACGACCGCGCGACCGGGTCGTCCCGACCCACTCCATGGCCCTCCTCGCACCCTCGCCGCCGAGCAGCCCGACGACGACACGACACTGAGCCCGTCGGGCCCGTACCGCGCGCTGAAGCAGTTCGGCCTCGTCGTGCTTTGCGGCGCGTGGGTGGTGCTGGGCCTCTTCGGCCACGACCCGTGGAAGACCGAGGACGCGACGTCGTTCGGCATCGTCTACGAGATGATGCAAGGCGGCGACCTCCTCACGCCCAACCTCGCGGGCGAGCCCTTCGTCGATCGCCCGCCGCTCGTTTACGCGCTTTCGACGGTGACCACCAGCATCGCCGCGAACGTCCTCTCCGCGCATGACGCCGCGCGCCTCGCGGCGGGCATTGCTGCTCGCGCTCACGCTCTGCGTCCTCGCGCTCACCGGCCACGAGCTCTTCGGCGCGCAATTTCCGCTGGATGCCGGTGCTGCTGTTCGTGGGCTCGGTCGGCATGTGGGATCGCGCGCACCAGCTCTCGCCGGAGCTCGGGCTGCTCGGGGCATCGCCGCTCGCGCAATACGGATTCGCACTCGCCTCCGCAGACCCGTCACGGGCGGCGTCGTGCTCGGAATCGGAACGGCCGTCGCGTTCCTTTCCCGCGGGCTTCCTCGGACCGGTGTGGCTCGTGATCACCGCCGTCGTCCTGCCGGTCGCACTCGCGTCGTGGCGCACGCGCGAGTACGCGACCACCGCCGGCGTCGCGCGTCGCGGTCGCGCTGCTGCTTGCGTCGCCTGGCCGATCGCACTCGCGGCAAGCGCGCCCGCCGATCTCGCGGCGTGGTGGAGCGCGCAATCGTGGACCGACTGGTTCGGCCCGCTGTCGCCGAAGGCGGCGGCCGATCCCGTCGTCCTGCTCAAGAACCTGCCCTGGTTCGCGTGGCCCGCGCTTCCGCTCGCGGCTTGGACGCTGTGGACGCGCGGGCGCGGCTTCAACGGCGGCCTCGCGACCCCCGCCATCGAGCTGCCAGGTGCGCTCGCCGCCGTGATGCTCGTCGCGATCGCCGTCATGGCGGATCCACGCGTGACGTATCTGATGCCGCTCCTGCTGCCGCTCGCGCTCCTGGGCGCCATCGAGATCGATACGCTCAAGCGCGGCTATTCGGGCGCGCTCGACTGGTTCGGCATCCTGACGTTCGGTCTCGCCGCGGCGCTCGCGTGGGGTCTGTGGTTCGACGCGTACCTGCGCGGCATGTCACTGCCAGTCGCCCGTGTCCTGCGCGACACGGAGGCCGGCTACCAGCCGGCGTTCCAGTGGCTCGCGATCGTCGTCTCGGCGCTGCTCACGCTGCTCTGGCTCATGCTCGTGCGCCCCGCGCGCCGATCGAACCGGCGAGCAGTGCTGAACTGGGCGGCTGGCATGACGCTCCTGTGGGCGCTCTACTCGACGATCTGGCTCCCGTACCTCGATTCGCGCCGTAGCTACCGGACCGTCGCGCTGGCCTTGGCGTCGCACCTGCCGACACGGGGCTGCGTCGCGAGCCGCAACCTGGGCGAGCCACAGCGCGCGCTGCTCCAGTATTTCGCGGGGCTGGTAACGATGCGCGAGGAATCGTCGCCGAAGCACGACTGCGACGCACTGCTCGTCCAGTACGGACGGATCGACGGCACGCCGGCGGCGCCGGACGGCTGGACCCTCGTCTGGCAGGGGCAGCGGCGCGGCGACGACACCGAGCGCTTCGTGCTCTACGCGCGGAGCGCGCGATGAAGTTCTTCGACGAGGCGACGATCGAGGTCGTTGCCGGCGACGGCGGCAACGGCGTCGCGTCGTTCCGGCGCGAGAAATACGTTCCGCGCGGCGGCCCCGACGGCGGCGATGGCGGGAACGGCGGCAGCATCTGGGCGGTCGCGGACCGCAATATCAACACGCTCATCGACTACCGCTACGCGCGCCTGCATCGCGCCAAGCACGGCGAGAACGGGCGCGGTGCCGACCAGTACGGCAAGGGCGCGGACGACATCGTCCTGCGCATGCCCGTTGGCACCGTGATCACGGATGCCGACAGCGGCGAGCGGATCGCGGATCTCGCGATGGATGGGCAACGCGCGCTCCTCGCGCAGGGCGGCAAAGGCGGGCTCGGCAATCTGCACTTCAAGTCGAGCACCAACCGTGCGCCGCGGCAGTGCACGCCGGGCACGGCGGGCGAGCGGCGGCGCCTACAGCTCGAGCTTCGGGTGTTGGCGGACGTCGGCCTGCTCGGCCTCCCCAACGCGGGCAAGAGCACGTTCATCCGCGCGGTCTCGGCGGCGCGGCCCAAGGTCGCCGACTATCCGTTCACCACGCTCGCGCCCAACCTGGGCGTCGTGCGCACGGACGCCAACCGCAGCTTCGTCGTCGCCGATATTCCCGGCCTGATCGAGGGCGCCGCCGATGGCGCGGGCCTCGGGCACCGATTCCTGCGCCACCTGCAGCGCACGCGCCTCTTGCTCCACATCGTCGATCTCGCGCCGTTCGATCCGGACGCCGACCCGGTCCGCGACGCGCGCGCGATCGTCAACGAGCTCAAGCGCTACGATCCCGCACTGTTCGCCAAACCGCGCTGGCTCGTCCTGAACAAACTCGACCTTCTGCCCGCGGACGGGCGCGACGCGCGCGTGAAGGCGTTCGTCCGCGCGTATCGCTGGAAGGGCCCGGTGTTCGCAGTCACGGCCGTGAACGGCGAAGGCTGCCGCGAGGTCGTCTACGCGATCCAGGACTGGCTCGACGCGCATCCGAAGCCGGAGGCCGCGGCGGTGATGGACGAAGCCGACGAAAAAGCCTAACCATGAGCACGTCGTTCGCTTCCGCCAGGCGCATTGTCGTCAAGGTCGGTTCGAGCCTCGTTACCGACGAAGGCCGCGGCCTCGACCACGCGGCCGTCGCGCGCTGGGCCGAGGAAATCGCGGCGCTCAAGGGCGCGGGCCGCGAGATCGTGCTCGTCTCGTCAGGCGCGATCGCCGAAGGCGTGAAGCGCCTGGGTTGGCAGTCGCGCCCCGCCGCGATCCACGAGCTGCAGGCGGCCGCCGCCGTCGGCCAGATGGGGCTTGTCCAGGCGTATGAATCGGCGTTCGCGAAGTTCGGCCTGCACACCGCGCAGATCCTCCTCACCCACGACGACCTCGCCGACCGCCGCCGCTACCTCAACGCGCGCTCGACGCTTCTCACACTGCTCCGGCTCGACGTCATCCCGATCATCAACGAGAACGACACCGTCACGACGGACGAGATTCGCTTCGGGGACAACGACACGCTCGGCGCGCTGGTGACGAACCTGATCGAGGCCGACGCGCTCGTGCTCCTCACCGATCAGCAGGGACTCCACACGGCGGACCCGCGACGCGACGCAGCGGCGACGCTTGTCCGAAGCGCGCGGGCCGGCGACCCCGAGCTCGAGGCGATGGCCGGAGGTGCGGGCTCTTCGCTTGGGCGCGGTGGCATGCTCACGAAGGTTCTCGCGGCGAAGCGCGCGGCGCGCTCGGGTGCATCGACGGTGATCGCTTGCGGCCATGAGGACCGCGTTCTGACCCGGCTCGCGGCGGGCGAGGCGATCGGCACCGCGCTCGTCGCCCCCGCCGTGTCGCTCGCCGCACGCAAGCAATGGCTCGCCGACCACGTGCAGCTCGCGGGTCGGTTGACGCTCGACGGAGGCGCGGTGCGCGCGCTCGCGCGCGACGGCAAGAGCCTGCTGCCGATCGGTGTCGTCGCCGTCGCCGGCGAGTTCGAGCGCGGCGAGGTCGTCGGCTGCTTCGATCCCGACGGCCGCGAGGTCGCGCGCGGGCTCGTCAACTACAGCGCGCAGGAGACCGCGCGCATCCTGCGCAAGCCTTCCTCCGAGATCGGGGCGATCCTGGGCTACGTCGACGAGCCAGAGCTGATTCACCGGGACAACATGGTCCTGCTGGCATAGCCCGCAGGACCATGTTGCGGCGCAGGCTAACGTGAGCGGAGCGAACGTTAAGCGAGCGAAGCGAGCGGCCGGAGCCACAATCTGATGCTGCGGACTAAACGCCGAGAAGCACCCGATTGCGGCGGAGGCTAACTTGCCGCAGGCGGCAAGTTAAGCGAACTCGCCCAGCGCGAGCGGCCGGAGCCACAACCTGATGCTGCGGGCTGAACGCCGAGAAGCACCCGATTGCGGCGGAGGCTAACTTGCCGCACAGCGGCAGGTTAAGCGAACGCGCGGCGCGGCCCGCTCAGCGAGGCAGCGTGTTCTTGTAGACCTTTCCGTCCTTCATGATGACGAGGAAGTTCTTGTCGGGATTCTCGATCAGCCTGATGTCCTCTATCGGGTTGCCGTCAACGAGCAGCAAGTCGGCCGTCGCGCCCTCCTCTACCACGCCAAGCTTGCCGGGATAGGGATTGCGCGGTCCCGACAGGCGCAATAGTTCGCCGTTGGTGCCGGTGGCCATCGTCAGCAATTCGGCCGGCGTGTACCAACGCGTCAGCTTCGCCAACTGCGCGCCCTGGCGCTTGGCGAGCGCGGCGGAGAACAGCACGTCGGTTCCGAAGACGGTCTTCAGTTTGTACTTCTTCGCCAGCGCGTAGGCATTGTCGGTGCCACGAATCACTTGCAGCTGGCGCACGCGATTCGACGAGTCGGGCGGAAACGGTATCGCGTCCTCGTCATCGAGGAACGGCTGGATGCTGAGCCAGATCCCCTTCTCGGCCATGAGCTTCGCCGTCGATTCGTCCATCAGGTGTCCGTGCTCGATGTTCCGTACGCCGGCCGCAATTGCGGTCTGGATCGCGCGCGGCGTGTAGGCGTGCACGGTGACATAAGTGCCCCAGTTGTCCGCGGCCTCGACTGCTGCGCGCAATTCGGCCTCGGTGAAGGTCGACACGTCGAGAGGACTGTGCGGCGAAGCCACGCCACCGCCCGCCGTCAGCTTGATTTGCGACGCGCCCAGCAGCAGCTGCTCGCGAACGCGAACGCGGACTTCGTCGGGGCTGTCGGCGATCATGCTGCCGCCGATCTGCTCCATGCGGCTCAATGGGCCGCCGATGATCCGGGGCACTTCGAAGGGCTGGCGGAAGTCGCCGTGACCGCCCGTGATGGAGATCATGGCGCCGGACGGATAGATGCGCGGACCCACCACGATCCCTTCGTCGATCGCGCGCTTGAGCCCGAAGACCGGACCGCCCAGATCGCGAACCGTGGTGAATCCGCGCATCAACGTGTCCGTGGCCTCGGCTGCAGCCAGCAGGTTGGTGTAGCCGACATCCCCCGTGATTGCCTCCTCTGGCCTCGCGCGCACAAGCATAGCGTGCCAGTGATTGTCGATGAGGCCGGGCATCAGCGTGCGTCCGTTGCCGGCAATGATGTTGGTGCGGGTATTGGGATCGACCGCAATGGGGGCGCTTGCGATTCGCGCGATGATCCGTCCGTTCACGAGAACGTTGGTCGGGCCGGACAACGTGCCGCTCTTGCCGTCGAATACGCGGACGTTCTCGAACAGTGTCGCCGTCTCGCCCCTGGATAGTGCTTGCTGTGCGATACAGGGACCGCACAATGCGCTCAACGAACTCGTCGCAACGCAGGTCAAGAATGACACGAAGTTCATGGGGCTCCTTGGCGACCGGGTTGAAAGCGTTCGGCTCGAGCGAAGATTCACGACCAACCTGTGTCCCGTTTCAACCGAGCCGGCGGACAGCTTAGAATATCTCCGGAGTGCCCGCGATGCCCACCCATGACTTTCACTGAATCCGCCGCTGTACGAACGCCCGGAAGGCGGTTGCTCGACGCACTTGGTTTGTCGGTCCGGATGCTCGGGCACCTTTGCTGGGGGATAGTCCTGTGTTGGGCTGCCCTGGCGATCTACTATTCGAACCTGCCATGGCCGTGGCTGCGTCTCGCGTCAGCCGTCGCCTTCGCGGCATTCGGCATCTGGGCCGTGTGGATCTGGCGCCGGCCGCGGATGCGCCTCGCCTTCGCCGGACTGGTTCTCCTCGTGTCCGTGTGGTGGGCAACCATCCTTCCCTCTCACGATCGCGAGTGGCGCAAGGATGTCGCCGTGATGCCTCACGCCATCATCGACGGCGATCGTGTGCGTCTCGTGGATGTGCGCAACTTCGATTACCGGACCCGGAACGATTTCACGACGCGCTATGAAACGCGCGACGTGTCGTTGTCGCACCTGACCGGCCTGGACTTCTACGTGTCATTCTGGATGGAGGGGCCCATCGGACACACGTTCCTGAGCTTCATGTTCGACAATGCACCACCGGTTAGCATCTCGATCGAGACGAGGCCAGAGGCCGATGAAGGCTATTCGCCGATTGCCTCGATGTTCAAGCAGTATGAGTTGATCTATGTCGTTGGCGAAGAGCGCGACCTGGTCCGCCTGCGCACGAACTACCGCGACGAAGAGGTGTTCCTCTACCACCTGACGGTCTCGCCGGAGGCCGCGCGCCGGCTGTTCCTCGTCTACCTCGAACGGATCAACGAGCTTCACGGCCAGGCGGAGTGGTACCACCTGCTCAGCAACAGCTGCACCATCAATATCGTCCGGTACGCGAATGTCGCCGGCAGGACAGGCGGGCTCGACATCCGCCATGTTCTCAATGGCCTGGTCGATCGCTACTTCTACAACACCGGCCTGGTGAACACGTCGATGCCCTTCGACGAACTCCGCCGGCGCTCGAACATCACGGCGGTTTCACGCGCGGCGGGCAATGGCGACGACTTCCCGCAGCGGATTCGTGCGTCGTTGCCGCCGGCACGCCTCTGACGCGCGGTGCGCTGCGTCAGCGATTCAAGGACGAGTTCAACCCACGAGCTGTCACTGATCATGACCCTCACGCGTTGCCACGACCCTATTGACGGCGGCGGTTGGAACCGTCGACCTACCGCCTAATTTGTCGCGCCGAGCGAACGCGCGCGACATGCGAGGCCGGAGCCAGCACCTGGTCCTGCTGGCATAGCCAACGGGGTTGACCTACACTTCGACAATACGAATTACACGGGGAGGCACCACCATGAACCTGGTCGATCGCGTAAAGAATATCCTGATGAGCCCGCAGAGCGAGTGGCCGACGATCGCCGCGGAGGCGGCGACGACGCAGTCGATTTATGTCCCTTACGTCCTGATCCTGGCAGCGATCGGGCCCATCGCCGCCGCGCTCGTCGGCGGCGGCGTGGGACTCCTGGTCGGGATCGTGAGCTACGTGGTCGCGCTCGCAATGACGTTCGTGCTCGCGCTCATCGCCGATGCGCTCGCGCCGTCGTTCGGCGGCGAGAAGGACTTCGTCGCCTCGCTCAAGCTCACCGCCTACGCGTCGACGGCAGTCTGGATCGCCGGAATCTTCAGGCTGCTGCCCTTCATCGGCGGGATCATCGGACTGCTCGCGCTGATCTATACGTGCTACACGTTCTATCTCGGTGCGCCGGTCCTGAAAAAGTGCGCTCCGGACAAGGCCGTCGGCTACACGATCGTCGTCGTGGTCTGCGCCCTCGTTCTCGGCTTCGTGCTGATGGGAGTACTCGTCTCGGCCATGATCGGCGGCGGCATGGCCGGCATGACAGGCTTCGGGATGATTCGCTGATGCGTGTCTCGCTCCTGGTCCTCGCGGCGGTGGTCGCGCCGGCTGCAGCGCAGGCTGCGTCGCCGATGCAGCCCGGTCTCTGGGAATCGACGGTGTCCGTGTCCCGCCAGGGCCGCGTTCCGCTCGTCTCGACGGAGCAGGACTGCATCACTCAGAGCGAGATCGACGACGGCACCAAGTCGCTGCCGAAGCCGGGCGGCGACTGCCAGCTGTCGAACGTCGCGACCGCCGGCTCGAAAACCACCTACGAATTCGCGTGCAGGGACGGCACCGCGACGCTGCAGGGACGGGCCGAGTTCGCGATCGAGGCGACGCGCTACGACGGCAAGCTCGACGCCGTCACCCGGCGCGGCACCGCCCCGGAGGTTGCGACGACGATGACGTGGGCCGCGAAGCGCGTCGGGGAGTGTGCGCAGCGGTAGCGTCTGCTGCTAATCGCCGCGGGAGGTCGGGTCGGCGTACGACGGCGGCATCACCGGATGCGGGAAGCCGTACAGACGCTCGCGGCGCGTCTGCGGCCGGACGTGGAGATAGCGCTCGAGCTCGGTCAGCGCGCGGCGATAGACCTCGCGCTTGAATTCGATCACGGTATCGAGCGGCACCCAGTAGTCGTGCCACCGCCACGCGTCGAACTCTGGGCGCTCGTTCGCACGCAGCTTGACGTCGGTGTCGCGGCCGACGAGCCTCAGCAGATACCAGATCTGCTTCTGCCCGCGGTAGCTTCCCCGCCACTCGCGCTTGATCCAGTGCTGCGGCACCTCGTAACGCAGCCAGTCACGCGTGCGACCGAGAATCCTGACGTGGTGCGACTGGAGCCCGACTTCCTCGTTCAGCTCCCGGTACATCGCCTGCTCGGGCGCTTCACCGGGGTTGATGCCGCCTTGAGGAAATTGCCAGGAGTGCTCGCGGATACGTTTGCCCCAGAAGACCTGATTCTTCGCGTTGACGATGACGATGGCTACGTTCGGGCGATAACCGTCGCGGTCCAACATCGCGGTCACCCCGAAAACCTGGTTGCCCCGATTGTTCCACAGATCGCCGCCGTTGGAAAGGCGAGGTGGCGGCACGCCGACCGGAGCACGCTTACCGCTGCACCCGTCCTCCGCCCGCCGAGGTGCGCTCGCGCGGCATCGCCGCGAGCGACAGCTTGCGGCCGCGGCGCAGCACGACGAGTCGCATCTCTCGGCCGATCGCCTCCGCGCCCAGCGCGCGCTGCAGATCGTCGACGTTCGCCACCGGCGCATCGTCGACACCGACGACGACATCGTCGCGCGTGATTCCTGCGGCGGTCGCGGGCGAATCGCGCTCGACCGACTGAATGCGAACGCCCGTGTCGCGCGCGAGCTCGAAGTGACGCACCACGCGGCGCGGCAGCGGCACCGTCTCGCCGCCAACGCCGAGCCACGCGCGGCGCACGCGGCCGTCGCGGATCAATGCGATCGCGACGCGCTCGGCGGTGGACGCGGCGATCGCGAAGCAGATGCCTTGCGCCGGCAGAATGACCGCGGTGTTGACGCCGATCACCTCGCCGCGCGCGTCGACGAGGGGGCCGCCCGAGTTCCCCGGGTTGAGCGCCGCATCGGTCTGCAACACGTTGTCGAGCAGGCGGCCGGTCTGCGCGCGCATCGACCGTCCCAGTGCGCTCACGATGCCCGCGGTGACCGTGTGCTGGAAACCATAGGGGCTGCCGATGGCGATTGCGATCTGGCCCACGACGACGCGGCCGGAGTCGCCGAGCCGGCACCAGGCGAGGTCCGGCGCCGCGACCTTGACCAGCGCAAGATCGGAGTCGGGATCGTCGCCCACGATTTCGGCCGCGGCGTGGCGGCCATCGGCAAGCACGACCTCGATCGCGTCGGCGCCGCCGGCGACGTGGCTGTTCGTGAGCAGATAGCCATCGGGCGTGATGAGGAACCCCGATCCGGCGCCGTGCGCGTGCGCACCGCGCGTGCCGTGGCGGCGGCGAACGGCGACGTGCGCAACTGCCGGTGCGACACGCTCTACCGCGCCGGTCACGGCAGCCGAATAGGCATCGTGCAGCAGCGCATCGGAGGACGGAGAGGCTCCGGCCGGAGACGAGGCGAAGGCACCGGATTCCGCATCTTCGATGCGCTCCACGACGGGCCATGAGAGATCGCGAACCATGCGGACAAAGATGGCGTCCGCCGCAGTGTTTTCAAGGACATGTGCAACCTCGGGCGATGGCCCTGCGTGAGGCGCGGGCATTGTCCGAATCTTGCGCCAAATCAATGCCCGTTGCTGCCTTCCCGGCGAGGATGGCGCGATGACGACGCGCGCTGGACGCAGCGACGTGCGCAGCCCTACGCGCGGCCCCGCCAACGCGGCGCCGCAGGAAGAACGCTTGGGTGTCCAGCCATGAACATTTCCAGCCTTGTCGTGCGCGCGCGCCCCGACGCCGGCGCGGCCGTCCGCGCCGCGCTCGAGCGCATGCCCGGCATCGAAGTCAGCGCCGCAAGCGATGCCGGTCAGATCGTCGTCGTTGCGGACCACGACGACACGGCCGATGCAGCCGACAGCTTTGTCGCAATTCGTGCGATCGAGGGGGTGCTCTCGGTCTCGCTCGTCTACCAATACGGCGACGACAGCCCTATCTCCGAGGAGGTTTGAGCCATGAGCATCACCCGACGCGACTTCATCAAGGCCCAGGCCGCCGCGGCCGCAGCCGCCCTCGCGGGCATCGAGCTTCCCGCGGCGGCAGCCACGCAGGCGGCGAAGGCGCCAGGCGACTTCGCGATCAAGTGGGACAAGGCGCCGTGTCGCTTCTGCGGCACGGGTTGCGGCGTGCTGGTCGGCACGAAGGATGGCCGCATCGTCGCGACGCAGGGCGATCCCGACGCGCCGGTCAACAAGGGACTGAACTGCGTGAAGGGCTATTTCCTGTCGCGGATCATGTATGGCAACGACCGGCTCACGACACCGCTCCTGCGCAAGAAGAACGGCGTCTACGACAAGAACGGCGAATTCACGCCCGTGTCCTGGGACGAGGCCTTCGACGTGATGGCGACGAAATGGAAGGAGTCGCTCGCAAAGAAGGGACCGACATCGGTCGGCATGTTCGGCTCGGGCCAGTGGACGATCTGGGAGGGCTACGCGGCGTCGAAGCTCTTCAAGGCGGGCTTCCGCAGCAACAACATCGACCCGAATGCACGCCACTGCATGGCGAGCGCGGTCGCCGGGTTCATGCGCACGTTCGGCATCGACGAGCCGATGGGCTGCTACGACGATCTCGAGCAGGCCGACGCGTTCGTGCTGTGGGGCTCGAACATGGCCGAGATGCATCCGATTCTGTGGTCGCGCCTCATCGACCGCAAGCTGACCGCGCCGCACGTGAAGGTCGCGGTGCTATCGACTTTCGAGCACCGGAGCTTCGACCTCGCCGACCTGCCGATCGTGTTCACGCCGCAGGCCGACATGGCGATCCTCAACTACATCTGCAACTACATCATCAGCAAGGGAAAGGTGAACACCGAGTTCGTCACGAGGAACGTCGCGTTCATGCGGGGCGTGACGGACATCGGCTACGGGCTGCGCCCGAACCATCCGGCGGAGAAGGACCAGAAGAACAACGGCTATGCCGGCCCCGACGGCAAGGCGCTGGGCGACCCCAACAACGCCGAGAAAATCACCTACGAGGAATTCGCGAAATTCGTCGCCGAATACACGGTCGACAAGACATCGAAGATTTCCGGCGTGCCCGTGCGCGACCTCGAGGCGCTGGCCGAAATTTACGCTGATCCGAAGCGCAAGGTCGTCTCGTACTGGACGATGGGCTTCAACCAGCACACGCGCGGCACGTGGGTCAACAACATGATCTACAACGTGCATCTGCTCGTCGGCAAGATCTCCGAGCCCGGCAATGGACCGTTCTCGCTGACCGGCCAGCCGTCCGCGTGCGGGACCGCGCGCGAGGTCGGAACGTTCTCGCACCGGCTGCCCGCCGACATGGTCGTCGGAAACCCCAAGCACCGGCAGATCACCGAGGAGATCTGGCAGTTACCCGAGGGTACGCTGCCCGACAAGCCGGGCTTCCACGCGGTACTCCAGAGCCGGATGCTGAAGGACGGCAAGCTCAACTGTTACTGGACGATGACGACCAACAACATGCAGGCCGGGCCGAACATCAACGAGGAGATCTATCCCGGCTGGCGCAATCCCGAGAACTTCGTCGTCGTCTCCGATGCGTATCCGACCGTCTCCGCGCTCGCGGCCGACCTGATTCTGCCGGCGGCGATGTGGGTCGAGAAGGAAGGCGCCTACGGCAACGCCGAGCGGCGCACGCAGTTCTGGCGCCAGCAGGTGAAGGCGCCGGGCGACTCACGTTCCGACTTGTGGCAGCTGATGGAATTCGCGAAGCGCTTCAAGGTCGAGGAGGTCTGGCCCGCCGAGCTCATAGCGAAGAAGCCGCAGTACAAGGGCAAGACGCTCTACGACGTGCTCTTTGCGAACGGCGTGGTCAACAAATTTCCGCTCAAGGACATCCAGCCGGGCTACGACAACGACGACTCGAAGCTCATCGGCTTCTACGCGCAGAAAGGCCTGTTCGAGGAATACCGGAAGTTCGGCCTCGGCCACGCGCACGACCTCGCCGAGTTCGACGCCTACCACAAGACGCGCGGGCTCCGCTGGCCGGTGGTCGAGGGCAAGGAGACGCTGTGGCGCTTCCGCGAAGGCTACGACCCATACGTCAAGACCGGCGAGGGCGTGAAGTTCTACGGCAAGCCCGACGGACGGGCCGTCATATACGCGCTGCCGTGGGTCCCGGCCGTCGAGGTGCCGGACAAGGAATTCGACCTGTGGCTCTGCACCGGCCGCGTGCTCGAGCACTGGCACACGGGGACGATGACCCGCCGCGTGGTCGAGCTCCACCGCGCGGTCCCCGAGGCGGTCGTGTTCATGCACCCGGACGATGCGCGCGCTCGCAAGCTGCAGCGCGGGATGGAATGCAAAGTGATTTCGCGGCGCGGCGAGATCGTCGCGCACGTCGAGACGCGCGGCCGCAACAAGCCGCCGCAGGGCCTCGTGTTCGTCCCCTTCTTCGACGAAAGCCGGCTCGTGAACAAGCTCACGCTCGACGCGACCTGCCCGATCTCGAAGGAGACAGACTTCAAGAAGTGCGCGGTCAAGATCACGAAAATTTAGTCGTCGTTGCTCGTGCCGCGATGACCCTGTTCCGCCCGCCCGGCACATCGCCGATCATCGTCGCCGGCGCCTGCACGAACTGCGGGCGCTGCGTCGACGTCTGCCGCAAGGATGCCTTCCCTTTCACTCTCCGATTCGACCGAAGGAGCGACGCATGCGTGCCCTCGCCCGATTGATCCTAAACCTCGCCACGCTCGCGTTGCTCGCCACCACCCTGGTGGCCGTTGCCGCGATGGCCGCGCCTCCGGCCGGGCAGCCGGCCCCCGCGCTCGCACCCCCCGAGCCCGTCAACCTGCAATCGCTGCGAGGCGACACGCCGATCGACAAGACGAGCGACTCGGACATCTCGAAGCTCAACCGCGACAGTCCGCCGCTGCCGCGCAGCTCCTCCGTCGAACCGCCGCTGATTCCGCACTCGATCCGCGGCTACCAGATCACGAAGAATTTCAACAAGTGCATGGATTGCCACGCGTGGGACAAGACGAAGGATTCGGGTGCGACGCGTGTCAGCGAGACCCACTTCAAGGGCTACGACGGGCGCAAGCTCGACAACATCTCGTCACGCCGCTACGTGTGCACGACCTGCCATATCCCGGTCGGGAACGCGCCGCCGCTCGTCGTCAACTCGTTTCAGCCCGCGCCCGAGCTCGCGCCGAAGCGCTAGCCACCGCCGCCACCGAGGGAGAACCCCAACATGCAGAACCAGAACCAGAGCGATGGCGTCGCCGGGCGCGTCTGGCGCCGGATCCAGGCCGCCGGCCCCCTGTTCGTCGCCGGCACGTTCGTCACCGGCATCCTCGCGTGGGGCGCCTTCAACTGGACGCTCGAGCTCACCAACACGGAGACGTTCTGCATCTCGTGCCACGAGATGCAGGAGAACGTGTTCAAGGAGTATCGAAATACGGTCCACTACCAGAACCGCACCGGCGTCCGCGCGACGTGCCCGGACTGCCACGTGCCGAAGGACTGGACGCACAAGATCGCGCGCAAGATCCAGGCGTCGAACGAGCTCTGGCACCACATGCTCGGCAGCGTCGACACACCGGAGAAGTTCAACGCGAAGCGGATCCGGCTCGCGCAAAGCGAGTGGGCGCGCATGCGAGGGAACGACTCGCGCGAGTGCCGCAATTGCCATCACTTCGACTACATGGACTACGCCGAGCAGGGGCGGCGCGCGTCCGCGCAGCACCAGAAGGGATTCGGCGAGAGCAAGACCTGCATCGAGTGCCACAAGGGGATCGCGCACACGCTGCCGCCGATCGAGCAGAACATCGGTGCGCCCAAGCTAGGCGCCGCCGAAGGAGCGCCGATCGCCGAAACCGCCGCCGCCAAGCCGGAGTCCTGAGCGGGGTATCGAACGGGGAAACGGGGGGCCGGTCACCCTCCCCCAGCCGGGGAATGCGTTGTCGCCGCGGCGCGGGCCGCGGCGCGCGGGCCCTACTTGGCGGTCCAGGTCGGTTCGAGGCTGACCGGGCCGAGGCCTTCGCGCGCGACCGACGCGTCGGCACGCGCGGCGTGCTCGTCCTCACGCGAGGCCATCGCCAGTAGCGCGAAGACCATCGTCCCGGCGCATCCGCCGAGCAGGAACGCCGCAGCCACCCACCACACTGAAACCATCATGACCCTTTGGTGACGAGACTCTATAGAGGTTTAGTACACCCCTGGGGAATTGTCCAGGTCGATTTGCATACAACAGGTCGCGGCCAGCCTACCGCCTGTCCGCAACCACTGGTGTTCGGGCCCCCTCCAGGGAGCCCGCCAAGCCCTCCACCAAGCTCAATGTATACGACAGGCGCCCGGACCGCCTTGACGCGGGTCAACGACGGCCAGAGCAGGCCTCCCGGGCTGCGGTTTCACCCAGCGGCAGGCCGTTGACCCACGTCAGCGTGGGCCGGATCGCTCCGGCCGAGAATGTCTCCATGGCGTCGCGAACACGCGGCGCGAAGGGCAACGGGAGCAGCGCCATGGCCGGAAGCAAGTACGTCTACACATTCGAAGAAGGCGACGCCGGCGACAAGATGCTGCTGGGCGGCAAGGGGGCGAACCTCTGCGCGATGACGCAGATCGGCCTCGACGTCCCACCCGGGTTCGTCATTTCCACAGCGGCCTGCCTCGCGTACCTCGACCGGAGCGCGCTGCCCGACGACCTGATGGCTGAGGTCCGGGCGCACGTCGCGACGCTCGAGCGCAAGACCGGCAAGCGCTTCGGCGATGCCACGAATCCACTCCTGGTTTCGGTGCGCTCCGGCTCGGCGATGTCGATGCCCGGGATGATGGACACGATCCTCAACCTCGGGCTCAACGGTGCCACGCTCGAGGGGCTGATCCGCGCCACCGGCAATCCGCGCTTCGGCTATGACGCGTGGCGGCGCTTCGTCCAGCTGTTCGGCAAGATCGCGCTCGGCGTCCCCGACGACGCGTTCGATGCGGCGATGGGCGAGGCGAAGCGCGCGCACGGCGCCAAGAACGACGTCGACCTCGACGCCGATGCGCTTTGCGAACTCGCCGCGCGTTTTCTCCAGATCTGCACCGAACGGACCGGCCGGCCTTTCCCCTCCGACCCGCACGAGCAGCTGCGGCTCGCGATCGAGGCGGTTTTCCGGTCGTGGAACGGCAAGCGAGCGGTCGACTATCGCCGCCAGTTCCGGATCACGAAGGACATGGCGAACGGCACCGCGGTGAACGTCGTCGCGATGGTGTTCGGCAATCTCGGCGACGACTCGGCGACGGGTGTGGGCTTCACGCGCAATCCGGGCACCGGCGAGAACGCGATCTACGGCGAGTACCTGGTCAATGCGCAGGGCGAGGACGTCGTCGCCGGCATCCGCACGCCGAAGCCGATCGCCGCAATGGCAGCCGAGATGCCGGCGCTGCACCGGCAGCTCGTCACGCTCCGCGACAAGCTCGAAGCGCATTACCACGAAGTGCAGGACTTCGAGTTCACGATCGAGAAGGGACACCTCTACTGCCTGCAGACGCGCAACGGCAAGATGAACGCGCGGGCGATGGTGGTGACCTCCGTCGAGATGTGCGAAAAGGGGCTGATCGGCCGCGAGCGTGCGCTGTCGCGCATCAATCCGATGCTGCTGGAGCAGCTGCTCGTTCCGACGCTCGACCCGCGGCACGCGGCGACGCCGCTCGCGCAGGGTCTCCCCGCATCGCCGGGCGCCGCATCGGGCACGATCGTGTTCGACGCCGACACCGCCGAGCAGCGTGGCAAGGAAGGCCGGAAAGTGGTCCTGGTGCGCGAGGAGACGAAGCCCGAGGACATCCACGGCTTCTTCGCGGCGCAGGCGATCCTCACCTCGCGCGGCGGCAAGACGTCGCACGCGGCCGTCGTCGCGCGCGGCATGGGCAAGCCCTGCGTCTCCGGCTGCGAGGCGATCCGGATCGACGTGCGCGAGCGGCGCGCGGAGATCGGCGGCACGGTGCTGCGTGAGGGCGACCTCATTACGGTCGACGGCACGACCGGCCACGTCTACGCGGGCGCGATCCCGACCGTCGAGGCCGAGTTCTTTCCCGAGCTCGCGACGCTCTTGGGCTGGGCCGACGCCGTCGCGCATCTTGCGGTGCTCGCGAATGCCGACACGCCGCGCGACGCGGCGCGCGCCCGGCAGTACGGTGCGAAGGGGATCGGGCTTTGCCGCACCGAGCGGATGTTCAACGACAGCAAGCGCTTGCCGATCGTCCAGGAGATGATCCTCGCCGAGACGCCCGAGGCGCGGGCGGAGGCGCTCGCCCGGCTGCTGCCGATCCAGCGCGCCGATTTCAAGGGCATCTTCGTCGCGATGGCGGGGCTGCCGGTGACGGTCCGCCTGCTCGACCCGCCGATGCACGAGTTCCTGCCCACGATCTCGCAGCTCGAGTTCGAGATCGGCCATCTGCGGCGACTGCAGCGCACGGCCCGCACCGTCGACGATCTGCCCGACACGCTGAAGCTGCTCGATCCCGAGCTTCCCCGCGACTACGTCGAGAGCCTCGCGAAGCTGCAGCAGAGCCTCGCGCTCTACCACGAGACCCATCGCGACGACGCGCTCCTCGCGCGGCGCGAAGCGCTGCTCGCCAAGGTGCATGCGCTCTCGGAAGTGAATCCGATGCTCGGGCACCGCGGCGTGCGCCTCGGGATGAGCTATCCCGAGATCTACGAGATGCAGATCCGCGCGATTCTCGAGGCCGCGGCCGAGTGCGTGCAAGAAGGCATTGCCGTCCATCCGGAGATCATGGTGCCGCAGGTCGCGACCTCGGAAGAGCTGAAGCGGGTGCGCGCGATGGTCGACACGATCCGCGCCGACGTCGAGACACGCGCGAAGGTCACGCTGCAGTTCCGCTTCGGCACGATGGTCGAGGTCGTCCGCGCGTGCCTGCGCGCCGCGCGGCTCGCGGAGGTCGCCGAGTTCTTCTCGTTCGGCACCAACGACCTCTCGCAGGCGACGTTCTCGTTCTCGCGCGAGGACGCCGAGAACAAGTTCCTGCCGCTCTACCTCGAGGCCGGAATCCTGCGCGACAATCCGTTCGAGGTGCTCGACGTCAAGGGCGTGGGCCGGCTCATGAAGATGGCGGTCGACTGGGGCCGCGAGGCGCGGCCCGATCTCGTCGTCGGTATCTGCGGCGAGCACGGCGGCCATCCGGATTCGATCCGCTTCTGTCATTACGCGGGCCTCGACTACGTGTCCTGCTCGGCGCCGCGGGTGCCGATCGCACGCCTTGCCGCCGCGCAGGCGAAGCTGCGCGAGGCGGAGTACGACGAGTCGATCTTCAAGTGAAGGGGTCCGAGTGGCGAGCGAACGGGTGCCCGGCGAGCGGTTCTGCCTCTGGGATCGCGCGGCGATCGAGGGCGTGCTCGACCGGATGGCGCTCGAGGCGGCGGCGCTCCTGCGCGGGGAGGAGGATCCGCTGCTCCTCGGCATCCTGCGGCGCGGCGCCCCGTTGGCGCAGATGCTGCAGTCGCGGCTCTTGCTCCACTACGGGCTCGACATCCCGCGCTACGGCCTGAAACTGAAGCGCTACGGCGACGATCTCGCGCTCGTGCACCCCGACACGGAGCTCACGGAGAACGCCGAGTTCTCCGCGCGCGAGCTCGCGCGCGCAACCGTGCTCGTCGTCGACGACGTCCTCTATCGCGGCCACTCGCTCGCGCGGGTGCTCGCCTACGTGTCGCAGCGGCGCGCGCCAGTGATCCGCGCCGCGGTGCTCGCGGATCGCTGCGTCGCGCAGCTGCCGGTCCACGCGGACATCGTCGGCATCCGGCTGCAGGTGGCGCCGGGCGACATCGTCGAGTGCAACGTCCCGCCCTACGAAGACGAGCTCAGGATCGAGCTCCTGCGACCGAGCTAGGCGGGCGAAGCCGCGAGGCCGAGCCAAGGTCGGAAGGGCGCGTCGCCGAGCGAGGGAGGTTCACCGCTAACCCGGCCTTAGCCATTCACGTGCGGCGGAAGAGGTCGACGGCCGCAACGCGGCCGAGCGGACGCCTCCTCGTCAACCGCCCGCGGGGTGCAGCTCCGTGAGCTTGCGCCGCATGAGCTTGCCCGTCGCCGTGCGCGGCAGCGCGGGCACCGCATACAGGCAGCACGGGCGCTGATACGGCGGCAGCGCGTCGATGGCGCTCGCGAGCGCCGCCGCCGCTGGCGCGGGGTCGGCGCCGTCGCGGAGCGCGTAGTAGAACGCGATCGCACCCACGCCGTCGGCATCCGGCACGCTCACCGCCGCCGCCTCGGAGATGGCGGGCGAGACCGCCGCGAGCCGCTCCTCGAGCAAGGCAAGATCGACCCAGCGGCCGCGGATTTTCACGAGCGCGTCCTCGCGCCCGCCGAAGCGCCAGCTGCCGTCGTCGCAGCGCAGGAAGAGGTCGGCCGGGCAGAACGCGCCGTCGCGGAAGTACTCGGCCTGCGCGTCGGGACGCTCGAAGTAGCCCAAGGAGAGCGTCGGCGCGCGAATGGCGATTCGCGCCGGCATCTTCGCGTCGCCTTGTCCGAACGGCCTTATGTCGACGCCCGGTGCGGGAACGAACCCGCCGCCGCCGGTCGCATCGACCAGGACGAGGCACAGCGTCTCCGACGCGCCGTAGCCATCGACGATCGCGAGGCCTGTCTGGCGACGCCATTCCGCGCGCAGGTTCGCGGGCAGCGCCTCGCCCGCCGAGACGCAGAGGCGGATGCCGATCCCGCAAAAACGCTGGGCGAACCCCTCCTTGAGCAGATTCCGGTACATCGACGGCACCGTGAGGAAGACCGTAGGCCGCTCGCGCAGGACGATTGCCGTCACCTTCGCGGCGGTTGGCCAGTCGGACTCGAGGATCACCGTCGCGCCGAGCTTGAGCCCGGAGAACAAGCTGTTCGCCTGCGGATAGGCGAAAAAGAGCTTCGAGGTCGCGAAGAGCCGATCGGCCGATCCCACGCTCAGGATTTCTGCGGCGACGCGCTCACAATGGAGTGCGAAGCGCTGCGGATGCACGACGGCCTTCGGCTTGCCCGAGGTCCCCGACGAGTGGCCCCAGAACGCGGGCGCCTCCTCGTCCTGCGAGAGTGGCGCGACGGGCATCGCCGCCGCCTGCGTGCGCGTCCAGTCGTCGAGCACGACGAGTCGATCGTGCCACGTGGCGAGCGTGCCGTCGCGCGACTCGGCGAGGATCCAGCGGAACCGCGCGTCGGCAAGGATTGCCTCCCACTCGGTTGCGGCGAGCCGCGGATTGACGCCGACCGCCACACCGCCGGCCCAGATCGCTCCGAGAAACGCTGTGACCCAAGGGATGCCGTCGGGCAGCTTGACCGCGACCCGGTCGCCCGGTGCGAGCCCGCGCCGCTGCCAGTCGCCGGCCGCGCGCGCGACGGCGTCGCGGAGCTCGGCGTAGGTGACCCGCCCGTCGCCGCAGGCGAGCGCGATTGCTCCCGCCCTCGCCGCGAGCGAGCAGCCTCTCCGCCGCGTTCATCGTCATCGCCAGGGCTCCGCCATCCCGTTGCCGGTCCGGCGATGATCGGCGACGGCGGGACCGACGGCCTTGATGAAGCGCAAGCCCGGGCGTCTGGAGCCTGACCCGGGTCAGACCCCGGTCTGGCACCTGACCCTGGTCTAGCGGCAGGCTGTGCCGGGGGCCGTAAATACCTCGCGGGTGATCGTCTTTGTCTGTCCGACCGGTGCGGGCATTCCGGCGAGTTGCACCGAGTACGCGAACGAAGCGCTATTGCCGTCGGCGAAGGTGAAGGTCGCGGTGCCGACTTTCTCCGACACGACTTGGAGCGGGTCGAACGGAACGGCACTGAACGCGGGCCCGGTCGTCCGGTAGAGATCGCCACCGTACACGTTGGCGCCCGTCTTCAGGGCCGTGACCACGAGCCAGAGCGGCGCTCCGTCGAGGTCGTAGGTGAACCACGTCGCGAAGATCGTGTCGCCCTGATGGTTGAGATTGATCCCCCATCCCGATTCCGCGCCCGCCGGCGCCGCCCACCACAGGTCCTGGTAATTCGTCGCAAGCGCGAGGTTGGGCTGCAAGCCCCACGTGCACACGGGCAGCGGCCCGAACACCTGCCGCGTGATCGCCTTCGAATGCATCACGCCGCCCAGCGTGTACGAGAAGGTGCCGTTGTTCCCGCTGGCAAACGTGAGCGTGCCCATGCCCACCGCCGCGTTTACCGCGGCCGGGCTGAAAGGCACCGCGTTGAACGCGGGGCCTTGCGATTGCAGCAGCGCGCCGCTGTACGTGTTGGGTCCGGTCTTGTCAGCGGTCATGACGAGCCACCATCCGTGCCCGCCCGCATCGTAGGTGAACCACGTCGCGAAGATCTTGTCGCCCTGGTGCGCGACGTTGAGGCCCCACCCCGACTCGGACCCCCCCGGCGCGTTCCACCACAGCCCCTGGAAGTTGAGCGTGACCGGAGGCGTCGGAGGTGCATAGCCATCCATCGCGAGGGGCAGCCGGTACGCGCCGTCGGACGTCGCGATCACGGCCTCGGCCGTGCGCGTGCCGGAGATTCCGGGCCGCGCGGCGAGGTCGATCGTACAGCCCGCGCCAGGCGCGAGCGGCGTCGACGGCGTGCATGTCGTGCCAGTCACGAAGAACTCGCCACTGGCGATCGTCGTGCCGCCGACGGTCAGCGGCAGCGTGGCGGTCGAGTCGTTGATGAAATTGACCCGCTTCGCAGCCGACATCGCCCCGACCGTCTGCACGCCGAAATCGACGATCGTTGGCAGCGAGCACGCATAGGCAGCGAGTTGGGACGGCGCCGGGCCGTACAGACAGCGACACGCGCGAATGTCGTCGGGCTGCGGATCCGTGACATAGCTGTACGGCGAGTCCGGCAGCCCGGACATGAGCGCGTCGGACAGGTTCGAGTGGCCGATGCCGATCGCGTGCCCCCATTCGTGCGACGCCGTCCGGTCCATCTGGCCGGCGACGTCCGCGATGGTGCTCGGCGGCGAACGGGCGAAGCGGCTCGGGCTGAACATGACGTCGGCGTCCACCAGCATGTCCGCGTTCGGCGGAGAGCCGTTCCAGGTGTATGTGAGCCCGATCGTGCCGGGATCGAGCTCGCGCCACCCGACGACGTTCACGTTGTCGGGGTTGGCATCGGTCGGCCGCGTGGGCGTGGCGCTCGTCGTGCCGTCGTAGACGAACTGGATGCCGCAGGCGGCCGACCACTTGGCCGCTGTCGCGACGAGCTTCTGGATCGTTCCGGCCTCGTCGGCGGAAAAGGGATACGGCGCCGAGGCGTTGTTGTACCGCCAATGGAGCACCTTGCCGGGCCAGCGGGCCGCGGTGCCGAAGCTGAATTGGAACTCCGGCTGGTACGGAGGGGGTGGCGTCGTCGCGGGCACCTGCCGGCGGACGTAGTCGGACTCGCCGCCCGCGAGGGCGGTCGCGACGGGAAGGAGCAGCACGGCGAAGAGCGCGAGCCGGGAGAGCATCGAGGCGGGGTGGCCCTGGGCGGGCCGGGGTTGGACCGTTATGACAACAGAATATCACCCGACCCCGCGCGGCCGGTGGCGGGACGGGTGACCGGCTAGACCCCGCGGATGGGCGGCTACTTCGGCGCGGACCGCTCGGCGTGGCCGCCGAACTGGAAGCGCATCGCCGAGAGGATCTTGTTCTGGAAATCGGCCTCGCCGCGCGAGGCGAAACGGGCCGCGAGGGCGGCCGTCAGGACCGGCACCGGAACGCCCTCGTCGATCGCCGCCTGGACCGTCCAGCGCCCTTCGCCGGAGTCGGCAACGCGTCCCTTGAAGCCGGCGAGCGCGGGATCCTCTGCGAGTGCCCCCGCGGTGAGGTCGAGGAGCCACGACGCGACAACACTGCCGCGCCGCCAGACCTCGGCGATCGCCGCCAGGTCGAAATCGTAGCGGTAGCGCTCGGGGTCGCGCAGCGGCGTGGTCTCCGCGTCGTGCGCGCGGTCGGCCATGCCCGCATCGGCCGCGCGCAGAACGCTCAGGCCCTCGGCGTAGGCAGCCATCATCCCGTACTCGATGCCGTTGTGGACCATCTTGACGAAGTGGCCCGCGCCGCTCGGCCCACAGTGCAGGTAGCCGCTCTCCGCCGTGTCGCCGCGCGCCTCTTGCCGTGGTGTCGGCGCGACCGTGCCGGCGCCCGGCGCAAGCGTGGCGAACACGGGATCGAGCCTCGCCACCATGTCGTCCGCGCCGCCGATCATCAGGCAGTAGCCTCGCTCGCGACCCCACACGCCGCCGGACGTGCCGACGTCGACGTAGCCGATTCCTTTCGCGCCGAGCTCGCGCGCGCGCCGGATATCGTCCGCGAAATGCGAGTTGCCGCCGTCGACGATCACATCGCCCGCCTCGAGGTGCGAAAGCACTTCGGCGATCGTCGCGTCGACGGCGCCGGCCGGCACCATCAGCCAGACGTGGCGCGGACGGGCGAGCCGTCGTGCGACGTCGCCGAACGACGTCGCCGCGATCGCACCCTCGGCCGCGAGCGACGACACTGCTTCCGCAGCGCGGTCGAATACGACGCATTCGTGGCCACCCGCGCGCAGCCGCCGCACCATGTTCGCGCCCATTCGCCCGAGTCCAATCATTCCGAGCTGCATGTCGACGGCTCCCCGCAAGTCTTGCAATCGATCGCATGGTACGACATGGGTCGTGGCCCCGCTGCATCTTTCCCAACCGGTGGAGGGGCTATCATCTTCGTTCCAAGATGCTCGAATGGGTCGGGCATGGGGAAATGCCGGCTAGGAACAACGCCATGCATCTCGATGCCCGCGGCCTCCCGATCTCGATCGCCAGCGCCGAGGCGTCCGCTGCATACGACCATCTCGTCACGGGCTACCTCACCTTCCGCGCCGATACGCCCGCCCGTCTCACCGCCCTGCTCGAAGCCGATCCGAGCTTCGCGCTCGCGCATTGCATGCAGGGCTATTTCGCCATGCTTGCCTTCAAGCAGACCGTCGTTCCGGTCGCCGTGGGGGCGGCACGCACCGCGCAATCGCTGGCCGCCGGCGCCACGCCGCGCGAGCGCAGCCACGTCGCTGCCGTGACCGCCTGGGCCGAGGGCGAGCTCGATCGCGCCATCGCCACGTGGGAGTCGATCCTGCGTGACTATCCGCACGATGTGGTCGCCTTCCGTCTCGCCCATTTCGTCAATTTCTGGCTCGGCCGACCGCAAGACATGGTCGCTTCCGTCGAGCGCGTGATCCCGGTCTGGTCGGAGAACATCCCGGGCTACGTATCGATCCTCGCCTGCCGGTGCTTCGCCCACGAGGAGGCGGGTAACTATCTCGGTGCCGAGCCCTCCGGGCGCCGCGCGATCGAGCTCGACCCCGGCGATCTCTGGGCCGCGCACGCCGTCGCCCACGTGATGGAGAGTCAGGGCCGCCACAGCGAAGGCATCGAGTGGCTCACCACGCTCGCGCCCCACTGGGAGGGCAGCCACAACCTGCAGCACCATCTCTGGTGGCACGTCGCCCTGTTCAAGCTCGAGCAGGGCGGCTACGCCGAAGTGCTCGAACTCTACGACACGCGCTTCCGCAACCTCGCCGCGCCGCTCACGGTCGCCTCGCCGGATGTCTACATCGACGTGCAGAACGCAGCGTCCGTGCTCTTCCGCCTCCAGCGCCTCGGTGTCGATGTCGGCAATCGTTGGGGGGAGCTCGCGGACAAGGCCGAGGCACGGATCGGCGATTGCCAATCCGCATTCACTCTGCCGCACTGGCTGATGGCGCTGACCGCGACCGGCCGCACCGCGGCTGCGGAGCGCATGATCGAGGCCATGCGCGCCTTCGCCAAGGGCCGCGGCACCGTGCCGCCCATCGTGCGCGACTACGTGCTGCCGATCGCCGAGGCCCAGCTCGCCCACGCCGCCGGACGCCACGCCGAGGCCGTCGCCCTGATGCGTCCGGCCATCGGCGGCATGTACCGGCTCGGGGGCAGCCACGCCCAGCAGGACGTACTCGAGCAGCTCTTCGTCGACGCTGCCCTCAAGGCCGGCAGCACCGCGGATGTCCGCCTCGCCGTGGGGCGTGTCGCGGGTCGCCGTGCGATTCCCCCCGAGCGCTTCATCGGCTGGCGCGAAGCCGCCAACCGGGCGGCCGTGGGGACGCCATAGGCGCGATGGTGGCCCGGTCCCACGCGATGCACGACGACCGCATTTGGCCGAGACGACGATTCGCGAAACGCGCGTCCGACGTGTGCTACACGGCAGTGCGCCAGTACCCCGTTGACAATCGCCCACCCGAGCGCGCACGATGATCGCGTCCAATTTGCCCGACGGAGGATGCGATGCTGCGCGATATCTCTCTCGCTCTCGTCATGTTCGCTTTCGCGGGCGCAGCGGCCGCCGACTGCAGCGATTCCCACGGTGCCAAGCGCGCAATCACCGACGACCAGGCGCAGGCAACGCAAGCCCCGGTCAAGAAGGCGGCGCTCACTCCTTCGAAGAAGAACGTCGCATGCGAGGGCAATTGCGCCGACAAATCGGCGAAGGTGAAGGACACCGCGCAGGGTTCGGTCGCGCTCGCGCGGAGCCCCGCGCCCGCGGGCGACAAGCCCGCGAACTGACGCCCGCGCGCGGATTTGCGAGGAGCCCGCTTCGTGCGGGCTTTTTCGTTCGCCGTCCGCGGTAGTCGCTCACTATCGCACCGGGTGTCGGTCGCTCGGACGACGGACGATTGTCCTTGACGCATGTATGTATCGTTCGATGCATCGTACGGATGCTTGGAGGAGTGCATGCATCGGGCCTTTGGAGCGTTCCTGTACCCCCCGTACGCCTGCACCGGCCGCCGTAGCCATCGCCGCGGGTTCGGCGCGCTGTTCGGAGGCGTCATCGGCGGCGGCGACCTCGGCTGGCACGGGTTCCGCTCGGGCCGGAAGCTCGGCGCCGAAGATCTCCAGTTGCTGATTCTGGCGCTGCTGGCCGAGAAGCCCGCGCACGGCTACGAGATCATCAAGGCATTGGGCGAGCGCTCCGGCGGCTTCTACAGTCCTAGCCCGGGCATGGTGTACCCGGCGCTCACCTACCTCGAGGAGATCGGCCACGCTTCAGTCGAGGCCGAAGGAACGCGAAAGCTCTACCAGATTACCGAAAGCGGGCGCGCCTATCTCGAGCAGAATCGCCGCGTCGTCGACACACTGCTGAGCCAGCTCAGATGGGTCGGCGAGAAGATGGAGCACGTGCGCCGCGCGTTCTCCGGCGAGGGCGAGCAGCAGCACGAAGGGATGTCGACTGAGCTGCGCACGGCGAGGTCGCGACTGAGGGATGCCCTCTTCGAGAAGCGAGGCAGTTCCGAGGCGGAACAACGGCGTGTCGCGGAGATCCTGAAGCGGGCCGCCGACGAGATTCGAGGCAACTGATCCGCGGCCGCGCCCTGCGTCGCTACTTTGCCGTGTCGCCGTAGCGCGGGACCGCGAATGCGTTGGCTGCCCCGTCAGTCAGGCGCCGCGCGCTGCGTCCGGCGCGTGCGGCCCGAGCCAGGGGCGCGCGGACTTTCCGCTGAAGATCGTCTCCGGATTGGCGGGCGCGAGCGTCCAATCGCCGCGCGCGATCTCGGCTTCGAGCTGACCGGGTGCCCAGCCCGAGTAGCCGATGAATATCCGCAAGCCCTCCATGGGCCGCTCGCGGCCGAGCAGCTCTCGCAGCAATTCCTGGTTCGTGCTGATGCAGACGCCCTCGAGAACCTGGACTGCGTGCTCGGGAGGCGTGTCGGCGCGAAAGAGGAACGACACCGACGTCATTTGGACTGGACCGCCGAAGTACACCTTGTCATCCAGTCGCGCGAGGCGTTCGAGATCGGGAAACAGCCGGGCGACGGCGATCGTCGTGGGCCGGTTGAGGATCACGCCCCCGGGCACGGGAGCGATGTTGTTCACCACGAGCACGACCGAATCCTTGAAGTTGGGATCGGGTAGCTCTCCGCGAGCCACGAGCAGGATCGCGGTCAAAGGCTTCGCGTCGTCGGCGGATGTCGGGCACGACATCCCGAACAGAAGCAGGAATGCGAGAAGCGCTCGGAGCATGTCACGCCGTAAGGCCCAATGCAGACGCCTCCTCATCGCACCATCGATCACCCTTGACTTCGCGGAAGCCGGATCGCTACCCCGTAGCAAATGAACCCCGGCTCAGTGCTCTGGAACCATGTCGAGCGGCCGTGATCGAGGCAGCTGACGCTGATCAGGGCATCCGCGTTCAGGGTTGCCGCCTCGGTCTGCAGAGCAGCGATGGCCTCCTCCCTCTTCGCGTAGGTCGGAAGACGAAAGGCAGTTCGCCACGAGCCCGCCCAGAGCGGGCCTAAGACCTCGTACGGCTTTCCGACGTACGGGTTCATTTCATAGACCTGCACGGCCGCGGGGTTGCCCGCTGGAGAGCTGGCACAGCCGCAAGCCAG
>CAWHNE010000033.1:0-47806 GCA_963830485.1 uncultured beta proteobacterium
GGCGAGCCGTGAGATGCTCTGGCTCTACGATCGCTGGTTCGTGCGCGCACTGCCATCCGGCGGGCGCATGGGCCTTCCGATCAGCGTCGAGCTCAGGCGCTCGCTCGAACTCATCGGGCTGCCGCCCGATTGACGTTCCTCCGGCGTTCCCGAATCCTCGTCTCGTCCCGAAGGCGCGCGGTCCGCGCGCCGATCGCTCGGCCGCCGCGTCCGTCGGCGCTGTAACC
This sequence comes from uncultured beta proteobacterium, assembly GCA_963830485.1. Taxonomy (GTDB): domain Bacteria; phylum Pseudomonadota; class Gammaproteobacteria; order Burkholderiales; family Casimicrobiaceae; genus CAIWHR01. The sequence continues at coordinate 228 of CAWHNE010000033.1, forward strand.
GATGGAGTGCCGCGAAAACACGGTCGCTGTTGACGCCGATCAACACTCTCCCCCTTCGGGAGGAAAAGAATAGATTTCTGTAAGCCATTCGAAGGTGGCCGCCATGCGGCTCGCGAGTGAATCACTCGTCGAGATACGCGGGAGGATGTGCCCACTCCGGAAATTCGTGGAGCGCGCGCACGTAAACCTCGCCACCGGGCAATTCCAGGGTCATCGTGCATCGCCGTGCCACCAGGCACGAGCGTTGTCACGGCCATTCGATCGGGGAAGGAGGAGAGTCATGAACACCCTCTGGATCGTCGTCCTCAGCGTGCTGACCAGTTACTTGGCATACAACTATTACGCCAGGCGCATCGACCGGAACGTCATTCAGTCCGATGCCAAGCGGGCCACACCGGCCAAGATGTACATGGACGGCGTCGATTTCATGCCGACCAGCCGGAACGTTCTCTTCGGTTACCACTTCAAGGCGATCGCGGCCGCCGGACCTATCGTCGGGCCGATCACGGCTGCCAATATCTGGGGATGGTCGCCCGCGTTGGCCTGGCTGATCCTGGGTGTGAGCTTCATCGGTTGGGTCAGCGACTACTCCGCGATCATGGTCGCCGTGCGGAACGACGGCAACAGCCTGTCGGCCATCGCGCACCGGCTCATCGCGCCCCGCACGCGCACGATTCTGTTCGTGTTCATCTTCTTCTACCTGATGCTGCTCGCCGGCGCATTCATCGGCATCCTGGCGGCCATCCTGTCCGCGCGTCCGGACGTCCCGTTCGGCATCATCATGCTCGCCCTGATGGGGCTCCTCGCCGGCCAGATGATGTACCGATGGAAGATGGGAATCATGGGCGTCACGGTGCTGGTCGTCGCGCTCACGCTCGCCGGCATGGTGGCCGGGCCGTGGGGTCAGCACCGTGATGAAAAGGGCTCGCTTGTGCAAGGCCCGGTCGCGGCCGCAGTCGTACAGGTGAACACCGCGATCGATCAGATCAACGACCGCCAGGCGCTCTTCACGGTCGAGGACCCGACGGGAGCGGACCCGCGGATCCCGGCGCCGGGCAAGGATGGCGTGCGGCCGACCACACCCGCGTATGACGCGGCCGCCGGCCTGCTCAAGACGCTGCCCAACTACCTCATGTGGATGGTGTTCCTGTTTGCCTTCAGTTATATGGGCGCCAACCTGCCGATCTGGCGCTTCGCGCAGCCCGTGAACTATATCGGCTTCTGGATCACTTCCATCACGATCCTGCTCTCGGCGCTCGGGATGGTCGTCGCGCCGCTCCTCGAAACAAAAGATGCGGCCGGTAACCTGATCGGCGCGTTCGCACTGCCGGCTGTGAAGGACCTGGGCTTCACGATCGACTCGGCGAAGGCCTGGCAACCGCTGTGGCCGATGCTCTTCGTCACTATCGCGTGCGGCGCGATCTCGGGCTGGCACGCCCTCGTCGGCTCGATCGGCACGGCGCGGCAGCTCGAATACGACACCGACGCACTGCCCGTCGGCGCAGGGGCGATGTTGTTTGGCGAGTTCCCTCTCGCGATGCTGTCTCTGACTGCCGTCTCCATCGCCGGGGCCGGCGGCGGCGGCGGCCGGTTCGCGGCTGGCGTCGGCAAGCTGGTGTATGCCGGGACCTTCGGGCTGATACCGGAGACGTTCGGCACCGCGCTCGGCTTCGCCACCTTCGTGATCATCGTGCTGACGGTCACGCAGCTCGTCTTCCGCGTGATGCGCGTGACGCTCGCCGAATGGGTGGGCGACGCCATCCCGCCCATGCGCAACATGCACGTGTCGAGCTTCATCTCCATGGGCTTCACGGCTGCGTTGGTGCTCACCGGCACCTGGGTCTACCTGTGGCAGATGTTCGGCGCCTCCAATCAACTGATGGCGGCCCTCAGCCTGCTGGTGGTCTCGGTGTGGCTGAAGTCGGAGAAGCGCAACCCGACCTACGCGGTAGTGCCCATGATCTTCATGTACGTGACCACGCTGGCGGCCACCGCCATCACGGCGCGGAACCTCTACGTGACGATTGCGGCGAACCCGAAGATGTCGGCGCTGCCCGTGGCGGGCGCGTGGGCCATGATCGCGGTCTCCGTACTGCTGTTCGTGGCTGCCGTCCTCATCGGGTGGGACGGGTACAAGGCCTACTTCCGTCACGGCGCGACACCCGCGACGCCGGCCAGGCGTCCGGTGAGTGTGCCACCCGCCGCGCCGCCCGCGCATGCGGACTAGGCGGACAGGATCGTGTCAGACGAGCGCGCGTTCGGCGAGGGCATGCACTGCGTCGAAGAAAGTGCGCGCAGGCTGCCTGCGATCGGGGAGCAGGACGTGAAGCTGGAAGTTCGGCTCGGTGCGGCGCACGGACAGCCGCCGCACCGCCAGGCCGGCGCGCTCGGCGAGTCCGAGCAGCGCATCGGTGCGTTCGAGCGACGCAGCGCTTTCGTGATGCACGACTACGCCGCTCGGAGTTGCAGCCTGGCGCACCAACCATCCGCGCGGGACGCGCGGGAGCGCGTCGCGACCAGACCAGCTTGCGGGATCGAACGCTTCGAGCTCGACCACCGGAGATCGGCGCAACGCGCCCCGAATTATGAGCGTGTCGCGTCGGCCGCGGCTGCGGCCGAGCGCCCACATCCAGGGCAGATCGCGCGGCTCGAGGAAGATGACCATCGTCACGCCGGCGAACGGGGCCTGGGCGTCGCCGATCACCATCTCGACCGCGGTCGAGCCCAGCCAGCGCACGGTAGTGCGGCTGCCCAGGACCGGCAGCCCGCCTTGCATCCAGCGCATGAGCTCGCGCCCCAGCCGGACGTTCCAGATCGTGCCTGCGGCGAACCAGGCGACGACGGCCACCGCTGCGACACCGACGAGCTCCGTCATGGCAGACGGAACGATAGCACGCCCGTCGTGCGCGACTGGAGGCGCGCACTGCGCGAATTCATGTACGGGATGGGCGGCTACGAGATCGCGCAGCAGGCGCTGGAGATCCGCGCCACGATGGAGACGCTGTTCATGCTCGGCGTGTTCGGCGACATGCTCGGCGTGCCGGTCCTGCCGCCGTACTACGGGCTGCGCCTGCTGCCGTGGGTGGTGCCGCAGATCGAGACGTGGAAGCGGCACGTCCTGCGCGAGCGCGAGCTCGGCAGCGGCCACGAGTATCACCTCCACGGCTTGTGAAGGAGACGGTCATGACAGAGCAAGAGAAGGCATCGGCAGCGAAGAGGCTGTGGCAGAACATCAGCGACACCGTGTACGGCATGGCCGCGCACGACATGAGCCGCGCAGCCCTGCGCACCCGCGCATCGATGGAACACCTCTTCATCCTCATCACGATGGGCGATCTGCTCGGCATCCCGATCCTGCCGCCGTACTACAGCCTGCGGCTCCTGCCCTACGTCGTGCCGCAGATCGCCACGTGGAAGCGGCGCATGCTCCGCGAGAAGGACGTCGCGGACGCGATGTTCTAGAGGACGCCATGGCACTCAAAGACGTTTTCCTGCAGCACCCCGAACGCCGCTACATCATGTTCGGCGGCAAGGGCGGGCTCGGCAAGACCACGTTCTCCGCCGCGGCGGGGTACTGGCTCGCGAGCCAGGGCAAGAAGGTGCTCGTGTTCTCCGTGGACCCCCAGGCGTCGCTCACCGACATCTTCAAGCGCGACATCTTCGGCAAGGGGCCCGTGTCCATCATGGACAATCTCTGGGCGCAGGAGATCGACGCGGACAGCCACATCCGGGCCTACCAGCAGGAGATCCGCCAGAAGATCCTGGACATGTACGGGCTGCCCGCCGTGCCCGAGGAGATCGAGCACTACATCCAGGCGGCGAGCGCCGAGCCGGCGATGGAGGAGAGCGCGATCTTCGACGCCGTAGTGGACGTGGTCATGAAGGGCGACTACGACTACTACATCTACGATCTCGTCCCGCTCGGTCACGCGCTCTACTACCTGTCGATGGCGAAGGTCTACGACGAGTGGATCAACAAGGTCACCAAGCTGCGGGAGGAAATGCGCGAGTACGAGGAGATGGTGAGCCGGATCCGGCGCGAGAAGGAGACCGAGCAGGACCAGATCCTCCAGGAGCTGCTCTACATCAAGAACCGCATCAACACGTCGGCCGGGATCCTCACGGACAAGACGAAGACGGGCTTCTTCTTCGTGGTCACGCCGGAGGCCATGATCATCGACGACACGCAGAAGGCGGCCCGGCTGTTCGCGCAGTTCAACGTGCCGCTCGCCGGGTACGTAGTGAACCGGGTCATCCCGCACGAGCTCTTGAACCAGAACATCCCGGAGTACCTGCGCCGCCGCATCGGCATGCAGGACCAGAACCTGCGCGACGTGCGGACGGCCTTCGGCGACAAGGTGATGGCGCTCGTGCCGGAGATGGAGCGCGACGTCACGGGGCTGCCGATGATCGAGAAGCTCGCCGACATCATGTTCGCCTAGCGGAGATTCGCCATGCCTGAGATCACGATGCCGATGGGCCAACACCTTCGCGAGCACCCCTCGCTGAAGTACCTCTTCTTCGGCGGCAAGGGCGGCGTGGGCAAGACCGTCTTCGCGGCAGCCGCCGCCATCGGGCTCGCCCGGGAGGGACGCCGGACGCTGCTCGCGTCGACGAATCCCGTCCACAGCCTCACGAGCCTGCTCGGCCAGGACGTGCTCGGCAAACACGTCCCTGTCGAAGGCGTGCCGAACCTCTGGGCGTACGAGATCGAGACCAAAGAGACCATCGAACGCAGCAAGGTGCAGATCCGGGAGAAGATCCGGTGGTTCCTCAAGTACGCTGACATCACCACCAAGGCCGACGACTTCGTCGAGTCGGCGACGATGAACCCCGCGTTCGAAGAGTCGGCGATGTTCGAGAACATGATCGACCTCATGTTCAAGAACGAGTACGACGTCTACGTCTTCGACACCGCCCCCACCGCCAACGCGCGGCGCCTGCTCGGCATGTCGAAGGTGTACGCGCTGTGGGTCAACAAGATGATGAAGAGCCGCGAGGAGGCGCGCACCCTTCGGGAGATGCTCTCCTTCACGAAGAAGAAGGAGGCGGACCCGCTGATGGAGTATCTCGTCTCCTTCCGCGATCGGATGGAGCACGCGCGCGTGCTCCTCACCGACCCGAAACTCACGGCGTTCTACTTCGTCACGCTGCCGGAGGCGCTGCCCATCGCGGTGGTCACGCGCTTCATCCAGTGGTTCAAGGACTTCGGGATCCCCGTGGGTGGCGTCCTCGTCAACATGGTCATCGACCCGGCGTCGCTCGGTCCGGACTCCGCAGAGTTCGTCAAGAACCGCGTGGCCATGCAACAGGAGCACATGCGGACGATCTGGCGGGAGTTCGACGACAGCGTTCGCGCCGTCGTGCCGCTGTTCGAGAGTGAGGTTCGCGGCGTGCCGATGCTCAGTCGCCTGTGCGACGCGATCTATGCCGCCGATGGCGCCAAGCCCGCGCCGGGCGGCGACGCGGCGCGAGTCTCCCAAAGCCGAGGCGCGGACGTGATTCCTGCGGGAGCGTGATCCCGCCCGCGGAGCTGCGGTGCGGCTCGAGCTGATCGGGCTGCCGCCTGGATTGACGGTTCCTGCGGTGCTGCTGCGGGTCGATCCGATCCAGCCCTCGGTACCGTTCCATGACGAACTCCGGCGTCCCCGACGACCTGCGATAGACTCGCGTCTCGTCGTGCAGCGCGCGGGCCGCGGTTGCGCGTCAAACCGGCGTATCGGAAAGGACGGGATATGGAGCGTGGAGCGGCAACGCGCGGAAAGGTCGCCAAGGCTATTGCGGGCGCCGAGGCCATCGAGATCAAGGCCACGATCCCGGACCACCAGATCAGGCAGGCGCTGGCGCGCTTCGGTCTCACCGCGAGCAATGACGAAGAACGCTACATCTACTTCTTCGACACACCCAAGCTCGACCTGCTTGGCGCCGGCATCATTGCACGGGCCCGCCGTGTGGTCGGCGATGCCCACGACAGCACGGTGAAGTTCCGGCCCATCAATCCGAAGGACGTCGGACCGAAGTGGCGCAAGTACCCGGATTTCAAGATCGAGGCGGACGCGAGCGAGACTTCGCTGGTCAAGTCGGCCTCGTTCTCGATGCCGGTGGCGAAGGGGTTCATCAAGCGCGTCGCCGTTGGCAAGAAGCCGGTCTCGGCGATCTTTACCGCGGAGCAGGAGAAATTCCTGACAACGATAGCAGGCCACAAGATCGATTTTTCGAGCCTGGTGGTGCTCGGGCCGCTGATCGCCCAGCGCTGGCGCTTCGAGGATCCGGGCTGCCCCTGGCCGATTACCGCCGAGCTGTGGAAGCGCGGGGACGGCAAGCGGATGATGGAACTCTCGATCAAGGCGCCTGCGGTTCAGGGCGCGGCCGCCGTGGGAGGCTTCATGGCCTTCCTCGCGGAGGTGGGCGCCGAGCGCGACAAGAGCCAGCAGGCCAAGACGCGCTGGGCGCTCGACTACTACGTCGGGAAGGTCGCGGGTCCGTCGGCGCGCAAGGCGGCGGCGGACAAGACGTCCGCCCCAAGAGCGCCACGGCAACCCGCGCGCAAGTCGTCACCTGCAAGACCCCGACGCCAACGGAGCCGGAAGCCTGCATAGCGTCCGCGGAAGATTCGCATCACTGGGCCCGCCTGCGGTCTGTTTGACGGCAACGTCAAGAAGTCTCGACCGTCCGCAGTGAGTCGCTTCCGGTCGCCCAACGCCTCAGCTCCGCCCAATCGTCAAGCCCGCCCGGCAGCGACCCGCTCGAGACCCGCGACGAACTTCTGCCAGCCGTACTGTGCTCCCTGGTAGTTGCGATCGTCCTCGGGCCGGAAGCCCGACTGCTCCATCCGCACGAGCACGCCGTTCTTCGTCGGCGTCAGCGTCCAAGTGACGACGGTCTTCAGCCCGTTCGCGGCCTCGTCGCCCGACGCGTTCCAGCGATAGGAAAGCCGTCGATTCGGCTCGACGACCAGGACCTCGCAATCGGTGACGCCGTTCCACTGCGGCATCGGGTCGGCGCGAAATGTGAACCGGTGGCCGACGACCGGCTGGAAGTCGTTCTTCATCAGCCATTCCTCGATCAGCGGGCTCTGCGTGAGCGCGCGCCAGACCTTCTCCGGCGGATGCGGCATCTCCCGTTCGACGACGAGCGTGCGGGCGGAGGAGGTTGTGGTGGTTGCGGTCATGAGTCCATCCTCTTCAGGAGCGTTTCGAGTCGATCGAACCGGTCGCGCCAGAAGGCGCCATAGAGGCTCATCCAGTCGATCAACGGGGTTAGGCCCTTGGGCCGAGCTCGGTAGTAGACCGAGCGTCCCTCCGGCCGGTCGCGCACGAGGCCGGCCTGCTTCAGCACGCCCAGATGCTTCGACACGGCAGGTTGCGACACGCCGGCGCACGCGGTCAACGCGTGCACCGACTGCTCGCCCTCGCGGATCAGGCGCTCGAGGATCGCCCGGCGAGTCGGATCGGCCAGGGCACGGAACAGCTCGGAGGTCGCGGCGCGCATGGCTGAATCATAACCATTTGGTTATGCATTGGTCAAGGCCCGCGGGCGAGGCGACCAGAACCTCGCCGCGCATCGGCGATAATGCGGCCATGACCCGGAACCCGCAGGATTCGTCTGCGCAGATCCGCCACGACGACCGCACGTCGCGTACCGACGACGAGCACGTCGTCGACATGGTGCTCCTGCCGCCGCCCGAGCACCTGATTCGCTTCTTTCCGATCCAGGGCACGCCGGTCGAGACGCTGGTCGCGAGCACGCGCAACCGCATCCGCGACATCCTGCACGGCAAGGACGACCGGCTGCTCGTCGTCGTCGGCCCCTGCTCGATTCACGATCCCGCGGCGGCACTCGAGTACGCGGGGCGGCTCGCGGCCGAGCGCGCGCGCGCCGCGGACTCCCTCGAGATCGTGATGCGCGTCTACTTCGAGAAGCCGCGGACGACGGTCGGCTGGAAAGGCCTCATCAACGACCCGCATCTCGACGAGAGCTGCCGGATCAGCGAGGGCCTGCGAATCGCGCGGCAGCTCCTGATCGACATCGGCCGGCTCGGCGTGCCGTCCGGCAGCGAGCTCCTCGACACGATCTCGCCGCAGTACGTGGGCGACCTGATCGCGTGGGGTGCGATCGGCGCCCGGACGACGGAGAGCCAGGTGCACCGCGAGCTCGCGTCGGGCTCGTCGGCGCCGATCGGGTTCAAGAACGGCACCGACGGCAACGTGCGGATCGCCTGCGATGCGATTCAGGCGGCGTCCCGCCCCCACCATTTCCTCGGCGTGCACAAGAGCGGCCAGGTCGCGATGGTGCGCACGCGCGGCAACCCGGACTGCCACATCATCCTGCGCGGGGGTGCCGCGCCGAACTACGACGCGGCGAGTGTCGCCGCGGCGTGCGAGGCCTTGGGCGGCGCCGGCTTGCCGGAGACGCTGATGGTCGACTGCTCGCACGCAAACTGCGGCAAGCGGCACGAGCGGCAACAGGACGTCGCGCGCGAGATCGCGCGGCAGGTCGAGGGTGGGAGCCGCCGGATCTTCGGCGCGATGATCGAGAGCCACCTCCACCCCGGCGCGCAGAAGTTCACGCCGGGCCGCGACGACGCCGCCAAACTCGACTACGGCGTCAGCATCACCGACCCATGCCTCGGGTGGGAGCAGACGATCGAGGCGCTCGACGCGCTCGGCAAGGCCGTCCGGCGGCGCCGCGCGGTCAGAACATGATCTTCGCGAGGAACAGGCCCGTGGTCACCGCGACGGCCGTGGCCACGATCCCGGGGATCATGAACGAGTGGTTGAGCACGTACTTGCCGATCTTCGTCGTTCCCGACAGGTCGAAGTTGATCGCCGCGATCAGCGAGCCGTAGGTCGGAATGAAGAAGTAGCCGTTGACCGACGGGAACATCGCGATCAGGAACTGCGGCGGAATGCCGAGCGCGATGCCGAGCGGCATCAGCGCGCGGGTCGTCGCCGCCTGGCTGTAGAGCAGCACGGAGGCGAAGAACAGGCCGAACGCGAACGTCCAGGGATGCGCGTCCGCCTGCTGGCCGATCGCCGGCACGATGACATCCTTGTTCGCCGCGATGAAGCTGTCGCCGAGCCACGCGAGGCCGAAGATGCCGATGACGGCGACCACGCCGGCGCGCAGTGTCGACGTCTTCGGGACGTCGTTGACGTTCACCTTCGTCGCCAGCAGCATGACCGCGGCGACCGACATCATCACGATCTCGATCACGATAGGCATCTGCAGTGCGCTCTTCGCGCCGGGAAGCGTGCGCAGGCTCGGGAAGAACCCGAACAGCACGACCAGCGCGACGCCGATCATGAAGATGAACGCCGACGCCTTGGCGGCGGGCTTGAGCGGAGGCCGCTCCGCGGCGGACTTCGGCACCGGGATTTCGCCGGCGGCGAGCCGGCGCTGGTACTCGGGATCGTCCTTCAGGTCCTTGCCGATGAACATCGAGACGATCGCCGCCGCGACCACGCCCGTCAAGGTCGCCGGCACGCAGACCATCAAGATCTGCGGCAGCCCCCAATCCGTCATGCCCTTCTCGGCGAACAGGCCGATCATCGCCGCGGTCGCCGCCGCGACGGGGCTCGCGGTGATCGCCTGCTGCGAGGCAATCGTCGCTACCGCCATCGGGCGCTCGGGCCGGATGCCGCTCTGGTGCGCAGTCTCGTAGATCACGGGCAGGAGCGGGTACACGATGTGCCCGGTGCCCGCGAGGAACGTGAAGCTCCACGTGGTGAGCGGCGCCACGATCGTCACGTACTTCGGATTCGCGCGGATGATCCGCTCGGCGATCCGCACCAGGAAGTCGATGCCGCCCGCCGCATCCATCACGGAGGCGGCCATGATCACCGCGAGGATGATCAGCATCACGTCGATCGGGGGCGAGGTCGGATTGACGCCGAACGCGACGACGAGCACGAGGAGACCGACCGCGCCCCACAGGCCGAGGCCGACGCCCGAGTAACGAGCGCCCATCCAGATCGCGGCGAGCACGACCACGAACTGCAGAACGATTTCCAGTGTCATTGGATGGCTCCCCGCGGCCGAGCCCCGAGGGCCCAGCCGCTCTCGCTCCGGCTCGAGCTCCGGATCACTGCTCGAACTTCGGGCTGATCAGGTTCTCGAACGAGAACACCTCGTCCCACTTCTCCTGCGTCAGCAGCTTGCGCTCCTTGACCACGATGTCGTGCAGCGACTTGCCGGTCTCGTAGCCCTCGCGCGCGATTTCCGCGCACTGCTTGTAGCCGAGCGAGGGCTTCAGCACCGTCACGATGCCGAGCGAGTTGAGCACCATGTCGCGCGTGCGCTCGGCGTTGGCGGTGATGCCCTGGACGCAGTTGACGCGCAGGCTGTCGACCGCGTGCTCCATCGTCGCGATCGACGTGAAGAGGGCGAACGTGATCACGGGCTCCATCACGTTCAACTGCAGCTGCCCCGCCGAGGCGGCGAGCGTCACCGTGAGGTCGAGGCCGATCACGAGGAATCCGACCTGGTTCACGACCTCCGGAATGACCGGGTTCACCTTGCCCGGCATGATCGAGCTGCCCGGCTGCATCTGCGGCAGGTTGATCTCGTTCAGCCCGCAGCGCGGCCCGCTCGCCAGCATCCGGAGGTCGTTGCAGATCTTGGTGAGCTTCGCCGAGGTCCGCTTCAGAACGCCCGACAGCAGCACATAGGCGCCGGTGTCCGACGTGGCCTCGATCAGGTCGCCGGCGAGGATGAATTTCGTTGCCGGTGAGCTCGGACAGGTACTTGGTCGCGAGCTCCGGGTAGCCCGGCGCCGCCGTCACCGTCGTGCCGATCGCCGTCGCGCCGAGGTTGATCTCGTGCAGGAACTGGCGGACTTCCGCGATGCGCTGCACCTCCTCGCCGAGAGTCGTTCCCCAGCCGTGGAATTCCTGGCCGAGCGACATCGGCACCGCGTCCTGGAGGTGCGTGCGGCCCATCTTCAGCACGCGGTCGAACTCCTTGGCCTTCGCGTAGAACGCCTGCTGCAGCTTCGTGAGCGCCTCCATGTAGCTCGCGAGCCGCAGGATGAGCGCCAACCGGAATGCCGTCGGGTAGATGTCGTTGGTCGACTGCCCGAAGTTGACGTGGTCGTTCGGATTGACGTACTGATACTCGCCCTTCTTGTGGCCGAGGCTTTCCAGCGCGAGGTTCGCGATCACCTCGTTCGCGTTCATGTTGGTCGACGTGCCGGCGCCGCCCTGGATGAAGTCGGTGACGAACTGGTCGCGCATCTCGCCCGCGATCAACCGGTCGCAGGCGCCGGCGATCGCGTCGGCGATCTTCGCGTCGAGCACCCCGAGGTCGCGGTTCGCCAGCGCCGCCGCCTTCTTCACGTAGCCGAACGCCTTGACGAAGTTGGGCTCGAGCGACATCGGGATGCCGGTGATGTGGAAGTTCTCCTTCCCGCGCAGCGTCTGGACGCCGTAGTAAGCCGTGTCGGGCAGGTGCTTCTCGCCCAGGAAGTCCTTTTCGATCCGCGTGACCATCGTGTCCATGAAATCCTCCTTCTTGCGTTTGCCGCGCGTCCGGCGGATGGAAAACCTCTTTTTATTCTCCGCCATCCGTTGTCCTCGGCATTGACCCCGCTCAACGGGCCCGCATCCGCATTGCGCCGCAGCAATCCCTTGCGGGCAGACGGCCGCAAGGGGGTGGCGCGCGACATTCGGTCGCAAGCCGCCTGCCGAGAAGAGCGACCGGGCCGGGGCTCACGTCTTCGGCCGGGGCTTGACCCGCATCAAGCCGGTTGGCGCGGCGCCGCTCTACGATCCGTGTCCGCCGCCCGCGAAAGCTCCCGCTCGACGATGCTCTTCTTCCTTCCCCGCACTCTTCGCGGCGTCATCGCCGCCGCACTGCTCGGCGTCAACACGCTCTTCTGGTGCAGCCTCGTCTTCGTGCTCGCGCTCGTCAAGGTCGCCATACCGATCCGCGCGATCCGCGTTCCGCTCGACCACGCCCTCAACGAAATCGCCACCCGGTGGGTCGCCTGCAACAGCGGCTGGATGCGGCTCGTGCAACACACCCGCTGGGACGTCGCCGGCCTCGACGGGCTCGACCGGAAGAGCTGGTACATGGTCAACTGCAATCACCAGAGCTGGGTCGACATCATCGTGCTCCAGCACCTGCTCAACCGGCGCATTCCGCTCCTCAAGTTCTTCCTCAAGCAGCAGCTCATCTGGGTGCCCGTCATCGGGCTTGCGTGGTGGGCGCTCGACTTCCCGTTCATGCGCCGACATTCGGACGCCTACCTCACGGCGCACCCCGAGAAGCGCTTCGAGGATCTCGACGCGACGCGCCGCGCCTGCCGGAAGTTCGCGCGGGTCCCGACGAGCGTGATGAACTTCCCCGAAGGGACGCGCTTCACCGCGATCAAGCACCGCGCACAGCGTTCGCCCGTACCGCCATCTGCTGAAGCCGCGCGCGGGCGCGCTGGCGCTCGCGCTTTCCGTGCTGGGCGAGCCGGTTCGATGCGCTGCTCGACGTCACGATCGTCTATCCAGGAGGGCGCGCCGACGTTCTGGCAGTTCCTCTGCGGCGACGTGCCGGCGATCGTCGTGCGCGCGCGGCGAATCGCGATTCCCGCCGAGCTCGCCGGCGGCGACTATGCGGCGAACCCGAGGTTCCGCAAGGCGTTCCAGCGCTGGCTCGCCGCGCTGTGGCGCGACAAGGATGCCGAGATCGGCGCGCTGCTCGGGCCGCGGGGCGCGGGCGAGCGCGCCGCGACGGCACCGGTCGAGGCGCCAGACGCCGGCTCGGGGCAGGTGCGCGAAGGCGCGAACGCGCCTACTTGAAGGCCATCGCCACCATCTTGCGCCGCATGAAGGCGATCTGCGTGGCGAGCGGCAGCTCCTTCGGGCAGACGTCGTGGCAGGCGAGCAGCGACATGCAGCCGAACACGCCGTCGTCGTCGCCGATCAGCTCGTAGTAGTCGGCGTCCGAGCGCGCGTCGCGCGGATCAAGGCGGAAGCGCCCGATCTTGTTGAGGCCCACCGCGCCGACGAAGTCCTCGCGCATGCGCGCGGTGCCGCAAGCCGACACGCAGCAGCCGCACTCGATGCAGCGGTCGACCTCGTAGATCTTCTCGGCGAGCTCGGGATCCATCTTCTCCTCGATTCGCGACAGGTCGACCTCGGCCTCCTTCATGTGCACCCAGGTCTCCAGCCGCTCGCTCATCGCGCGCATCCACTTGCCGGTGTTGACCGACAGGTCGCCGATCAGCTCGAATACCGGCAGCGGCGCCAGCGTGATCTCGGGCCCGACGTTCTTGGTGAGGGTCCGGCAGGCGAGTCCGGGGCGGCCGTTGATCACCATCGCGCAGCTGCCGCAGATGCCGGCGCGGCAGACGAAGTCGAACTGCAGCGACGGGTCCTGCTTCTCGAGGATCTCGGTCAGCGCGATGAACAGCGTCATCCCTTCGGTCTGCTCGAGCTCGTAGGTCTGCATGTGCGGAACGCTGGCGGGATCGGCCGGGTTGTAGCGCAGGATGTGCAGGTGGATCTTCTGGCCGGCCGCCGGCGGATTCTGGGTTTGTTGGGTCATGACTCGTTCCTCACTCGCGGCCTCCGCGCGGCCTTATTATTCGGGTGGTCGCGTTGTCGGCCGCCTCGGTCGCTCGGCGACGCGCCCTTCGGGCCTTACGGCTTCGCCGCGCCTCGCTCACTCGTTTTCCCAGACGAAGCCGGTCGGCTCGCCGTTCTCCGCCGCGGCAGCTCCCGCCGGAGGCATCCGTTCGTCGATCCTCTCGTTCTTCCCGCGCAGCGATTCCGGCAGCAGGTGCTCGTAGGGCATCAGCGCGCGCTGCCGCTCGAATCGGTCGCCGAGTCGCTGCTTCGTCGCGTCGACCTCCGCCTGACGCGCCGCGGTGTCCGGGTGGTCGGTGTAGTCCTTCGCGCCGTAGCCGCGCCAGCCCGGGGGCAGCTCCATGCGCTTCACGTCGAGCGCTTCATAGGCCAGCGTCGGCAGGGTGTCCTCGCCTTTCCACGTGGCGAGCGTGCGCTTCAGCCACTCGGCGTCGTTGCGCCGCGGGAAGTCGTGGCGGTAGTGGGCGCCTCGGCTCTCGGTGCGCGTGAGGGCGCCGTACGCGACGCACAGCGCGAGCTTCAGCATCTTCTGGACCCGGTAGGCCGTGACGAGCTCGGGATTGGCGCCCGGCGCGTTCGACTTGACGCCGATGCCGCGGCTCTGCACGAAGAGCTTCTGCAGCTGGTCGACGGCCTGCTCGAGGTCCTTGCCGGTGCGGAAGATCCCGACCTTGTCGGTCATGATCTCCTGCATGCGCGCCTTGATCGCGCTCGCGTCCTCGGTTCCCCCGCCGGTCAGCAGGCCCTGCAGCCTCGCGCTCTCGCGCGCGACGAAGTCGCGAACCACTCCGGTCGGAATGTTGACGTCGTTCTCGCGCTTGTCGCAGAAGTCCGCGATGAACTCGCCGACGATCCTCCCGGCCACGACGGTCTCGGCGACCGAGTTTCCGCCGAGCCGGTTGAAGCCGTGCATGTCCCAGCAGGCAGCCTCGCCGGCGGCGAACAGGCCCTTGAGGGTCGGGCTCTGGCCGGTGTGATCGGTGCGCACGCCGCCCATCGTGTAGTGCTGCGCCGGACGCACCGCGATCATGTCCTTCGTCGGATCGATGCCGAGGAAATGGTGACAGATCTCGTAGACCTCGCGCAGGTTGTGCTTGATGTGGTGCTCGCCGAGGAGCGTGATGTCGAGCCAGAGGTGGTCGCCGAAGCGGCTCTTGACGCCCTTGCCCTTCGCGATGTGCTCCTCCATCCGCCGCGACACGACGTCACGGGACGCGAGCTCCTTCTTCTCCGGCTCGTAATCGGGCATGAAGCGGTGGCCGTCGCCGTCCTTGAGCAGGCCGCCGTCGCCGCGGCAGCCCTCGGTGACGAGAATCCCCGCCGGGAAGATCCCGGTCGGGTGGAACTGCACCGCCTCCATGTTGCCGAGCGCAGCCACGCCGGTCTCGAGCGCGATCGCGTGCCCGATGCCCTCGCAGATCACGGCATTGGTCGTCACGCGATAAATCCGACCGGCCCCGCCGGTGGTGATCGCGGTGGCCTTGGCCACGTAGGCGGACAGCGCGCCGGTCATGAGGTCGCGCACGACCGCGCCGTAGCAGCGGCCGCCGTCGTGGATCAGCGCCAGCGCCTCCGCGCGCTCGTGCACGGGAATCGATTCGGCGATCGCCCGGTCGCCGACCGCCTGCAGCATCGCGTGGCCGGTGCCGTCGGCGACGTAGCAGGTGCGCCATTTCTTGGTGCCGCCGAAGTCGCGCTGCGCGACGAGCCCGTGCGCCTCGGCGCGCTCGGTGATCGTCACCTGCTGGCCGTTGATGACCACCGTGCGGTCGCCCTGCCGCACCCGGCTCCACGGCACGCCCCACGCCGCCAGCTCGCGCACCGCTTTCGGAGCCGTGTTGACGAACATGCGCACGACGTCCTGGTCGGCGCCCCAGTCGCTGCCGCGGACCGTGTCCTCGAAGTGGACGTCCTCGTTGTCGCCCTGGCCCTTGATCACGTTGCCGAGCGAGGCCTGCATGCCGCCCTGCGCGGCCTTCGAATGCGAGCGCTTGGGCGGCACGAGCGACAGGATGATCGCGTCGTGGCCGCGCCGCCTCGCCGCGATCGCGAGCCGCAGGCCCGCGAGCCCGCCGCCGATCACGAGGACGTCGGTGTAGACGATCTTCATTTCGGGCCTCCGGGCGGCGCCGCAAGCGCGGCGGGAACGTACGGCTGCCCGTACTGCGGCGCGTGCTGAATGCCGATCTTGATGTACGCGGCGAGCGTCGCGAAGCCCAGCACCAGGAAGAAGACGGTGAGCGCCCACTTGAGCGCCTTCAGCCGCTTGCGCGTCGCGTCCGGCGATGCGGCCCTCGAACCAACTCCCATTTGACGGCGAGCCGATAGAGCCCGATGCCGCCGTGGAACTCGACGGCGAGCAGGAGCAGGATGTAGAGCGGCCAGTAGCGGTCGCTCCAGACGCGGTCGGCCGACTCGAACGGGCCGATCAGGTGCGGCCGCGTCAGCATCACGTAGAGGTGCACCGTCGCGAGGAAGAAGAGCGCGAAGCCGGTGAACACCTGCCAGAACCACAGCGTCGTGTCCTCGTGCCGCATCATCGCCATGTGCCCGCGGTACAGCTTCCACTGCCGCCAGCTGATCGGAAACTTGCGCACGGCGAGCGCCGCGTGCACGACGATCAGCGCAGTCACGCCCGCGACGACCACGGACACGATGCCCGGGTACGGACGGCCGAAGACGAAATAGCCCTCGAACATCTTCGTGATCGTCCACATCGCGTCGTTGCTGATGAGGATCGAGGACACGAAGAACATGTGTCCCCACATGAACAGCGCGACGACGAGTCCGGACGCGCTCTGCGTCCAGTCGAGTCGGGCCGGCCAGCGGCTCTTCCTCGGGGCGTCGGCGAGGCCGACGCCGGCGATGATCGCATTGCGGATGGCCATCGGATTCCTCCTCGCGCCGCCACCGTGACGAGCGGGCGCCCTGATCGAAGCGCCGGAAGCTCCCCCACGGGGAGTTCCGGCGATGCCCGTCAATATAGTCTCGCCGCCGGTTCCGCCATTGACGTGGGTCAATCCGGCCGGGCGGTCGCGATCATTCGCACGGACCTTGATCTCGCCCCGAACGAGCCTTGACTTGCGTCAATGGGGATGGCGCGCGAGCGAGGCAGCATGACCGGCACAGCTGCAACAGGGCGCCGCCGCTTCGCGCGCGCACGCGGTCGGCATATCGGAGGAAAGATGTTCCAAGTCCGCATCCACGGGCGCGGCGGGCAGGGGGTGGTATCCGGTGCGGAGCTGCTCTCGGTCGCCGCCTTTCTCGAGGGTCGCTACGCGCAGGCGTTTCCGAGCTTCGGGTCGGAGCGTATGGGCGCGCCGGTGATGGCGTTCTGCCGGATCGACGACAAGGAGATCCGGCTGCGCGAGCCGGTGATGGAGCCGGACGCGCTGATCGTCCAGGACATCACGCTCCTGCATCAGGTTGACCTGTTCAAAGGCGTACGAAGCGTGGGGTTAATTCTCCTGAACTCGACGCGCAGCTTCGCCGAGCTCGGGCTTTCCGACCTCGCCGGCGCCACGCGCCACTACCGGCTCTGCCGGGTTCCTGCGACCGAGCTCGCGCAGAAGCACGTCGGACGTCCGGTGCCAAACGCGGCGCTGCTCGGCGGCTTCGCGGCGGTCAGCGACGAGATCCGTCTCGAGTCCGTCGTCGCGGCGATCCGCGCGAAGTTCGGGGGCAAGATCGCCGAGGGCAACGTCGCCGCGGCGACCGAGGCCTACGCGATGGCGCGCCAATCCCGCGAGGCGATCCATGCTTAAGCAAATGGAAGGGTCCCAAGCGGTCGCCGAGGCGATCGCGCTGTGCCGGCCCGAGGTGATCTGCGCCTATCCGATTACGCCGCAGACGCACATCGTCGAGGGGCTGGGCGAGCTCGTGAAATCCGGCGAGCTCGGCGGATGCGATTTCATCAACGTCGAGTCCGAGTTCGCGGCGCTGTCGGTCGCGATCGGCGCGTCCGCCGCAGGCGCGCGGACCTATACGGCGACGTCGAGCCAGGGGCTCCTGTTCATGGCGGAGGCGGTCTACAACGCCGCCGGCCTGGGTCTGCCCATCGTGATGACGATCGGCAACCGCGCGATCGGCGCGCCGATCAACATCTGGAACGACCACTCGGACAGCATGTCGATGCGCGACGCGGGCTGGATCCAGCTCTTCGCGGAGACGAACCAGGAGGCGCTCGACCTGCACATCCAGGCGTTCCGGCTGGCCGAGGAACTGTCCTGCCCCGTCATGGTGTGCATGGACGGGTTCATCCTCACTCACGCGTACGACCGCGTCGACATGCCCACGCAGGGCCAGGTCGACGCCTTCCTCCCGCCTTTCGAGCCGCGGCAGGTACTCGACCCGTCGGATCCCGTGTCGATCGGCGCCATGGTCGGGCCCGAAGCCTTCACCGAGGTTCGTTACCTCGCGCACCACAAGCAGTTGCGCGCGCTGTCCCTGATCCCGCAGCTCTCCGAGACGTTCGCGAAACAGTTCGGCCGCGCGTCGGGAGGGCTGATCCGGTCCTATCACGCGGCGGACGCGGAGACGATCGTCGTCGCGCTGGGGTCGGTCAACGGCACGGTGCAGGAAGTCGTCGACGAGATGCGCGCCGAAGGCACTCGGATCGGCTCCGTGTCGATCTGCTCGTTCCGGCCGTTCCCGCTGCTCGCGCTGCGCGAGGCGCTGCAGCACGCGAAGCGCGTCGTCGTGCTCGAAAAGTGCCTCGCGGTCGGGCTCGGCGGCATCGTCTCCGACGGCGTGCGGAAGTCGCTGTCCGGCATCCAGCTCAAGGGTTACACGGTCATCGCCGGCCTGGGCGGCCGCGCGATTACGCGCACGTCGTTGCGGCAGTTGTTCACGGACGCTGGCGCGGACGAGCTCGAGCAGGTGACCTTCCTCGATCTCAACGCCGACGTCGTCTCCCACGAGCTCGAGCGCGAGGCGCTCGCGCGGCGGACCGGCCCGACGGCGGAGGCGATCCTCCGGCGCCTGGGCACCGTCAGCTCGAGGATCGGCTGAGGAGCACACGATGAAGAACCAGACGACGGCAGGACTCGGCGCCGCGCCGCTGCAGGCGGTCAAGTTCTACCAGACCGGGACGTTCACCGTCGGCAACCGGCTGCTCGCCGAGAACGAGCGTTCGGTGCAGGCGAACATGGAGCGGACCAACTCGCTCAACTCGGGCCACCGCGCGTGCCAGGGCTGCGGCGAGGCGCTCGGCGCGCGCTACGCGATCGACGCGGCGATGCGCGCGACGAAGAACCAGGTGATCGCGGTCAACGCGACCGGCTGCCTCGAGGTGTTCTCGACGCCGTATCCCGAGACGTCGTGGCAGATCCCGTGGATCCACTCGCTGTTCGGCAACGCCGCTGCGGTGGCCTCGGGTGTCGCGGCCGCGATGCGGATCAAGGGCCGCACCGACGTCCGCGTGATCGCGCAGGGAGGAGACGGCGGCACCACGGACATCGGCTTCGGCTGCCTGTCGGGGATGTTCGAGCGCAACGACGACGTGCTCTACATCTGCTACGACAACGAGGCGTACATGAACACCGGCGTGCAGCGGTCGAGCGCGACGCCGCCGGCCGCGCGGACCGCGACAACGATGGCGGTCGGCCGCGAGCCGGGCAACGTGTTCGGCACCGGCAAGAGCGTGCCGCTTATCGCGATGGCGCACGGGATCCCGTACGTCGCGACCGCGAGCGTCGCAAACCTCCGCGACCTCGAGTTCAAGGTCACGAAGGCGATGGGCGTCCACGGCGCGCGCTACGTCCACATCCACGTGCCGTGCCCGCTCGGCTGGGGCTCGGCGCCCGCCGACACAATCCTTGTCGCGCGGCTCGCCGTCGAGTCGGGACTCTTCCCGCTCTTCGAGGCCGAGCACGGCGAGATCACCGGCCGCACGAAGATCCGCAGGCAAGTGCCGGTCACCGAATACCTGCAGCTGCAGAAGCGGTTCGCGCACCTGTTCGGCAAGGAGCCCGACCGGGGGCGCCTCGCCCAGATCCAGGCGATCGCGGATCGCAACATCGCGCGCTTCGGGCTGGCCGCTGAGGGCTCCGGCCGTGGATAAGCCCTTCGCGATCACGCTCGACGTCGGGTCGAGTCTTGCCAACAAGACGGGCTCGTGGCGCACCTCGCGGCCCGTCTACGTCGACCGGCTGCCGCCGTGCAACCACGCGTGCCCGGCCGGCGAGGACATCCAGGGCTGGCTCTATCACGCGGAAAGCGGCGACTACGAGGCCGCGTGGCGGGCGCTGACCGAGAACAATCCGCTGCCCGCGATCATGGGACGCGTCTGCTACCACCCGTGCCAGACCGCGTGCAACCGCGCGAAGCTCGACGAAGCGGTCGGCATCAACGCGGTCGAGCACTTTCTGGGCGACGAGGCGATCAGGCAGGGCTGGAAGTTCGCGCGCCCGGACAAGGAATCGGGCAAGCGCGTGCTCGTCGTCGGCGCCGGGCCCTCGGGCCTGTCCGCGGCGTATCACCTGCGTCGCCTCGGCCACGCGGTGACGATCGTCGAAGCGGGGCCGCTTGCCGGCGGCATGATGCGCTTCGGCATTCCCAAGTACCGGCTGCCGCGCGACGTGCTCGACGCCGAGGTGCAGCGAATCGTCGACCTGGGCGTCGAGATCCGCTACGGGGAGAAGGTCAGCGACATCCGGGCGACGATGAAGGCGGGCGCGTTCGACGCCGCGTTCCTCGCCGTCGGCGCGCACATCGGCAAGCGCGCGTACATTCCGGCAGGCGAGGCGGCGCGGATGCTCGACGCCGTGTCCGTGCTGCGCGGCATGGAGGGCGAGGAGAAGCCGCTGCTCGGCCGCCGCGTCGTCGTCTACGGCGGCGGCAACACCGCGCTCGACGTCGCGCGCACCGCGAAGCGGCTCGGCGCGACCGAGGCGATCATCGTCTACCGCCGCACGCGCGAGAAGATGCCGGCGCACGACTTCGAGGTCGAGGAGGCGCTGCAGGAAGGCGTGCTGATCAAGTGGCTCTCGACGATCAAGAACATGGCCGACGAGGGCACACTCACCGTCGAGAAGATGACGCTCGACGACAAGGGTTTCCCCCAGCCGACGGGTGAGCTGGAGACGCTCGAGGCCGATTCGCTCGTGCTGGCGCTGGGGCAGGATGTCGACCTCTCGCTGCTCCACGGCGTGCCGGGACTCGAGATCAAGGACGGGACCGTCGTCGTCGGACCGAACATGATGACGGGCTACGCCGGCATCTTCGCGGGCGGCGACATGGTGCCCTCCGAGCGCACCGTCACCGTCGCCGTCGGCCACGGGAAGAAGGCCGCGCGCCACATCGACGCGTGGCTGCGCGGCGCGCGCGTACGCACCGGCGCCGAAGCACGAGCTCGCCGATTTCGACAAGCTCCACACGTGGTACTACAGCGATGCGCCGCACATGGTGCGGCCGCGGCTCGACCTCGCGCGCCGCACGTCGACCTTCGACGAAGTCGTCCAGGGCCTCGACGAGACGAACGCGCTGTTCGAGGCGCGGCGGTGCCTGTCCTGCGGCAACTGCTTCGAGTGCGACAACTGCTATGGCGTGTGTCCCGACAACGCGGTGATCAAGCTCGGCCCGGGCAAGCGCTTCGAGTTCAACTACGACTACTGCAAGGGCTGCGGCATCTGCGTTGCCGAATGCCCCTGCGGAGCGATCACGATGGCGCCGGAGACGATCTGACGCCGCCCATGCACGACGCGCCGGCCCAAGTCCCCGCGCGCCGTGGTTTCCCCGGAGAATTGCCATGATCGAATCCAAACCGGCTCGAACCGCGGGCGGCGTGCCTGCCTGGTTTCCGCGTGGCCTCTCGCTCCTGCGCGAGCCGACGCTGAACAAGGGCACGGCGTTCACGGCCGCCGAGCGCGATGCACTCGGACTGCGCGGGCTCCTGCCGCCGCACATCTGCACGCAGGAGGAGCAGGAGTCGCGCGTGCTCGAGAACTTCCGCCGCAAGACGTCCCCCCTCGAGAAGTACATCAACCTCAACGCACTGCACGACCGCAACGAGGCGCTCTTCTACCGTATCGTGATCGATCATCCGGACGAAATGCTGCCGATCATCTACACGCCGACGGTCGGCCTCGCCTGCCAGGAGTTCGGCCACATCTTCCAACGGCCGCGCGGGCTGTTCGTCAGCGCGGGGGACCGCGGACGCATCGCGAGCGTGCTGCGCAACTGGCCCTACCAGGACGTGCGGATCATCGTCGTCACCGACGGCGAGCGGATCCTGGGCCTCGGCGACCTGGGCGCGAACGGGATGGGCATCCCGGTCGGCAAGCTCGCGATCTACACCGCGGGTGCGGGCGTGCACCCGACGCAGTGCCTCCCGGTGATCCTCGACGCGGGCACCAACAACGAGACGCTGCGCAACGACCCGCTCTACATCGGCTTGCAGCAGCCACGGCTTGCCGGCGAGGCCTACGACGATTTCGTCGAGGAGTTCATCGCGGCGACGCAGGAGGTGTTTCCCGGAGTCGTCGTCCAGTTCGAGGACTTCGCCAACCATAACGCGTTCCGCCTTCTCGCGAAGTACCGCGACAGGATCTGCACGTTCAACGACGACATCCAGGGCACGGCGTCCGTCGCGCTTGCAGGCCTCTACTCGGCGCTGCGCGTCACCGGCGGCCCCCTCGGCGCGCAGAAGATCCTGTTCCTGGGCGCCGGCGAGGCCGCCACCGGCATTGCCGACCTCGTCGTCGAAGCGATGGTCCGGGACGGCGTGCCGCGCCCGGCGGCGCTCGCGCGCTGCTGGCTCGTCGACTCGCAGGGGCTCGTCACGAAGGCGCGCACGAATCTCGCGCGGCACAAGGTGCCGTACGCGCACGAGCATCCGCCGACGACCGAATTCCTCGCGGCGATCAAGTCGCTGTCGCCCACGGCGATCATCGGCGTCGCTGCCGTCGGCGGAACGTTCACGCGGGCGGTGGTGGAGGAAATGGCCAGGCTCAACCGGCATCCGATCGTGTTTGCGCTGTCCAATCCGACGTCGAAGGCCGAATGCACGGCCGCGCAGGCCTACGAGTGGAGCAGCGGGCGCGCGCTGTTCGCGTCGGGCAGCCCGTTCGACCCGGTGACATTCGGGGGAAAGACCTACGTTTCGCGTCAGGGCAACAACTCGTACATCTTCCCCGGTGTTGGCATGGGTGCGATCGCCTGCCGCGCGCGGCGAGTCACCGACGAGATGTTCCTCGTCGCCGCACGGACTCTCGCGGATCAGGTCACCGCGGAGGACCTCGCGCAGGGTAGTCTCTATCCGCCGCTGTCGCGGGTGCGCGACGTCTCGGCCGCCATCGCCACGGCTGTCGCGGGCGTCGCCTACGAACACGGACTCGCGGAGATCGCAAAGCCGGCGGATCTCGGGAGCTTCATTCGCGCGCAAATGTACGACCCGCGCTACGAATCCTACGTCGCCGGCGCATGAAGGGCGCGGCTCGGGCCCGAGTTGATTTGGGTCAACGCGCATCGGGCGCAGGGTCCCGCGTTGACCTGCGTCAACCCGCCGCAGGGCCCGCGCCTCTAGGCTTGCATCCGAAGGCGAAAGGGCGCTCCACGAGGGCAGTTTCCCGCGGCCCGACCAGGACGCCACCGCCGGCGCGACCGACCACGGCACCCTCATGAGCCCCTACGTCGTCTTCCTGCTCTACCTGGTCGCCATCATGGGGTTCGTCGCCACCACGCTCCTCATGAACCGTTTCCTCGGCCCGAAGCCCGAGGCGACCGACGTCAAGCTCGAGCCGTTCGAATGCGGGGCGACGCCGGTCGACACGCGTAACGTCAAGGCGATCCCGATCAAGTACTACGCGGTCGCCATCGTGTTCATCCTGTTCGACCTCGAGACCGTGTTCCTGTTCATCTGGGCGCTCGGCGCGCAGCCGGTCACGGGGTTCATGCTCGCGACGTTCGGCATCTTCGTCTTTCTCCTGGTGCTGATCCTGCTCTACGTCTACCGGGCGCGGCTGCTCGAGACGGTGACGGAATGAGCACCGCCGGGCCGCCCCGAACGCCTGCGCGAGCAGGGCGCAGCCAAGGCCCGCAGGGCGCGTCCGCGAGCGCGGGCGGCGGCCGACCTCGAACCGCAGCGCGCAGTGCACACGGGTGCGGAGGCCGTGCTCGCCCCCTCCCTCGGGGAGGGGGTGCGCGAAGCCGCGCAGCGGCGAGCCTGGGGGAGGTTACCCAATGAGCACGGCGACGATCCCGATCCACGCCGCCGGCGGCAAGTCGCAGGCGTTCGAGTACATCACGACCAAGAAGGACGAGCTGATCGGTTGGGCGCGGAAGTTCTCGCTGTTCCCGTATCCCTTCGTGACCGCGTGCTGCGCGATGGAGTTCATGGCCGTTTCGTCGTCGCCGTACGACACCGACCGCTTCGGCGCGGCGCTGCCGCGCTTCTCGCCGCGCCAGGCCGACCTGATGATGATCGTGGGGACGATCTCGCACAAGCAGGCGCCGGTCCTGCGCCGCGTCTACGAGCAGATGTGCGAGCCCAAGTGGGTGATGGCCTTCGGCGCCTGCGCGACCTCGGGCGGCTTCTACCAGAACTACGCGGCGGTCGCGGGCGTCGACAAGATCATCCCCGTCGACATCTACGTGCCCGGATGCCCGCCACGGCCGGAGATGGTCATCGACGGCATCATGCGGCTCCAGGAACTCATCGCGCGCTCGCGGCATCCGATCGCGACGAAGGAATTCTGACGTGGCGGCCGACATCGTCGAGCGCCTGCAGGAAGCGCTGGGGCCGGGCGCTACCGCGAGCTCCGTCGCGCACGAAGTCGCGGTATTCGAGATCGCGCCCGCGACGCTGACCGGATTCGTCGAGCGCCTCAAGCGCGAATTCGGATTCGACCTCTTCCTCGACGTCACGGCGGTCGACTGGCTGCCCCGGACACCGCGCTTCGACGTCGTCTGGCACTTCTACTCGACCCAGCACAAGGTTCGTGTGCGGCTCAAGACGCCCGTTCCCGAGAGCGATCCGGTGGTCGATTCGCTCGTCGGGCTCTTCAACTCCGCGCGATTCATGGAGCGCGAGTGCCACGAGATGTACGGCATCGGCTTCCGCGGCAATGCCGACCTGCG
This sequence comes from uncultured beta proteobacterium, assembly GCA_963830485.1. Classification (GTDB taxonomy): domain Bacteria; phylum Pseudomonadota; class Gammaproteobacteria; order Burkholderiales; family Casimicrobiaceae; genus CAIWHR01. The sequence continues at coordinate 24,884 of CAWHNE010000033.1, forward strand.
CCCCATCCTGCTCTACGAGGGCTTCGAAGGGCATCCGCTGCGCAAGGACTATGACAAGGAACACGAGCAGCCGCTCGTGCCGTACCGGAGCTAGCGCGGAATCGCGATGGAAGCGAACATCCCCAATCCGGTGCGGCCCGCGTTTACGAAGGGGGAGCGCGACGACACGGTCATCGTCAACATCGGGCCGTCGCACCCGGCGACACACGGCACCGTGCAGATCATCGCCGAGCTCGACGGCGAGCGCGTGCTGCGCACCGACATTCACTGCGGCTACCTGCACCGCGGCTTCGAGAAGGAGTGCGAGTCGCACACCTGGCACAACCTGATCCCGTACGTCGATCGGCTCAACTACGTCTCGGCACTCGTCAACGACTTCGCGTACTGCGAGGCGGTCGAGAAGCTGATGGGGATCGAGATCACGCCGCGCTGCCGCTATCTGCGCACGCTACTGTCCGAGTACTCGCGGCTCGTCGACCATTTGACGTGCGTGGCCGCCGGCCTGATGGAGCTGGGCGCGATGACCGCGTTCCTCTATCTCGTGATGATCCGCGACTACATGTACGAGCACCTCGCGAACCTGACCGGCGCGCGCGTGACGTACACCTACGGCCGCATCGGCGGGCTCGCGCGCGACCTGCCCGACGGCTGGTTGCGGCGGCTCGGGGAGATCCTCGTCCAATACGAGGAGTTCGTCGGGCGCGTCCACGGCCTGGTCGATCGCAATCGGATCTTCATCGACCGGATGCGCAACGTCGGCACGCTCACGACGGCCGAAGCGCTCGACTGGGGCTTCACCGGCCCGATCCTGCGCTCGACCGGCGCGCCGCGCGACCTGCGCAAGGACACGCCGTACCTCGCCTACGCCGAACTCGACTTCGAGGTGCCGGTGGGGATCAACGGCGACAACTACGATCGGTACTACGTCCGGATGCGCGAGATGGACGAGTCGGTCTGGATGATGCGGCAGCTGATGGAGATGCTGCCCGCCGGCCCGATCAACGTCGACGACCGCCGCTGCACGCTGCCCGACAAGTCGCTCGTGTATACGGAAATCGAGTCGCTGATCAACCACTTCAAGCTGATCATCGACGGCCCGAAGGTGCCTGCGGGCGAGGTCTACAGCGCGCACGAGTCGCCCAACGGCGAGCTCGGCTTCTACCTGGTCAGCACCGGCAGTGGCGTCCCGTGGAAGATGCACGTGCGCGCGCCCTCGTTCGTCCACATGGGCGGTGTGCACCGGATGCTCGACGGCGACCAGCTCGCGGACATCGTGCCGACGTTCGGGTCGGTGAACATGATCGGCGGCGAATGTGACAGATGAGCGACCAGTGAAACACCTGATCCCCGAATTCGAGCAGTGGAAGAAGCGCTTCCCGCCGGGATTCGAGTCCTCGCTCGTGATGCCGTGCGTCCGGCGCATCCAGGAAGACCGCGGCTTCGTCGCCGACAGCGACATCGACGGCCTGGTCGAATACCTCGGCGTGCCGCGGATGCAGATCGAGGAAGTGCTGTCGTTCTACACGCAATTCCGGCGCCAGGCCGTAGGGCGCTGGCACGTGCAGTGCTGCCGCAACGTCACCTGCTCGATGCGGAGCGCCGAGCGGCTGATCGACCATCTCGCGCACAAGCTCGGCGTCGCGCCGGGCGGCACGACGGCAGACGGCCGCTTCACGCTTTCGACGGTCGAGTGCCTCGGGTCGTGCGGCACCGCGCCGGTCGTGATGGTCAACGACGCCTATCACGAGAACATGAGCATCGAGAAGCTCGATGCGCTGCTGGAAGGTTTGAAGTAGCCATGCCCGGCCGCCAGCTCATCATGAACTTCCCGGTGACCGCGACGTCGCATTCGCTCGCGGACTATCGCGCGCGCGGCGGCTACGAGGCGCTCAGGAAGGCGCTCGCGATGCCGCCACAGGACGTGACGAAGGAGATCACTGCGTCCGGACTGCTTGGACACGGCGGCGCGGCATTCCCCGTCGGCCGGAAGTGGCAGGTCATCAAGCTCGACGACCGCCAGCCGCACTACCTTTGCGCGAACGCCGACGAGGGCGAGCCCGGCACGTTCAAGGACCGCTGGATTCTCGAGCACGCGCCGCACCTGCTGCTCGAGTCGATGGCCATCGCCTCGTACGCGCTGCAGGTCAGGCACGCCTTCGTCTACATCCGCGGCGAGTTCGACCTCCCGTACCGCAGGCTCGCGGGGGCGGTCGAGGAAGCGTACGCTGCCGGCCTTCTCGGCGAGGGCATTCTCGGGACCGGATTCGCCTGCGACATCAACGTCATTCGCGGCGCGGGCTCCTACGTCTGCGGCGAGGCGTCGGGGCTGCTCGCCTCGGTCGAAGGGAAGCGCGGCTATCCGCGCAACCGGCCGCCGCGGCTCACGGTCCACGGCCTCTACCAGCGGCCGACGGTCGTCAACAACGTCGAGACGCTGTCCAACGTCGCCGGCATCATCACAAGCGGCGCCGAGGCGTTCAAGAAGATCGGCGTGCCGAAGTGTCCCGGCACGCAACTCGTCTCGATTTCCGGCCACATCGCGCGGCCGGGCGTCTACGAGATCGAGTACGGCTATCCGCTGAAGAAATTCCTCTACGAGGACTGTGGCGGCATCCTCGGCGGGAAGAAGCTCAAGTGCATCGTTCCCGGCGGCATCTCGACCAAGGTGCTGACCGGAGACGAGTGCGATCCGCTCACCTACGACAAGGAATCCCTCGAAGCCGCGGGCTCGTCGCTCGGCTCGGGCGGAATGATCGTCATCGCCGAAGGCACGTGCATGGTGCGGCTGCTGCAGGTGATGCTGCGCTTCTACCATCACGAATCCTGCGGCCAGTGCACGCCGTGCCGCGAGGGGATGGGCTGGCTCCACCGGATCATCGACCGCATCGTCGCGGGCGAGGGGAAGGCCGGCGATCTCGAGCGGATGATCGAGATCTCGAAGCTGAACGACGGCACGACGATCTGCGGGATGGGGGACGCGGCGGGCTACGCGACGGTTGGCATCCTCGCCAAGTACCGCGACGAGTTCGACTACTGGATCGAGCACGGGCGCTCGAAGTTCGGCGGCAATCTGGAAGTCGAGGGGTCGGGCACCCATGCCTGAGATCTTCATCAACGGCCAGTCGGTGCAGGCCAAACCCGGCCAGACCGTGCTGCAGGCGGCACTGGCGAACGGTTACTTCATCCCTTACTTCTGCTGGCACCCGTCACTGTCGATCGCCGGCAACTGCCGGATCTGCGGGGTGCAACCCGAAGGCAAGAGCTGGGTCGAGATCGCATGCAACATGCCGGCCACCGAGGGCACGCGCGTGCTCACCGACTCGGAGCTCGTGCGCGCGCACCGCAAGGCGACCCTGCAGTTCATCACCCTCAACCACCCGGTCGATTGCGGGATCTGCGACAAGGCCGGCGAGTGCACGCTGCAGGATTACCACTACGAATACAACGGCGAGCGGTCGATCTCGATCGACGCCAAGGTGACGTCGACCAAGTTCGTCGAGCTGTCGCAGCGGATCGTGCTCGACAACGAGCGCTGCATCCTGTGCTCGCGCTGCGTGCGCTTCACCCGCGAGATCTCGAAGTCGAACGCGCTCGGCATCAAGGAGCGGGGCGACACCTCGATCGTCCGCGCTGCCGAGGACGGCTCGTTCGACACGGACCCCTACTCCGACAACGTGATCGACCTCTGCCCGGTCGGCGCGCTCTTGTCGCGGCAGTTCCTGCACAAGTCGCGCGTCTGGTACCTGAAGCCGACGCCGTCGGTGTGCCCGGGCTGCGCCCGCGGCTGCACGGTCGACGTTTGGCACCGCAAGCATGAGTGGCGGCTCCACGCGCTCGATCCGAAGCAGAATTCGGCCATCGCGCGCGTGACGCCGCGCGAGAACCCCGCGGTCAACGGCCCGTGGATCTGCAACAAAGGGCGCGACCTCGCGAAGATCTTCGAGCGTGCGCGCGCCGACCAGCCGCTCCGCAAGGGGAAGCCGGTCGAGCTCGCCGACGCGATCGCCGCCGCACGTGATCTGATCGCCGCGGCGAGGCGCCCGGTCGCGCTCCTGTCGAGCTGGGGCAGCAACGAGGAGCTGGCCGCGTTCAAGGCGGCGCTGGGCGCGCGCTTCCAGGCTTTCGTCAAGCCAGATCAGTTCCCCGCGCCGGGTGAGCGTGTGCAGGACGACCTCCTGATCCAGCCGGACAAGAATCCCAACACTGCCGGCGCGCGCGCGCTGTTCGGTGCGGCGGCGCCTACGTTCGCCGAGGGGACCGACCTCGTGCTGGTCTGGGGCGAGGGCTTCGACTTCGGAGCGCTGCCGCGTGGGGCCAAGGTGATCTTCCTGAACGCGTGGCTCGCGCCGGAGAACGGCCACGCCGACGTGTTCTTCGCGACCAGCGTGCAGACCGAGCGGCGCGGGCACTACACGAATTTCGCAGGCATCGTCAGCGCGTTCGAGCCGTGTTTCCCGAAAGCGTCGACGGTGGCCGACGCCGAAACGCTGTTCGCCGCGCTCGACGCTGGAGGCCTCGGCATGATCCAGGACCTCGTCGTCTACGCGGTCTACATCGGCTACGCGCTCGGCGTGCTGATGACGTTCGGCACCATTCTCACGTGGGTCGAGCGCAAGCAGGCGGCCGTGATGTCGGACCGCATCGGCGCCAACCGCGCGTACGTGCGGATCCCGTTCACGCAGGTGAAGCTCATATGGTGGGGCCTGTTCCACGGCCTGGCCGACGGGCTCAAGATGCTCGTGAAAGAGGATTGGCGGCCGAAGACCTACGACTGGTACGCGTATGCCGTCGCGCCGTGGGTCGTGTTCACGCCGGTGCTGCTCGTCTTCGCGGTCATCCCGTTCGGCGGCACGATGATCCCAGCCAAGCTGTTCCCGGCGCTCGCCGACTGGTTCGGGGACCGGACGTACCCGCTGCAGATCGCGCGGCTCGACGCGGGGCTCCTCATCGTCTTCGCCTTCGGCGGCATGACGATCATCGGCGCGATGCTGGCCGGCTGGTCCTCGTACAACAAGTTCTCGATGCTGGGCGCGCTGCGCGCCGGCTCGCAGATGATCTCCTACGAGCTGATCATGGGCCTCACGGTGCTGGGGCTGATCCTGATCTACGGCACCGTCGACCTGACGTCGATCGTCGAGCAGCAGTCGGGCATCGTTCTGGGCGTGCTACCCGCGTGGGGCATCGTCTACCAGCCGTTCGCCGCGACGCTGTTCATGGCGGCCGCGATCGCCGAGAACAAGCGGATCCCCTTCGATCTGCCCGAGGCCGAGTCGGAGCTGATTGCCGGCTTCTACACCGAATACAGCGCGATGAAGATGGGCCTCTTCATGTTCGCCGAATTCATCGAGATCGCGATCATCGCCGCCCTGTTCACAACGCTCTTCCTCGGCGGCTGCAACCTGCCGTACATGTCGGACGCGGGCTTCACTTTCCCCGGCGGCGCCACGCTGCCGATGAGCCACGGTGCGGTCGTCGTCACGCAACTGCTCGTGTTCCTCGGGAAAGTGCTCGTCATGTCGAGCTTTCAGATCCTGATCCGCTGGACGCTGCCGCGCTTCCGCTACGACCAGGTGCTGAAGTTCGCCTGGAAGTTCATGTTCCCGCTGTGCCTCGCCAACCTGGTGGTGACGGTCGTCGCCGTGTGGTGGCTGACCCCATGATGCGATGACGAAGCGTGCCCACGTCCGCAAGAAGTACTGGAACGAGCCCACGATGGGCTTGTGGGAGCGCATGTATCTGCCCGAGATTCTCCGGGGGATGGCGATCACCGGCGGCGTGTTCATGCGCAATATGGCGCGCTGGATGACCGGGCGGAAGGGCGCGCTCACGACGTATTACCCCGAAGAGACGCGCTGGGACTACGCGAGCAACAACCGCGGCAAGCACGTGCTGACGCAGCGGCCCGACGGCAGTCCGCAGTGCGTCGCCTGCAACATGTGCGCGACGGTCTGTCCGGCGAAGGTGATCGAGATCGACGCCGGCTTCGATCCCGCGGACGAGGCGCACCCGAAGTTTCCGGTGCGCTTCGAGATCGACTATTCGCGCTGCATCTTCTGCGGGTTGTGCGTCGAGGCGTGTCCGGAGGATGCGATCCGGATGGTGAAGGAAGTCCCCGAACTCCCCCGCTACGACCGCGGCACGATGTGGATCGGCATGCAAGAGCTGCTCACGTGGAACCCGCAGCGCGACGTCGCGAAGCCCTATCCGCCGCGCCCGCCAAGACAAGCTGAAAAGTGATGGACACCCTTCCCGGCAACATCGACACGCTGCTGATCTACCTCTTCGCGGCTTCCGCGCTCGTCGGTGCGGCGCTGATGATCGTGCTGCGGCACCCGATGCAGGTCGCGATGGCGCTGATCTCGACGATGGTGTTCCTGGGCGGCGTCTATGGCCTGCTCGGCGTCCACTTCATCGCCGCGTTCCAGGTGCTGATCTACGTCGGCGCGGTCATGGTGTTCATGGTCTACGTGATCATGCTGCTCGACGTGCGCGACGAGTCGTATGCCCATCGCTATTCGACGCTCTTGCTCCCGGGCGTCATCGCCGCCGTGCTGCTCGTCGCCGCGCTCGGCTACGGCTTCTGGCACGGCTACCACGCGCTCGCGAGCGCGACCGTGTCCTTCGGGCTGCGCGAGTTCTCGATCGCATTCCTGAACGAGTACTGGCTGCAGTTCGAGCTGACGTCGGTATTGCTGGTCGCGGCCGTCGTCGCGGCGCTCGCAGTCATCCGGATCGGCCAGAGGGGCCATGGATAAGCTCAACGTCCTGCTCGCCCTCGCCGTCGCGCTGTTCGCGCTCGGGCTCCTCGGCGTCATCGTCCGCCGCAACCTGCTCGTGATGCTGATGTGCATGGAGCTCATGCTGAACGGCGTCAACCTCTCGCTCGTGACGTTCGCGCAGCAGACCGGCACCGCCGCCGGCGCGGTGCTCGTCTTCCTCATCTTCGTCGTGGCCGCCGCCGAGATCGCGATCGCGATTCCCATCGTCCTCCTGCTCGTGCGCGCGAAGCGCACGCTCGACGCCGATGCCTACGCCGACCTCAAGGGATAAGCCGGTGACTCACCTGCTCACACTGATCGTCGTCCTGCCGCTCGCGGGTTTCGTGCTGAACGGGCTCGTGGGCAACCGGCTCGGCCATCGCTTCGTCTCGCTGGTCGGCTGCGGGCTCCCGATCGCCTCCTTCGCGATCGCGATCCGCTGCCTCGCCGACCTGCAGGCGGACAACTGGTGGCCGCTGGTCGACGTGCCGTACACGTGGGCGCGCATCGGCGAGAAGGTCTTCGACATCGCGTTCTACTACGATCGCCTGTCCGCGGTGATGACGCTGATCGTGACGGGCGTGGGGTCGCTGATCCACGTCTACTCGACCGGCTACATGAAGGAGGACAAGAGCTACGCGCGGTACTTCGCGTATCTGAACCTGTTCCTGTTCTTCATGCTGCTGCTCGTGCTCGGCCGCTCGCTGCTCGTGATGTTCGTCGGCTGGGAGGGCGTCGGCCTCGCGTCGTACCTGCTGATCGGGTTCTGGTTCGAGGATCCCGAAAAGGCGGCGGCCGGCAAGAAGGCGTTCGTCACCAACCGGATCGGGGATGCCGGCTTCCTCCTCGGAATGTTCCTCCTGTTCTGGGCGCTCGGCACGCTCGAGATGGACCAGATCAACGCGGCGTTCGCGAGCCCGGTGCCGCCGCCCGTCGCGGCGAGCCTCGTCGGCATCCTGCTGTTCATCGGCGCGTCGGGCAAATCGGCGCAGATTCCGCTGCACGTCTGGCTGCCCGACGCGATGGCCGGCCCCACACCGGTGTCGGCGCTGATCCACGCGGCGACGATGGTCACCGCGGGCGTCTACCTCGTCGCGCGGATGGCGCCGCTCTACCTCGTTGCCCCGGGCGCATCGGAGGTGATCGTGGTGATCGGCGCCGCGACCGCGTTCTTCGCGGCGACCGTCGCGGTCGCGCAGACCGACATCAAGAAAGTGCTCGCGTACTCGACGGTGTCGCAGCTCGGGTTCATGTTCGTCGCCGCGGGCGTCGGGGCCTACGGTGTGGCGATCTTTCACGTCTACACCCACGCCTTCTTCAAGGCCTGCCTCTTCCTCGGCGCCGGCAGCGTGATCCACGCGCTGTCGGGCGAGCAGGACATCCGGAAGATGGGCGGGCTTTGGCGAAAGATCCCCTGGACGTTCACCACGTTCGCCATCGCCACCGCCGCGATCGCGGGAATCCCGCCGCTTGCCGGCTTCTGGTCGAAGGACGAGATCCTGTGGTTCGCGTTCGGCAGCAGCCGCGGCGGCACACAGCTTCTGTGGATGGTGATGGCGGCAACCGCGCTGCTCACCGCGTTCTACATGTTCCGCCTCCTGTGGCTCACGTTCCTCGGACGCTCGCGGATGGACCACGAAGTCGAGCACCACGTGCACGAATCACCCTGGTCGATGGTCGGCGTGCTGGTCGTGCTCGCCGCTCTGTCAGCGATAGGGGGATTCTTCGACGTTCCGCACTTTCTGTCGTCCCTGCCGACGCTGCCCGAGCCGCGCGAGGGCGCGCACGAGTTCGAAATGCCGCTCCTCTGGATCTCGATCGGGATCGCGCTCGCGGGCCTCGCGCTGGCGGTGCGGTATTTCGGCAACGACGCAGCGCGCGCGGCGCGCGTCGCCCCGCGCTTCGCGGGACTGCAGCGGATTCTTTTCAACAAGTATTTCGTCGACGAGGCATACGAACGACTGCTGGGGCGGCCGCTCACCTGGGTCTCGGAGCGCGTCTTCCTGAACGTCGGCGACCGGTTCCTGCTCGATGGCACGCTGAACGGCCTCGCGCGGATCGCACATCAGGCCGCGGGCGGGCTCGCGCGGGTGCAGACGGGCAACCTGCACCTCTACGCCCTGTTCGTGTTGGCGGGCGCGCTCATCGCGCTGGTCTTGGGGCTGCGCTATGTCTGACGCGGGCCTGCTGAACCTCGTGCTCTACTTGCCGGTGATCGGCATCGCGCTGCTGCTCGCGGTGCCGGCGAGGGCGGAAGGGCAGATTCGGTGGCTGACGTTCGCAGTCACGGCCGTCCAGCTCGTCGTGACGGTCGCGCTCTACGTCGCCTTCGACGCGGATGTACCGGGCCTGCAGTTCGAGACGCGTCTCCCGTGGATTCCCGACTGGGGCGTCTACTACCAGATCGGCCTCGACGGCTACAACGTGCTGCTCGTCCTGCTGACCGCGTTCCTGGGGCCGCTCGTCGTCGCCGGCGCGTTCACCGCGATCACGAAAGACGTGAAGCTCTTCTACGCGATGCTGCTCCTGATCCAGTTCGCGATGCTGGGCACTTTCGTCGCGCAGGACCTGTTCGTCTTCTACCTGTTCTGGGAGACGATGCTGATCCCGATGTTCCTCATCATCGGCATCTGGGGCGGCGAGCGGCGGATCTATGCGACCCTCAAGTTCGTGCTCTACACGGCCTTCGGCAGCATCCTGATGCTTGCTGCCGTGATCTACCTCGTGTGGTCTCTGCAGGAGACTTCGGGCGTCACGTCGTTCGCCTTCGCCGACCTCTACCGCGCGCAGCTGCCGCTTTCCACGCAGACGATCCTGCTCTGCGCGTTCGGGCTGTCGTTCGCGATCAAGGTGCCGATGGTCCCGTTGCACACGTGGCTTCCCGACGCGCACGTCGAGGCGCCGACGGCCGGCTCCGTGATCCTCGCCGGCGTTCTGCTCAAGATGGGCACGTACGGCTTCATGAAGCTCGGCTTCCCGCTGTTCCCCGATGCGACGCGCGCGCTGGCGCCGGGGATCATGGCGCTCGGCACGCTGTCGATCGTCTACGGCGCGTGCTTGGCACTCGTCCAGAACGACATCAAGAAGATCATCGCCTACTCGTCGATCAGCCACCTCGGGTACGTGATGCTCGGGCTCGCCAGCCTCGACCTCCTCGGAATCCAGGGCGCGATGGTCCAGATGGTGAGTCACGGCTTGACGGCGGCCGGACTGTTCCTGATGGTCGGCATGATCTACGAGCGCTGCCACACGCGCGAGCTCGCCGCGTACGGCGGCCTCGCGAAGCTCCTGCCCGTCTACTCGGTGTTCTTCATGATCCTGACGCTCGCCTCGATCGGTCTGCCGACGACCTCCGGCTTCACCGGAGAGTTCCTGTCGCTGCTGGGCGCGTTCACCGCGTCGTGGCCCCGCTATCTCGGCGGCGAGATCACGCCGCTCGCTTCGAGCGTCGTCGCGGTCACCGGCGTCGTACTGGGCGCGCTCTACATGCTCCGCTTCGCGCAGTCGTTCCTCTTCGGTGACTCGAAGGCCCCGCACATGCCGCTGGCCGATCTCGACACCCGCGAGAGGCTGATCCTCGCGGCGATCGTCGTCGCCGTCTTCGCGCTGGGACTCTTCCCGGACGAGCCGATGCGCAAGACCGAGCTCGCGGCGAAGGAGTTCCAGCAGCTGATCGGCACAACTCGCATACCGGGGACGCCATGAGCTGGAGCGATCTCTTCACCGCGATGCTGCCCGAGCATATGTTGCTCGCGGGAATCGTCGTGCTCGTGGGCCTCGAGATCGTGTCCGATCGTTCGCACGGCGCGCTCGCCGTCGCGCTCGCGAGCGTCGCCGCGGCCGCCGCCGCGGCGTTCTGGCTCTGGGCTGGCGGGGTGAACGCGTCCCCGTTCGCCGGGCAGTACTCGATCGATCCCGCATGGTCGCTCGCCAAGGCGCTCGTGCTCTCGCTCGCCGTGCCGATCCTGCTCATGTCTCGCAACGAGTTCCGCGACGGCCCGTTCTATCCGCTGCTGCTCGCGTCGCTCTACGGCTTCTGCCTCTTGCTCTCGGCCGACAGCTTCCTTACGCTGTTCCTGGGCCTCGAGCTCATGTCGCTGCCGGTCTATACGCTCGTGCTGCTCGCGTTCCGCCGGCCCGAAAGCGCGGAAGCGGCGCTCAAGTATCTCGTGCTGGGCGGGGCCGCGTCGGCGACGTTCCTGATGGGCGTGTCGCTGCTCTACGGCGGCAGCAGCTCGCTCGGCACGGCGGCGTTCGCGACCGCGCTTGGGTCGACCGACACGATGGCCGTTGCCGCCGTCGTGATGATCCTGGTCTCGTTCTTCCTCAAGGCCGCGATCGTCCCCTTCCACGCGTGGGCGCCCGACGCCTACGAGGGTGCGAGCGTGCCGGTGACCGCGTACATGGCGACGATCGTCAAGGCGGGCGCGCTGCTTGCGGTCCTCCGCCTGATCGGTGAGGCGAGCCTGTCCGCCTATACGATCGCACTCCTCGCATTCCTGCCGCTCGTATCGATCGTGTGGGGCAACCTCACGGCGATGCGGCAGGCGAGCTTCCGACGGATGATCGCGTACTCGTCGATCGCGCACGCGGGCTACCTGTTCTACGCGTTCCTGGGCGAGGGTCCCGGGCGCTTCCAGGCGATCGTCTTCTACCTCGTGGCCTACGGCGTGATGAACCTGCTCGCCTTCGCCTCGCTGCCGCAGGATGCGGACGATGCCGCGCGCGACCGGCTTGACACACTCCGGGGACTCTACGCCCGCCGCCCGTACGCCGCCGTCATGATCGGCATCGCGATGCTCTCGCTCGCCGGCATTCCGCCGTTTCCGGGGTTCGTCGCGAAGTTCCTGATCTTCCGGAACGTGATGATGGCGGGCTACACGACCTACGCCGTGCTCGGCCTCGTCGGCAGCTACCTTGGCATCTATTTCTATCTGCGCGTCATCCAGTACATGTTCATGAGCCCGGATTCGGCCGCGCGCGACGCGGCGCCCGCGAAGGTCGCCGTGACAGCGGGGCTCCTGTGCCTCGCCGCCGCGATCGTGCTGTCGGTGGTGCCCGGCTGGGCGATCGGACTGCTATAGCGGCAAAAACCGACGCGCGTCAGTGCAGTCGCTGGCGCGACTTGCGCGTCGCGTCCGCGAACGCGCTGCGCCGGCTTCCGGTGCCGCGTCCCTGCGTCGCTTCGCGCCGTGACAGCCAGAAACGGAAGATGAGCACCGCGGCGACCGGCAGCTCGTCGATCAGCTCGGCGCGCTTTTCCTCGGAGTCGACCCATTCGGTGAAGTCATCGTCGCGGTCGCCGAACGCGAGCGCCTCGATCGGGAAGATCCAGTCGCGCGCGTCCTGCGCATCGTAGAGCGGCTGCCACTCGTCGTCGCGGAGCTTCACGCCTGCCATGTAGCCCTCGCACCACGCGGTGGCCTCGGCTGGCGCGCGGTCGCCGCGCTGCGCCTTCTCGTCGGGCACGTAGAGCAGCGGCCGGAAGCGTGTCGGCGACTCGGCGAGCGTGCGCTGGATCCCGACGAAGTGACGGAGCACGAGACCCATGATCCGCTGCGCCTGATCGTTGTCGACGAACACCGGTGCGGCGCTCTTGCTGCCCTCGCTCCAGACCTGCGGCAGCCACTCCGAGGGCTGGATCGCCTCTGGCCCCGAAACGACGGCGGTCAGGTAGCCGTCGAGCATCTCGAGGTCCATGCAGTCCTGGGGCACTGCATCTGACGCGAGGAACACTTCGAGCTCATCGAGTTCGGCGTCGGAAAGGGGTTCGTCGAGGGCGCGGGGATCGGTCATGGAGGCCATGTTGCGGCGGTTGCGGCGTCGGAACCTGTAATGATCCCCCGCCGCGGCATTCCACGCAACTGCGAGCGGCGAACCGCCGCTCACGGGAAATAGGGGGCGGCCGCCGTGTTACGCTTGCCGACGCGATTTTTCTCGCACCCGCCGATGCCGCCGCCGAAGATCAAGACCCAGGCGTTCCTCGCGAACCTGCCGCTGTTCAAGGAGCTGGCGACTGCCGAGATCGATCGCATCGCCGCGGGGACGACCGAGCTGCACGTGCCGCGCGGCGAGATCCTGTTCAGCAAGGGCGAGCCGTGCACGGGATTCCACCTGGTGATCTACGGGCAGGTGAAGCTGTCGTTCGTCACGCCGCAAGGAAGCGAGAAGGTGGTCGAGATCGTCGGTCCCGGCTACTCGTTCGGCGAGGCGCTCATGTTCATGGACCGGCCCTACATCGTGATGGCGCAGACGCTCGCCGATTCGCTCCTCCTGCACGTGTCGAAGCAGGCAGTGTTCGAGGGTCTGGAACACGATCCCGACTTCGCGAAGAAGATGCTGGCGGGGCTCTCGCGCCGGCTCCACGGACTCATCAGCGACGTCGAGAGCTATTCGCTCCAATCCGGCACGCAGCGCGTGATCGGCTATCTGCTGCGTCAGGACGAAGACCAGGCGAGCGCCGCTGCACCCTACGCGGTGACGCTGCCGACGTCGAAGGCGATCGTCGCCTCGCGTCTCAATCTCACGCCCGAGCATTTCTCGCGGATCCTGCACGATCTTACCGAAGCCGGGCTGATCGCGGTGGAGGGCCGGGAAGTCGCCATCCGCGATGTCGTGAAGCTGCGTAATTACACCGGCTGAGCCGAGGCTCGTCTGAAACCTGGCTGACGCGTGAGGCGATCATGACTTCGTCCCGTATTGCGCCAGCGCCCTGCCTGGCCGCGGTGCTCCTGGCGCTGCTCCCGCTCCTCGCGGGAAGCGCGTGCGCCGATACCGTCACGCGTTACGTAATCGCCTTCCAGGGCAAGCTGGCCGGGGAGCAGATCGTGACCTCCGGCGCGGACGGGCACACCGGCGTCGACTACGCGTACTCGAACAACGGGCGCGGCCCAACGCTGCACGAGGACATCGTCGTCGACGGCGCGGGCCGCCTCGTGCGCTATCGGGTCACGGGCAAATCGACGTTCGGCGCCCCCGTCGACGAATCGTTCGAGTACGCAAACGGCAAGGCACGCTGGAAGTCGACGGTCGACCAAGGCGAGCGCGACGGCGAGTACTCGGGTCTCTACGTGCCCCTGGAGTACAGCAACGAGCCCGTCGCCGTGCTCGCGCGCGCGCTGCTGCCCCAGCCGGGACGCACCGTCGCGGCATTGCCGGCCGGGCAGGTCTCGATTCGGACGCTGACCGAGACCACGCTCGTGTCCGGAACGCAGAAGGCCGACATCGCGCTCCATGCCATTTTCGGTCTGGACCTGTCGCCGACGCTCGTGTGGATGCGCAAAGGCGCCGCCCCGAGCTTCTTCGCCTCGGTCTTCGACGGCTTTGCGGCGATCGAGGCTGGCTGGGAGGATCGCGCCGACGAGCTGCTCAAAGCACAGAAGGACGCCGAACGCAGGTTGCTGCGCAGCCTCGCTGACCGCCTGGCGCATCGCGTCGACGGTCCGATCCTGATCCGCTCGGTCCGCGTATTCGATTCGGATAGCGCGACCATGCGCGGCCCGCTCGACGTCTACGTCTTCCGCGGACGGGTCGCCAGCATCGTGCCCCCCGGCTCGGACGCGCGCGAACCGGCGACGGTCATCGACGGTGAGGGCCGCTATCTGCTGCCCGGACTGTTCGACATGCATGGACATGAATGGCGCTGGAACGCGATGCTCCAGATCGCGGGCGGCGTGACGACGGTTCGCGACATGGGCAACGACAACCGCGCGATCGAGGAGCTGCGGACCGACATCGAGAACGGGTCGGTCGTCGGCCCCCGCATCGTTCCCGCCGGCTTCATCGAAGGAGACAGCCCGTATGCCGCGCGTTGGGGCATCGTCGTCGCCACGTTGGACGAGGGCAAGAGGGCGGTCGACTGGTATGCCCAGCGTGGGCGCCGGCAGATCAAGCTCTACAACTCGATCCGCCCCGAATGGGTCGAGCCGTTGGCGGCGTACGCGCACGCGCGAGGGATGCGCGTCAGCGGCCACATCCCGGCGTTCATGCGCGCGGAAGAAGCCGTTCGCGCGGGCTACGACGAGGTCCAGCACATCAACCAGGTAATGCTCAATTTCCTGGTCAAGCCCGGCGACGACACTCGGACGCTGCTGCGCTTCTATCTGGTCGGCGACAACGCGGCCGCCATCGACCTTGCGTCCGACGACGTGCAAGCCTTCTTCCGGCTCCTTTCCTCGCGCGGAACCGTCGTCGATGCGACGGTCGCGACGTTCGAGTCGATGTTCACGCAGGTCCAGGGCCAGCCGAACCCGACGTTCCGCAAGATCGCGAACCACTTCCCGCCGGCACTGCAGCGCGCACTTCTCATGAACTCGATGGACGTCAATCCGGGCAACGTCGAGCGGTATCGCGCGTCGTACGGGAAGATGCTCGAGCTCGCCCGCCGCCTGCACGACGCCGGGATTCCGCTCGTCGCCGGCACGGACGGTCTCGCCGGATTCCTGCTGCACCGCGAGCTGGAAGTCTACGTGCAGGCCGGCATCGGCGCCGGGGAAGTGCTGCAGATCGCGACCCGCAATGGCGCGAAATACAGTGGGATCTCCGACCTCGCTGGATCGGTTACGGTCGGCAAATCCGCCGACCTGATCCTCCTCGACGGCGACCCGACGCGGGACATCGCCGCCGTGCGCGACGTGAGCCTCGTCATGAAGGAAGGCGTCGTCTATTATCCAGCGGAAATCTACGAAGCTCTCGGCATTGCGCCATTCCGGTCGCGGCCCAAGATTACGGTGACGTCCGGCACCGGCGAGACGACGAAGTAGGCTCTCGACCAGCCGCGGCGTTCTGTCAGTGGCGGGTGCCGGCGTCGCGTGTGATCTTGTTCCAGACGTTGTACTTGCCGACCTGCTTCGAGGCGGGGATCCGCTTCACCTCGGCGACCGTCGCGGCGTCGTAGACCACGATCGCGCCGTCGCTCTCCCACACGCTCGCGAGCGCGTACTTGCCGTAGCGGTCGAACTCGACGTGCGCGGCCGTCTTGCCGGGCGCGGGCGGCAGCGACTTCACGACCTCCAGCGTGCGCTTGTCGATCACCTGCAGCGTGTCCTTCCACGTACCGGCAAGACGGCCGCCAAGTTGGGTGACGATCGGCGGCGGGACGGGCTCGGTGCCCGCGCGCGTCTTGTGGACTCTCGGCGGGCCCATCGCGTGGTCCTCAACCTTGATGTCGGTCAACCATGGCAGTCGGACACCGGGTAGATTGCCGACATGAGCCATCCGCGACACTGGAGCCTGGGGGGCAAGCTCGCGCTGGTCGGCCTGCCGTTCCTGCTGCTGGCGCTGCTGTCGATCGCCCTGACGCTGTGGGTTTCCTGGCAACTCGACGGCGGCGCGGCGGCCGTCAACGAAGCCGGCCGCATGCGCATGCAGGCGTACCGGATGTCGCTGTCCGTCGGCACGGGCGAGGACTTCGCGCTACCGGAACAAGTCGCCGAGTTCGAGCGCAGCCTCGAGTTGCTGCGGCACGGCGACCTCGAACGTCCGCTGTTCGTGCCGTGGGACGACGCGGTGCGCGCGCGGTTCGCCGTGGTCGAAAGAGGCTGGGACGGATTTCGCCGCCAATGGACGATGGCGCGGCCGGACTCCGTGGCCAGATTGCGCAGCGACGTCGTGGCGTTCGCCGCCGACATCGACCTGCTGGTCGCCGGCATCGAGCGCAATATGGTGCGCTGGACGGCGCTGCTCCATCTGCTGCAGATGGCGATGATGGCCTTCGCGGTCGTCGGCGCCGGCGTGCTCCTCTACGCCGGCTACCTGTTCGTGCTCGAGCCGGTAGGGCGCCTGAAGGAGGCGACGGAACGGATCCAGAGCGGCGATTTCAGTGCCCGCGTGGAGCGCGTCACCCGCGACGAGTTCGGCACGCTCGCCGAATGCTTCAACGGGATGGCCGAGCACCTGCAGTCGATGTACCGCGGGCTCGAGGCTCGCGTGGCCGAGAAGACGTCGGAGCTCGAGGAAAAGCGCGAGCGACTGGAGGCGCTGTACGACGTGACGACGCTGGTGGCGAAGGCGACCACGCTCAAGGGGTTGGCCGGCGGCTTTGCGCAGCGGGTCGGGCGCGTCGCGCGCGCCGACGGCGTCGCGCTGCGCTGGTCCGACGAGTCGAACGAGCGCTTCCTGCTGCTGGCGGCGGAGGGCCTGCCGCAGTCGATGGTGGAGGGCGAGCAGTGCCTGCGGGCGGGCGAATGCCGTTGCGGTGCAATGACCGAGCCCTACACGCCGCGCGTCATTCCCATCGAGGCGACGGTGCCGGCCGCGCTGTCGCACTGCGCCCGCGCCGGGTTCGCGACCCTCGTGTCCATTCCGGTCCGCTTGCACGAGCGCCTGATGGGTGAGGTCGACCTCTTCTTTCACGCGCAGATCGAGCTGACGCCGGCCGAACGGTCGCTGCTGGACGCTCTCACCGCGCATCTGGCGGGCGCGATGGAGAACCTCCGCCTGAACGCGCTCGAACGGGAAGCGGCGGTCGCGCAGGAGCGCACGTTCATCGCACGCGAGCTGCACGACTCGATCGCGCAGTCGCTCGCGTTCCTCAAGATCCAGGTGCAGTTGATGCGCGACGCACTCGGCAGCGGGGACGAGCAACGCATGCAGCAGGTGCTCTCGGAGATCGATGCCGGCGTGCGCGAGAGCTACGGCGACGTGCGCGAATTGCTCGTCCATTTCCGCACGCGCACCAACAGCGAGGACATCGAGCCGGCGCTGCTGACCACGCTGCGCAAGTTCGAGCACCAGACCGGCCTCAAGGCGCAGATGCAGGTGCAGGGCCACGGCATACCGCTGTCGCCCGATCTGCAGGTCCAGGTACTGCACATCGTGCAGGAAGCGTTGTCCAACATACGCAAGCACGCGCGAGCGACGCGCGTCTGGATGGACATCCAGCAGCAGCCGCAATGGCGGTTCGAGGTGCGCGACGACGGTGCGGGTTTCGTCGACCCGCGCGAAGCGGGCGATGAAACCCACGTAGGGTTGCGGATCATGGCCGAGCGCGCCGAGCGGATCGGCGCCGCGCTCGACGTGCTGTCCACGCCGGGACGCGGGACGTCTGTCGTGCTGACTCTGCCGTTGCCCGCGCGGGCACAGCCCGTCGAGACCGAGGCCCGGCCCGACGTGGCGACGCTGCACTGAACACCATGTCGCTCATGCCCGCCGCGCCGATTCGCATCCTGGTCGTCGACGACCACACGCTGTTCCGGCGCGGTCTCACCGCGCTGCTGGCGCGCGACGACCACCTGCACGTCGTGGGCGACGCGGCGGACGCCGGTGAGGCGCTGCGCCGCGCGCAGGAACTGCAGCCCGATCTCATCCTGCTCGACAACGATCTTCCGGGCGTCAACGGCCTCGACGCGCTGCCCGGATTGCGCGAGGCGGTCCCGGGAGTCCGCGTCCTCATGCTCACCGTCAGCGAGGACGAGCAGGATCTGGCCGCGGCAATACGCGGTGGCGCGAGCGGCTATCTGCTCAAGACGATCGAGGGCGACGCGCTGGTCGCCGCCATCATCCGCGTGATGCGAGGCGAGTCGGTAGTGGCGGAGGAAATGACCGGCAAGCTGGTGGCGGCGTACCGCGACGCAGCGGCTGCGCCCGCGCGTGCCGGCCCCGGGCCCGCGGAACCGGCGTCGCCGCTCGCGCACTTGTCGCCGCGCGAGCAGGAGATCCTGCGCGCGATCGCGCGCGGCGCGAGCAACAAGGAAATCGGCCGCGAGCTCGGCATCGCCGAGACCACGGTCAAGATCCACGTCCAGCACGTGCTGCGCAAGCTCGACGTGAGCTCGCGCGTGCAGGCCGCCGTTATCGCATCCGAGCACGGCCTGGTTTGATCCCGCGCAAACGCGCGTGATTCTCCCGTCGACGTAGTTCTACCGGACGATGCCGGCCGCGGGCCGCATCGTTCTTCCGTACGCTTGCGTGCGCCCCTCCGGAGGATATTGCCGCCCGGCCCGGCCACCTAGACTCGTTATCTGCGTGTCGCTGATCTGGATGTACTGGACCGAAGCGCGCGGCGCCGAACTCATGGGTGCGAAGGCCAGGCCGTTCCGTGTGCACGGCCAGCGTCACATATCAACCAAGGAAATTCATGAACGCCACTTCCAATTCCGCCGCCGCCGCTGTGCCGCCCAAGGCGGGTGGCCGCGCGGACATCGCCGACTGGCGCCCCGAGGACAACGAGTTCTGGGAGAGCACCGGCAAGAAGGTCGCCTACCGCAACCTCGCGCTCTCGGTGCCGGCGCTGCTGTGCGGCTTCGCCGTCTGGGGCATGTGGGGAATCATCACGGTGCAGATGCTGAACCTCGGCTTTCCGTTCACGCAGGCCGAGCTCTTCACGCTGACGGCCATCGCCGGGATCGCCGGCGCGACGATGCGGATCCCGGCATCGTTCCTGATCCGCGTGGCCGGCGGTCGCAACACGATCTTCCTGACCACGGCGATGCTGCTCGCGCCGGCGATCGGCACCGGCATCGTGCTGCAACACAAGGACTGGCCGCTGTGGGCGTTCCAGCTCATGGCGCTGTGGTCGGGTGTGGGCGGCGGCAACTTCGCGAGCTCGATGTCGAACATCAGCACGTTCTTCCCCAAGCGGCTGCAGGGCACGGCGCTCGGCATCAACGCCGGCATCGGCAACTTCGGGGTGACGACCATGCAGATCGTCATCCCGCTGGTGATGACGGTGGGTCTCTTCGGCGCTCTCGGCGGCGAGCCGATGACGCTGGTGAAGGACAGTGGCTGGATCTTCGGCAAGATCCCCGCGGGCACGTCGACCTGGATCCAGAACGCCGGCTTCGCCTGGGTGCTGTCGCTGGTGCCGCTGTCGATCCTCTGCTGGCTCGGCATGAACAACCTGAAGACGGTCTCCCCGGACACGAGCAACCCGATCGTGGCGTTCGCCAAAATCACCTGGCTGTACACACTGGCGTTCATCCCGTCGATCCTCGGCCTGTACCTGTATCTGCCGAAGCCCACTGGCCTCGGTCTCATCAGTATGTGGGTGGCCATTCCGCTGGACGTGATCGCCGCGCTTACCGTGATGCGGCTCGCCGCGTTCGGTCCGATGAAGGAAGGGGTCGCCAAGCAGTTCGCGATCTTCCGCGACAAGCACACGTGGTCGATGACGCTGCTGTACATCGTGACCTTCGGCTCGTTCATAGGTTTCTCGATGGCGTTGCCGCTCGCGATGAAGGTGATCTTCGGCGTGAGCCACGTCCCCGATGCGGCGGGCGTAATGCAGCACACGCTGAACAACCCGAACGCGCCCACGGTGCTGGCCTATGCCTGGATCGGTCCCTTCATCGGCGCCGCGATCCGACCGATCGGCGGCTGGATCTCGGACAAGGTCGGCGGCTCGATCGTCACGCAGGTGATTTCGGTGGTGATGGTGGTCGCGTCCGCGGTCGTGGGTTGGGTGATGCTGCAGGCCTACCAGTCGCCGAGGCCGGAGGAGTATTTCCTCGCGTTCATGCTGCTGTTCGTGCTGCTGTTCGCGGCGAGCGGCATCGGCAACGGCTCCACGTTCCGCACGATCGGCGTGATCTTCGACCGCATTCAGGCCGGTCCGGTGCTGGGATGGACGTCGGCGATCGCCGCCTACGGCGCGTTCGTCGCGCCGATCGTCATCGGCGAGCAGATCAAGGCGGGCACGCCGCAGTACGCGATGTACGGCTTCGCGGTCTTCTATGCGCTGTGCCTGGTCCTCAACTGGTGGTTCTACCTGCGCAAGAACGCGTACGTGAAGAACCCGTGAAACCGTCCGTTCCCCAACCTTCGACGCAGCCGCTGCGGAGATCCAAGATGAGCCATTTTCTCGACCGACTCAGCTACTTCTCGAACCCGAAGGAGCCGTTCTCCGGCAACCACGGGGTGACGACCGGAGAAGATCGCACCTGGGAGGACGCTTACCGCAACCGCTGGGCGCACGACAAGGTCGTCCGCTCGACGCATGGCGTCAACTGCACGGGCTCGTGCTCGTGGAAGATCTACGTCAAGGGCGGCATCGTCACGTGGGAGACGCAGCAGACCGACTATCCGCGCACGCGCTGGGACATGCCCAACCACGAGCCGCGCGGCTGCGCGCGAGGCGCTTCCTACAGCTGGTATCTGTACAGCGCGAATCGCGTCAAGTACCCGATGGTGCGCGGGCGGCTGCTCAAGAGCTGGCGCGCGGCGCGCCTTGCGCACGATCCGGTGGCGGCCTGGATGTCGATCGTCGAGAACGACGCGGCGCGCCGCGACTACCAGAGCGTGCGTGGTCTCGGCGGTTTCGTCCGGTCGAGCTGGGACGAGGTGAACGAGATCATCGCTGCTGCCAACGTCTACACGATCAAGAAGTACGGCCCCGACCGCGTGGTCGGCTTCTCGCCGATCCCGGCAATGTCGATGGTCAGCTACGCGGCCGGCAGCCGCTACCTGAGCCTCATCGGCGGCGTGTGCATGAGCTTCTACGACTGGTACTGCGATCTGCCGCCGTCGTCCCCGCAGATCTGGGGCGAGCAGACCGACGTGCCCGAGTCGGCCGACTGGTACAACTCCAATTTCATCATCGCCTGGGGCTCCAACGTGCCGCAGACGCGCACGCCGGACGCGCACTTCTTCACCGAGGTCCGCTACAAGGGGACGAAGACGGTCGCGGTGACGCCCGACTATTCCGAGGTCGCCAAGCTGGCCGATATCTGGATGCACCCCAAGCAGGGCACCGACGCCGCCGTGGCGATGGCGATGGGGCACGTGATCCTGAAGGAGTTCTACTTCCCCGGCGAGGGCAAGGAGCGCAGCGCGTACTTCGACGACTACGTCCGGCGCTACACCGACATGCCGATGCTGGTGATGCTGAAGGAGCACACGCTGCCGGGCGGCGAAACGGTGATGGTGCCCGATCGCTACGTCCGCGCGTCAGATTTCAACGGCAAGCTCGGCCAGGCGAACAATCCGGAGTGGAAGACCGTCGCGTTCGACGAGACCGGCAGGGTAGTGCTGCCCAACGGCGCGATCGGCTTTCGCTGGGGTCCGGACGGGCGAGCCGACCAGGGTCAGTGGAATCTCGAGGCGAAGGAGGCGCGCCACGGCCACGAGGTGAAGCTCAAGTTGTCGGTGCTCGAAGGCGCGAGCCCGAGCACTGAAACCGCGAAGGTGGGCTTTCCGTACTTCGGCGGCATCGTGAGCGAGCACTTCCCGAACAGCGCACTGACAGGCGGCAGCCCCGACGTGCTGGTGCGGACCGTGCCGGTGCAGCGCATCGCGCTCGGCGACGAAGGCGACAACAAGAAGGCGCTGGTCGCCACGGTCTTCGATCTGCAGGTCGCGAACTACGGCGTCGCGCGCGGCCTGGCCGGTGAACTCGCCGCAACGAGCTTCGACGACGACACGCCGTACACGCCGGCCTGGCAGGAGCGCATCACGGGCACGCCGCGCGCGCAGGTGATCACGGTGGCGCGCCAGTTCGCCGAAAACGCACACCGGACGCAAGGCCGTTCGATGGTGATCATCGGCGCGGCGATGAACCACTGGTACCACTGCGACATGAACTACCGCGGCATCATCAACATGCTGATGATGTGCGGCTGCATAGGAAAGAGCGGCGGCGGCTGGGCGCACTACGTGGGGCAGGAGAAGCTGCGGCCGCAGACCGGCTGGACGGCGCTGGCATTCGCGCTCGACTGGATCCGCCCGCCGCGCCAACAGAACAGCACGAGCTTCTTCTACGCGCACACCGACCAGTGGCGGTACGAGAAGCTGAAGATGGACGAGGTGATCTCGCCGCTCGCCGACGCCAAGGCCTACGGCGGCAGCATGATCGACTACAACGTGCGCGCCGAGCGCATGGGCTGGCTGCCCTCCGCGCCGCAGCTGCAGACCAATCCGCTGCAGGTCGTGCGCGACGCGCAGGCCGCGGGCGCCGATCCGAAGGAGTACGCGGTCAAGGCGCTGAAGGACGGCTCGCTGAAGATGAGCTGCGAGGACCCGGATCATCCGAACAACTGGCCGCGCAACCTCTTCGTGTGGCGCTCAAACCTGCTGGGTTCCAGCGGCAAGGGTCACGAGTACTTCCTGAAACACCTGCTCGGCACCAGCAATGGCGTGCAGGGCAAGGACCTGGGCGAAGAGGTTGCCCCGAAGCGCTGCGCGCTTCCCCCACAGGGGGCACGGCCGACTTGGGGCGGCCCGGCGTCGGCCG
>CAWHNE010000034.1:0-246338 GCA_963830485.1 uncultured beta proteobacterium
ACGTGGGTCAATGCGGCCGAGCAGCGCGCCCAATCCGACCAGACCTTGATGGCGCTCCCACTGTGGGTTGACTTGCGTCAAGGGGCCCGGCGCGCGGCGAGGCAGCATGACTAACAGACGAAAGCACGACGCAAGCCGCATTCCGCGCGCTGGCGTCATCGGAGGAGCGATGTTTCAGGTACGAATCCACGGCCGCGGCGGGCAGGGCGTGGTCTCCGGCGCCGAGCTGCTCTCGGTGGCCGCCTTTCTCGAAGGCCGCTATGCGCAGGCGTTTCCGAGCTTCGGCTCGGAGCGGATGGGCGCGCCGGTGATGGCCTTCTGCCGGATCGACGACAAGGAAATCCGGCTGCGCGAGCCGGTCATGGAGCCCGATGCGCTGATCATCCAGGATCCGACGCTCCTCCACCAGGTCGACCTGTTTCAGGGCGTTCGGAAAGGCGGGCTCATTCTGCTGAACTCGATGCGCAGCTTCGCGGAGCTGGGCTTGTCCGATCTCGCCTCGGATGCGCGCCGCTTCCGGTTCTGCCGCGTGCCGGCGACGGAGCTCGCGCAGAAGCACGTCGGGCGGCCGGTGCCCAACGCCGCGCTCCTCGGCGGGTTCGCGGCGGTCAGCGGAGAGGTCCGCCTCGAGTCGGTCGTCGCGGCGATTCGCGCCAAGTTCCCGGGCAAGATCGCCGAGGGCAACGTGGCCGCGGCCACCGAGGCCTTCGGGCTGGCCCGCAAGTCGCACGAGGTGGCCCATGCTTAAGCAGATCGAAGGCTCCGTTGCCGTCGCCGAGGCGATCGCGCTCTGCCGCCCCGAGGTGATCTGCGCGTATCCGATCACGCCACAGACGCACATCGTCGAGGGCTTGGGCGAGCTCGTGAAGCTGGGCCAGCTCGGAGGGTGCGACTTCATCAACGTCGAATCGGAGTTCGCGGCGCTCTCGGTTGCCATCGGCGCTTCGGCCGCCGGCGCCCGTACGTACACTGCAACGTCGAGCCAGGGCCTCCTGTTCATGGCGGAAGCGGTGTACAACGCCGCCGGGCTCGGCCTCCCCATCGTGATGACGATCGGCAACCGCGCGATCGGCGCGCCGATCAACATCTGGAACGACCACTCGGACAGCATGTCGATGCGCGACGCCGGCTGGATCCAGCTGTTCGCGGAGACCAACCAGGAAGCGCTCGATCTCCACATCCAGGCGTTCCGGCTCGCGGAGGAGCTCTCCTGCCCCGTCATGGTGTGCATGGACGGCTTCATCCTGACTCACGCCTACGACCGCGTCGACATGCCGACGCAGGGGCAGGTCGACGCCTTCCTGCCGCGGTTCGAGCCGCGACAGGTTCTCGACCCGTCGGATCCGGTGTCGATCGGTGCGATGGTCGGGCCCGAAGCCTTCACCGAGGTCCGCTATCTCGCGCACCACAAGCAGCTGCGCGCGCTGTCGCTGATCCCGCAGCTGTCTGAGGCCTTCGCGAAGCAGTTCGGCCGCCCGTCGGGCGGGCTGATCCGGACGTATCGCGCGGAGGACGCGGAAACGATCGTCGTCGCGCTCGGCTCGGTCAACGGAACCGTGCAGGAAGTGGTCGACGAGATGCGCGCCGACGGCACGAAGATCGGCTCCGTTTCGATCTGCTCGTTCCGGCCGTTCCCGCTGCTTGCGTTGCGCGAGGCGCTGCAACACGCGAAGCGCGTCGTCGTGCTCGAGAAGTGCATCGCGGTGGGCCTGGGCGGCATCGTCTCCGATGGCGTGCGGAAGTCGCTGTCCGGCATCCAGCTCAAGGGGTACACGGTCATTGCCGGTCTCGGTGGCCGCGCGATCACGCGCGCCTCGTTGCGGCAGTTGTTCACCGACGCCGGCGCCGACGAGCTCGAGCAGGTGACCTTCCTCGATCTCAACGCCGACGTTGTCGCCTACGAGCTCGAGCGCGAGGCGCTCGCGCGGCGCAGCGGGCCCACGGCCGAGGCCATTCTCCGACGCCTGGGCACCGTCGGTTCGCAGATCGGCTGAAGGAAAGCTTCCATGACCCATTCCCGATTCGACGACCTCGCGCCGACGATGCAGTCGGTCAAGTTCTACCAGACCGGCACGTTCACGGTCGGCAACCGGCTGCTTGCGGAGAACGAGCGCTCGGTCCAGGCGAACATGGAGCGCACGAACTCCCTCAACTCCGGGCACCGTGCGTGCCAGGGCTGCGGCGAGGCGCTCGGCGCGCGCTACGCGATCGACGCGGCGATGCGCGCGACGAAGAATCAGGTCATCGCCGTCAACGCGACCGGCTGCCTCGAGGTGTTCTCGACGCCGTACCCCGAGACGTCGTGGCAGATCCCGTGGATCCACTCGCTGTTCGGCAACGCCGCCGCGGTGGCGTCCGGCGTCGCGGCCGCGATGCACATCAAGGGACGCACCGACGTCCGCGTGATCGCCCAGGGCGGCGACGGCGGCACGACCGACATCGGCTTCGGCTGCCTCTCGGGGATGTTCGAGCGCAACGACGACGTGCTCTACATCTGCTACGACAACGAGGCGTACATGAACACCGGGGTGCAGCGCTCGAGCGCCACGCCGCCCGCCGCCCGGACCGCGACGACGATGGCCGTCGGCCGCGAGCCGGGCAACGTGTTCGGAACCGGCAAGAGCGTCCCGCTGATTGCGATGGCGCACGAGATTCCCTACGTCGCGACCGCGAGCGTCGCCAACCTGCGCGACCTCGAGTTCAAGGTGACGAAGGCGATGGGCATCCACGGCGCGCGCTATGTTCACATCCACGTGCCGTGTCCGCTCGGCTGGGGATCGGCGCCCGGCCGACACGATCAAGGTCGCGCGGCTCGCCGTGGAATCCGGGCTCTTTCCGTTGTTCGAGGCCGAGCACGGCGAGATCACCGGCCGCACGACGATCCGCCGCCGGGTGCCGGTCACCGATTACCTGCAGCTGCAGAAGCGCTTCGCGCACCTGTTCGGCAAGGAGCCCGATCGGGCACGGCTCGCGCAGATCCAGGCGATCGCCGACCGCAACATCGCGCGCTTCGGCCTGGTCGAACCGGGAGCCGTCGAGTGGACAAGCCTTTCGCGATCACGCTCGACGTCGGGTCGAGCCTCGCCAACAAGACGGGCTCGTGGCGCACGTCGCGGCCGGTCTACATCGACCGGCTGCCGCCGTGCAACCACGCCTGTCCCGCGGGCGAGGACATCCAGGGCTGGCTCTATCACGCGGAAGGCGGCGACTACGAAGCCGCGTGGCGAGCGCTGACCGAGAACAATCCGCTGCCGGCGATCATGGGTCGCGTCTGCTATCACCCCTGCGAGGGCGCCTGCAATCGCGCGAAGCTCGACGAAGCGGTCGGCATCAACGGGGTCGAGCGGTTCCTCGGTGACGAAGCGATCCGGCGGGGCTGGAAGTTCGCTCGTCCCGAGCAGGAGTCGGGCAAGCGCGTGCTCGTCGTCGGTGCCGGGCCCTCGGGCCTGTCCGCTGCGTATCACCTGCGCCGGCTCGGCCACGCGGTGACGATCGTCGAGGCCGGACCGCTCGCCGGCGGCATGATGCGCTTCGGCATTCCCAAGTACCGGCTGCCGCGCGACGTGCTCGACGCGGAAGTGGCGCGCATCGTCGACCTCGGCGTCGAGATTCGCTACGGCGAGAAGGTCTCCGACATCCGGGCAACGATGAAGGCAGGCCGGTTCGACGCCGCGTTCCTCGCCGTCGGCGCGCACATCGGCAAGCGCGCGTACATCCCCGCCGGCGCGGCCGCGCGGATGCTCGACGCCGTCTCGGTGCTGCGCGGGATGGAGGGCGAGGAGAAGCCGTTGCTCGGCCGCCGCGTGGTCGTCTACGGCGGCGGGAACACGGCGCTGGACGTCGCCCGCACCGCGAAGCGGCTCGGCGCGTCGGAGTCGATCATCGTCTACCGCCGGACGCGCGAGAAGATGCCGGCACACGACTTCGAGGTCGAGGAGGCGCTGCAGGAAGGCGTGCTGATCAAGTGGCTCTCGACCATCAAGAACATGGCGGACGAAGGCACGCTCACCGTCGAGAAGATGACGCTCGACGAGAAGGGCTTTCCGCAGCCTACCGGCGAGCTGGAAACGCTCGAGGCGGACTCGCTCGTCCTCGCGCTCGGCCAGGACGTCGACCTCTCGCTCCTCCAGGGCGTGCCCGGCCTCGAGATCAAGGACGGCACGGTCGTCGTCGGGCCGAACATGATGACGGGGTACGCCGGGATCTTCGCGGGCGGCGACATGGTGCCCTCCGAGCGCACGGTGACGGTCGCCGTGGGCCACGGCAAGAAGGCAGCGCGTCACGTCGACGCGTGGCTCCGCGGCGGCGTGTACGCGCCGGCACCGAAGCACGAGCTCGCGGATTTCGACAAGCTCCACACGTGGTACTACAGCGACGCGCCGCACATGGTCCGGCCCCGGCTCGACCTCGCGCGCCGCACGTCGACGTTCGACGAGGTGGTCCAGGGCCTGGACGAGACGAACGCGCTGTTCGAGGCGCGCCGGTGCCTCTCCTGCGGCAACTGCTTCGAATGCGACAACTGCTATGGCGTGTGCCCCGACAACGCGGTGATCAAGCTGGGCCCGGGCAACCGCTTCGAGTTCAACTACGACTACTGCAAGGGCTGCGGCATCTGCGTGGCCGAATGCCCCTGCGGTGCGATCACGATGGCGCCGGAGACGAACTGACGCCGTTCCCTTTGCGCGCCACGCCGCCCGGATCGCGCGCGCGCAATCTTCACGGAGACTTGCGATGAACGAAACGAATCAGGTTCGTCCGGCCGGCGGCGTGCCGGCGTGGTTCCCGCGCGGACTCTCGCTGTTGCGCGAGCCGACGCTCAACAAGGGCACCGCGTTTTCCGCCGCCGAGCGTGACGCACTCGGCCTGCGCGGCCTCCTGCCGCCGCACATCTGCACCCAGGACGAGCAGGAGAAGCGCGTGCTCGAGAACTTCCGACGCAAGACGTCGGACCTCGAGAAATACATCAACCTGAACGCGCTCCACGACCGCAACGAGGCGCTGTTCTTCCGGCTCGTCATCGATCACCCCGACGAGATGCTGCCGATCATCTACACGCCGACGGTCGGCCTCGCCTGCCAGCAGTTCGGCCATATCTTCCAGCGGCCGCGCGGCCTGTTCGTGAGCGCCGGCGATCGCGGCAGGATCGCGAGCGTGCTGCGCAACTGGCCCTACCAGGACGTGCGGATCATCGTCGTCACCGACGGCGAGCGGATCCTCGGGCCTCGGCGACCTCGGCGCCAACGGCATGGGGATTCCGGTCGGCAAGCTTTCGATCTACACCGCGGGCGCAGGCGTGCACCCGACGCAGTGCCTGCCGGTGATTCTCGACGTCGGCACCAACAACGAGACGCTGCGCAACGACCCGCTCTACATCGGCCTGCAGCAGCCGCGGCTCACGGGCGAGGCCTACGACGCCTTGGTCGAGGAATTCATCGCCGCGACGCAGGAGGTGTTTCCCGGCGTCGTCGTCCAGTTCGAGGACTTCGCCAACCACAACGCCTTCCGGCTGCTCGCGAAATACCGCGACCGGATCTGCACGTTCAACGACGACATCCAGGGCACCGCCGTCGGTCGCGCTCTCGGGCATCCTGTCCGCGCTGCGCGTCACCGGCGGCACGCTCGGCGCGCAGAAGCTCCTGTTCATGGGCGCCGGCGAAGCCGCGACCGGCATCGCCGATCTGGTCGTCGAGGCGATGGTCCGTGAGGGCGTGCCGCGTCCGGCCGCGCTCGCGCGCTGCTGGCTCGTCGACTCGCAGGGCCTCGTCACGAAGTCGCGAACGAGCCTTGCACGGCACAAGATGCCGTACGCCCACGAGCATGCGCCGACCACGCGACTTCCTGGCCGCGATCAGGTCGCTCGCTCCGACGGCCATCATCGGCGTCGCGGCGGTCGGCGGCACGTTCACGCGGCCAGGTGGTCGAGGAAATGGCGAAGATCAACCGGCGTCCGATCGTGTTCGCACTGTCGAATCCGACGTCGAAGTCCGAATGCACGGCGGCGCAGGCCTACGAATGGAGCGCCGGGCGCGCGCTGTTCGCTTCGGGCAGCCCGTTCGACGCGGTCACGCTCGGCGGCAAGACCTTCGTTCCGCGTCAGGGCAACAATTCCTACATCTTCCCGGGCGTGGGGCTCGGCGCGATCGCTTGCCGCGCGCGACGCGTCACCGACGAGATGTTCCTCGTCGCGGCGCGTACGCTCGCCGAACAAGTCACCGATGCGGATCTTGCGCAGGGCAGCCTCTACCCGCCGCTGTCGCGCGTCCGCGAGGTTTCGGCGGCGATCGCGACCGCGGTCGCGCGCGTGGCGTACGAGCACGGGCTCGCCACGGCCCCGAAGCCCGCCAGACCTCGAGGCGTTCGTGCGGGATCACATGTACGACCCGCGCTACGAAACCTACGTCGTGCGGGCACCTGACGAATCCACATGACGAGGGGGGTTGACCTGCGTCAAACCGTCGCAGGGGCGGCCCCTCTAGTCTTGCATCCGACGACGGCAGAACGATCCACGGGACGCCCATTCCGGGCCAAGCCGAGAGATACCCCCAGCACGATCGACCACGGCCCTCCGATGAGTCCCTACGTCGTCTTCCTGCTCTATCTCGTCGCGATCATGGGGTTCGTCGCGACGACCTTGCTGATGAACCGCTTCCTCGGCCCCAAGCCGGAGGCGACCGACGTCAAACTCGAGCCGTTCGAATGCGGGGCGACGCCCGTCGACACGCGCAACGTCAAGGCGATCCCGATCAAGTACTACGCGGTCGCGATCGTGTTCATCCTGTTCGATCTCGAGACCGTGTTCCTGTTCATCTGGGCGCTCGGCGCGCAGCCGGTCACCGGGTTCATGCTCGCCACGTTCGGCATCTTCGTGTTCCTGCTGGTGCTGATCCTGCTCTACGTCTACAAGGCGCGGCTGATCGAGGCGGTCACGGAATGAGCACCGCCGGGCCGCCGCGAGGTGCTCGCCCCTTCCTCCGGGGAGCGGGTACGCGACGCCGCGCAGCGGCAAGCCTGGGGGAGGTTACCCAATGAAGACCGCGACGATTCCGATCCACACGGTCGGCGAGAAGTCGGGCGCGTTCGAGTACATCACGACCAAGAAGGACGAGCTCATCGGCTGGGCGCGGAAGTTCTCGCTCTTCCCGTACCCGTTCGTCACCGCGTGCTGCGCGATGGAGTTCATGGCCGTCTCGTCGTCTCCCTACGATACCGACCGTTTCGGCGCCGCGCTGCCGCGCTTCTCGCCACGCCAGGCCGATCTGATGATGATCGTGGGCACGATCTCGCACAAGCAGGCGCCGGTGCTGCGCCGCGTGTACGACCAGATGTGCGAGCCCAAGTGGGTGATGGCGTTCGGAGCATGCGCAACGTCGGGCGGGTTCTACCAGAACTACGCGGCCGTCGCCGGCGTCGACAAGATCATCCCCGTCGACATCTACGTGCCGGGCTGCCCGCCACGGCCGGAGATGGTGATCGACGGCATCATGCGGCTGCAGGAGCTCATCGCGCGTTCGCGGCACCCGATCGCGACGAAAGCCTTCTGATGGCCGGCGACATCTTCGAGCGACTTGAGGCCGCGCTGGGACCGGGAGCGGCGTCGAGCTCGGTCGCGCACGGCATCGCGGTGTTCGAGATCGCACCGGCGGCGCTGACGGGCTTCGTCGCCCGGCTCAAGGGCGAGTTCGGGTTCGACCTCTTCCTCGACGTGACGGCCGTGGACTGGCTGCCGCAGGCACCGCGCTTCGAGGTCGTCTGGCACTTCTACTCGACGACGCACAAGGTGCGGGTCCGGCTCAAGGTACGGGTCCCCGAGAGTGACGCGACCGTCGATTCGCTGGTTCCGCACTACGGCTCGGCGCGCTTCATGGAGCGCGAGTGCCACGAGATGTACGGCATCGACTTCCGCGGCAACGACGATCTCCGCCCGATCCTGCTCTACGAGGGCTTCGAGGGCCACCCGCTGCGCAAGGACTACGACAAGGAGCACGAGCAGCCGCTCGTGCCCTACCGGAAGTAGACCTGACGCCATGGACGCGGAAACGAGGATCCCGAATCCGGTCCGGCCGGCCTTCACGCAGGGCGAGCGTGACGATACGGTCATCGTCAACATCGGACCGTCGCACCCGGCGACGCACGGCACCGTCCAGATCATCGCGGAACTCGACGGCGAGCGCGTGCTGCGCACCGACATCCACTGCGGCTACCTCCATCGCGGCTTCGAGAAGGAGTGCGAGTCGCACACCTGGCACAACCTGATCCCCTACGTCGATCGGCTCAACTACGTTTCGGCGCTCGTCAACGACTTCGCGTACTGCGAGGCGGTCGAGAAGCTGATGGGGATCGAGATCACGCCACGCTGCCGTTACCTCCGCACGCTCCTGTCCGAGTATTCCCGCCTGGTCGATCACCTGACGTGTGTCGCCGCCGGCCTGATGGAGCTGGGCGCGATGACCGCGTTCCTCTATCTCGTGATGGTCCGAGACTTCATGTACGAGCACCTCGCGGACCTGACCGGCGCGCGCGTGACGTACACGTACGGCCGCATCGGCGGACTCGCGCGCGACCTGCCGGACGGCTGGTTGAAGCGGCTCTCCGAGATCCTCGAGCAGTACGAGGAGTTCGTCGGGCGCGTCCACGGCCTGGTCGACCGCAACCGGATCTTCATCGACCGGATGCGCAACGTCGGGACGATCACGACGGCCGAAGCGCTCGACTACGGCTTCACGGGCCCGATCCTCCGCTCGACGGGCGCGCCGCGTGACCTGCGCAAGGACACGCCGTACCTTGCCTACGCCGAGCTCGACTTCGAGGTGCCGGTGGGCATCAACGGCGACAACTACGACCGCTACTACGTCCGGATGCGCGAGATGGACGAATCGGTCTGGATGATGCGGCAGCTGATGGAGATGCTGCCCGCCGGCCCGATCAACGTCGACGACCGCCGCTGCACGCTGCCCGACAAGAAGCTCGTCTACACCGAGATCGAGTCGCTGATCAATCACTTCAAGCTGATCATCGACGGGCCGAAGGTGCCTGCGGGCGAGGTCTACAGCGCGCACGAGTCGCCCAACGGCGAGCTCGGCTTCTACCTCGTCAGCAAGGGCGGCGGCACGCCGTGGAAGATGCACGTGCGCGCGCCGTCGTTCGTCCATATGGGCGGCGTGCACCGGATGATCGACGGCGACCAGCTCGCCGACATCGTCCCGACGTTCGGATCGGTGAACATGATCGGCGGCGAATGTGACAGATGAGCGACAGGTGAAGCACCTGATCCCAGAATTCGAGCAGTGGAAGAAGCGGTTTCCGCCGGGGTTCGAGTCCTCGCTCGTGATGCCGTGCGTGCGGCGGATCCAGGAAGATCGTGGCTTCGTCTCCGACAGCGATATCGAAGGCCTCGTCGAGTATCTGGGCGTACCGCGGATCCAGATCGAGGAGGTGCTGTCGTTCTACACGCAGTTCCGGCGCGCCCCGATCGGGCGCTGGCACGTCCAGTGCTGCCGCAACGTGACCTGCTCGATGCGGAGCGCCGAGCGGCTGATCGACCACCTCGCGAAGAAGCTCGGCGTCGCGCCGGGCGGCACCACCGCGGACGGCCGCTTCACGCTGTCGACCGTCGAGTGCCTGGGCTCGTGCGGGACGGCGCCCGTGGTCATGGTCAACGACGCCTACCACGAGAACATGAGCGTCGAGAAGCTCGATGCGCTGCTCGAAGGCCTGAAATAATGCCCGGCCGCCAGCTCATCATGACCTTTCCGGTGACCGCGACGTCGCACGCGCTCGCCGACTACCGCGCGCGCGGCGGCTACGAGGCGCTGCGCAAGGCGCTGGCGATGCCGCCGCAGGACGTGACGAAGGAGATCAGCGCGTCCGGCCTCCTCGGCCACGGCGGTGCCGCGTTCCCCGTGGGTCGGAAGTGGCAGGTCATCAAGCTCGACGACCGCCAGCCGCACTACCTTTGCGCCAATGCCGACGAGGGCGAGCCCGGCACGTTCAAGGACCGCTGGATTCTCGAGCACGCGCCGCACCTGCTGCTCGAGTCGATGGCGATCGCGTCGCATGCGCTGCAGGTCCGGCACGCGTTCGTCTACATCCGCGGCGAGTTCGATTTGCCATACCGGCGGCTCGCCGGCGCCGTCGAGGAAGCGTATGCAGCGCAGCTCCTCGGCGAGAACATCCTCGGCTCCGGCTTCGCTTGCGACATCAACGTGATCCGCGGCGCGGGGTCGTACGTCTGCGGGGAAGCGTCGGGGTTGCTGGCTTCGGTCGAAGGCAAGCGCGGCTATCCGCGCAACCGCCCACCGCGGCTCACCGTCCACGGCCTCTACCAGCGGCCGACGGTCGTCAACAACGTCGAGACGCTGTCGAACATCGCCGGCATCGTCGCGACCGGTGCCGAAGCATTCAAGAAGATCGGCGTGCCGAAGTGTCCGGGCACGCAACTCGTCTCGATCTCCGGCCACATCGCGCGGCCGGGCGTCTACGAGATCGAGTACGGCTACCCGCTGAAGACGTTCCTCTACGACGACTGCGGCGGCATGCTCGGCGGAAAGAAGCTCAAGTGCATCGTCCCGGGTGGCATCTCGACCAAGGTGCTGACGGCGGAGGAGTGCGAGCCGCTCACCTACGACAAGGAATCGTTCGAAGCCGCCGGATCGTCGCTCGGTTCGGGCGGGATGATCGTGATCGCCGAGGGCACGTGCATGGTGCGGCTGCTGCAGGTCATGCTGCGCTTCTACCACCACGAGTCGTGCGGGCAGTGCACGCCGTGCCGCGAAGGCATGGGCTGGCTCCACCGGATCATCGACCGGATCGTCGCCGGCGAGGGCAAGCCGGACGACCTCGACCGGATGATCGAGATCTCGAAGCTGAACGACGGCACGACGATCTGCGGAATGGGCGATGCCGCCGGCTACGCGACGGTCGGCATCCTCGCCAAGTACCGCGACGAGTTCGACTACTGGATCGAGCACAAGCGCTCGAAGCTCGGCGGGAACCTCGAAGTCGAAGGGTTGGGCACCCATGCCTGAGATCTTCATCAACGGCCAGTCGGTGCAGGCCGAGCCCGGGCAGACCGTGCTGCAGGCGGCGCTCGCCAACGGGTATTTCATCCCCTACTTCTGCTGGCACCCGTCGCTGTCGATCGCCGGCAACTGCCGGATCTGCGTCGTCCAGCCCGAGGGCAAGAACTGGGTCGAGATCGCGTGCAACATGCCGGCCACCGAAGGCACGCGCGTCCTCACCGACTCCGACCTCGTCCGCGCGCACCGCAAGGCGACGCTGCAGTTCATCACGCTCAACCACCCGGTCGACTGCGGGATCTGCGACAAGGCCGGCGAGTGCACGCTGCAGGACTATCACTACGAATACAACGGCCAGCGGTCGATCTCCATCGACGCCAAGGTGACGTCGACCAAGTTCGTCGAGCTGTCGCAGCGGATCGTGCTCGACAACGAGCGCTGCATCCTGTGCACGCGCTGTGTGCGCTTCACCCGCGAGATCTCGAAGTCGAACGCGCTCGGCGTCAAGGAGCGCGGCGACACCTCGCTCATTCGCGCCGCCGAAGACGGTTCGTTCGACCGCGATCCGTACTCGGACAACGTGATCGATCTCTGCCCGGTCGGCGCGCTCTTGTCGCGGCAGTTCCTGCACAAGTCGCGCGTGTGGTACCTGGAGCCGACGCCATCGATCTGCCCGGGCTGCGCGCGCGGCTGCACGGTCGACGTGTGGCACCGCAAGCACGACTGGCGCCTCCACGCGCTCGATCCGAAGCAGAACACCGCGATCGCGCGGGTGACACCGCGCGAGAACCCCGCGGTCAACGGTCCATGGATCTGCAACAAGGGCCGCGACCTCGCGAAGATCTTCGAGCGCGCGCGGGCCGAGCGGCCGCTCCGCAAGGGCAAGCCGGTCGAGCTCGCCGACGCGATCGCCGCAGCGCGGGATTTGATCGCCGCCGCGAAGCACCCGGTGGCGCTCGTCTCGAGCTGGGGCAGCAACGAAGAGCTGGCCGCATTCAAGGCCGCGCTCGGCGCGCGCTTTACGACGTTCGTCAAGCCCGATCAGTTCCCGGGAGAGGGCGAGTGCGTCGAGGACGACCTCCTGATCCGCGCGGACAAGAACCCGAACACCAGGGGTGCGCAGACGCTGTTCGGCACCGCGACGCCCGGGTTCGCCGACGGCACCGACCTCGTGCTGGTCTGGGGCGAGGGCTTCGACTTCGGCCGGCTGCCGCGAGGCGTGAAGGTGATCTTCCTCAGCGCCTGGCTCGCGCCCGAGAACGGCCACGCCGACGTGTTCTTCGCGACGAGCGCGCAGACCGAGCGTCGCGGCCACTACACGAACTTCGAGGGCACCGTCAGCGCATTCGAGCCGTGCTTTCCGAAGGCTGCGACGGTCGTTGATGCCGAGTCGGTGTTCGCCGCGCTCGGCGAACGGGTGAGGGCCGAAGCATGATCCAGGACCTCGTCGTCTACGCGGCCTACATCGGCTACGCGCTCGCCGTGCTGATGACCTTCGGCACGATCCTGACCTGGGTCGAGCGGAAGCAGGCGGCCGTGATGTCGGACCGCATCGGCGCGAACCGCGCGTACGTGCGGATCCCCTTCACCCAGATCAAGCTCGTCTGGTGGGGACTGTTCCACGGCCTGGCCGACGGGCTCAAGATGCTGGTCAAGGAAGACTGGCGGCCGAGGACCTACGACTGGTACGCGTACGCCGTCGCGCCGTGGGTCGTGTTCACGCCGGTGCTGCTCGTGTTCGCCGTAATCCCGTTCGGCGGCACGATGGTCCCGGCGAAGCTCTTCCCGGCGCTCGCCGACTGGTTCGGTGATCGGAGCTACCCGCTTCAGATCGCCCGCCTCGACGCCGGCCTGCTGATCGTCTTCGCGTTCGGCGGCATGACGATCATCGGCGCGATGCTCGCCGGCTGGTCGTCGTACAACAAGTTCTCGATGCTGGGCGCGCTGCGCGCGGGCTCGCAGATGATCTCCTACGAGCTCATCATGGGGCTCACGGTGCTGGGGCTGATCCTGATCTACGGCACCGTCGACCTCGGCTCCATCGTCCAGCAGCAATCGGGCATCGTGCTGGGCGTGCTGCCGGCGTGGGGCATCGTCTACCAGCCCTTCGCGGCGACCTTGTTCATGGCGGCGGCGATCGCCGAGAACAAGCGGATCCCGTTCGACCTGCCCGAGGCCGAGTCCGAGCTGATCGCGGGCTTCTACACCGAGTACAGCGCGATGAAGATGGGGCTCTTCATGTTCGCGGAGTTCATCGAGATCGCGATCATCGCCGCGCTGTTCACGACGCTGTTCCTCGGCGGCTACAACCTGCCGTACATGAACGATCAGGGCTTTGCGTTCCCCGGTGGCGCGACGCTGGCGATGAGCCACGGCGCGGTCGTCGTCACGCAGCTCGTCGTCTTCCTCGCCAAGGTGCTGGTGATGTCGAGCTTCCAGATCCTGATCCGCTGGACGCTTCCCCGCTTCCGCTACGACCAGGTGCTGAAGTTCGCCTGGAAGTTCATGTTCCCGCTGTGCCTCGCCAACCTCGTGGTCACGGCGGTCGCCGTGTGGTGGCTCACCCCGTGACCAACGCGATGACGAAGCGCACCCACGTCCGCAAGCGCTACTGGAACGAGCCCACGATGGGCTTGTGGGAGCGGCTGTACCTGCCCGAGATCCTGCGCGGGATGGCGATCACGAGCCGCGTCTTCTTCCGCAACATGGGGAAGTGGATCACCGGCCGCAAGGGCGCGCTCACCACGTACTACCCCGAGGAGACGCGCTGGGACTACGCGCGGAACAACCGCGGCAAGCACGTGCTGACGCAGCGTCCCGACGGCAGCCCGCAATGCGTCGCCTGCAACATGTGCGCGACCGTCTGTCCCGCGAAGGTGATCGAGATCGACGCGGGCTTCGACCCGGCCGACGAGGCGCACCCGAAATTTCCCGTGCGCTTCGAGATCGACTACTCGCGCTGCATCTTCTGCGGCCTCTGTGTCGAGGCCTGCCCCGAGGACGCGATCCGCATGGCGAAGGAAGTGCCCGAGCTGCCGCGTTACGACCGCGGCACGATGTGGATCGGGATGGAGGAGCTGCTCACGTGGAATCCGCAGCGCGACGTGGCGAAGCCCTACCCCCCGCGCCCGCCCAAGACTAGCTGAAGAGCCATGGACGCCTTCCTCGGCAATCTCGACACGCTGCTGATCTACCTGTTCGCCGCGTCGGCGCTCGCCGGCGCCGCGCTGATGATCGTCCTGCGCCACCCGATGCAGGTCGCGATGGCGCTGATCTCGACGATGGTGT
This sequence comes from uncultured beta proteobacterium, assembly GCA_963830485.1. Taxonomy (GTDB): domain Bacteria; phylum Pseudomonadota; class Gammaproteobacteria; order Burkholderiales; family Casimicrobiaceae; genus CAIWHR01. Next base: position 14,304 of record CAWHNE010000034.1, read on the forward strand.
TCCTGGGCGGCGTCTACGGGCTGCTCGGCGTCCACTTCATCGCCGCGTTCCAGGTGCTGATCTACGTGGGCGCGGTGATGGTGTTCATGGTCTACGTGATCATGCTGCTCGACGTCCGCGACCAGTCGTTCGCCCATCGCTATTCGGAGTTCCTGCTCCCCGGCGCGATCGCCGCCGCGCTGCTCGTCGGCGCGCTCGGCTACGGCTTCTGGCACGGCTACCACGCCCTCGCCAACACGACCGTTTCCTTCGGGCTGCGCGAATTCTCGGTCGCGTTCCTGAACGAATACTGGCTGCAGTTCGAGCTCACGTCGGTGCTGCTCGTCGCGGCGGTCGTTGCCGCGCTCGCGGTGATCCGGATCAGCCGGAGGGGCCATGGATAAGCTCAACGTGCTGCTCTCGCTGTCCGTCGCGCTGTTCGCGCTCGGGCTCGTCGGCGTGATCGTCCGCCGCAACCTGCTCGTGATGCTCATGTGCATGGAGCTGATGCTGAACGGCGTCAATCTCTCGCTCGTCACGTTCGCGCAGCAGACCGGCACCGCCGCCGGCGCCGTGCTCGTGTTCCTGATCTTCGTCGTGGCCGCCGCGGAGATCGCCATCGCCATACCGATCGTCCTCCTGCTCGTGCGCGCGAAACGCACGCTCGACGCCGACGCCTACGCGGACCTCAGGGGATAGCCGGTGACCCACCTCCTCACGCTGATCGTCGTCCTGCCGCTCGCCGGCTTCCTCCTCAACGGGCTCCTCGGCAACCGGCTCGGCCACCGCTTCGTGACGCTGGTGGGGTGCGGCCTGCCGATCCTGTCCTTCGCCATCGCGCTCCGCTGTCTCGCGGATCTGCAGGCGGGCGACTGGTGGCCGCTGGTCGACGCGCCCTACACGTGGGCGCGGATCGGCGAGAAGGTCTTCGACATCGCGTTCTACTTCGACCGGCTGGCCGCGGTGATGACGCTGATCGTGACCGGTGTCGGCTCGCTGATCCACGTCTACTCGACCGGCTACATGAAGGACGACAAGAGCTACGCCCGCTACTTCGCGTACCTCAACCTGTTCCTGTTCTTCATGCTGCTGCTCGTGCTCGGCCGCTCGCTGCTCGTGATGTTCGTCGGCTGGGAAGGCGTGGGCCTCGCCTCCTATCTGCTGATCGGCTTCTGGTTCGAGGATCCGGAGAAGGCGGCGGCGGGCAAGAAGGCGTTCGTCACCAACCGGATCGGCGACGCCGGGTTCCTGCTCGGAATGTTCCTGCTCTTCTGGGCGCTCGGCACGCTCGAGATCGACCAGATCAACGCCGCGTTCGCGAGCCCGATCGCGCCCCCGGTCGCGGCGAGCCTCGTCGGGATCCTGCTGTTCATCGGCGCCTGCGGGAAGTCGGCGCAGATTCCGCTGCACGTGTGGCTGCCCGACGCGATGGCGGGCCCGACACCGGTGTCGGCGCTGATCCACGCGGCGACGATGGTCACCGCCGGCGTCTACCTGGTCGCGCGGATGGCGCCGCTCTACGTCGTCGCGCCGGCTGCCTCCGAGGTGATCGCCGTTGTCGGCGCGGCGACCGCATTCTTCGCCGCGACGGTCGCCGTCGCGCAGACCGACATCAAGAAGGTGCTTGCGTACTCGACGGTCTCGCAGCTCGGGTTCATGTTCGTCGCCGCCGGCGTGGGTGCCTACGGCGTCGCGATCTTCCACGTCTACACGCACGCCTTCTTCAAGGCCTGCCTGTTCCTCGGTGCGGGCAGCGTGATCCACGCGCTCTCGGGCGAGCAGGACATCCGCAAGATGGGCGGATTGTGGCGGAAGATCCCGTGGACGTTCGCCACGTTCGCGATCGCAACCGCGGCGATCGCGGGGATTCCGCCGCTCGCGGGCTTCTGGTCGAAGGACGAGATTCTCTGGTTTGCGTTCGGCAGCAGCCGGGGCGGCGATCCGATCCTCTGGGTCGTGATGGCGGCGACGGCGCTCCTGACCGCGTTCTACATGTTCCGCCTCCTGTGGCTCACGTTCCTCGGCCGTTCGCGGATGGATCACGAGGTCGAGCATCACGTCCACGAATCGCCGTGGTCGATGGTCGGCGTGCTGGTCGTGCTCGCCGTGCTGTCCGCGATCGGCGGCTTCTTCGACGTCCCGCACTTCCTGTCGTCGCTGCCGACGCTGCCGGAGCCGCGCGAGGGCGCGCACGAATCCGAGATGACCCTCCTCTGGATCTCGATCGCGATCGCGCTCGCGGGCCTGGCGATCGCCGTGCGGTACTTCGGACACAATGCGGTGCGCGCGGCGCAGATCGCGCCACGCTTCGCGCGCCTCCAGCGGCTTCTGTTCAACAAGTACTTCGTCGACGAGGCGTACGAGCGCTTCCTGGGCCGCCCGCTCACATGGGTCTCGGAGCGCGTGTTCCTGAACGTCGGCGACCGGTTGCTGCTGGACGGCTCGCTCAACGGGCTCGCGCGCATCGCGCATCGCGCGGCAGGCGGCCTCGGCCGCGTGCAGACCGGCAACCTGCATCTCTACGCGCTGTTCGTGCTGGCCGGCGCGCTCGCTGCACTGGTCTGGGGGCTCCGCCATGTCTGAAGCGGCACTCCTCAACTGGGTGCTCTACCTGCCTGTCATCGGCATCGCGCTGCTGATCGCAGTTCCGGACAAGGCCGAAGGCCAGATCCGGTGGCTCACCTTCGCGATCACGGTGGCCCAGTTCGTGGCGATCGTTGCGCTGTACGTCGCCTTCGACGGAGATCGGGCGGGCCTGCAGTTCGAGACGCGGCTCCCGTGGATCCCGGACTGGGGCGTCTACTTCCAGATCGGGCTCGACGGCTACAACGTGCTCCTCGTGCTGCTGACGGGATTCCTCGGGCCGCTCGTCGTCGCCGGCGCGTTCACTGCGATCACGAAGGACGTGAAGCTCTTCTACGCGATGCTGCTCCTGATCCAGTTCGCGATGCTGGGCACGTTCCTCGCGCAGGACCTGTTCGTCTTCTACATCTTCTGGGAGACGATGCTGATCCCGATGTTCCTCCTCATCGGCATCTGGGGCGGCGAGCGGCGGATCTATGCGACGCTCAAGTTCGTGCTTTATACGGCGTTCGGCAGCATTCTCATGCTGGCGGCGGTGATCTACCTCGTCTGGTCGCTGCAACAGACCTCGGGCATCACGTCGTTCGCGTTCGCGGACCTCTACCGCGCGCAGCTCCCGCTGTCGACCCAGACCATTCTGCTCTGCGCGTTCGGACTCTCGTTCGCGATCAAGGTGCCGATGGTGCCGCTGCACACCTGGCTGCCCGACGCGCACGTCGAGGCCCCGACGGCCGGCTCGGTGATCCTCGCGGGCGTGCTCCTCAAGATGGGCACGTACGGCTTCATGAAGCTCGGGTTCCCGCTCTTCCCCGACGCAACCCGCGCGTTCGCGCCGGCGATCATGGCACTCGGTACGCTGTCGATCGTCTACGGTGCCTGTCTCGCGCTGGTCCAGAACGACATCAAGAAGATCATCGCCTACTCGTCGATCAGCCACCTGGGCTACGTGATGCTCGGGCTCGCGAGCCTCGATCTCCTCGGCATCCAGGGCGCGATGGTGCAGATGGTGAGCCACGGCCTCACGGCGGCCGGCCTGTTCCTGATGGTCGGGATGATCTACGAGCGCTGTCACACGCGCGAGCTGGCAGCGTACGGCGGCCTCGCCAAGCTCTTGCCCGTCTACTCGGTGTTCTTCATGATCCTGACGCTGGCCTCGATCGGGTTGCCGACGACCAGCGGCTTCACCGGCGAGTTCCTCTCGCTCCTGGGCGCATTCACGGCATCGTGGCCGCGCTACCTGGACGGCGAAATCACGCCGCTCGCCTCGACGGCGATCGCGGTCACGGGCGTCGTGCTGGGTGCGCTGTACATGCTCCGCTTCGCGAAGACGTTCCTCTTCGGCGAGTCGAAGGCTCCGCATATGCCGCTTGTCGACCTTGACCTGCGTGAGAGGCTGATCCTCGTCGCGATCGTTGCCGCGGTCTTCGCGCTCGGCCTCTTCCCCGACGATCCGATGCGCAAGACCGAGCTTGCCTCGAAGGAGTTCCAGCAGCTGGTCGAGACCTCGCGTCTGCCCGCGAACGCCCTGAGCGCGCGGGAGTCCCAGCGGAGCACGCCATGAACTGGACGGAACTCTTCACCGCGATGTTGCCCGAGCATCTGCTGCTCGCCGGCATTGTCGTGCTGGTGGCGCTCGAAATCATATCGGAGCGGTCGCGGGGCGCCTTGGTCGTGGCGACGGCGAGCGTGTCAGCGGCGGCCGCCGCGGCGTTTTGGCTCTATTCCGGCGGCATCGACGCATCGCCGTTCGCCGGTCAGTTCTCGATCGATCCCCAATGGTCGCTCGCGAAGGCTCTCGTGCTGTCGCTGGCCGTGCCGATCCTGCTCATGTCGCGCGACGAGTTCCGCGACGGTCCTTTCTATCCGCTGCTGCTGTCGTCGCTGTACGGCTTCTGCCTTCTGCTCTCCTCCGACAGCTTTCTCACACTGTTCCTCGGCCTCGAGCTCCTGTCGCTGCCCGTCTACACGCTCGTGCTGCTCGCGTTCCGCCGCCCTGAAAGCGCGGAAGCGGCGCTCAAGTACCTCGTGCTCGGCGGCGCTGCGTCGGCGACGTTCCTGATGGGCGTGTCGCTGCTTTATGGCGGCAGCGGCTCGCTCGGCATTGCGGCTTTTGCGACGGCGCTGGGGGCGACCGACGCGATGGCCATCGCCGCAGTGGTGATGATCCTGGTCTCGTTCTTCCTCAAGGCCGCGATCGTCCCGTTCCACGCCTGGGCCCCCGATGCGTACGAAGGGGCGAGCGTGCCGGTCACCGCGTACATGGCGACGATCGTGAAGGCAGGTGCGCTGCTTGCGGTGCTCCGCCTCATCGGCGACGCGCGCGTCTCGGGCTACGTCGCGGGCCTCGTCGCCTTCCTGCCGCTCGTTTCGATTGTCTGGGGCAACCTGACCGCGATGAGGCAGGCGAGCTTCCGACGGATGATCGCCTACTCGTCGATCGCGCACGCCGGCTATCTGTTCTACGCGTTCCTGGGCGAAGGACCGGGTCGCTTCCAGGCGATCGTCTTCTACCTTGTCGCGTACGGCGTGATGAACCTGCTCGCGTTCGCATCGCTGCCGCAGGACGCGGACGACGCCGCGCGCGACCGCCTGGACACCCTCAGGGGGCTCTATGCGCGCCGGCCGTACGCCGCGGTGATGATCGGCATCGCGATGCTCTCGCTCGCCGGCATTCCGCCGTTCCCCGGGTTCGTCGCGAAGTTCCTGATCTTCCGCAACGTGATGATGGCGGGCTACACGACGTATGCGGTCCTCGGCCTCGTCGGCAGCTACCTCGGCATCTACTTCTATCTGCGCGTGATCCAGTACATGTTCATGAGCCCCACGGCGACCGCGCGCGATGCCACGCCGGCGAAGGTCGCCGTCTCCGCAGGGCTGCTCTGCCTCGCCGCAGCGATCGTGCTGTCGGTGCTTCCGGGCTGGGCGATCGGGCTCCTGTAGCGCTCGTGCGAGCGACCGCGAGCTAGCTCCTGCCGAAATACCGACGCAGGTCGTCGATCGTGCGCGCGTTCGGGTCGATGAGCCCGAGATCCTCTTCGGTCATGTGCACGCGCATCGCATAGTCGACGACGACCGGCCGCCCCCGCAGGTATCCCCATTCGCCGAGCTTGTCCTCGTAGAGTTCCGGATCCGGAGAGTTCTCCGGGTGCGCGTCGCTCTTCATGAACGTTGCGAGCTCGTCGCGCGACATGATGCGCACGGCCGGCATGACGAGCGCGGTGCCGAACGGCAGGCAGGCGAGGACCGGGCACAGCTCGGGATAGAACCGCTGCCAGCCTTCGCGCCAGATGCGCGCTTCCTCGCGGTTCGCGCGCGAGCCGGCGCGCCAGCGGCCCATGCGCGGGACCTTGATCGCGACGCAGCCGAAAACGATCGTGCGCCGCTGGCTGCCCCGGCGGATCCGGAACATGGCAGCGGCATTCGAGCGGACCGGCATGGGCCGGAGGGCACGCGCCGCTGCGCGACGATCGGACGTGCGAAGGGTCAGTGCAGCCGCTGCCGCGACTTGCGCGTCGCGTCGGCGAACGCGCTGCGCCGGCTGCCCGTGCCGCGGCCTTGCGTGGCTTCGCGCCGCGACAGCCAGAAGCGGAAGATCAGCACCGCCGCCACCGGCAGCTCGTCGATCAGCTCGGCGCGCTTCTCCTCGCTGTCGACCCACTCGGTGAAGTCGTCGTCGCGGTCGCCGAACGCCAGCGCCTCGATCGGGAAGATCCAGTCGCGCGCATCCTGCGCGTCGTAGAGCGGCTGCCACTCGTCGTCGCGGAGCTTCACGCCGGCCATGTAGCCTTCGCACCACGCGGTGGCCTCGGCCGGAGCGCGGTCGCCGCGCTGCGCCTTGTCATCCGGCACGTAGAGCAGCGGCCGGAAGCGCGTCGGCGATTCGGCGAGCGTGCGCTGGATGCCGACGAAGTGCCGCAGCACCAGCCCCATGACCCGCTGGGCCTGATCGTTGTCGACGAACACCGGCGTGCCGCTCTTGCTGCCTTCGCTCCACACCTGCGGCAGCCACTCGGATGGCTGGATCGCTTCGGGCCCGGAGACCACGGCAGTGAGGTAGCCGTCGAGCATCTCGAGGTCCATGCAGTCCTGCGGCACGGCGTCGGACGCGAGAAACACCTCGAGTTCGTCGAGCTCGGCGTCGCTGAGCGGTTCGTCGAGGGCGCGGGGATCGGTGGTGGCGGCCATGGAGCTCGGTCTTCGGCGTCGAAACCTCCAATGATCCCCTGCGGCGGCGTTCCGCGCAACTCTCGCGTGACGGGCGAGACGCGCGCAGGAATCGGCCCGCGCCGCCGTGTTACGCTTCCCGTCGCATTTTTCCGAGCATCCGCCGATGCCGCCGCCGAAGATCAAGACCCAGGCGTTCCTCGCGAACCTGCCGCTGTTCAAGGAGCTGGCGCCGGGCGAAATTGACCGCCTCGCCACCGGTACGACCGAGTTGCACGTGCCGCGCGGCGAGATCCTGTTCAACAAGGGCGACCCGTGCACCGGCTTCCATGTCGTGGTCTACGGCCAGGTGAAGCTCTCGTTCGTGACGCCGCAGGGAAGCGAGAAGGTCGTCGAGATCATCGGTCCCGGCTACTCGTTCGGCGAGGCGCTGATGTTCATGGAGCGCCCTTACATCCTGATGGCGCAGGCGCTCGCCGATTCGCTGCTCCTGCACGTGTCGAAAGAGGCCGTGTTCGAGGGACTCGCGCGTGATCCCGGCTTCGCCAAGCGGATGCTGGCGGGACTGTCGCGCCGCCTCCACGGCCTCATCAGCGACGTCGAGAGCTATTCGTTGCTGTCGGGTACGCAGCGCGTGATCGGCTACCTGCTTCGGCAGGACGTGGACCAGGCGAGCGCAGCAGTGCCCTACTCGGTGACGCTCCCGACGTCGAAGGCGATCGTCGCGTCGCGCCTCAATCTCACCCCCGAGCACTTTTCCCGGATCCTGCACGATCTGACCGAAGCGGACCTGATCGAGGTCGAAGGCCGCGACGTCCGCATCAAGGACGTCACGCGGCTGCGCACCTATTCCGGCTGAAGCTTCGGACTCAGGCCCGCGCGTCGGGCCGCTGCCAGATCGTGATCTCGTAGAGCGACTCGGTCCCGGGCTCCTCGTGATGGCCGTAGCCGGCGCGTTCGAGGATCCGGAACAGCGGCGTCGGCATGCAGTCGATGACGAGCCGCAGCGTGTCGCCCTCCGCGAAGTCCGAGACGGTGTCGAGCACGCGCTCGATCGGCTCCGGCGGCTCCATGCCGCGCACGTCGAGCGTCAGATGTCGTGGCATGGCGGTCTCCCGCGTCACGCGATGCGAAGCAGCATCATTGCGCCATTGTTGGGAGCGCGGGTCCGGCGCTCCTTGATGCGAATCAAGCGATGCGCATCAGCGCAGCGCGTGGGCAACGTTGAGCGCCGCCGCGAACACCAGCACCGCGCCGGCCTGATGCGCCGCGGCGAGCGGGACCGGCACGACGAGGAGCAGGGTCGCGATGCCGAGCGCGATCTGCAGCACGAGGAGCGCGAGCAGCAGGTGGCCGCCCGCGCGTGCGCGCGGCGGCAGCCCGTCGCATCGACCGCAGCCTCCACCAGAGGAGCGGAACGACGAATGGCGAGCAGCCACGCGAGCGCACGGTGGTCGAACTGGACGGTCGCCATGTTCCAGAAGAAGTTCTTCCACCACGGATCGATCGACAGGATCTCGGGCGGCACGACGCTGCCGTTCATCAGCGGAAACGTGTTGTAGGCGAACCCCGCGCGGATGCCGGCGACGAAGCCGCCGGTCAGCGCCATCACGAACACGAGCGCCGCGACGGCGAACGCGAAGCGCCGCGCCGCGCGCTGCGCCGGCGCCGCGAGTACCGCGCGCTCGCGGGTCGACGCAGCGAGAGCGCCGATCCAGAACATCGCCGCGAAGATCAGCGAGCGCGATGCCGAGATGCGCCGTCAGCCGGAACTGCGAGACGCGCGGATCGTCGACGAGCCCGCTCTGCACCATGTACCAGCCCATCGCGCCCTGCAGCCCGCCCAGCACGAAGATGCCGGCCAGCTTCCAGCCGTAGCCCGCGGGAATGCGCCGGCGCGCGGCGAACCAGAGCAAGCGGCACGAGGAACACGACGCCGATCGCGCGGCCGAGCAGCCGGTGGAAGTATTCCCACCAGAAGATGCCCTTGAACTCCGCGAGCGTCATTCGCGTGGTTGACCTGCCGGAACTCGGGCGTCAGCTGGTACTTGGCGAACGTCTCCTGCCACTGCGCGTCCGTCAGCGGCGGCAGCGTGCCGACGATCGGCTGCCATTCGACGATCGAGAGCCCGGAATGCGTGAGCCGCGTGACGCCGCCGACGACGATCATCGCGAACACGAGCGCGCAGCAGACGAAAAGCCATGCAGCGACCGGGCGATGGCCGACCTCGGAGCGCGCTCCGTTCGTCTCGAGAGGCAGGTTCGTGCGCGCGGAGGCAAAGCTCGACATGACGCACATTCTGCCACGCGGGCCGATGCCTGAACCGTGACGCGACGGCTGTACGCCGGCGATCGTCGTCGTGCAGATCATCGGCGCAGTTGCCCACCTGCTGCGATGCCGCAGCTCGCCCTCGATGAACGACCGCCCCCGCCTCATCGCCCATCTCGACATGGATGCGTTCTACGCGTCGGTCGAGCTCCTGCGCCGTCCCGAGTTGCGCGGCAGGCCGGTCGTGATCGGCGGCGGCCGGCGAGGCGACCGAAGACGGCGGCGCTCACGACGCTGCGCGAGTACGTCGGCCGCGGCGTCGCCACCACGGCGACCTACGAGGCGCGCGCGCTCGGCGTCCATTCCGGGATCGGGCTCATGAAGGCGGCGCGGCTCGCGCCCGACGCGATCCGCCTCCCCGCCGATTTCGACGCGTACCGGCGCTACTCGCGGCTGTTCAAGGACGCGGTCGCGACGATCGCGCCGTGCATCGAGGACCGCGGGATCGACGAGATCTACATCGATCTCACCGACGTCGACCGGCCGGGTGACGTGGCGCGAGACGACCGCGATACCGGACGCCGACGCGCTCGCGCTCGCGCAGATCGATCAAGGACGCGGTACGCGCAGCGACCGGGCTCTCGTCGTCGATCGGGCTCGCGCCGAACAAGCTGCTCGCGAAGATCGCCTCGGAGCTCGACAAGCCCGACGGGCTGACGCTCGTAACGCTCCCTGACCTACCGGTCCGGATCTGGCCGCTGCCGCCGCGCAGGATCAACGGCATCGGACCGAAGGCGGCGGCGAAGCTCGACGCGCTCGGCATTCGGACGATTGGCGACCTCGCGCACGCGGATCCCGCCTGGCTCGTCGAGCAGTTCGGCCGTCATTACGGCGCCTGGATGCACGAGGTCGCCCACGGCCGCGACGAGCGCCCCGTCGTCACCCACAGCGAGCCCAAGTCGATCAGCCGCGAGACGACGCTCGATCGCGACCTCTCCGCCACGCGCGACCGCGCGCAGCTCACCGAGATCTTCACCGACCTCTGCCTGCACGTCGCCGACGATCTGCAGAGGGCGGGCTACGCCGGTCGCACGATCGGGCTCAAGCTTCGCTACGACAACTTCAAGACCGTCACGCGCGACCAGACGATCGAGGCGCCGACGCAGGACGGCCCGACGATCCGCCGCGCGGCGGGCGAGTGCCTGAAGCGCGTGCCGCTCGACCGCCGCATCCGGCTGCTCGGCGTGCGCGTCGGCGCGCTCGTTCCGATCGGCGAGGTCGGCGCAGAGGTCGCGGACGACCCCGATCCGACGCCGTCGCTGTTCTGAGCGCCGCGCTACGGCCGAGCCGCTTTGCGCTCGCGCGCGAGGTCGGGTAACGTACCCGGGAGGAGACACGAACTGGACCCATGGCCACGAAGCGCCTGCTCGGTATCGCTTGCACCATGACCTGGGCCGCGCTCGCGCAAGCCCAGACGGCGCCGCCGATTCCGCATCCGATCGACGGCTATCTGGTCACGCGAGAGGAGAACAGCTGCCTGGAATGCCATGACTTGCCGGGCGACATCGGCAAGAAACGGATGAAGGGACTGCCCCCGCCGGCGCCGGCGAGCCACTACGCCTCGCTCGAAGGCCGCAAGCCACCGACCGCGGACTCGTACTTCACCTGCACGTCCTGCCACAAGCCGAAGTAGGGTGCGGCTCCCGCGGCCTACCGCGGCAGCGACGCGAGCACCGCCTGCATCGCGTTGGCGTCGACCGGTTTCACCAAGTGGTGCTGGAACCCGGCTTGACGGCTGCGCTGGCGGTCGCTCGCCTCGCCCCACCCGGTCAGCGCGATCAGCGCCGTATCACGGGTCTGCGGCTGGGCGCGGATCCGCCGCGCGACCTCGTACCCGTCCATGCCGGGCATGCCGAGATCGAGCAGCACCACGCTCGGCCGGAATTCTACGAGTGCCTCGAGCGCGGTGGCCCCGTCATAGACGACACGCGCGTCGGCGCCGATCAGCTGCAGCAGGGCGCCCAGTGTATTGGCGGCGTCGCGATTGTCGTCCACGATCAGGATCCGCGGCATGTCCTTCATCCGCGGCGCTGCCGCGGCGGCGCCGGCCGCGGCGACTTCCGCGCGGCCACCGAGCGGAAGGCGCACGACGAACGTGCTCCCCTTGCCTTCGCCTTCGCTCGTCGCCGCGATGCTTCCGCCGTGCATCTCGACCAGGCTCCGCGCGAGCGCGAGACCGATGCCGAGCCCTGACTGCGAGCGCCGATCGCGCGCGTCGACCTGCGCGAACATGTCGAACACCCGCGACAGCGACTCCGCCGGGATGCCGACGCCGGTGTCGCTGACGGTGACGACCGCGCTGTCGCTGCTCGCGCCGCGCCGGCGATTCTGATGCGGCCGCCGGGATCGGTGTACTTGGCGGCGTTGTTGAGCAGGTTCGCGAACACCTGGGCGAGCCGCACCGGGTCGGCATCGAGACCGAGCGCTTCCGCCGGGAGCGCAACCTCGAGCGTGTGATTCGCCGCGTCGATCAGCGGCCGGCTCGTCTCCACGGCCGCCGCGATCACGTCGGCAAGATCCACGCTGCTCCTTGCGCAGCTCGATCTTGCCGCGCGTGATGCGCGAGACGTCCAGCAGGTCGTCGATCAGCCGCACCATGTGGTTGACCTGGCGCTCCATGATCTCGTAGGCGGGCACCGCGGGCGTCGCCGGCGCCGCGAGCGCGCAGGACGCTGCAGCGAGTTCCGGATCGGCGCCAGCGGATTGCGCAGCTCGTGCGCGAGCGTCGCGAGGAACCGGTTCTTGCGCTCGTCGGCGGCCTCGCGCTCCTCGAGGTGGGCCCGCGCCTGAAACTGCCGCGCCCGCGCCCGGAACGCGCTCCGCACCGCGCTCACCAGCGCGGCGACGCGCACCGGCCGCTCGAGCAGCGTGACGTTGCCGAGCGTCCTCAGCGTCTGCGCCGCAATCTGGGAGTCGGCGCCGGCACGCGTGAGCAGCAGCACCGGCAGATCGGACCACGGCGGCTGCGCCGCGAGCAACTTTGCGAGCCGGCCGTTGTGTCGCCGCCAGCGCCTCCTCCGCGATGCACGATGGCCGCCGCGCCGCGCTCGACCTCGAGCGCGAGGTGCTCGACGATCCCGGCACGCGACGCAGGAGCGGTGCGTCCTGCCCCAGTGCAGCGGCGATCAACGCCGCATCCTTGCCGACCGGCGCCAGCACGAGGAGCCGCTGCTCACGCGAATCGATCGGCCGGTCACGTCACCGCTGTCGCTCCCGCTCCGGCACGCCGGTCAGCACGCCGCGATAGCCGCGCAACGGCTCGCCGATCGTGATGCGGCCGCTTCTTCATGCTGAACTCGCGGAGACTGCGCTCGTGCTCACCGCCCCGCTTCTTGACCACGGAGATCGCCTGCCGTCACCTCGCCTTCGCATCTCGAAGTACCGGAGCAGGATCGACCGCGTCGGCGAGATAGCTCGCGTCGACGGCGTGCTCATCTGGCCGCCGATCATGCCGTGGTGCGCGGCGATGAGAATCGTGGCCACGCCCGACTGTCCGAGGTAGGTCAGCAGCTCGTGCAGCTGAACGACGAGAAACGTCTCGTCGGGCATCGAGTTGAGGTAGCCGTTCAGGCTGTCGATCACGACGAGCTGCACGTGCCGCTGCTCGACCGCCGCGCGGATCGCGTCCGCGAACTCGCCGGGCGACAGTTCGGCCGGATCGACCTGCTGCACGCTGATCCGGCCGGCGTCGACATGCGCCTTCAGGTCGATGCTCAGCCCTTCGCAGCGGCTGTACAGCGTATTGACGCTCTCGTCGAAGATGAAGAGCGCCACGCCCGGCACCGTGCGCGGCGCAGTGCGCCGCGAACAGGGCCGCGAGCGTCGACTTGCCCGGTGCCCGCAGCGCCCTGACGATCAGCGTGCTCGTGCCGCGCTCGAGGCCGCCGCCCAGCATCGCGTCGAGCGGCGCGAGACCGCTTCGCGATACGTTCGCGACTCGAGGGCTGCCGGGACTCGGCAGCCACCAGGCGCGGAAAGACCTGAAGCCCGCCGCGACGGATGACGTAGTCGTGGTAGCCGCCGCGAAACTCGACTGCCCGCTGAACTTCGATCACGCTGAGCCGCCGACGCGCCTCTCCGTAATCGCGGCACGAGCTGCTCGAGCAGGAGCGCGCCGTGCGCGATGCTCTGCACCTGCAGGTCGTGCTCGGTCGAGGTCAGATCGTCGAGCAGGAGCACGGTGCAGTGGCGGCCGGCGAAGAACTGCTTGAACGCCAGGATCTGCCGCCGGTAGCGCAGCGCGCCGCCCGCGAGCAGGCGCAGCTCCGACAGCGAATCGAACACGATCCGCGTCGGCTTGACCCGCTCGACCTCGTCCAGGATCCGGCGCGTCGTCTCGGAGAGCTCCACTTCCGACGGATGGAAGACCGTGTACTGCTCGTCCGGCTCGAGCGCATCCTCGGAGGGCATCAGCTCGCTCACGCTGATGCCGTCGAGCGACCAGCCATGCGAGTCGGCCACCCCTTCGACCTCGCTCCGGGTTTCGGACAGCGTCAGATACAGGACCTGCTCGCCGCGGCGGACGCCCTTCGAGCAGGAACTGAAACGCGAACGTCGTCTTGCCCGAGCCGGGCATGCCCTCGATCAGGTACAGCCGATCCGCCGTGAACCCGCCGTGCAGGATCTTGTCCAGTCCTTCGATGCCGGTGGTGATCCGGGAAGCGTGCATGTAGCGGCGACGGGAGATTCAACGCAGGACTTTCGAGTGTAAGACCGGAAGTCCACGTTGCGCCAGCGGAATGCGGCGACCGCGCGATTCTTTTCGATTTCCGACGCGCGCTTTGTAATTCTTACCTGATCGGCGCGCCGCGGACGCTCATGCGCGCCTCAGTCGTCCTGCCGCCGACGCAGCTCGCGCAGCAGGAATTCTTCGTCGACGGGATCGAGATCGAAACGCCGGCACGCCTCCTCGATCCGTGCGGCGCTCCACTCGTGCTGCTCGGCGAGCCACGCGACCGCCCGACGCAGCGCTTCCCCTTTGGGGATGAGAGGTGGCAGGGTCATCGCGAAGCCGCACGCGTCAGGGCACGACGACGACCTTGCCGCGGCCGTGCCCGGACTCTCGCATCGCGCTGCGCGTCGGCGACTTCGTCGAGCGTCACCGTGCGCTCGACGTGCGGACGCAGCACGCCGCCACGTACCAGGTCGGCGAGCCTCTGCCACAGCGCACTGCCGGGTTTGAGCGCGAACGGTACGACACGTTGGCGCGTCGTGAAGCGTGCGCCGATCGCGCTCAGGATCGTGTTCGCGGTCGCGGCACCGGTCCCCAGCGTGTTGATGTAACAGCCGTCATCCGTGAGCATCGCCCTTGCGGCCGCGAACGACGAAGCGCCCACCGCGTCGAACACGGCGTCGAAGCGATCCTCGCGCCGCGTGAAATCCTCGCGCGTGTAGTCGATCACCTCGTCGGCGCCGAGGCTCCGCACGAACTCCGCGTTGGCGCCGCTGCAGACGGCAACGACGCGAGCGCCCACGTGCTTCGCGATCTGCACGGCGAAGTGACCCACGCCACCGGCAGCACCGACGATCAGCACGCGCTGTCCCGTGCCGAGCTGCGCTTCGTCCACGATCGCCTGCAGCGCCGTGCCCCCGGCGATGGGCAGCGCTGCGGCGTGCACGAAATCGAGCCCGTCGGGCATCGGCGCCACGCTCGCGGCGGGCAGTACCGCGTACTCGGCGCAGGTGCCGTCGCGACGGAGCGGAGAGGTCGCGCCGAACACGCGTTCGCCGACGTGACGCGGCGCGACGCCGCGGCCGACCCCGACGATTTCGCCGGCGAGATCGAATCCCGTGCCGCGGGGCGGGCCCACGGAAGACCGGCATCCAGCGCATCTCGCCGGCGCGGATCTTCCAGTCGAGGGGATTGAGGCTCGCCGCGCGGACGCGTACCTTCACGTCGCCCGCTCCGGGCACCGGCTCCGGGATTTCCTCGACGCGGAGAACGTCGGCGGAGCCGTAGCGGTCGAAGCGGACGGCGCGCATCGCCGCTAGTTGAGGTCGAGCGCGTGTTCCTTGAGCGCGTCGAGCGGGACGACCGCGAGCGTCTCCTCGTGCGTCGCCGCGAGCACCACGGGCGCCGCGACGCCGGCCTCGTACGCCTGGCGCCAGGTCGCCGCGCAGACGCACCAGCGATCGCCGGGCTTCAGGCCCGGAAAGTGATATTGCGGCGCCGGCGTGATCAGGTCGTTGCCCTGCGAGCGGGCGAACGCGAGGAACTCCGCCGTCACCTGCACGCACACCACGTGAAGGCCGAGATCCTCGGGCCCGGTATTGCAACAGCCGTCGCGATAGAAGCCGGTGCGTGGCGAGGTCGAGCAGACGGCGAGGGTTCCACCGAGCACGTTGCGGTCGTCGAAGGGCATTGGGCGATCTCGCGCGGAAGCCGGCCCGTTCCGTCTTGCGCTTCCGGTCACGCCTTCGCCGCGGGCGGTCGGAGAGCGCGCTCGCAGTTCGCGCGCGCCGGGTCGCCGGCCGGCACCTTCGCGCACACCCCGGCCATTTCGGCGCGCAAGTGCTGCACGGCGGCGCGGTGCGCGGGATCCTGGCTCCACTTCGCGAGGTTCCTGCCGATGCGCTCGAGCGAGCGCTGATTGCGCTCGTAGAACGTGTCGGGCACGGGCTCGAGCTCGCCGATCACCTGCGCGGCCGCCTTCTCGATCCGCTCGGCGTCCTGCGGGGTCAGCTCGATCAGCAACGACACGTAGCGCGAGCCCCATTGCAGCCGCGTCGCCGGGCCCTGCGCGGTCGCGTACGCCTTCGCCGCCCAATCGACCGCCGCCGCCTTGTCGCCGCGCTCCTTCGCATTCAGCGCGAGGCCGAGCATGAAGTAGTACGGGGAATGCGACCGCGCGAGCTCCGCCTGCAGAAGTGCGTCGGACTCGGCGATCAGCCCCGCGTCGGTCAGGAGATCGGCCGCCGCGCTGATCACCGATTGCCGTGCATACGGATCCTGCGTGTCGCGGTCCGCGCGCGCCGCCTCGTCGCGGACCCGTTGCTGCAGCTCCGCCGGCACGGCGGCGCCCTTCGGCGCGTCCAGCTTCGCGAGCGCGACCTCGGCAGTCAGCGCCGTCAGTCGGTCGAGCTGCGGCGAGCTGCGGATCGGCGGCGAGCCCTCCGAGCGCCGCGCTCCACGCCGCGACGAGCGCGCCCCGCTCCGCGGACTTCGGGCAGCGTGACGTGGCCCGCGATGTCGTCGGCGTAATAGACGACGAGATCGAAATGCTCGCGCACGCGCGCCGGATCGGCGAGGAGCGGCCGGAGCATCGCGACCGCGGCCTTGTCGTCGCGGGGCTTCGCGCCTTTCACCTTCGCGGCCGCGGCCTGCGCCTGCAGCGCGAGGCGCGTCGCGATCTGCGGCTGATCGGCCGGGCACGCTTTCGCGAGCCGCGCAAGCGCGGCCGGCCGCTTGTCCTCGTCCAGCAGCTGCTTCTCGTCGGTGATCCACGAGTACCACGCGAGCATTCGCCAGTCCTCGGTCCGGAGCCCCGAAGCGTCCTTCCCGAGCGCCGCCGTCAGCGTTTCCCGTACCGGCCGCGCACCGCCCATGCCGAGTGCGAGCACCTGCATGTAGCGATCCGCTTCGACCTCGCCGGGAAGCCGCGTGATTTCGCGCCCGTCGGGCGTGAACAGCACCATCGTCGGATACCCGCTCACCTTGAAGCGCGTGCCGAGCTTCTGCGCGCCCTTCGCGTCGCCGTCGATGTAGACGGGAACGAACTGGCGAGCGCGCTCGATGAAATCCTGGCGCGTGAAGATCGTCGCCTTGACTTCGTTGCACGGCGGGCACCAGACCGCGCCCCAGTAGAGGAAGAGCGGCTTCCCTTCCGCTTTCGCCTTCGCGAACGCGGCGTCGACGTCGCCCGTCTCCCAGGCGATCGCCTGCTCGGCATGCGCCGAGGGCGCAGGCACGTACGACGGGACTCGTTGTCGCAGCTGTCGGTGCGCGCCGCCGTCGCGGACGACGCGGGCTCCGGCGCCTTCGAGCAGGCGAAGAGCGCCAGCGCGGCAACGAGCACCGCGGGTATCCGTGCGATTGTCATGGCCTTCGTTTCCGTCCCGGACGGAAAGGAAGGCCCATGTTACGCGCGCGACGCTCCCGAGGAAACGGGGATTGCAATCCTCCGCGGTGCGTTACGCGAGGAGCGCGAACACGCCGAGCTGCAGGAGCCCGATCGCCGTGAGCGTCGTGACGAAGCAGCCGAGCTCCAGTGCATCGCCGATCCGCGAGCGCCGGCGATCCCGTTCCGCGTCCGACACGGTGATGGCAGGCTCGCCCGCAGCATCGATGTCGACCGGCCACACGATCGCCGGGGCCTCGGAGCGCGGTGCGACGGTCTTGCGGGTCCCGAGCGGGCGCCAGGTGGCCGTCGGATCCAGGTTGAAGGTGTGCGTCGAAGCGTGCATTTCCGACCTCCACTCGCTTGATGACAGGACGCACGATACGATAGAGTATTGGCTCCACTAAAGCTCCATAAACTGGAATATTGATGGATCCAAATACCCCGTCCTTCGACCTGGCGATCGACCTGCCGGATCGCACGTCACGGCAGGTGGGACGCGACCTGCACCGCCAGTTGCGCACTGCGATCGTCGGCGGCCGCCTGCAGCCGGGATTGCGGCTGCCCGCCTCGCGCGAGATGGCAGCCACGCTGGGCGTCTCGCGCAACACGGTCGTCGCCGCCTACGACCTCCTCCTCTCGGAAGGCTACGTGAGCGCGCGCGGGCGCGGCGGGACGATCGTCGCCGATTTCCTCTCATCGCGACTGCGCGAGAACGCGTCGCCGACGGGACCGAAACGCGATCCGCGCCTTTGCCCCGCCTGGCGTACGCCGGCGCTGACACCGACCAGCAGGCCGAGGGACTGCCGTTTTGATTTCAGCGTCGGGATTCCCGACTGCAGCGAATTTCCCTTCGATGTCTGGCGGCGCCTTACGACTCGAGCGATCCGCGCGGTGTCGCGTTCGCACGACTGGTACAGCCAGCCTGAAGGGCGCCCCGCGCTGCGCGAAGCGATCGCCCGGCATGTGTCGTTCGCACGCGCGATCGCCTGCGCTCCCGAGGAGATCGTCGTCACGGCGGGCGCGCAGCAGGCGTTCGACCTGCTGGCGCGGATTCTCGTGACACCGGGCGAGACGGTCGTCGCCGTCGAGGAGCCGGGCTACACGCCGCTCTCCAACGTGCTGGCGGTGGCCGGCGCGAAGATGGCGCGGGTCCCGGTCGACGGCGAGGGTCTCCGCGTCGATCGGCTCCCCCGCAACACCAAGGTGATCTTCGTCACGCCGTCGCACCAGTTTCCGCTGGGCGTCCATCTCTCCCTCGCGCGGCGCACCGCGCTGCTCGAGTTCGCGCGCGCCAACGGCGCGGTCGTCGTCGAGGACGACTATGACGGCGAGTTCCGGTTCGCGGGCCGGCCGCTCGACGCGCTCAAGACGCTCGACCACGGCGAGAGCGTGTTCTACGTCGGAACGTTCTCGAAGAGCCTGTTCCCGGCGCTGCGCCTGGGCTTCGTCATTGCCCCGGCGTGGGCGCGTCACGCGCTCGTCGCCGCGAAGCAGTTCACCGACTGGAACGCGCCGCTCGTGACGCAGGACGCGCTCGCGGCGTTCATCGCCGAGGGGCATCTCGCCCGGCACGTGCGGAAGATGCGCCGCATCTACAGCGAGCGCCGCGACATCCTCCAGAACGCGCTCGAGCGCTTCGGCGGCCGCAAGCTCGAGATCGTCGGGATCGGCGCCGGCATGCACCTCGCCACCCGCCTCGACGATTCGGTGCCGGTAGCGGCGCTGGTCGAGCGTGCGGCGGCGGCGGGCATCGCGCTCAGCAGCGTCCGCAAATTCGCAGCGGCGGGCGCACAGGCGAACGGGCTGATGTTCGGCTACGGCGCGATCGATTCGCGAGACATCGGCGAGGGCATACGCCGCCTCGCCCGACTGTTGTAGTCGGGCGTCGGCGCGGGCCTCGCGCCAGCGCGCTTACGGGCCAACGTTTCCGCAGTAGAGATCGACGCTGCCGTCGGCGGGCGAGGTCCTGACGACGATGGCGAAGGGTTTCGCGCGCAGGCGGTCGAGCGGGAGCGGCGCGTTGTTCGAGACGGTGAACGGCCCGCGGGCGCTCGTGCCGGATAGCGGTTGCGCCAGCACGCGGTCCACGAGAGCGAATGCCGGCTCGGCCGAGCGCCGATCGCAGCTGCCCGCGTAGACATACGTGTAGAGGTGCACGGGCCGCGACGACAGCAACGGAGGCACGCCGCTCACCTCGATCTGGACGCGAGTCTTGGCGCCCTCCGGGAGCAGAAACGCGCGTCCGATCTGCCCAGCATTGCGCGTTGCCGGCGTGAGCGTCACGACGACGACGTCGGCCGCTCCGACGCCCGTCCCAACCCGCAAGGCAAGCAGCGTGACCGCCAGGGTGAAAGCAGCGCTCACTCGAACCGCGAGAGGTCGATCGTCGTCGTGTGCGTGGCGAGGTACACCTCGCGCAGGAAGCAGCCGAGGCCGCCGATCAGCGCGATCATCGCGGCCACGAACAGCGCGCCGGCGACGCCGCGCAGGCTCGTGCTGAAGAACTCCTCGACGAAGAGAGCGACGATCACCACGCAGATCAGAAGCGCGGCCGTCGTGCAGTAGTTGATCGACCAGCTGCAGGCGCGTCGGCGCTTCTCGAGACTCGCGAGCTCCTCGCGCGCGGCGGCGCGCGCCTTCGCATCGAGCCCGGCCCAGGTCTCTTCGAAGCTGCGCGTCCGATCGATCACCCGGGCGAGCCGCGCGGCCATCACGTTGAGCAGCCCGGCGATGCCGGTCAGAAGGAAAACCGGGGCGATCGCGAGCTGGATCGCATGGGCGATGACGCCGGTGCCGGGAAGGGTGGGCATGGCCTGCTCCTCGTTCGCCGGCACCCACGGACGCGGGCCGACCGTCCGAGTCTAGCGGACCCACGGAGGCGGGTCGCCCCGACGCGCGCCGCCGGAGGTGGATCTTGCCCCTGCTACGCCCGATCCCGCGTGCGCGGGAGCGCCTCCTCGAGGCGGCGGCGCTCCGCCTGCACTCGATTCGCATAGGCCTTCGTCTCGTCGTCCGAAGCCCCGTTGTAGAGCTGGAGGCCGGCGGCCTCACCCCCTCCTCGGCGGATGGATTCACCGAGAATCCGTGCGCCAATCGCAATGTTCATGTGCGGCGGCAGTGCCGACGCCGTGCCGAGTTCCGCGAGCTTGGCGGCATGGAAGCGCGGCACGACCTGCATCAGCCCGACGGCGCCGTGCGCGCTCTCGGCGATGGGGTTGAAGCGCGATTCGACGGCGATCACGGCGAGGATCAGCATGGGGTCGAGGCCGTTTCGGCGTCCCTCCTGCATGGCGGTGCCGACCACCTCGCGCGCCGACGCGAGCGCAATCCGGTAGCGACGGGAGACCAACCCGGCGAGCGACTCGGCCGAGGGCGAGAGCACGTTCGGCTGGTAGTGAGCCGGGGTCGGGGCTGAGGCGCGGCGGGGGCCCGGGGGACTGGCCTCGGGCGTCGGCGGGGGAAACTGGGCCGCGGCGACGGCGATCGCGACCGCCGCGGCGGACGTTGCGATGGCGGCCATCGGGCCGAAACGACGGACGGGCTACGGAGCTTCGGACGCGCGAAGCTTCCGGTCTTGCAGGTCGTGGCTTCTTCATCGGGGATCTCCGGATGGGCCCGACCGCCAGGCCAGGCCGCGTGGTCACGGCGCTCCCGATGCGGACGATGCCTTCAAGTCACTCTGCTGCCTACCTTCCTGCTTATGCGCATTGCGCTCGTTGATTTCTTAATGTTTACAGCGACTTGGATATGATCCATTGTACCACGGTTGCTGCGACGCAGCAATCGCTGGCTCAGGGATCGAAATGACTCATGTAACATATTGATTTATATAAGTAAGCCTGTGCTGCGAGCGTTGCGAAGGGGCAGCGGGACGTCGTCCCGTCTCGCTCCGTCAGCGGACGGCGATCAGCGCATCAACCCTCCGCCCCAACTCGACGAGCGACGCCTTCAGCGCCGCGATCTCCTCGTCCTTCGTCCGTAGGCGCTCGTCCAGCTTCTGGTTCACGCCCTGGATCGCCGCCAAGGCCACGCCGTCGGCGTCCTGCATCCCGATCATCTTGTCGTCGTCGCCCAAACCGAACGCCGCGTGGAAGTCCTGCGCCATCGGCCCGTAGTGCCGGACGTGCGCGTTCTGGCCCTTCGGCTGCCATTGGTACAGCGGCATCGCGGCGAGCTTCGCCAACACCGCCTTGCCGTCGAGCTCGACCAGGCTGTGCTTGAGGTTGCGGTCGCTCGCGCAGGCCCAGCTGTTGCCGGCGGTGGCGAGGCACGACCACGTCGTGGCCCCGGTCCCGTCGATTTCGGTGACGAAGCGCACGCCGCCGGTGGCGCGGACCCGAAAAGCATTGACGCTGCCGGCGCTGAAATCGAAGTTATGGCTGTCGGCGAAGGAGAACGACCCGTCACCGAGCGCCTTCGCCCGCCGGCCCATCGCGACGCTGTAGTCCCCTCCCGCTTCGTTGGAGACCCCCCCAGGAACCGTTGCGTAGGACCCGCTTGCGGTATTGCTATCGCCCCCGCCGATCGCTGCCCCGCCGTTGATTGCCAGGTTGTGACCGCCGCCGGCGACCGTCGCTCCACTAAAGGACGCCGTGTTCGAAAACCCTCCCGCAACCGTAGTGCCTAGCGAACTCGATGTGTTCCCGAATCCCCCACCCACGGTCGCACCGCCGCCGATGGCGAGGGCCGGACCGCTCGCCGTGTTGGCATATCCGCCAGCAACGGTTGCGGCATACCCGCTGGCGGTATTGGAATGGCCTCCGGCAACCGTGGATGCATGCCATTGGTCGGGATCCGCTCCCGCGAAGCCCGACCGATTGTCGAATCCCGCCGCCCACGGTCCCATAGTGTACGAAAACGCTGTTCGGCGCTTCGCTGCCGACGTCGGGATCGCTGTTGGCGCCTGCGCCGCCGCCACCGATCGTGGCACCGTGGACCGCTGCGTCCACGCTGTTGTTGAGATTGCCGCCGATCACGTTGGGACTGATCGCGTCCGGCTCGAGGCGCAGCGCGCGCAAGCCGCCGGCGATGATGTTGACCACGAAATTGTCCAGTGTGCCGATGTTTCCGAGGGCGCCGAACGCGTTGCCGCCCCGCCGGAAATAGCGCGCGTCGGTCGAGGTCGTGTCGAGCTTGGCGACATCGACGCTGCCGTTGGCCAATTGCGTATTGCCCACGCCCGCATTCGCGATGCTCACGGTCCCTGCCGCCGTGATGGGACCACCGCTGAGCCCCGTTCCGGTGCCGACACTGGTCACCGTGCCGCCGGAGTTTGTGTCGTTGTCCGCCCCGCAAATCCATGCCGCTCCGTTCCACTTCGGAATCGCATTGTTTCCGCAGGCGACTGTCGGCAGCAGGTTCGTCGCCGCGAGGTTGATCGTTCCCGTCGCGGTGATCGGCCCGCCGGTGAGCCCTGCGCCCGTCGCCACGCTGGTTACCGTCCCGCTGCCGCTCGCCACGTCCAGACATGAGCCTGTGTTGATCGCGCCGCTGGTCGCCGTCGTGTTCGCCACCAGCAGGTTGGCCCCGCATGCGTTCAGCACGCTGGTGCCCGTCTGCCGCAGCCCGGTCCCGTTGCGCGTCACGGCACTCTCACGCACCCATATCGTCGCCCCGCCGAGCTCGCTCGCGATCCCCGCAATCGCGTGCTCGCTCAGCACCGACTGGGTCACCACCACGGTCGCCGTTCCGCCTCCCACCGGTCCCGAGTAGATCCCGTACCCGGTGCTCTTCGTCAGGCTCGTTCGTTCCACCGTCACCAGCGCGTTGTTCCCCGCCCCGCTCGGTGACACCCGGATCCCGATCGTCGCGTTGTTCGTGAACTCGCTGTCGCGCACCAGCACGCTCACGGTCCCGGCCCCCGGCAGCACCCGCATCCCCTCCGTGTTCGAGCGCACTACCGTCCCCGCGATGCGCACCGACGTTCCCCCCTCGATCAGGATCCCCGCCGCTCCCACCCCGCCAATGTTGGAGATCACGCTGTTCTCGATGTGCACTTCTCCGGCCTGCACCCGGATCCCGTTATCGCCACCCTGGCCGTTGATCGAGAGCCCGCGCAGCACCACCTTGGTCGCCGGCGCGCTGACCAGCACGCCGTCCTCACCGGCAAACACCGAAATTCCGGCGTACACCCCGGCGGGACTCACGATCGACACGTTCTTGTCCACCACCACCGCACCATAGCCGCCCGAGTCGAGCACGATGATCTCGCCCGCCGGGTCCGTCTGCGTGATCGCCCGCGCGAAGGCGCGGCACGGCGCGGCAAGCGAGCAGGCATTGAGATCGTTCCCGCTCGTCGACACGAACGTACGCTGCGCCGCGTCGGCGTTCGGAGATCCGGCCATCAGGAGTGCGCCCGCGACGACGCAAGCCAGTCCGTTTCGAGTCTTCCTGATCCTCCGATCGCCGCGGGCATCCTGCGCTTCATCGATCCCCGACCCGGTGACCCCCGGATTAGTCACCCGCCAACGAGATCCGGGGCCTTGCCGACCTGGTTGCGTGTTGTTGAGCGAACCGTGTTGTTGCCGCGCGTGTAGAGATTGGTATTCGGATCGTTTTCACACGTCCAGCCGGTCGAATTCCAGGAAATCGTCGAATTGGACGACGATCACCCGATGGATCCCGACCGCGATCACCGCTCCCGGTACTGATACCGATGACCGTTGCGAGTGATCGGGAACTCTCGACGACAACCTCGTCGCATCGCCTGCGTTCGCCGCGAACGACGCTGATCCCTTGAGGCCGCCGTTGCCGGCGACGACGTGTCGCTTGAGCCAGCGCGCGCGCATTGCCTCGAACGCGAATACCGGCGAGCGTTGTTCGTTCGACGCGCGTCCGATCGACCGTAGACGCGGAGGACCTCGGGAGCGTTCACCAGTACCTGCATGGATTCCGTAATTCCCGTTGTCGCGGATCTCGGTGTCCTTGATGGAGATGGTCGCCGGGGTCCAGGAGCAAGGATGCCGGGCTCCCGAAGCCGCTGACGACGCAGCTTTCCACCCGCATCGCGCGCCCTGTTGGAACCGGATTCCGTCGAGCCACTGCCGGCGAGTCCATTGAGGCTGAACCCGCGCAGGGTCACGATGATTCCCGCGCCATTGATTCGGATTCCCGTTATCGCCGGCAGATGCGGTGATGCCCGCGTACACGCCGGAGCGGCGCGATGATCGATACCGACTGCGCGATCACGACTGAGCCGTAGCCAGCGCTGTCGAGCACGACGACCTCGCCGCCCGGGTCGACGTGCGTCATCGCGATGCCGAACGATCGACACGGCGCGACAAGGCTGCAGGCATTCGAATCGTCACCGTAGCTTGCGACGAACGTCCTTTGCGCCGCGGGTGCGTCGATCACATACAACATGCACCCGCCGGCGATGACGGCCGTGGCGAGGCGGCCGATGGCATTCCAGCAATTTGCGATCGAATGCGTCATGTCTCCCTCGATTCCGTCTCGCGCAACGTCCCGCGCCCCATGC
Source organism: uncultured beta proteobacterium (assembly GCA_963830485.1). Lineage (GTDB taxonomy): Bacteria > Pseudomonadota > Gammaproteobacteria > Burkholderiales > Casimicrobiaceae > CAIWHR01. The sequence continues at coordinate 38,896 of CAWHNE010000034.1, forward strand.
CCCGCATTAGCTTGCTGCCGCGTTCCGCGAGACACACCCCCTCCCGAGAGGGTATTGAGTGGCCGCAAGGTGACGAACGGTTCGACTCGTCGTACGCTTGCGACACTCCGGGCCGCCCCGAATGAAGCACGCCCACCGCATCGCCCAGATCCGCGCCCTGTGCAGCCTCGGACTGCCCGCCGAGCTGCTCATCCCGGCGCTGCTCGAGGCACTGCATCGGCGTGATTCCGTCCGCGCGCAATCTCTTCGACTGGACGGACGCGCAGGGCAACCTCGTGCGCTATTACTTCGAGGGGCCGATCAACCACGAGATCAACCGTCACTACTTCGAGGAGTTCCACAACCGCCGCGAGCGCGAGGTGATGCCCGGTTTCCGCCAGGCGGTGACCGGACGCGCGGTGATCCGCAGCGCCGCCGAAATCCACAACGCGGCGTTCTACCGCTCCGCGCTCTACAACGAGATCTGGCGTCCGCAAGGCCTGTACACGCGCATCGAGGCGATCGTGCGCACGTTCCGCGGACAACTGCTGGGCTCGCTCGTCCTCTACCGCGAGGAAGGCGATCCGCCGTACACGGCCGACGACGAGGAACTGCTCGCCGCGGCCGTTCCCTACATCGCGCGAGCGCTCGAGGCCGACATCGACGATGCCGCGCGACTACGTGCCGCGGCACGATCGCCGCGCGCAGCTTTCGCTCACCGCCGACGGCGCGCTCGCGCACGTGTCGCCGGACGCGCACAAGCTCCTTCTGCTCGCGCATGGCGGCATCACGCCCGACGATGCGAGCCGCGCGCCGCGCGCCGCCGACTATCCGACGTTGCGCCTGCTCGTCGATCAGCTGCGGCGCAACGAGGGCCTATCGCACGCCGGCGTCGCGCTGACGGTGGAGAACGTCTGGGGCCGCTTCCTGTTCGAGGCCGAGCCGCTGCTCGCCGTCGTCGACGCCGTGCCGACGATGATCCACGTGGCGATCCAGCAGGAAGAGCCGCGCGCGGTGGCGCTGCGCCGGACGCTCGACGCGCTGCCGCTGTCGGTGACGCAAAAGGAGGTGTGCGCGCTGCTGCGCGCCGGCTGTACGCAAGGGGAAATCGCCGCGGCGATGGCGATCGCCTCCTCGACGGTCGCCGACCACGTGCGCAAGATCTACGACAAGCTCAACGTCCACACGGCCCGGGAACTCACCGAGCTGCTCGAGACGAAGGGGGCCGAAGGCGTGCGCTGATTCCGTAGCCGGTCGCAAGCGTCCACCCGAGCGGCCTTGACCGACGGCGCCGCTGTCCCACGGGATGCCGGCTAGCTTCGGACCTCGATCACCGGCACATGCCTGGAGAGCCGCACCAGCAGCTCGCGCGCGGGCGACACCTGGTTTGGCGCAGCGCTGACGAGCGCCTCGTCCATGCAACCCGTCGCGCGGAACGCCTGCAGCGTCCACCGCTCGATGCCGCGCGCAGCGAGCTCGCGCGCGATACGCTCCAGCGCGTCGGGTGGCGTGAGGTCGGGATGAACCGTCGTCCGCACCTCGAACGCAACGCCGGAGCGGCGAACGAGATCGAGGCTCGCGAGCGCGGTGAATCCGCTGCCGGGAACGCCGGTCAACGCGTTGTAGTCGCCGGGCGGCGCCTTCACGTCGATGCCGACCCAGTCGACCTTGGGAAGAACCTGAGCGAGACGCCGCGGGTAGGCGCCGCTCGTGTGGAGGCCGATCGCGAAGCCCAGCGCGCGCACCGCATCGATCGCGCGGGAGAGCCCGGCCTGGGCGGTCGGCTCGCCACCCGAAAAGACGACCGCGTCGAGCAGGCCCCGGCGCGAGGCGAGCCAGTCGAGGATGCGCGCGAAGTCGCGCTCGTCATCACCGCGCGCGGGAATGAGATGGGGGTTGTGGCAATAGCCGCAGCGCCAGGGGCAACCCTGGCAGAACACCACTGCCGCCAGCGCGCCGGGATAGTCGGTCGACGAAAACGGCTCGACGCCGCCGACGCGCAGCAAAGGCGGCGTGAAGCGGTGGTCATCCCCGCGCAGGCGGGGATCCGGAGACTTCGGAGGAACGTCACTCGGGTTCCCGCCTTCGCGGGAACGACGCGGTCGACATCGGATCGGCCGTCTCTAGAGCCGCGCGCGCTCCTCGCGGAAGAAGCGGCGCTCGCCGTGCTCGCCCTTCTTGCCGATGTTGAACGACGCGACGGGCCGGTGGTAGCCCATCACGCGCGTCCACACCTCGCAGCGCTGGCGCTCGTCGTCGGTCAGCGTGACGTCGGCCAGATGCTTCGCATCGCTCATCGTGTTCATCGTCTTTCCTCCATCGTTCGGCGTTTCAGGCGGCGAGCTTCCGCCGCTTCTCGGCCAGCCGTTCCTCGTCGCATCTCGGGCAGTACTCGTGCTCGCCCTCGAGATACCCGTGCTTCGGGCAGATCGAAAACGTGGGCGTGATCGTGATGTACGGCAGCCGGAAGCGTTCGAGCGCGCGCCGGACCAGCGCCTTGCACGCCGCGGGCGACGACAGCCGCTCGCTCATGTAGAGGTGGAGCACGGTGCCGCCCGTGTACTTGGTCTGCAGCTCCTCCTGCCGGGCGAGCGCCTCGAACGGATCGTCGGTGAAGCCGACCGGGAGCTGCGAGCTGTTCGTGTAGTACGGCATGTCCGGCGTGCCGGCCTGCAGGATGTCGGGCCAGCGCTTGCGGTCCTCCTTCGCGAAGCGGTACGTCGTCCCCTCGGCCGGCGTCGCTTCGAGGTTGTACATGTGGCCGGTCTCCTCCTGGAACGCGACGATGCGGGCACGCAGGTGATCGAGCAGCCTGACGGCGAACGCATGACCCCCGGCCGTCGTGACGTCGTCGCGACCGCTGGTGAAGTTCCGGATCATCTCGTTGATGCCGTTGACGCCGATCGTCGAGAAGTGGTTGCGCAGCGTGCCGAGGTAGCGCTGGGTGTAGGGAAACAGTCCCTGGTCGATCAGCCGCTGGATCACCTTGCGCTTCACCTCGAGGCTGTCCTTCGCGTAGCCCAGGAGCTCGTCGAGCCGCTCGTAGAGGCCGATCTCGTCGGCGGCAAAGAGGTAGCCCAGCCGGGCGCAGTTGATCGTCACCACGCCGACCGAGCCGGTCTGCTCGGCGGAGCCGAACAGCCCGTTGCCGCGCTTCAGGAGCTCGCGGAGGTCGAGCTGCAGCCGGCAGCACATCGACCGGATCATGTTCGGCTTGAGCTCGGAGTTCACGAAGTTCTGGAAGTACGGGAGCCCGTATTTCGCCGTCATCGCGAACAGCGCCTCGCAGTTCGGGTGATCCCAGTCGAAGTCCGGCGTGATGTTGTAGGTCGGGATCGGGAACGTGAACACGCGCCCCTTCGCGTCGCCCGTGGTCATCACCTCGATGTACGCGCGGTTGATCATGTCCATCTCGGCCTGGAGATCGCCGTACGCGAACGGCATCTCCTCGCCCGCGATCACCGGAATCTGCTCGCGCAGGTCGTCCGGGCAGATCCAGTCGAAGGTCAGGTTGGTGAACGGCGTCTGCGTGCCCCAGCGCGACGGCACGTTCAGGTTGTAGATCAGCTCCTGGATGCACTGCTTCACGGCGTCGATAGCTCATCGCGTCCTTGCGGATGAACGGCGCCATGTACGTGTCGAACGAGCTGAACGCCTGCGCGCCCGCCCACTCGTTCTGCAGCGTGCCGAGGAAGTTGACGATCTGCCCGACCGCGCTCGACATGTGCTTCGGCGGCCCCGCCTCGACCTTGCCCGGCACGCCGTTCAGCCCCTCGTGCAGGAGCTGCCGCAGCGACCAGCCGGCGCAGTAGCCCGCCAGCATGTCGAGGTCGTGGATGTGGACGTCGCCGTCGCGGTGCGCGCGGCCGATCTCCGGCGCGTAGACGTGCGAGAGCCAGTAGTTCGCGACCACCTTGCCCGACACGTTGAGGATCAGCCCGCCGAGCGAGTAGCCCTGGTTCGCGTTGGCGTTGACGCGCCAGTCCTTCTGCTCGAGGTACTCGTCGACCGACTGCGCGACGTCGACCAGCGTCTTGCGGTCGGCGCGCAGCCGCTCGTGCCGGTCGCGGTAGACGATGTAGGCGCGCGCCGTGTGGAACCAGCCGGCCGCGGCGAGCGTGTGCTCGACGCAGTCCTGGATCGTCTCGATGTCGGGTACGCCGCCCGTGTGACCGGTGCGCGAGGACGCGGCCGACGGCGTCGGCCAGCGCCTTCGCTTCGGCGGCGCCGAACTCGCCGGTCGCCGCGCCCGCCCGCGCGATCGCCGACGCGATCTTGCCGAGCTCGAAAGGGACGCGCTGGCCGTCGCGCTTGACGACCTCGCGGGGCAGCGCCGGGATGGCGGTCGCCGACGGCGAATCGATCGCCGTCGCGGCGTGCGGGGACGGACAGGGGTTCCTCCTGCGGCGGCCGGCCGACGGGATCGGCCGATCCGGCGCCGACCACAACATGTTGTGCGTTTGGGGGAGCCTAGGCGCAAGCCCTTGCGGACGCAACGTGGAGCCGGAGAGGACTTCGCCGATTCTTGACGCGGATCAAGAAAATCGCGCTCGGCCCAGAAATTCATCCTCTTTTCCGACAAACGGTTACCGATGGTTCTTGATGTCGTTTCTGGTCGATTGCGCAACGCGGGCTGCACGCCGCTAGAATCCGGCCCCATGCCCGGTTCCCGCCGACCCCTGCGCTGCACTGCCTGGATTGCTCTTGCGGCGATCCTGCTCTCGGTGATCCCGCCGGCCGGGGCTCACGCGGTGCGGATCGTCGATCGCCTGGGACGACCATGCGGACCACTGCTCGGCGAGTGGCGCTGCGCCGATCGGCCCTGGAAGCCACGGACCAGCAAACCACGGATCGAAAGCCTGCACTCACTGCGACGGGTGCGCGGGCCACGCCGGCAGCGGTTGGGCGCCGCCCCCGGCGGATCCCAAATCGCTCGGGCGGGCGTACGCCGGAGACCCCGTTGTCGGCTTCGCCCCCGCGGCGTCGTCCCCGCCGACCTCATCGCCGCGCCACCGCGCGGCCCGCCTCGCACCGCCTGATCGGCTCCGCGGCGTTCGCGCCGCCCTCCCGCAGTTCCGATTCGCCCGGCCCGCCGCCGGCGCGCTCGCGCCGTCCGGCCGTGGCCTCCCGAAGCGAGGTTGTCATGAAACATCGCATGCGTCCCGCCGCGCCCGCGCGCGCGCCGTCGCGGGACCCGATGCACCGCACGTCTTTCGTTGTTGCCGCCGCGCTCGTCGCGCTGTCGCCGTTCCCGCCGCCGCGCAGGTCGCGGTCACCGACGCGTGGGTCCGCGGCACCGTCGCCGGGCAGAAGGCCACCGGCGCGTTCATGCACCTGACGTCGCTTTCGGACATGGCGCTCGTCGCCGCCGCCTCGCCCGTGGCCAAGGTCGTCGAGATCCACGAGATGAAGCAAGAAGGCGGAGTGATGAAGATGAACGCCGTCGACCGCGTGGCGCTGCCCGCGGGCAAGACCGTCGAGCTCAGGCCCGGCGGCTTTCACGTGATGCTGATGGACCTCGCGCAGCCGCTGAAGGAGGGCGACACCGTGCCGCTGACGCTGACGTTCGAGGACAAGGCCGGAAAGAAGCAGACGGTGGAAGTGAAGGCGCCGGTCCGGGCGCTCACCGCGGGCGCGCCCGCGGTGAAGCCCTGATTGCACTCACCCAATCACGTAACCCTGGGAGAGTCTTTCATGAAACACCTTCTCGCAAGCGCCGTTGCGACGTCCATCGCCGCGCTCGGACACGGCATCGCACAGGCCAGCTGCGGCTCGGCCTTCTGCTTCGTCAACACCAACTGGAGCCTGCAAGGGATCTGGACCCAGCCCGGCCCCCATTTCGATCTGCGCTACGAATACATCGATCAGGACCAGCCCATGTCGGGGAGCAACAAGGTCAGCGTCGGCCAAATTCCGGCCCACCACGACGAAGTCAGCACGATCAACCAGAACGTCATCGGGACCTTCGATTACGGCTTCAGCCCGACCTGGGGCATGACGCTCGTCGTGCCCATCGTGAACCGCGATCACGAGCACATCCACAACCATCACGACGAACAGATCCTCGAGCAGTGGAACTTCACGCAGCTCGGCGACATCCGCGTGCAGGGCCGCTGGCAGACCGCATTTGGCCAGACCAGCGCGGACCGCGCCGGATTCGCGGGCGCCACGTTCGGCCTCACGTTGCCAACGGGCAAGACCGACGTCACCAATGGCGAAGGCGAAGTGGCGGAGCGCTCGCTGCAGCCCGGCACCGGAACCACGCAATTGGCGCTGACCGCGTACTACCGCGAAGCCCTCCCGATCCTCAACTCGTCGTGGTACGCGCAGGCGGCGGCGCAGCTTCCGCTCAACACCCACGACAACTACAAGCCGGGCAACCAGTTCGGGTTCGATCTCGGCTACCGCTACGATGTCAACGACCGGGTCGGACTGAACCTTCAGCTCAACTACGTTTTCAAGGACAGGGACAAGGGTTCCGAAGCCGAGCCGGAGGATTCGGGGGGCCAGACGCTGGCACTCGCCCCCGGCATCACCTACGCGTTCTCCCCGGCGGTTCAGCTGTATGCGTTCGTCCAGTTGCCGCTTTACCGATACGTGAACGGTGTGCAGCTCACGGCCAACTGGTCCGTCGCCGCGGGGGTCGAGCCTTCAGTTCTGAGGCGTCGCAACGTGATGGTGCAGAGCACAATCGGATTCGCGTTGACAGGGCAGGTCCGACCCTGTTCAATTGGCCAGACCACCTGACCAGAAGGCCAAGGCCGCGGACGACGGCCGCGTTCGGGTGGCCCTCGATATTTCCACAGGAGGCCCCGATGCAGCACCCCCTTCGCGCAGCCGTGCGCTGCCTCGCCGGCGTCGCGCTGACCGTCTCGCTCGCTGCCGGCGCGCAGCAGCCGATCACGTTGCACGGCGCCGTGCAGTTCGCCGACGACCACGCGTTCACCCGGGCGCTCGAGAAGTTCCAGGAGCTGACGGTCAAGTACTACGGCAAGCCCGTCAACTTCGTCCTGCACAAGAACAGCGAGCTCGGGCTCGAGAAGGACTACTTCGCCTACATGAACCAGGGCATCTCGGTCGACTACGGGATCGTGTCGCCGGCGCACATGTCGACGTTCTCGAAGGCCGCGCCGTTCATCGACGCGCCGTTCCTGTTCCGCGACCTCGATCACTGGAACAAGGTGCTCGACGCCGACACGCTGAAGCCCGTGGCCGACGAGGTGGCAGCGAAGGGCGACGTGATGCTGATCGGCTTCGCCGGCGGCGGCACGCGCAACATTTTCGCGAACAAGCCGGTGCGCAACCTGGCGGAGATGAAGGGCCTCAAGGTCCGCGTGCAGGGCGCGCCTATCTGGAGCAAGACATTCACCGCGATCGGGATGTCGCCCACGGTGATCGCATACGACGAGGTCTACAACGCGATCCAGAACGGCGTGATCCAGGCCGGCGAGAACGAGGCCGCCGGCGTCGAGGCGATGAAATTCTACGAGGTCGGTCCGAACCTCAACATGACGCAGCACGCGATCACGATCCGGCCGATCTGCTTCTCCGCCAAGACATTCAAGAAACTGCCGCCGGAGTTGCAGGCCGCGATCCTCAAGGCCGGCAAGGAAGCGGGCATCTACGGCCGCCAGATCGAGTCCGGCGCCGACGAGGAGAAGCTCGTCGCGATGGAGAAGGCCGGCAAGCTGAAGCGGATCCCGTTCGCGGACCGCGCGCAGATGAAGAAGCTGGCCGACCCGGTCATGGTCGAGTACGCGAAGGAAATCGGCGCCGAAGCGATCTACAACAAGATCAATTCGATGTAACAAGGGCTTGAAGGATCCGGCGGGAGCGTCGCTTCCGCCGGTCTTTTTTTGGGCCAAACAGGGCGCCGGACCAAGGCAATGCGCAAGTTCATCGATCGCTACTACCGCCTGCTCGACTGGCTCCTGGCAGCCTCGGTCGGCATCCTCGTCGTCCCGGTCACGCTGCAGATCATCGCGCGTTTCACCGAATGGATCCCCCACTGGATCTGGACCGAGGAGATGGCGCGCTTCCTCTTCATCTGGATGGTAATGCTGGGCGCGATGGTCGGCATCCGCGACGCGTCGCATTTCGAGGTCGACGTGTGGCCCGAGCTCAAACCGAAGGCGAACGCGCTCCTGCGCATCGTCTCCAACGTGTTCGTTCTCGTCTTCGCGCTGATCTTCGTCTGGTACGGCATCAAGTTCGTCCAATTCGGGTGGAGCCAGAATTCCGAGCTTGCCGAAATGCCGATGGCCTACATCTTCGTCGCATGGCCGCTGACCGGCCTCACGTGGTTGCTGTTTCTGGGCGAGCGCTTCATCGCCGATCTGCGCCTGCTCGCCGCGGATCGCGTGAGCCCGCTGGTCGATCCCAAGGGTCCGCGGCTGTGACGGGCGGGACGCTGACGCCGGCGGTGGCCGCGCTGTGGCTGTTCGGCACGTTCTTCACGCTGATGGTGCTGCGAGTGCCGGTGGCCTTCGCGCTCGGACTCGCATGCGTACCAGTGCTCGTCATCGAGCCGCGGCTCTCGCCGATGGTCGTCTTCAACACGACCTTCAAGGCGTACAACTCGTTCATCCTGCTCGCCGTGCCTTTCTTCCTGCTCACCGCGAACCTGATGAACGTCGGTGGCATCACCGAACGCCTCGTCCGGCTGTCCCGCGCCATGGTCGGCTCGCTGCCGGGGGCGCTCGCGCAGATCAACGTGCTCCTGTCCGTGTTCTTCGCCGGCATCTCCGGATCGTCGACCGCCGATGCCGCGAGCCAGGGCAAGATTTTCATAGAGGCGCAGGTGAAGGAAGGCTACGATCTCTCCTTCTCGATCGCGATCACCGCGGTGTCGGCCGTCCTCGCCGTGATCATCCCGCCGTCGATCCTGATGATCGTCTGGGGCGGCGTGCTGTCGGTGTCGATCGGCGCGCTGTACCTCGCCGGCGTCATCCCCGGCCTGCTCCTCGGCCTCGCGCAGATGGCGACCGTCCACGTCTACGCCAAGGTCCGTCACTATCCGACCTATCCGCCCGCCAGCTTCAGGGAGTTCGCAACGGCGGTCGCGGTCGCGGTCCCCGCGCTGTTCACGCCGTTCATCGTCGTCGGCGGCATCCTGCTCGGCTGGTTCACCGCCACCGAGTCGGCCGCGGCCGCCGTCCTCTACGCGGCGGTGCTCTCGATCTTCTTCTACCGCGAAATGGACCGGCACCACCTCTGGCAGGCATTCCTCGAAACGGGCAAGCTTTCCGCAGTCGCGCTGTTCTGCGTCGGCACCGCGTCGGTCTTCGGCTGGCTCCTCGCCTACTACCAGATTCCCAAGGCGCTGCTCGAGAACGTCTCGACGTGGGGCATGGGCATCACCGAGGTCGGCTTTTTCATCGCGGCGGTATTCCTGGTCGTTGGCTGCTTTCTCGATGCAATTCCCGCGATCATCATCGTCGGCACGACGCTGCAGCCCCTGGCGAATTCGGTCGGCATGCACCCGGTCTCGTTCGCGATCATCGGAATCGTCGCACTCGCATTCGGCCTCGTGACGCCTCCGTACGGGCTCTGCCTCTTGATCTCATGCGCGATCGCGAAGGTGCGGCTGCGCTTCGCGCTCAAGGACACGATGATCATGCTGGTGCCGATGCTGCTCGTGCTCGCCGCGTTGATCGTCTGGCCGGAGATTCCGCTGCTGCTGCCGCGGTGGCTGCGGCCGGAATATCTAAAGTAGGACCTGGGGTCGCCGCTGCAGATAGGAGGACGCTCACGCGGCGACCCCAAAGATCGATGTTCACGTTCAAGCCTCTTTGCGCGGGCTTCGGCCTCGAGACTTCGGGCGTCGACGTCTCGGAACCGCTCGACGACGCGGCGTTCGCGGAGGTGGAAGCGGCGTTCTTTCGCGGTCAGGTGCTGGTGCTGCGCGAGCAGCGGCTGACGGCGGCGCAGTTCGTCGCCTTCGCGCGCCGGTTCGGCCCGCCCGAGCCGCACGTGATCGACCAGTTCCACCATCCGGACGACCCGAACATCCTGATCCTGTCGAACGTCGTCATCGACGACAAGCCGCAGGGACTCGCCGACGCCGGCAGCTATTTCCACACCGATTATTCATACCTCGCGGTGCCCGCGCGCGCGACGACGCTCTATTCGCTCGAGGTGCCGACCGTCGGCGGCAACACGCTCTTCGCGAACCAGTACGCGGCGTACGACGAGCTGCCGGCCGCGATGAAGGCGCGGATCGAGCCGCTCGTCGCGATCCATCACTACGGCAACCGCAACGACCAGGACGAGGCGAGCCGCACCGTCGCCTCGGTGCTGACCGAGGAGCAGAAGGCAAAGATGCCGCTGATCACGCATCCGATCGTGCGTACGCACCCGGTGACCGGCCGCAGGGCGCTCTACGCGGTATCGGGCAGCTCGTTCGGCATCGTCGGGATGCCCGACGACGAGGCGCGGACGCTCCTGGACGAGCTGGCGGCTCACGCGACGCAGGAGAAGTACCGCTACAGCCTGGCCTACGGTGTCGGCGATGTCGTGATCTGGGACAACGCGTCGCTCCTGCACTCGGCGACGCTCACCGACCCGGACGATCCGCGCACGCTGTGGCGCATCACGATCAAGGAGCCGGCGCTCGCCGCGACCGCGGTGCTGGCACCGACGTTCGGTTCTGCCCCGACGTAGGGGGCGACGGCGCGTCGCTCACGCCTCAGAAGGCGTAGAGCAGTCCCAGCCGGAAGGCCCGGCTCTCCATCGGATGGAAATGCCGGTCGAGGACGCCGTCGGCGGGCTCGCCGGGCAGGCGCGAGACGTAGTAGTACGTGATGTCGTTGGTCTTGCTGTCGAACAGGTTGAAGACGTCGAACCGGATGCGCGTCTTCGCGTCGACCGCGTAGCTCAGCTGAAGGTTGAATACGGTGGTCGAGTTGGACTTCACGCTACCGTCCTCGATCAGCGTCCTGGGGCCGAAATAACGTCCCCACAGCGCTGCGGTCCACGGGCCGAGATTCTGCAGCGTGACGCCCGCCTGCGCGGTCCACTGCAGCGCATCGGGCACGTAGTTGCCTGCCGGATCGTCGTCCGTGAATCGGGCGCGCGTCCACGCGATGTCGAGATCGACAAGAAGCCATGGGTGCGGCGCCCAGTGATTCGACCACTCGACGCCGACGCGGCGCGACGGCCGGCTCGGCTCGGTCGTACCCTCATCGCCGACGAAGACCAGCTCCGAGCCGAGCTTCAGATACCACACCGCCAGCGACGACTGCAGGTTCGGAATGAATTCGGTCCGCGCGCCGATCTCTGCGCCGTACGCTCGCACGAGCGGCGTCACCGGATCGACGGCCTCCCCAGTCTTCGGGTCGACGCTTGCGGTCACGCCGCGCGCGTCGTTACTGTGGAAGCCTTGCCCGGCGTTGACGAAGTATTCGGTCTTCCCCCAGGGCCCGAAGACGAGCGACAGCTTGGGCAGGCCCATCCCGGCCGACTCGTCACCCGAGTTCGCCGGAATATTGCTGTCGACGTTGTACCGGTATTCGACGCCGCGCCAGCCGGCAATGCTCCGGAGCCAGTCATTCCACTGCGTCTGGTTCTCGACGTACACGGCATAGCTCGTCTGCTTGACACGGTCCTCGCGCGTCGTGCCGATGCGACCGCGACGGACCGTATCGTAGAGGCCAACCGGGTCGATCCGGTCCTGCCGAATGTCCCAACCGCCAGTGTTCTGCATGCGCAGCCCGAACAGCTCGCCCGATTGCGTCCAGCTGCCGTTCCAGCCGTAGATGCGGCGATTGTCATGCTGGTTGAACTGATCGCCGTCGACAGGATTGTTGAGGTAGTACGTGAAGTTCGAGAACAGATCGAGATAGTACGCAATGCCATACGCGGTCGTCTGCAGCTGTCCGCCGGCCACCAGTGCCCGGTAGTCGGCCGACAGGCTGTAGCGATGCGTCGTGCCGCCGTCGCTGTCGTCGAGCGAGCCGAAGCGGCCGATCACGCCCTGCTCGACGGCGCGCTCCGGGATCTGATCGGTCGCCGTCCACCTGCCGTCGTAGCCCATCGCGGTGACGCCGAACTGGCCTTCGCCGACCGGAAACGTGTAGCGCAGCACGCCATTCAGCTTCCGGAAATGCTGCGGCACATCCCACGGCCCGTTGTCGTAGAACGCCTCGATCCCGTAGACCACGTTGCCGGGGCCCGCCGGCGTTGAACCAACAAGGAGCGCGCGGCCGTACTCGTTCGTGCCACCGGTCAGTTCCGCGAGACCCGTTCTCCCCACATTGAAGTAACTGATGTTCGCGCCGCCCGCGACGGCGAAGTCACCGGCCGCGGCGACGTACGGTCCCTTGAAGTAATCGATGCGCGAGACGAGCTCGGGGATCAGGAAGTTGAGGTCCGTGTATCCCTGGCCATGCGCGTGCGTGCGCATATTGACGGGCATGCCGGCGAGGTAGGTGGCGAAATCGGTGCCGTGGTCGAGATTGAATCCGCGAAGGAAGTACTGGTTCGCCTTTCCGGCGCCGCTGTGCTGCGTCACGATCATTCCAGGAATGTATTCGAGCACTTCCCCGGGTCGCAGCAGCGGACGGTCGTCGATCAGCTGTGGCGTGATCACGCCCGCGCTCGCCGCGTCGGAACTGCCGACGCGGTTGTCGTAGTGGCCGACGACCTCGATGCGATCGAGCTTAGGCACGTCCTCGGCGCGCGCCGCGATGGCGAACGCCAAGAGCGCGACCGCCACCATTGCCTCCGCCGGTGTCTGATGCCGCCCTCGCGCAGAACGAGCGTGATTATGCATATTGTGACAATAATGCCTACGGACCGGACAATGCAGTCTATCCGCGGAGTCGCGGCAGGCGTTCTTGTTCAATGAAGCAACGGAAGGGGGCTCAGGCCCGGGCGCCAGCGATTCCGCGCCGGCGCGCGGCACGCATCGCAGCGACGAATGCGACCAGCACGGCGGCGACGACGGTGCCGCCGAACCATAGCTCGCGCCCGTCCGCCCACTCGTCGACCGCGGGCACGAGGATCTTCGCCACCGTGAACGCGCCGACCGCTAGACTCACGCCGGCGACCGTCAGCGCCATCACCCGCGATGCAATGATCGCGGTGCGGTCGGCCTGCCGGATGAGCCGGCTGATCCACAGGCCGTTCGCGCCGTCGACGGTCAGCATCCCGAGCACGAACAGCGCCGCGACGAAGAGCGCGTGCGAGAGCCCCCCGAACTTGCCGGCGGCGAGCGCGAACAGCGCCGCCTGCGACACGGTGTCGAACGACAGCGCGAACAGCATCCCGACCGCGGCAATCGCCCACGCGCGGCGGATGTTGAGGAAGCGCCCGAGGAGTCGCGCGCGCAGTCCGGCCGGCGCGACGACGGCATGCGGTGGCGCGGTCAGCACCGCGCGGACGTTGAGAAAGGCGAGCCCGAACAGGAAGACGACCGACACCGAAGCGCCGGTCACCTCCAGCCAGCAGGGGCGTCTGCCAGCCGCTGGCGATCGATCCGGCGACGAGCGCGACGGCGATCACGACGACCCCGTGGCCGAGCGAGAACAGCGCGCCCGCCATGCGCGCGAGCCGCGGGTTGACGCGGGCGTTGTAGCGCGTGAGACCGTCGATCGTCGCCAGGTGGTCGGCGTCGAAGCCGTGACGGACGCCCAGGACGAATGCCAGGGTGCAAAGCGCGAGCCAGGTGGCGGGAAGCGAATCCATTCGGGAGGGCGGCCTGGCTCGAGTAGGCAGAGACTGCCATAAATTCCTACCTATCGGCAATGCCCGTCCGGCGCCATCCTGATCTACGTCAAACGCCGGGTCGGGAGCTGCCCTACGACCTCGGGATCAGGTGCATGTGGCCGCGGTGGTGGTGCGCGGCCCCGCCGGTGTGTGTGTCGCCGAGCTCGACAGTGACGAGGTTGACGCTACCGTGGCGCACGCCGCGCTCGGCCTGGATCCCGTTGGCGAACCCGCGCACGGCGGCGGTCGGACCCTTGAGGATCACGCTCTCGAGGCAGTGGTCGTGGTCGAGGTGCACGTGCATCGCCGAGACGACGAGGTCGTGATGCGCGTGCTGCGCCTCGGTGAGCCGCTCGGCGAGTTCGCGCTCGTGGTGGTTGTAGACGTACGACAGGTTCGCGACGCAGTGCGACCGCGCCTCGTACGCGACCCGGTTCGCCTCGACCTCGCGGCGCAGCAGGTCGCGCATCGCCTCGGAGCGGCTCGTGTAGCCGCGCTTCGCGATCAGCGCGTCGAACTCCTTCGCGAGGCTCTCGTGGATCGACATCGTGATGCGTTCCATGCGCGCCCTCCCCGCAGAAAGCAACGTCAGGTACGATTTTCCGCCCAAGCGAGCGATCGTGCGATCATCGCCTCGGCCTGCGCGAGGTAGCCGCCGCCGAACAGGTTCAGGTGATTGAGCACGTGGTAGAGATTGTAGAGCGTCCGGCGCCGCTCGTAGCCCTCCGGCAGCGGCCACGCCTCGCGGTACGCACCGTAGAAGTCGGCGCCGAAGCCACCGAAGAGCTCCGTCATCGCGAGGTCGGCCTCGCGGTCGCCGTAGTAGACCGCGGGTCGAAGATCACCGGCTCACCGCTCGCCAGCCGGGCCGCGTTGCCCGACCACAGGTCGCCGTGCAGGAGCGAAGGCGCCGGCGTGTGGCCTGCGAGCAGCGCGGGGATCGCCGCGAGCAGACGCTCGCCGTCGCGCTGCAGACGCCCGCCATGGCCATTGCGCGCTGCCAGCGCCAGTTGCGGCACGATCCGGCGGTCGCGGAAGAACGCGGCCCAGTCGTCGGTCCACGCGTTGTCCTGCGGCGTCGTGCCGATCGTGTTGCCGCGGCTTCCGCCGAACCGCGGCGCGGTCGACCGGTGCAGTGCGGCCAGCGCGCGGCCGAGCGCCGCATCGCGGCCGCCATGTCCGAAGTCGAGCCATTCGAGCGCCAGGAACGCCGCTCCACCGCCGACGCCGCAGGCAACCGGCGTCGGCACGCGCACCGCCTTCGCCGCGCCGAGTTCCTTCAACCCGTCCGCCTCGGCCTCGAGCATCGCCGCCCTCGCGGCAGCGTTGACCTTGACGAAGTACGACGTCGCGGCGAGGTCGAGCCGCCACGTGTCGTTCAATGAACTGCCGCCACAGCGCGTCCAGCGCGGCGTCCCGATCGAGGCGCCTGCCGCAGCGGCGATCGCGTCGCCCGCGGCGGACTGCCACGCCGCGTCACCGTGCACCAGATGCACGGCGATCGCCATCGACGGCGGGCTTTCCCGCTGCCGCCGGACCGGACGTGAGCGCGAGCGCGAACAGCAGCATCGTGGCAGCGACCGGAAGGATGTAAACGTAACGCAAGTCGCACGAAATGCCGATCACGCCGAAACCGAGCGCGAAGATGACGGAGCTTGCCGCAAGGACAACGAGCGCCGCGGCGGTGCGCCGCAAGACGAGGATGATGGCTGCGACGCCAAGCGCGATCGACCAGAACACAGGATTGAACAGCGGCGTATTTCGCAGTTGCTCGGCTGCCTCCATCAGCGTGCTGTCGCGCCGGTTCCATCGTGCCTTGAGCCCGAGCTCGGGCATGATGTCGCGGCCGAGGGACGGCACATAGACGGTGGCCGGCACGCCTGCCAGCATCACGAAACAGGGCCGCCAAAACAGGTTGCCGAGATGCGCGGCCCGGTGCGACAGGTAAGCCCCGGGCGACCCCGCAACCGAACGCGCCCAGAGCGCGACCAAGTCGGTGACTCCAATACGCGAGAGCTCGGAGCCCGATGGCGCCTCCAGCATGCCCAGCTGCAGCGCCGTATAGGACGGCACAAGATCACTTGCTTCCCGGGCCACGGCGGCATTGGGGATTGCGCCCCCGCCAGCCGCGATTCCCACGAGATCGAACGTCGCCAGGGCCCGCAGTCCCAGCGCGGTACGCGGCACTTTCTGGCCCACGGCGACTGCGTCGGCGTATGCGACGATCGCGATGTTCGCGCCGACCATCGCGGCAGCAAGTCCTACCGCGATGCCCGCGCGACGCAGGCGGCCGTCCGTTAACAGAACCGCCGCATACACGGCGCCGGGAATCGCCAGGACGAGCGCATGCTGACGCAGCGACGCCGCCATCGCGAGGGAAAGCAAGGCCGCAATCGCCCATGCCGTGCGCCTGCTTCCTCGTGACCGCTGCGCCGCCACGTCGAGGCATGCATAGCCGAAGACGGCAAAGTGCGCCATCAGGACATCCTTCCAGACAATCCCGGTGTACGCGATTGCGAGCGGATTGAACACGACGACCGCCGCCGCGATCGCCGCAGGCCAGCCCACCGGTTTTCGTGGAGCCAGCAGCAGCATGAGCGATGCCGTCAGCAAGACCTGGTTGACGACGACGAACGACGCCGCAGCCGGCAACGAGGTATCGAGCACGCGCAGCAGCAGCGACATCATCGGCGGGTGATACGAGATGAAGTCCAGCGTCCGCCCTTCGTAGAGCTGGATGACGGAATCGACCGAAAGGTGTCCCGGCAGCCCGAGCGCGAGCCCGGCGATCGCTTCGAGCACGATCGCGGCACGCACGATCATCACCGGCAGCCTCGGCGCCACGCCGCGCCCGGTCGTCACGGCTCAATGCCGGAGCGCGTCGATCCCGCGCGCAATTCCGTCGAGCGTGAGCGGAAACATTCGCGGACCGATCGCCTGCAGCACGATCTGCGTCGAGCGCGTGTACTCCCACGCGCGCGGCGGCTCGGGATTCCACCAGATCGTGCGGCGGAAGTGCTCGGCGAGGCGCTTGAGCCAAAGCACGCCGGGCTCGTCGTTCGTGTACTCGACGCTGCCGCCGTCCTGCAGGAGCTCGTAGGGGCTCATCGCCGCGTCGCCGACAAAGATAAGCTTCCAGTCGGGTCCGTACTTGTGCAGCACGTCCCAGGTCGCGACGCGCTCGTTGCGCCGGCGCAGGTTGTCGCGCCAGACATAGTCGTAGACGCAGTTGTGGAAGTAGAAGTGCTCGAGGTGGCGGAACTCGGTCTTCGCCGCCGAGAAGAGCTCCTCGCACGCCTGCACGTGCGGGTCCATCGAGCCGCCGACATCGAGGAACAAGAGCACCTTCACCCGGTTGCGCCGCTCGGGAACCATGTGCAGGTCGAGCCAGCCGGCGTTCCTCGCCGTACCCTCGATCGTGCCGTCGAGGTCGAGCTCCTCGGGCACGCCTTCGCGCGCGAAGCGCCGAAGCTTCCGAAGCGCGACCTTGATATTGCGCGTGTTGAGCTCGACATCGCCGTCGAGGTTCCTGAAGCTCCGCTCGTCCCAGACCTTCACTGCGCTGCGGTTGCCGCCCTCGCCGCCGATCCGCACGCCTTCCGGGTTGTAGCCGTACGCTCCGAACGGACTCGTGCCACCGGTGCCGATCCATTTTGCGCCGCCGGCATGGCGCTCACGCTGCTCCTCGAGCCGCTTTTTCAGCGTCTCCATGAGCTTGTCCCAACCGCCCAGCGCCTCGACCTTCGCCCTGTCCTCGTCGCTCAACAGCCGCTCGAACTCCTTGCGGAGCCATTCCTCGGGAATGCCGGTCCTCATGTCGAAGATCGCGTTGACGCCCTTGAAGTAGGTTGCGAACGCGAGGTCGTAGCGGTCGAACTGCGCCTCGTCCTTGATCAGCGTTGCGCGCGCGAGATGGTAGAAGTCGTCGAGCGACAGCGACACGACACGCGCCTCCAGCGCCTCGACGAGCGTCAGGAACTCACGCGTGGACACCGGCAAACGCGCGGACTTCAGGTGCAAGAAAAAATCGATCAGCATGTGCGCGATCGTCGTCCCCGCGGAGGCGGGAATGACGGCTATCTTCGGTCCATCATCGACTCGAGCTTGCGCTTCACCGCGGGCCATTCGGTATCGACGATCGAATAGCTCGCAGTGTTCCGCAGGCTCCCGTCCGGCATGATGCGGTGGTGTCGCAGGATGCCGTCGAGCGCGGCGCCGAGCCGCTCGATCGCCGCGCGCGACTGGACGTTCCTCTCGTGCGTGCGTAGATCGATGGCGATGCAGTGCAACGTCTCGAACGCGTGGCGCAGCATCAGATATTTCGCCTCGGTGTTGATCGCGGTGCGCTGGTACGACTTGCCGATCCACGTGGTCCCGATCTCGAGCCGGCGGTGCGGCGCTTCGATGTTCATGTAGCGTGTGGTGCCGGCGACCTTCCCACTCGCGCGATCGATCGTGACGAATGGCAGCGACACGCCGAGGTCGAGCTCGGAGAGCGCCTGCGCGACGTAGGCGCCCATGCCCTCCGGCCGGGGGATCGTCGTCACCTTCGACTCCCACATCGCGCCGTCGGCGGCCGCCTGCGCGAGCTCGGCCGCGATCGCGCCGGCACGCGCGTGCGTCATCGGCTCGAGCCGGACGTGACGGCCCTCGAGCGTCACCGGCTCGGCGAACGCCATCCCTATCGTCCGGCGCGGGCCATGAACGCGACACGCTCGAACAGGTGCACGTCCTGCTCGTTCTTCAAGAGCGCACCATGCAGCGGCGGGATCAGCACCTTCTTGTCCGAGCTCCGGAGCGCCTCGGGTGGAATGTCTTCCGCGAGAAGGAGCTTCAGCCAGTCGAGGAGCTCGGAGGTCGACGGCTTCTTCTTGAGCCCCGGCACGTCGCGCAGCCCGAAGAACACTTCGAGCGCCTCGGCGAGAAGTGCCTTCTTCAGCCCGGGGAAGTGGACGTCGACGATGCGCGTCATCGTCTCGCGGTCGGGGAAGCGGATGTAGTGGAAGAAGCAGCGCCGCAGGAACGCGTCGGGCAGCTCCTTCTCGTTGTTCGACGTGATCACGACGAGCGGCCGGTGCCGCGCGACGACGGTGCGCTGCGTCTCGTAGACGTAGAACTCCATCCGGTCGAGCTCGCGCAGGAGGTCGTTCGGGAACTCGATGTCGGCCTTGTCGATCTCGTCGATCAGGACGACGCCGGGCGCTTCGGCTTCGAAGGCCTCCCACAGCACGCCGCGCTTGATGTAATGCGCGATGTCCGCGACGTGCTCGTCGCCCAGTTGCGAATCGCGCAGCCGCGACACCGCGTCGTACTCGTAGAGCCCCTGCTGGGCTTTGGTGGTCGACTTGATGTGCCACTGCAGGAGCGGCCGGCCCAGCGCGCGCGCGACCTCGATCGCAAGCATCGTCTTGCCGGTGCCGGGCTCGCCCTTGACGAGCAGCGGGCGCTCGAGCGCGATCGCCGCGTTGACCGCGAGCATCAGGTCAGGCGTGGCGATATAGGTGTCGGTGCCTTCGAAGCGCATTTGGAGCTCCGCGGGTGTGAAACGGAATGTTAGCCCATGCGCGCGAAGAACGCCTGCAGGAGCCAGAGCGCGCCCATGCCCGCGGCCAACGTCTTCGGCGTGCTCTTTGTCGCCCACGCGACGGCGCCGGCGATCAGCGCCGCGGGGATCTTCGGGTTCACGGGATCCGCCCCGGCCGCGGGGGCGACGATCATCGGCACGATCAGCGCGGCCAGCATCGCCGCCGGCACGTACTTGAGCGCCCGGGCCAGAAGCGGCGGCATCGATCGACGTGCGAAGAACGCGATGAACGACAGCCGTGACGCATAGTTGAGCGCGCCGACGGCGACGATCACGATCCAGAGCTTCAATGTGCCTTCCATCGCTCCCTCATCATCTCGGCCATCGTTCCCGCGACGATCCCGAGCACGCCCGCGGCGACGAGATTGAGCCGCATCGGCATCGCATCGAGCGCCACCACGGCGACGCCGGCGACCGCGGCCGCGAAGACCGGCGGCATGCTCCGGAGCGTCGGCGCGAGCAGCGCCAGGAAGCACAGTGGCACCGTGAACTCGAGCGACCACGCCGCGGGAATGACGTTGCCGGCGAAGTACCCGACGACGTTGTCGACCTGCCAGAACCCCCACAGAGCAGTCCCGCCGCCAGCGAAGTGCAGCGCGCCGCGGCGCGCGTCGCCGTGTGAATCGAACTTGCGGATCGACGCGGCGAAGGCCTGGTCGGTGAGCAGGAAGGCGACGGTGCGCTGCCAGCGGGCGGACAGCGGCTTCAGCGCGGGGGCCATCGCGGCGCTGTACATGAGGAAGCGCAGGCCCAACACCGCACAGGTCAGCACGACGACCGCGACCGGCGCACCGGCGGCGATCATCTGCGAGGCCAGGATCTGCGCGGCGCCCGAGAAGATGATCGCGCTCATCCCGAGAGCGCCCGCGAAGCCCGCGCCCGCGGCCGCCGCGCCGACGCCGCAGACGAGCCCGAAAGGGACGAGCCCCGCGCACGCGGGCAGCATCTCGACGAAGCCGTCGCGGAAGTCCGGCGAGGCGAGCACGTGGCGCATGGTCGGGACGGGCGGACGTCGAGAACCGCACGCGGGAAACCCGGATTCTGTCAGGATTTCGAGCTGGCAATTCGCATATAATTGCGACCGTTGCGGCCCCGCTCCCTCGATGCACCGGGTCGCGGATCGCGCCACAGACTCTTCGGGGGCTCCCGTGTCGACCAGGCTCAATCACCCGTTCCGCTGGCTCGTTCCTTCGCGCTGGCGCTCGTGTTGCCCTCGCTGGCGATCGCGCAATCGTCGGGCAAGCAGTTCTCGAACGAACAGCTGGACCAGCTCACCGCGCAGATCGCGCTGTACCCCGACGCGCTCCTCGCGCAGGTGCTGATGGCGTCCACGTACCCGGCCGACGTCGCCGAGGCGGCGAAGTGGTCGCGCGCCCACTCGGAGGAGAAGGGCGACGCCGCCGTCGAGAAGGTGCAGGACCAGCCGTGGGACCCAAGCGTGCAGTCGCTGGTCGCGTTCCCCCAGGTCGCGATCATGATGGGCGAGAAGCCCGACTGGGTGAAGGATCTTGGTGACGCGTTCCTCGCGCAGCCCGACGACGTGATGAATTCGGTCCAGCGGCTGCGCGCCGCAGCTCAGAAAGCTGGCAACCTCAAGTCGAACAACGAGGTCGCCGTGAAGACGGAGACCGAGCCGGCGCCCAGCGCGGCCTCACCGTCGCCGCCGCAGGTGATCGTCATCGAGCAGAAGAACCCCGAGGTCGTCTACGTGCCGCAATACAACCCGGCGTACGTCTACGGTCCCTGGCCGTATCCGGCGTACCCGCCGTACTACGTGCCGTACCCGCCGGGCTACTGGTTCTCCGCCGCGATCACGACCGGCATCGCGTGGGGCGTCGCCATCGGTGTCGGCAACGCGCTCTGGGGCGGCTGCAACTGGCGGGGTGGCGATGTCAACGTAAACGTCAACCGCTATAACAACATCAACCGCAGCAACCAGATCGACCGCGGCAATCTCAACAACGCGAAGTGGTCGCACAACGTCGACAACCGGAAGGGGACGGGCTACCGTGGCGGCGACGCGCAGCGGCAGAACCTTCAGCAGCGGGATCAAGCGGCGAACCGTGAGCAGTTCCGCGGCAAGGACGCCGATCGCGCACGCGCTCAGCAGTCGTTGCAGAGTCGCGGGGTCGATACCAACCGCGCCGCGCTGAGCGACGCGAACCGCGGGCAGCTGCAGCAGCAGTCGCGCGATCTCGATCGTGGGGGCGGCAGCCAGGGGTTTGACCGCGGAGGGGGTGGGGGCGGCTACGACCGCGGCGGCGGCGGGCGCAACGAAGCATTCCAGGGCGTCAACAGCCGCCAAGCCGGAGCCGAGCAGGTACGCGGCAACGCGAGCCGGCAGTCGGCGCAATCGATGCAGTCGCGGCCGCAGAGCAGCGGGATGTCGCGCGGCGGCGGCGGCGGAGCGTCACGCGGCGGCGGCGGCGGCGGACGAGGCGGCGGCGGTGGTGGTCGCGGCGGCGGCGGACGGCGATAACGGGAGCGTGACGACATGAACCTCTACGACAACTCCCTGCCCTCCTTCCGGCGCGCGCTCGGCAGCACGTTCCTGGCCGCTGCGTTCCTGCTTTCGCCTTCGGCGCTCGCGCAGAAGGCGTATCCGACGCCCGACGCCGCCGTGGACGCATTCGTCGACAGCGTCGCGCGTCACGACACTGACGCGCTCAAGGTCGTCGTCGGGCCCGACTACAAGAAATACGTGCCGGACATCGACGCCGAGGACGTGACCCGCTTCCTCGAGGCCTGGGCGAAGGCGCACAAGATCCTGCCCGCCGGAGACGCGAAGGCCTACCTCGAGGTCGGGACGAACGGCTGGACGATGCCGATCCCGCTCGTGAAGACCGCGGCCGGCTGGTCGTTCGACACGAAGGCCACACCCGACGAGCTGCGCATCCGCAGGATCGGGCGGAACGAGCTCTCGGCGATCCAGGTTGCGCTCGCGCTGACCGACGCGCAGGAGGATTACTTCCGCTTCGACCGCGACCGCAACGGCCGAAAGAATTACGCGCAGAAGATCCTGTCCACGCCCGGTAAGCACGACGGGCTGTACTGGGCGTCGAAGCCGGGCGAGCTCGAGAGCCCGATCGGCTCGCTCGTCGCGCAGGCGACGCCGAAGGACGGTTATCACGGGTATCGCTTCCGGGTGCTGACGTCGCAGGGCAAGGACGCGCCCGGCGGCGCGAGGAACTACGTCGCAAGCGGCCAGATGGCCGGCGGCTACGCGTTCGTCGCCTGGCCGGCACGATGGGGCGACACGGGCGTGATGACGTTCATCGTCGACAAGGGCCAGACCGTCTGGGAGAAGGACCTCGGTCCGGATACCGACGCGATCGCCCGGGCCATGAAGGAGTACAACCCGGACGCGAGCTGGAAGAAAGTGCCGGCGAAATAGGCGGCGCCCTCACGCGAGGACGCCGGGCACTGCCCTGGCGCCGCCCTCTTGCGCCGCGACGCGGCCGAGCGTAAACAGATAGGCAGCGTTCTCTCGAATCGAACGCCCTGGAGATGCCCGATGACGACGAACCCCGTCCTCGCGCTGCTCGAGCAGCAGCCCTTCGTCAAGGGGCTCGAGCCCCGTCAGGTCGACAAGCTCGCGGCGCTCGCGACGCGCGTGCGCTTCGAAGCCGACGAGGTGATCTTCCGCGAGGGCGACGAGCGCTACGAGTTCTATCTGGTCGTCTCGGGTCTGGTCGCGCTCGAGATTGCGCAGCCCGGACAAACGTTTCGCGTCGACACGCTCTCCGCGGGCGACGAGCTCGGGTGGTCGGCGGTCCTGATGGACAAGGGCAAGCTCTTCCAGGCGCGCGCGCTGCAGCCGACGACGGCACTGATGTTCGCCGGCGCCGACCTGCGCACGATGTGCGAGCAGGACACGGCGTTCGGCTACGCGCTGATGTTGCGGCTCCTGGGTGTCGTCTCCGAGCGGCTGCAGGCGACGCGCCTGCAGGTGCTTGACACGTTCTGGCCGGTTGCGAAGCGCGCCGGCGCCTAAGCGCTCGCCGCTCGCACCGCCCTCCGAATCGACAGATCCGTCAGCGGGTGCTCGCGCCGGACAGGCGCGCCAGGTGCGCGCCAAGCTGCTCCATCGTTCCACCCCAGCCCATCCGCATCGAGTCGCGGCCCGCGTCGAACGTCGCGCGTTCCGCCGCGGTCGCTTCGTGCGGAGACCAGCGAATGGTGATAGTCGTCCTGCCGTTGCGCTCGGCGAACGTGATCGTCGAGAGCATCTGGCTCGGCCAGTTCTCGCTGAATGGGTGCCGCGTGAGGCCGCCCTGCGGGTCGGAGAAGGTGTCGATGAATACGAGCCGCTCGGGGCGCACGATCTCGCGGAAGATCCACTTGCCCCACATCTCCTTGCCGTCCGGCGTCTTCATGCCATAGTGGTAGTTGCCGCCCGGGCGCAAGTCCATCTTCGCCGCGATGACCGTGAAACCCTTCGGACTGAACCACTGCCGCAGGTGCTCGGGCTGCGTCCAGACGTCGAACAGGAGTCCGCGCGGCGCATCGAATTCACGCGTGAGCACGAAGTCCTCGACCGGCATCTCGTTCATCGGGCCCCTCCGTTCCATGTAGCCGGCGAGTCGCGCCACCGTCTGGTGCGCGCCCTCGACCGCGCCGTACTTCTCGGCCACGTGCGCGCGCTCGGCTGCGGTCGCGAACACCGCCCGCAGCGTGAGCCGGGTCCTGCGGCCTTCGGCGACGAACGTCACCGTCGTCCTGAAGTTCACCGGCTCGTCACCTTCCTCGCCCTCGTGCCGGTAGACGAGGCGCTCGGGCCGAACGACCTCATCGTAGACGATCCGGTTCCCATAGTCGGTTCCGTCCGGACCGTGCATGACGAACTTCCAGACACCGCCCGGCCGGACGTCCATCGAGTGGGTCGTCGTCGTGAAGCCGTCCGGTCCCCACCAGCGACCGACATGTCGTGGATCGGTGAACGCATCGAACACGAGCTCGCACGGCGCGTCGATGACGCGGGTGACGACGATCTCGCGGTCGGCGGTGACGCTGGACACTCCATTGTCGAGCATGGTCAATCTCCTGGGCCAGATCAATGCGAAGCCGGGCATGCTATTTCCTCCTACGGCCCCCGCCGCGTTCCTCGTCCTGCAACTCGCGCAAGTACTCCTCGAGCCGGTCGATGCGCGCCTCCCAGAATCGGCGATAGTGTTCGACCCACGCGGAGACGTCGCGCAACGGCCTCGCCCGGAGCCGGCACGGCCGCCACTGCGCATGGCGGCTCCGCGTGATCAGCCCGGCGCGCTGCAGGACTTTCAGATGCTTGGTCACGGCGGGGGCGCTGATCTCGAACGGAGCGGCGAGCTCCTTGACCGACGTCTCGCCCGTGGCCAGGCGCGCGAGGATCGCACGGCGCGTCGGGTCGGCGAGCGCCGCAAAGGTCGCGCTCAGGCGGTCGGCCGGCATTCGTATTACACCTATTCGTTAATTAACTGTTGGGTAAACTACACGCCGCGGAAAGCGCTGTCAACCCCTGCGCGACAAGGCATGAAAAACGGCGTCGCACCGAAGCGCGGTGCATCTGGATTCGTCGGCGACGAGGCCGGGTCAGCCGCCTGTCCGGCGCTCCCATCGTTCGCTCACGTGAATACGGATTCCCTTGGCCCGCGTGTCGTAGCCGCCCTTACTGGCGACGGCACGCGCGATGGCGTCAGATCGTTGCGTCGTGCTTCAGGCGAAATCCCAGCGCAGCCAATTCATTGCGCACTTGCGCATCTCCCAGCAGTGCGCAGAACGCCCGGACGGCCGCACGCTTCGATCGCATCGTGGGCACGATGAAGTCGTACTGCTCTTCCTGCAACGCGATGAAGCCCAACCCGTATTGCCTGGCCACGGTGTCGATCGCGACGCCCCAGTCCGCCCGTTCCTGGGCCACCGCGGCCGCGACCGCGTTGTGCGACTTCGTCTGCGTTCCGTAACCCGCAGGCCGGTGCGCCCCGAGCAGCCTGTCGATGATGATTCGGGTGCCGCTGCCGGAATTGCGATTGACCATGACGCAATCCCTCTCCAGCAGCGCGCCCTCGATCACGTCGTCCGGCCGCTTTCCCTCGAATCGCGGATCGTTTTGCCGATGAACGATCCCCTGCATCCGTCCGTAGCCCGGCACCAGCGACAAGGTGTCGGTGAGCAGCGGGCGGTTGTACTCGCCCGTCGCGGGATCCATGAGATGAATGCCGGCAATGTCGCACTCCTCGCGCTTGGCCGCAGCGAGGCCCCCCATGCTCCCGACGTTGATCGACTTGACCCGGATCCCCTGGCGCATCAGCTTGCCGATCAGCAGATCGAGACCCACGCAATGGCTGCCGATGATGACGAGGTCGGCTGGCTGAAGTCGCTGCCCGAGAAGCTGCACCGACACGGAACTGCCGGAATCCAGGATCTCCGTGTGCTGATCGATGGTGATGAAGCCGTCGGCGCCGCTGAACGTCGTGACGGAGCCTGAGCCCTTGCCCATGGGATACGCCGTTAGCCCGTGCTGTCCCTCGACCAGTCCGACCAATAGATATTCGGTTCGGCCTCGTTCGGAATTCACGCGCATGGGCAGCGTGGCCGTCATCGCTTGCCGCCGCTCGACCGGCAGACCCGCGAACGCACGGATCACCGGCGCGAGGAACTCGTGGAACGTGAAGATGGCCGAGGTCGGAAATCCGGGCAGGACGACGACGGGCTTGCCGCCGGTCACCGCAAGGCAGATCGGCTTGCCGGGCTTGAGCGCCACGCCGTGCGCGACGACGCCCGGGTCGCGTAGGCGGTGCATGACGCGGTAGGAGAGATCGCCGGCCCCTTTCGACGTGCCCCCGGAGAATACGACGACATCGGATTGCAGGCCCTGCGCGAGGGCGTTCGCCAGCGCGCCCTCGTCGTCGGGAACGACGCCCAGATGCACGGGCGTCGCACCCAGTTCCTCGACGGCGGCGCCAATGATCGCGGCGTTGGAGTCGTAGACGGCGCCTCGCGGCAGGGGATTGCCTGGCGCAACAATTTCGTTTCCCGTCGAGAAGATCGCCACCCGTGGCCGGCGATAGACGCTGATCTCGCGGAGCCCAAGCGCCGCAAGAACGCCGATCTCGCGCGAGGTGAGGTGCTGGCCGGCGCGCAGCACGGTCTCGCCCCTGGCGATGTCGGTCCCCGCGTAGCTCACGTTTTCGCCGGAGGTAACGGGCCGCCTGATTTCCACGAGTCCGCCGGCGTCGGATTCGACGAGCTCCGAATACTCGACCATCAACACCGCATCCGCGCCGCGCGGCAACATTCCGCCCGTAGCGATCGGCGTCGCGAATCCGGCAGTGACGGCGATACCGGGCACGACCCCCGGCACGAGCACCTCGTCGTTCGTGCGGACCTTGCGCGGCGTTTCCTCCATCGCACCGAACGTGTCCTTCGCCTGCACGGCGAAGCCGTCGACGTTGGAGCGGTCGAAGCCGGGAACGTCCACGCCGGCTATCACATCTTCGGCAAGGACGCGGTTCAGTGCGTCCCTGAGCGAAACGACTTCGCTCCCGAGCGGTGCGAGCCGGAGGTGCTCGCGGAACCGGGCCGTCGCCTCGTCGCGCGTGACGACGTTGAGAAACTGGGTCTGGCCGGATTCCGGCTCCGCGCCCTTCCCGACAGGTTTGGCGGACGTTGGCACGTGCCTTCGCATTCAGTCGTAGAGATACACAGTCACTTCGGACTCGGGGCCGTACCCTTCGCTCTCGGAGGGGACGATGACGAAGCCGTCGGCACGCGTGGTCGAGGAAAGGATGGAGGCGCCACTCAATGCAATGGGTTCGACCCGGCTCTCGACAAGGCGGACGCGGCAATAGTCGACCCGGCCCACCGCGGAAACGATCTTGCGGCCCACGACGCACTGCCGGGTTCGGTGCGGCCAGTCCGGCAGACGCCCGGCGCGCAGGCGAATGGCTCGGCCGGCGAAGAAATCATAGGCGCACAGGCAGGATACCGGGTTGCCCGGCAGCAGGAACACAAGGGCTTCGCCGATCCGGCCGATGCCGGCGGGACTCGAGGGCCGCATCGCGACGCCGTGTATGGCGAGTTCCCCGACTTCGGCAATGAGCCGCGGTGCATGGTCCTCGCTGCCGACGCTGGAGCCTCCGGATACGAGTATCACGTCCGCGCCAGGCGTGAGGAGCGCCGCGCGGATCTTGTCCGGATCATCGCCCAGTCTGTAGGGAGGTTCGAGCGAGCCACCATCACGAGCGACGAGCCCGCGCAACATGAACGAATTCGCGTCGTAGACCTGGTATTGGTCCTTCGGCGCACCCGGCGACTTCACTTCATTGCCCGTGACGAGAATCCGGACCCGGGGTTGCCGGACGACGTTCACCTGCGCCAGCCCCAATGAAGCGATGAGTCCGACATCCTGCGGACGCAAGCGCCGGCCTGCGTTGAGCGCCGGCGCCCCTTCCTGAATGTCCTCTCCGCAGTGCCCGACGTGCTGACCCGGGGCGACGGGACGCGTGATCACGATCTGCCCCGCCGCCTCGGACGCGTATTCGGCGGGCACGATCGCGTCGACGCCCGCAGGCACCGGCGCTCCGGTCATGATGCGAACGGCGGCGTTGGGTCGCGCAACGCCGACGAAGGGCTGACCTGGCATGGCCTGGCCGAGCACCGGGAAGGTCAGCGGATTGTATTCGCTTGCCCCTGCCGTTTCCGCGCCGCGGAGTGCGTAGCCGTCCATCGCTGCCCGATCGAACCCCGGCACGTTGAGCGGCGCGATCACATCGCTCGCCAAGATACGGCCGGCGGCATCCTCCAGCGGCACGGATTCGTCGCCCAAGCGCTGAGCTTGCCGGTCGATCCATTCGAGCACGGCGGGGACTTCGCTTCGCTGGGCGAAGCCGTGCATCCGCACATCGCGCGCACGAGGGAGCGGGTCCCGCGTTTCCATGGCCCCCATTCTAGGCGATAGCGGACGAGCTGCGAGACAGTGCGATCGCCACAGCGCTATATTTGGCGGTATATTACCCGTCCGGAATCATGGACGTGATGGAGCAACCGTGCGCTCGCGTCAAAAGCTTCTTGGATCGCTGCTGTGCATGGGTCTTGCCGTCGGGTTGTCGTCACGGGTTGCCGCGGCTGACGTGACGGTCTTTGCCGCCGCAAGCCTCAAGGAGGCCCTCGATGACCAGGCCAGGCAGTTTCGAAACCAGTACCGGGAACAAGGTGGTCGTTTCGTATGGCGCCAGCAACGCGCTGGCGAAACAGATCGAGGCGGGAGCGCCGGCGGATCTCTTCATCTCCGCCGACCTCGACTGGATGGACTACGTCGACCAGCGTCATCTGCTGATACCGGGCACCAGGGCCAATCTCTTGCGCAATACGCTGGTGCTGGTTGCGCCGGCTTCGAGCAGATCGACGCTGAAGATCGGTCCGAATTTCGGGCTCGCCGCTGCGCTCGGCCAGGAGAAGCTGGCCATGGCCAACCCCGACAGCGTGCCGGCGGGAAAGTACGGCAAGGCCGCGCTCGAGAGACTGGGCGTCTGGTCCAGTGTCGAGAAGCAGGTCGCCCGGGCGGAGAACGTGCGCGCGGCGCTGGCGCTCGTGTCCCGTGGCGAAGCGCCCTACGGCATCGTGTATTCGACTGACGCGCTGTCCGACAAGGGTGTTCGAATCGTGGATACGTTTCCGACGGAGAGCTACCCGTCCATCGTCTATCCCGCGGCGCTGATTCGCGACGAGCAAGTCGCCGGCGGCCAAGCCGTTGCTCGAGCTATCTGCGCTCGGTACCCGCACGCTCGGTCTGGGAAAGATACGGCTTCGGGCTTGGCGCAATAAGCCATGCTCGGACTCAGCCCGGACGAAGTCGGAATCCTCGCGCTGAGTCTTCGCGTCGCAGTTGTCAGCGTCATCTGCAGCCTGCCGCTTGCGATCCTCGTCGCCTACGGCCTGGCGCGGTTTTCCTTCCCCGGGAAAACGCTGGTCGACGCCATCGTGCATCTTCCGCTGGTGCTGCCACCGGTCGTCGTCGGCTTCGCGCTTCTGGTGCTTTTCGGCAAGCGCGGGCCGATCGGCAGCGTGCTCGACGAGTGGTTCGGGATCGTATTCGCGTTCCGCTGGACCGGCGCCGCGCTCGCCTCCGCTCTGATGGGCTTCCCGCTGATGGTTCGCGCCATCCGATTGTCGCTGGAAGCCGTCGATCAGCGGCTCGAGATCGCCGCCCGAACGCTCGGCGGCTCGCGCCTGTGGGTCTTCGCATCGATCACCCTGCCGCTCGCGTTGCCCGGCATCATCACCGGGACGCTCCTGTCCTTTGCGCGAGGGCTGGGCGAATTCGGCGCGACGATCACCTTCGTATCCAACATTCCCGGCGAGACACAGACTCTGCCGCTCGCGATCTACACGTTCACTCAGGTTCCCGGAGGCGACGCCCAGGCGCTGCGCCTCAGCATCATTGCGGTCATCCTGTCGATCGTCGCGCTTGCCACGTCCGAATGGCTCACCCGTCGCTCTGAGCGGCGGCAAGGCAATGATCGACGTTGACATCGAGCGGAAGCTGGGCGCATTTCACCTCGCGGTCAGGTTTTCGGCCGAGGCTCCGATCGTCGGCCTTTTCGGGCGCTCCGGAGCCGGCAAGAGCAGTGTGATCAATGCCATCGCGGGAATCACCAGGCCGGAGCGTGGCCACATTCGCATCAACGACGCGTACCTCTTCGATGCCGACAGAGGCATCGATCTCCCTCCTGACCGACGACGGATCGGCTACGTGTTCCAAGACGCGCTCTTGTTTCCACACATGGACGTGGAGTCGAACCTGCTCTACGGACGGCGCCTGCGCCCGTCACACGATTGCTTCATCGAGGAGGCGCGCGTCGTCGAGCTCCTCGGCTTGGGCGCGCTGCTGCATCGCAAGCCCCGGACGCTCTCGGGCGGGGAGAAACAGCGGGTGGCGATCGGCCGCGCCCTGCTCGCACAACCGCGCATCCTGCTCATGGACGAGCCGCTGGCGTCGCTCGACATTCCGCGCAAGACCGAGATCCTCGACTACGTCGAACGGCTGCGCGACGAGCTCAACATCCCGATCGTCTATGTCAGCCACTCGGTCGCGGAAATCTCGCGGCTCGCCGACACCGTGGTGGTCCTGTCCGACGGGAAATGCCTCGCCGTCGGCGACGTGGACGACGTGATGGGACGTCTCGATCTCAGACCCGCCACCGGTCGCTACGAGGCCGGATCGTTGATCGAAACCGAGGTCGCGGCACATGACCCGCGCGATCAGCTGACGACGCTCGCCTTCGACGGTGGAACACTCATCGTGCCTCATCTCGACGCGGCCGTCGGGGAGAGGGTGCGAGCGCGAATTCGGGCGCGCGACGTGTCGCTCGCCACAGAGCGGCCCGCGGGAATCAGCATCCTCAATGTCTTGTCCGGACGCGTGACGGTCATGGGCGCCGAGGAGGGTTCCGTCGTCGACGTGCAACTCGCCGTCGGCGCGGCGACGCTCAGCGCGCGCATCACGCGGCGTTCCTTGCAGCAGCTGGGCATTCACGTCGGACAGGATGTCTACGCGCTGGTGAAGGCGGTGTCCTTCGATCAGCGAAGCGTCGGCTACGCCTAGCATCACAACGAACACGTGAAGGCCGAAGTCCGATTCCAGATTCGCGACAAGGGTCGCACGACCCCCTTGGCCATCGGCCCGGGGAAGGTCGCGCTGCTGGAGGCCATTGCACGGACCGGGTCGATTACCGCCGCAGCCAAGACACTCGGCATGTCGTATCGCCGCGCGTGGCTCCTGGTCGACGAGACGAATCGCTGCCTTGTCCGCCCCGCGGTGCAAGCTGCCGCCGGGGGCCACCACGGAGGCGGCACGGTCCTGACGCTGACAGGTGTCGAGCTCATCCGGCGCTATCGAGCACTGGAGCGCGAGACCGAAGTGGCGGTCGCCCGCCAGCTCGGGGCGATCCTGCGCAAGCTTCCGTCATGATTGATGCGGACACGACTCGGGGGGACGCGGCGCCGCGCGCGTGTTCAGAAACACCGAATAGAGCGACGTCGTGCCGCAGATGAAGAGGCGATTGAGCTTGGGCCCGCCGAAGCACACGTTCGCGACGGCTTCCGGAATCAGGATCTTGCCGAGGAGCGATCCGTCGCTTGCGTGGCAGTGCACGCCGTCGCCCGCGGACAGCCACAGGTTGCCGTGGACATCGACGCGGAAGCCGTCGTAGACGCCGACCGGGCACGTCGCGAATACCTCGCCTTCCGCGATTGCGCGACCGTCGGCGGAGACCTTGAACCGCCGCACATGGTGCGGGCCGTCCGCCTTGTGCGTGAGGCCGGTGTCGACGACGTATAGGAGCGATTCGTCCGGTGAAAACGCGAGCCCGTTGGGCTGCACGAAATCCCACGCGACGACCGTGACGCGGCCGTCGGCAGGATCGATGCGATAGACGTTGCAGGCGCCGATCTCGCTTCTTGCAGCGTCGCCCTCATAGTCCGAGTCGATGCCGTAGCTGGGATCGGTGAACCAGACGCTGCCGTCGCTTTTCACCACCACGTCGTTGGGAGAGTTGAAGCGCTTTCCGTCGTGGCGATCTGCGAGCACCGTGCGGCTGCCGTCGAACTCGGTGCGCGACACGCACCGGCTGCGGTGCTCGCAGGAGACGAGCCGTCCCTCGCGATCGACGGTGTGGCCGTTGCTGTTAAGCGCCGGCTGGCGAAATACCGAGACGGAGCCATCGGTCTCGTCCCAGCGCAGCATCCGGTCGTTCGGGATGTCGGACCACACGAGATAGCGCCCGGCCGCGAACCACGCCGGTCCCTCGGCCCAGCGGCAGCCCGTATAGAGCTTCTCGACATGGATGTAGGGCAGCGCGAGCTTGCGAAAGCGCGGATCGACGACTGCGAAGCTGGACGTGAGTTCGAGGGCCATGGGTCGTCCTTGGATCGGGTCACTCCGAATACCGCCGGCCGCGGCCGTAGATGAGCAGCATCGCGATGATCACGACACCGTAGATCAGGTGGCGCCCGAATTCCTCGATCTGCATCACCGACAGGATCGATTGCAACAACGTGATCAGGATGACGCCGGCCACCGTGCCGGGATAACTGCCGCGGCCGCCGAGAATGGAAGTTCCACCGAGCACCACGGCGGCGATCGCCGGCAGCAGGTAGGGGTCGCCCATTGCCTGCGCCGCCTTGCTCGCGTAGCCCGCGAGCAGCACGCCGCCGAATGCGGACAGGCCGCCGGCGAGCGCAAAGGCCGCCATCACGACGAGGCGAGTACGGGCGCCGGAAAGGTAAGCGGCGCGCTCGCGGTTGCCGATCGCGTAGACGATGCGGCCGAACGTCGTGCGGGTCAGCAGAAAGACGACGGCGATGCCGACCACGATCCATACCAGCAGCGCATTGGGAATCCCCAGCACGCTATGGCCGGTCGCAAGGAAGCGCATCGCGGGCGACGAGGCGTCCTGCGGCGAAAAGCCGCCGGTGTGCACGACCATCAGCCCTTGCGCCACCGCGTTCACCGCCAAGGTGACGACCATCGACGGAATGCGAAGAAACGCGACACCCACCCCGCTCACGAGCCCGAGCGCGACGCCGCAGCCGACACCCACCGGAATCGCCAGGACGCCGCCGAGCGGTCCCCAGCCCGCGGCTGCGGTCGACATCATCCCGCCGACGGCGACGACCCAAGGCACCGACAAGTCGATCTGCCCCAGCAGGATCACGATCATCGTCCCTGTTGCGATGATGCCCAGGAAGGAAGCGACCTTGAGTTGCTGCAGCAGATACTCGGGCGACAGAAAGCTGCTCGAATAGAGGCTCCCGACGAGCAACACGAGCACGATGCACCCGAACGCCCACGCGATGGCCGGGTCGATGTGCTTCCGCAGGCTCGCGGCGCGGTGGCCGAACGTGTCGCTCATGCTCGGGGGAGCGCGCGACTCATCCATACAGGTCGAGCCGGTTGCGGATTCGAAGCAGTCGAGCCGTGCCGAGACACACGGCGGCGAACAGAACGAGACCCTGGAACAGCGGCTGCCAGAGCGGCTCCACGTTGAACACGAAGAGCAGGTCGCCGATCGTGCGAAACATGAGCGCGCCGAAGATCGCGCCGACCGCGCTGCCGGAGCCGCCGAACAGCGACACGCCGCCCAGCACGACCGCCGCGATCGAATAGAGCGTGTAGGTGCTGCCGTTCGCGGCGGAGGCTTCGCCCGAGTAGGTGATGAAGGTCAGGAACAGCCCGGCCACCGACGCGAGGAGGCCCGACAGCGTATAGGCGACGAACTTGGCGCGCTGGACAGGGACGCCGGACATGTAGGCGGCGATCTCGGAGGATCCGACAGCGTAGGCCGCGCGGCCGATCGCCGAGCGCCGGAAAGGCAGCCATGCGACAAGCACCAGGCCGAGGAGCAGCGCGAGGCTCGCCGGGAAGCCGCCAGGCAATTGCCCGGTCAGCGCGTCGGCGAGCGAGGAATTGACGTCGCCGCCGGGCACGCGTCGCAGCGCGAGCGCGGCGCCGTAATACACGGCACCGGTGGCGATGGTCGTCACGATCGGCTGCAGACGGCCGTAGATCACGATGAGTCCGTTGATCGCGCCGCAAAGGCCGCCGACGAAGAGCACGCCCATCACGCCCAGCGCGGTCATCAGCGGCGAGCCGTCCACAATGGTCGAGGCGAGGCAATTCGCGAGCACCATCACCATGCCCACGGACAGGTCGATGCCCGCGGTCAGCACGACCAGCGTCTGCGCGATGGCGACGATCGCGAGGAGGACCCCCTTGTTGGCGGCGGTCGTCGCCACGTTGGCGTTGAGCCCGGCGGGGTGGTTCGTCGCGTAGATCGTGAACATCACGACAAAGGCCGCGAAGGCGAGCAGCGTCCCCTTGTGCTCGCGCAGCCGGTAGCGCCAATCGCCGCTCATGCTCGCACCGATTGCGGTGCGCCTCCGGGCCGCGGCTCGGACCCGATGTTCAAGGCGCTGCTGACGAGCGCGTGCTCGGTGATTTCGTCGCCGACGAGCTCGCGCCTGATCGCGCCGTCGTACATCACCAGGACACGGTCGCAGCAGCCGACGAGCTCGTCGTAGTCGGTCGAGTAGAAGAGGATGGCCGCTCCTGCGCCGGCAAGCTCATGCAGAAGCTCGTAGATCTCCTGCTTGGTGCCGACGTCGATCCCGCGCGTTGGATCGTTGAGCAGCAGGATGCGCGGCTTTGTCATCAGCCACTTGCCGATGACGAGCTTCTGCTGGTTGCCGCCGGACAAAGATCCCGCCGGCAGGTCCGTGCCGTCGGTGCGCACCGCAAGGAGGCGCACGATCCGATCCACGGCGTCGCGTTCGGCGGCTCGGTTGACGACGCCCCAGCGCGACAGCGTGTCGAGGGCGGCGAAGGAAAGGTTGTCGCGCACGGACATCTGCAGCATCAGGCCCTCGGTCTTGCGATCCTCGGGGATGAGCGCCATGCCAATGGTGCTGCGTTTTGCGACATCCGGGCCGGTGATGTCGACCGGCCGACCGTCGATCAGCACCTCGCCCGTGGTCCCACGCAGAACGCCGAAGAGCGCCAGCAAGAGCTCGCGCTGGCCCTGGCCGTCGAGGCCACCGAGGCCGATGACTTCGCCGGCGCGGAGTTTGAACGAGACATCGCTCAAGCGCTCGGTCCAGCTCAAATGGCGCACCTCGAGCAGCGGCGACGCACTGTCGGCCGCACGCTGGGCCCGCGCCGGAAACACGGCGCTGTACTCGCGGCCGATCATCAGCTCGACGATCTCGTTGTCGGTCTTGGTCCCCGCGGCGAAGCTCGCGACGCTGCGGCCGTTGCAAAACACCGTGCATTCGTCGGCCAGCTCGGCGATTTCGTGCATCCGATGAGAAATGTAGACCAGAGCGAGACCGTCGGCGCGAAGCCGCCGCAATACGCCATAGATCTTGGTCACGTCGGCGGCGGTCAGCGCCGACGTGGCTTCGTCCAGAATCAGGATGCGCGGCTTGCGCGCGAGCGCCTTGGCGATCTCGACCATCTGCCGGCGCGACAGCGAAAGGTCCTTGACGAGCGCCAGCGGATGGATGTTGTCGGCGCCGGCACGCGAGAGCGCTTCCTCGGCGATGTGGCGTTGCGCCCGACGGTCGATCAGCCCGAAGCGGCGCGGCGGGTTGCTGATCGCGATATTGTCGGCGACGGAGAGGTCGGGGATGAGCGACAACTCCTGAAAGATGCAGGCGATGTCGGCGGCGTTGGCCGCCGCCGGCGACGCGAACGCGACCGGCACGCCGTCGAGCAGCATCCGGCCCTCGTCGGGCGTCACCACGCCTGCCATGATCTTGATCAGCGTCGACTTGCCGGCGCCGTTCTCGCCCAGCACCGCGTGGATGCGGCTGGCCTCGATCGCGAGGTTGGCGTCCTCGAGCGCGCGCACACCGCCGTAGCGCTTGGTCACGCCGCTCATCGCGAACAGGCTCACTGGATACCTTTGCGCTCCGCGCTCCGGTATTCGCCCTTGGGGCGGCCCTTCGGGCTCATGGCCGAGCGCGGGGGCGCGGGGTTTCGACCCCGGCCCCCGCGTCCGCGTTCACTTCACGTTCGCTTCGGTTTGTCCCATGATTTCCTGCGCGGTGAAGTTGATGCCGCAGGTCGGGAACGAGTTGCCGACGAAGAAGTTGTCGCTCTGCGCGGGGTAGTAATCCGTCCCTTCCTTCATGTTCGGGTACTCAGCGCGTGCCAGAGGAAGCTTCACCGACTGCGGCACGACTTTCCCTTCGAGCGCCGCGATCGCCGTCTTGATCGCGACGGCCACCTGGGCCGGCCCCGTCCCGGCCGAGGCGCACTTCAAGCCCTGCGCCCCGTACTTGCCGCAGAACTTGCGGAAGCCGTTCTCGGTCTCGCCGCCGAAGGGCACGAACGGATGCTTCGCGTCGATCATCGCCTGCACGACGCCGGTGTCGCCGCCTTGCGCGGTGATCGCGTCGAATTTCTTGTGCACGGCGATCGCGTCGGCCGTCACCTTCTGCGCCGTCGGGTCGTCCCACTTGCCGATCACCTCGACCGTGTCCCACTTCTTGCCCGACGCCTTGAAGACTTCCTGGATGCCCTCGTGCCGGTCGCGGTCGACCGAGGTGCCGGACACGCCCCGCACCTCGAGCACCTTGCCGCCGTTCGGCACGTTCTTCACGAGCCACTCGGCCCAATACTTGCCGAGCCCCTTCTGGTCGACGTTGACGTTGATCGCCTCCTCGGTGTCGAGAATGTTGTCGAATGCGACCAGCACGACGCCCGCGTCGTTGGCGCGCTTGATGACGGGCTTGAACGCTGCCGGATTCTGCGCGTTCACGACGATCGCGTCGTAGCCGGAGTCGATGAAGTTGTTGATCGCGGCGATCTGTGCGGCGACGTCCTCACCGGTGGAGACGACCTTGAACTCCTTCAACTTCGCCGCCACTTCGGGTTGCGCAGCATACGCCTTCGCCGTCTTGATCATCTGGATGCGCCACGTGTTCGCGATGTAGCCGTTCGCGAGCGCGATGCGGTACGGGCCTTTCTTGGCCGGATACTGGAACAGCTTGGTATTGCCGGCCCACGGCGCGAAGCATTGCGGATCGGAGTTGGGCAGCGTCACGACCTTGGGCGGTGCCGCGGTCGCGATTCCGGCGGCGAGCAAAGCGGTCGCTGCGGCAGCGCAGGTACGGTAGACCATCAGAGCCTCCTCGTTGGACTAGGAATTGCAGCAACCGGTGCAGCCAACAGCAAACGCAAATGGCGTCTTGCTAAAGAACCGCAGGCCCGACGCCCGAGCAGAATCGCGTGAGGATACATTTGCTCATGGAAACATACAAATTGTGGGCACCGGAGACGCAGCGCCACCGGCGCTCGCGTGCGCGCCGCTGGGGTTATACCTCCCTTCAAAGCCAGCACCCGGTAAACACCGCTCTTGTTCCTGCGCTCCAGCGCACGCGCAATGTCGGCTATGCATTGACTATTTCTCCAGCGCCCCCGAAGTTCAGCCTGTTCCTTGCGGGTGAACCTCCGCCTCGCGTTCCCCCCATACGCGTCCCTCCTCATCTGGCAAGATTGGAAGGTGTTGCGTCGATCAGCTCGCCGTCGATACCGTCCGTTGGCCGGCGCAGTGCCGCTGGCTGCGCGTCCGGCTGAACGTCTAGCCTTTCACCCCGCCGCTCGTCAGGCCGCCGACCACGCGCTCCTGGAATACGGCGATCAGGATCGAGATCGGGACGATCGCGATCACCAGCGCGGCCGAGATCAGCGGCCACGGGAACGCGAACTCGCCCTGGTAGAGCGTGATCCCGACCGACAGCGTGCGCATGTTCACTCGGTTCATCATCGTCAGCGCGAGCAGGAACTCGTCCCACGCGTTGACGAACGCGAGGATCGCCGCGGTGAACACGCCGGGCGCCGACAGCGGGATGACCACGCGGAACAGGGCGCCGACGCGCGAGCAGCCGTCGACCATCGCCGCCGCCTCGAGGTCCGGCGGGATGTCCTGGAAGAAGCTCGCCATCACGAGCGTGCACACGGGCAGCGACAGCACCGCGTACGGGAGCACCAGCGCCCAGTACGTATTGAGGAAACCGGCCTCGCGCATCAGCTTGAAGAGCGGCACCATGAGCGAGATCAGCGGAAACATCGCGACGGCGAGCAAGAGCGACAGGATCAGGTTGCGCAACGGCATCCGCAGCCGCGTGAGTGCGTAGGCGGCGAGCGCCCCGACGAGCACGCACAGCGCCGTCGACAGCGAGGCGACGACAAGACTGTTCCACATGAACCGGAGGATCGGCTGCGCGGTGAACGCGATCCGGTAGTTCTCGAGCGTCGGCGCATCCGGCAGGAACGTGATCGGCACGCGCAGGAGTTCGGTCTCGGTCTTGAACGAAGTCAGGAGTATCCAGACGGCCGGGAAGAAGCCGTTGACCACGACGACGATCGCAGCGAACCAGACGACGGCGCGGCGGTTGAAGGCCATGCCGCTAATCGTCGCCGCGCCGCGCGCTGCGGCGCGTGTATCGGAGGTAGCCCGACGTAATCATCATCGACAACACGAACATCAGCGCCGCGAGCGCCGAGCCGTAGCCGAAGTCGAGGAAGTCGAGTGTCGTCTTGTGGATGTACATCGCGAGCGTCTCGGTCGAGTCGCCTGGCCCGCCGCCCGTCATCGCATAGGGGATGTCGAACGTCTGGATCGCGGTGATCGTGCGGAAGATGAGCGCAACGGCGATCGCCGGCGCGAGCATCGGCAGCGTGATCTCGACGAACTGCTGCCACGTCGACGCGCCGTCGACCTCGGCCGCCTCGTAGAGCGACTTTGGTATCGCCTGCAATCCCGCGAGCAGCACGAGAGCCATGAACGACGACGCTTTCCAGATGATCGCGATCGAGATGGCCCAGAACGCGGGCGTCGGGCTCGACAGCCACGGCAGCGGCTCGACCCCGAGCGCAGCGAGGCCGTTGTTGACCAACCCGGTGTTGTACTCGAAGAACCAGCGGAAGATGAGGCCGGCGAACACGAGCGGCAGCGCCCACGGCAGCAGCAGCCCGAGCCGCACCGGCCACCTGACGGCGAAGGCGCGGTTCGCGAGCAGCGCGAGGCCGAGGCCGACGACGAGCGCGCCCGGCACCGTGACGACGACGTAGAGGATGGTGTTCCAGCTCGCGTGCCAGAAGCGCTCGTCGTCGAATGCGCGCAGGTAGTTGCCGAGGCCGGCGAACGTTTCGCCGGCCGCGGCGTTCTCGGGGTCGACGGTGAAGAGGCTCGTCCACACGAGCGTCGCGACCGGATAGACGACGATCACGGCGAGCAGCGCCGCCGCCGGCAGGAGCAGCAGCGTGCCGAGCGCGCGCTCGGAGAGGTCGCGGCGGGAGAAGGGAGGCACGGGCATGCCGTCGTTCCGCGAACGCGGGAACCCAGCGTCGTTCATCGAAAGACACCGGGTCCCCGCCTGCGCGGAGACGACGCGATCAGCGGAAAATCGGCTGGAGCTTGCTCTTCATGTCGGAGAGCGCAACG
This sequence comes from uncultured beta proteobacterium, assembly GCA_963830485.1. Classification (GTDB taxonomy): domain Bacteria; phylum Pseudomonadota; class Gammaproteobacteria; order Burkholderiales; family Casimicrobiaceae; genus CAIWHR01. The sequence goes on from CAWHNE010000034.1 coordinate 78,151, forward strand.
TCGGTCGTCTTCGTCCCGGCGAGGTACGCGTTCATGTTGCTGCGGATCGCATCCGACACCTGCGGATACTGCGCGGTGACCGGCCGCGACTTCGCGCCCTCGACGACCGGCAGCGCGTCGGCGAACCACGGGTTCGCCTTCAGCACTTCCGGATCCTTGTAGACCTGCGGAAACACCGGCAGGTGCGACGCGAGGATCGCCTGCATCTTCGACACCTCGGGCGAGGATAGCCACCGCGCGAACTTGACCGCTTCCGGCTTGTTCTTCGAGAACGCGGAGACCGCAAGCTGCCAGCCGCCGATGCACGTCGCGCTCTTGCCGCCCGGGTCGTGCGGCAGCAGCGCGACGCCGATCTTCCCCTTGACCTTGGTGTCCGGGTCGTTCTCGAGCCGGTTCCAGACGTAGCCCCAGCTCATCCCGAAGATCAGGTTGCCTGCCTGCATGTCGATGCGGATCCGGTCGGTCGGAATCTCGGCGATGTTCTTCGGCAGCACGCCCGCCTGCTTCATCCGGCCGTAGAGCTGGAAGGGCTCCCGCGCCTCCTTCGTGTCGAGGTTGAGCTTGCGGTCCTTCGTGAGCTCGCTGCCCGCGCCCCAGAGCGGCACGAGGTACGTGCACACAGTGCCTTCGATCGGCGCGCCGGCGGTCGTGAAGCCCATGAGCTGCGCGTTCTTCTCGCCGTCCATGATCGCCTTCGCAGTCTCCATCATCTCGTCCCACGTCTTCGGCACGGGACGCTTGTACTTCTCGAGCAGGTCTTTCCGGTAGTAGAGGAACTGCGAGTCGGCGAAGTACGGCAGCGCGATCACCTTGCCGTTGACCTGGTCCGCGTCCGCGTAGGCTTTGAGGTAGCCCGCCATCACCTTCGCCTTGTCGGCGCCGAGGTAGGCGTCGAGCGGCTCGGCCCAGCCTTGCGACGCCCACTGCGCCGGCCGGATCACGTCGATCAGGATCACGTCGAGCACCGAATCCTTCGACGAGAGCACTGTCGACAGGTACTGCTGCTGCGCCTCGGAGGTCGCGCCGCCGACCTCGATCTCGACCTTCACGTTCGGATTCTTCTTCTGATACTCGTCGGCGATCTTGCGCATCACGTCGGGCCGCTGCTGGCCGCCCGTGAAGATGCGCAGCGTCGTCTGCTGTGCCGATGCCGCCGCCGCGAGTCCCACCGCGAGCGCCGCCGCCACCATCGCTTGCCAGAGCTTCATGTGACTCTCCTCCACGTGAGGCGGGCCGCGCGAACGCCGCTCCGCTTACCAGTCGTCGCCGCGGATCGCGGCGCCGGTCTCGGGATCGAACAGGTGGAACCGGTCGAGCGCGAGCGCGACCTCGAGATTCTGCCCGACTGCAAGACCGGCCTCGGGCGCAAAGCGTCCGGTGAGCTCGCCCGCATCCGCGCCGCGTCCCAGCCGCACCAGCGCGAGCGTGTCCGAGCCGAGCGGCTCGACCAGGAGCACGGAGGCGGCGACGCGCGCCGCGTGCGGCCCATCCGCCGCGCCGGCCGTGACGTGCTCGGGTCGCAGCCCGAACGTCAGCGCGCGGCCGACGTGCCGCGCGCAGAGCGCGACGCGCGCGGTGGGCACTTGCAGGTCGACGCTGCCCGGCAAGTGCAGCGTCCGCCCGCCCTCGCCGATGCGGCACGACAGGAAATTCATCGGCGGCGATCCGGTGAACCCGGCGACGAACTGCGCCGCGGGCCGGTTGTAGATCCCGTCGGGCGTGTCGTACTGGATGAGATTCCCTGCCTGCAGGACGACGATGCGGTCGGCGAGCGTCATCGCCTCGACCTGGTCGTGCGTGACGTAGACGATCGTGTTGCCGAGCTTCTGGTGCAGCTTCTTGATCTCGACGCGCATTTCTGCGCGCAGCAGCGCGTCGAGGTTCGACAGAGGCTCGTCGAACAGGAACGCCTTGGGTTTGCGCACGATCGCCCGTCCCATCGCGACGCGCTGGCGCTGGCCGCCCGAGAGCTCGCGCGGCTTGCGGCCGTAGAGGTGCGCGATCTGCAGGATCGCCGCCGCTTCTTCGACGCGCGCGCGGATCTCGTGTGCTGGCAGCTTGCGCAGCTTCAGGCCGAAGGCCATGTTGTCGAACACGCTCTTGTGCGGGTAGAGCGCGTAGTCCTGGAACACCATCGCGATGTCGCGGCTGCGCGGGGGAAGGTCGTTGACGACGGCGCCCCCGATCGAGATTCGGCCCGCCGTGATGTCCTCGAGCCCCGCGATCATACGCAGGAGCGTCGACTTGCCACAGCCCGAAGGCCCGACGAACACGACGAACTCGCCCGAGCGGATCGTGAGGTCGATCCCGTGGATCACCTCGGTGCTGCCGTACGCCTTGACGACGTTTTCGAGCGCGACTTGCGACATGGCCTAGAGGGCGACGCTCGTCTGCGCGAGCCCGGCGTCGACGATCAGGTTCACGCCCGTGATGCCGCGGGCCTCGTCGGAAGCGAGGAAGAGCGCGGTGCGCGCGACGTCGTCCGCGGACAGCCGGAACTTGAGGCACTGCTGATCCAGGAATTCGCGCTCGGCCTCCGGCGTGTCCCATAGCGCTTTCTGGCGGTCGGTGGCGATCGCGCCAGGAATGATCGCGTTGACGCGGATCCCGCGGGGGCCCAGCTCGCGCGCGAGCACACGCGTCATCCCGGAGATCGCGGCCTTGGACGTCGTGTACGCGACCATCGCGGGCCGGCCTCGCATCCACGAAATCGAGCCCAGGTGGATGATCGAGCCGCCGCCCGCGGCAGCCATCTGCGGCGCAACCGCCTGCGCGGCGAAGAAGTGATGCCGCAGGTTTGTCGCGAGGTTCTCGTCCCAATAGGCGAGCGTGACATCCTCGATCGCATGCCGGTCGTCGCGCGCCGCGTTGTTGACGAGGACGCGCACGGGCCCGAAGGCCTCCTGCGTGGCTGCGATCGTCGCCTGCAACGCAGTGACATCGCGCACGTCGCAGCGCCAGTAGCGAATGTCCGCGCCGAGCTCGGCCGCGAGGGCCTGCGACGGCGCATCGGCGATGTCGACGAACGCCACGCGGCAGCCTTGACCCGCGAATGCCCGGACGAACGCGGCGCCGATGCCCGAGCCGCCGCCGGACACGAACACCGTTCGTCCGGCGAGATCGGGGTAGCTCGCGCGTGCCGCGGCCGCGCTCATCGTCGACGTTCCTCCTCGTCCGGGGCCGCCGTCGTCGCTGGGGCCCGGCCGCTATTGTGGCCCCGTGGTGGGGGGAGTCGGGGCCTTCGGGGTTGACCCACGGGGGCCCGCTGGGGTCCCGGGCGCTCGCCTCGAGATTCATCTATATCATCTATATCACACAGATGACTCGCATGTCGAGCCGGCGTAGAATTCCGGCGTCTGTCCGCGTTTTTCCCCCGAACGAAACCGCCTCCGAGGATCCCATGGACCTGCCCGTCAATCCGTTCAAGCGCGCGATCGCCTCCGGCCGGACACCGGTCGGCACCTGGCTTTCGAGCGGCGCGCCCGCGACCGCCGAGGCGCTCGGCTGCGCGGGCTTCGACTTCGTCGTCGTCGACACCGAGCACACGCCGATCGACGTGCCGCAGATGACCGAGATCCTGCGCACGGTCGCGGGGACGCCGGCGCAAGCGGTGGTTCGTCCGCCGTGGAACGACATGGTGATGGTGAAGCGCGTGCTCGATGCCGGCGCTCAGACGCTGCTCTTCCCGTTCGTGCAGGACGAGAACGAGGCGAAGCGCGCGGTCGCGGCGACACGCTATCCGCCCGCCGGCGTGCGCGGCGTCGCCGGCACGCATCGCGGCAGCCGCTTCGGCACAGTGCCCAATTACCTGAAGACCGCCGGCAGCGAGATCTGCGTGATCGTGCAGATCGAGACGCTCGCGGCGCTCGGGCGGCTCGAGGCGATCGCGGCGGTCGACGGCGTCGACTCGATCTTCGTCGGGCCGAACGACCTCGCGGCGTCGATGGGCCATCTCGGCGACACCGGTCACGCGGCCGTGCAGGAGAAGGTCCGCTTCGCGGCGCAGGAGTGCAAACGCCTCGGCAAGCCGTGCGGAATCGTCGGCCAGAACCCCGAATCCGTCGCCACGTTCCTCGAATTCGGTTACTCGTGGGTCGCGGTCAGCTCGGACATGGGCATGATGGTCGGCTGCGCGCAGGACTACCTCGCGAAGGTGCGGGCCAAGGCGGGCTGAAGCGCACGCCGCGCGCCGCGATCGCCATGGCCGATGCCGTCGCGCTCGTCGCGGGCGATGCGCGTGTCGGGATCGCGCCCGCGACGGGCGGCGCGATCGCGTCGTTTACGTTAGGCGGCATCGACGTGCTGCGTCCCACGCCGGCCCTGCGCGCCCGACGTGCGCACGCATGCGTGCTGGCCGCTCGTCCCGTACTCGAACCGGATCGCACAAGCACGGCTCGATTTCGCGGAGCGCACGCACGTGCTCGCGCGGAACTTCGGCGACCATCCGCACTCGATCCACGGCGTCGGCTGGCAGCGACCGTGGGCCATCGCTGCGCACGATGCGACCAGCGCCCGCCTCGTGCTCGACCACGACGCTGCGGGCGAAGCCGCGCGCGCCTGGCCCTGGCCGTTTCGCGCGATGCAATCGTTCGCGCTGCGCGCGGATGCGACTGGCGCCGCGCTCGCGGTCAGGCTGACCCTCGCGAACACCGGCGCCGACGCCTTCCCGTTCGGCCTGGGCTTCCATCCGTTCTTCGTACGGACCGCAGCAACACGGCTCGCCTTTCGCGCCGGCGGCGTCTGGATGACCGACGCGACGCGGCTGCCGACGGAGCTCGCGCCGATGCTCCCCGACGGTCCCTTCGAGCCCGCGCGCGATCCGGGCGCGGCGACGATCGACCACGTGTTCGCGGGCTGGGACGGCACCGCGCTGCTGCACGACGGGGCGCGCCGCATGGCCGTCACGCTCGCCGCCGATCGCGCCCTGTCGTTCCTCGTCGTCTATGCGCCGGAGCGCGCGGATTTCCTCGCGCTGGAGCCGGTCACGCACATGACCGATGCGTTCAATCGCGCCGCACGCGGCGAGCGCGGCACCGGCGCGCGCACGCTCCGCCCCGGCGGCACGTTTTCTTGTACGATGGAGATCGGTGTTCGCCGCCTGCCATGAGCCCGCCGGGCCGCCCCAAGGGCGAATACCGGAGCGCGCAGGGCGAAGGTACTCAAATGAATCCCCCCGGTCACGACGACGCTGCCATCCCGCGCTGCGTGCTCGACGCGCGCGCGAGCCTTGGCGAGTGCCCCGTGTGGTCCGTAGCCGAGCAGGTACTCTGGTGGGTCGACATCAACGCGCCGTCGCTCAACCGCTTCGATCCGGCAACCGGCACCAATCGTGCGCTGCCGATGCCTTCGTCGATCGGCTGCTTCGCGCTGCGGCGCGACGGCGGCTTCGTCGTCGCGCTGCGCGACGGCATCCATCTCGCGCGCGTCGACGGCACGCTCGTGCGCCGGATCGCTCCTGCGCCATTCGATCCCGCGCATCACCGCTTCAACGACGGCCGTTGCGATCCGCAGGGGCGCCTTTTCGCCGGCACGATGAACGAGAAGCGCGACGCGGCCACGGCGGCGCTCTACCGGCTCGATGCCGACTTCCGCCTCACGGAGGTCCTCGGTGAGCTCACGATATCGAACGGCCTCGCCTGGAGTCCCGACGGCCGGACGATGTACCACGCCGACACGCCGACGCGGACGATTCACGCGTACGCGTTCGACGCCGCGTCGGGCGGGCCGTCGGCGCCGCGCGTGGTGAAGCGCTTCGAGGCCGCGGACGACCGGCCCGACGGCGCCGCGGTCGATCGCGAAGGCTGCTACTGGACGGCGCTCTACCGCGGCGGTCGAGTCGTGCGCATTTCGCCCGCCGGCGCCGTGCTGGCGGAGATCGCGCTGCCGGCGCTGTGTCCGACGATGTGCGCGTTCGGCGGCCCCGACCTGCAGACACTCTACGTGACGAGCGCGCGGCAAGAGCGCGGCGCGGACGAGCTCGCGCGGCTGCCGCTCTCGGGCGGCATCTTCGCGCTGCGCGCCCCTGTGCCGGGCCTGCCGGAACCTAAGTTCGCCGGCTGATCCATGCCCTTCGACTCCGGCGCCTTCGTCCGCCTCGATTCGCCGCAGAGCCTTGGCGCCTCGGCGTCCGGCGCGTCGTTCGCGACGTCGACCGGCGACATCCTCGAAGTGTCGTGCTACGGACCAGGCGTGTTTCGGCTCCGTGCCGGCCCGAACACCAAGCCCGATTACGGCCTCATTCAGGGCAAGACCCGAGCCTGCACGGTCGCGCACGAGCATGATGGCCGCTACACGTTCGCGGTCGGCGACACGATGCTCGAGATCGCCGAATTGCCGCTGCGTTTTCGCCTTCTCCACCGCGGATATCCCGTGCTCACGTCGATCACCGACGAGCACTTCCGCGGCTGGACCCGGCTGCCGACATTCGGCCGCGTGCGCCAGGGCGGCCAGTGGACCGCGTCGTTTGCGCTCGCCTCCGGCGAGGCCGTCTACGGCTTGGGCGAGAAGTTCGGCCCGCTCGACAAGCGCGGCCAGCTGATCCACTCGCAGGTTGTCGACGCGCTCGGCGTCAACACCGGCGCGTCGTACAAGAACGTCCCGTTCGCGTGGAGCCCGGGCACTGGCCACGGCGCGTGGGGCGTGTTCGTCCACACGCCGGCGATGGTCACGCATGGCGTCGGGCATCCCGACTGGTCGCATCGTTCGTATGCGGTTCTGGTCGACGACGAGGCGCTCGACCTCTTCTTCTTCGCGGCCGACGCGCCGGCCGGCATCCTCGAGCGTTTCACGGAGCTCACCGGCCGCGCGCCGCCGGTGCCACTGTGGGGACTCGGCCTGTGGGTGTCGCGCGCGTATTACCAGACGCCGGAGGAGGCCGCGGACGTCGCGGCGACGCTGCGCGAGCGCAAGATTCCCTGCGACGTGCTGACGCTCGACGGGCGCGCCGCGTGGAATACGGAGACGCGCTTCGATTTCGAGTGGGATGAGACACGCTTCCCGGACCCCTACGAGGCGCTCGCGCGGATCAAGGCGCACCGGCTGCGGATCTGCGTCTGGGAGTATCCGTACGTCTCGATCCATTCGCCGCTGTTCGAGGAGCTCGCCGCGCGGCGCTACTTGCTCGCGAACGCGGAAGGCGCGCCATACGTGTTCAGCTGGGATACCTCGCCCGCGTCGAGTCCGTTCGGAAGCGTGCTGACGCCGCTCCCCGAGAGCGGCATCGTCGACTTCACGCATCCGGCCGCGTACGCGTGGTGGCGCGATGCGCACGAGAAGCTCTTCGCGCAGGGCGTCGACGTGATCAAGACCGACTTCGGCGAGCACGTGCCCGACGACGCCGTCGCGTTCAACGGCGACCGTGGGCGGCGACTGCACAACGTCTATCCGCTGCTCTACAACCAGTGCGTCCACGAGGCAACTGCGCGCTTCCAGCGGCCGGAGAACGGGCCGCCGATGGTTTGGGGACGCGCGGGGTGGACCGGAAGCCAGCGCCATCCTATCCAGTGGGGCGGCGATCCGCAGAGCGACTGGGAAGGGCTCGCTGCGTCGATCCGGGGCGGGCTGTCGTGGGGCATGAGCGGCGCGCCGTATCACGCGAGCGACATCGGCGGCTTCTACGGTTCCGCGCAGCCGACGTCCGAGCTCTTCGTCCGCTGGCTCCAGGCCGCGGTGTTCAGCTCGCACCTTCGGCTGCACGGCATCGGCGAGCGCGAGCCGTGGGCGTTCGGGGCCGAGGCCGAGGCGATCGCGCGCAAATGGCTCGCCTTCCGCTACCGGTTGCTCCCCTATCTGCAGCGCGTGATCGCCGACGCGACGGCGCACGGCCTGCCGGTGATGCGCGCGATGCCCCTCGCGTTCCCGCGCGATGCGCTGACGCGATCCTACGAGACGCAGTTCATGTGCGGCGACGCGCTGCTCGTCGCACCGATCGTCGTCGCGGGCGGCGAGGTGGAGATCGCGCTGCCTCCAGGTGGATGGCACGACATCAACACGCGGCAACGGCTCGAAGGCGGACACGTCTACCTCTACCGGTCGCCGATCGACCAGTTCCCTGTATTCGGCCGCGAAGGCTTTGCGCTGCCCCTCGGGCGCGCGGTCCAGCACACGGGCGAGATCGACCTCGAACGGCCGCTCGAGCAGGTCTGGCTCTTCGGCAAGCCCGACCGGCCGCAGGACGGGTTCGCGCAGTTCCGGGTCGCGGCGGCCGGTGAAGCGTTCGCGGTCCACGCGGCTCCCGGCCTGCGCATCGAACGCTTCGGCGGCGCGGCGGACACGACCGTGCTGCCGCTCGAGCCGGACGAATGAGTGGGTCGCGTGCGCGAGGGGGGCGAAGCCAAGGCCCGAAGGGCGCGTCCCCAAGCGCGCGCGGCGGCCGACCCACGTGCTGCAACATGTCGGCACGGCGGCGCGGAGGCCGCGGCGCAGCCCGCCGACCCCTCGGCGCACCGGGAACTCGAAAGCAGGGCGGAGGCCGAGAATGACGCTTCCCGCGATCGCGATCACGGCCGGCGAGCCGGCGGGAATCGGTCCGGAGCTCATCGCGCAACTCGCGGCGCGCCACCGCGAGCGCCCATGGCCCGCACGCCTCGTCGTCTTCGGCGACCGCGACCTTCTTCTCGCACGCGGACGGCGGATCGGGCTCGCGCCGGACTTCGTACGTTTCGATCCCGCGGGACTGGCGCCGCCCGACGGCACGCTCGAAGTCTGGGACGAGCCCGTCACGGTTTCGGTCGAGCCCGGCCGGCCCGATCCGGCCAACGCCGCGGCCGTCGTCGCGATGCTCACGCACGCGTCCGATGCGTGCGCGACCGGCGCGTGCGCCGCGCTCGTGACGGCGCCCGTCCAGAAAAGCGTCCTCGTGGACGCAGGCTACGCGTTCACGGGGCACACGGAGTTCCTCGCCGCGCGCACCGGCACGCCGCGCGTCGTGATGCTGCTGGTCGGCGACGAGCTGCGCGTGGCGCTCGTGACGACGCACCTGCCGCTCTCTGCCGTTCCCGCCGCGATCACGCGCGAAGCCGTAGGCGCCACGATCGCGATCCTCGCGGCGGCGCTCGCGCGCGACTTCGGGATCGCACAGCCGCGCATCGCGGTGTGCGGCCTCAATCCGCACGCCGGCGAGGGAGGACATCTCGGCCAGGAGGAGATCGACGTCATCGCCCCGGCGATCGCCGCGGCGCGCGCCGCGGGTCACGACGTCGCGGGGCCCCTCGCCGCGGACACGGCGTTCGTGCCGGACGTTGCGCGCCGCTACGACGCAATCGTCGCGATGTATCACGACCAGGGCCTGCCGGTGCTCAAAGCAGCAGCCTTCGGCGGCGGCGTCAACGTGACGCTCGGCTTGCCTTTCGTCCGCACGTCGGTCGACCACGGCACGGCGCTCGACCTTGCAGCCGACGCGGAACTCGCGCGCACGGCCGATCCGGGCAGCCTGTTCGCGGCGCTCGACCTGGCGCTCGAGCTGGTTGCGCACCGCGGCGGCTGAAGGAGCAGCCGTGCGCGGCCACAGCGCGAGGAAGCGGTTCGGACAGAACTTCCTCGCCGATGCGCACTACGTCGCGAAGATCGTCGATGCGATCAACCCGCGCGCCGGAGACAATCTCGTCGAGATCGGACCTGGGCTTGCCGCGCTGACCGGTGCGCTCATCGAGCGCGCCGGAAGGATTCACGCGATCGAGATCGACCGCGACCTCGCCGGCCGCCTCGCGGCCGAATTTCCGCGCGACAAGCTCGTGCTGCACGTCGGCGACGCGCTCGAGTTCGACTACGCGGCACTCGGACCGCGGCTGCGCGTGGTAGGCAACTTGCCGTACAACATCAGCACGCCGCTCCTGTTCCGCCTCGCGGCGTACGACGCGCAGCTCGCGGATTTGCACCTCATGCTGCAGAAGGAGGTCGTGGCGCGCATGACGGCGTGGCCCGCCACGCCCGACTACGGCCGGCTCTCGGTGATGCTGCAGGCCGCCTTCGGGGTCACTCGGCTCTTCGTCGTGCCCCCCGGCGCGTTTCAGCCGGTGCCTAAAGTGGACTCCGCGGTCGTGCGTCTCGTCCCGCTCGGAGCCGCGAAGCCGCGCATCGCCGATCCGACGCTGTTCGCGCGCGTGGTCGCCGCGGCCTTCGGCCAGCGCCGCAAGACGCTTCGGAATGCGCTCGCCGGCCTTTGCGACGCCACGGCGCTGGTCGCGGCAGGCATCGATCCGGGTGCGCGCGGCGAAACGCTGGCGGTTGCGGATTTCGTGCGGCTCGCGAACGCGCTCGCGACCTCGTCGTCCGCTCCCGCAGCGACCTAGCGTTACCAGTCGGGGCGCCGCGAGGGCGCTACAACGCGCACGGTCTTTTGCCGCGAACTCTCGCCGCGCACGAGCACGACGCGCGCGATCGGCACGCCGAACGCGTCGCCGAGAAAGCGGCGCAGCTCCGCGTTCGCCTTGCCGTCGACGGGCGGCGCCGCGAGGCGGATTTTCAGGGCGCCGCCGTGGATGCCCGCGACCTCGGTGCGCTTCGCGCCCGGCTGCACGTGCAGCGAAAGCACGATCGCACCGCCGTCCTCGCGGCACCACGCGGGCGCAGCCATCGGTAAATCAGCCATCGGCCTCTTCGACCGTAAGCGACATTCGAACACCATTCCAACGGCCGACCGCCATCGCTCGGCGACGCGCCCTTCGGGCCTTGGCTCAGCCTTGCGGCTTCGCCCGCCTCGCTCAGTTGCGGAACAGCGAGAGCACCGCGCCCTCGAGCCACGGAATCGGCACCATCAGCACGATCTGGATCAGCACGATCAGGATCAGCGGCGAGAGGTCGAGCGTGCCGCCGACCGGCGGGACGATGCGGCGGATCGGCGCGAGGAAGCGGAACGTCATCGCATTCAGGAACCCCGCGAGCGGGCCGTCCGGGCCGAACCACGACAGCACCGCCTGGATGATGACGGTGACGATGAGTATCCACAGCACTGCCTTGAAGAGCTCGATCGGCGCGATCAGCGCGAGCGCAAGCGCGACGCTGCCTCCGGGGCCGGCGCGATTGACGATCAGGCTCGTCGCGAGGAGCCAAAGGAACTGCATGGCCCACGCGAGCACGAGGGTCGAGGTGTCCTGTCCCTTGAACCCGGGCAGCACCCGGCGCAGCGGCTTGACCGCCCAGTCGGTGAGCGCCGTGACCGCCTGCCCGACCGGATTGCGAAACGGCGCGCGCTGCCACTGCATCACAAAGCGCAGCAGGAAGGCGTAGGTGAAAAGACCGAACACCGTGTTGAGCACGAGCAGGAGGGCCTGGTCCATCGCCGCGATTCCTGTTCAGTCGCCCCGGCCGAACTCGTCGCCGAGCTCGCGCGCGCGGAGCGCGGCGGCTTTCACCGCAGCGATGATGCTCGCCTTGACGGCGCCGCCCTCCATCGCCGCGAGGGCACGTTCGGTGGTGCCGCCCTTCGAGGTGACTTGCGCGCGCAGTGTCGCGGGATCGGCCGGGCTCGCCCTCGCCAGCGCGACCGCCCCGTCGAACGTCGCGTAGGCGAGCTTTCGCGCGTCCACCGCGGAGAAGCCGAGCTCGCGCGCGGCCGCCTCGAGTGCTTCCAGGAAGTAGAACACGTACGCCGGCCCGCTGCCCGAGATACCGGTCACGGCGTCGAGCATCGCTTCTTCGGCCACCCAGACAACCTCGCCACCCGCCTCGAGCACCGCGGCGCATTGCGCGCGTGCCGCGTCGTCGATGCCCGGCGCCATGAAAACGCCGCTGATGCCGCGGCCGACGAGCGCCGGTGTGTTCGGCATCGCCCGCACCAAGTGGGCGTGTCCGCCAAGCCAGCGCGCGAGATCCGCGAGCCGGACGCCGGCCGCAATCGACAGCACGACCGTGCCCGGCGTGGCGCGCAGGTGCGGCGCCACGGCGCGCGCCGCTTCCTTCATCTGCTGCGGCTTGACCGCGAGCACGACGAGGCTCGCTCCGGACAGCGCGGCGGCGCTGCTTTCGGACCCCAGCGCGACGCCGGGAAAGCGCGCGGCGAGCTTGTCGCGCTGTGCCGCGAGGGGCTCGACGATTCGGATCGCGTGCGGAGGGACGCCGCGCGCAAGCATGCCGCCGACGAGCGCGCTCGCCATGTTGCCGCCGCCGATGAACGTCGTGAGGGTCACGTCGGGATTATCCGTTGCCCGCTCACGCGCCGCGCGGACCGAAGATAGCGGTACCGACCCGCACGATCGTGGCGCCCTCGGCGATGGCCGCCTCGAGGTCGTCCGACATGCCCATCGACAGCGTGTCGACGGCGAGGCCGGCGTCGCGGCAGCTCTGCAGCAGAAAGCGCAGGATCCGGTATTGCGCGTGCCGGGTTGCCATCACCGGCGACGGCGCGGCGATTCCCATCAGGCCCCGCAGCGTCAGGCGCGGCAGCCGGGCGACCTCGCGCGCGAGCGCGACGGCTTCGTCCGGAGCAACGCCGCTCTTCGTGGCCTCGCTGCTGATGTTGACCTGCACGCAGACGTTGAGGGGCGGCAAAGGCAGCGGACGCCCGGCCGAGAGCCGCTCGGCGATCCGCAGCCGATCGACCGTGTGCACCCAGTCGAAGCGCTCGGCGGCGGGCCCGGTCTTGTTGCTCTGCAGCGGGCCGATCAGGTGCCATTCCACGTCCGCGAGGTCGGGGAGGGCGTCCATCTTGGCCACACCCTCCTGGACGTAGTTTTCGCCGAAGGCGCGCTGGCCGAGGCCGTAGACGGCCCGGACCGCCGCGGGCGGAAAGGTCTTGCTGACGGCGAGGAGCCCGACGCTCCCGGCGGGGCGGCCGGCCGCTTCCCGGGCCCGCTCGATGCGCGCGCCCACGGCTTGCCACGCCTTCTCGTAGTGGAACATAATCAAATGACGCCGGCATGAGAGTGTCGCCGCTGGTACGCGAATTGCATGCGGACCCGTGTTGCGCCGCAATCCAGCGTTTCCGGGGTGGGGATTATAAATTGGACATCACCGAGCTGCTCGCCTTCGCGGTCAAGAACAAGGCATCGGACCTGCACCTGTCGGCCGGTCTGCCGCCGATGATCCGCGTCCACGGCGACATCCGGCGGATCAACCTGCCGCCGATGGAGCACGAGGACGTCCACGCCATGGTGTACGACATCATGAGCGACGCGCAGCGGAAGGCGTACGAGGAAAACCTCGAGTGCGACTTCAGCTTCGCGGTCCCGAATCTCGCCCGGTTTCGCGTCAACGCGTTCGTCCAGATGCGCGGTGCCGCCGCGGCGTTCCGGACGATTCCGTCGAAGGTGCTCTCCCTCGAGGAGCTCAACTGCCCCAGGATCTTCGGCGAGCTCACCAATCGCCCGCGCGGGCTCATCCTGTGCACCGGACCGACCGGCTCCGGCAAGTCGACGACGCTGGCGGCGATGTGCAACCACGTCAACGAGAACGAGTACGGCCACATCCTCACCATCGAGGATCCGATCGAGTTCATGCACGAGTCGAAGAAGTGCCTGATCAACCAGCGGGAGCTGGGGCCGCACACGCTGTCGTTTCCGAATGCCTTGCGGGCCGCGCTGCGCGAAGACCCCGACTACATCCTGGTCGGCGAAATGCGCGACCTCGAGACGATCCGCCTCGCGCTGACCGCCGCCGAGACGGGCCATCTCGTGTTCGGAACGCTGCACACGAGCTCGGCTGCCAAAACGATCGACCGGATCATCGACGTGTTTCCCGCGGCCGAGAAGGATATGGTCCGCGCGATGCTGTCCGAGTCGCTCGTGGCGGTCATCTCGCAGACGCTGCTCAAGACCAAGGACGGGCAGGGCCGGATGGCCGCACACGAGATCATGATCGGCACGCCGGCGATCCGGAACCTGATCCGCGAGAACAAGGTCGCGCAGATGTACTCGGCGATCCAGACGAGCCAGGCGGCCGGGATGCAGACGCTCGACCAGTGCCTGACCGAGCTCGTCCGCCGCAACCAGGTCAACGTGGCCGAGGCGCGCAACCGCGCCGTCAACAAGGAGCTGTTCCTGGGCGGCTAGACCGCCGCCACGGCCGGCCGCGCCGGGCGATTCGCCGGCACGGGGGCCCCGCCAGGGAGTCCGCATGGAACGCGAACGCGCCACCAAGTTCATCCACGAGCTGCTCGAGCTGCTGGTGAAGCAGAAGGGGTCCGACCTCTTCATCACCGCCGGCTTCCCGCCCGCGCTCAAGGTCGACGGCAAGATCCAGCCGGTCTCGAAGACCGCGCTCTCGCCGCAGCACACGATCGAGCTCGTGCGCAGCGTCATGAATGACAAGCAGGCCGCCGAGTTCGAGTCGACGAAGGAATGCAACTTCGCGATCGCGCCACCGGGCGTCGGCCGCTTCCGCTGCAACGCGTTCGTCCAGCAGGCCCGCGTCGGCATGGTGTTCCGCACGATCATGACCGACATCCCGAAGTTCGAGGATCTCGGTCTGCCGCCGGTGCTGAAGGACATCATCATGTCGAAGCGCGGCATCATGCTGTTCATCGGCGCCACCGGCTGCGGCAAGTCGACGTCGATGGCGGCGCTGCTCGGCTACCGCAACGAGAACAGCTACGGCCACATCATCACGATCGAGGACCCCATCGAGTTCGTCCACGAGCACCGCAACTGCATCGTGACCCAGCGCGAGGTTGGCGTCGACACCGACAGCTGGGACATCGCGCTCAGGAACTCGATGCGGCAGGCCCCCGACGTGATCCTGATCGGCGAGGTACGCGAGCGGCAGACGATGGACTACGCCGTAGCGTTCGCCGAGACCGGCCACCTGCTGCTCGCAACGCTGCACGCGAACAGCACGAACCAGGGCCTCGACCGGATCATCAACTTCTTCCCCGAGGAGCGCCGCGCGCAGCTCCTGATGGACCTGTCGCTCAACGTGCGCGCGTTCGTCGCGCAGCGGCTGATTCCGCGCCGCGACGGCCGCGGCCGCGTGCCGGCGGTCGAAGTGATGCTGAACTCTCCGCTCGTGTCCGACCTGATCTTCAAGGGTGACGTGTCCGGCATCAAGGACATCATGAAGAAGTCGCGCGAGCTCGGCATGCAGACGTTCGACCAGTCGCTGTTCGACCTCTACGAGGCCGGGCTCATCAGCTACGAGGACGCGCTGCGCAACGCCGACTCGCTGAACGACCTGCGGCTCGAGATCAAGCTGCACGGCAAGGAAGCGAAGAACCGCAACGTCTTCGCGGGTATCGGCAATCTCGATATGGTGCCCGAGGGCCAGCAGGGCCCCGTCTAGCGGCGCGAGCGGCGAGCCGGTTCGGCCTCCGCACCGGCAGTGCAACTCGTGATTTCGAGCCGTCGGCCTCCGAGCGCGCTCGCGATTGCTCCGATCCCCTGCGCGCTACGCGCTCGGGGCCCCTCTCCGCCGCTCGCGCGTTCCCCCGGGCGCGGAGCGCCAAGTAACCGTCTGGCGTGTCAAGCGTGAGCGTGAGCCGGATCGAACTTCGTGCGCGTCTTGGCCATGGCGTTGAGGATGGCCAGCAGCTTGCGCATGCAGGCGATCAGTGCGACCTTCTTGAGCTTGCCGGTGGCAAGCAGGCGCTCGTAGAACGCGCGGATGGCCGGGTTGTGGCGGGTGGCAGTAAGCGTGGCCATGTAGAGGGTGCGGCGCAACTCGAAGCGCCCGCCGGCAATGCGTCGTCGGCCACGGTGTTGGCCTGAGTCCTTGGCGTAGGGCGCGACGCCGACCAGCGCTGCGATCTGGCGGCGGTTGAGCCGCCCCAGTTCCGGCAGGTCGGCGATCAGGCTGGCGGCGGCGATGGGGCCGATGCCGCCGGCCGATTGCAGCAAGGCGTCCAGTTCGGCGTAGTGCTGGCGGACGTGGGCCACCATCTGGGTTTCGATGTCGTCGAGCTGTTGGCGCAGCATCGCGATGACGGCCTCGACACTGGGGCGCACGACGGCGATGGCCAGGCGCAGGCGCTGGCGCTCGGAGAGCAGCATGGTAACGAGTTGGCGGCGCCGCGTAACCAGTGCGGCAAGCTCCTGCTGCATTGCTTCGGGCAGCGGGCGAACGAACCGCGCCACGTCCGCCCGTCGCGCCAAGACTGCGGCCAGCTCGGCCAAGGTTTGGGCATCGACCCGGTCGGTCTTGGCCAGGCGACCCATGGCACGGGCGAAGTCGCGCGCCTGACGGGGATTGATCACCGCCACCTTCAGCCCCGCGGCTTGCAGTGCGCAGGCCAGCGCCGCCTCAAAGCCGCCGGTGGCTTCCATCACCACCAGCGTCGCTTGCAGGCCGGCCAGCGCATCGGCCAGAGCGCTGTGTCCCTCGGGGTCGTTGCTGTAACGCGCGAGCGGCACCACGGCGCCGATCGCGGCCACATCGACGTGCTCGCTGGCCACATCGATGCCTATCATCACGCATGAGTCGGACATGATCTTCGGATCCCTTCCTTGTAAATGCACGCTCGGCACCGCCGGCGGCCGTAACCGTTCGGGCTTCGTGAAGACCAACGCGGAGTCCGTGCGCGATCCACTTGGCGACGGGCTCAACGGCCCAAGGGGGTATCAGGCTGCACGGTCCGGTCCGGGTGCCGCAACGGCAATCGAACTTTACCGCGCCGGTCCGGGCTTACCATACAAGGGGGAGCGAGCGATCGCGAGTCGCCGCAGGCGGCCGACGGCTCGGCGCAACGAACAATCACGCTCGTGCGGAGGCCGCCGGGCCCTCGCAGTTGGCGCGTCCTCGCCGGCATTTTGCGGGGCTCTAGCTCGCGCCGGGTTCGCCCCGGGTTCACGCCGGGGACAAACGTCGCGGCGTGTCGCCGTTGTGCTAGGCTAGTTCGCTCGCCACTGCTTTGCTGCGACGGCACGATGTCCGGCCTCGACGCCTCCACCCCGATTCCCACCGAGATCAAGCTGCACCAGGCCTCGCGCGTGCTCGAAATCGCGTTTGCGAACGGCCGCGCATTCCGGTTCCCGTACGAATTCCTGCGCGTGCACTCGCCGTCGGCGGAAGTTCGCGGGCACGGTCCCGGGCAGGAAGTGCTGCAGGTCGGCAAGCGCGAAGTCGCGATCAAGGAGGTCGAGTCCGTAGGTCACTACGCGATCCGCCCGACCTTCTCCGACGGCCACGACACTGGCATCTACTCGTGGGACTACCTCTACGAGTTGGGCGAGCGACAGGACGATCTGTGGCGGCGCTATCTCGAGCGGATGGAAGCGGCGGGCGCGAGCCGCGATGCTAAGTAATTGGGACGCATGACCGACAAGACGCACTTCGGCTACGAGCAGGTCGCCCCCGAAGACAAGGCGCGCCGCGTGCGCGGCGTGTTCGACTCGGTCGCCGGCAGGTACGACCTGATGAACGACCTCATGTCGGCGGGCCTGCACCGGCTGTGGAAGCGCTTCGCCGTCGAGGCGAGCGGCGTGCGCGCAGGCATGCGCGTGCTCGACCTGGCCGGCGGCACCGGTGACCTCGCGCGGTTGTTCGCCGACCGCGTCGGACGCGAGGGCGAGGTCGTGCTGACCGACATCAACGGCGCGATGCTCGCCGCGGGGCGCGACAAGCTGCTCAACTCGGGCCGCGCGCTCGCGACCGTCCAGTGCGACGCCGAGAAGCTGCCGTTCGGGTCCGGCGTATTCGACTGCGTGAGCATTGCCTTCGGCCTGCGCAACGTGACACGCAAGGAGGCGGCGCTCGCCGAGATGCGCCGCGTGCTCAAGCCAGGTGGCGTCGCGGCGGTGCTCGAGTTCTCGCGGGTCTGGGCGCCGCTCGCGCCCGCGTACGACTGGTACAGCTTCAACGTGATCCCGAAGATCGGCAGGCTCGTCGCCGGCGACGACGCGAGTTACCGCTACCTGGCCGAGTCGATCCGGATGCATCCCGATCAGGAGGCGCTGAAAGCCATGATGGGCGACGCCGGCTTCGATCGCGTCGCCGTGCACAACCTCGCCGCCGGCGTGGTCGCGCTGCACCTCGGACATGTACACTGAACTGCACTGAGCGATAACGACAAAGGAGAACGACGATGATGCGACCCCTGATCCTCGCGCTTGCCACGGCCGCGATGGCGGCCTCCCTCGCGGCGAGCGACGCCGATGCCGGACGCCTGGGCGGCGGCAGGAGCCTCGGTGCGCAGAGGCAAAGCATCGCGCCGCCGGCCGCTTCTCAGGGTCCCGCCGCGACTCCGGTCATGCCGGCGCAGCCGGGCGCGAGCGCCGCGAAGCCCGTCGCGCCGGCTGCGGCCGCCCAACCCACCGGCGCGTCGCGCTGGCTCGGGCCCATTGCGGGAATCGCCGCCGGGCTGGGGCTCGCAGCGCTGCTAGCGCACTTCGGCTTGCCGGAAGGATTTGCAAGCGTTCTTTTGCTCGGTCTCGTCGCGTTCGGCGCGGTGCTCCTCTTCCGCCTGCTTGCTGCGCGCCGCGCCCCGGCGACCGCCGGACCGATGCCGTACGGGCGCGCATCGGAAGCAGGGCGTTCGCGCGCGCCGGACATGCCGCCGCGCGTGGAGCCCGTGCTGGCGCCCGCTACCTCGAGGGCAGCGATCGCCTTGCCCGCGGGATTCGACGCCGAGCGCTTCCTCGGCGAGGCGAAGACGCAGTTCCGACGCCTCCAGGCGGCGTGGGACGTGGGCGATCGCAAGGCACTCGCCGACGTGATGACGCCCGACATGGCCGCCGAAATCGGGCGCGAGCTCGGAGAGCGGGGCGCGCACGAGGCGACCGTAGTCATTTCGCTCGACGCGGAGCTCATCGAGGTGACGACCGAGCCCGGGGCGCACTGGGCGAGCGTCCGCTTCACGGGACTTGTGCGGGAGGACGGGGCGCCGCAGCCCGTTCCTCTCGACGAAGTGTGGAACCTGACAAAGCCCATCGACGGTTCGTCGGGATGGCTGCTCGCCGGGATCCGCCAGGTCGCCTGACGAGCCCGCCATGACGACGTTCGCGTTCGATCCCGGCGCGCTTCCCGGTGCCATCGCGAATCGCATGCTCGACCGCGAGGCGTGGGCGCGGCAGCGGCTGTCCGCGCACGCCGGCCGCTCGTTCGTCATCGCCGTCGGCCCCGCGGCGAGCGCATTCGCGATCGACGACACGGGCCTCGTCGCGTCGATGTTTCCCGCGCGTGCCGCATCGGACCTCAAGCTCTCCGTTTCGCCGCTCGACCTCCCCGCATTCCTCGCGGATCCCGCGCGCTGGGATCGCTACGTGACAGCCGACGGCGACGCGGCGCTCGCGGCGACGCTGAAGGAGCTCGCGCCGACGCTGCCGTGGTTCGTCGAGCAGGCGTTTGCGCAGGTATTGGGCAACGTGGTCGGCCAGCGGGTGGCCGACGCAGGGCGCCGGCTGCTCGCATTCCCCGAATACGTGGCCGGGCGCGTCGGCGAAAGCGTCGCGAGCTACGCGCACGAGCGGTCGGGGCTGCTCGCGACCGCCGACGAAGGCGGTGTATTCGCGGACCAGGTGGCCGCGCTCGCAGCGCGGACGGATGCGCTGGCGGTACGGCTCGATGCGCTCGCCGCCCGGATTCCTGCGCGCTTTCCCCTCCGCGCGGTGGGGAAGCCGCGACGCGCGCGGAGCTGACACGCGCGGCCCCGACATCGGGCACCGGGAACCACGTCAACGCGCGGCGCTCGTCATCAGGCTAGATTCCAGCGGAGCGGCCGCAAAGCAGAGGCGTCGCTATGGGCAACGGCCCGGTGCCCCCCCTGTGGGATGTCGTCCGCCGCGCGTTCGACGGGTGGAACCGCGGGGCGCGGCTGTCCGAGATCGTGTGGACCCGGCAGCGCGGTGCCGCCGCGATCGAAGCGGCGCGGCGTGCGCGCTTCGCTTCGCTCGTGCGCCATGCGCGCGCGCATTCGCCGTTCTACCGCGAAGCCTATCGTGACGTCGGGGACGGCGACGTCGTCCCGACCGACCTGCCCGTCGTCGACAAGCGCGAGCTGATGCCCCACTTCGACGACTGGCTCACCGACCGCGGCGTGACACGCGCCGGCGTCGACGACTTCCTCGCCGACCGCTCGCGGATCGGCGAGCGCTATCTCGGCCGCTATACGCTGTGGAAGAGCTCGGGCAGCAGCGGCCTGCCCGGCATCTTCGTCCAGGACGACGCTGCGCTCGGCATCTATGACGCGCTACTCGCAGCGGAGGTCTCCACCACGCGCGCGGCGGTCGACTGCGCGCGCGGCGCATTCGCGAAGGGCGCCCGCGCGGCGCTGATCGTGGCGACCGGCGACCACTACGCCAGCATCGCGTCGTGGCAGCACGGCTCGCGCGGCGTCCCGTGGGCTGCGGCACGAAGCTTCTCGATCCTCGATCCGCTGCCCGCGCTCGTGACAGCGCTCAACGCATGGGACCCCGCATTCGTCGCAAGCTATCCGACGATGCTGGCGCTGCTCGCGGACGAGCGGGATGCGGGTCGTCTTGCGATCGCGCCGGCGCTCGTCTGGTCCGGCGGTGAGCATCTGTCGGCGGCGGCGCGCCTGCGCCTCGAGCGCGCGTTCGACTGTCCCGTCATCAACGAATACGGCGCGTCGGAATGCATGTGCATCGCGTTCGGCTGCCGCGAGGGCGCGCTCCATGTGAACGCCGATTGGGTGCTGCTGGAGCCGGTCGACCACGGCTATCGACCGACGCCGCCGGGCGAGCCCTCCGCGACCGTGCTCGTCACCAATCTCGCCAACCGCGTGCAGCCCGTGATCCGCTACGACCTCGGCGACAGCATCGTCGTGCGTCCCGAGCCGTGCCGTTGCGGCAGCCCGCTGCCCGCGATCGAGGTCACGGGACGGCGTGACGAAGTGCTCCTGTTCGTCGATGTCGCCGGCCGGCCGGTCCGATTGCTGCCGCTCGCGCTCGAGACGGTCGTCGAGCAGGCAACCGCGGCGCACCCGGTCCAAATCGTGCGCGGCGCGGCAGACCGGCTCCGGCTGCGCCTTCCACCCATGGCGCTTCCCGAGCGTCGGGCCGCCTGGACGAGTGTGGCGACGGCGCTCCGGGCGTGGCTGGACCAACAGGGTCTCGCGAACGTCGAGGTCGAGCTCGACCCGGAGGAGGCAGGAGTCGATCCCGCGAGCGGCAAGCTGCGACGTGTGGTCGCGGCCGAGCCGACGGGACGCCGACACGCCGGCCAAGGACCGTCGGCCTAGATGGCGTAGTCGAGCACAGCGAAGAAGTGGCAGGCGGTGCCAGCCACCACGAACAGGTGCCAGACGAAGTGCGCGTAGCGCACCCGGGAGTCGAGCGCGAAGAACACGACGCCGATCGTGTAGGCGGCGCCGCCGCCCGCAAGCAGGACCAAGCCCGGCGTCGGAATCGTTTCCAGGAGCGGCTTCGCGACGACGACCACGAGCCAGCCCATCGCGAGGTAGAGACCGGTCGACACGAACGGGTGGCGCATCCGGTCCATCGCCTTGAGCGTGATACCGACCGCCGCCAGCGCCCAGACGAGGCCGAAGAGCGTCCAGCCCCACGGTCCCTCGAGCGCGCCCAGCGTGAACGGCGTGTAGCTGCCGGCGATGAACAGGAAGATCGCGCCGTGGTCGAGCTTGCGGAACAGCCGCTTCGCGCCCGTTTGCGGAATCGCGTGATAGAGCGCCGATGCCGCGTAGAGCAGCACCATCGTCGTCGCGAACACGCACGTCGCGGCGATGTTGAGCGCGGTGCCGTGGCGCGCCGCGGTGACGACCAGGACCGGCATGGCCGCCGCGGCCGCGAGCAGCGCCATCCCGTGGCTTACGGAATTGGCGAGCTCCTCGCCGCGGGTCTGCTCGCGCTCGTGGGGGATCGTCATGCTGGCACTCTGAGCATCGCCCGTGCCAGGCAGCCGAACGGTCGTCGCGGGGCCATGGGCGGTGGCAACGGGTCGGGTGACGATCAAGGAGAAGCGGCATGGCGCGCCGCAGCAACGAAAATCTGTCTAGACTTGCGCGGCCTTCGAGCGTTCCGCGTCTCCGTCTCGATATTGTTCTTCTTACCAGGAGAATCCGATGAGTACCCGGTTCCTGCGCATTGCCGCCGTCTACTTCGTCGTCGCCGTCGCGATCGGCCTCTACATGGGCATCGTCGAGCAGTTCACGCAGGTGCCGGTCCACGCGCACTTGAACCTGCTGGGCTGGGTGTCGATGGCGCTCTTCGGCCTCATCTACCACGCGTACCCGGCGGCGGGCGCAACTGCGCTCGCGCGCTGGCATTTCTGGATCCACAACGTGAGCGTGCCTGTCGCCATGAGCGCGCTGTTCTTCGGACTTGCCGGCAATGCCACACTCCTACCGGTCGCCGCGGTTGCATCGATCGCCACGGTGATCGGCATCGTCCTGTTTGCGGTCAACCTGTGGCGGACAATTCCGGCCGCGACATAGCGGACGCCTGACGGCTGCCGTCAGCGCGACGGCGCCGCTGTCACTTGCAGTCGCTGCGCACCGCGCGCGACTTGCAGCGCTTCGCCGTCGTCCGCGACAGCCTCGAACGCCGAGCGCAGGTCGGCCGGAATCCGCACCGGCGCGCCCGTGCGCAAGTCGACGAACACCCACAGCGTCTCGGCCCGGGCGACGACGTTGCGATCGGCGGCGCGGTAGAACAGGTACCGCCGCGGCGAGCTCGAGCGCTCGAACGACGCGACCCACGTGAGGAGCTCGAGCGCGTCACCGGCAAACGCCGGACGCAGGTACTCGACCGTGTGCCGGCGCACGAACCAGCCCTGCCCGCGCGCGACGTAGCGCTCGAGCGGCCAGCCCTGCGCCACCGAGTGCCCGGTCGCGGCCTCCTGCATCCAGCGGACGTACTCCTGGTTGTTGACGTGGCCCATCGCGTCGATCGATTCCGGCGGGACCGTGAACGGGTAGATGTGGATGCGCGACATCCGGCGATTATCCCTTACAGCCAGACGGTAGCCGCGGGAGCGGCGACGGCAATCCCTTACAATCCGAAGCAGCCTGATGCAGGACCCCTCATGAGCCGCGTTTCGAACGAGATGGCCCCGGATGCTAGGCGCGAGCCGCGTCGAATAGCCGACGCATATTCGCAAGGCCGCAACGCCGCAGGCGGGGCCCTCATTTGCCAGATGAGCGTCGAAACCCGGATGGGCAGCGGCATGGCAGGCGGTCTGCTTTGTAGTTCCGGCCGCCGCTGGCGCGGCTTAACGTTCGCTGCGCTCACGTTAGCCTCCACTGAAACCTGCGGTTTTCGCCGCTCGCTCGTGGGGGGTCGACGACGTCGCTCGCGGCCTCAGTTGGCAAATGAGGCATCCCATCCCGCCAAGCGCCGCTGCGCGGCCATGACGGGTCCTGCATCAGGTTGCTAGATGCGCCTCCTGCGTCTCGCGCGGATATGGCTTGTCGCGCTCAAGTATGGACTCGACGAGTTCCTGACCGGCCACGAGCGGTTTCGCGCCGTCCGGCCGCTCGCGCATGCGCTCACGTTCTGGCGCGATACGTCCGCGCCGCGGGCCGTGCGCCTGCGCCTCGCGCTCGAGGACCTGGGCCCGATCTTCGTCAAGTTCGGGCAGATGCTCTCGACGCGGCGCGACCTGATCCCGCTCGACATCGCCGACGAGCTCGCGAAGCTGCAGGATGCCGTGCCGCCGTTCCCGTCGGAGCAGGTCGTCGCCACGCTGGAGCGGCTCTACCGGAAGCCGGTCGACCAGGCGTTCAAGTCGTTCGACCGCACGCCCATCGCCTCCGCATCCGTCGCGCAGGTGCATTTCGCGGTGCTGCCGGACGGCACGGAGGTCGCGATCAAGGTGCTCCGGCCCAACGTCGCACAGGTGATCGAAAAGGACATCTCGCTCATGCAGGTCGGCGCGATGCTCCTGGAGAAGCTCTGGTCCGACGGCAAGCGCTTGAAACCGCGCGCGGTCGTCGCCGAATTCGAGAAGACGATCCGGGACGAGCTCGACCTCTCGCGCGAGGCGGCGAACTGCTCGCAGCTGCGGCGCAACTTCCTGCATTCGCCGCTCCTGCTCGTACCCGAGGTGCACTGGGACTGGAGCGACTCCGAAGTAATGGTGATGGAGCGAATGGCGGGAATCCCGATCGGACAGGT
Source organism: uncultured beta proteobacterium (assembly GCA_963830485.1). GTDB lineage: Bacteria > Pseudomonadota > Gammaproteobacteria > Burkholderiales > Casimicrobiaceae > CAIWHR01. The sequence continues at coordinate 102,105 of CAWHNE010000034.1, forward strand.
CGACCGGTTGATCGACGCCGGCGTCGACCTGAAGCGTCTTTCGCGCGCGGGCGTCGAGCTCTTCTTCACGCAGGTGTTCCGCGACGGCTACTTCCACGCCGACATGCATCCTGGCAACATCTTCGTCGCGACCGACGGCGCGAACTTCGGCAAGTACATCGCGATGGACTTCGGGATCATGGGGACGCTCTCCGAGCGCGACAAGAGCTACCTCGCGCAAAATTTCCTCGCCTTCTTCCACCGCGACTACCACCGCGTCGCGACCGCACACCTCGAGTCGGGCTGGGTCCCGGCGGGCACGCGCGTCGACGAGCTCGAGGCCGAGATTCGCGTCGTGCTCGAGCCCGTGTTCGACCGGCCGCTCTCGCAGATCTCGCTCGGCCGCGTGCTGATGCAGCTCTTCCGCGCGTCGCGCCGCTTCAACGTCGAGATCCAGCCGCAGCTCGTGCTCCTGCAGAAGACGCTGCTCAACATCGAGGGGCTCGGGCGGATGCTCGACCCCCAGCTCGACCTGTGGACAACCGCGAAGCCGTTTCTCGAGCGCTGGATGGAGGAGCAGATCGGGCCGTCTTCCCTCAAGCGGAGACTCCTGGCCGAGGCGCCCTATCTCGTCGCGGCACTGCCCGAGATGCCGCGGCTCCTGCACCAGTGGCTGCTCGCGCGGCCGCCGTCCGCCGACGACGCGGCGCGCGAACTCGCGGCGGCCGCGCGTCTGCAGAACCGGCTGCTGATGGTCGTCGCCGCGCTGCTGGCTGTCGCGGTGATCGTGCTCCTGCTGCGTCCGCTCTAACGGGAGGGTTGCACCCCGCCCAAGCCCGCGAGCGGCGCGCGCCTCAGGAACGCATCCGACTCGCCCAGCATCAGTCGCACGAGATCCTCCAGCGCTGCCTCGTCGAGCGCATCAGGCGCAAACTCGAGCGTTACGGTCTCGAGGCGATCGACGTTGGCAAGCGCTGCCGCGACGATGCCACGATCGAAATCCGGGGCGAGGCGAACCGAAGCCGTCACTGCCTGCGTGATGACGAATACCCCGCCGCGCCCGCCAGCCGGGTCGCCCCCACCCCTCCGATAGGAATAGTCGAGCTGCGATTCGCGCAGGCGCTCCGACGCGACGCGCGCATCACCGGGCGGCACTACGAGGCGAATCGGCGCGTCGTTTTCGAGTCGGTAGCCCAGCTCGACGAGCTCGATCACGTCTTCGCCCATGACCCGGCCGCGACGACAGGACACGACTCCGCCCACGAAGCGCAGGTCCGAAATCGTCAGCAGACCCTGCACCGTAAAGCGGTGCGCGACGACCGGCCGGATAACCTCGAGCAGCGCAAGCGCTTCGTCCAACCAGCGAAGGGCGCGCCGCAGGCGTTGATCGACAGCGCGAATCACGTCGACCGCCGAGCGCTGCCGTGAGCGCTCCGCGTTGCGCAACGCATCGGCGCGCGTGCGCAGCGATTCGATCAGCGCCGACCGTGGCAGCGATGCGGACATGGCGTCGCCATGTTGCCCCCGCGCGCGGCGCTCCGCATTCCGACGATTGGCCGATCCGCGCGCCCGGCTCGACGTGGCCGCGCATGGGTCGGACGACGGGGGATATGCGCTACAATTTCACGCTGTCACCTCCCGCCCGCCGCTAAGCCGGCCCGCCGATGGCGCTCCTCGAAATAAGAAACGTGACGCGCCGGTTCGGCGACTTCACCGCGGTCGACGGCGTGAGCCTCGCGATCGAAGCCGGTGAATTCTTCACGCTGCTGGGCCCGTCCGGCTGCGGCAAGACGACGCTCCTGCGGATGGTCGCAGGCTTCGACCTTCCCGACGGCGGCGAGATCCGGCTCGACGGCACGGACCTCGCGGACCGCCCGCCCGAGGCGCGGCCCGTGCGCACGGTGTTTCAGAGCTACGCGCTGTTTCCGCACATGACGGTCGAGGGCAACGTCGCGTTCCCGCTCGAGATGGCGAAGACGTCCTCGCGCGAGATCCCCGCCAAGGTCGCGGCCGCGCTCGAGGACGTGCGGCTCGTCGGCTTCGGCAAGCGTTATCCGCACGAGCTCTCCGGCGGCCAGAAGCAGCGCGTCGCGATCGCCCGCGCGCTGGTCACCCACCCGACCGTGCTCCTGTTGGACGAGCCGCTCGCCGCGCTCGACGCGAAGCTGCGCGAGGAGATGCAGATCGAGCTCATCAACCTGCAGAAGGAGGTCGGCATCACGTTCGTCTACGTGACGCACGACCAGACCGAGGCGCTCGCGCTGTCGCACCGGATCGCGGTGATGAACCGGGGCCGCGTCGAGCAGATGGACGAGCCGTCGCGGATCTACGGATTCCCGCGGTCGCGCTTCGTCGCCGATTTCATCGGCCACTGCAACCTGTTCTCCGGCCCGGCGCTCTCGAACGAGGGCGGTATCGTCACCGTCGACGTGCGCGGACTGGGGCCGGTGCGCGTCGCCGCGACGACCACGCTCGCGGCCGGCCGGCCGGCCACCGTCGCGCTGCGCCCGGAACAGATCCGCATCGAGGCGACCGCGCCCGCGGGCACGCCCGACAATCACTACCGCGGCACCGTCGCCGAGCTTCTCTACATGGGCGACGTGACCGTCTACCGTGTCGACACGCCGGGCGGCCAGAAGATCGAGGCGCTGCTCGCCAACTCGGCCGCGGGCCGCGCGAAGTTCTTCGAGGTCGGCGACGCGGTCGAGACGAGCTGGCCGGTCGCCGCCGGTCATTTCATCGAAGAGTGAGCGAGGCGGGCGAGTGATAACGAGCCAAGGCCCGAGGACGCCCGTGCGAGCGGGGCGAAGCCAAGGCCCGAAGGGCGCGTCTGCGAGTGCGGGGGGCGGCCGACCTCGAGGCGCAACGAGCGCACGCGAATGTTGCGGAGGCCGCGCGTCGCCGAGCGACCGAGGGCGCCCGACTCCACGGCGCGACGCACTGCCGCGGCAGCGCGGAGGGCGCGAATAGACATGCCTGCGCGGAGGAAAGGGCGTCTCGACCGGTGGCTGGTGAGCGGGCCGCCGCTCGCCTACCTGCTCGTCTTCTTCGCGGTCCCGACGCTCATCATGGTGCTCGCGTCGTTCCGCACGCCCGGCGAGTTCGGCGGCCTCGCGCCGCTCGTCGACGAGGCGGGGAACCTCGACCTCAATCTCGACAGCTACGTCCGCTTCTTCACCGAGTCCGTCTACGCCGCGGTGTTCCTGAAATCGATCGTCTACGCGCTCGTGACGACGCTCCTCTGCCTCGCGCTCGCCTACCCGCTGGCCGCACTCATCGCGCAGAGCCCGAAGAAGTATCGCGATCTGCTGCTCTTGCTCGTAATCCTTCCGTTCTGGAGCAACTTCCTGATCCGCGTCTACGCGTGGATGATCCTGCTGGGGCCGCAGGCCGCGCTTGCCCGCGGCGTGAACGGCGTGCTTGCGCTCGTCGGTCATGAACCCGTGCCGCTCCTGTTCAGCTCGTTCGCCGTGCTGGTCTGCCTCGTGTACGTCCACCTGCCGTTCATGGTGCTGCCGCTCTACGCGAACCTGGAGAAGCACGACCAGGCGCTGCTCGACGCGGCGCAGGACCTGGGCGCCGGCGCGTGGCAGCGCTTCTGGCGCATCACGTTCCCGCTGTCCCTGCCCGGCGTCTATGCCGGCGCCGCGCTCGTGTTCATTCCGGCGCTCGGCATCTTCGCGATCCCCGACATCCTGGGAGGCCCGGAAGACACGCTGATCGGCAACCTCATCAAGCAGCAGTTCCTCGAGACGCGCGACTGGCCGTTTGGCAGTGTGCTCTCGATCGTGCTGACGCTCTCGGCGCTCCTCCTGGCCGCGCTCGCTGCCTGGATCGGGCGGCGCAGCCTCGGTACGCCGTCGAGCGGGAAGAAGGCGCGTGCGTAAGCGATCGACAGCGCTCGTCGCCGCCGCTGCCGCGGGCTACGCGTTCCTCTACGTGCCGCTCGCGATCGTCGTCGTCTATTCGTTCAACGATTCGCGGCTCAACGCCGAATGGGTCGGCTTCACGTTCGCCTGGTACGAAAAGCTCTTCCACAACGACGAGATGCTGGCGGCGGCGTGGAACTCGCTCCTCATCGGACTCACCGCGAGCCTCGTCTCGACGGTGCTGGGCACGATGGCCGGCGTCGCACTCTCCCGCTCCAAGTCGCGGCTCATGTCGGTCCTCGTGCTCGCGCCGATCGCCATCCCCGAGATCCTGATGGGCGTCTCGCTGCTCATCTTCTTCGTCCTGCTCAATTTCACGCTGGGCCTCGTGTCGGTGGCGCTCGCACACATCGCGTTCTGCATCGGTTTTGTCGCGATCGTCGTCCGGGCGCGCCTCGCCGGCATGGACGAGAGCCTGATCGAGGCCGCCCGCGACTGCGGCGCGACGCCGTGGGGGGCGTTCCGCTACGTCACACTGCCGCTCATCATGCCGGGCGTTATTGCCGGCGCCCTGATGGCGTTTACGCTGTCGATCGACGACTTCGTCATCACGTTCTTCACGGCCGGGGCGGGAACGGTGACTCTTCCGCTGCAGATCTATTCGATGATCAAGATCGCGGTGACGCCGGAGGTCAACGCCGTGTCAACCCTCTTGATGCTGCTGACGTTAGCGCTCATCATCGTCGCCTCGCGGCTCTCGCCGAGCCTCCTTCGAACCGACCAGGAGTGATCATGAACCGCTTCATGCTGCTGCTCGTGTCGCTGCTCGTCGCCCTGCCGGCGTCCGCCGCCAAGGACCAGCTCCACTTCTACAACTGGAACAACTACATCGCACCCGAGACCGTCAAGCGGTTCGAGGAGCTCTGCAAGTGCGACGTGGTCCAAACCTACTACTCGGACAACGAGGAGCTCCTCGCGAAGCTCGCCGCCGGCGCCAAGGGGTACGACGTCATGGTGCCGACGTCGAACGCAGTCGAGGCGCTCATCAAGGGGGGCCAGCTGCAGCCGATCGACAAGTCGAAGCTCACAAACCTGAAGAACATCAACCCGATCTACCTCAACACGCCGTTCGACCCGGGCAACAAGTATTCGGTCCCGTATGCGATGTCGACCACGATCCTCGGCTACAACGACGAGAAGATGAAGGAGCTCGGGCTGCCAACCGACACCTGGGCGGTGATCTTCGATCCCAAGTACCTGGAGAAGGTCAAGGGCCGCGTGACCGTGCTCGACAGCGCGAGCGAGCTTTTCGCCGCGGCGCTCAAGTATCTCGGCTACTCCGCCAACGACGTCGACCCGAAGCACTGGAGCGAGGCGGCGGCGTTGATCAAGAAGGCGAAGCCCTACTGGGCCGCGTTCAACGCTTCCTCCTACATCAAGGAGCTCACCGTCGGCAACATCTGGCTCGTCCACGGTTACTCGAACGACATCTTCCAGGCGAACCTGGACGCGCAGGCGGCGGGCCGCAAGTTCCGGATCCTGCAGGGCATGCCGAAGGAGGGCGCCGTGCTCGCGGTCGACAACATGGTGCTCCAGAAGGGCGCGCCGCGCGCCGACCTGGCCCTTCAGTTCATGAACTTCATGCTCGAGGGAACGAACTCGGCCGAGCTCACGAACCTGATCGGCTCGGGCAACCCCAACACGGAGGCGATCAAGTACATCAAGCCGGAGCTCCTCAAGAATCCCGCGATCTTTCCGGACAAAGAGGTCCTCGCCAAGCTCGAGCAGCTGAAGGACCTCACGACCGCGCAGCGCCGACTGCGCAACAAGCTGTGGACGGAGATCAAGGCCGGGCGCTGAGCGCGCGGGCCGCGCCGTCCCGCGCATGAGCGCGCAGGGCCGCCCCAAGCGCGAATACCGGAGCGCGCAGCGCAAAGGTGCTCCAATGAATCCCGGCGCGGTGAACCTCCTCCGCCTGCGCACGCTCACTGGGGAGCCCGCCGAAATGGCGGCGCTGCAGGCGGTGCTCGAAGCGGCGCCGCGCTATTTCGAGGCGGTGTGCGGAGGCCCCCCGGGACCCGCCGAGGCGCAGAGCACGTTCAGCGCACTGCCTGCGGGCAAGCGCTACGACGACAAGCGCGTCTATGGGCTCTATGCCGGCGATGCGATGATCGGCGTCGCCGACGTGATCCGCGGCTGGAACGCGCCCGACAAGGCAATCATCGGCCTCCTCCTGCTCGCCGAAGGCTGGCAGCGGCGCGGCATCGGCCGCGCGTTCGCCGCGCTCGTCGAGCAGGCGATTCTCGCGTGGCCCGAGATCGCGACGCTGCGTATCGGCGTCGTCGCGAGCAACCCCGACGCGCTCGCGTTCTGGCGCCGGCTGGGTTACCTCGAGACGGGCGAAGTACGGCCCGCCACGGGGCCCTTCGTCGCCGAGATCGTCGTGCTCGAGAAGCCCCTCGCGCGCGGCGACGAGGCGGGGTAGATTCCGCTCCATGGCGAACCGCATCTCGGTCGAGCGCCTGACTCCGGCGCGGCGCGACGACTACCTCGCTTTCTTCGATCACGAGCACGGGCCGGCCTTCGCCGACAACCCGGGCTGGGCGAAGTGCTACTGCCACTTCTACCACGTGCCGAAGGCGATCCGCTGGCCGAGCCTCGACGCGGCCGCGAACCGCATCGCGATGACGGCGCGCATCGACGCCTCCGAGATGGAGGGCTTCCTCGCGTACGCGGAAGGCGACGTCGTCGGCTGGCTCAACGCCCAGCCGTACACGAAGCTGCCGCACTGCGCGGCGCGCATGGGCATCGCGGCCCCGCCCCTGTCCGTGCCGCCACACGAGGCGGCCGCAATCGTCTGCTTCGTGATCGCGCCGGCATGGCGGCGGCGCGGCGTCGCCCGCGCGCTGCTCGAAGGCGCGCTCGCGTCGTTCGCCTCGCGCGCGATCCGCGTCGTCGACGCGTTCCCGTTCAAGGCCGGCTCCAGCACCGCGGCGGCCGATCACTACCACGGGCCGCCGTCGCTTTTCCGCGAGGCCGGGTTCGACGTGCTGTCCGAACGCAAGGACCTTGTCGTGATGCGCAAGCAGCTCGCCCTACCTCATTAGGGTGCGTTCACGCGACAGCGCTCGATGCCCCCGCGTTCGTCGCCGTCGCTCCTGCCGCATTTCCTCGTCGTGCTCTACGGGTTCGCGATCGTCTACGCGAGCCTGCAGCCGTTTACGCCCTGGATCCCGCCGCCCCCCGGTGCGCCGTTCTTCCTGTTCGCGCCCTGGCCGCCGCGCTGGACCCGCTTCGACATTCTCGCCAATGCCCTCGCCTACGCGCCGCTCGGATTCCTCGTCGCGCTGGTGCCGCGGCGACGGCCACCGGCAGGCCGCCTCTCGGTCGCCATCGCCGCTGGCGCGGCGATGTCGTTCGCGATGGAGACGCTGCAGATGTTCGTGCCGCCGCGCGACGCAAACGTCATCGACCTCGCCGCCAACACCGCGGGTGCCGCACTCGGGGGCGTAGTCGCCGTCGCCTTCGCGCGCTCCGCCGCCGCAAAGCACGGCGTGCGATCGTTTCGCGACCGGTGGTTTGTGCCCGGGCGCATCGGCGATCTCGGCCTTGCGCTGCTCGCGATCTGGCTCGCCGTGCAGGTGAATCCGGGCATTCCTCTCTTCGCAATCGTGTTCAATCCATCGGCGGAGTTCGGCGCCGCCGTCAACGCGCCCGAGGCCGGCGCCACGATCGACCATGCCGCCGCGCTCGTCGAGGGAGCGCACAGCGCGTTCCAGCTCCTGGGCGTCGGCTTGTTCCTGTCGCTGCTTCTGCGCGAGCGGCGGTTCGTCGGCGGCGCGGTGCTGCTCCTGCTCGGCGCGGCGCTCGCCGCGAAGGGCATCGCCGCGGCCGTCCTGCTCAAGCCCGCCGCGTGGGAGCACTGGCTCTCGCCGGGCGTGTCGACGGGGGTCGCCGCGGGCGCGCTCCTGCTGCTCGCCGCGATCTGGCTGCCACGACCGGCGCAACTCGCGGTCGCCACGGTCGCACTGCTTTCGTCATTGTTCACGACGCTGCTCGCGCCCGACCTGCTCTTCGCGCGTCCGCCGCTGTCGCTGTTCGCCTGGTCGTACGGCCACCTGCTCCATTTCAACGGTCTCACGCATCTCGTGCTGCTCATCTGGCCGGTCGTCGCGAGCGCCTACCTCTTCGTGCTCGCGGGCCGGCCCAACTGGGGACACGTGCCGTGACCGCGCGCGATCCCGCACCGCCTCCGTTGGTCGCGGCGGACGCTTCTGCTATCGTTGGTCGCATGGTTCCGCCGGCCGTCGACGACGCGATCGACCCGGCCCGCGTGCGCCGTGCGCTGGTGATCAAGCTCCGCCACCACGGCGACGTGCTCCTGTCCTCGCCGGTGTTCACCGTGCTGAAGCGCGCCGCGCCGCAGGCGGAGATCGACGCGCTCGTCTACCGCGAGACGGCGCCGATGCTCGAGGGGCATCCGGCGATCTCGATCGTCCACACGATCGACCGCGGCCTCAAATCGCGCGGACCCCTCGCGCAGCTCGTCGGCGACGGCCGGCTTTGGCGCAGGCTGCGTGCGCGGCACTATGACCTCGTCGTGCACCTGACCGAGCATCCGCGGGGCGCGTGGCTCTCGCGGATCGCCGGCGCGCGCTTTGCCGTGGCGCCCGAGCGCGAGCGCGCCGGCTGGTTCTGGCGCTCGTGCTTCACGCACCGGTTCCTGCTGCCGCGGTCGACGCCGCGGCACACGGTCGAGGCCGATCTCGACGCGTTGCGGCGCATCGGTATCTGGCCCGCCGACGACGACAAGAAGCTCGTCCACGTGCCCGGCGCCAGCGCCGACGCGCGCGTCGCGTCGCTGCTCGCGGAGCGCGGGATCGCGCACCAACGTTTCGTGGTCGTCCACCCCGCGTCGCGCTGGCTGTTCAAGTGCCTGCCCGCGGCGCCGACGGCGGCGGTGATCGACCGCCTCGCCGCGCGGGGGCTCGCGATCGTGCTGACCGGTGCGCCCGATCCGGCCGAGGCGCCGCTCGTGGCCGCGATTAAGGCGGCGACCACCGCGCCGATCGTCGACCTCTGCGGCCGGCTTTCGTTGCCCGAGCTCTCGGCGCTGATCGCTTCGGCGCGCCTCTTCGTTGGCTGCGACACGGCGCCGATGCATCTCGCGTCGGCGGCCGGGACGCCGGTCGTCGCCTGGTTCGGCCCCAGCGACGAGCGGAGCTGGGGGCCGTGGCGCGTGCCGCACCGCGTCGTCGCATCGAGCCTCCATCCGTGCCGCCCGTGCCACAACAACGGCTGCGGCGGCAGCAACAACTCCGACTGCCTGCTGACGCTCCCGGAGGAGCGAGTGGTCGCGGCGGTCGATGCCCTGCTCGACGAGACCGAGCCTCGATGAGGCTCGGCATCGTCCGCCAGCGGTACACGCCATTCGGTGGCGCGGAGCGCTTCGTCGAGCGCGCGATCGACGCGCTCCTCGAGCGTGGCGTCCGCGTAAGGGTGTACACGCGATCGTGGCCTGCGGCGCGGGCCGGGCGCATCGAGCCCGTCGTGTGCAATCCGTACTACGTCGGCGGCGTGTGGCGCGACGCGGGCTTCGCTCGCGCGGTGCGCGCCGCGCTCGCGCGCGACCGGCCCGACGTGGTGCAGACGCATGAGCGCATCGCGGGCTGCGACATCTTCCGCGCCGGCGACGGCGTGCACCGCGCCTGGCTCGCCGAGCGCCTGCGTGCCGGCGGCCGCGCGGAGCGCGTGGCGATCGCCGCGAACCCGCATCACCGCTATGCGCTCGCCGCCGAAGCGAAGGTCTTCGCCGATCCTTCGCTCAAGGCGGTGATCTGCATCTCGCAGATGGTGCGCGAGGACATCCGTCGACATTTCGCCGTGCCCGACACGAAGCTGCACGTGATCTACAACGCCGTCGATCCGCGCGAGTTCGGCCCCGGCGTACGCCATCACCGCGCCGCGACGCGCGCCCGGCTGGGCCTCGCCGACGCGGACGTCGCGTTCCTGTTCGTCGGGTCCGGCTATGCGCGCAAGGGCGTGGCGGTCGCGATCGAAGCGCTCGCGCGGCTGCCCGCGCGCGCCCGCCTCGTCGTCGTCGGCCGCGACAAGGATCCGGCGCGCTACGAGGCGCTCGCCCGGCGCGCGGGAGTCGGCGAGCGCGTCGTGTTCGCGGGCCCGCAGCAGGATCCGCGGCCGTATCTCGGCGCGGCCGACGCGTTCGTGCTGCCGACGCTCTACGATCCGCTCGGCAATGCCGTGCTCGAGGCGCTCGCGTGCGGACTGCCGGTCGTCACGAGCCGCCGCTGCGGCGCGGGCGAGCTCGTCGCCGCGCACGACGCGGGCGCGCTCTGCGACGCCGTCGACGCGGATGCGGTCGCCGCGCAGATGGAGCCGCTGCTCGATCCCTCCGTGCGCGCGCGCACCGCCGCGCGCGCGCCGGGCGCGGTCGCCGCGCTGACCCCGGAAGCGATGACGAGCCGCCTGCTCGCGCTCTACGGATCACTGGGGGCAGGTACGTGAATCCGAGGTCCGATCAAACGCACTCCGCCAACGACCGAATTCGACCACACCCGACGTTGTGCCATCTCGGGACCGGACGTTCGGGAACGCGCGCGCGAATACTTCGCCACCACCCCGGAAGCCGGAGTCGGAGTCGGTAGCTCGATGAGGGGACCGATCAAGAAGGCAGGCGGATTGTCCTAGGCGCTCGCTGCGGCTTTCCCGCTCCGCCTGACGGCACGCGTTTTTCGGGGCATTGGCGTCCGCGTGCTGGAGTCGCTTCTCGCCCGCGCAGAGAGCGCGAGCTCTCGCACGCGGTGAATATCCTTATCGGAGAATGGCCCCTTGACGCCCGATATTGCCGCGAGCTTCATGCCGTGCTTGCGCCCGAGGCGGTAGATCTCGCGCACCTTCTCCCACTCGATGTTGCGCCCGACGGTAAAGTTCTCGAAGCGCCCCTCTAGCGCGAGCACAATGGTTTCGGCGAGGCAGGCATAGGCGACGTTCTTCGGCAGCCCGATGTTCTTCATTGACACTTCGCCCGGCAACTGTATCTCGCCCGATTCGATCACCAGCACGTCCGGCCGCTTGGCGACGTCGTCAGGGGTGAGATCAAGCGGACGAGCCACGTCGGTAATCACGCATCCGGGCTTCACCTTCATGATGTCGAGAACCTTCTTGCCTGCTCCCGAGGTCGCGGTCACGATCATGTCCATGGCGGCGATGCTCTTGTCGGCGCGCGATGACAGATAGAGCTTCGCGTCGGGCGTCTCCTTCAGGATCGACTCCTTCAGCGCAAGCAGCTTCGCAGTTTCGGGGGACACCAGGTAGACCTCGTTGGCGACCATCGCCAACAAACGCGCGCAAACGGAGCCGATCGCGCCGGTGGCGCCCACGACCATCGCCTTGAAGTGCACTTTCTCTCCGCGTCGCGGCTTCTCTACCAAGCCGAGGCGCAGCATTGCGTCGTGCGCGGCCCACAGCGCACCCGACGCGCTGTAACTATTGCCCGTGGTAATCGGCAGCGGCGCGCGCTTGGACACGGTGAGCCCGGCATCGCCCACCACCTTCGTGAATGCGCCTAGCCCCATGATCTGTGCGCCGAGGCCCTTGGCAATACCGGCCGCGTCGAGCAGGCGCCGGTAGGTGAACTCGGGGCTACGGCTCATGATTTCGGCGGGCGTTCCGCCCACGGAAATCAACCAGCCCTCCGCCTCCACACCCGTGGGCGACTTGATGCCGGTCACTTTCGAATAGACAAACGGAGGGGCATAAGCCATGACCTTCTCCACCGTGTCCATGAACACGGGCGGCGACACCTGCGAGAGCAGCTCGATCGATTTCACGTTCTTGAAATACTCCTGCGACAGCGGGTGGATGACGAACGCAAAGCGGTTGATGCGCTTGTAGCCGCCAGGATAAATAATGCGTGGCTCCAGCCGCAGGCTAGTAATGATCTCTAGGTAGTCGTCCTCCAGAATTTCGTCGGGCGCCTTTTCCGTGGCCGCGACGATCATCGCGTCGAGCACGCTCGGGTCGAGTACATGCCCGAACAGCGTGGGCGCGCCGTCGACCACCGTCGTGACGCCCTTACGTTTGAATTGCGCGATGCGCCGCTCGCTGACGGTCGACGTGATGACGGTCTTGCCGTGCAGCTCCTCGGCGCCGAAGATGTTCAGTTCATGAACGGGCGCCACGATTACGGTCGCATCGTGCACTGCCTGCCGCAGCACGAACTGCGTCCATGTTCTGACCGGCGCTGAGGCCATCAAGCCCTCCGGTATCAGGCGCTCCGGAATCCAGTCGAGAACGTAGTGCGCGCCCGTCGTGTAAAGCTCCAGCTCAGCGAGCGAGGTGAGCATCTTTGGCACGCCCAGTTGCAGCAACGGGTCCGCGAACTCGAGGTTCTGCGTGTACTCGGACATGGCCAACGCGAGCTTGTAGTTGGTTCTCCCCGAAAAGAACAGAACCTTGGCATTGTTGAAATAATTGCCGAGCTTGAGCTGGACATGGCGCAACGCCCACTCCTGCAGGATGTCGCTCAACCGTCCACCGGTTGTGACGGGAACGCGTGTGACCGCGTTCTTCATCGCCGCGCTGTCCTTTTCGACGTAGCGCCGGGATCCGACGGTATAGCTGTCCTTCACGATGCCCAATCCGATCGCGTCGGCATGCCGCTCCCAGTGCTTGAGCAGTTTTACGGCCCTTGCCGTGCTGGCGTTCGTGCCCACGCGCCGAACGTTTAACTTCTGCCCGAGGAACCGGGTGCTGAACGCGAAGTCCTGATCGCCCGCGCCCAAACTGATGCCGACAACTGTCTTCATTCCACCCCTTGGGAAGAGGCCCGGTGGCAAACCAAATCGATCTGCCGAATCGCCTCGCGTTCAGCAGTTTCGTGCGCGCCGGCGCAATACGCTTCGCGTGCGCAAGGCCGCTGATGCAGATTGTACGGCGAGCGAAGTGCCTTGGGATTGTTACGGCTTCATCTTTGGTTGAGCGATATGCTCGGGAATGCTGGCCCGGTCGGTCGTTTTGGGGCAAGCTTCTAAGTTGGAGAACAGACATGCGAGCTGCCGGATGATCGAGATGCCGAGCGTTGTCGGTGACGTGGTGCGCTCCGTCGGGCTATCGACGGCAATGCGTGCGGCAGGCGTCGTGACCGGGCTGCTGCCGATCCCGCAGCCGATGCTGCTGGTCGGCCCCGGGGCGAGCCGGCGGTTGGGTCAGGCGCTCTGCGGCTTCGGCTACCGGAAGGTCCTGATCGTGACCGATCGAGTCGTTGCCAAAATGGGCCTGCCCGATGCGCTGACCAAGGCCTTGACCGAGGGCGGAACAAAATACGTCGTTTTCGATGCGATCACGGCCGACGCACCGATCCCAGTGATCGAAGAAGGCATCGCGTTCTACAAGAAACACGGCTGCGACGCCATCGTAGCGTTCGGCGGCGGGTCGCCCATGGATGCGGCCAAAACGATCGCGCTCGCCGTCGCCAATAAGAAGCATCCACGCAACCTGGTCGGATACTTCAAGGGTCTTTCATCGCCGGCCCCGATCTACGCCGTGCCGACCACGGCGGGCACCGGGTCCGAGGTGACGGTGGCTGCAGTCATTTCGGACCCCGAAACACAGAAGAAGCTCACGATTATCGACACGCGCCTCGTGCCAGCGATGGCGGCGCTCGACCCGTCGTTAATGACCGCCTTGCCGCCGCACGTCACAGCGGCGACCGGAATGGATGCGTTGACCCACGCGATCGAAGCGTTCATCGGCCAGTGGTCGACCGCCTACACCGATCGCATGGCACTCGCGGCCGTTGGCCTGATCTACGAGAACCTGCGCACTGCCTACGGGAACGGCACGAACCTTGCGGCACGCGAACAGATGTCGCTCGCCGCAACCTACGCCGGCCTCGCGTTCACTCGAGCCAGCGTGGGCTACGCCCACGCCATTGCGCATCAACTGGGCGGCAAATACCATACGCCGCACGGCCTCGCCAACGCGATCATGTTGCCGCACGTCTTGAAGTTTCTCGCTCCGGCGATCACACGGAAGTTGGCCATCCTCGCGGTCCGCGCCAAGGTCGGCAAGGAAGGGGAGCGACCCGCCGTTCTCGCGAAGAAGTTCCTGGACTCGATCGGAAAGTTGAACCGGGATCTCGGCATCCCGCGGCAACTCGATGCGCTGCGCGAAGACGATATTCTCAAGCTGGCAAACGCAGCCTGCTGGGAGGCCGACACTAACTATCCGGTGCCGCGCTACATGTCGGTGGATACCTGCGCCAAGTTGATCCGCGAAATCCTGCCTAAGGATGCGGGACGCACGAAACGCCGGGCCCGGCCGCCTTCACGACGGCGGTAAGCTCTCACCTAGTTTCGCCGCGGCATTCGAGGCCGCTCACGGTGCGGACAGGCGGCGACGGACAGCGGGCATTTGGGTAGCGTCGACGACGGACTGCTCACGGCCAGTGCTTGATTCCGATCAAAGCGTGTGCCAACGCCGTATCTAGGATGAATCCTATTGACACTGCTGCGGCCTAATTTCGCTGCGACGATGAGAGCAACGCGCCAAATCAGAGGCAGCCGATGACAACGCACGCGATGAGCCCCGTGGATGCGGCCTGGTACCACATGGACGGTCCGGCGAATCTGGCCACGGTGACAGGCATCCTGCTCACGAAGGAGCGTCTCGATTTCGAGAAAGTGAGAGCCGTCTACAAGCGCCGGCTGATCGGGTTTGATCGCTTCCGCCAGCGCGTGGTCGAGCGCGGATTTCCGATGTCGACTCCACAATGGGAGGACATGCCGAATTTTGACATCGACCAGCACGTCCATCACGTCGCGCTGCCGGTTCCGCATGACAAGGCCACGCTCACATCGCTCATTAACGATATTGCGAGCTCTCCGCTCGACCACGAGCAACCGCTCTGGCAGGTGCACGTCGTCGACGACGTCGAGGGGGGTAGCGCGCTGATCATGCGCTATCACCACTGTATCGGCGATGGAACCGCGATGATGACGGTGATTCAACGGCTCTACGACACGACGCCGGCCGCGCCGTCGCGGGCGATTCCGGTAAGCACTGCGAAGACGGAGCGCGGGCAGGTCGGTCGAAGGCTAACGGCCTCCCTCGATACCGTCGAGCACGCAGTCAGGAAAGCGCTCGCCACTGCCGGCTCCGCGATCGATGTTCTGGCGCATCCACAGCAGATGATCGACAAAGCAGCAGTGGTGCTCGAGGGCGCGGGAATGCTGGTAACTGAACTTCTGAAACCACCCGATCCGCAGTCGCCCTTCAAGGGCGAGTTCGGCATGAGGAAGCACGTTGCGTGGTCGAAGCCGGTCGCGATCGAGGACATCAAGGCAATCGGCGCTCCGTCGGGCGCAAAGGTGAACGACGTGCTCGTTGCCGGCATGACCGGCGCGTTGCGGGCGTACCTGAAGCGGCGCGGCGTCGATGTGAACCACACGACCGTTCGGGCGATGGTCCCCGTCGACCTGAGACCGCCGGAACGCGCGGGCGAACTGGGCAACGAGTTCGGGCTGGTGGTCCTCGACTTGGCGGTAGCAAGCTCGGATTCGATGGACCGCCTGGCAACGACAAAGGCGCGCATGGATGCGCTCAAACGCTCACCGGAGGCGGTGGCGATGCTGGTCCTCTTCAACATCTTCGGCCGTGGACCAAAGCCACTCGAGGACGTCGCCAACCAGATCTTTGGCAGCAAGGCGAGTGTCGTCATGACCAATGTTGCCGGGCCAAAGAAGACGCTCTATCTTGCCGGCGTTCCGATCGATCGCATGATGTTCTGGGTGCCGCATCCGGGCAAGCAACTCGGCATGGGGATCAGCATCCTGAGCTACAAGGGTATGGCTTCGCTTGCGGTGATCGCTGATGCGCGCTTGGTGCCGGACCCGGAGGCAATCACCACCTGGTTCAATCGCGAGTTCGCGCAGATGCTGCGTCGGGTGAAGGCGGACGCCGTGAGGGCGCCCGCAAAGAAGCCGGTTGTCCGGAAGAGCGTTGGCAAGACCGTGGCAAGCCCGAAGGCAGCTGCGCGACGGATGGCCCGTGAAATGACCGCCACTAGAAAAGCAGTGCCCTAGACCCCGCCAGGCGATACCACCTCTGCATCCAAGCTGTCCGCGTCGAAATGGCACGCGCAGTTAGGTTTTGCCAGCGGCCGGAAAAGACATTCGCTGTGGTTGTGGCACTCTGGAACGGCCGCTTTCAAACGAATTGGGAGGCGGCGATGAGGGACTGCTTCAGGCCTATTCTGTTGCAAGGACTTCCTCGGCGAGTCAAGCTGCGATTGAGTTTGCCGGGCGTGACCGAGTCAACTGAGTGGCATGGCGTCGGTCTGGGCTGTATGGCTGCGAGGTCGACGACTCGCTAGTAGCGAAGGAACAGACTGCGTCTTTGCAAACGGCCTTGTTGCGCAAGCCACGATGTGCGCGGGCCACGATATATGCCGCCCGAGAGAGCCCAATTTGAACTTCGGCGTAGCGCGGCTACGGTGATCGCCGGTGCCAGGTGGATGCTCGCCAACAGAATAGCCGGGCTCGTCTCTCGTTCGGTCTGACCTCGTCTTGCTATCGCGTGGAGCAGCCTTTCATCGGTAGTTGATCGGTCTTAAGCGTTGCCAGGGTGCGGCGTTGGTTCATGCGGATGCCGCTGCCACGCCAAGGCATCGTAGCGTTCGTCCTTGGCGAGCATGGCCCAGAGCATCGCGGGCATGCTTGTTGGCGATGGCGATCAACGTCTTGTAGTAGCCCTTGCGGCCGTAGAGCTCGATGATCCAGCGCTGCAATCGACTGGCTCGCGCTGGCTCCGTGTTGATCGCTGCCTGCAGCGTACTGCGGCCTTGAATCAGCAGGGTGCGCAGATAGACGTTGCCGCGCAAGCTGATCCGTCCGAGGCGGGTCTTGCCGCCGGAGCTGTGCTGTCGCGGCGTGAGCGCCGAAGCCACGCGCCAAACTGGCGGCCGCTCCTAAGACCTTGGCGTCGGGAACCGTCGCCGCCAGCGCGCTTCGAGGTGACCGGGCCAACGCCGAGCAGTTCGCCGCGCGCCGCGCCGCTGGACTGCTCCTGGCGTGCGCCGCGATCTGCGCGTCACACCAGCAAGACGGGCGTGCAGCGCGGCGAAATTGCTCGCGCGCCTCCAGCAGCAGTGCACGCATCGGATCCGGCAGCCTGGAGTCTTCGGTCAGCTTCGGAAGCGCCGTCAAGAATCGATCGGCAGAGCGACCGATGACGATACCCGTATTCGGCGAGCAGACCGCGCACCCGGTTGAGCAGTGCGGTGCGTTCTTCCTTCCAGCCCTCGCGCACGCTGTGCCAAGCGAGAACGGCTTGCTGATCGACGGTCTTGATCGGCACGAAGCGCATCGTCGGTTGCCGAGCGGCAATGGCGATAGCCTCCGCGTCTGCGGTGTCATTCTTGCCGCCTTTGCGGAACGGCAGCGACGAATTCGGCTGCGATCGAGCCGGGCCGTATGACCGCGTGCGGCAAACCAGCGACCCCAGTGATGGGCCGAACCACACGCCTCCATAGCGACGCCGCTCTGCCGGCAATTGTTCTGCCCACCGCTCGAACGCGTCGCGTCTGAGAACACGTACGTTCTATAACCGCACCATGCACATCCAACACGCAGAGCCGCAATGACATCCTTTGCAAGATCAACGCCGACCGTAGTAAGCTTTCCCACGACTTCCCCTCCTGTTCAGATTGAAGACTCAGAACCTCAATCTTGGCACTCGATGCCGTGCGACTCCAACGTCGCTTCGGGACGGGGAAGTCCCTTACATTTGAAAGACTCGCGCGATCGCTCGACGAGTTTCTCGGGGTCCGTCGACCATCAACCAAGTGGCGATCGTCGATCCTGGGCCGTTCTGAGAGGTCGACGACTTCGCTTGTTGCGAGCAAACACCACCTCTTCGAGTTTTTCAACAGAATAGGCCGGTCAGCGACCTTCAAGGCTGAACGCGGGGTTTGATCGTCGAAGGTCGCAGTACGACGCGAAGCGGACGGGCGGCTTCAAATTACCAAGCGGATAACTTGGTCTGTTTAGGCGTCACTCATCACGCCGCCGGCGGTGGTTGCCTCTCCACTTGCGGCAACTCTGCGTCAATGCGGGCCCAGCGCGGCGCAGACGACGTCCAGATCGTCATCGCAGGATTGGCAAGATTCGGATGGTCGAAGGTGCCGACGCGCACGAAGATCAGATGAGGCCGCGCCTCTGCCTCACTGAAGAGCGGCGTCCCACACGTCGGGCAGAATCGCCGGTGCATTTGGTTGCCACTGTCCGCGACACTTGGATAGTCGTTGGTCTTGCCGGTCACCGTGAACGCCGCTGTACGGAAGCAGGCGTTGACCGTTCCGCTCCCGGCGCCTATATATTGGCACTCCCTGCACCAGCAAACGCGCGTGACAATCGGCGGCGCCGAGCTTTCCCAGCGAATTGCCCCACAGAGGCATCGACCTGTGATCGTCATAGCGTCCTCCAGCCAACGAGGGCAAAGCGTTTGATCGCCAATGCTACGTCGGAGACTACATGGCCGGCAAATCACGCAGTCATCCACCCGGCCTTCCGCTCCCATCGTAGCCGTGGCACCTAGTCCCGCGTTCAACCGGACCCGCGAGTGTGGTTCCCTCGTCGGGTGTCAGCTTCTGTGCCGTTCAGCAACCATCGACGCTGAACGCGAGCGGGTGGATGATCGACGGTCGCAGATCGACCCCAAAGCGGACCTGACGCGTCGGCGCAGTCCGTCGGGCGAGTCGCGCGATTAAGCGGGAACGTACGTCAACCTAATCACGTCCTCGCCAATTAGATCGCTGGTCACAAGGCGGAGCGGCGGCCGGGGGCCGGCGAAGAATGGCTTGCCGCGACCAAGCACGACGGGATGGAGGTAGAGTCGATACTCATCAATAAGACCAAGATCGGTTAGGCTTCCTGCCAAGTCTGGTCCGGCAACTTCAATCTCCCCAACTAGCTGAGCCTTCAGCCCACGTATCACCGCCTCGATGTCATCCTCGACAAGTGTGGCGTTGGGCCCGACCGACTTCAACGAGCGCGACACGACCCACTTCGGTTGGTTCCGCCATGCCGCCGCGAAGTCGTGTTCCTCCGCGACCCACTCCGGACGGTCTTCGTCCCAATAACGCATTACCTCGTACATGCGGCGACCGTACACACTGCCCGTCAAGTCGCGCACTTGCTCTATGAAGTGACGAAAGAGCGCAGGGCTTGGCCTAAATTCCAGATGGTCGACGTAGCCATCCAAGGACTGGTTCATTCCAAAGACGAGTTTCGCCATGCTACAAAATCTCCACCCCAGGTTCTTCAGAATAGCTTGAGCCGACGTTCCGCAGAAGTGAGGTTGGACATGATCTGCGCGCCGCGTTGTCAGTGTAACCAATAACCCGAAGTCCGCGTTTGGCCGGTTAGCGACGGTCGCACCGCCACCCAAGGCGGACGTACGATCTTGCATCCGGCTTCAGAGCTCGAGCTAGCGCCTTATCCGCACGCGGATTTCGACCGTGGCACCCACGGCGACCGCCTATCTCTCGAGGGTGGTTAGCGCGGACGAGTGCGCACGCCGCTCTCCAGACGCGACACGACGCTCCTGGTCGTCCACATCCTCGCGGCGACTTCCTCCTGCGTCATTCCCGCGGCGACCCGTGCCGCTACGAGATCGGCCACCAGCGCCTGTAATGTGCGATCAGTCGTGAGCGCCCGCGTAGGCCGTTTCTTGCGCCCTTCCGTGAGTGAAGCGAGGTTAGTGGCCAGAACTTGGGAGGGCTCGTACATGGCAGAGGTAGGCGCTGCGCCGGATGGATAGCAAAAATGCTACCTCCCACAAGCGGAGGTGCCCAGTAATCGTGCGACCGAATTGGGGCCGAATCAGGGCCGATTCTGCGCGTTTCTGTACGCCGATCGCCGTTCGCATTTTTGCTAACTATGCTCGATCTGACTCCGCTATTGAATGGAGAAACCGTCCGCTTGTTGCCGATTCCCGCCGATCCCGGGCAATGACTGTCTGACCTCGGTCGCGGGATCGACCCCGGATCACGACATATAATCTCGCACCGTCCTCGAACAACCGCCATACGATTGCGGTCCGGCGTCGCCTTTCCCCCTCCCATGTGCGGCATCACCGGCTACCTCTGCGACGACCCCCGCGCGCGCGCCGCGCTGCCGGCGATGACCGCGGCGCTCGCACATCGCGGTCCCGACGACGACGGTTTTTACGTCGACGGCCCCGTCGGACTCGGTTTTCGCCGTCTGTCTGTGATCGACATTGCCGGCAGTCACCAACCATTGGTGTCGGCCGACGGCGCGGTCGCCGTCGTGTTCAACGGCGAGCTTTACAACTTCCGCGCGCTGCGGCGCGAGCTCGCGGAGGCCGGTCACGTCTTTGTGACGCAGGGTGACGGCGAGGTGCTGGTCCACGGCTGGAAGGCGTGGGGCCCGCGGATGCTCGACCGCCTGTCCGGGATGTTCGCGTTCGCGCTGTGGGACCGCGGGCGGCGCGAGCTCTTTCTCGCGCGCGATCACCTGGGGGTCAAGCCGCTCTACTACGCGTGGCACGCGGGCGCGCTCGCGTTCGGCTCGGAGCTGAAGGCGCTGCGCCCGTTCCCGGGACTGCCGCACGCGCTCGACCTCGATGCGCTCGCGCTCTACCTCGAGTGCCAGTACATCCCCGCGCCGCGAAGCATCTACCGCGACATCCGCAAGCTGCCGGCCGGACACTGGCTGTCGGTGCGCGACGGCACGCTGTCGACAGGCGAGTTCTGGCGCCCGTCGTACGTGCCCAAGCACACGTTCCCGGAGACGGTCGCTCTCGAACAGCTCGATGCCCGGCTTTCCCGTTCGGTCGAGTCGATGCTGGTCGCCGACGTGCCGCTCGGTGCTTTCGTGAGCGGCGGCGTCGACTCGGGTGTCGTCGCGGCCCTCGCCTCGCGCATCTCGGGCCGCGCGCTCGACACGTTCAACCTGGGGTTTCGCGGACGCGACGTCGGCAGCGAGCACGAGGAAGCGGCGCGGGTCGCCCGCCATATCGGCAGCCGGCACCACTGCCTGATGCTCGCGCCCGACGAAGTGCTGCCGGCGCTCGCACGCTGGGTCGACGTGTTCGACGAGCCGTTCGGCGACCAGGCGGCGCTGCCGACGATGCTGCTCGCCGAGTTCGCGCGGCGCGAGGTGACCGTCGTGCTGACCGGCGAGGGCGCCGACGAGGTGTTCGGCGGCTATTCGAACTACTCGAAGCGGCTCGCCGAGGAGCGCGTGACGCGCGTGCTCGGCGCGCCGGGGTCGCCGTTCCGGGGGCTCGCGCGGGCACTGCCGCCGCGGCTCGCGCGGGACCGCATCGTGAAGGCCGCGCTCGAGCCGCGCTCGCGCCGCTACGCGACGATCCCCAACATCTTCGACTCGCTCTTGCGCGGCGAGTACTTCACGCCGCAGTTCGCGACGGCCGCGCGCGCGCGGATCGTCGACTGCGCCGAGGCGCGCTACGACGAGTGCGACTCGCCCGAGTACCTCGATCACCTGCTCCACGTCGACGCGCGGCTGTGGCTTCCGGACGACCTGCTCGCGAAAGTCGATCGCGCAACGATGGCGTTCTCGCTCGAGGCGCGCGTGCCGTACCTCGATCACACGTTCTACGGCTGGTCCGCGCGTCTTGCGCCGTCATCCAAGGTACGCGGCCGCGACCGCAAGCGGCTCCTGAAGCGCCTCGCCGAGCGCTACCTCCCACGCGAGATCGTGCACCGCGAGAAGCAGGGCTTCATGATGCCGCTCGATCGCTGGCTCGCGCGCGAGCTCGCGCCCGAACTCGCGCAAGCGCTTGGACCGGCGGGTCTCGCCCGCCGCGGCCTCCTGCGGCCGGAGGCGATCGCGCGGCTCATGGCCGAGCACGCGTCGGGCCGGAAGAATCACGCGATGCGGCTTTGGGTGCTCCTGATCCTCGAGCGCTGGTTCGAGCGCTACGAGCCGGACTTCGCGCTTTCGTGAAGCCTTTGTCGATCGTCCACACCGAGAACTCCTGCGGCTGGGGCGGCCAGGAGATCCGCACGCTGACCGAGGCGCGGGGCTTTCTCGATCGCGGCCACCGCGTCACGCTGGTCGCGCCGAACGAGGCGCCGATCGCCGCCGCGGGCGAGCGGCTCGGCCTGCCCGTCGTGCGCCTCGACATCCGCGCGAAACGCCCGCGCAACTTCCTCGCGCTGCGGCGCTGGCTGGCCGCGGAGCGTCCGCGGATCGACATCGTCAACACGCACAGCTCGACCGACAGCTGGCTCTCCGCGCTCGCGTGCGCGACGCTCTCCGACGCGCCGCCGATCGTGCGGACGCGCCACGTGTCGACCACGATCCGCAACCGCCCGACCACGCGCTGGCTCTACGCGCGCGCCACCGCGCACATCGTCACGACCGGCGAGGCGCTGCGGCGCCAGCTCGCGCGCGACAACGGCATCCCTCTCGAGCACACGACATCCGTTCCTACCGGCATCGACCTCGCACGCTTCGTGCCCGGCGACGCCGCGGGCGCGCGCGCACTCGTTGGCCTGCCGGCGCGGCCCACGCTGGGCATCGTCGCGACGCTGCGCGACTGGAAGGGCCACGACATGCTGTTCGAGGCACTCGCGCGCGACCGTGCCGCGTGGGACGGCTGGAACGTCGTCGTCGTCGGCGACGGGCCATATCGCGACCGACTGGATCGCCAGCTCGCGGCGCTCAGCCTCGCCGACCGGATCGTCTTCGCCGGGCAGCAGGACGACGTCGTGCCGTGGCTGCAGGCGATGGCGATCTTCGCGCTGCCGTCCTGGGGCGAGGAGGGCGTCCCGCAGGCGATCCTGCAGGCGATGGCGTGCGGCCTTCCGGTCGTCTCGACGACGGTCGGCGCGATCACCGAGGCCGTCGTCGACGGCGTGACCGGCCTCATCGTGCCGCCGCGCGACGTTCCCGCGCTCGGCGCCGCGCTCGCACGGCTGCGCGACGACGCGACGCTGCGCGCGCGCCTGGGCGCCGCGGGCCGAACGCGCGCGCTCGCGGATTTCGGCATCGACCGGATGTTGGATCGCATGGAAGCGGTCTTTCGGGCCGTGCTGGAGCGGCACTGACGATGTGCGGGATCGCCGGCTACTTCGGCCGCCGCATCATCTCGCCCGCGAGCGTCGAGCGGATGATGACCGCGCTGCGCCAGCGTGGACCCGATGCGGAGCACATGCGCTTCTGGGACGACACGCTGCAACCCACGACGACGGCCGCGCCCAATGCGCTCCTGCATACCCGGCTGTCGATCATCGATCCGCGGCCGCTCGCCGACCAGCCGATGGACAACGCGACGGGCGACGTCTGGATCGCGTACAACGGCGAGGTCTACGACTGGGCCGCCGACGCCGAGACGTTGCGCGCGGCCGGCTACGCGTTCCGCACGCGCTCCGACACCGAGTTCATCCTCCACGCCTACGAGCACTGGGGCATCGACTTCGTCTCCCGGCTGCGCGGGATGTTCGCTTTCGCGATCCTCGACTTGCGGCAGCGCGCGCTCTACCTCGTGCGCGACCGGCTCGGCCTCAAGCCGATCGTCTACGCGCACCGCGACGATGGCTTCGCGTTCGCGTCGACGACGCGGGCGCTCCTGCCCTGGCTGCCGCGCGAGGCGCGCGCGTTCGCCGCCGATGGCATCGACGCCTATCTCGCGCACCGGACGATTCCTGCGCCGCGGACGATCTTCGCGTCGATCGCGCGGTTGCCGCCCGCGCACTGGCTGCGCTACGACCTCGACGACCGGCCGCGTGGAAATGCGCGAATACTGGCGGCCCGAGCCCGCCGCCGAGCCGTGGCTTGCGACGTTCGACGCGGCGATCCGGATGCGCACCGTCGCCGACCGGCCGCTGGGGCTCTTCCTGTCGTCGGGTGTCGATTCCT
This sequence comes from uncultured beta proteobacterium, assembly GCA_963830485.1. Lineage (GTDB taxonomy): Bacteria > Pseudomonadota > Gammaproteobacteria > Burkholderiales > Casimicrobiaceae > CAIWHR01. Next base: position 125,881 of record CAWHNE010000034.1, read on the forward strand.
CCGCGATCGCCTGCCGGCTCGCGGCGATGGGCTTCAACCGGCTGCAAAGCTTCACGGCCGCCTTCCCGGGCACGACATTTGACGAGTCCGCGCTCGCGCACGCGGCCGCAGATCGTCTCGGCCTTCCCAATCTCGCCGTCACGATCCCCGACGCCATTGCGGCCGATTTCGAGCGTCTCGTCGCCGACCTCGACGAGCCCTTCGCCGATCCCTCGTGCGTGCCGACGTGGTACCTCGCGCGCGAGACCACGCGTCACGTGAAGGTCGTGCTGGGCGGGGACGGCGGCGACGAGCTCTTCGGCGGCTACAAGCGTTACGCCAAGCACCTGCGCACACGCTGGCGCCGCGGTCTCGTCCTGCGGGGTCTGCGCGCACCGGCGCGCATCGGCGGCGGCGGCTGGCAGCGCGCGGTCGAGGAGCTGCGCCTCGACTGGCGCGCGGCGTACGCGCTCCGTTTTTCGGGCTTTACGCCAGGCGAGCGCGCGTTCTTCGCTCCGGACGCGGCACCTCCCGCACACTACTGGCGGATGCCGGCCGCCTCCGGCGCCGACCTCCCGGCGCTGCTCGAGATCGACCGCTTGAACTACCTGCCGGACTACATCCTGCGCAAGGCCGACCTCTGCACGATGGCGCACGGGCTCGAGATGCGCGCACCGTTCCTCGATCATCGTTTCGTCGGCACGGTCATGGCCCTGCCGCCCGCGATGCGTTTCACGACGCCGCCGCGGAAGCTTCTTGCGCCGGCGATGGCGGCACTCGGCGATCTCGATCCGTTCGCGCGCAAGAAGCGCGGGTTCAATCCGCCGCTCGCGGGTTGGCTCGACGGCGATCTTGCCCCGCGACTTCCGGGCCTCGGCGACCGGCTGGCGACCCGCTCGGGGGGGATGCTCCGCGCGCCGAGCATCGATGCGTTCGTCGCCGCCTGGCGCGGCGGGACGAAAGGCTTCGCCGAACAGGTCCTGCAGCTCGTATTGCTCGACGCCTCGCTCGCTCAGCTCGCGGCGCTCGCGGCGGAGTAAGGACGCGACCGCGTCGGTTATCATGCCGGAAGGCGAGCCGCGTCGTCGCGGTGGCGTCGATTCCGATCCTCGTTCACGCCGCGCCGACGATGCCCGTTCCCGCCCCCGCCTTTGCCCGTCGCGGGTACTCGGTCGCCCTCGCGTTCGCGTGCCTGTTCGTCGCGACGCTGCCGTTCCACCACCTGCATTCCTTCCGTTCGGCGGCGCTCGGGATGGCCGCGCTCGTGACCTTCGTGTCGGGCGGCTGGCGCGAGCTTATCCTGCTGCCCCTCAAGGCCGGCTGGTGGGCGTGGATCATCGCGGCCGCCGTCTCGGTCGTTTTCGCGCAGGACGTGGTGGTTTCGCTGTCCGAATACCGCTACGAGGTCCTCTATACCTTCGGCGCTTGGGCGACGTGCTACGCGCTCGCCCGCCGGCACGACGGCGCGCGCTGGCTCTCGCGTGCGCTGATCGCGTCGACGCTCGTCGCACTTGTGGTCGGCGTCGCGCTGTTCGCGCCGGGGCAACCGTGGTTCGATCTCGGGCAGTTCGGCGACGTCGGCACCGTGTCGACGTTCCTCGCCATGGTGCTGCCGCTGTTCCTGCTGTTCGCGTTGCGTTCGCCGCCACATTCGCTGGAACGCGTCGGCGCGCTGATCGTCGCGGCGGGCTGCATCGCCGCCGGCTCGCTGACGCTGAACCGGACGTTCTGGCTCGCAGCGGCCGCGGAGCTCACGATCTTCGCGCTGTTCTCGATGCGCCACTGGAATTCGCGCTACCGCACCGTGTCGATGCTGGCCGTCGGCGCGGTCGTCGCGGTGCTCGCGCTCGTCCAGGTGCTCGAGGTCTCGGTGTCGCGTATCGCGCTCGCCATGCCCGGCACCGACGTCTGGGAGTTCCTCTCGACCGACCCGCGCGGTGAGCTGTGGCGTTATGCGGCAGGCCGCATCGCCGAGCACCCGTGGATCGGCGCCGGGCTGGGCAAGTGGACGTCGAGCGCCTCTTTCCTCGCGCATTTTCAGGACTCGCTCCTGATGCATGCGCACAACATGTTCCTGAACCGCGCACTCGAGACCGGCCTCCCGGGCCTCGCCGCGTTCATCTACCTGCTCGCCTCGGTCGCCGTCGCGTTCCGTCGCGTCGCGCGAAGCGGCGACGCCAGCACCGCCGCGATCGGCGCCGCCGGGCTCGCGCTCGTCGCGGGCGTGATCGTCAAGAACCTGACCGACGACTTCTTCGTGCGGCAGAGCGCTCTGCTGTTCTGGGCGCTGGTCGGCGCGGGCCTCGGCGCCGCGGCCGCGCGCGAGGAAGGCGCGAAGCACGCCCATCGGGCCTGATCCTCCGCCCGAAAGCGTGCCCGGACCGGGCACCCGTGGCGACGCGATACAATGGCGGCGCGCGCAGGCGGAGCTGGCGCGCGGGAGACGCGCCGCCGCGGCGTCGGGCCCTCTATGCGGGACATTCCACTGTTCATTCTGGCGCTCGCCGTCTCAGGCTATTGGCTCGGCGTCGGCCGGATGGTGATCCGCGTCCGACGCAAGACGCACCACGATGTCGGCCTGGTTCCGCAACAACGCCGGGAGCGGCTCATGTGGCTCGTCTGGGTGCCGCTCGTGATCGCCTGGATCGCGCTGCCCTGGATCGCGCAACAGCAGGTCGACACGCCGTGGGCGGCGCCTCAGGGGGCCGAGCCCTTTTTCGGCGCGGTCCGGTGGAGCGCCGCGATCGTCGCCCTCGGATGCCTGGTCCTGACCTGGCGCTGCTACGGCCGCATGGGCGAGCACTGGAGGATGGACGTCGCGCAGGACACGAAGACCGAGCTCATCACCGACGGGCCGTTCCAGCGGATCCGGCACCCGATCTACGCGTACCAGGCGTTGCTCATGGTGTGCTCGGCCGTGGTCCTGCCGACGCTGCCGATGCTCGCGCTCACGGCGATCCACCTCGCGCTCGTGACCGCCAAGGCGCGCAACGAAGAGCGCCATCTGCTCGCGACGCACGGCGACGCGTACGCGCACTACGTGGCGCGCACCGGGCGTTTCGTGCCGCGCTTCGGCTCGCGCGGACCTTGAGCCCGCTCGCCTGCGTCGTCACCGCAGCCTGCCTCGCGCTGGCGGCGTTCGCGCCGTACGCGCGAGCCGGCGACGTCGCGCCGGCAACGGCGATTGCCGCGCTCGATTGCCATCACCTCTCGCCCGGTGACATCCGCGACGTGCTGGCGCACGCGCCCGCACCGCGGATCATTGCGATCTCGGGCACCTTCGGTGTCTCGACGATGGACCCGTTCGCGCGGTTCCTGGTCGCGATGGGGTATCCGGCCGAGCGGATCCGCAATCCCGCCGACGGCGCATGGTCGTATTCGAGCGGCACGTCGAGCGCCACGCTCGCCGGTATGCTGGCTTGGCACTACGAGCGTGACGGCATGATGCCGCTCCTGATCGGCTACAGCGGCGGCGGGATGCTCGTACTGCGCACGCTGCACGAGCTTGCCGGTGCGTTTAGCACGCACGTCGCTGTCGTCGACGGGACAACGGGCGAGACGATACCGCGCGACATGATCGTCGATCCGGAGACCGGCTTCGTGCGCCCCGCGCTCGGCCTCAAGGTCCCCTACGCGTGCGCGCTCGCAACCGGCAAGCTGCCACGGCTGCTGCTCGGCCAGTGGACGATGCTTCCGAAGCTCCGCAGCGTTCCGGACACCGTTGACGAGTTCTCCGGCCTCACGCTCGAGTGGGACGCGATCGCAGGCACGTTTCCGGGTTCGGAGCCGTACGCGGCGACCGGTTCGGCGCACGTGCGCAACGTGACGCTGCCCGCCGCGTACTTCCATACGGACCTGCCCCGGACCGAGCATCTGGCCGCGAATCCGGTTACGCGCGCGTGGATCGATGCCTATCGCCCGGAGGCGCCGGCGCCGCTGCCCGCCGACGTGGACACGTCGAACCTGCTGCACGCCGCGGACATCTGGCACAGCGTGGCGAAGCAGTGGTGCCTCGCGGCCAAGCGCGTCGCCCGCTGACGGATAGGAGCCTGTCGGACTTGCTTTCACGTATGCGTTGCCGGGCCAAAAAGCGATGGATGCTAGGCGCATGGCGAAGCCGATATCGGGAATATCGGCGAGCCGAGCAACGACGTAGACACGATTTTTGGCAGCAACCCGAAGGGACGGGGCGAGTTGGGCGCATTTCTGCGTTGCCCAGCTCGCCGTGCTCCCGGCATGCCTTTGGGCTCACGCCTTGAACTGCGCCCAACTCGCCGCCGTCGCATGCGCGAAAACAAGTCCGGCAGGCTCCTGATGCGCGGCCGGCTCAATTTGTTCCAGGCGACGATGCTGCGGTGGCGGGAGCTCCACCCGTACAACGCCGTCCACACGGTCCGCATCGACGCGCCGCTCGACGCGGCCCGTCTCGCGCGCGACATCGATGCCACGCTTTCCGCGCGCGGGCTCGGGGGCCTCGTGCTCGACACCGTGCGCAAGCGCTACGAATACGGAGGCGGCGCGCCACGCACGGCGCTCGACGTGATCGGCGGTGGCGCCGATCCGGCGGAAGCGCTGCGCGAGGCGATCGAGCGCGGCATCAACGCGACCTTCGCGCCGACCGGACGCCTGGATCCGTTCCAGTTCTTCGCCGTCGACGCGGGCCCCCGGTTCCACCTGGGCGTCGCGTACGACCACGTCGTGGCGGGCGGCGATTCGATCGCCGATCTGCTCGCGGAGATCGTGCTCCGCTACACGGGCGCGGCGCCGCCGCCGCGCCCGCCGCCGTCGCTCTACCCGCCCACCTGCGCGCGCGTATTCGCACGCCACGCGCTCGCCGTCCTCGCCGGCTTCACCGCGGTCCCCGGCGCCATCGCGAGCGTGCGCCGCTCGCAGCGGCCACACTATCGATTCGGCGATGATCGCCGCAATGCGTTCGCGGCCGTGCGCATCGGCGCGGCCGGCGTCGCCGCGCTGAACCGCGCCACCGCCGCGTGGGGTGTCACGCGCGGCGACCTCATGCTGGCGCTGCTCATGCGCGCGGTCGCGCCGTTCGCGGGAAGCGATCGCGTGGGCCAGCAGCGGAACGAGATCGGCATCGCGACGATCGTCAATCTTCGGCGCGATTTCGGGACCACGCTCCGTGAGACGTTCGGGCAGTTCCTGAGCTCGTATCGATATGCGCACCCGGTGCCGCCTGGCATCGCACTCGAGCAACTCGCGCGCGACCTCCACGCACAGACCGCGCGAGTGCGGCGTCGAAGACTCTACCTGATCACGCTGATCGCGCTGGCCGGCGTCGGGGCGCTGTGGCGTTGGCTCTCGCCTGCGCGACGCGGCCGCGTCTACTCGAAGCACTACGCTGCCTGGGCGGGCCTGACGCCGCTCGACGTCGACGCCATCTGGCGCGACGCCGGCGCGGCGACGCCCGCCGCAGGGTACCTGCGCGCGGTGTCGACCGGCCCGGCGACGCCCCTCATACTGGCGGCGACGTCGGCCGGCAACGAACTCCTGATCGGGCTTTCGTATCGAACGGCAGCCTTCGACCCCGCCGACATCGCTAGAATAGCGGCCGCGCTCACCTTGGGCGTGACCGAGCTCGACGCATGAACTTCCTCCGCCTGCTCCCCGCCCTTCTCCTCGCTGCCGCGGTCGCCGCCTTGGGCGGCTGTGCGACGCCGCCCGCGGCCACGCGCGACGCGAAGGCGGCGGAGCCTACCAGCGTTCTGCGCTCAGTCGAAATGGACCGCGCGCTCGAGGATCGCATCCTCGCGCTCGACCCCCGGAAGATAACCGCCACCGACGTCCGCGACACGTTGTCGAAGGCGCCCGCGCCCCGGGTCTTCACGATCCGCGGCGGCATCTACCCGGTCTACCTTGCGATGGAGTCGTTGGGCGCTTTCCTCATCGGGATGGGGTATCCCGAGGAGCGGATCCTGACGCCGCACGAGCACGACTGGTCGCTCTCCCCGTACCAGAGTTCGACGACGGTCGCCGGGCTCATCGCCTGGTGCTACGAGCACGAGGGCGTGCGCCCGATCATGATCGGCCACAGCCAGGGCGGTATCCAGGCGGTCAAGATATTGCACGACCTCGCGGGTGCTTGGTCGCCCGAGTTGCATCCTTTCAATCCCGTGACTCAGCAGTTCGAGACGGCGACGACGATCGTCGATCCGTTGACTGGCCGGGAGCGGCCGGTCCTGGGCTTCCGCCTGGGTTTGGTCGCGGCCGTCGGCACGGGCGGATGGGCCCTCGCGCTCCCGAACCACTGGATCGTCCTCGACCGGGTTCGCACGATTCCCGACACGGTCGACGAGTTCATCGGCTACCGGATCGCCTTCGACCTCTGGGCCCTCGACGGACCTGCGTTCGACGAGATGAAAACGTTCCATGCGAACGGAACCGCCGTCGTGCGCAACGTGTGGCTTCCGGCCGAGTATGCCCACGTGATGGTGCCGGCGACCCGGGATCTCGCGGCAAGCCCAGCCATGCGCGCATGGATCGACGCCTTCGTTCCGGACAGCCCCTCCGCCTCGGCGCCGTTGCCCGAGGGGCCGAGCGACAACGTCATGTTCGCCGCCAATGTCTGGTACGAGCTCAAGAAGCACTGGGCAATCGAGGCGCAGCGCTTTGTCCGGGCGCGCCGTGGCCAGCCGCCGGGGTAGCCGAGCGAGGGTGAGACACCCGGTTGGGGTAAAATTCGCCTGTCGCGGCCCCGGGCGCCACGGCCGGCGGGCGTTTCCGCGGGCTGCCTCGGATTCCCGGCGACGCCGATGACCTTCCACAAACACATCGCATGGCGGAACCCCTGGCCGGAAAAGTCGCGCTCGTCACGGGCGCCGCCCGCGGCATCGGCCGCGCGATCGCGCTGAAGCTGGCCGCGGCGGGCTGCGACGTCGCCGCGAATTATTACAACAGCGCCGACGAGGCGAATGCCCTCTGCGCCGAGATCCGCACGCTCGGGCGCCGCGCCTGCGCCTTGCAGGCGAGCGTGGGCATCCCGGACAGCGTTGACGAGATGTTCGAGGGCTTCCGCCGTGAGTTCGACCGCCTCGACATCGTCGTCAGCAACGCGGCCTCGGGCGTGCTCAAGCCGACCACGGAGATGACACTCAAGCATTGGCGCTGGTGCATGGAGACGAACGCGCTCGCGTTGAACCTGCTCGCGCAGCGGAGCCTCGACCTGATGCCGGAGGGCGGCCGTTTCATCGCGCTGTCGAGCCTGGGCGCGTCCCGTTCCATGCCCGGCTACGGGTTCGTCGGCGCGTCGAAGGCAGCGCTGGAAGCACTCGCGCGGTCGCTCGCGCAGGAGCTGGGTCCGCGCGGCATCCGCGTCAACGTCGTGTCCGCGGGCGTCGTCGACACCGACGCGCTCACCTTCTTTCCGGACCGCGAAGGGCTGCTCGCCGACTACGCGCGGCGCACGCCCGCGGGTCCGGTGCTCACGCCGCAGGACGTCGCTGGCGCCGTCTACCTGCTCTGCCTGCCGGAGGCGAGCATGATCAACGGGCACACGCTGGTCGTCGACGGCGGCTTCGCGATCTCGGGGTGAGCATGCAGCTCGACGCGGGCATCGCGGGCAAGACGGTGATCGTGACCGGCGGCAGCCGCGGCATCGGCCGCGCGATTGTGGACCTCTTCGCCGCCGAGGGTGCCGACGTCACGTTCTTCTACCGGGCCGACGCTACCGCCGCCGATGCCGTCGTCGCCGCGGCGCGCGCCGCCGGCCGCAACGTGGCCGCGCTCAAGGTCGACGTCCGCGACTCGGCCGCGTGCCGGGACGCTGTCGAGAACGTCGTCGAGCGCTGTGGAAGCGTCGACATCCTCGTCAACAACGCCGGCGTGATCCGCGACAACCCACTCGCGGCATTCGAGGACGCCGACGTCGCCGACGTGCTCGATACCAACGTTACCGGCGTCTTCAACGTGACGCGCGCCGTCGTCCCGCACATGATCGCGAAGCGCGCCGGACGGATCGTCAACCTGAGCTCGGTCTCCGGCGAGAAGGGCGGGCGCGGGCAGACCAACTATGCGGCGAGCAAGGGCGCGATCAACGCGTTCACGCGCGCGCTCGCGGTCGAGCTTGCGCCGCGGAAGATCAACGTGAACGGCGTCGCGCCGGGCGTGATCGAGACCGAGATGTCGGCCGCCGTGCGCGAGATGGCGGGAGACGAAGTGAAATCGCGGATCCTGCTCCGGCGCTTCGGCACGCCGGAAGAGGTCGCCTATGCGGTGTGGTTCCTCGCTTCCGCATACGCGAACTACGTGACGGGGCAGGTCTTCAGTGTCGATGGCGGATTCAAGATGGAGTGAGAAGAATGGCAAATACCGAAATCACGAAGGACGACATCAACGCGGTCTACCCGACCGTCGCCGAGACGATCGCCGACGCGCTGGGTTGCGAGGTGGCCGAGGTCAAGCCCGATGCGTCGCTGATCGAGGACCTGGGCGCTGAGTCGATCGACTTCCTCGATATGGTGTTCCGGCTCGAGCGGGCGTTCAAGGTGAAGATCCCGCGCGGCAAGATCGTCGAAAACGCGCGCGGCGCGCTGTCCGAAGGGGAGTTCGAGGCCAAGGGGCTCGTCACCGACACCGGCCTTGCGCAGCTCAAGGCTTACCTGTCGGAAGTTCCGGCCGAGCGCTTCCGCACGCCGCTCAAGGTGAAGGACATTCCGCGGCTGTTCACACCGGAGACCTTCTGCAAGCTCGTGATCACCGCGCAGCGGCAGGCAACGGCGGCCGCTTGATGCTCGCGCTGTTGCCGCGGCGGGCCGGAGCGGGTCATGGGTGACCATTTTTCGGCGTTCTCGTTCGTCGACCGGATCCACGACTACGTGCCGGGAGCGCGGGCACGCGCGTCGTTCTCGATTCCCGATGACGTACCCGCGTTCCCGTCGTGCCTCGTGGCCGAGGCGGTGGGCCAGCTTGCCTCGTGGATCGCGATGGCGCACATCGAGTTCCGCGGCCGGCCGGTGGCGGCGCTCGCACTCGAGACTCGCTTCCTGCGCGACGCGCAGCCGGGCGAGACGCTCGAGCTCGCCGTCGAGCTCGAGAGCTGCGACGACGATGCGGTTGCCTACCATGGCTGGGCCGACGTCGATGGGGCGCGCGCGCTCGATCTGATCGACTGCCTCGGGCCGATGCTGCCGCTGACCGAGTTCGATTCGCCCGCCGCGCTGCGCGAGCGCTTCGGTGTGCTCTGCAGCTCGGGCGCGCCCATCGGCCGCTTCCACGGCATCGACGGGTTCCGCGTCGAGCCCGGCGCGCTCGTTCCCGGCAAGTCCGCGGCCGCGACCCTGCACGTCCCCGAAGCCGCGCCGTTCTTCCGCGACCACTTTCCGCGCCGCCCCGTCTTTCCGGCGACGCTGCTCCTGAACGAGATGATCCAGCTCGCGCTTCAGGCCGAGCGCGGCGCAACCGACGGACCGCTGCTCGTGCCCGTCCGGATGACGAACGTGAAGGTCCGCGCGTTCACGCCGCCAGGTCAGGTGCTTGACCTCTGCGCGGAGCTCGCGGCACCGGCGAGCGGGATGATCGTCGCGTCGCTCACCGCACGCGCGCACGGCCGGATGGTCGCGACCGCGCGCGTGGACATGGCCGATCGGGCCGCTTGATCGCCAACGGAGGCCGCATGGATACGCATCGCCGGGTTGCCATCACAGGAATCGGCATGGTCACGCCGGTGGGGAACGATCTCGAGACGACGTGGGACGCGCTGCTCACCGGGAAGAGCGGATGCGCTGCGATCACGCTCTTCGACGCGAGCGGCTTCCCCGTGCGCATCGCGGCCGAGGTCAAGGGCTTCCGCGCCGAGGACGTCGACGTGCCGCGCAAGACACTCAAGCTCACGAATCGCTCGCACCGCTTCGCGCTGGCCGCGGCCGAGCAGGCGCTGCGCGACGCGGGGATTCGGCCGATGCCGGAAACGGCCGAGCGCTGGTGCTGCGCAGTCGGCGCCGGGATGATGACGAGCGCGTACAGCGAGCTCGCCGAAACCCACGACCACAGCGCGCCGTCGGGCGAGCTCGACGCGGGTCTCCTGCTCTCCGATCCCGCCGCCAACGATCCGCTGGTGTTCTGCCGCAGCCAGGCTTCCGCCGGGCTTGCGCTCGTCACCAGCTGTTTCGATATCCGCGGCTACGCGACGGCGGTGCACACCGCGTGCGCCTCGGGCGGCCAGGCGCTCGGCACCGCCCTCAAGCTGATCCGGCGCGGCGCCGCGGACTACGCGCTCGCCGGCGGCTTCGATTCGATGGTGAGCCCCATCGGCGTCTCTGGGTTCGTGCTGCTCTCCGCGCTCTCGACCGACAACGACACGCCGGACCGCGCGAGCCGCCCGTTCGACCTCACGCGCAACGGCTTCGTGCTGGGCGAGGGCGCGGGCTTTCTCGTGCTCGAGGAATGGGAGGCGGCGCGCCGGCGCGGCGCGCGCATCTACGCCGAGCTCGCGGGCGACGGGAACTCGCTCTCGTCCTATCGGATCACCGACTCGCCGCCCGATGGCGACGGGCCGATCCAGGCGATGCGCGCGGCGCTCGCCGATGCGGGCGCAAAGCCGGCGGACGTCGACTACCTGAACGCCCATGGCACGTCGACCGGCATGAACGACAGGAGCGAGACGGCGGCCGTGCGCGCCGTATTCGGCGAGCGGGTCGGCGACGTCTCCGTGAGCTCGACCAAGAGCACGATGGGGCACCTGATCGCCGCCGCCGGCGCGGTCGAGGGCGCCATCTGCGCTCTCGCGATCCAGCGGAGCGAGATGCCGATCAATGCGAACCTGGTCGAGCGCGATCCCGAGTGCGACCTCAACATCGTCACCGGTGCGCCGCGCCGTCAGCGCGTGCGCGTCGCGATCTCGAACTCGTTCGGCTTCGGCGGCTCGAACAGCTGCATCGTGCTGCGCAACCCCACGGAAGTGGACGGGATTGGCGCGCATCCCTGAAATGAGCGGTTCGCGCATCCTCATCACCGGCACCGGCGCCGTCTGCGGTGCCGGCATGGACCCGGCGGCGATTCTCGACGCGGTCTCGGCCGGTCGGTCCGCGCTCGCGCCGATCACGCTGTGGGACACGGCGGGCTGGCCGTGCCGCGTCGCGGCGGAGATCCCAAACTTCAATCCGCGTGCGCTGGTCGAGGACCGCAAGCTGCACAAGCTGATCCGCCGCACCGACCTCGTCGGTATCTACGCCGCTGGCAGCGCGATCGCGACGGCGGGCATCGTCCCGTACCGCGATTCGCTCGACGAGGCGGCCGCGAACGCGTTCAACGATCGCTCCGGCGTATTCGTCGGTTCGGGAGGCGGCAACTACCAGAACCAGTACGACTTCTTCCCGCTGATGACGGAGGCTCACGGCGACCTCGCGGCATTCGGCCGCGAGCTCACGAACGCCGTAAACCCGATGTGGCTCCTGCGCACGCTGCCGAACAACGTGCTGGGCCACCTCGGCATCAAGTACATGCTGAAGGGACCGAATACCTGCATCACAAACCACAGCTGCGCCGGCGCGCAGACGGTGCTCGAGGCGGCCGCGGCGCTGCGCGCGGGCGAAGCGGACCTCGCCGTTGCGGTCGGGCACGACACGCCGATCGAGCCCGAGATGGTCCTCTACTACTACCGGCTCGGCCTACTCGCTTCCAACGAGCTCCTGCCGTTCGACGCGCGCCGGACGGGAAGCCTGTTCGGCGAAGGCGGCGGCGCGATAGTGCTCGAGACCGAGGCTTCCGCGACACGCCGCGGGGCGCCAGCCATCGGCGAGTTCCTGGGCGGCGGCTACGCTTGCGAAGCGCAAGGGTTGATCGCGATTCGCGACGACGGCGACGGTGTCGCCCGCGCGGTCCGCCAGGCGCTGGACGAGGCGGGACTGCGCGCCGCAGACGTCGGCATGATCGTGGCGCACGGCAATGGGACACCGCAGTCCGACGCCTCCGAGGCCGCCGCCATCCGCGCGGTGTTCGGTGCCGCGCCCCCTCCCGTCACCGGGTTCAAGTGGTCGTTCGGCCACCTGATCGCCGCCGCGGGCCTTGTCGAGACGACCGTCGCGCTGGTCGCACTGAAGCGCGGCATCGTGCCAGGGATCGCCGTCTGGGAGCGGCCCGATCCCGACTGCGCCGGCGTGCCCGTCTCCGCGTCCGCGCAGGCGCCGACGAGCGACGTTGCGCTCGTCATCTGCCGCGGCTTCGCAAGCACCAACGCGGCACTCCTCGTCCGCGCGCTGTAGGGCGCCTCGCGCGATGGCGGACGCCGCCGCCACTCCCGAGCGCTGCGGGATCGACACCGTCGAGATCGCGCGCATCGAACGGCTGCTCGCCGAAATACCAGCACCGGACCTCGCTCGCTGGTTCAGCGCGCAGGAGCTCGCCGACGCGGGCGACTCGCGAGAGCGCGCGGCAAGCCTCGCCGCGCGCTTCGCCGCAAAGGAAGCCTGCACCAAGCTGTTCCCGCGCGAGACCGCACTGGGCCAGGTCGCGCTGGAGGACTTCTCCGTCACGAGCGACAACTACGGCGCGCCCCAGGTGGTATGCGCTCCGCGTGCGCAGGCGGCGCTCGGCCGGCACCGGATCGCGCGAATCTCGCTATCGCTCACGCACGACCGCACGAGCGCCTCGGCCGTCGCGCTTGCCATCCCGGCCACCATCGACGTGCCGCTCTCAGGCCGGATCCTGTACCGATGGTTTCCCGTTCGTCGCGACATCATTCTTGCGAATTTGAACCGTGTCTACGGCGACGCAGTTGCGCCGGACGAGATCGTGCGCCTCGCGCAGGCACACTACGCGCACCTCTGGCGGCTCCTGGGCGAGTTCCTGAAGTTTCGCTGGCTGTCGGCATCGCAGAAGACGGCGCTCGTCCGCGTCGACAATATCGAGGCGCTCGCCGCCGCGCTCGCACAGAACAAGGGCGTGCTCGTGCTGACCGGCCACTTTGGCAACTGGGAGGTGGCGACGATCGCGGGCATCGGCAACTACCCGCAGGTCCGCGGCCGCTTCCATTTCGTGCGCCGCGCGCTCAAGCCGAAGTGGCTGGACGCGCTCGTCACCCGGCGCTTCAACCAGGCGGGTTTCGGTGTGCTGCCCAAGCGCGGCTCGCTCGACGCGATCCTGGAGACGCTCGGCAAGGGCGACCTGATCGTCTTCCCGTTCGACCAGCACGCGCGCCCGCCGGACGGCATCGAGGTCGACTTCTTCGGTCACCCGGCGTGGACGTTCAAGAGCCTCGCGATCATTGCGCTCGCGACCGGCGCGCCCGTCATGCCGGCCTCGTCGTGGCGCGAGCCGGACGGCCATCATGTGCTGCGCTTCGAGGACGCACTCAAGCCGATCGCGATCGCCGATCCGAAAGAGGAGATCCGCGCGACCACGCGCGCCTACAACGAAGCACTCGAGCAGTTGATCCTCGCCCGTCCCGAGCAGTGGTACTGGGTGCACCGGCGGTGGAAGACGGTGCCCGGCAGGGGCTCCGCCGCGAAGTCCGCCTGATCGGCTGTTCAGGCGTCGTCGTCGCGAAACTGCCGCGACGCGAGTCGGGCGTAGGTGCCACCGCGCGCGAGCAGCTCGCCGTGCGTGCCCTGCTCGACGATCGCCCCGCGCTCGAGCACGACGATACGGTCGCAGTGCTCGATCGTCGAGAGCCGGTGTGCGATGACGATCGTCGTGCGGCCGCGCATCAGCACGTCGAGCGCTGCCTGGATCAGCCGCTCCGACTCGGTGTCGAGCGCGGAGGTCGCCTCGTCCAGGATCAGGATCGGCGCGTCCTTCAGGATCGCGCGGGCGATTGCGATGCGCTGTCGCTGGCCGCCCGAGAGCCGGATGCCGCGCTCGCCGACGATCGTTTCGAATCCCGCCGGCTGCTCGCGGATGAAGTCGAGCGCGTTCGCGGCGGCGGCCGCTTGCTCGATTGCCTCGCGTGGCGCATCGGCCATCGCGCCGTACGCGATGTTCGCAGCGATCGTGTCGTTGAAGAGAATGATCTCCTGCGAGACGAGCGCGATCTGCCGGCGGAGGTCCGTCAGGCGAATCTCCGCGAGGTCGCGGCCGTCGAGCAGCACGCGGCCCCCGGTCGGAGTGTAGAACCGCGGAATCAGGTTGACGAGCGTCGTCTTGCCGCCCCCCGAAGGACCGACCAGCGCGACCGATTCGCCGGGCGCGATGTCGAGATCGACGCCGTCGAGCGCGGGCGGCGCATCCGGCGCGTACTGCTTGGTCACGTGCTCGAAGCGGATCGCGCCGCGCGCGCGGCCGATCGTCGCGGTGCCGTGATCCACCTCCGGCGGCTCGTCGATCAGCGCGAAGACGCTTTCGGCGGCGGTGAGGCCGCGCTGGATCGTTCCCGAAACGTTGGTCAGTGTCTTGAGCTGATTCAAAAGATGCAGGAGCGCGAAAACGTAGGTAATGAAGTCGCCGGCGCGATACGGCTCGCCTGCGCTCTGCCGGATCGCGAGCCAGATGATCACGCCGACGGCGATCGAGACGATGACCTGGTTGATCGGCGTGCCGAGCGCCGCGGCGGCGGCCTGCTTCGCCGTCGCGAGGCGGAGCCGGTCGGCCGCGTGGCGCAGCCGGCCGCTCTCGTAGGTCTCGCCGCCGAAGACCTTGACCACGCGATGCGCGCCGATCGCCTCCTCGAGCGCGTGCGTGAGCAGCCCCATGCGCTCCTGGACCAGCACGCTCACACGCTTCAACCGACGGCTGATCTTGCGGATCGCGAATCCGACGAACGGAAACGTCGCGAACGCGATCAGCGTCAGCTGCCAGTTGATCCAGAGCAGGTACGCGAGCATGAACGCGATCGTCAGCGAGTTCCTGATCAGCACCGTCACCGCCTCCGAGGCGGTCGCCGCGATCTGCTGCGCGTCGAACGTGACCTTGGACAGCAGCACGCCCGACGACGACCCGTCGTAGAACGGTGTGGGCAGGCGCAGCAGGTGATCCGCGGCCTCGCAGCGCACATCGAACACCACGCGCGAGCCGATCCACGCGAGCCCGTACTCGCTCGCGTACGAGCCGAGGCCGCGCAGCACGAACACGCCGACGATCAGCACCGACACCCAGCGCGCGGTCGCCGCGTCCACGGCGCTCATGTCGTTGATCATCGGCCGCACGAGTTGCAGCATCATCACGTCGGTCGACGCGACGAGCAGCATGCCGAGGATCGCGAACGCGAACACGCCCCGGTACGGGCGCGTGTAGCGGAACAGCCGGCGGTAGAGCTTCAAGGATTAGGGCCTGTTCACACTATGTCCGCATGTGCGAACGGATGGCCTGGGGCGCCAATCGAGGCGCTCGACGAAGCGCAGACTGGGCGTCTGCGCGAGGAGAGCAACGAAGAGTGGCGCCCCGGGGCGGCCGTTCCCTTCGGGTTGCTGCCGAAATGCCCCCGCGCTTCGTTGCAAAGCCTCGCCGGGCAGCCGGCCCGGCTTTGTTTTGCGCCTCGCTCAGGGGCATTTCGGCCGTGCAACGCACACGTGGACATAGTGTGAACAGGCCCGAAGGACGGCGGCGGGCGAGCCCGATTATATCGGAGTCGCTCC
Source organism: uncultured beta proteobacterium (assembly GCA_963830485.1). Lineage (GTDB taxonomy): Bacteria > Pseudomonadota > Gammaproteobacteria > Burkholderiales > Casimicrobiaceae > CAIWHR01. The sequence continues at coordinate 141,381 of CAWHNE010000034.1, forward strand.
GCTATAATCGGGTCCCGCGCGCTGCGCGCGCCTTCGGTCCGGACATGAGCTATTACCGGCGCCACGTCTTCTTCTGCTGCAACAAGCGCGATCCGCCGGAGGCGTGCTGCGCGAACCACGGCTCGCCCGAGCTCGCGGCCCACGCCAAGGCGCGGATCAAGGCGTTGGGCGAGAGTGGCAAAGGCAAGGTGCGCATCAACAAGGCGGGCTGTCTCGACCGTTGCGAGGAAGGCCCCGTGCTCGTCGTGTATCCGGACGCGGTCTGGTACACCTACGTCGACCGCGCCGACATCGACGAGATCATCGACCGCCACGTGCTGGGCGGCGAGATCGTCGAGAGACTCCGGATTTGACGCCGAAGAGCACCGAGCGCTTCGTCGCCGACGGACCCGCCGGCGCGCTCGAGATGGTCGTCAACGCACCGCCGCAGCCGCCGCGCGGCATCGCGCTCGTCGCGCACCCGCATCCGTTGCAGGGCGGCACGCTCGACAACAAGGTCGCGCAGACGCTCGCGAAGACGTTCTTTGCGCTGGGCTACGCCGCCGTGCGCTTCAACTTCCGCGGCGTCGGTCGCTCCGAAGGAACGTTCGACGACGGCAACGGCGAGACCGAGGACGCGCTCGCCGCGCTCGCGCACGCACGCATCCGCTTCGGCGAGCTTCCTGTCGTGCTCGCGGGCTTCTCGTTCGGCACGTACGTGCAGACACGCGTTGCCGCGGCGGTCCCGGCCGAGCGCCTGGTGCTCGTCGGGCCTGCGGTGACCCGCATCGGTGAGTCTGCGGTGGCGGCCGACACGATCGTGATCCACGGCGAGGAGGACGACGTCGTGCCGCTCGCGGACGTGCTCGCCTGGGCGCGGCCGCGCGAGCTTCCGGTGGTCGTTTTTCCGGGCTGCGGCCACTTCTTTCACGGCCGGCTGCCGCAGCTCTCGCGCACGATCACGGGAATGTGGCGCGAGCGCGTGACGGTTGTGCCCGGCGCATGAGCGAGGCGGGCGCGCGAATGCGAGCCAGGGCCCGCGGACGACCGCGCTCGGGGCGAAGCCAAGGAGCGAAGCTCGCGTCCGCGAGCGCGGGCGGCGGCCGACACCAAAGGCGCAGCGAGTCCCGCGGCCGACGCGGAGGCCGCGCGTCGCCGAGCGACTAAGGCCGGCCGTTGGTCCGGCGCTGCGACAATCGCTTGTCCGGCAGAAGAGGCCGGCGCATGAGGCAACCGTTCGGAGGAGCGCGATGAGTTCAGCGAATCGCCGTACGACACGCCGGTCGGGGCGCGACAGCGAAGGCCAGGCGGCGGCGCGCGTGCGCGCCGACCTTGCCGCCTGCTATCGCCTCGTCGCGCACTTCCGAATGACGGACCTCATCTACACGCACATCTCCGCGCGCGTGCCGGGCCGGGACGCCCGCTTCCTGATCAATCCGTACGGCCTCCTGTTCGAGGAGATCACCGCCTCTAGCCTCGTCACAGTCACGCTCGACGGGACAATCGTCGACGACCCTTCCGGGCTCGGCATCAATCCGGCCGGCTTCGTGATCCACAGCGCGATTCATCGCGCACGGCACGACGTCGGTTGCGTGATCCACACGCACACCGCCGCGGGGCTCGCCGTCGCGGCGCAGAAGAAGGGACTGCGGCCGCTCACGCAGCATGCAATGCGCTTCACCGGCTGCCTCGCGTACCACGACTACGAGGGCGTCGCGCTCGACCTCCCCGAGCAGCGCCGGCTGGTCCGCGATCTGGGCCCCCGCAACGCGATGATCCTGCGCAACCACGGTCTTCTCACCTGCGGCGGAGACGTCGCGGACGCGTTCGACCTCATGTACTACCTCGAGCGTGCGTGCCAGGCGCAGGTCGCGGCGATGACGGGAGGCGCCGCGCTCGTCGTTCCGGAACCGGCCGTCGCGCGCAAGGTCGCGCGGCAGTTCGCGCGGCCGGAGCGCACGGCGCCCGGCAACGCCTGGGGCGCGCTCTTGCGTTTGCTCGACCGTCTCGATCCGTCATACCGGTCCTGATCGTCGCGCCTGGCGCGGGCCGCTTCTCGTATACTTGATGATCGCGCCGCGTTCGCGCGCGCCGCCGTTTCCACGCTCCCGGGAGGATCCCATGTCATTTCGCTCCGTGACGAAGGCTGCCCTTCTTGCGCTGCTGTGCGCATCGGTAGCCGCTGCCGCGCCGGCGGCGGTGGCGCAGGACAAGTTCGACAAGCCCGTGAAGATCCTCGTGGGTTTCGCCGCCGGTGGAACCGCGGACCTCATCGCGCGCGTGGTGGCCGACAAGATGAAGGACAGCCTCGGCGTGCCGGTGATCGTCGAGAACCGGCCCGGCGCCATAGGACGTATCACGGCGGAAGCGGTGAAAAGCGCGGCGCCCGACGGCACGACGATCATGGTGATGCCGATCGGCCCGATGGCGGTCGTCCCGCACGTCTACAAGGACATCACGTACGATCCGATTAAGGACTTCACGCCCATCGCGATCGGCGCGACATTCCAGTTCGCGATCGCCGCGGGTCCGGCGAGCGGCGCCAAGACATGGGCCGATTTCGCCGCGTGGGCGAAGGCGAATCCGGGCAAGGCGTCCTACGCGACGTCCGGCGCCGGCAGCCTCCCCCACTTCTTCGGTGTCATGCTGGGTCGCGGCATCGGCGTCGAGATGGTCCACGTGCCCTACAAGGGCTCCGCCGCGTACATCAACGATCTGATCGGCGGCCAGGTGCCTGCCGCCGTCGACGCGATCGCGGATCTCACCGAGTTGCACCGCGCAGGCAAGGTGACGATTCTCGCGTCGTCGGGGTCGAAACGCTCGACCGCGCTGCCCGACGTGCCGACCTTCGCCGAGCTCGGCGTGAAGAACGTCGAGGCGATGGGCTGGTTCGGGTTCTTCGCGCCCGCGAAGACACCGAAGCCGATCGTCGACACGCTCAATCGCGCGATCAACAAGGCGCTCACGTCGCCCGACGTCGTCGCGAAGCTCTCCGGCATCGGCATGGACCCGGCGACCGGATCCCCGGACGACTTCGCGAAGGTCGTCGCGGCCGACTACGCAAAGTGGGGCCCGATCGTCACCGCATCGGGGTTCAAACCCGAGTGAGCGAGCCGCGGCGAAGCCGTAAGGCCCGAAGGGCGCGTCGGCGAGCGACCGAGCACAGCCGACCCCTCGGAGTAACGCACGTCCCTGTACGTGCGGAGGCCGCGGAGTGAGCGCGGCGCGCGAGGCCGTCAGCCCGAGCGAAGGCCCGAGGACGCCCGCGCGAGCAGGGCGAAGCCAAGGCCTGAAGGGCGCGTCTGCGAGCGCGGGTGGCGGCCGACCCCGAGGCGCGACGAGCGCATGCGAATGCTGCGGAGGCCGCGCGTCGCCGCGCGACCGAGCGCGGCCGACAGCTCGGAGTATGCGTCGTGTCGAATGCGCGGAGGCCGCGTGAATGCCGGGAACAGCGTCGTCCTGCGCGTCGCGGGACTGCGCAAGCGCTACGGCGACAACGAGGTCGTCCGCGGGCTCGACTTCGAGATCCGGCGTGGCGAGTGCTTCGGCCTGCTCGGCCCGAACGGCGCGGGCAAGACGACGACGCTGCGCTGCTGTCTCGGGCTGATCGAACCCGATGGTGGCACGATCGAGATGGTCGGGCTTCCGGTGCCGCAGGCGGCCCGTGCTGCGCGCATCCGTGTTGGCGTCGTCCCGCAGGTCGACAATCTCGACCCCGATTTCACCGTCACCGAGAACCTGCAGATCTACGGCCGCTACTTCGGCATCCCCGGCGCGACGCTGCGCTCGCGCATCCCGAAGCTGCTCGAGTTCGCGGGGCTCGCGAGCAAGGGCGGTTCCGGCATCCGCACGCTCTCGGGCGGGATGAAGCGGCGTCTCACGCTCGCGCGCGCGCTCGTCAACGATCCCGAGCTGCTGATCCTGGACGAGCCGACGACAGGCCTCGACCCGCAGGCGCGCCATCTCATCTGGGACGGGCTGCGCCAGCTCCTGACGCAAGGGAAGACGATCCTGCTCACCACGCACTTCATGGACGAGGCCGAGCGGCTCGCGACTCGGCTCGCCGTGATCGACCGCGGCATCATGATCGCGTCCGACACACCGCGCACGCTGATCGAGACGCACGTCGAGCCCGAGGTGATCGAAGTCTTCGGCGACGACGCGAAGGCGTGGGCGAATCTGCGCGGCCGAGCCCTCGCGTCACGCGTCGAGCAGGCCGGCGAGACCGCGTTCTGCTATGCGACCGATGCGCACCCGCTGCTCGCGGCGCTCGCCGACGCCAGCGGCGTCCGCTACCTGCACCGCCCGGCGAACCTCGAGGACCTGTTCATCAAGCTGACCGGCCGCGAGCTGCGGGACTGATCGGTGGAGCGTCGGTGGGCGGGCTTCCGCGCGGGGGACTACGACGTTCTGAGTGAGGCCGGCGCAATGGAGGCACCGGCGCGCCGATTCGGTGCAATCGGTGGTATCGGGGCTTGGGACATAATTTGACTTGCATCAAGCATCGCGGTCCGACACCATGGGAATCTTTTTGGTTTGGCGCCGGATCCCATGTAACAGCGATTCGAACGCTGGTATTTCCATCACCTGAAGGAGTCGACATGAACAAGCGAATCTGGGTAGTCCTCGCCGTCGGCACGTCGTTCGCGGCAGGCATCGCGTACGCACAGTTTCCGGTCATGGACCGGGTTGCCGACAAGGTCATTCAGAAATACCAGAGCGCGAGCTGCGAGCAGCTGTGGCAGGAAAAGGCGCAAGGTCAGGGCCAGCCGAAGCCGGAGATGGAGCAGCGTGCGATCCAGATGCTGCGACAGGATCCCCAGATGCGCCAAGCGTTCTTCGCCAAGGTCTCGGCGCCCATCGTCAACAAGATGTTCGAATGCGGGATGATTCCTTGACCTGCCACGACACGCTTTCGGGCGCACGGAGCCAGCCATGAGATTTCTGCATTCCATCGCGCGGGCATCGATATTCGTCGCGGGGCTCGCGGTCGCGGCGAGCGTCGGCGCACAGTCGCCGGCGCCCGCGAAGCCGGCGGCGCCGGCCAAGGCGGCCAAGCCAGCGACGAAGAAGCCCGCCGCGTCCGAGTTCAAGCTCGTGCTCGAGCCGCGGGCGATGGACCTGCTCAAGGCAACGAGCGCGAAGCTCGCTGCGGCGAAATCAATGTCGTTCACCGCCGTCGTGGGCTACGAGTACCCGAGCAAGCTCGGCCCGCCGATCGTCTACTCGACGCGCTACGACGTCACGATGCAACGGCCCGACAAGTTGCGGATTCTGATTCCCGGCGACGGGCCGGCGTCCGAGTTCTACTACGATGGCAAGCAGATGACGGCGTACGCGCCTGTCGAGAACCTCGCCGCGGTGGCCGATGCGCCGCCGACCATCGACGCGGCGCTCGACGCCGCCTACGAGAATTCGGCGGTCTTCTTCCCGTTCGAAGACCTGCTCGTCGCGGACCCGTATGCTGCCCTGACGAACGGCGCGATTCTCGCGTTCTACATCGGTCCGTCGACGGTGATCGGCGGCACGAAGACCGACATGGTGGCCTGGGCCAACAACGATGTCTTCCTGCAGATGTGGATCGGGGCCGACGACCGGCTGCCGAGACGGGTCCGGGCGATGTTCCGCGCAGACCCGCTGGCGCTGCGCCATCAGGTGGATTTCTCGAACTGGCAGATCGATCCGGCCGTGACGCCGGACACGTTCGCGTCGGTGAAGGCACAGACGGCCGGACGTATGGCGTTCGCGGCGCCTGCGCCGCCGCCCAAGGGTGTGAAACCGCTGACGGCGGGCAAGGCGAAGACGGCGGCGCAGCCCAAGCCGCCGGCGAAGGCAAACTGAAAGGACCACGCCATGAAGACGATCGTTTCCGGTGCCGCCGTGCTCCTGGCCGCCGCCCTTTGCGCGGGTCAGGCCGATGCGTATTCGCGCGGCAATCGCGCCGGTGGCAGCACGAGTCACAGTCCGGGCGAGACGAGCCACGACAACCGCTGGGGCGGAAGCAGCGAACACGAGGCGGGCCAGGGCACCGAACACACGAATGCGTACGGCGGGAGCACGGCGCACGCCTATGGCGGTGGCACCGAGCACACCAACGTGTACGGCGGCAGCACCTACGGCAAATACGGCGAGGGCGCGTATCACACGTACCCCTCCGGCGCGACCGCCTACCATCCTCCGGGCTATCCGGCGTACCCGACCTATCCGGTCTACCATCCGCCGGTCGCCGTGCCGTACTACGCGACGGGCTGCTACGGATGCGCCGCGGCGGCCGGCGCGGTCGTCGGCATGGCGGCTGGGGCCGCTGCAGCGTCCGCCAACACCGCTGCGGCAACGTCGAGTGCGTACGCGGCAGGGGTTGCCACTGGCAGCGCCACGACGGCCGCGGCCACCAGCACCGCCTATAGCGCCGGCGTGGCGGCCGGAGCCGGCGCAACGGCCCCCGCTGCGGTCCCGGCGTCGGGAACGTGGGTGATGGGCATGAATTACGCGACGTTGCCGCCCGGCTCGATGTCGATCAACAAGAACGGCGCGACCTACTACCTCAATGGCAACACGTGGTTCAAGCCCGCATACGGAGCGAATGGCGTCTTCTATACCGTCGTGCCAGCGCCTTGATGCGGACGTCTGCCGAGGGCATCGCAGGCGGGCCGTCCCGTCGCGATAACACGCGCGTCACGACCGCCGATGGCTCGACAAAGCTTCCACCCCTTTCACGACAGTGAGGTCTTGATGAACGTGCGCAGCCCTTTCCACCGCAGCACACTCGCCGCGCTGGCCTGTTGCGCCGGCGTTCTCGTGCCGAACGCCTCGGCAGCCCAATCACCCGCCGGGGACGAATCCGGAAAGTGGCAGTTCGCGGCGACGATCTACGCGTATCTGCCGACGATCGGCGGCCAGATGGCCTTTCCCGTGGCGGCGGGCGGCTCCAGCATCAATGTCGATGCCGACACGCTGCTCGAAAACCTCAAGTTCGTGTTCATGGGGTCGCTCGATGCGCACAACGGTCGCTGGGGCATGTTCACCGACGTCATCTACATGGACGTCGGCGGGTCCAAGTCAAACACGCGCGATTTCTCGATCGGCAACATCGGGCTGCCGGCCAGCACCACGGCGGACCTGAATCTCGACCTCAAGGCCACCGTTTGGACGCTCGCCGGCGAATACCGGGTGGTCTCCGATCCGGCGTGGAAGGTGGACGTGCTCGCGGGCGCGCGTCTCCTCGATGTGAAGCCGACTCTCGGCTGGACGATCTACGGCGACCTGGGTCCGATCACTCCGCCCGGCCGCAGTGGCAGCAAGGACATCAACGAGAGTGCGTGGGACGCGATCATCGGAATCAAGGGTCGCTACTTCTTCGGCGACGACCGCCGATGGGGCATTCCGTTCTACGTCGATGTCGGCACCGGGCAGACGCAGCTGACGTGGCAGGCGGCGGTCGGGATCAGCTACTCGTACTCCTGGGGCGATCTCATCGCCATGTGGCGGTACCTTGACTACGACTTCAAGTCCGGCAAGCAAATCGACAACCTCAACCTGAACGGCCCGATGTTCGGAGCGACGTTCCGGTGGTGAGCCCGTAGCGTCGCCACGACGCCGAGTCTGCTCGGCGCACTGTTCGGGCTGTTCCGTACCGTCTTCGTCTCGCAGTCGGTGGCCATGGCACAATCCGGCAGACACGAGACGCCGGGGTTGACCATGGAAACGATCGCCTGTCCCGATTGCGACCTGCTGCAGCGGATCCCGCCGCTGCCGCCGGGCGGCAAAGCGCGCTGTCCCCGCTGTAGTAAGACGCTCGTCAATCAGCGTGCCGACCCCCTCAATCGCCCGCTGGCGCTCACGTTTGCCGCCGCGATCGCCTTGCTCATCGCCAACACGATGCCGTTGATGGGACTTTCCGCGGTCGGACGCGAATCCAGTACCACAATCATCGGCGGCGCCTACGAGATGTGGCTGCGGGGCAGCGAGATCACCGCGGTCATCGTCGCCTTCTGTGCGGTGGTCGCGCCGGCGGGCCACATCCTGTTCCTGCTTGTGGTCCTGCTCGCGGTGCGCCGACCTCCGGCGCCGCGGTGGGTCGGCGAGATGCTGCGCTCGGCGCACTTCATGCAACCGTGGTCCATGACCGAAGTCATGATGCTCGGCATCCTGGTGGCGCTGTTCAAGATCGCACAGCTCGCGACCGTGATTCCCGGCATCGGGATGTACGCCGCGGGCGCATTCATTGCGCTCGTGGCCGCGGTGATGGTCACTTTCGACCCCCGCGAGGTCTGGAAGCGCGTCGAGTGGGCCGACCGACGGCCATCCGCTGAGCTCGCCGAATCGGCAACCGAGGGCGGCTCGCATTGAGTGCCGCCATGCAGAGCGCGGCGGAGGCGGGCCTCCTTTCGTGCGGGACGTGCGGGCAGCTGTCGCGGCCCGCCAACGTGGCAACTCCGGGATACTGCCCGCGGTGCGGAGCATCGCTCGCATGGCGTCGCGGTTCGATTCAGTACACGTGGGCGCTCGTGATCGCCGCGGCGATCTGCTACATACCGGCGAACGTCCTCCCGGTGCTCACGACGACCTCGTTGGGGGAGACCGAGTCCGACACCATCATGGGCGGCGTGATCTTCCTGTACGCGACGGGCTCGTGGCCGCTCGCGCTCATCGTGCTGATCGCCAGCGTGATGATTCCGCTGGGGAAGCTCATCGCGCTCGGCTATCTGCTGGTCACGGTGCAGCGCGGCTCGCTCAAGAACATGCACGATCGCACGCGCATCTACGAGCTGGTCGAGTTCGTAGGCCGGTGGTCGATGCTCGATGTGTTCGTCGACGCGTTCATCGTCGCGCTGATCCAGCTCCAACCCCTCATGTCGGTGGAGCCCGGCCTGGGCGTCGTGTTCTTCATGGCGGTGGTCGTACTGACGATGCTCGCGGCGCAGTCGTTCGACCCGCGCCTGATCTGGGACTCTCTCGCGAAGCGGGAAATACCCCGTGGCTGAGCCCGGCGACGTCGACCCCCTTCCAAAGGCGATGGCTGTGCGCCCGAAGCGCACGCGCATCTCAGTCATTTGGATCATTCCGATTCTCGCCGCCGTGGTCGCCATCGGGATCGCCGTGCAGCGGATTCTGAGCGAGGGACCGACCATCACGATCATCTTCACGGCCGCGGAAGGCATCGAGGCCGGCAAGACGCTCATCAAGTACAAGGACGTGGCGATCGGCCGGGTCACCGCGGTGCATCTGACCCCCACATACACCAGGGTGGAAGTCACGGCGAAGATCACCAAGCGCGCTGCGGGGCTGATGGTGGAGGACGCGAAGTTCTGGGTGGTCCGCCCGAGCATCAGCCTTAGCGGAGTCTCCGGGCTCAACACATTGCTCTCGGGCAACTACATCGGGTTCGAGCCCGGCACGTCGGAGACCAGCGAGGTCGGTTTCATCGGGCTCGATGTGGCCCCTATCATCACCGAGCAGCGCGGCCGGCAGTTCCTGCTCAAGGCGAGCGACCTCGGGTCGCTCGAAGTCGGCTCGCCGATCTACTACCGCCGGCTGCCGGTCGGCCAGATCATCGAATACGATCTCACGCCCGATGGCGCGACGGTCCAGCTGAAGATATTCGTCAAGGCCCCCTACGACAGGTACGTGCTTCCGGGGACGCGATTCTGGAATGCAAGCGGAATTGAAGTCACGGCAGATGCGGATGGCGTGAACGTGCGCACCGAGTCGGTGGTCGCGCTGCTCATCGGCGGCATCTCCTTCGACACGCCGCCCTTCGAGCCTCAGGCCCAGCCCGCCGCGGCAAACGCCGTCTTTACCCTCTACAGCGACCGCACCGTGGCGATGAAGGCGCCGGATCCGGTTGCGCGACACTTCGTGCTGCACTTCAACGAATCGCTGCGAGGGCTCGCCGTCGGCGCGCCGGTGACCTTCCTCGGATTGTCTGCGGGCGAGGTTACCGCCGTGAACGTCGCCCTCGACCCGACGGGGACCACGATGCGTTCGCGCGTGCAGGTCACTTTCTTTCCCGAGCGCCTGGTCGGCACCGCGGGAGCGAACGCGGAGGCCGCGAAAAGCATCGCCATGTTGCAGGACGAGCAGAAGCGCCGCGCCTTCGTGCGGCGCCAGGTGGAGGAGCGCGGCCTGCGCGGGCAGCTGCGGACCGGCAGCCTCCTCACGGGCCAGCTCTACGTATCCTTCGACTACTACCCGAACGCACCGAAGGCGAAGGTGAACCTGAGCCAGGCGGAGCCGGAGTTGCCGGTCGTTCCGAGCACGCTCGCAAACCTCGAGAACAAACTGGTGGGCATCGTCGACAAGGTCGACAAGATTCCGCTCGAGGCGATCGGGAACAGCCTCAAGAAGGACCTCGACAATCTGGACCACGCGCTGACCGACGCGAGGAAGCTCATCACCAACGCCGACGTGCAACTGGTGCCCGGCCTCAAGACCGCAGTGGACGACCTGCACCGCACGCTCGTCGCGGTCGAGCTCGCGATGAACAACGCCAACGCGACGCTGCTCGAATCGAATGCCGCTGCGCAGGAGGACCTCCGCAATGCGCTCTATGAATTCACCCGGGCGGCGCGGAGCCTGCGCGTGCTGACCGACCAGCTGGAACGCCAGCCCAGCTCACTGATCCGCGGCAAGACCGACCCGAGCGGAGGGAAATGATGCGCCGTGTTCTCCCGCTGGCGATCGCGTGCGCGCTCGCTGCCGTCATGTCGGGCTGTTCGTCTCCTCCTTCGAATTTCTACACCTTGAGCGCCGCGTCCCCACCCAGCGCCGCGCAATCGAAGCTCTCGGTGGCCGTTGGGCCCGTTACAGTGCCTTCGACGATCGACCGCCCGCAGATCGTCGTCAGCACCGGCGCGAATCAGGTGTCGATCGACGAATTCAATCGCTGGGCATCGCCCGTGCAGGACAATCTCGTGCGCGTGGTCGCCGAGAATCTCGTGGCGATCCTCGGCACGCCGCGGGTCACGCTTTATCCAACGTTGGCGGCGGGCGTCGACTATCGGGTGCAGGTCGAGGTGCGGAACTTCGAATCGGTGCCTGGAAAGTCGGCGTCGCTCGATGCGGTCTGGACTGTGCGCAGGACCAAGGACGGGAAGACCGAGACGGGGCGCACCAGTGTGCGAGAGACAGTCGATGGCGCCGGCTATGACGCGCTGGCAGCCGCGCACAGCCGCGGCGTCGCGCGCATGAGCCAGGACATTGCCGATGCCGTGCGGACGCTCGACCGCGCTGCGCCTTAGGTAGCATCGTTGCGTACGATTGCTTGGGCTAGCACCGGCACGAGGTCTTCTGTATCGCAACGGAGTCGAATGATGAATTGCGCGGTGCACAGCACTCGCTTCCTGCCGGCGATGTTGCTCGCGGCGTTACTCGGTCTCGGCGGCTGCGCGACGCGGCCCGTCAACCCGTCGCTCACGCAGGCCGGTCTGGACGTCGGTTACACGTTCCAGACGCGCCAGAAGCACTTCAAGAGCCAGGAGAACCTGGTCGTTCTCGCCTTTTCAGGCGGCGGGACTCGAGCGGCCGCGTTCTCCTATGGCGTCCTCGAGTTCCTCCGGCGCACGGAGGTGGTCGGACCCAAGGGAAACAAGGCCCGTCTCCTCGATGCCGTCGATATGATCACCGGTGTGTCGGGCGGCAGCTTCACCGCGCTGGCCTACGGCCTGTACGGCGACAAGCTCTTCGCCGACTACGAACAGCGCTTCCTCAAGCGCGACGTCCAGGGCGAGCTCATCGCCCGCGCCTTGAATCCGGGCAACTGGGGAAAGCTGTCGTCGACGGCTTGGGGCCGTTCCGAGCTGGCGGCCCAGTTGTACGACGAGATCCTGTTCAACGGGGCGACCTTCGGCGACCTCGATCGCGGCGACGGCCCGTTCATCGTAGCGTCGGCGACCGACATCTCGAATGGCGGCCGGATTCCCTTCAACCAGAACCTGTGGAACGTGATGTGCGCGGATCTGAATGGGGTGAAGTTGTCCCGTGCCGCCGCCGCTTCGTCGGCCGTTCCCGTCGTCCTCTCCCCGGTCACGATCAACAACTACGGCGGCACCTGCAACTACGAGCTTCCGGCCTGGGTCAAGTTGTTCACCCGTTCCGCGAATCCGCCTCGGCCTGCAGCGCGCGCGATTCGCGAGCTCAAGGATGCCGACTCCTACGCCGACAGCGTTCATCACCCCTATATTCATCTCGTGGACGGCGGCGTGTCCGACAACCTGGGCATGCGCGGCGTGCTCGACGCGCTGAATCTGCTCGAAGCCTTGCACGAAGCGGGCCTGCCGACACCGCTCGATCAAGTACGAAGGATCATCGTCTTCATCGTAAATTCGCTGTCGTCGCCCCCCACCAACTGGGACGAATCGGAGAGCCCGCCCGGCACGGTGGACATCCTGCTGAAGGCGACCGGCGTTCCGATCGATCACTATTCCTACGAAGCGATCGAGCAGTTGAAGGACATCGAGGCGCGGTGGCAATCGATGCGGGAGGTCCGGCGCATGGCGGGTTGCTCCACCAACAAGGACTCGCCCATCTGCACCGCGGTACGTGTGCCGCAGGCTGCGGTCTACGCCATCGACGTGTCGTTTGCCGCGCTCCCGGATCCAGCGGAGCGCCTTTACCTGAATGAACAACCCACGTCCTTCGTCCTGCCGGCCGAGGCCGTCGATCGCCTGCGCGCCGCAGCGGGGACGATCATCCTCGCATCGCCCGAATTCCAGCGCCTGTTGAAGGACGTTGGCGCGAAGGTCGTTGCCGACCCGCCCCCCGGCGGAAGCGCGCCCGCCGGCGCGCATTGATCGGTTCTCAGGGAGGCCACCGTGAGTGCTGTCGCAATCGGATTGATCGTCTTCGTGTGTGTGTTCGGTGGCGCGCTGGGAGGGATGATGCTGCGTACGCGTCTCCCCGAGCATCACTTGAGCGACGCATCGAAGGATGTCGTGAAGCTGGTGACGGGACTGATCGCCACGCTCGCCGCGCTCGTGCTGGGGTTGCTCGTCGCGTCGGCGAAGAACTCGTTCGACGAAGCGAACGTGGCCTTCCGACAGTCCGCGGCCAGGATCATCGTGCTCGATCGCACGCTTGCGCAGTACGGCCCGGAAGCCCAGGCGCTCCGCGAGGCCCTCAAGAAGGGATTCGCCGCCCGCATCGAGGGCCTCTTCGCCAAAGACCCGGCGCGGCGCGAGCAGGTGGGCTCCGCCTCGGGAACGGCCGCGATGGAAGCGTTCCAGGAAGGCCTTCGCCGGCTTTCACCGCAGAGCGACGCCCAGCGTTCGCTGCAGGCGCGCGCGCTCGACATCACCGACGCGGTGGCACAAGCGCGTTGGATGGGAGTCGAGGCCGAGGAAAACACGATTCCTCCGGCGTTCCTGGCCATTCTCGTTTTCTGGCTGGCCGCGATGTTCGCCAGCTTCGGGTTGTTCGCGCCCCGCAACGGCATGGCTACCGCCGTGTTGTTGTTCGGCGCGCTGTCGCTGGGGGCTGCGATCTTCCTGATCGAGGAAATGAACGATCCTTTCGAGGGAATCATCGCCGTGTCGAGCGCTCCCATGTACAAGGCGCTCGGCTACCTCGGGAAGTAGCAATTCTGTCGCCGAAGCTACGACCTCGTGGGCGTCGCGTGGCAATACCGCTCGGGCGGCGGATCGTGATGCCTTCGGACCCACTGCTCCGGAGCGTGCCGTCGCCGCCTCAGAACCCGAAGATCCGCTGCGCGTTGTAGCCGCGCACCTTGTCGCTGACTTCGCCGGCGAGCGCGTTCACGCGGGAGAGGCATCCGGGCATGTCGCCGATCGTGTGCGGATAGTCCGACCCGTACATCACGTTGTCGGCGCCGAACACGCGGAGGCACAGATCGAGCGCTTCGTGGGCGAACACGACGGCATCGGCGTAGATCCGCGGCACGACCTCCGAGGGCCGCACGCCGAGCTTCTCACGACACGCGGGAATGTTGTCGTAGCACTGGTCCATCCGCGCGATCAGGTATGGCAGCGCCCCGCCCCCGTGCGCGGCGATGATCTTGAGCTTTCGATAGCGATCGAAGAAGCCGTCGTAGATCATCCGCGCGACGGCGAGCGAGGTGTCGAACGTGAAGCCGATCGATGCAGTGAGCTGAAAACGCTGCATGTCCATCTCGGCGACGCCCGGCGGCGCGGTCGGGTGGACGAGCACGGGCAGAGCCCTCGCGTCGATCGCATCCCATATTGGTGCGAAAGCGGGATCGGTGAGCGGCTGCCCGCCGATGTTCGCGAGCACCATGACGCCCGACGCACCGGCGGCTGCCGCGCGCTCGAGCTCCGAGAGTGCGAGCTTCTCGTACTGCCATGGCAGTGACGCGAACCAGCGCAGGCGGTCCGGATGCGCCGTGCGCGCGGCCGCCATGTCGTCGTTCATGATCCGCGCCGCCTGCAGGCTGACCTCCGGCCCGCCCCAATAGCAGTTCGGGCACGTGAGCGAGACGACGCAGACGTCGACGCCGCACTCGTCCATCGTCGCGAGACGCAGATCGTAGTCGAACATCGGGGGCACCGGCGTCATGAAGGGCGCGCCGTCGAGGTGGATCGCGCGCAGGCCGCCGGTGACGGCCTTGACCGTGTAACGAGGCCCCCCGTGTTTCCGGAGGAGGTCGAACCACGCCTCGGTGAGGCAATGCGTGTGGACGTCGATGACGGGGCTCATGGCGGCTGGCGTTGCGTCGGGTGTTGGGCGGCGGCGCGGCTGTTACGCGAGGCGCCGCAGCATCGCTTCGCACCACGGCCTTTGGTCGGCGCCAAGCGTGCCGTGCAACGCGAGCGCGTCCGCCTTCGCGGCTTCGAACCGGTGCAGGTCGCCATGAGCACGATTCGCGAGCGCACTCACGCCCTGCGCGAAGAAGCGCTCGAACGCGTCGGCATCGTTGTCCTCGCAGATCGCAACGCATTGCCGCGCATGGCCGAGCGCGCCGGCCGTATCGCCTGCGGACAGGTAACACTGCGCGAGCATGAACTCCGCGCGCTCCGCCTCGAGCCAGCCGCCGACGCGTCCCCACCACTCGCGGCTCGCGCGGGCCGCGTCCAGCATCGCCGTCGTCTCCTCGGCGCTGCGTGATGCCGCCTCTTCGAGCGTCGCGGCGAGATTGTTCGACGTGACCGCGAGCGCGCGGATCGCGGGGTCGCGGTCCGGAAGACCGGATGCCGCGGCCTCGAGCCCTGCGCGGTAGTGCCGGATCGCGTCGGGTATCCGGTGCTGCGCGGCGAGCGCCGAGGCGGCCACCGCGTGCGCATGCGCGAGATCCGCCGCGACGAGCCCGGGCGCGGGCGCCTCGCCCCCGCCCACCCGCAGCGCAGCGACGAGCCGGCGCACGAGGACCGCGCCATCGCCGTCCTCACGCCAGTGCACGTGCGTGCGCAGCCGCTCGAGCCGCGCCACGCCCTCTGCCCAGCGCGCGAGGTGCTCGCCGTCGACGTGCGCGAGGATCCGTGCGAACGGCGCGATCTGCGCCGGGCGTCTCGATCAGCGCATAGCCCTGCTCGAGGCGCCCGGCGACTTCGTCGGGGCGATCGGCGTGATCCGTCCACGCCTGCTCGAGAAACGCGTCGAACTCCATGAAGATCTCAGTCGTCGGCCTCAGTCGACCTTCGCGCCCGAATCCTTGATCGCCTTCGCCCAGCGCGGCTGCTCGGCGGTGATCATCGCGGCGAACTCGGCGGGCGTCTGCGGCGGAAACGGATCCATGCCGAATTTGACGAGTTGCTCGCGGAACTCCGGCGTCGCCTGGATCTTCTGCAACTCGGCCGAGAGTCGCGTGACGATCTCCTTCGGCGTTCCGGTCGGTGCGACGATACCCTGCCACGCCTGCCAGTCGAAGCCGGGGACCGTCGCAGCGATCGGCGGCACGCCGGGCACGAGCGTCGTCGGCTTTGCGCCGGACGTGCCGAGTGCGACGACCTTGCCTGCCTGGATGTTCGGCACCGCGACGGTCGCGTCGGCGAACATGACTTGCAGCTGTCCGGTGAGGAGATCGGTCAGCGCCGCCGGCGTCCCCTTGTACGGGACGTGCTGAATCGAGAGGCCGTACTCGGCCTTCAGCGCCTCCATGAACAGATGATGCGGGCTCCCGCTGCCGACCGAGCCGTAGTTGTACTTGCCCGGGCTCGCCTTGATCGCATCGATCATGTCCTTGACGGTCCTCGCCGGAAACGTGGGGGTCGCGATCAGGAAGAAGTTGACGGTCCCGACCGGCGAGACCGGCGCGAAGTCCTTGACCGGATTGATCGGCGAGGGTTGATACAACGCCGGACTGATCCCGAGCGTCGTGGAGGTCGCCATCAACAACGTGTAGCCGTCCGCCGGCTGCTTTGCGACGTATTCCGCGCCGACGAGCGTGCCCGCGCCGGGCTTGTTGTCGACGACGACGGGCTGCTTGAGCGCCGCGCCGAGCCGCTCGCCAATTGCCCGCGCGAGGAGGTCCGTGAGCGCGCCCGGCGGGTAGGGCACGACGAGCTTGATCGGCCGCGTCGGATAAGGCGCCTGCGCGACCGCGACGGGCGCGACCACTGCGAGCGCGACGAGCGCGGCGTGCGCGATCACGTTGATCCAGCGCGACATCGGCTCAGGGTAACATCCCGGCCGAAACCCGCTCAAGCGCCACACTATTCGCTCATGGCCCTTCTCGTGTTGCCGACTTCCGCCTTCGTCGAGCGGCAGCTCGCCGCGCTGCGCGCTGTCGCGCCGGACGAGCGAGTCTTCACCGACCCCGCCGCCGCGTCGACGGATGAGATCGAGGCGATACTCGCGTTTCGGATCGCGCCGGGCATCGCGCCGCGTTTTCCTGCGCTCCGGTTCGTCGGCTGCGCCGGCGCCGGCGTCGACGAGGTCCTCGCCACGCCGGATCTGCCCGCGCACGTTCCGGTCACCCGCGCGGTCGATCCGCTGCAGGGCGCGCGAATGGCGCAGTATGTCGCGCTCGCGGCGCTCCGCCACTACCGCGAGCTGCCACGGTTCGAGGCGCAGCAGCGCGAGTCGCGGTGGACCCGGCCGCCGCCCGCGCTCGAGACCGACTTCGCCGTCGGCGTGATGGGCTGCGGGTCGATCGGCGCGCCGGTCGTCGACGTGCTGTCGCGCCTGGGCTTCCCCGTCGCGGTATGGACGCGGACCGCGCGGACGATCGAGGGTGTCGCGTCGTTCGCCGGAGCGGAAGCACTGCCGGCGTTCCTCGCGCGGAGCCATTTCCTCGTCTGCACGCTACCGCTCACCGCGGCGACGCGGGGAGTCCTCGACGCGCGGGCGCTCGCGCAGCTGCCGCCGGGCGCCTACGTGATCAACGTGTCGCGCGGCCGCGTGCTGGTCGAGGCGGATCTCGTGGCGGCGATCGACGCGGGCCGTCTCGCCGGCGCCGCGCTCGACGTGTACGAGACCGAGCCCCTGCCCGCGGGCAGCCCGCTGTGGCGGCACCCGAAGATCCTCTGCACGCCGCACATCGCGGCCGAGCCGCGGCACGAGGTCGCGGCGGCACAGTTCGTCGACAACGTCCGCCGCGCCCGCGCGGGCCTGCCGCTCGCCAACGTCGTCGATCGCGGCCGCGGCTACTGAGCGGCCGTCGCGTTCGGTACACTGGACACATTCTCTCTCCGCAGGGTCCCACTCATGCCGACGATCGCCCTCACCCGCCCGCCCGAGCTGTCGTTGCGCTTCACCGCCGTGTGGCGGCGCAACCTGCTCGTGTGGAAAAAGCTCGCCGTCGCAAGCGTGCTCGGCAACATCGCCGACCCGTTGCTCTACATGGTCGCGCTCGGCTACGGGATCGGCGCGTTCGTGCCCGAGGTGGCCGGCATGACCTACATCGCCTTCATCGGCACCGGCATGGTGTGCCAGAGCGCGATGTTCACGTCGAGCTTCGAGGCGATGTACTCGGCGTTCTCGCGGATGCACGTGCAGCGGACCTGGGAGGCGATCATCAACGCGCCGCTCTCGCTCGACGACGTCGTGCTCGCAGAATGGGTGTGGGCCGCATCCAAGGCGGTCGTGTCGACGACGGCGATCCTCGCGGTGATCATGGTGCTGGGCTACGGCCACTCGTGGCTCGCGCTGTGGATCATCCCGCTCGGCTTTCTCGTCGGGCTGTGCTTCGGCGCGTTCGGGCTCGTGATGAACGCACTGGCGCCGAGCTACGACTTCTTCACATATTTCTTCACGCTCGTGCTGACGCCGATGCTGCTCCTGTCTGGCGTGTTCTTCCCGGTCGACCAGATGCCGGCCGCCTTGCAGACGGTCGCGGGGTTCCTGCCGTTGAAGCACGCGATCGATCTCGCGCGGCCGCTCCTGATGGGCCATGTGCCCGGGGCGATCCCGCTGCACGTGGCGGTGCTGGCGGCGTATTCTGCGGCGGCGTACTTCGTCGCGCTGGTGCTGACCCGCCGCCGGCTCCTGCGGTGACGGAGCGCTTCTTCGCGCCGTGTCCGCGCGGACTGGAGGCGCCGCTCGCGACCGAGCTCGGCGCGCTCGACGCCGCCGATGTCGCGCCGACGGAGGGCGGCGTGGCCTTCGGCGGGCCGCTCGAGCTCGCCTGCCGCGCGAATCTCGAGTTGCGCATCGCGAGCCGGATCCTCTGGCAGGTCGCGCACGGGCCCTGCCGCAGCGAGGACGAGCTCTACCGACTCGTGCGCGGGGTCGACTGGAGTCGGCGGTTCCGCGTCGACCGCACGCTGCGCGTCGACGTCGCCGCGACACGCTCGCCGCTGCCGAGCCTCGAATACGCGACGCTCAAGGTGAAGGACGCCGTCTGTGACCGTTTCCGCGACGACAGCGTCCGGCGGCCGTCGATCGACAAGCAGCGCCCCGACGTCCGCGTCCATGCGTATCTAACCGATCGCGACGCGACGATCTATCTCGACACGTCCGGCGAGCCGCTCTTCAAGCGCGGCTGGCGGCGCGAGGCCGACGCGGCGCCGCTGCGCGAGAACCTCGCCGCCGGCGTGATCGCGCTTTCGGGCTGGGCGCCCGGCATGCCGTTCCTCGATCCGATGTGCGGCAGCGGCACCATCGCCATCGAAGCCGCAGCGCTCGCGGCCGACCGCGCGCCGGGGCTCACGCGCACGTTCGGATTCCAGAAGCTCGCATGGTTCGACGGACCGGCCTGGCAGCGGCTGCGCCAGCGCGCGCGCGACCGCGTGCGGCAGGCGCCGTCGGCGCCCGCGATCTTCGCGCGCGACCGCGATCCGCGCGCGCTCGAGCGTTGCCTCCTCAACGCGCAGGCTGCCGGCGTCGCGGGATGGCTTGCGGTCGAAGAAGGCGACGTGCTCGTGCGCGCCGCGCCGGCGCCTTCCGGCATCCTCGTCTTCAATCCGCCCTACGGCGTGCGCCTCGACGACGCGCACACGCTTGCCGCCTTCTACCCGAAGCTCGGCGATGCGCTCAAGCGCCGGTTTGCCGGCTGGACGGCGTGCATCCTGAGCGGCGACCTCCGGCTCGCGACGCTGATCGGCCTCAAGCCGTCGCGTCGCACGCCGCTCATGAATGGCGACATCGACTGCCGCCTCTTCCGCTTCGAGATCGTCGCCGGCCGCCCGCCGCGCCCCGCCAAGGCCGGCGCCGCGCCACGGTGATAGAATGAACGCTCGTCTCTTGCGTCATGCGGGATCCGCCCTGCCATGTTCCTCCCTTCGCGCCACTACGTTTCCGAGCACACGACCTTCATCCGCGACCTGCTCGCGCGGAAGCCGCAGATCGTCGACGAGCAGAAGCGCGGGCGCGCGATCTGGTGGGACAAGGCGCCGCGCGAGCTGGCTGAGCAGAAGACGATGGACGAAGGCCGCGTGCCCCAGCCTCCCTACGTCTACCAGCCCGAATAGCGCTTCGGTGACGGTTGCGTCGGGCAACGGCCGCGCAGCGACGCCCGTGACGCGACCGCCACCCGTGGGCGTGGCCCTGCGTGCGGCGCGGCCCGGCGACGAGAATGCGCTCTGGTCCGTTCACACGCGCGCGATCCGGATCTCGGCTGCGACGCACTACACGGGGGACGCGCTCGAAGCGTGGGCCGGCCGGATGCGTCCCGAGCATTACACCGAACCGATGCGCACCCGCGCCATGATCGTCGCGGAGGCCACGACAGACGCCGCGCGCCTCGCGGGCTTCGGCCAGCTCCAGCCGGAGGAAGGCGTGATCGAGGCCATCTACGTCGACCCTGACTTCGCACGCCGAGGTATCGGACGCGCCCTCTTCGAGGCGCTCGAGAACTTCGCGCGCGCGCACGGCCTGCCGGGCCTCACGGTCGAGGCGTCGCTGAACTCGGTGCCGTTCTACGCAGCGATGGGCTGCGTGCGGCGCTGCGTCGACCGCCACGAGCTCGCACCCGGCGTGCACATCGCGTGCGTAGTCATGGACAAGCATCTCACGCCAACCCCGGGAGCCACGGCATGAGCGCCGCGATCCCAAGTTCGGCCCGGGTCACCGGCAATCCCGCGAACGTCCGCTTCGCGCCGCTCACGGACATCGATCTGCCGCTGCTCCATGCGTGGCTCAATGCGGCGCATGTGATCGCCGGCTATTCGCGCGTGCATACGACACCGGAGGATGTGGCCGCGAAGTACGGACCTCGCATCTCAGGCACCGTTTCGGTCCGCGGCTACATCGCCTCGGTTGCCGGGCGGCCGCTGGGCTACGTGCAGACATATCGGATCGCCGACTTTCCCGACTATGCCGCCCTCGTTGGCGAGTTCGACCGCGCGGTCGCGATCGACGTGCTGATCGGCGAGGTCGAGTACACCGGCCGCGGGCTCGGCCCGCGCGTGATCGCCGCGGCCGTCGCGGAACTCGTCTTCCCGTCGTCGGAGGCGAACGCGTGCATCGCAACGCCGCGCGCGGACAACACGGCGTCGCTGCGCGCGTTCGCGAAGGCAGGTTTCGCGCTGGTGCGGAGCATCCGCACCGCCGAAGGCGATGCCGAGATGCTGATGGTGCGGCGCCGCTAGCGGCCTAGTTCTCGACCGGCTTGATCTCGACGTAGGCTCGGTCGCGCATCTGGCGCAGCCAGTCCTGGAAAGCCTCGTCGGACTTGCGCTGCCGCAGCGCCTGCCGCGCCTGGTCGCGCTTGCGCTCCGCGGTGATGTCCTGCGTCCGGCGCTCGCTCACCTGGATCAGATGCCAGCCGAACTGCGTGCGGACCGGCGCCGACACCTCGCCGATCTTGAGCCTGTTCATCGCCGCCTCGAAGTCCGGCACCGTGTCGCCGGGCGAGATCCAGCCGAGGTCGCCGCCCTTCGCGGACGTCGCGTCCTCGGAGTTGAGCTTCGCCTGCTCCTCGAACTTCGCGCCGGTCTCGATCCGGTCGCGGATCCGGTCGATGCGCGCTTTCCCCTCGGACTCCGAGACGACCTCGCTGACCTTGATCAGGATGTGCCGCACGTGCGTCTGCTCGACGACGGTCGGGGCGTCGCGGTTGCGCGTTTCCTGCAGCTTGACGATGTGGAAGCCGCTCGCGGTCCGCAGCACGTTCGACACGTCGCCCGGCTTCATCTGGCGCACCGCCTCGACGAACATCGTCGGCATCCGCCCCGTCGTCCGCCAGCCGAGCGAGCCGCCTTGCAGCGCGTCCTGGGCGTCGGAGAAGCCCGCGGCGACCTGACCGAAGTCGATGCCGTCCTTCACCTGCTTCAGCGCATCCTCGGCGCGCCGTCGCTTCGCGTCGATCTGGTCGGGCGACGCGCGCTCCGGCACGAGGACGAGAATGTGCGAGAGCCGGTACTCGACGTCGCTGCCCGCCTGCGTGTTCTGCGACGCGAGGAACGCGTCGACCTCGGCGTCGCTCACCGAGATGCGCGCCTCGACTTCGCGCTCGCGCAGCCGCTGGATCACGATCTCCTTGCGGATGTCCTCGCGGTACTTGTCGTACGAGATGCCCTCGCGGCCGAGCGCGCGCCGGAACTCCTCGGCGGTGAGCTTGTTGTCCTGCGCGATCCGCAGGATCGCCCGCTCGACCTGCGTGTCGTCGACGCGCACGCCGTTCTCCTTCGCGAAGTGCATGACGGCGCGTTCGGTGATGAGCCGGTCGAGCACCTGCTTGTCGAGCACGTCGGCGGGAGGCGGCGTCAGGTTCCGCGATTTCATCTGTGCGAGTGCACTCTTCTTCTGGTCGTCGAGCTCGTATTGTGTCAGCGCCTCGTCGTCGACGATGGCGACCACGCGGTCGAGCAGCACGGTGCGGTCGAGCGCGGGCGTGCGCGGCACGGCGGCCGCGGCCGGACGTGGTGCCTGCGCGGGCGTCGGCGCCTGGGCCAGCGCGGCGGCGGCAAGCGCCGCGCCGAAGAGGGTGGCCAGGCAGGGAACCAATCGGAAAGGCGTCATAGCTCAACTAGAATTCGGGGAACGAATCGATGCTGCGGTCGCGCGGCGCCAGCGTCGGATCGTTCGTCTTGACGTAACCGGGAACGCTGCGACGGAGCAGATCGAGCGGGCTCGTACCGAATCGCGCAAGGCCGTTCAACTCGAGCTGCAGGTACACGGAGTTGGTGGCGGTCTGGGTCGTCGTGGTCAGCCGCTGGCCGACCACCCGCAGGACCCAGCAGCCGGCATTGTACTCGACGCCGGCGACGGCCTCCAGCGTCTTGTCGGCCGAGGATCGAGTAGTTCCATCGGCCGAGCAGCGTCCAGCTCTCGGTCACCGGCCACTGCCCGGCGAGGTCGAATTGATTCAATTGCGACTGGTCCCCGATCGGACCGGCGAGCGGATCGAAGTTCTGGCGCGAGTACCGATAGCTCGCGCTCAAGGCGCGGCCCGGGGCAGGCGTATAGCGGATCCCGGTATTGAGCCGCTCCGTCTGCGACGCCTCGAAGTTGTACTGCCACAGCCCGATTAGCGCCCACGCATCGGTGAGCCGGCCCTCGACGCCCACGAGGAAGTCCGAGTTGTTCGCGGCGCGCGGCGTCTCGTTCAGCACCACGCGCTGGTCGTTGAAGTAGAACCGCTGCCCGATCGCGACGCGGAACTTCTCGGCGCCGGTGTCGGCATCGAGGAGCCGCGAGGTAAGCGCCAGCGAAAGCTGGTTCGCGTCGCCGATGCGGTCGTTGCCGAGGTAGCGGTTGACCGAGAACAGCTGCCCGAAGTTGAAATCGTCGATCGCGGTGTCGAACACGGGGGCGTTACTCTGGTTCTTGTAGGGGACGTAGACGTAGAACGCGCGGGGCTCGAGCGTCTGCACGCCGGTCAGCCCGAACTCCTTCACGTCGCGCTCGAACACGACGCCCGCGTCGACCGACGTGATCGGAATCGCGTAGCCCTGCCGGCTCGCGACATCGGGTCGCACTTCGTTCAGGTCGTACTCGCGCGCGTGCACGCCGGTGCGCGCGGTGACGTACCACGCTGCCCCCTGCTGCGACCAGGCGACCGTCGGCCACGCGTAGACGCGCTGGCCCGTCGTCAGCGTCGGCTGGCGGAAGTATGCGTACTCGCCGACGCCGGCCCACGAGAGGCCCGCCCAGTCGACGTCGCCGAGGGCCACCTGCACCTGCGGCACACGGTTGTAAGGCGGTGGCTGCGGCGCCGTCGGATCCTGCAGCGTCTGGAACGCCTGTGCGCGTGCGACGACGGCCCACGGGCCGTTCGTGTAGGTGAGGCCGCCCTCGCGCGGCAGCGTAGTTAGCGATGTGAGCGCGACCCGGTCGGAGAGATCCGAGAAGTACGTGTCGTCCGACACCTTGTTCAGGTTCACGTAGCCCGCGAGGCCCGTGACATATCGGTCGAAGCTCTCGTTGTGCTTCCACGACATGAGGTAGCGGTCGGTGCCCGACTGCCGGTCGTGCGGCAGGATCTCGCCTTCGAGGCCGCCCACGCCGTCGCCGAACAGGTAGCGGAACTGCCCGCCCAGCTGGAAGCCGCGCTTGGTCATGATGCGCGGCGTGAGCGTCGCGTCGTAGTTCGGCGCGAGATTGAGGTAGTACGGCATCGCCGCGTCGAAACCACGCGTGCCCGACGAGCCCAGCAATGGCGTGAGGAAGCCGGACTTGCGCTCGCCCGACAGCGGAAACTCCAGCCACGGCGAATAGGCGATCGGCGCGCCGAGGAAGACAAGCGTTGCCCCGTGGCCGGTGCCGACGTTGCGGGCCTTGTCGACTTCGAGCTCGTCCATCCGGATGTACCAGTCGTCGCGTGGCGCGACGCAGGTCGTGTAGCGCGCGTCGGAGGCCTCGTAGTGATCCGTGCCCGTGAAGCGGATCTCGCCGGCCGAGCCGCGCGCGCCGTTCTCGCCGATGTAATAGCGTGGGGACGTGAAGTAACCGGTCTCGACGCCGCGCCGGAAGCGCGCCTCCGGTCCGGTGATCCAGTCGATGCCCTGGCGCAGCGTCACGTCGCCCTGCGCCCAAATCTCGTCGTCGACGAAATCGTAGCGGAGCCAATCGGCGAGGACGGTCTCGCGGCGCGTGCGGAGCTCGACCTTGCCTTTCGCGGTGACTTCCTTGCTCCGCGCTGCCCTCGATCTCGTCCGCGCGAAAGAAGATCGCGCCGCTGTCGCGGTCGAACGGGATGCGCACGGCGGTACCCGAAGGCGGCGCGCCCGGAGAACGCGCGGGCGCCGTGCCCGGGGGCGGACGCAAGGGCGGCGGCGTCAACTCGAGTGCGGGCGGCGAGCGGAGGCGCGGGCAGCGGCGAGAGGTTCGCCGTCGGCCGCGACGGCAACGCCCCGCAGCGAGGCGAGCGCGAGCGCAAGCGCAAGCGGACGCAACCGGTGAGGCACACGCGCGGGCACGGGAAGGGACGAAGGAATGCTGATGCTAAGATTCGTCATTCTAGCGTGACCCTCCGCCCTGCCCTTCCTCCGCACGCGGCGACGACACATCCTTTCCGCCCGATGCCGTCCGCCGCATTGCCCGATGCCCGCCTCGATGCTCTCGTGGCCTGGACCGCGACGTCGATCGGAACTCCGGATTTCGAACTCGCCCCCGCGTCGGCCGACGCGAGCTTCCGCCGCTATTTCCGCATAACGCCCGGCGCGCCCTGGCGTGGACACGCGACACTGATCGCGATGGATGCGCCGCCGCCCAACGAGGATTGCCGTCCGTTCGTCCACGTCGCGCGGCTGCTCGCCCGCGCCGGCGTGCATTCCCCGGACGTTCTCGCAGAGGATCTGCCGCGAGGGTTTCTGCTGCTCTCGGATCTCGGCGAGCGCACCTATCTCGCCGCACTCGACGCGAGCTCCGCGCCCGCACTCTATTCGGACGCGATCGACGCACTGATCCGCTGGCAGACGGCCACGCGGGACGGCGAGCTTCCGCCCTACGACGAGACGCGGCTCACGCGCGAGCTCGAGCTCTTTCCGGACTGGTACGTGGCGCGACACCTCGGCCGTGAGCTCACGGCCACGCAGGCCGCGACGCTGCGCATGGCATTCCGGTCGATCCTCGACAACAATCTCGCGCAGCCCGCGGTCTTCGTCCATCGCGACTACCACTCGCGCAACCTGATGGTCACGGTGCCGAACCCGGGCGTCCTCGATTTCCAGGATGCGGTCTGTGGCCCCGTCACCTACGATCTCGTCTCGCTGCTGCGCGACGCGTACGTCACGTGGGACGAGGCGCGGCAGATCGACTGGGCGGTGCGGTACTGGGAGCGCGCCCGCACGGCAAAGCTGCCGGTCGGCGCCGACTTCGGCGCGTTCTGGCGCGACTTCGAGTGGATGGGCGTGCAGCGCCAGCTGAAGGTGCTCGGCATCTTCGCGCGGCTTGCGTACCGGGACGGCAAGCGCGGCTACCTGGACGACCTGCCGCGCGTGATGGCCTATCTGCGCGCTGCCTGCGCGCGCTACCGCGCGCTCCATCCGCTGCAGGCCCTCCTGGACGAGCTCGAGGGCCGCGCGCCGGCCTTCGACTACGCGTTTTCGCGGCCCGCATGACGTTCGGCGCAATGATCCTCGCGGCGGGCCGCGGCGAGCGGATGCGCCCGCTGTCCGACACGACGCCGAAGCCGCTGCTCGTCGTGGGCGGCAAGCCGCTGATCGTGTGGCAGATCGAGGCGCTCGCGCGCGCGGGTATCACCGAGGTCGTGATCAACGCCGCGCACCTCGCCGACCGTCTCGTCGCGGCAGTAGGCGACGGCGGCGCGTTCGGCGTCTCCGTCCGCTGGTCGGTCGAGCCGGAGCCACTCGAAGCGGGCGGCGGCATTGCGACCGCGCTGCCGCTGCTGCCGCGCGGACCGGTGCTGATCGTGAGCGGCGACGTGTGGACTGCCTTCGACTATGCGACGCTCGTCCCGCGCGCCCGGCGCATGGCGCGCGACCCCGCGTCGCCGCGCGTGCACCTCGTCCTCGTCCCGCGCACGCCGGAGCTGCCGCGCGGTGATTTCGCGCTCGCCGACGGCATGCTCGGCCTCGACGGCGGCGAGCGGTTCGTCTAC
Source organism: uncultured beta proteobacterium (assembly GCA_963830485.1). GTDB lineage: Bacteria > Pseudomonadota > Gammaproteobacteria > Burkholderiales > Casimicrobiaceae > CAIWHR01. Next base: position 167,713 of record CAWHNE010000034.1, read on the forward strand.
GGCAACATCGGCTTGCACGACACGTCGCTGTTCGCGGAACTCCCGCGCGGCACGCGGCTCCAAATGCTTCCCCTGTGGCAGGACTGGATCCGCAGGCGCTGGGTGAGCGGCGAGCTCTACCGCGGCCCGTGGGCGAATGTCGGCACGCCGGCCGAGCTCGCTCGGCTCGATGCGCGCCTCACGGCCCAGAATCCTGCAGTGCTACCCATGCCTCCCGCTCCATGAACGCGCACGCCTCCTTGAATCCCTTGCTCGATTTCAGTGGTCTGCCGCGGTTCGATGCGATCCGTGCCGAGCACATCGGCCCGGCCGTCGACGAGCTGCTCTTGCGCGCGCGTGCCACGGTGGACGCCGTCGCCCGCGTGACGCTGCCGCCCACATGGGCAAACCTGTGCGCGCCGCTCGCCGACGCGCTCGACCGGCTCGAGCGCGCGTGGGGAGCCGTGCACCACATGAATGCCGTTGTCAGCACGCCCGAAATCCGCAAGGCCTACCACGCGAGCCTGCCGAAGGTCACCGCGTTCTACGCCGATCTCGCGCAAGACGAGCGCCTCTACGCTCGCTACCGTGCGCTCGCCGCGGACCGCTCGTTCGCGACGCTCGACGCGGCGCAGCGCAAGCTCGTCGAGAACGAGGTCCGCGACTTCCGCCTGGGCGGAGCCGAGCTGCCCGCGGCGAAGAAGGCGCGATTGAAGGCGGTCGAGGAGGAGCTGGCCGACCTTTCGGCGCGGTTCGACGACCACGTGCTCGACGCGACGAACGCATTCGCGTTCTACGTCGACGACGAAGCGCGCCTCGCCGGCCTGCCGGCTGATGTGATCGCGGCCGCGCGCGCCGCGGCGCAGGAGGATGGACGCGCGGGGTGGAAGCTCACGCTGCGCATGCCGTGTTACCGGCCGGTGATGACGTACGCGGAAGACCGCACGCTGCGCGCCCTGCTGCACCGCGCCTACGCGACGCGCGCTTCCGAGCTCGGCGCGAATCCGGACTGGGACAATACGCCCGTCATCCGACGCATCCTCGAGCTGCGGCGCGAGGCGGCGGAGTTGCTGGGCTATCCCGATTTCGCGTCGCTCGCGCTCGTCCCGAGGATGGCGGGTGACACGCACGAGGTGATGGGCTTCCTGCACGATCTCGCGCGCCGTGCGAAGCCGTTCGCGGAGCGCGACTATGTGGAGCTCGCGGCTTTCGCGCGCGAGGCGCTCGGCATCGACCCGCTCGAAGCGTGGGATGTCGCTTACGCGTCCGAGAAGCTCAAGCAGCGGCGCCACGCCTTCTCCGAGGAGGAGGTGCGTGCTTACTTTCCCGAGGAACACGTCCTCGCGGGCCTCTTCCGCGTTACCAAGGCGCTCTACGGCGTCACGATCCGGGAGGCCTCCGCGCCGGCGTGGCATCCGACCGTGCGCTTCTTCGAGCTCGTCGACAGGGCGGGTGCGCCGGTCGGCCAGTTCTACCTCGACCTGTACGCACGGCCGGGCAAGCAAGGGGGCGCCTGGATGGACGACGCCATCAAGCGCCGGCGGATCGGGGCGACGGTGCAGCGGCCGGTCGCGTACCTCACCTGCAATTTCTCGGCACCGGTCGGCGCAGGTCCCGCGCGCAAGCCGGCGACGTTCACGCACGACGAGGTCATCACCCTGTTCCACGAGTTCGGCCACGGCCTGCACCTACTGCTGACCGAGGTCGACGTCGCCGGGGTGTCCGGGATCGGGGGCGTCGAGTGGGACGCGGTCGAGCTGCCGAGCCAGTTCATGGAGAACTTCTGCTGGGAATGGGACGTCGTCGCGCCGATGACCGCACACGTCGAGACCGGCTCGCCGCTGCCGCGCGCCCTCTTCGACCGGATGCGCGGGGCGAAGAACTTCCAGAGCGGCATGGACATGGTCCGCCAGCTCGAGTTCGGCCTGTTCGACATGCGGGTGCATTCCGAATTCGACCCCCGCGGCCCCGCCACACCCGAGGCGGTCCTCGACGCGGTCCGTCGGGAGGTCGCGGTGACCCCCTGGCCCGCCTACGACCGGTTCATGCAGGCGTTCCTCCACGTCTTCGCCGGGGGGTACGCCGCCGGCTTCTACAGCTACAAATGGGCGGAGGTCCTCTCGGCGGACGCCTTCGGCCTGTTCGAGGAGGAGGGGGTCCTGTCGGCGGCCGCCGGCGCCCGCTTCCGGACGGAGGTGCTCGCCCGGGGGGGCAGCCGGCCCGCCCTGGAGTCATTTATGGCCTTTCGGGGAAGGACTCCCCAAATCGACACGCTTCTGCGGCATAATGGGCTGATGACATCGGCATAAGGAGTCGCCATGGCACGGGCTATCCTCCGAATTGCGCTGGCTACGGGCGTCACCGGGGCCTTGTTTGCTGCGGGCGCCGCGGCGCAGAACCAGCAGGTTTACCGATACGTCGACAAGGAGGGCCGGGTGGTCTACTCCGACCGCGGCCCGCCCTCGGACGCGCGCGACGTCCAGTCGAAGCGGCTGCGCGGCAACGTGATCGAGAACAACGAAATGCCGCTCGCTGCGCAGCAGGCGCAGGAGCGCTTCCCCGTGACGCTCTATTCGTTCGGCTGCGGCGAAGTCTGCACGGCAGCGGAGGCGCTCCTCAACCGCCGCGGCGTCCCTTATTCGGCGATCAACGTCGAGACGCCCGAGGGTGCCGAACAGCTTTCGAAGATGACGGGCGAACTCCGGGCGCCGGTGCTACAGGTCGGCGACCGCACGTTCGTGAAGGGCTACAGCGAAACGCAGTGGAACAAGGCGCTCGACGAGGCCGGATACCCGAAGGCACCGGCGCCGCGCACCGTGGCCGCCGGACGCGCACCCGTGGCCGAAGCGACAGCCACCGCCGCGGCGCCGAACGAGCCACGCGCGGTCACCCTGCCGTCGCCGTACCCCAAGCAGTAGCGGCGCGAGCGGCGAGCCGGGGCCCCGGCCGAAGGCAAGGGGGAGCGAGCGATCGCGAGTCGCCGCAGGCGGCCGACCCCTCGGTGCATCGATCTACGTGAGCATATCGGAGGCCGCGCGCGCGAGCGGCGAGTCGGGGGAACGCGCGATCGGCGCGCAGGGGCCCCAAGCGTGCTTGGGGATGGGAGCAATCGAGAGCGCGCTCGGAGGCCGACCCCTCGGGGTCACAATGTGCGCGGCCGGTGCGGAGGCCGAACCGGCCGAAGGCAAGGGGGAGCGAGTCATCGCGAGTCGCCGCAGACGGCCGACCCCTCGGTGCATCGATCTACGCGAGCATATCGGGGGCCGCGCGCGAGCGGCGAGCCAGGGCCCCAATCGTGCTTGGGATGCGAGCAATCGAGATCGCGTTCGGAGGCCGCCCCCTCGGTGTCACCATGTGCGCGGCCGGTGCGGAGGCCGAACCTGGAAGACCGAGGACCGCCTCGGCGGTAGAAGCCAAGATCCGCGAGCTGGCTCGCAGGCATGGGAAAGGGCAAGATCCGCCCGGACACTCGGCATCGATGTGGGCGTTACGCAGCGCGTGCTGACGTCCTAGAGGGCACGCTCGGCTGGGTCGGGTCCGCAATACCCTGAAACGCTGACGGCGCCGGCAGCCCCGCCACAACCCCCAGCAGGCCGGCGCCCGAACGCCTCTCTACCCCCCATTGACCCATCCCCACCGAACATCCGGCGTCTGTTTTCATGTCAAGGTGATCGCGTGTCACCAGATTCCACGACCCCGGTTGTAGGGGTCCGCGGCTGAGGTCAACCTACTTGATGAACGAAAACACGCCAGCTTTGCTGATGAGCAAAGCGGTTGACACCAGAAACAGCAGCGGAAAGACAACGATGCTCCAGAGGTCCAGCCGCTTCCACTTGGCCTTGGAGCCGGCTTCGTCCCACTTCAGGCAGAGCGCCGATTGCACCAGCGAGGCGAAGATGAACCACATCGCGACGGTGTGCACCTGGTCGGCGATTGTCAGCAGGCCCGAATCGGGCTCGGTGGACGCCACCACGAAGCCACTCGCCGCCACCGCGAACAGTGCACCGACGCCCAGACCGAAGCGCGGATCGACGTCGGTCGGGCGGATGAGGAAGGCGACAAAGGCCACTAGCGTCGCGATGATCGCCGTGGTTAGGAGCTTGATGGCCGGGCCCCAGCCATCGCGCGTCATTTCCGTGCCGAAGGTCAAGCGCGAGTAAGTCGACAGTCTGTCGGTGGGCAGAGAGGTGTCGCCGTAGTTGCTCTTGTACGTCTTCAACATTGTCTCGGTTGCAAATCCCGAAAACAGCCACCCCGGCAGGCCGATCTCGTCGCCAAGCCCCGAGTTGGCGAGATCGGGCTCGAACTGCAGCACACTGGAGACGAACTGGCTGTCCTCCACCTGCACCGTGACGCGCTGCTTGTCGAACGGAAACATCTCGAGCTCCCAGTTCTTGTAAATGGTTGCAGTGATGCGGGCCGAGGTGTAATTCAAGTCGCCGATCTTCTTTTCGACGATGCTGGTCTTGCCGTCGATGCGGCCGTTGATCAGCTCCATGCTGTCCAGCGGCCTATACGCGGAAAGCTCGCCAGCCGCCTTCCAGCGGAACCAGATGTAGAAATCGAGCGTGAGCTTGCTGTCCTTGAAGCTTATGTCCTGCATCTTGTTGATGTAGGTCCCGACGACCACCTTATTAGGTTCGGCCGATGCCGGCGCAGCCAACCCCACTGCCAGCAGAGCGCCTATCAACAGGACACGGAGGATATTCACGAGCGACACAGGTTCAATTGTGCTTCAAGTTCGTCACAGGTGGTGGCGGGACATCTCATCGCGTGAAGTCGCCAATGTGGCGACGCGCGAAGCATGCACCGGTGATTTCTCCCTTGCGGTGGGTCGAGGCTAAGGGCGCGTACAAGAAGGTCGAATCGAGTTCGTAGGCTGTGACCTGGCGCAGGCCCAGCTCAAGTTCGGCCAAACTGCGAGCCTCCGAGTTCAGTGCAGGTTTGTACCGCCGTGACAGTGCTTGTGCTTCTTGCCGGAGCCGCAGGGACACGGGTCATTGCGACCGACTTTGGTGGCTTCCCGCCGAACGGTTCGTGGCGACCCGCGGCGTGGCTCCGAGGACACGCGCTGGCTCAGGTAGTAACGATAGATCTTCAACAGTCCCGCTGTCATGTGGGCGATGATTTCCTCCCGCTGTTCCGGCCCGATGGGGTTGGGCCGCATCTCGGGATCGGGATCATGTTCGTTATACAACATCAGCATCGGCAGGATGCTGCCTCCGTGCTTGTCGCTGTTGATCAGGTCAGCCCACGCCTCCCGCCGCAGTTCGACGCCGCGCATGAACCCGTGTGCCCAGTCGTTGGCGGCGGCCACGCCGTTGTCGTCCTCTAGCAGTAGCGGCAGGTAGACCTCGTCGACGTAGAGCGTCCCGGCAATGGTGTTCCAGTGTCGTGACAGCATACCGAGGGTGGCGTTGGCCTGATCGAGGTTCTCGAATTCGCAGGTCTCCTCCATCGTGCCGCCGAACACGTGCGGGTAGTACTCGCTCGGCAGCACGGTATCGGGACCGGCGACCAACGCTGCGAAGAAGCCATCGAGTTCTTCGAGGTTCATTGCCTTGCCGCCCTTGCACTGGCGAAGAAAATCGCTCAGTCGATCCAGCTCGGGATCAGTCAGCCGTTGGTGCTGAGGAAACGTTTGCACAGTTAGAGAAGGAAAGGGACGAGCGCTGCAACACGCTCGCTATACCGTTGATATGCTTCCCCGAATCGCTCGCGCATCCAGCGTTCCTCGAACCGCAGCTTGCGCCACAAGGCCCCGAAGGCGATGAGAACGGGGGTTCCTCTATGTCGATTCCTTGAATTTCGGACATCGGTTATAGCCAATGGCAGGATCATTCGATTTGAGGGTCACGATAAATCGTGAGGGCGTTGCGCCGCCGCCATCCGCTCAAGTAACTGCCATATTGTGAATACTTGTACGGTACGCCGGTCGCGTCAAGCGCGTTGCGCGCGCTCTTGGGGTGGGAGCTCTGCGTCATGCCGATCACGACGACGCAGTTGGCCGCAATCGCGCCTTGCACCCCAGCGACGATGTCGCGGTGATGGTCTCGAATCTTTTGGCGGATTGCAGGGTGGATGTGCGATTCATCGAGTATGGCGCGGGTCATGGATCACCGTTCGACGGTGTGCTCGCTCAATCACGGAAAACAAACAGCCCCAAGCAGAGCGCGCAACCGACGGTGTAGATCAGCCAAGTCTGGGGAACAAAGTACGGGTAAGCCATCAGGACGACGCCAAAGACCATAGGCTTCCACAGCACCCTCTTCCTGCCGTACATGAACGCTCCAACGCCGATGGCCCCGAACAACAGGGAGCCAAAGAGCGCGGCTGGGTTTGAAAACATGGTTGAATCGTGATGGAGACTGCCGTATCTAGTGTGCCAGGCTCTTCAACATTCAGTGGCGGCACCGGCGGCGGGGTCGTCGGTACGATGGCCGTGCAACGCTGTCGCGCAAACAGAGATCGTGTCGATGCCGGAAATACTTGGTCTGCTGGTGCTCCTGTCAGGTGGATGGTTCCTCTGGGACAGCATGAAGGCGCGGGAAGCCGCCAATGTGGCAATGCGCGAGGCATGCACCGCAGAAGGATTGCTGTTTCTCGATGACACCGTCGCACTGGATTCGGTCTGGCCGGTGCGGAATGACGAAGGCCACGTCAGACTGGGGCGCGTCTACGGCTTCGAGTACAGCGACACGGGCCACAATCGCTGCAAGGGAACTATCACCATGGTGGGTGATAGAGTTTCTGTGCTTTACATCGGCACTCGGCCCGTGCCGCGGGGGATGACGCAGCACTGAGCGCGGGTGGGTTAGCCGCCCCTACTATCGATCGGGCAACGTACCAAAGGCTGCCTGAGGAATGGGCGCAGAGTGTACAAGCCAAGCGAGTGTGCGCAGCTACGCGCGTGGCCAAGTAGTATATTGCATTGTATTTGTCTTAAATTTCAATATCTTGTTGCCTTGATGAAGCTTGCCACCTGGAACGTCAATTCGCTCAACGTCCGCCTGCCGCGCCTTCTCGCCTGGCTCGCGGCGGAACAGCCCGACATCGTCTGCCTGCAGGAAACCAAGCTCGAGGACGGCAATTTCCCGCGTGCCGAGCTCGAAGCCGCCGGTTACGCCGCGTGCTGCTCGGGGCAGCGCACGTACAACGGCGTCGCGCTGCTCGTTCGGGCCGGAACTGAGGCCGCGACCGATGTCGTCACCACGCTGCCGGGATTCGACGATCCCCAGAAACGGGTGCTCGGGGCGACGGTCGGCGAGCGACGCATCATCGGTCTCTACGTGCCAAACGGCCAGTCCGTGGACTCGGACAAGTACCGCTACAAGCTCGACTGGTGCCGCGCGGCGACCGCTTGGCTCGCCGCCGAATGCGCGCGCCATCCGCAGCTCGCGGTCGCCGGCGATTTCAACATCGCGCCCGAGGACCGCGACGTGCACGATCCGGAGCTGTGGCGCGGACAAGTGCTGTTCTCCGATCCCGAGCGCGCGGTGTTCCGCGACTGGCTGGCGCTGGGGCTCAAGGACAGCTTTCGCCTGTTCGAGCAGCCGGAGAAGACCTTCAGCTGGTGGGACTACCGCCAGCTCGCCTTTCCGAAGAACCGCGGCCTGCGCATCGACCACATCCTGCTCTCCCCCGCGCTCGCCGCGAAGTGCACGGCGTGCCGGATCGACCGCAACGCGCGCAAGGGCGAGAAGCCCTCCGATCACGCACCGGTGATCGCGGAAATCTCGGCATAATTCGGCCGCCGGCCCCGAAGCATCACGCCAGGCCCCCACCCCTGCCCCGCAGGGCCCGACGATCAACCTGGGAGAGCCCGATTGAGACCCGATTGGAGCGGTGTCTTTCCGGCCGTGACGACGCAGTTTCGTGAGGATCTTTCGCTCGACATCGACGCCACCGCGCGTGTCATGGAGGGCCTGATCCGCGACGGCGTGTCGGGCCTCATCGTCTGCGGTACGGTCGGCGAGAACACCTCGCTTCGCAAGGACGAGAAGATCGCGGTCATGGAGACGGCGAAAGGCGTCGCCCGCGGGCGCATCCCGGTTCTCTGCGGCATCGCCGAATTCACGCCGGCGTTCGCGATCGACATGGCGAAAGAGGCCGCGCGCATCGGCCTCGACGGCGTGATGGTGATGCCGGCGCTGGTCTACTCGTCGAAGCCGCACGAGACGGCGGCGCATTTCCGCAGCGTCGCCAAAGCGACCGATCTGCCCGTGATGGTCTACAACAATCCGCCGATCTACAAGAACGACGTCACGCCGGAGATCCTCGCGTCGCTCGCCGATTGCGACACCATCGTCTGCTTCAAGGAATCCTCGGGCGACACGCGGCGCTTCACCGACCTTCGCAATCTGGTCGGCGATCGCTTCGTGCTGTTCGCCGGATTGGACGACGTCGTGGTCGAAAGCATCATGGTCGGTGCCGTCGGCTGGGTGTCGGGCCTGTCGAACGCGTTTCCGCGCGAAGGCGAGACGCTGTTCCGGCTTGCCCGCGCGGGCCGGTATGCCGAGGCGATGAGCCTCTACCGATGGTTCATGCCGCTCCTCCACCTCGACGCCCGCCCCGACCTCGTCCAGTGCATCAAGCTGTGCGAGCACATCATGGAGCGCGGCACGCATCGCACGCGCCCGCCGCGGCTTGCGCTCAATGCCAGGGAAACGGCCGAAATCGAAGCGATGATGAAGCAGGCGCTGGCGACGCGTCCGCAGTTGCCCGACGTCGGGCTGCGGCAAGCGGCGTGACGAACCGCTAGACCTGATCGCGTCGCATCGCCAGCAGGCGCTCGAACACGGCGGGGCTCGTGCGCAGGCCGCTGTGCTCGTATTCGTTGGTGAGCCAGACCTTCATGCCGGGAATGGCGGCCGCGGTCTGCTCCGACAGCGCCCGCGGTACGTACATGTCCTCGGCGTAGACGACGGCGGCGCCGGGGACCGTGTTGCGCGCGAGCTGCGCCGGGTCGTACAGCGCCGGCCAGCGTTCCTCGTTGGCGAGGAGCTCGGCCACCTCGCGCAGCGGCCGAAGCTGCGGGTAGTCCTCGAACATCCACGGATAGATCATCTCGCCGGTGAAGGACGGCGGCTTGCCCGGCGACCAGTTCGTCTCGGGAAACTCGCCGCGCACGCGCTCCGCCGACCAGCGCGACGCCGCGCCCTGCGTGTAGCACATCTCGTGGAGCACGGCGAAGATCGGATTGGTCTCGAACGACTGCGTGTTCTCGAGCGCGCGCAGGAACGGAAGGCTCAATTCGTCGCCATTCGCGCCCTGGCAGAACGCGCCTTCGAGCAGGTAGTGGAGGTTCTCCATGCCGTCGTCCATGCCCAGCATGAAGCCGACCTGCTGGAATCGTCGCGCCGTGAGCCGACCGCCCGTCGGCAGCGCGACGTCGTGCGCGTGCAGGTGCTCCAGGATGCGCGCGCAGAGGTCGCGGTCGGCCGGATAGCGCTCGAAGAACTTGCGGGTCTTGCGCCGCACCTCGGGATAGGTGTGCCGGTAATACTCGTCGGCGCTGCCGGAGAGCGGCGGCAGCCCGCCGGTCACGAAGACCTCGCGCAGGCCCTGCGGGCGCTGCGACAGATAGGTCACCGCGCAGAACCCGCCGTAGCTCTGGCCCAGCACGCTCCACGGCTCGTCCTCGCCGACGAGCTCGCGCCGGATGAGCTCGGCGTCGCGCACGATGCTGTCGGCGCGGAAATGCATCAGGTAGTCGGCCTGCGCGCGCGCGTCGCCGCGGCGCGCGAGCGTCTGCGGCAGCACGACGCTGCTGCGGCCGTTGCCGCGCGAATCGAGCAGCAGCACGCGGTAGTCGTCGAGCGCCCGCTTGAGCCAGCCGCTGCTGGTCGCGGGCCGCGGTCCGGGGAATCCGGGGCCGCCCTGCAGGAAGACGAGCCACGGCCGACTCTTGTCCGTCTGCTCGCTCTTGCGCACCGCCCGCGCGAAGATCGACAGCGTTCGCCCTTGGGCTTGCCATGGTCGAGCGGGACCGTGAATTCGTGGTCGGTCAGCTCCATGCCGTGATGGCGGACGCGTCGCGAGCGTGCGGAACGTGGTCATGAGTCCTCCTTGTGCAGAGGTCTCGCACCACCGAAATCGCTGCGGACGGAACGGCGCGAGATCGAGCGCCGGCGGCCGACCCGCGATGAGGTCGGCGACGATGCGCGCGGTCGCGGCAGCCTGCGTGAGGCCGAGGTGGCCGTGGCCGAACGCGTAGATCGACGCGCTCGTCCGCGGCCGCCGCGACCGATCGCGGGCAGCGAATCGGGCAGCGAGGGGCGAAATCCCATCCACTCGCTGCCGCCTTCGGTGCGCAAGTCCCGGCATGAAGCGCTTCGCCTTCGCGAGCAGCGTCTTCGCGCGCGCGAAATTGGGCGGCGCGTCGAGCCCGGCGAACTCGACGGCGCCGCCGACGCGCACGCCGCAGTCGAGCGGCGTCACGACGAAGCCGTGGCCGCCGAACGTGAGCTGGCGCCTCAGGTCGAACGCGCCGACGGGCAGCGTCGTGTTGTAGCCGCGCTCCGTCTCGAGCGGGATCGACTCGCCGAGCGTGCGCGCGAGAGTGATGCGACCACGCGCCGGCGGCGACGACGACGCGACGCGCGCGCAACGGCGGTCCGTCGCGCAGCGGCACCGACACAGTCGTCCGTGCCCGGCGCGAGCGCCACCGCGTCCGCACGCCGAATGCGACCGCCCTGCCGCTCGAACTGCCGCCGCCAGCGCCTCGGTCACCTGCAACGGATCGCTGACCGTCTTCCAGCGCGGGACGAACGTCGCCGCCACCAGCGCCGGGCTCAACCCAGGCTGCAGCTCGGCGATCGCCGCCGGGCCGTGCAGATGCGTGAACGCGATGCCGTGGTCGGCTCGCGCCTGCCAGCCCGGCAGCGCCGCCGCGAGCTCGGCCTCGCTCTCGTAGAGATGCAGCACGCCGTCGCTCTTGCATCATGTCGGCCGCATCCGCTGCGGCGAAGCAGCGGCGGCGTCTCGGCGGCAGACAAGGTCCATCAGCGCCGCCTGCGCGGCAGTGCTCGCACGCACGCGGTCGGGCTGGCTCGCGCGCCAGAAGCGGAAGAGCCACGGCGCGATGCGCGGCAGGTAGCCGGGGCGGATCGCCAGCGGGCCGAGCGGATCGAGCAGCCAGCGCGGCGCCTTGCGCAGGATGCCGGGCGATGCGAGCGGCAGGACGTCGGAGAACGCGAGCGCGCCGGCGTTGCCGCCGCTCGCCTCGCGCGGCGACGCCCTCGCGGTCGATCAGCAGGACGTCGCGCCCTTCGCGCTGCAAGCGCAACGCGATCGCGACGCCGACGATGCCGGCGCCGATCACCAGCACGTCGGTCGACGTTCCGTCGGCCGCCGGCGCAGGCAGCGGCGCGCTCGCGTCACGCCAATCCCCACGCGAACGAATCCGCGGGGTCGAAGACCAGGGAGGCGTCGAGCGTGACGAAGGCGCGGCCGTGGATCCGTGGCAGCACGGCGTTCGCGGGGAAGTCCGGCGCGTCGCGTCGGGATTCGCGCGTAGCGGCCCGTGAAGACGCTGCCGATCACGCTCTCCTGGCGCCAGGCGGCGCCCGGCGCCAGCTTGCCGTCGGCGGCGAGGCAGGCGAGCTTGGCGCTCGTGCCGGTGCCGCAGGGCGAGCGGTCGTAGGCGCCGCCCGGACACAGCACGAAGTTGCGGGCGTCGTTGCTCGGATCCGCGGGCGGCCCGACGAGCTCGATGTGATCGATCTCGGCGCCGGCGGCCCCGGTGACGCCTTGGTTCGCGCAGCGCCTCGCGCACACGCGTCGCGAACGCCGTCAGCTCGCCGACGCGGCCGGATTCGAGCGGCAGGCCATGGTCGCCGCAGAGGAAGAACCAGTTGCCGCCCCAGGCGACGTCGCCATGCACGACGCCGTGACCGGGAACGTCCACGGCGACGCGCGTCGCGTGACGATACGACGGCACGTTGGCCACGGTGACGGTGCCGTCGTCGTGCAGCGTCGCCGTCACGTCGCCGACCGGCGTTTCGATCCGGTGATCGCCCGGCCCGATCCGGCCGAGGTGCGCGAGCGTCGCGACCACGCCGATCGTGCCGTGGCCGCACATGCCGATGTAGCCGACGTTGTTGAAGAAGATCACGCCGCACGCGCTCGCGGCGTCGACCGGCGCGCACAGCAGCGCTCCCACGAGCACGTCCGAGCCGCGCGGCTCGTTGACGATCGCCCGGCGCCATGCATCGTGCGCCGTCGCGAAACCGGTCGCGGCGCTGCGCCATGTCGCCGTCGCCGAGGTCGGGGCCGCCGCTGACGACCACGCGCGTCGGCTCGCCGGCGGTATGCGAGTCGATGATGCGCGTGGCTGCGGGCGGCCGGGAGGACATGTCGGCGAAAGGCGCGAATGATCGGTCGTGGATGCCCCGGTCGGAGGGGGGCAATTCGATTATATTCGACGCCGGGAGCCCACCGTGTCCACGGAACGACATCCGATGCGAACGCAGCAGAACGCGCGAACGAAGCGGGCGAGACGCGCATTCACGGCGACGCTTCTTGCGCTCGCTTGCGTTCGCGGCGCCTGCGATCGCCGCCGATCCGATCGAAGACGCTGCGCGCTGTTCTCACGGGCGCGGAAATGAGCTTCGACCCTCAGTTCTCCGCGGATGCCGGCTCCGACGGCATCATCGACCACATCTACGATTCGATGCTCGACTACGACTATCTGGCGCGACCGGTCAAGCTCGTGCCTCGTACGCTCGAGGCAATGCCGCTCGTGGAGGACGGCGGCGCGACCTACGTCTTCAAGCTGAAGCGGGGCATTTTCTTCACGCCGGATCCGGCGTTCAAGGGCAAGCCGCGCGAGCTCACGGCCGGCGATCAGGCCTATGCGTTGAAGCGACTGCTCGATCCCGCGGTGAAGAGCCCGTGGCTGTGGCTGATCGAGGGCAAGGTCGTCGGCGCGGACGAGCACGCGCGCCAAGGCGCTGAAGGCGGGGAAATTCGACTACGACGCGCCGATTCCCGGGCTCGAGGTCGTCGATCGCTACACGCTGCGCATTCGCCTGAAGCAGCCCGACTTGCGCTTCCTCTATGCGTTTGCCGTGCCGAACACCGCCGCCGTCGCGCGCGAAGTCGTCGAGGTATACGGAGCGGATTTCGGCGCGCATCCGGTCGGCACCGGGCCGTACATGCTGGGCGAGTACCGGCGCAGCGCGAAGATCGAATTGCTGGCGAATCCCGGCTTCCGCGACACGACGTATGTGCCCGCGGGACCGGTGCCGCCGGAGTCGACGCCGATCGCCGCCGCGCTCAAGGGAAAGAGGTTGCCGCTCGTCGGTCGCATCCAGATCACGGTCATCGAGGAAGGGCAGGCGGTGTGGCTCGCATTCCTCAATCGCGAGCTCGACGTCCTCGAGCGCATTCCGGCCGCCTTCGTCGAACAGGCGCTCGCCAACGGCACGCTCCGGCCCGATCTCGCGGCAAAGGGCATCCGGCACGAGGTGCTGCTGCGGCCGAACACGCGGTGGACCTACTTCAACATGGAAGACCCGGTGGTCGGCGGCTACACGCCGGAAAAGGTCGCGTTGCGCCGGGCGATCAGCATGGGCTACGACGTGAGCGAATTCATCCGGGTCATCCTCAAGGGCCGCGCGGTCCCGGCGAACGGCCCGATTCCGCCGGATGTCGCCGGCTACGACCCGAAGCTGTCGACCGCGGCACAGCTCTACGATCCCACAGCGGCGCGCGCGCTGCTGGACAGGTTCGGCTACAAGGACCGCGACGGCGACGGCTACCGCGAGATGCCCGACGGCAAGCCGCTCGCGCTCGAGCGCTGGTCGGCGCCCACGTCGCTGGCACGCCAGGAAGACGAGCAACTGGAAGAAGAACATGGACGCCATCGGTCTCCGGATCGTGTTCAAGCACGACCGGATCCAGGAGCTGCGCAAGATGGCGCGGCAGGGCAAGATCCCGATCCGCACCGACGGCTGGAACGCCGACTACCCCGACGCCGAGAATTTCATGCAGCTGCTCTACGGGCCGAACGTGGGGCAGGAAAATCACGCGCGGTTCAGCTTGCCGGAATACGACAAGCTCTACGACGCCGCGCGCAAGCTGCCCGATTCACCCGAGCGCACGAAGCTCTTCGACCGGATGACCGAGCTGGTGCTCGCGTACGCGCCGTGGCGGCTGATGGAGCACCGGATCGAGGACCATCTGCTGCAGCCGTGGGTCCTGAATTACAAGGCGCACCCGGTCCGGTCCGCGATCTGGCGGTATGTCGACATCGACCCCGCACAGCGTCCGAAGTGATGGCGCGGCCGCCGCCAACCGCGAGGGGCCAGCCCGTCGCGATCCTCCGCTTGGCACCGCGCTCAGAGTCGAGGTCGCTACAGCGACATCTGCAGACGCCGAATGAGGACGTCGATCACGTCCTCGCCACCCGGTGACTTGAGCCGATGCGTGCGCAGCGCCTGCACGAGCTCGGGCTTGGCGATCGCCTGATAATCGGCGCGGATCAGGATGCCGGCGATGGCGCGCTGCACCCCGACGGACCGCGCGCGCGGGAAGAGCCGCATGAGCTCGTCCAGGCTTTCCGGATCCGACAGCCGATAGGTCGCGAGCGTTTCGAGCGCATGCATCTGCGCCTCCGCGCCCTTCATGCTCGCGACTCGAGCCGTGACCGCGCGCAGCTCGCCGGCGTCGGCGAGCGGGCGGTGACGAAGATAGACCTGGGCGATCAGGACGTCGTCGTCGTGCGCGCTCGTCAACGCGCGCAACACCTGCGCGTGCGCCTCTGCACTGCCGAGGCAGGCCTGGATCGCGGCGCGTGCGGCGCCGTCGGCCGGGGCCGGCGGCGCATGCGGCGGCGCCTCCCCGCTCAACTCGTGGTTCCGGTTGAGTGAGCAAACAAGTTCCACATCGGACGCGCCGATCGCGTTTCCTGCGAGCCGGTCGCCGATCATCCGCCGGTACTCCGAATGGAGCTCCCCTTGCGTAAGCCAGCCCAGAGTGCGCGCCACGGCGAGCATGCGCGTGCGGACCGCCGGCTCGTCGGAGTCGCGTGTGAACGCGAGATACCGATTCCGCGCATCGCGGTCGCGAGCAATCGCCGCGAGTGCACGGGACTCGTCGGGTGTAGAGCGTTCGGCCGCGGCAAGTGAGGTCACATAGCGTTCGAGCGGGTCGAACAGCATGCGCACGTCAGTCATCTCCCGTCCGAGCAGCTCGTGGACGAAGCCGATCTTCTGCGCAGCGGACAGGCGCTCGTCCGCAAGACGGCAGACATCGCGGCGAAACGCGGCATCCGGATCCGCCTCGGTCATGCCGGCCGTTACCGTCATCGATGCCGGCGCGAACAGGCCGAGGAGCTTCGGGCTCACCTGACCGCTGCCGATCTCGCGATGGGTGGCCGATTGTAAGTACCGCTCCAGGAGCGGTGCCGCATGCTGCCCGAGGGGTGCCTTCGACGAGAATCCGTAGATGAGAGGAACGCCCTTGAAGACCTGGCGCATGCGGTCGCGATTGCTCTCCCGGTAGCGCTCGTTCAGGAGTTGCGCCACGCGCTCGGCGTCGGCCGGCGCATGCCCGGCGCGAACCAGGCTGCGCGCGATCTCTGCGGATGCGCTCGTCAGCGCCTCCGCGTTGAGCGTCTTGCAGCCAAAGAGGTAGACCTCCTTCAACTGCGAGAACAGGCCGGGGCACGAGTCGCTGCACGAGACGCGCTGCATCTCGTCGACAGAGAGAAACTCGCGCTGGTTCAGCCGATCCGTGTAGAACTCCGTCCCGCCGTCGAAGTGGCCGGAGACGACCAGGACGTCGCACCGAACGCCGGCATGACAGGCCGATGCGAGCCAATCGGGCCGGTCACGCTCGACCAGCTCGACGAACCGGTATTCGTCCGCGGGCAGGCCGCGGCGAAATACTTCTTTCTCGTCGGGCGAGTTGACCGTGATCGTGCAAACGGTCTTCGGAGCGGCGCGAACGTCGACCGCGAGTCCGAGCGCGGCCAACGACGCGACGATGAGAACCACTCTTGCACAAAGGGACATCGGGTGACGACCGAGCATAGGGCGGCGCAGTATGCACGGGTTCGTTCCCGGCGAAAAGAGGATGCGAAGGAACGGCCGGCGCGCTGCGCGCGGACCGGCGCGGCAAACGGTTGCGGTTATTGCACCCGGACCCGACGCAGCAGGACGTCGATCATGTCTGCGCCGCCTGCCGATCGTTGCCGGCGCTGCCGCAACGATTGCACGAGCTCCGGATCGATCAGCTGCGGTGCAGCCCCTGCCCCGACGCTGGGATCTAGCCGCCTGCGGCCTTGTGCCGGCCGAGCTCCGGCTCGAGCCCGAGCTCCTGGATCTTGCGTGTCAGCGTGTTGCGGCCCCAACCCAGGCGTTGCGCGGCCTCCATCCGGTGACCACCGGTGTGCGCGAGCGCGCGCAGGATCAGCGTCTTCTCGAACTCCTTCTCGAGGCGATCGCCGACGGCTGCTTCGCCGTGCGTGAGCGCGCGCGCGAGCTCGCGGTCGAGTGCCGCACGCCATGCCGGCTCGCCGCTCTCATCGCCCGCGGCGGCGGGCGCCTCGCGCACCTCGGGCGGCAGGTCGGCGACGTCGATCCGCTGGCCCGGCGCCATCACGGTGAGCCAGTGGCAGATGTTCTCGAGCTGGCGCACGTTGCCCGGGAATGGAAACGATTGGAGAACCTTGAGCGCGTCGTCGGTCAATACCTTCGTCTCGACGGCGAGGTCGCGCGCGCTCTTCTGCAGGAAATGGCGCGCGAGCGGACCGATGTCCTCGCGCCGCTCGGCGAGCGGCGGCAGACGCAGGCGGACGACGTTCAGCCGATGCAGCAGGTCCTCGCGGAAGAGACCCTGCCGCACGCGCTCGTCGAGGTTCTGGTGGGTCGCCGCGATCACGCGCACGTTCGATTTCTGCGGCGAGTGCCCGCCGACGCGGTAGTACTCGCCGTCGGAGAGCACGCGCAGGAGCCGCACCTGCAGGTCGGGTGGCATGTCGCCGATCTCGTCCAGGAACAGCGTGCCGCCCTCGGCCTGCTCGAAGCGCCCGCGGCGCGACGACTGCGCGCCGGTGAACGCGCCGCGCTCGTGGCCGAAGAGCTCGGACTCGAGCAGATCCTTGGGGATCGCCGCCGTGTTGATCGCGACGAACGGGCCGGCCGCACGCGGGCTGTGCCGGTGCAGCGCGCGCGCGACGAGCTCCTTGCCCGTGCCCGAACCGCCGGTGATCAACACCGTCGCGTTCGACTGCGACAGGCGGCCGATCGCGCGGAAGACTTCCTGCATCGCCGGCGCCTGGCCCAGCATCTCCGGCGTCTCGCTCGTCGCCGGCGGGGGCGCCGCGCCGGCGGGCGACTGGGTCGTCGCGCGCCGGATCAGCGCGAGCGCGTGGTCGACGTCGAACGGCTTGGGCAGGTACTCGAACGCGCCACCCTGGAATGCGGCGACGGCGCTTTCGAGATCGGAGTACGCGGTCATGATGATCACCGGCAAGTGCGGGTAGCGCTCCTTCACGGTGTTGAGGAGCGCGAGTCCCGATTCGCCGGGCATCCGGATGTCGGAGACGAGCACCTGCGGCTGGCTCGTCGCGAGCGCCTGCAGCACCTCGTAGGCCGACGCGAACGACTGGTGCGCGATGCCTTCGCGTTCGAGCGCCTTCTCCAGCACCCAGCGGATCGACCGGTCGTCGTCGACGATCCACACGGGTTTGAGCGCTGCCGCGCCTCGCGGCTCGTGATGGTATGCATTCATCGGGATTCACTCATGTCGGGGCGCCGGCGCGGCTTCGCTCCAGCGGCAGCAGGATCGAGAACACGGTGCGCCCGGGCCGGCTCTCGCACTCGATGGTTCCCCCGTGCTGGGCGACGAACGTCTGCGCCAGCGTGAGCCCGAGTCCGCTGCCGCCTTCGCGGCCGGACACGAGCGGATAGAAGATGCGGTCACGAATGGCCTCGGGGACGCCGGGTCCGTTGTCCTCGACCGCGAGCGCGAGCGCGAGCCGGTGCCGTCGCCGCGCGAGCGTCACGTATCGCGCGACACGCGTGACGAGACGGACCCGCGGATCGGCCGTGGTTCCGGAGACCGCCTGCGCGGCGTTGCGGACGATGTTCAGCACCGCCTGCGTGAGCTGCTCGGGATCGGCGTCGAACTCCGGGAGGCTCGCGTCGAAGTCCGGCTGGATCCCGACCTGCGGGAACTCCGCCTGCACGACGCCTTTCACCCGCACGAGGATCTCGTGGATGTTCGTGCGCCGGTACGTCGGCAGCCGGTGCGGGGTGAGCAGCCGGTTGACGAGCGATTGCAGGCGGTCCGCCTCGCCGATGATCACCTGCGTGTACTCGAAGAGCGGCGGCCGATCGAGCTCGCGCTCGAGGAGCTGCGCGGCGCCACGGATCCCACCCAGCGGGTTCTTGATCTCGTGCGCGAGGCTACGGATCAGCTCGCGGTTCGCCTGCTGCTGCTCGAGCAGGCGCTCTTCGCGCGCGATCTTCAACTGTTGATCGATGTGGCGGAACTCGAGCAAGAGCGCCGCATGATCGTCGAGCGGCGACACGGTGCACGTGAGATGCAGCGGCGGCTTGGCCGATCCACCGAGCTCGAGCTCCTGCTCGGTGTAAGCGGCGCCGGCCGCGACGGCCTTGTCGATCGCGGCGTCGAGTCCCGCGGACTCCGCGAACACCTGCGCCGGCGTATGCCCGACCAGGTGCCGCGCCGAAAGCTCGAACAGGTTTTCCGCGGCGGGATTCGCGTACACGATCGTGCGCGCGCGATCGAGCAGCAGCACCGCGGTGGCGAGGATCTCGAGCCCATGCTGCGCAAGGGGCGAACTGCCGCGGACGGGCGTGAAATCCATGTTCAAGGGGCAAAGCGGCGCGACCGTGAGGGCCGCAACACGCGCAGCCGTGTCGACAGCTTTAGCAAAATCCGCGCCCGGCCGGAGCGCGGCGCGTGCGCGCGCGCTACTTGCCCGAGGCGAGCTCCTTCCGGAGCGCCTCGATGTTCTTCTCGTGCACGCCGACCGCCTGCCGCAGGCGCGCGATGCGCTCGCGGTACTTCTCCACATTCGAACGCTCTTCGGGCAGCGCGGGCGGCGCCCCGTCCGCGTAGGCGACACGCGCCTCGACGAGGAGCTTCTCCTCCGTGGCGAGCTCCTCGCCCAGCACCTTGCGGCGCACGTCGTCGCGACTCTTCTGCGTGGCGGGATCGACCTTGGGAAAGCCCGCCGGCGACGGCGCGGCAACCGCGGTCTTGCGCGCGTTCGTGTCCGCCGGATCCGCGAGCGCAGCGCCGGGAACGTTGAAGTACGAGAATGCTCCCGACTCGGTCATGCAACGGTACATCGTCCCGCTGATCACGATCGGCCGACTGACGCAGCCCGACTCCTTCGCCTTGTCGGACACGGTCGCCGCGCCGGCCGCCCACGCGAGCGCGCACCACAGCGTGGCGCCGGCGCACCAGCGGACAGCGGGCACGCGCCGCGGCGGACTGCGGGGAAGAGCCATGCCGCGAGCTTAGCGAAATCATCGCTCACAAGCAAAAAGGGCGCGCCCGCGGACCCGCCCTCCTTGCGCCAGGTGATCGGGTTACAGGCTGTAGTACATGTCGAACTCGACCGGATGCGTGGTCATCCGGAAGCGCGTGACTTCCTCCATCTTGAGCGTGATGTAGGCGTCGATCATGTCGTCGGTGAATACGCCGCCCTTGGTGAGAAACGCGCGGTCGCGGTCCAGGTGGTCGAGCGCCTCGTCGAGCGACGCACACGGATGCGGGACCTTGGCGGCCTCCTCCGGCTCGAGGTCGTAGAGGTTCTTGTCCATCGGATCGCCCGGATGGATCTTGTTCTGCACGCCGTCGAGGCCCGCCATCAGCATCGCGGCGAAGCCCAGGTACGGATTGCACGTCGGGTCCGGGAAGCGCACCTCGATGCGGCGCGCCTTCGGACTCGACAC
The DNA here is from genome assembly GCA_963830485.1 of uncultured beta proteobacterium. Classification (GTDB taxonomy): domain Bacteria; phylum Pseudomonadota; class Gammaproteobacteria; order Burkholderiales; family Casimicrobiaceae; genus CAIWHR01. Next base: position 187,629 of record CAWHNE010000034.1, read on the forward strand.
GTAGGGCACGCGGATCGCGGCCGAGCGGTTGCGCGCGGAGTACGCGAGGTTGATCGGCGCCTCGAAGCCGGGCACGAGCCGCTTGTACGAGTTGGTGCCGGGATTCGTGATCGCATTCAGCGATTTTGCGTGCTTGATCACGCCGCCGATGTAGTAGAGCGCGAGTTCGGACAGCCCCGAGTAGCCGTCGCCCGAGAACAGGTTCTTGCCGTCCTTCCAGATCGACTGGTGGACGTGCATGCCCGAGCCGTTGTCGCCGACGATGGGCTTCGGCATGAACGTCGCCGTCTTGCCGTACGCGTGCGCGGTGTTGTGGACGGCGTACTTGAGCCGCTGCAGCCAGTCGGCGCGCTGGACGAGCGGCGCGAACTTCGTGCCGATCTCGTTCTGCCCGGCGGCAGCGACTTCGTGGTGATGCACTTCCACTTCGACACCCATCTGCTCGAGTGCGAGGCAGATGGCCGAGCGGATGTCCTGCAGCGAGTCGACCGGCGGCACCGGGAAGTAGCCGCCCTTGACCGGCGGGCGGTGGCCCATGTTTCCGCCTTCGAACTTCTCCGCCGACGACCACGGCGCTTCACTCGAGAAGATCTTGCAATAGCTCCCCGACATGTCGACGGACCACTCGACCGCGTCGAAGATGAAGAACTCGGGCTCCGGCCCGAAGTACGAGACGTCGCCCAGGCCGGTCGACTTGAGATACGCCTCGGCGCGCTTCGCGAGCGAACGGGGATCGCGCTCGTAGCCCTTGCCGTCCATCGGTTCGATCACGTCGCAGGTGATGTTGAGCGTGGTCTCGTCCATGAACGGATCGACGTACGCGCTCGTCGGGTCCGGCATCAGCAGCATGTCGGAGGCCTGGATCCCCTTCCAGCCGGCGATCGACGAGCCGTCGAACGCGTGACCCGCCTCGAACTTGTCCATCGTGAAAACCTTGGCCGGCGTCGAGACGTGCTGCTCCTTGCCGCGGGTGTCGGTGAAGCGAAGGTCGACGAACTTGACCTCCTTTTCCTTGATCAGCTTGAGCACGTCGGCGGGGGTGGTCATCGGAATCTCCTGAGCGAGACGAGAAAGGCGCGAAAGTGCGCTGCAAAATAAGCTGGAAGAGCTTTAGCGATAACTATGCCATAGCCGCAACCCCCGAAACCGGCTGTTTGTAAGGGTTTTTGCCCATCACCGAAGCTGCGTTGGGGGTCCAACCGAACTATTATGGTGCAGAAATCATTCTATCCGCACCACAAGCGGGCGTTGCGCCCAAGGCGCCTGATGGATCCGTGACGCAGTGCATCAATTCACCCTCGGCGCTCCTTTCTGCAGGGCTCGATATCGCAGGTCGGTCGCAAATGATTTCTCTATCTCACTGTTTATTTGCATGAAACGCCATAGCGAGCTTAAGGCGCGCGAGCACCAAATGAGTGCGACGGCGGGACTCGCCTGTAAGAGGGTCAGGGGTAGAACAGATAGAGCAGATAGCCCGCTTGCGTGGTCGCACTCGCGTCGATGAAGAGCTTGATCGCGACCTCGCCGCCGGGCGGAATGCCGTTAGCGACCTCCGCCGTGCCTCCGGCGTAATCGGAGGGCGCCAACACGCGCCTTACGACAGTCGCGTTGCTCGCGTCGGTCAGCGTGAACTCGAGATGTGGATACGCGAGCGCCCACGCGGTGTGGCTGCGCACGCTGGCCGTGAGGACCAAGAGGCCCTTGTGCGCCGGGTCGGCCTGCAGGTCCGACGCGTCGATCGACAAGTAGCGCATCGCGAGGTCGCGCAGCGGGCGGATCGCGCAGCCCGCGAGATCGCATGCGCGCACGAGAACCGGCTTCGCCGCGGGCCAGTGGGCCGCCACCGCATCGCGATAGTGAAACAGCAATTGGGCGGCGAGCGCCACGACGAGCACGGGAATCGCGCCCGCGTAAAACGCGTTCGCACGCCGCGGCTTGCGCGGCTTCGCCCACGCGAAGCGCTCCTCGTAGGCGATCTCCGTGATCTCCTCGTCGTCGGCCGCCGGCTCGGCCGCAGCAGCAGGCGTCGCCGATTCGGGCTCGCCTGCAGCAGGATGGAGCGCCTGCGCGCTGCGCAACGTCACCGTCGGCGGCCCGAGCGCAGCCTCGTCGTACGCATCGTTGCGGGCAACGGCCTGCGGTTGCGGCGCGAGCGAGATCTCTTCCGCGACGCCGTCGAAGACGGTCTTGCAGTGGCCACATCGCACCTGGCCTCCGCGCATCGCGAGCTGCTGCGGCGTCACGCGGAAGACCGTGTGACAGCCGGGGCAGCGGGTATATCGTTCTTCGGACATCTAGGGAGCCTCTGCACAAGTATTCGCAATGGCGCTGCACGGCCCAATGCGGATGGATGCGAGTCGGGCGACGAAGGTCGTAGCCCGGCCTACGACACCGAGGAGACCGACGATGCAGACGCCGCATTGGGCAGCAGCCCAGAGGGACGGGGCGTTTCGGGCGGTCTGCTTTGGCGCGAGCCTCGCGAAGGGGGTCGACCATTCGCTTCGGCTCGCTTCGCGCATCTCATCCCGAAACGCCACCGTCGCCATCGCGAATACTTGTGCAGAGGCTCCCTAGGAGCCTGTCGGACGTGCTTTCGCGTATGCGACGGAGGCAAGTTGGGCGCAGTTCGCGGGGCGGCGGGCAAGCCGTCAGGCGGATTCCGACGGCTCGCGCCGGATTCCAGCGAGCGCGACCCAGCCGTCATCTCCCTTCCACACGTCCATGATAAACCACGATGCATACGCGGCGGCCACGTCCGCCGCCTGCTCCGCGAGAATGCCTGACAGAACGATGCGGCCTCCGGGGCGCGTCCGCGCGGCGAGCGCGGGCGCGAGCAGGCGCAGCGGATTGGCGAGGATATTTGCGAGAACGACGTCGAACGACGCCGACGGGGCGAGCCCCTCCGGCAGGACGAACACCGCATCGACTCTGTTCGCCGCTGCGTTGGCGCGTGCGGCCTCCACGGCCTGTTCATCGATGTCGACGCCGGTCACACGCCCCGCACCGAGCTTCCCGGCCGCGATCGCGAGGATGCCCGAGCCGCACCCGTAGTCGAGGACGGACGATGCCGGCGGGAGCGTCGTCGCGAGCCACTCGAGACACAGTCGAGTCGTCGGGTGCGTGCCGGTGCCGAACGCGAGCCCGGGATCGAGCGTCACGTTGATCGCCGCCGCATCGGGTGCGGTACACCACGAGGGCACGATCCACAGCGTGTCGGCAATCCGCACCGGCGCGAACTGCGCCTGCGTCGTGCGAACCCAGTCCTGCTCCGCTACGGCGCGCGTTTCGTGCGGCGGCGGCGCGAGCCCCAGCCGGGCGCCCGCTCGCGCGAGCGCGGTCGCGGCGTCGATTGCGGCAGGGAAGAGCGCGGTGAGGCGCGCCGTCGGCCACCGCTCGTTGCCAGCGGTGCCGGGCTCGCCGTAGAGGGGCGTCTCGCCGGACGTCCCGGCATCGGGATCGGCGATGTCGACGGAAAGTGCGCCAGCGTCGAGGAGCGCGTCGCTCCAGAGCTCGGCCGCGCCGGCGTCGGCGTCGAAACGGAGCGCGAGGTAGGCCACGGCCTCTGGCGGCTCAGCGCTTCGCGAGCTTTTCCTCGAGATAGTGAATCGAGGTGCCACCGCGCAGGAACTTGTCGTCCTGCAGCAGCTCCTGGTGCAGCGGGATGTTGGTCTTGATGCCCTCGACGACCATTTCCGAGAGCGCGATCCGCATCCGCGCGATCGCCTGCTCGCGCGTGTCGCCGTACGCGATCACCTTGCCGATCAGCGAGTCGTAGTACGGAGGCACGAAGTAGTTGTGATACACGTGCGAGTCGACGCGGATCCCCGGCCCGCCGGGCGCGTGATACGACGTGATCCGTCCCGGCGAGGGCACGAACGTGTACGGATCCTCGGCGTTGATCCGGCACTCGATCGCATGGCCGCGGCGCACGATGTCGCGCTGGCGGAACCGCAGCTTCTGTCCCGCCGCGACCCGGATCTGCTCCTGCACGATGTCGATGCCGGTGATGAGCTCGGTCACCGGATGCTCGACTTGAATGCGCGTGTTCATCTCGATGAAGAAGAACTCGTCGTCCTGGAACAGGAACTCGAACGTGCCGGCGCCGCGGTAGGAGATCTTGCGGCACGCGTCGGCGCAGCGCTCGCCGATCCGCGTCAGCGCGCGCAGCGAGAGCCCGGGCGCGGGCGCCTCCTCGATGATCTTCTGGTGCCGGCGCTGCATCGAGCAGTCGCGCTCGAACAGATAGACCGCGTTCTTGTGCTCGTCGGCCAGCACCTGGATCTCGATGTGGCGCGGGTTCGAGAGGAACTTCTCCAGGTAGAGCGTCGGGTTGCCGAACGCCGCCTGCGCCTCGCCGCGGGTCAGCGTCACCGCCGACAGGAGCGCCGCCTCGGTGTGCACGACGCGCATCCCCCGCCCGCCCCCGCCGCCCGCGGCCTTGATGATGATCGGATAGCCGACCGCGCGGGCGATCTTCACGATCTCCTTGGGATCGTCGGGCAGGGCCCCCTCGGAGCCGGGCACGCACGGGACGCCGGCCTTGGCCATCGCCACCTTGGCGCTGACCTTGTCGCCCATCAGGCGGATCGTGTCGCTGCGCGGGCCGATGAACACGAAGCCCGAGCGCTCGACCTTCTCCGCGAAATCGGCGTTCTCGGACAGGAAGCCGTACCCGGGATGGATCGCCTGCGCGTCGGTCACCTCGGCCGCCGCGATGATCGCGGGCACGTTGAGATAGCTCTGTGCGGAAGGCGGGGGTCCGATGCAGACGGACTCGTCGGCGAGCCGCACATACTTTGCCTCGCGGTCGGCTTCCGAGTGGACGACGACGGTCCGGATGTTGAGCTCGCGGCACGCGCGCTGGATGCGAAGCGCGATCTCGCCGCGGTTGGCGATCAGGATCTTCCCGAACAGCTGACTCGGGTTCTTGGCCACCACCGGCGACGAGGCTGGACGGAGCGCCAACTAGGGCCTGTTCACACTATGGACGCAAACGCGAGCAGGCGGCATGGGGCGCCAATCGAGGCGCCTGACGATGCCAAGACCGGGCGTCTTGGCAAGGAAGGCAACAAAGAGTGGTGCCCCAGGGCGCCTGCTCCCTTCGGGTTGCAGCCGAAAGCGCACATCGCTGCGTTGCAAAGCCTCGCCGGGCAGCCGGCCCGACTTCGTTTTGCGCCTTGCGCTGAGCGTTTTCGGCCGCGCAACGCGTTCGTGACCATAGTGTGAACAGGCCCTATGCGATTACCACGAGCGGCTGGCCGAACTCGACCGGCTGGCCGTTTTCGACCAGGATCTGCTTCACCATGCCCGTCTGGTCGGACTCGATCTCGTTCATGAGCTTCATCGCCTCGATGATGCACAGCGTGTCGCCGGCCTGAACCGAGTCGCCGACCTCGACGAACGCCTTTGCGCCCGGCGAAGCGGCCCTGTAGAAAGTCCCGACCATCGGACTCTTGACCAGATGACCCTCGGGCTCCTCGGGTGCGGCCGGCGCCTCCACGGGCGCAGGCGCGGCGACGGGGGGCGCACTCGCCAGGGTGACCGGCGCGGCTTGGCCCGCGCTCGCGGCCGCCGCTCCGGACGGCGCGCGCGTGATCCGGACCCGCTCCTCGCCTTCCTGGATCTCGAGCTCCGCGATTCCCGAGCTTTCGACCAGCTCGATCAGCGTCTTCAGCTTGCGCAAATCCATCCGGTGGTCCGCTCCAAGTCGGGGGCGCCGTGGGGCAGTTACTTCGGTGAAAAGAGGTCTATCGCCGCGCAAGATGCGGCGATCCGACCGTCAACGTTCAAGTCTGCCGCGTTCGCCGCGGCGTGTAAAGCCGACGCGTGGGCGCACGCGCCGAGGCCGGCGTCGCGGCCGAGGCCGCGCCGTGCGAGGTTGGGGTTGGGGGCCGGGAATGTGTGGCGGCAGCCGTCTTCCAGGCACTATGGGCGAGGAAGCGCGGACTTAGACGAAATTCATATCAGTTGCGTGATCATTGACTGTAGTTGCGCGTCCTTGAGCGGCCCCAACTGCGTATGAACGACCCTGCCGGCGCGGTCGAGAACAACGGTGAACGGCAGTGCGCCCAGCCTGTTGCCCAGGGTCTTGGACAGCTCGATCGCGCCGTAGCCGCCCACCAGGGTCGGATAGTTGAGCTCGATGTCCTTGGCGAACTGGCGGACCTTGTCGGCCTGATCAATGGCGATGCCGACGAACTGCAGGCCCTTGGCCCCGTACTGGTCCTGCAGCTTCATGAACCGGGGCATCTCCTCCTTGCACGGCTCGCACCAGGTCGCCCAGAAGTTTACGATGAGCACCTTCCCCTTCCACTGGCCGAGCGCCTCCTGCCTGCCCTCCGGATCGGGCAACGCAAGCGCAAGGAGCGTCCCGCCGTCGCGCGGCTCCGAGGCGGAAAACGTGTCGCCCGCGAGCTGTCGCCAGAGCGCACCCGCACCCACCGCCACCAGACCGGCGAGGGCGAGAACGAACCAGACGCCGCGACGGCGGGTCATGGTCGAAGGACTCCCGACGGAAAGCGAGCGCTCGCACACAACACGTGCGCGATCCGTTTGGCCGCGTCGGCCCTCAGTTCAGCCAAGATTTCTTCTGTGGCGCGGCTTCGACAGGCATACCTGGCCGACTGCCGGCGGCGGGCAGCGTCAGCGTGACTTTTTGGATCTGCGGCGGGTAGCAGACGCCCAGGTCGGCGCAGCCCTGCGACTCCGCATGCACCGTCACGGAGCCGCCCGGCGCCGCGGCAACAAAAGGAAGCCTGACGATAAGCTGATTACGGTAAGTCTCGACCTTGCCGAAGAACTGATCGTCCTTGACCTTGCCGGGCGGGAGGACGGGCGGTCCGAGGGGACCCGGTTCAGCCGTGAACCGGAGCTTGTCGCGATAGAGGTAATACCCCTCCGCGATGACAAAGCGGGCTTCGACGGTCCGCTCGTCGACGCCACGGGCGCTGAACGCGAAGGCCCGCTCGTTCGGAAGGAGCTTGGGGTCGTCGGCGGCGGCCGCGCCCGCGACGAGCGCGACGACAATCGCCGCCACGCCCAGCGTGCGCCGCCGCCCCACACCGGACGGCACCTCAGCGGTCCGCGGTTTCGGCGTCGATCCAGCGCAGATACGGTTCGAGACCATGCACGACGGGGACAGCGAGGATCTCCGGAAGTTCGTACGGGTGGCGCGCCCGGATCGCCGCCTCGACCGCGGCGTAGCGCCCGGAGCGCGTCTTGATCGCGACCGGCACCTCCTGCGCAGTTTCGATTTCGCCGCGCCAGTGATAGAGTGAATCCGTCGGCGCGCCGACGCTGACGCAGGCGGCAAGCCGTTCCTCGACCAGTGCGCGCGCGAGCGCCTGCGCCGACGCGCGGTCCGGCAATTGCGTCAGCACCAGAATGGCGGCGTCGGCCAAGGAGTCCCCATGCGCTTCGTCCTGCTCGCGATTGTACTGGCATTCCCCGCGCTCGATCTGCTCGCGACGGTGCGCTTCGCGCGCTGGACGGGCATTCCGGTGTGGACGTGGCTCGCGCTATCGACGGTCGCGGGGTTCGTCCTCTTGCGCAACGAGCGCGTCGCGTTCCGCGCGAACACTGCCGCGGCGATGCACGGCCAGCAGCTCACGTTGCGCGGCCTCTTCGACAGCGGGCGCAAGGTGCTCGCGGGGTTCCTGTTCCTGCTGCCCGGTGTCCTGAGCGACCTGATGGCGCTGGTGCTGCTCGCGCTGCCGCTCAATGTCGGGCATGGGCTCGGGGCGCAGGCCGCGCATCCGCGGCGCCGGCCGCGGGCCGACGCGCTCGATGGGGACTTCCGGCGAGTCGATTAGAGTCGCGTTACGCATTGGGTCGCGCGCGGTTCGCCCTCCGCACCGCCATAGCGTGCGCGCGCCATGGCGTCGGCCTCCGAACGCGACTCGCGGCCGCTCACATCCCCTTGCCGCTTCGCGGCGTGGGGCTGCTCCTCGCTCCGGCGCGCGGCCTCCGCGCCGCTCGTTTAGATCGTGGCGCCGAGGCGTCGTCCGCCTGCCCGCTTCCGCGGTCGCATCCCCGCTGCGCGGGGCCCCTGCTCCGCGCTCCGCCGCGCGGCCTCCGCGCCGTCCGCTCGAATCGCCGCGCGGAGTCGTCGGCCGCCTGCGACGATTGCATTTGCTCGCTCCCCCTTCGCGCTTCGCGCGCGGGGCCCCGGCGAGCTGCAATCGTCGCTACTTCATCCGGTCCATCACCGTCGGCTGCGCCTTGCCCGCGCGACGGTAGGCCCAGATCATCATGATCGCGCCGGCGGCGATCATCGGCAGCGACAGCCACTGGCCCATCGTCAAGCCGAGCGCGAGAAAGCCCAGGAAGCTGTCGGGCTCGCGCGCGTACTCGGCGACGAACCGGCATACGCCATAGCCCAGAAGGAACAGGCCGGACGCTGCACCCATGGGGCGCGGACGGCGCGTGAAGGCCCAGAGGACCGCGAACAGGAGCAGCCCCTCGCCCGCGAACTGGTAGAGCTGCGACGGGTGCCGCGGCTCGGGGCCTGCCTGTGGAAACACCATCCCCCATGGCAGATTTGTCACGCGGCCCCACAGCTCGCCGTTGATGAAGTTACCGAGCCGGCCCGCGGCGAGCCCAAGCGGTATCAGCGGCGCGACGAAATCGGTGACGTCGAGCCAGCGCTTGTCGCGCCGGCGCGCAAAGAGCAACAGCGCGACCAGAACGCCCAGGAAACCGCCGTGAAAGCTCATGCCACCCTGCCAGATCGACAGGATCTCGAGCGGATGCGCGAGATAGTAGAGCGGCTTGTAGAAGAGCACGTAACCCAGGCGGCCGCCGACGATCACGCCGAGCACGCCGTAGAAGAGCATGTCGTCGACGTCGCGCGGATGCCAGCCCGTCAGAAGGTTCTGCCGCGCGCGCACCTTGCCCAGCACCGCGAACAGCACGAATCCGACGAGGTACATGAGCCCGTACCAGCGAACCGCGACCGGTCCGATCTGGAACGCGATGGGATCGAACTGCGGATGGACAAACATCGCAGAGGGCGGCGAGGGCGGACGCGCTAGAATTGACGATTCGATTATACGGAACCCCTACGGCCGGCCTCGTCGGCGACCGCTCGCGAACGCCTCTGGAGTCCCCATGCCCGCCAATCGCCGCTCCCGGATCATCACCCAGGGCGTCGCCCGCTCGCCCAACCGCGCGATGCTGCGCGCGGTCGGCTTCGGCGACGGCGACTTCGAGAAACCGATCGTCGGCGTCGCGAACGGCCACAGCACGATGAATCCGTGCAACGCGGGCATCCAGCCGCTCGTCGACCGCGCGATGGCCGCGCTCGAGGCCGCCGGCGCGAAGCCGCAGGTGTTCGGCTTTCCGACCGTGACCGACGGCATCGGGATGGGCACGGAAGGCATGAAGTACTCGCTCGTCTCGCGCGAGGTGATTGCCGATTCGATCGAGGTCGCCGTCAACGGCCAGCTGATGGACGGCGTGCTGTGCGTCGGCGGCTGCGACAAGAACATGCCGGGCAGCATGATGGCGCTGGCGCGCATCGACGTGCCCGGCATCTTCGTCTACGCCGGCACGATCAAACCCGGCATGTGGAAAGGGCAGGCGCTCACGATCGTGTCGCCGTTCGAGGCCGTCGGTGCGTACGCGGCGGGCACGATGTCGAAGGAGGACTACGACGGCATCGAGCGCAATGCGTGTCCGACGGTCGGCGCCTGCGGTGGCCAGTACACGGCGAACACGATGAGCTCGTCGTTCGAGGCGCTCGGCATGAGCCTGCTCGGCAGCTCGCAGATGGCCGCGCCCGACCCGGAGAAGGCGGACTCGTCGGCGCAGTCGGCACGCGTGCTGGTCGCCGCCGTCGAGCGCGACCTGAAGCCGCGCGACATCATCACACGGAAGTCGATCGAGAACGCGATCTCGCTCGTGATGGCGACCGGCGGCTCGACCAACGCGGTTCTGCACTATCTCGCGATCGCGGCGGCAGCGGAAGTCGAGTGGTCGATCGACGACTTCGAGCGCATCCGGAAGCGAGTGCCGGTGCTGTGCGACCTCAAGCCTTCCGGCCGCTACGTCGCTGTCGACTTCCATCGCGCCGGCGGCGTGCCGCAGGTGCTCAAGATGCTCCTCGAGCACGGATTGCTCCACGGCGACTGCATGACGATCACCGGGCGCACCATCGGCGAGGAGCTCGCGTCGGTGCCGGCGGCGCCGCGTGCCGACCAGGACGTGATCCGCCCCTGGGCGAACCCGATGTACCCGCAGGGGCACCTCGCGATCCTCCGCGGCAACCTCGCGCCCGAGGGCTGCGTCGCGAAGATCACAGGGCTCAAGAATCCATCGATCACGGGCCCGGCGCGCGTGTTCGATTCCGAGCCTGCGGTGATGGACGCAATCATGGCGAAGAGGATCAAGCCGGGCGACGTCATCGTGATCCGCTACGAAGGCCCGAAGGGTGGTCCCGGGATGCAGGAGATGCTCGCGCCGACGTCCGCGCTGATCGGGCAGGGCTTGGGCGAATCGGTCGGGCTCATCACCGATGGCCGCTTCTCCGGCGGCACGTGGGGCATGGTCGTCGGCCACGTTGCGCCCGAAGCCTACGCCGGCGGCAACATCGCGCTCGTCGAGGAGGGCGACTCGATCACGATCGACGCGCACCGGCTCCTCGTGCAGCTCAACGTGGGCGACGATGTCCTCGCCGCCCGCCGTGCGAAATGGCGGCCGCCGCAGCCCAAGTACACGCGCGGCGTGCTCGCGAAGTACATGCGGCTCGTCTCGACGGCGAGCCGCGGCGCCGTCACCGACCAACACGGCGACTGACGCCTACCATGGACGCGCCGGCCAAGCCGCTGTCGACCTCGGCGCAGCGGGTGCAGGATGCACTCGCGGCCGCGGGGATCGCGACGACCGTGGTGGAGTACGCAAGCTCCGCGCGAACGTCGCAGGAGGCCGCGGAGGTGCTCCGCTGCAGCGTGGGCGAGATCGCGAAATCGCTCGTATTCCGGCACGGCGAGGACGCCGCGGTGCTGGTGATCGCGAGCGGCGCGAACCGCATCGATCTCGCGAAGCTGGGCGCGGTCCTCGGTGCCACACCCGGCAAGGCGGACGCCGACTTCGTGCGCGCGACGACCGGCTACGTGATCGGCGGCATCCCGCCGCTCGCGCACGTAAGGCGGCTGGCCACGATCATCGACCGCGACCTCTTGCGCCATGACGTGGTCTACGCCGCGGGCGGCACACCCAACGCGATGTTCGCGATCCGCCCCGACGATCTCGTGCGGGTCTCCGGCGGAAGGGTGGCCGACGTCGCGCTGTTGACGTCTTCATGATCGGTACACTCACCCGCACGACGCTGGCCGCGGCGTCCGTCCTCGCGCTCGTCGCGGTCTCCGGTTGCGCGACCGTCACCATCGGCAGCCAGTCGGGCCCGCCCGCGCCCGCGCCCGATTACCGCGTCGGCGACCGCTGGGTCTACCACGTCGTGCAGGGATATCGCGCGAAGGTCGAGTGGGACGAGACGCACGAGGTGACGTCCGTCGCGCCTGACGGCATCACGGTGAGGGTTAGCGTCAACGGGCCGACGATCAACGTCGAGCGTGTCGAGAAGTGGTCCGCCCCGGGGGTCGTGCTGCAGGGCGCCGTCTACGAGGCCGAGACGGACCGCTTCGACCCGCCGCTCGTCCGCTACAGGTTTCCGCTCGCGACCGGCGAGACGTGGGACCAGCGCGTGCGCGATCTCGATCAGCCGCCGGGACCCTACGGTCCGATCTCGCGCTTCACGTCGGTCGGCCGCTACGAGAAGATCACGACACCCGCCGGAACGTACGACGCGATCGGGATGAACGTCATCATGCAGCTCGACGACGAGACGTTCTGGCGCTTTGCGACGCAGTGCAACTACATCGTCTGGTACGCCCCGGCGGTCGGCGCATCCGTGCGCGAGGAGCGGCGTTCGCAGTGGCGCGACAAGGGCGGGCAGGACGCCGCGGCCTACCACCCCGGGCAGAACGAAGTCATCGAACTCGTTTCGTTCACGCGCGGCCGCTAGTCTTCTTCCTCGCGCCGGCGCGGACCGGCGCAATTGCTTTCTTCGAGGCCGCGGCCTTCCCTTTGGCTAGCGCCGACGCCTGCGCAAGGCGGAGCCAGCGCTGCATCTCGGCCGGGCTTTCGAGCGCCTCGTCCGGCGCGCGGCGGTATTTCGTGACCAGCGCCTTGCCGTTCTTCGACGCGTAGACGAACGGCGGCAGAGCGAGCGCGTCGAACGCCGCCGCACGCTGCGTGTCGCACTTGAGGTAGAGGACGTCGTCGACGACGATCGCCACGAAAAGGCCCTCCACGTAGATGCCGTGGCCGCCGAACATCGCCTTCGCGACGGCGCGCGCGGGCCGCATCATCTCGATCACGTACGCGACGAAATCCGGCGTGTTCCGCACGGCGCGCTTCCCCGTTCCTCAGAGGCCGAGCCGCTGCCAGATCGTCGCCGTCAGCGGCGCGAGATTGAGCGTATAGAAGTGGAGGCCGGGCGCCCCGCGCGCGAGGAGCCCCGCGCAGAGCTCGGTGACGACGTCGAGGCCGAACGCGCGGATCGACGCCACGTCGTCGCCGTAACCCTCGAGCTTCCTGCGGATCCAGCGCGGGATCTCGGCACCGCAGGCGTCCGAGAAGCGCGCGAGCTTCGCGACGCTGCCGATCGGCATGATCCCCGGCACGATGGGCACCGTGATCCCGGCGGCGCGTGCCGTGTCGACGAAATGCCAGTACGCGTCGGCGTTGTAGAAGTACTGCGTGATCGCGGAATTCGCGCCGGCCTCGATCTTGCGCTTGAACGCGGCGAGGTCGTCCTGCGGCGTTCCCGCCTGCGGGTGGTACTCGGGATACGCGGCGACGTCGATGTGAAACCAGTCGCCGGTCTCGCCGCGGATGAAGGCGACGAGCTCGCTTGCATAGCGGAACTCGCCGGACTCGCCGGCACCGGACGGCAGGTCGCCGCGCAGCGCCACGAGGTGGCGGATGCCGTGCGCGCGGTATTGCGCGAGTACTTCGCGAATCGAATCGCGCGTGCCACCGATGCAGGAGACGTGCGGCACGCCGTCGAAGCCTTCGGCGCGAAACTCGAGCACCGTCGCGAGCGTCCCCTCGCGCGTCGAACCGCCTGCGCCGAACGTGACCGAGCAGAACGCCGGCTTGAGCGGGGCAAGCAGCTTGCGCGCGGCGCGCAGCTTCACGACGCCCTCCGGCGTACGCGGCGGGAAGAACTCGAGGCTGCAGACCGGTTTGGCGGCGGCGGTCATCGCGACGGCGGGCCGGCGACGCCTTGATTGCGCTTCGACAGCAAGAGCGAGGACAAGAGCCACGAGATCAACGTGTAGACGATCGCGCCGAAGACGCCCGACCAGAAGCCGCTGACGTGGAAGCCGTCGAGGAACGATCCCACCCACCAGAACAGCAGGCCGTTGATGACGAAGAGGAACAGGCCGAGCGTGAGCAGCGTCACCGGCAGCGTCAGGAGTACGAACAGCGGCCGGATCAGCGTGTTGATCAATCCGAGCACGAGCGCGGCGATGAGTGCCGCGGTGAACGAGTCGACCTTGACCCACGGGAACACGTACGGCAGCAGGAACAGCGCCGCCGCGTTGATGAGCCAGACGAGAAGAAGTCGCATCGCGGATCCTTGAAGAGAGTTACGCCGCGCGGCCGGCGCAGTACGGCTTCACCGTCGCGTAGAGCGTCGCGTTGACGGGCGCGGCGCTGCCGGCCTCCCGCGCCATCCGCGCGACCGCACCGGAAAGCCATGGCGCCTCGAGCCGATTGCCCGCCTCGAGATCGTGTAGCATCGAAGCCCTCATTTCGGCGGGCAGCCCGTCGCCGAACGCCATCTGGCTCGCGACGAAGTCGTCGGGCAGCGCGATCCCGCGCGCGCGGCCGACACTCCACGCCTCGCGCATTGCCGCTTCGAACGTAGCGCGCAGGTCCGGATCGGCGCGGATGACGCCGATCGGCTGCCGTGTCGCCGCGGTCATTCCCGACAGCGCCACGAGGAACACGAACTTCATCCACAGCGCCTTTCGGATGTCGGCGACGAGTTCCGCGTCGATGCCGGCATCCTTGCACGCCGCGAACAGCGCATCTGCAGCCGGCTGCTGCTGCGCTTCGGTTGGACCGAACCGCAGCCGCGCCATCGTGCCCGTGTGCGCGATGACGCCGGGTTCGGCGATCTTCGCCGCGATGTAGGCAACACCGCCCATGACCTGCGCCGCGCCGACGACTGCGCCGACGCGCTCGATGCTCTCAACGCCGTTCTGGAACGGAATCACGACGCCGCCCGCCGCGAGCAGCGGCTTCACCGCCGCCGCCGCCGATTCGGTATCCCAAAGCTTGACCGCGAACAGCACCGCGTCGAACCAGCCGAGCGACGTCGGGTCGTCGCTGACGACGGGCCGCTCGAGATACACGTCGCCGAGTGCGCTCGTCACGCGGAGGCCCCGCTCTTTCATCGCGAGCAGATGGTGGCCGCGCGCGACGAACGCGACGTCGTGGCCGGCGTGCGCGAGCCGGGCGCCGAAGTAGCCGCCCACGCCGCCCGCTCCCATCACCGCGATGCGCATCGCTCAAGCCCTTCGAAAAGCGCTCGTCATTTCCACCCAACCGGCCGCCTCATCCGTCGAGGTGACCGGCGTGCGAACGATGTTCGCACGCCGGTTCAGCGAGGCGGATGGGGCGGCGTAACTCCAGACTCTAATAGCGGTAGGTGTCCGGCTTGTAGGGACCGGCCGCATCCACTCCGATGTATCGCGCCTGTTTGTCGGTCAACGGCGTCAGCATCGCGCCGAGCTTCGAGAGCTGCAACCGCGCGACCTTCTCGTCCAGGTGCTTCGGCAGCACGTAGACGCCCACCGGGTACTTGCCGGCACCCGACTGCGCGTCGGCCCAGAGCTCGATCTGCGCCATCACCTGGTTCGTGAACGACGAGCTCATCACGTACGACGGGTGGCCCGTCCCGCAGCCCAGATTCACGAGCCGCCCTTCGGCCAGCAGAATGATCCGCTTGCCGTCGGGGAAGATCACATGGTCGACCTGCGGCTTGATGTTCTCCCACTTATGCTGTTTCAATCCCGCGACGTCGATCTCGTTGTCGAAGTGGCCGATGTTGCACACGATCGCGTTGTTCTTCATCCGCTTCATGTGCTCGTGCGTGATCACATCGATGTTGCCGGTCGCGGTGACGAAGAGGTCGGCCTTGTCGCAGGCCCAGTCCATCGTCACTACGCGGTAGCCCTCCATCGCCGCCTGCAGCGCGCAGATCGGGTCGATCTCGGCGATCCACACCTGTGCTGCGAGCGCGCGCAGGGCCTGCGCGGAACCCTTGCCGACGTCGCCGTAGCCCGCGACCAGCGCGACCTTGCCCGCGATCATCACGTCGGTCGCGCGCTTGATGCCGTCGACCAACGACTCGCGGCAGCCGTAGAGGTTGTCGAACTTGCTCTTGGTGACCGAATCGTTGACGTTGATCGCCGGAAACGCGAGCCGGCCCTCCTTGTGCATCTGGTAGAGGCGCTTGACCCCGGTCGTCGTTTCCTCGGTGACACCGCGGATGGCGGCCTTGCGCCGCGAGTAGAACTTCGGATCCTTCGCGAGCAGGCTCCTGATCGCGGCGAAGAGCGCGGCCTCCTCGGCGTTGGCCGCGTGCGCGATGCACGACGGATCGGCCTCGGCCCTGGCACCGAGATGCACGAGCAGCGTCGCGTCGCCGCCGTCGTCCAGGATCATGTTCGGGCCCCGCTTTTCGGTATCCTGGCCGGGCCAGTCGAAGATCCGGTGCGTGTAATCCCAGTACTCGTCCAGCGTCTCGCCCTTGTACGCGAAGACCGGCGTGCCGCAGGAGGCGATCGCCGCGGCGGCGTGGTCCTGCGTCGAGTAGATGTTGCACGACGCCCAGCGGACCTGGGCGCCCAGCGCCTGCAACGTTTCGATCAGCACCGCCGTCTGGATCGTCATGTGCAGCGAGCCCGCGATGCGCGCGCCGCGCAGGGGCTGCTCGGGCGCGAACTCCTCGCGGATCGCCATCAGGCCGGGCATCTCCGTCTCGGCGATCGCGATCTCCTTCCGGCCCCAGCCGGCGAGCGCGAGGTCGGCGACGCGGAAGTCGCTGAAGCTCTTCATCTCATTGGCAGCATTCATCGGTCACTCCTCGAATTGGGCGACCGCGGGCGGGGGAAAGACGCGCTATCGTCACCCCGTGCGCGGGCACGGTTCAACGAGCGCGGTTCCGGATTCGGATTTCCCGAGCCTGGCAGCGGCCCCGCTGGCGGGGTCGTTGTTGCAACGCTCCTCGGGAGGATGGAATTTTACCCAATTTGGCGCGGCGTGTGTTCCGAGCGCGGCCGGAGGCGGAGAATCGCGAAATAACAGACAGTTACAACTTCGGCGGAACGAAAGCGCCGATCGAGCGACAATTCCGTAACCGTTACCGGATCTTTCGACCCTGATGCCACCCAACGAAGCCCGCGTCGACCCCGTGGTCATGCCCGTGGCAGAAACCGCGACCGTCCACCGCCGGCGTTGGCCGTGGGCCGTCGTGGCAGCCGTCCTCGCCGCGGTCGCCGCCGGAGCGTGGTACTGGTCGAACCGAACCGGCGAACCGGCGGCGCCCGCACCCGGCGGGCGGTTCGACCCGGCGCTGCGCACCCTTCCCGTGGTCGCGGCGCCCGCCCGCAAGGGTCCGATCGACGTCTACCTGAACGCGCTCGGGACTGTAACGCCACGCAACGTGGTGGTCGTGAAGCCGCGCGTCGACGGGCAGTTGATGCGCGTCGCGTTCCAGGAGGGACAGGTCGTCAAGGCCGGCGACCTCCTGGCCGAGATCGATCCGCGGCCGTTCCAGGTCCAGCTCGGGCAGGCGGCCGGGCAGATGGCGAAAGACCAGGCGCTGCTCCGCAACGCGCAGGTCGACCTCGAGCGCTACCGGACGCTGCTCTCGCAGGACTCGATTTCGAAGCAACAGGTCGACACGCAAGAGGCGCTCGTCCGCCAGTACGAAGGCACGATCCAGGCGGACCAGGCGGCGGTCGACAGCGCGAAGCTGCAGCTCACCTACAGCCGCGTGACGGCGCCGATCGGTGGCACCGTCGGCCTGCGCCAGATCGATCCGGGCAACGTAGTGAAGGCGGCCGACGCGAACGGCATCGTCGTCATCGCGCAGCTCCAGCCGATCAGCGTCGTGTTCCCGATCCCCGAGGACAGCCTGCCGCGCATCCTGCGCCGTCTCACGACGGGCGAAGCGATCGCCGTCGAGGCGTGGGATCGCGATCAAAAAATGAAGCTTGCGACCGGCAAGCTCCTGACCGCCGACAATCAGATCGACACGACCACCGGCACCGTCAAGCTCAAGGCGGAATTCGCGAACGCCGACCTCGCGCTCTTTCCGAACCAGTTCGTCAACGTCCGGATGCTGGTCGAGACCGTCGCCGACGCGACGCTCGTCCCGTCGGCCGCGATCCAGCGCGGCGCGCCGGGCACGTTCGTCTACGCCGTCAAGAACGACCAGACGGTGACGGTGACGGCGGTGAAGCTGGGTCCGGTGCAAGGCGAGACGACGGCGATCGCGAGCGGACTCGCGCCGGGCACGATGGTCGTCGTCGACGGCACCGACAAGCTGCGCGAGGGCGCCAAGGTCGAGCTCATCACGCGCGACGCGCAGGCAGCGCCGGCCGCGGGCGCACCCAAGCGCGGACCGCCGGGCGGCGCGAAGCGCCAGAAGGCCGAATCCGGCGGCGGCTGACGTCGCCGCGGCGCTCCTCGCCGACGCCATGAATCCGTCCCGCCTGTTCATCCTGCGGCCGGTCGCGACCACGCTGCTCATGGTCGCACTCCTGCTCGCGGGGATCGTCGCCTACCGTGTGCTGCCGCTCTCGGCTCTGCCCGAGGTCGACTACCCGACGATCCAGGTCGTCACGCTCTATCCGGGTGCGAGCCCCGACGTGATGGTGTCGTCGATCACCGCGCCGCTCGAGCGCCAGTTCGGGCAGATGCCGGGCCTGAACCAGATGTCGTCGACGAGCTCCGGCGGCGCGTCCGTCGTCACGCTGCAGTTCAGCCTCGACCTGCCGCTCGACGTCGCCGAGCAGGAGGTGCAGGCCGCGATCAACGCGTCGGGCACGTTCCTGCCGACCGACCTGCCGAGCCCGCCGGTCTACAACAAGGTGAACCCGGCCGACACGCCGATCCTCACCCTTGCGCTCACCTCGCCTACGCTGCCCTTGCCCAAGCTCGAGGACCTGGCGGACACGCGGATCGCGCAGAAGATCTCGCAGCTCCCGGGCGTCGGCCTGGTGTCCATCAGCGGCGGCCAGCGGCCGGCCGTGCGCATCCAGGTGAACCCGCGCGCGCTCGCGGCCTACGGGCTCTCGCTCGACGACGTGCGCACGGCGATCGGCAATGCGAACACGAACCAGGCGAAGGGAAGTTTCGACGGCCCTACGCGCGCCTCGACGATCGACGCGAACGATCAGTTGAAGTCGGCCGACGAGTACCGGCAGCTGATCCTCGCCTACCGCAACGGCGCGCCGATCCGCGTGGCCGACGTCGCCGACACGGTGGATGCCGCCGAGAATTCGCGGCTCGCCGCGTGGGCCGACGCGACGCCGGCGATCATCCTGAACGTCCAGCGCCAGCCCGGCACCAACGTGATCGAGGTCGTCGACCGCGTGAAGCGCCTGCTGCCGCAGTTGAACGCTTCGCTCCCGCCCAACGTCGACGTGACCCTCCTGACCGACCGCACCGTCACGATCCGCGGGTCGGTGCGCGACGTCCAGTTCGAGCTGCTGCTCGCCGTCGCGCTCGTCGTGATGGTGATCTTCCTCTTCCTGCGCAATTTGCCCGCGACGGCCATCCCGAGCGTGGCGGTGCCGCTGTCGCTCGTCGGCACGTTCGGCGTCATGTATCTCGCCGGCTTCTCGATCAACAACCTGACGCTGATGGCGCTCACCATCGCGACGGGTTTCGTCGTCGACGACGCGATCGTCGTCATCGAGAACATCGCCCGTTACATCGAGAAGGGCGACCGGCCGCTCGACGCGGCGTTGAAGGGCACCGAGCAGATCGCCTTCACGATCATTTCACTCACGTTCTCGCTGATCGCCGTGCTGATCCCGCTGCTCTTCATGGGCGATGTCGTCGGGCGGCTCTTCCGCGAGTTCGCGATCACGCTCGCCGTGTCGATCCTGATCTCGGCCGTCGTCTCGCTCACGCTGACGCCGATGATGTGCGCGAAGTTGCTGCGCCACACGCCGCCCGAGGCGCAGGGCCGCTTCTATCGATGGAGCGGCGATCTCTTCGACCGCGTGATCGCGCGCTACGGCGCGATGCTGAACTGGGTGCTCGACCGGCAGGGCGCGACGCTGCTGGTCGCGATAGCGACGCTCGTGCTGACCGTCATCCTCTACGTCGTGATCCCGAAGGGGTTCTTCCCGGTACAGGATACGGGCGCGATCCAGGGGATCTCGGAAGCGCCGCAGACGATCTCATTCGCCGCGATGTCCGAGCGGCAGCAGGCGCTTGCGAAGGTCGTGCTCGAGGACCCTGCCGTGGCGAGCTTGACGTCGTTCATCGGCGTCGACGGCGCGAACGCGACGTTGAACAGCGGCCGGATGCTGATCAACCTCAAGCCGCGCAGCGAGAGGGGTGCGTCCGCGACCGACGTGATCCGCCGGCTGCAGCCGAAGCTCGCGGACGTGCACGGCATCGCGCTCTACATGCAGCCGGTGCAGGACCTGACGATCGAGGATCGCGTCGCGCGCACGCAATACCAGTTCACCGTCGAGTCGACCGACACCGAGGCGCTGGGCGCGGCCGTCCATCGCCTCGTCGACCGCCTGCGCACCGCGCCCGAGCTCTCCGACGTCGCGAGCGACTGGCAGGACGGAGGGCTCGCCGCCTACGTCGAGATCGACCGCGCGACGGCTAGCCGGCTCGGCATCACGCCGGCCGCAATCGACAACGCGCTCTACAACGCATTCGGGCAGCGGCTCGTGTCGACGATTTTCACGCAGACGAACCAATACCGTGTCGTGCTCGAGGTGAAGCCCGAGTTCCAGCGCGGCCCTGCCGCGCTCGAGGACCTGCACGTGGCGTCGAACGTGCCGGGTCAGCCGGTGCAGCAGGTGCCGCTCTCGACGGTCGCCCGCGTCGTCGAGCGCCCGACGCCGCTCGCGATCAGCCACATCGGCCAGTTTCCCGCGGCGACCCTATCGTTCAACCTCGCGCGCGGTGCGTCGCTCGGTGAAGCCGTGAAGGCGATCGAGGCCGTGCGCATGGAGCTCGCCCTCCCCGCGAGCGTGCAGCTCAACTTCCAGGGTGCGGCGCTCGCGTTCCGCGCGTCGCTCGCAAACGAGCTGTGGCTGATCCTGGCCGCGATCGTCACCATGTACATCGTGCTGGGCGTGCTCTACGAGAGCTTCGTCCATCCGGTGACGATCCTGTCGACGTTGCCGTCCGCCGGCGTCGGCGCGCTCCTCGCGCTGCTCGCGACGGGCAACGACCTCTCGGTGATCGCGATCATCGGCATCATCCTCCTGATCGGCATCGTGAAGAAGAACGCGATCATGATGATCGACTTCGCGCTCGACGCCGAGCGGCACGAGGGGATGGCGCCGCGCGACGCGATCTTTCAGGCGTGCCTGCTGCGCTTCCGGCCGATCATGATGACGACGATGTCCGCGATCCTGGGCGCGCTGCCGCTGATGATCGGTTGGGGCGAGGGCTCGGAGCTCCGGCACCCGCTCGGCATCACGATGGTCGGCGGCCTCATCTTCTCGCAGGCGCTGACGCTGTTCACGACGCCGGTCATCTACCTCGCGTTCGACCGGCTCGCCCGCCGGACGAGTGAGCGAGCGCGCGGCGCAACGGCGGCCGAACCGCGATGAACCTGTCGCAGCCCTTCATCGACCGCCCTGTCGCCACGACGCTGCTGACGGCCGCGGTCGCGCTCGCGGGCGCGATCGCCTTTCGCCTATTGCCCGTGTCGCCGCTGCCGCAGGTCGACTACCCGACGATCTCGGTCCAGGCGTCGCTGCCGGGTGCGAGCCCCGAGACGATGGCGGCGACCGTCGCGACGCCGCTCGAGCGCTCGCTCGGCCGCATTGCAGGCGTCACCGAGATGACGTCGTCCTCGTCGCTCGGCTCGACGCGCGTCGTCCTGCAGTTCGACCTCTCGCGCAGCATCGACGGCGCCGCGCGTGACGTGCAGGCGGCGATCAACGCGGCGCGGGCGCTGCTGCCGAGCGGGCTACCCAGCAATCCGACGTACCGCAAGGTGAACCCTGCCGACGCGCCGATCATGATCCTGACGCTCACGTCGGACACGATGACGCAGGGGCAGATGTACGACGCCGCGTCGACGATCATGGCGCAGAAGCTCTCGCAGGTCGAGGGCGTCGGGCAGGTGAGCGTGGGCGGCAGTTCGCTGCCCGCGGTGCGCGTCGAGCTCAACCCGGATTCACTCTTCAAGTACGGCGTCGGCCTCGAGGACGTGCGCGCGGCGCTCGCGGCGGCGAACGCGAACAAGCCCAAGGGGGCGGTCGAGGACGGCGACCGCCACTGGCAGATCCTTGCCAATGACCAGGCGAAGACCGCTGCCGAGTACCTGCCGCTGATCGTCGCGTGGCGCAGCGGCGCGCCGGTCGCGCTGTCCGCGGTCGCCGAGGTCGTCGACTCGGTGCAGGACCTGCGCAACGCCGGGATGGCGAACGGCCGGCCCTCGGTTGCGGTGATCATCAACCGCCAGCCCAATGCGAACATCATCGACACGGTCGACCGCGTGCAGGATCTGCTGCCGCTGCTGCGCGCGTCGATTCCCAGCGCGATCGACGTGAACGTGGCGATGGAGCGCACGGTGACGATCCGCGCCTCGCTGCGCGACACCGGGCGCGCGCTCGTGATCGCCGTGGTGCTCGTGATCCTCGTCGTGTTCGTCTTCCTGCGCAGCGGGCGCGCGACGCTGATCCCGATGGTCGCAGTGCCCGTTTCGCTCGTCGGCACCTTCGGCGTCATGTACCTCGCGGGCTTCTCTGTCAACAACTTCACGCTGATGGCGCTGACGATCGCCACCGGCTTCGTCGTCGACGACGCGGTCGTCGTGCTCGAGAACACGACGCGCCACATCGAGGAAGGCATGACGCCCTGGGACGCCGCGCTCCGCGGCGCGCGCGAGGTCGGCTTCACCGTGCTGTCGATGAGCCTGTCGCTGATCGCCGTGTTCATCCCGATCCTGCTCATGGGCGGCATCGTGGGGCGGCTGTTCCGCGAGTTCGCGGTGACGCTGTCCGTGGCGATCCTGATCTCGCTCGCGATCTCGCTGACGACGACGCCGATGATGTGCGCGCACCTTCTCCGCGCCAAGGCCGCGCGCGCGCCCGGCCGGATCGCCGCCGCGAGCGCACGGGCGTGGGACGCGCTCGCCGGCGGCTATCGTAGAAGCCTCGCGTTCGCGCTCGGACACGGCGTCGTTGTCATGCTCGTCCTCGCCGTGACGGTTGCACTCAACGTCTACCTGTACGTGACGATTCCGAAGGGGTTCTTCCCGCAGCAGGACACGGGCCGGCTCGTCGGCGGGATTCAGGGCGACCAGAGCATCTCGTTTCAGGCGATGCGCGACAAGCTGACCCAATTCATGACCATCGTCCGCGACGACCCCGCGGTCGCCAACGTCGTCGGCTTCACCGGCGGCGGACAGCGCAACTCGGGCAATATGTTCGTCGCGCTGAAGCCGTTGTCCGAGCGCACCGAGACCGCGGATCAGGTCATCGCGCGGCTCCGCACGAAGCTCTCGAAGGTGCCCGGCGCGAGCCTGTTCCTGCAGCCCGTGCAGGACATCCGGATCGGCGGCCGGCAGGCCAACGCGCAGTACCAGTTCACGCTGCAGGCCGACGACCTCTCCGAGCTCCGCGCCTGGGAGCCGCGGATCCGGCAGGCGCTCTCGCAACTTCCGGAGCTCGCCGACGTCAATACGGATACGCAGGACAAGGGCCTGCAGACCTCGCTCGTCATCGACCGCGATGCCGCGTCGCGCCTCGGCGTGACCCCGCGTCTGATCGACGCGACGCTCTACGATGCGTTCGGCCAGCGGCAGGTGTCGACGATCTACGCGCAGCTGAACCAGTACCACGTCGTGATGGAAGCCGCGCCCAAGTACTGGCAGTCGCCCGACGCGCTCCGGACGATCTACGTGAACGCGCCGGACGGCGCGCAGGTGCCGCTCGCAACGTTCGCTCGCTACGGACCGACGAGCACGCCGCTCGGCGTCAACCATCAGGGCCAGTTCGTCGCGTCGACGACCTCGTTCAATCTCGCGCCGGGCGTCTCGCTGTCGCAGGCGACCCGCGCGGTCGACGACACGCTCTTGCGGCTCGGCGTGCCGGACACGGTGCGCGGCAGCTTCCAGGGCAGCGCGCGCGCGTTCCAGGCGTCGCTCGCGAGCCAGCCGTGGCTGATCCTGGCGGCGCTCGTCGCCGTGTATATCGTGCTCGGCGTGCTCTACGAGAGCTACGTGCACCCGATCACGATCCTGTCGACCTTGCCGTCCGCCGGCGTCGGCGCGCTCCTCGCGTTGAACCTCTTCAAGACGGACTTCACGATCATCGCGTTCATCGCGGTGATCCTCCTGATCGGCATCGTCAAGAAGAACGCGATCATGATGATCGACGTCGCGCTCGACGCCGAGCGCATGCGCGGGTTGTCCACACGCGACGCGATCTTCGAAGCGTGCCTCCTGCGCTTCCGCCCGATCATGATGACGACGATGGCGGCGCTCCTGGGCGCGATTCCGCTGGCGCTCGGCGCGGGGGACGGCGCGGAGATGCGCCGGCCGCTCGGGATCGCGATCGTCGGTGGACTGATCGTGAGCCAGGCGCTGACGCTCTACACGACGCCGGTCGTCTACCTCTACCTCGACCGGTTCCGCCTCTGGGCCGCGCGACGGCGGGCACGGCGACAACGCGCGAACACGGGCGTGCCCGCGCCGGCCGAATGACGCCATGACCCGCCTGCTCTATCGCCTCGTCACCGCCGCGCTCGCCATGGCCCTTGCCGGCTGCATGGTCGGGCCCGACTACGTGCGGCCAACGGCGCCGGAAGCACCGGCGTTCAAGGAAGCGGCGGGATGGAAGGTCAGCGAGCCGCGCGAGCTCGCGCCGCGCGGCGCGTGGTGGGAGGCGTTCGCCGATCCCGAGCTCGACGCGCTCGTGCGTCAGGTCGAGGTCGACAACCAGACTGTGCAGGCCGCCGCCGCGCGCGTGCGCGAGGCGCAGGCGGCGACGCGCGCCGCGCGCGCGCCGCTCTTTCCGGCGATCGACGCCAGTGCGTCCGCCGTGCGCCGGTCGCAGGCGTCGGGCGCGGGAGGGCCGAGCGTTTCGAACAACTACAACGCGGCGCTCGAGCTCGGCTGGGAGCTCGACCTCTGGGGGAAGATCCGGCGCGGCGTCGAGGCGAGCGACGCCTCCGCGCAAGCAAGCGCCGCCGACCTCGCGGGCGCGACGCTATCGCTGCAGGCGCTGCTCGCGCAGGATTATCTGCTCCTGCGCGTGCAGGACGCCGAGATCGCGCTCCTCCAGGACACGGTCGTCGCCTACGAGCGCTCGCTCACGCTCACGCGCAACCAGTACGCGGCGGGTGTCGTCGCGCGCGGCGACGTGGCGCAAGCCGAGGCGCAGCTCGCGGCGACGAAGGCGCAGCTCCTCGACGCCGGCGTCACGCGCGCACAGCTCGAGCACGCGATCGCCGTGCTCGTCGGCAAACCGCCTTCGCAGCTCGCGATCGCGCCGCGGCCGCTCGGGCCCGTCTTCCCGCAGATTCCGGTGGCGCTCCCTTCCGAGCTCCTCGAGCGGCGCCCGGACATCGCCGCCGCCGAGCGGCGGACGGCCGCTGCCAACGCGCAGATCGGCGTCGCGCAGGCGGCGTTCTTCCCGTCGCTGTCGCTCGGCGCAGTCGGCGGTGTGCAGAGCTCCGCGCTGGGCGACCTCCTGACGCTGCCCGCGCGCTACTGGGCGCTCGGCCCCGCGCTCGTCTCGCAGTTCATCTTCGACGCCGGGCTGCGGCAGGCGCAGAAGGCGCAGGCGATCGCCGTCTGGGACGAGACCGTCGCGATCTATCGCGCGACCGTGCTCACGGGCTTCCAGGACGTCGAGGACAACCTCGCGGCGCTCTCGATCCTCGAGCGCGAGGCTGTGTTTCAGGACGAGGCGGTCAAGGCCGCGCGCGAATCCGTCACGATCGCGACCAACCAGTACAGGGCCGGCACGACGAGCTATCTCGCCGTGGTCGTGCTGCAGACGGCTTCGCTGAACAGCCAGCGGACTGCGCTCGCGATCCTCGCCCGTCGTCTGACGTCGAGCGTGGGTCTGATCAAGGCACTGGGCGGCGGCTGGAGCGCGACGGCGCTCGCGCAGGCTGCGCCCTGACCCGCCTCACCGGTCCGGCGCCGTGTCGGACCTGTCCGCGAGCGCCGCCTCCTGCGCGAGCAGCGCGTTCGCGAGCGCGGACTCGCGTTTGTAGAAACCTTCCGTGTGAAAGGTCTCCTCGAGCTTGAAGAGCTCGTAGTCGAGGTGGTGGCCAACCTCGTGCACGACGGTGCGCAGGAAGGTCTTGAACGCGACGACCCGCTTCTTCGCCGCCGTGCGCATCCACACGGTGATCCGCGCCGGCGTCCTCCCCTCCTCCGGCTCGTACAGGCCGTGCAGTTCGCCGTAGTCGTCCGATGGCCGCTTCGCGAGCACGCGGAGCTGGATCGGCGGGACGCGATAGCCCGCGACGAGCGCGTCGACGAGCGCCTGGCACGCGCGCTGCACCGTCGCGACCTCGTCGGCAGCGAGGCCCGCGCGGAGGCGCGCGACGATCTCGCCCGCCTGCGTGCCGGCGGGCAGCGGTGGCATCTCGATCGCGTCGCTCCGGCGATAGATGCGCTGGCGCGAGGGCGACAGTTTCGTGTAGTAGCCGAACGGCATGGCGTGGATGGCCGTGCCGAAAGTCTACACAACGCGGCGCCCCCGCCGCGATCGGATCACGCGCGCGGCTTTGCCCAAGTCGGCAGCGGCCGTCCCGTCTCGATGAGCGACTTCATGCTGGCGAGTACGCGCGGCCAGCCCTCGGAGATCTTGCCGTGCATGTCGGCGTCGAGCTCGTCGTGCACGACGGTGAGCCGCACCATGTCCTCGATCGGCTCGAGCGTGAAGGTGACCCGCGAGCGGCGCGACGGCTCCGAAGGGAACGCCCACGTCAGAACGAGCCGGCGCGGTGGTTCCGACTCGATCACCTCGCCGGCGACGTCGACCGCGCCCGAGGCGTCGGTGCGCCGGTGCTCCCATCTCGAGCCCGGCTTCCAGTCGGAGACGTTGTCGTGCTCCCAGTACTGCCGTGTGAACTCCGCGTCGGTGAGCGCGCGCCAGACTGCTTCCGGCTGCGCGCGGATGTACGTGACGTAGACGAATTTATCCATTGCGTTCCCCTTCGACCCGAACACGCAGGTCGTGCAGCGCGCGCAGGCGCCGCCTCTCGAACTTGCGGATCCAGCGTTCGTAGATCTCGTGGAGCGGCACCGGATTCAGGTAATGGAGCTTCTCGCGCCCCCGCCGGATCGTCGTCACGAGGTTGGCCGCCTCCAGGATGTCGAGGTGCTGGCTCACCGCCTGGCGTGTCATCCGCAGGCGCACGCAGAGCTCACCGAGCGTCTGGCCTGCGTCGGCGTGCAGCCGGTCGAGCAGCCGCCGTCGCGTGGGATCGGCAAGCGCCTTGAACACCTTGTCAGCGGCCGTCACTCTGATATTATGCAAGTGTTTGCTTGCATGTCAAGCACTCTGCACCGGAAGAAGGTGAGATCATGGCGAACGAGCACAAGATCGTATCGGGCGAGCAGTGGATCAAGGCGCGGCGGGCGCTCCTGGCGAAGGAGAAGGCGTTCACGCGGTTGCGCGACGAGCTTTCGCGCGAGCGCCGCGCACTGCCGTGGGAGGCGGTGACCAAGGACTACGTTTTCGACGGACCGGATGGCAAGGAGAAGCTGCCCGAGCTTTTCGCCGGCCGCAGCCAGCTCGTCGTCTATCACTTCATGTTCGGGCCCGACTGGGACGCGGGCTGCCCCCACTGCTCGCGCTGGGCTGACAACTTCAACGGCATCATCGTCCACCTGAACCAGCGCGACGTGACGATGGTCGCCGTCTCGCGCGCGCCGTACCCGAAGCTCGCGGCGTACCGACAGCGGATGGGGTGGAGCTTCAAGTGGCTTTCGTCGCACGGGTCGGACTTCAACTTCGACTACCACGTGTCGTTCACGTCGGAGGAGGTTGCCCGGAAGAAGGCGCTCTACAACTTCGTGGAGCAGGACCCGGGCGTTTCGGAGCGCGAAGGCGTGAGCGTCTTCGTCAAGGACGACCAGGGGCGCGTGTTCCACACGTACTCGGCCCACGCGCGCGGGATCGACATGCTGAACGTCGACTACCACTACCTCGACCTCGTACCCAAGGGACGCGACGAAGGCGACCGCGGCCCGTTTTGGGTGCGGCGGCACGACGAGTACGGGAGATAGTCGCCCCCAAAAGGCCGGGGGCCGCGATCGCGGCCCCCGGAATACCGATATCGGCGCGTCTCGCGCCGGAAAGAAGGACGTTACGCCTTCTTGATCTTCTCGAGCATCTTGAAGATGCCCTTCGGCGCGCCCACGAACAGGCGCTTGTAGGCCTTGCCGAGGCAGCGACGCTCGAGCGTGTTGCGGCGGGTGCGGGATCGTTCGGCCATGAGCATCACCTCCTTCCTGAATCCTGATTCGTTGCCGATGCCGCGAAGCGGCACGGAAAGTGCGTAATTCTATCCCGAAACGGCCGGCGGGCCAAGCACGCGCGCGCGGAACCGCTCGAACCCGGCGTCGCGGTCGGTGTAGTGTGCGGCAATCGCCGCGCCGACGCGCTTGCGCTCGACGGCGACGAAATTCCCGAGCGCGTCGCGCTGGTACGGCTCGAGATTGCGGTCGGCGGCAAGCAGGATCTCGGCGGCCAGCGCCGCATCGACGTCGTCGACGCCGGCCAGGAAGGCGCGCGCGTCGTCGGGCAGGTGCGCGAACAGCTCGGCGAGCGCGTTGTCCGCAGATGGCGAGCCGATCACGACGACCTCCGGCCAGCGCGAGGGACCCTGTGCCGCGGGCGGCCACGCGGCGCCGAGAAAGTGGTCCGGCGTGCGCACGGTGACGCCGTCCTCGTCGCTCTCTCGCGCCGGAATCACGCGGACGACGACCGCGGTCCAGCACGCCGGCTCCCACCGCGACGCGAGTCGCCGCGTGAGCCGCGCGACCTCGGCCTGCGTCATGCCGGCTCTGCGACGAGCCCTGCTGCGTCCTTAAGCTTCTCGACCTTGTCGGTCGCTTCCCAGGTGAACTCGGGCTCGTCGCGACCGAAGTGACCGTAGGCGGCCGTCTTGAGGTAGATGGGGCGGAGCAGATCGAGCATCTGGATGATGCCCTTCGGGCGCAGGTCGAAGTTCGCCTTGACGAGCTCGGCGATCTTCTCGTCCGGGATTCGGCCCGTGCCTTCGGTGTAGACCGTCACGTTGATCGGATGCGCGACGCCGATCGCATAGGAGAGCTGGACCTGGCACTGCCGCGCGATGCCCGCCGCGACGATGTTCTTCGCAACATAGCGCGCGGCGTACGCGGCCGAGCGGTCGACCTTCGAGGGATCCTTGCCGGAGAACGCGCCGCCGCCGTGCGGCGCCGCGCCGCCGTAGGTGTCGACGATGATCTTGCGCCCGGTGAGGCCGGCGTCGCCGTGCGGCCCGCCGATCTCGAAGCGGCCGGTCGGGTTCACGAGATACTTGGTGCCCTTCAGCATTTCCGGCGGGAGCACCGGCTTGATGATCTCGTCGATCACGGCTTCCGCGAGCGCGGGCTGGCGCTCGTTCATGCTGGGGTCGTGCTGCGTCGAGAGAACCACGGTGTCGATCGCAACAGGCCGGCCGTTGGCGTAGCGCACCGTGACCTGCGACTTCGCGTCGGGGCGCAGCCACGGCAGCCGGCCGTCCTTGCGCACCTCGCTCTGCCGCTGGACGAGCCGGTGCGCGTAGTAGATCGGGAACGGCATCAGCGCCGGCGTCTCGTCGCAGGCGTAGCCGAACATCAGGCCCTGGTCGCCCGCACCCTGGTTCAGGTATTCGTCCGACGCGTGGTCGACGCCACGGGCGATGTCGGGCGATTGCCGGCCGTAGCAGACCATCACCGCGCAGCCGTCGGCGTCGAAGCAAAGTGCCGGGTCGTTGTAGCCGATGCGGCGAATCGTCTCGCGGGCAATGCGCGCGTAGTCGTGCATGTGCACCGTCGTGATCTCGCCCGTCATCACGACGAGGCCCGTCGACACGAGCGTCTCCGCGGCGACACGCCCCCGCGGGTCTTGCTCTAGAATCGCGTCGAGCACCGCGTCGGAAATCTGGTCGGCGACCTTGTCCGGATGGCCTTCCGACACCGACTCCGACGTGAACAGAAAATCGCTCATTGCCGCTCCCATCGCGCGCTCGCCCCGGGCGCCCCGAGCCCTAAACGTGGCCACGCAAAAGCTTGAATTCTAGCAGGTTTCACCGTCGGTCCAGCGCCATCGCCGGCCCTCGGGCGCGAGGGGTTGGCGTGCCCACCGCCCGCGCGGGGACAGCTTCGTGAGCATGCGCATCGTGTCCGCATCGCCGGCCGCGATTGCGCGCGCCGCGGAGCATCTGCGCGCCGGTGATCTGGTCGCGTTCCCGACCGAGACCGTCTACGGACTGGGCGCCGCCGCCGGGAATCGCGCGGCCGTCGAAAAGATCTTTGCGGCCAAGGGCCGGCCCGCCAATCATCCGCTGATCGTCCATCTGAGTGACCCCTCGCACGTGTCGCGCTGGGCGCGGGAGTTCCCTGACGGCGCGCGCGCTCTCGCCGCCGCGTTCTGGCCCGGGCCGCTGACGCTGATCCTCCCGCGCACCGATCGCGCCGCCGACTTCGTGACCGGGGGCCAGGACAGCGTCGGCTTGCGCGTCCCCTCGCATCCGGTCGCGCGCGAACTGCTCGCCACGTTCGGCGACGGCATCGCCGCGCCGTCGGCAAACCGCTTCGGCCGCATCTCGCCCACGACCGCGCAGCACGTGGTCGACGATCTGGGCGCCGCGGTCGCGCTGATTCTCGACGGCGGCGCGTGCGCGGTCGGCATCGAGTCGACGATCGTCGCGTTCGTCGACGGATACCCGGTGCTGCTGCGTCCGGGTGGAATAGCGGTGGGAGAGCTGGCGCGCGCGCTGGGAAAGGTCCCGCGCGCGCCGGACGAGCATGCGCCGCGCGCCTCAGGCACGCTCGCCGTCCACTACGCGCCGCGCACGCCGGCCACGCTGGTATCACCCGACGCGCTGCGCGCCGAGCTCGCGCAGCTGGAAGGGCGTGACGAGGACGTCGCCGTGCTGGCGCGAACGGTCGCGCGACCCGCCGACTTCGAGGACGCCTGGATTCGAGCGCCGACCGACGCCGCCGCTTACGCGCACGACCTCTACGCGAACCTGCGCACACTCGACGCGGCGAATGCCGACGTGATCCTGATCGAAGCGCCGCCCGAGGGCGACGCGTGGATCGCCGTGCGCGACCGCCTCGCGCGCGCGACGCGCGGCGAGGACGACGACAGGGATTAGCCCCGGGCGAGGCGCCTTCAGCAGGCTCCCGCGAAGGCGCGCTCCAGGAACGCCGCGATCGCGGCCGAGAGCTCGCGCTGCCGCCGCTCGAAGTAATGGTCGGTGCCGGCGATCGCGAGCGGGCGCGAGCACCCGTCGCGGGGAAGGCGCTTCGCGCGAACGGGCGCCGCGGCCGCAACCTCGGGAAACTCCTTCTCCGCCACGACATCGAGCACGGGCTCCCCGGGCGGCGCCGAGAAATCGATCAGCATCCCGACCGGTACCCACGCGTCGACGCGTGGGGCATCCGTCCGCGCGAGGAACGCATCCGCCATCGTCGCGCCGACGCTGTGCGAGACGATGGCGACCTTCGCGATGCCCTTCGCGCGAAGGAACGCGACGGCGGCGGCGAGCCGCTCGCTCGCGGCGGGCAGCGTGACGGCGTAGTCCTCGCGCGTCGCGCCGGCAGTGAGCACGGGCATCTGCACCGACAGCGTCGCGTAGCCTGCATCGGCGAGGAGCGCGCGCACGCCGCCGATCATGCCGAAATCCGGGTGGACGCCGAGGCCGTGGACGACGATTACACCCCCCTTCGGCGTGCCAGACGGCAGCGTCAGGATCGCGAGGACCTTGGCGCGCGATGGCGTCGCAAGCCAGACCGCGTCGCCGACGACGATTGAAGGCGCGACCTCGGCGGCCCAGCGATCCTCGCGCGCGTCATCGATGACGGGCCGAGCACCTGCCGGCGCAATCAGTTGCAATGCGGCGAGCAGCGCCGGCAATCCGCGGGTCATCTGTCGCCTCGCCGAGTTGGCACTTGCCGCGAATGCTCGACGCAGGCAACGGCTCCCGATGGCCCGCACACGGCGAGGCTCAGGTGCCCCGGTATTGGTTCGGCAGCCAGGTCGCGATATCCGGCACGACGCACAGCAGCACGATCGCCAGCGCCATCAGCGCCAGGAACGGCAGCACGCCCCGGACGATCTTCCTGAGCGGAATGTCGGGGGCTATGCCGTTGATGACGAAGAGATTGAGCCCGACCGGAGGGTGGATCAGCCCCATCTCCATCAGGATCGTCATGATCACGCCGAACCAGATGAGGTCGAAGCCGTGCGCCTTCAACGCCGGCAGCAGTATCGGCGTCACCATCAGGATGATCGCGACCGGCGGCAGGAAGAAACCGAGCACGATCAGCAGCACGTTGACCCAGAAGAAGAACGTCCATTTGTCGAGCGGAAGCGCGGTCAGCCACTCGGCCACGCTCTGCGTCACGTGCAGATAGCTCATCACGTACGTGTAGAGGAAGCTCATCGCGATGATCAACATCACCATGCACGACTCGCGCACGGTGCCGCCGAGGATGGCGCGCATATCGCTCCACCGGTAGCAGCGATAGATCAGCACGACCATCAGCAACGCCGCGGCGGCGCCGATGCCGGCCACCTCCGACGGCGTCGCCCAGCCGCCATAGAGTGCGAACATGATGAGTGCGATGACGACGATGAACGGCACGAAACGAGGCAGCGTCTCGAGGCGCTCGGCCCACGTGTAGTGCGTGAGCGTTTGCAACGCCGGTCCGCCGGCGGACGCGGCGGCCATCGCGCGCAGCCGATCGCGGCGATAGTGGAAGACGGTCCAGGCCACGAACATCGCGGTCAGCAGGAGGCCCGGACCCACGCCCGCCATGAACAGCTTGCCGATCGACTGCTCGGAGGCGAGGCCGTACAGGATCAGCGTCAGCGACGGCGGGATCAGGATGCCGAGCGTGCCGCCGGCGGCGATGAGGCCCGTCGCAAGCTCCTCCGAGTAGCCGCGCGCGCGCATCTGCGGGATGCCCGAGCTGCCGATCGCCGAACACGTCGCCGGCGAGCTGCCGCACATCGCGGCGAACACGCTGCACGCGAGCACGTTGGCGACACCGAGCCCGCCCGGCACGCGCGAGAGCCAGCGGTTGAGCGACGCATAGAGGTCCTCGCCGGCGCGCGACTTGCCGATCGCGGCGCCCATGAGGACGAACAGCGGTATCGTGAGCAGCGTGAAATTGTCGAGCTCGGAGTAGATGGTCTCCGCGACGACCGCGACGTTCGCGGCGGGCATGAACACGAACATGAACACGAGCGCCACGCCGCCCAGCGCGAAGGCGATGGGCATCCCCGAGAACAGGACGAGGAAGGTCGTGCCGCCGTAGAGGAGGCCGACTTGCAGCGTCGTCACTCCGATTCCCTGGCGTCGCCGATACGGAGGCCGAAGCGCGCCGCCGGAATTTCGACCGCGAGCTGCAGGCAAAGGAGCGTCATCCCGAGTGCCATGGCGCCGAAGGGAATCCACAGCTTCGGCGCCCACACGGAGTTGCTGACGCGGCCGTCCGACCAGGCTTCGCCGAAGAGCTCCCACGATTTCCACGCGATGAACGAGCAGACGACGAGCGACGCGACGTCGGCCAGCATCCGTCGGATCCGGTTGACGCGCGGCGACAGGACGCCGTCAAGAACCTCGATCGCGACATGCCCGCGATGCAGCTGCGTGTACGCGGCGCTCATGAACGTCGCGACGATGAGCAGCAGGACCGCGAACTCGATTTCCCAATCCGTCGGCCACCGCAGCCAGTAGCGTACGCAGACCTCGAACACCAGGACGCCAGCGCACAGGACGATGAGCCACCCCGAGAGATAGCCCGCCCAGGTGTTGAGCGCGGCGAGGCCGCGGGCGAACCGGGCGATCATCGGCGGCGCGAGACCGGGGCCTGATCAGCGCCCGGTCACTTCACCGCCGTCGCCATGTCGAGCCAGCGCTTGCCGTCCTTCACGTTCTTCGCGAAATCGTCCCACGCGGTTTCCTGCGCGATCGTCCGCCAGCGGGCGAACGCGGCGTCGTCCATGTCGAACACCTTCGCGCCGTTCTTCGCGTAGACCTCGGCCATCCGGTGGTCGTCGGCCTTCGCCGCTTCCAGCGCGAATTTCTCGAGGCTCGCGCCGACCTCGGTGACGATCTGCTGCTGCTCCTTGGTCAGGCTGTCGTACACCGACTTCGAGATAACGAGCGGCTCGAACATGTACCAGAACGTGTTCTTGCGCGCCGAGGTCACATTCTTGCCGGTCTCGTAGAGCCGGAACGTGATCAGCGACGTCGACGAGGTGAGCGCGGCGTCGAGCACGCCGGACTGCATCGCGCTGTAGATCTCGTTCGACGGCACGTTGGTGATCGCAGCGCCCGCGCCCTTCAGCATCATGTCCATCTCCTTGCTGCCGCCGCGGATCTTCAATCCCTTCGCGTCGTCGGGCGAGACTACCGGCTTCGCGAGGCTCGCCATGCCGCCCGCCTGCCAGACCCAGGTCACCACCTTGATGCCCCTGTCCTCCAGCAGCTTCGACCACTCCTTGCCGATCGGCGCGTCCTTCCAGCGCAGCCCCTGCTCGTAGCTGGTGATGAGGGCCGGCATGAGTCCGAGGTTCGCTTCCGGAACCTCGCCGCCGCCGTAGGCGATAGGCAGCACCGACATGTCGAGCGCGCCCTTCCGGATGGCGCCGAACTGGGCGAACGTCTTGACGAGCGAGCTCGCGGGATACACCTCGACCTTGAGCGCGCCGTTGGTGCGCTTCTCGACATCGGCGGCGAATTTGCGCGCGAGCTGGTCGCGGAAGTCACCCTCGGTCCCGGTCGACGCCGGAAACTGGTGCGAGATCTTGAGAACGCGCGGCTGCTGGGCGAGGACGCGGTCCGGCGTACCCAGCGCGAAGGCGACGAGCGCGATCGCGATAACCGTTTGTGCGACGCGGGATGACAATGCCTGGACGGATGGCGCCATGGCTTCCTCCTGTAGTGCTTCTGGATCGACGGCGCCGCAGAGCATAGCATCGCAACCCGCACCTTGTGGGATCGCCCGTGTCGCCCTGGACGCAGACGCAACGCGAGCCGGGACAGGGTCGCGGATCGGGCTCGCCGCGCGTCTCCTATCCGCGCTCGGCGAGCACCAGCAGCCGTTCCGGGCTCGCGTCCGGCAGCATCTCCGCGATGCCGCCCCACGCCGCGAAGTGGCGCACGGGCTGGCCGACGAGCGGGTCCTCCTCGATCCGCGCAGCGAGCGCGTTGGCATCGAGCCGCGTGACGCGCGCGATCGCCGCGGGCTCCATCGCGACGACCCTGGCGCCGGTGAGCGCGTACACATGGGTCGCCTGCAACGCGTTCGAGAAGAACGCCGCGCTGTGGCCGATCCCGGTGAGCAAACCGACGAGCCGCACGTTCCGCGCGCGGAGGAGCGCTAGCACCGCCGCATGTTGCGCGAGATACTGCGAGACGCAGAGCGATTCGGCGGCGAGGGTCGCCTCGTGCCCGCTCGAGTCGCACGCGATGAACACCGTAGCCCGTTCCCGTTCCGCGCAGTTCGCGACGTGCGCGAGAAGCGCCGCATCGAGCATGTGCGCAACGTGCGGGCCTAGCGTGCCGAGGCCCGGCGGCAGTGTGATCCACACCGGCCGGTCGCGCATCCGCCACAGCCAGCGGCTGCCGTCCACGAGTTTCGCCGCAGCGAGTAGCGGAGCGAGCGTCCGCGGCAGCGGGCCACCCGAGCTGCTCGCAAACGCTTCGTTCGAAAGCCGCGCGCCCCGCAGCCGGTCATCGAGCCGCGCGTGCGTCGCCGCAACGCCGTCCGCGAACGTCTCGACGCCGCCGAGCGCCGAGCGGATCCACGCCCGCACCGGCTCAGGATCATCGGCGACCAGCGCAACCTGACCCGCGGCCGCCCGCGCTTCCGCGCCGAAGATCGCCGCGACGGCGACCGGATCGTCGGCGGCGATTTCGCCGCGACCGTGCGTCGATTCGATGACCTTCGGCCCGGAGAGGCCGAACCTCGTTCCCGGAAGGAGCGCGATCCGGTCGGCCGCGCAGGCCAGCACGGACGCCCCGCCGAAGACGTCGCCGACGCCGAGCGCCAGCACGGGTACCCCCGCCGCGCGCAGATCGAGGAGGGCAGCGAGCGCCCGCGCGAGCGCGAGCTCGGCGGGATTCGCTTCGTGCAGTCGCACGCCGCCCGACGCCACCAGCAGCACGACGGCCGCCGGCCGCTCCTCGCGCGCCCGAACGAACACCGCTCGCAACGCATCGGCATGGTTTGCACCCGCGCTTCCGCCGAGGAAGCGCTCGTCCTGCGCGGCCACGAGCACCGGCGCCCCATGAACGGTCGTGCGGGCGAGCACGACACCATCGTCGTCCTGTGGACGGATGCCCCACGCGCGGAGATGCGGCGACGGGCGCGGTGCAGCCAGGAGGTCGTCGACGGGGGTGACGCTGCCCGCGTCCGCAATCGCGGCGATCCGCTCTACCGCGGTCCGCCCGCGCAGCGCGCGCCCTGGCGCCGCCGACGGAACGAACCCACGTAGCATGAGTGTCTCCCTTGCGCCTTCGATGATACTGCCGGCGGCGATTTGCGCGCTGCACAATGCCAGTGAGCAGCTCGAATCGCTCCGCTCGACGGTTGTCGAGTGTCGGAATTGGCGTACCATATACCAGCCTGGCCTGACCCAGGTGCGCGCCGTCCCGAATCAAGGGTCGCGCAGCGACGTGCACAACCTTCTGGAGGAATCGAAATGGCGCATCCAGCTGCCGCGCAGGCGATCGCGACGGCCGTCGCGGCACTTGCCTTGGTCGTTCCCCTCACCGCCGCCGGCTGGGAGCCGACGAAGCCGGTCGAGTTCATCGTCCCCGCCGGCACCGGCGGCGGCGCCGACCAGATGGCGCGTTTGCTCCAGGGCGTCATCACGAAAAACAACCTGATGAAACAGCCGATGATCGTCGTCAACAAGTCCGGCGGCGCGGGTGCCGAGGGCTTTCTCGCCATCAAGGAGGCGAAGGGCGACCCCAACAAGATCATCATCACGCTGTCGAACCTGTTCACGACGCCGCTCGCGACCGGGGTACCGTTCAACTGGAAGGACCTGACGCCCGTCGCGATGCTGGCGCTCGACCAATTCGTGCTATGGGTGAACGCCGAAACGCCCTACAAATCGGCGAGCGACTACCTTGCCGCCGTGAAGGCCGGCGGCGCGAACAAGTTCAAGATGGGCGGCACCGGTTCGAAGCAGGAGGACCAGATCATCACGGTCGCGATCGAGAGGGCCTCGGGCGCCAAGTTCACGTATGTCCCGTTCAAGGGCGGCGGCGACGTCGCCGTCCAGCTCGTCGGCAAGCACATCGACTCGTCGGTCAACAATCCGATCGAAGCCGTCGCGCAGTGGCGCGCGGGCGCGCTGCGGCCGCTGTGCGTGTTCGACGCCCAGCGGATGCCGTACAAGACGAAGGTCACCGACACGATGTCCTGGAACGACATCCCGAGCTGCAAGGAAGCCGGCGTGGCCGTCGACTACGTCATGTTGCGCGGCATCTTCATGCCGGCCGGCGTCACGAAGGAACAGGTTGATTTCTACGTCGACCTGTTCAAGAAGGTGCGGGAAACCCCGGACTGGAAAAAGTTCATGGAGGACGGCGCGTTCAATACGACGTTCATGAGCGGCCCCGATTACGCGAAATGGGTCGAGGCGGCCGAGAAGACGCACGTCGATCTGATGCGCGAGGCCGGGTTCCTGGCCACCAAGCAGTGATGCAATTCGGCGCGGCAGCGGTCCGGCGCGACGGTGGCGCCGGCGTCCCAGTGTGCCGCACGTTCGACGAAGTCCCGGGTCGGCGCCTATGAACGATGACACCACGCCCGGCGGCGACCGCGGCATTTCGACGCCGGCGATGGACGTCGCCGTCGCGCTCATCATCTTCGCGGTCGGCGCGCTGGTCGTCGTCGACAGCTTCCGCCTCGGTGCTAGCTGGGGCGACGACGGCCCGCAGTCCGGTTACTTCCCGTTCTACATCGGGCTCCTGCTCTGCGTGTCCGCCATGGCGACCCTTGCGCAGGCCGCGTTCGACGAGTGGAAGCGGCGGGGCCAGTTCGCGGGCGCCGTCGCCGAGCGCCGCCGCCAGTTCGTCGCATGGTCGCAGCTCCGGCAGGTGTTCGCGGTCCTCGTGCCCGCGCTCGCGTACGTGCTGCTCGTCCAGTTTCTGGGGCTCTACGTCGCCTCGGCGATCTACATCGCGCTCTTCATGGTCTGGCTCGGCCACTACCCGTGGCTCAAGAGCGTCGCGATCGCGCTCGCCGTCAGCGTATCGCTGTTCCTGATGTTCGAGGTCTGGTTCAAGGTGCCGCTTTACAAGGGGACCTGGGACCCGCTGGCGTGGCTCGGCTACTGAGCGCGCGGCGCTCCCCCTTCCGCGCCCATTCCGCCGCGACGAGGAGAGCCCTTGGCTGAGATCGGCGCACTGTTCCACGGCTTCGCCGTGGTGCTCTCTCCGTTCAACCTGCTGCTGATGCTGATCGGCATCGTGCTCGGCGTCATCATCGGCGTGCTGCCGGGCCTGGGCGGCGCCAACGGCGTCGCGATCCTGCTGCCGCTCACGTTCTCGATGCCTCCGACCTCGGCGATCATCATGCTGTCGTGTATCTACTGGGGCGCGCTCTTCGGCGGCGCGATCACGTCGGTGCTGTTCAACATCCCCGGCGAGCCCTGGTCCGTCGCGACCACTTTCGACGGCTATCCTCTGGCGCAGCAGGGCCGCGCGGGCGAGGCGCTGACGGCGGCGTTCACGTCGTCGTTCGTCGGCGCGCTGTTCGCCGTCGTGATGATCACGTTTCTCGCGCCGCTCGTGGCGAAGTTCGCGCTGAAATTCGGTCCGCCGGAGTTCTTCTCGGTCTACCTGCTCACGTTCTGCAGCTTCGTCGGGATGGGCAAGGGTTCGCCGTGGAAGACGCTCGCGTCGATGCTGCTCGGCTTCGCGATGGCGGCGATCGGCATGGACAACATCACCGGTCGGCTGCGCCTCACGTTCGGCTTCTCGGAGCTCATGCGCGGTGTCGACTTCCTGATCGCGGTGATCGGCCTCTTCGGCATCGGCGAGATTCTGCTATCGATGGAGGAGGGGCTCTCTTTCACCGGCAAGTCGGCGAAGATCAATCCCAAGGTCGTGTTCGAGACCTGGAAGAAGCTACCGTCCTACTGGATGACGTCGTTGCGAAGCTGCCTCATCGGCTGCTGGATGGGCATCACGCCTGGCGGCGCCACCCCCGCGTCGTTCATGAGCTACGGCGTCGCGAAGAAACTGTCGAAGAGCGGCGCCAAGTTCGGCACCGGGCAGATCGAGGGCGTCGTCGCACCCGAAACGGCGGCGCACGCGGCGGGCACGAGCGCGCTGCTGCCGATGCTGGCGCTCGGCATTCCGGGCTCGCCCACCGCGGCGGTGCTGCTCGGTGGTCTGCTGATCTGGGGCCTGCAGCCCGGTCCGTTGCTTTTCATCGAGCAGAAGGACTTCGTCTGGGGCCTGATCGCCAGCATGTATCTCGGCAACCTTGCCGGCCTCATCATCGTGCTCACCTGCGTGCCGCTGTTCGCCGCGATCCTGCGGGTGCCGTTCTCGATCATCGCGCCGATCATCATCGTGATCTGCGCGATCGGCGCGTACACCGTGCACAACGCGATGCTGGACGTCTGGCTGATGATGCTGTTTGGCGTGGTGGGCTACGTGTTCAAGAAGCTCGACTATCCGCTGGCGCCACTCGTCCTCGCACTGGTGCTGGGCGACCGCGCCGAGGACTCGTTCCGCCAGTCGATGCTGATCTCGCAGGGCGACATGGGCATCTTCTTCTCCAATGCCCTCGTCGGCGGCATCACGGGGCTCGCCCTCGTGATGCTGTTCTGGCCTGTGCTCTCGCACCTCATCGCGCGCGTGCGCGGGAAATACTAGGGCTATTCAAATCGCCTAGCGCGGAGCGGCGGAGCCGGTCGCTCACATTGATGGGAATCCACGGTGCCGGACGGCCGCCGTATCCGCGCGACCACTTCCGGCCCAACTCGGACCGCCGAGCCCTCGCGAAGAGGCCATTCCGCGGCCTGCGCGAGAGACATATGTCGTCGATCGTGCGTTGGCGCAACGGCGTGATACCGCGCAGTAGTGCGTCCATGATTCCGCCCACGCTCCGGGTCGCTTCCACGCGTGTGCATTACAAGGTGTGATGGAGATACTCGGGTCGCGTATGCCGAACAACTTTACGATCATCTACCTTCAAGAAGATAGCTCGTTGCCCAAGCCGCTGAACCAGCGAGACTTCCTCAAGCTGGGAACGCATCTTGCTGCTACTAGAGGCAAGAACGTTCGTATGACACAAACCCGGATGAGGGACAACGATGAAATCGATCCTGGACCACTCCTTTCGCTACACGAAAAGCATTGATACGGACATCCGGAGGACCTTCGCCAGAATTCGACGGGAGCAGCGCCAGCAAGCACGATCGCAGGTTGAGGGCGAAACTCCAGGGAAGGTATTCCCGATAGGACAGCGCAAGCACGCGGCCGCGTCGTGAGTTGTGGTAGTCGTCCGCATGCAACAGCACTTCTCGTAGGCGGTGTTCATGGTGATGACTTTCGGCCCCCGGCTCTCAGCGGGGGTTCTTTTTTCCTTCTTTGCACGGAGCGCGGGGCGATCACGCTACCGTAAGCTGAACCCAACAAGGACACCGCATCGTGAGGAACAAAGAGTCCAAACCTGCGGGGTATCGTCAGATTACCGCCGCCGATTTCGCCCGCCTGAGCTCGTCAATGCAGTTGACGGTCCTCGCTATTCGTCGGGCGCAGATGAGCAGCCGCAAGGCTGTTGCCGCGACCGCCGAACAGAAGAGGCAGCGTGGTGACTACTAAACAGGATTGTCATCGATTGGAGCCGCAATACCGTCGACCACACAACGCCTCCCGCACGTCACGCGCTTAGGAACCGCTTGCGACCTAAGCGTTACAGAACGCCCCAGAGACGACCCGATGCCGTCTGTCCTGCTCATGCAGGCAATCCGAAGGCAAGAGGTCTCTCTTGGGCGACCATGTCATGCGCGAAGCGGTTCAGGGGCATCGAGTAGGTTAGATGGTTGCGCGAATCGATGCATGGGGTCGTTAAAGCAACGCGGAAACGATCTTCCATTGGTGCGTATCTGCTTTCGCGAGCAGCTCCACGCAACGGGATGGTCTCCGGGGCCAGCAGCTGCGAGATCCCGCGGATGCCGTAGTAGCTCACGATGAGGACGTAGTCGATAGAAGACTTTGCTGCGGGTTGACCTCAACGCCGGTGACCAAACCCTGGCACACGTTGCGGTAACGAAATGAAATAAGGCCCCGCGACTATCGCGGGGCTTTGCGTTGATGCTCAGTGAGCGCTTGGGTGGCATGTCATCCGTCAAGCTGCGGATTGGGCCTGACAGACAACGCCCGATCAATGGCTAGACACGTTCCCAACGACGCGTCCTAACGGGCCGTCTTGGTGATGCCTGCCTTTTTTTGGGGGAGCCACAACAGTCCGCTTGCGACCGTTGCAGACCAACGGACTTGCTAGAAGCGGCTGTTCAGAATGCAGCCGAAAGCAGACGCTCTACGTCTGAAGTCAGCCGCGCTCGCAGAGCGTCGGCTGCAATGAAATGTCATGGCTCAAGCGCGCGACGGGCGGCCTCCATGGCGAGTTGGGCGCGAGCAATGAAGCGCAGAAATGCGCGTCCGTCAGCTCACGTCGCCCCCTCGACGTAGTTGATCGCGAATTCCATGTCCTCGACGTAGAACTCGCACGAGAAGCGGGAAATGTTCTCGCTGTTCGCCTCGAGGGCGCCGTGAGTGAACCTCGCGAAGCCGCAGTTCTTGAGCGTCACGCGACCGATCTCGGTCTTCATGTCGGAGTTGAGGAAGATGATCGCGCCCGACATCTCGTCCTTCTCCTCGTGGTCGCCATCGACGAACCACTTCTTCGCCGCCTGGGCCCACGCGTCGTAGTCGGCCATCGAAACCTCGACCTTGATGTTTGGGACCGTCACCTTGGTCGCGTGCTTGGTCGGTTCGGGGACGATCCCGACCTGGTCCGGCGCCACGGCGCACTTCCACGTGAACGAGTCGATCGTCGCCACGCGGCTGCACGGCAGACCGCCCATCTCGAAGCGGAAGTTCGAGCACAGCCACGACTTCTGCTTCGGCGCGATCTTGCCGCGGATGTCCGAGTTGTCGCCCTTGAGCCAGCGCACTTGATCGACCTCCCACTCGAGGTCGAAGTACGCGGCGTCCTTGCTCGATCCGTCCAACTTCGGGAACGTCATCGACGTCATGATGCCGCCCGCGAAGTTCAGCGACGACTGGATCTTGTAGTTGAAGTCGGCGACGTGAAGCGTGCCATCGAAGGGCTCCTGGTGCGCTTTGAACGCCTGCTGGATGATGGTGTTCATCTCCTTGCCCATACCGATGCCGATCGTGGCCTTCGCGGGCGTCCACTTGATGTTGGCGACGTGCTTCTTCTGGCTGTTCGCCGGGCCGAGGTCGTTCGACACGATGTCAGCTTCTATCTGCAAGCCGTCGAACTTCTTGAGGACGCCCGCGTTGGCGCCCATGATGTCGAGCGCGAACCGGCCACCGTTGGACGTTTGTTGATCCGCCATTCTCTAATTCTCCTCTGACCTGTCGTTCCTTGTCGCCGATCGACCCCCAGGCCCAGCCGGTGCCGGACTTCCAGTTCGATCAGCGCGTCGCCTGGTGGTCAACTGCCAGATTGCACCCGCGTAGCTTGCTTTCGATGGCGAGGTTGAAGAGAGCGAGTTCCCGGGCTCGATGATCCAGTTGCAGTCGAATCCAAATGGCCCAGATCTCTTTCAGCTTCAGTGGGGGCTTCTGGCCGAGCAGCTTACCCTTGTTCCAAGGTATTGCACGTCCTGCGGTCCTCGTAGCGGTATCCATGAATGGCTCCTCTGTTGAGAGAAGGAGCCTCATGTTGATCTCGACCCACGGGCGCTTGTCGATCCAACCGGTCGATGCCGCTATTACCTCTGACAGGAGCGGCGATATGATCGCGAAAGCATGGAAAAGCGCTGGTACCTCATGCCGATCCTCTTGCGCCTCTCGGCCGTGCTGATCGTCGGGTACAGCGGAGCGAATTTGTATCTATGGACCAACCAACGAGAGTTGATCTTCTTCCCGAGTCCCGAGGTGCAGCGTACTCCGAGCGATCTTCAGTTGCAGTATGAGGAAGTATGGCTGGCCGTGGATGGGAGCAATCCTGCATCCATAAATGGCTGGTGGCTGCGGTCCGACGATGCTGCCGCCCCAGCGCTTCTCTACCTCCACGGCAATGATTTGAATATCGCTGGCAATATCCGGCATATCGCCCAGCTTCGTCGCATGGGGTTTTCCGTGCTTATCGTGGACTACCGTGGGTACGGGAAAAGCGGTGGCGGTTTTCCTTCCGAGGTCAAGGTATACGAGGACGCCGAGATCGCATGGAGCTATCTGATTCGGGAGCTCCACGCCAATCCCGGTGAGGCGTTCATTTATGGCCATTCGCTCGGCGGCGCCGTTGCGATTGAGCTCGGCCTGCGCCATCCCGAGGCTGCTGGGCTAATCGTGGAAGGTACGTTTACCTCGATGTTGGACATGGCGAAGCGTGCCTATTGGATGTTTCCGGTCGATTGGCTCTTGAACCAGCGCTTCGATGCGCTCGCCAAGATTCCGCTGTTGCGATCGCCCATCCTGATCATCCACGGGACGGCCGATGCGGATGTTCCTTACAGCATGAGCGAGCGGCTATTTGCGGCCGCACGCGGACCTAAATGGCTAACGCTCATTCAAGGAGGGGGGCACGAAGACAGCGCAGATGTCGGTGGGACGCTATACACACGCGCTGTGCTCGATTTTACCCAGAACAATCAACGCGGCCGCTGAGCTTGTGACGTTCATGCGATACGCGCGATGAGGTCCATGACGTTCGCACTTTGACGGTCGCATTTCGACCCTTCTCGGTCACACGCCCGACGGCGCAGACCGTCCGCTACGCCGCGTCAGCGGACATCCACTCGATGCTCGGCAACTGGCGCTATCGGCCACAAGGAGCCGGTCGCCGTCGCGTTCCAATCTTCCGCAAACCGGTCGTTCAGCGGTGCCGATGTTGACCATTAGCGATGACGCGTGCTGGGACCTGTTCCTGGAAGCAGCGTCTACGCACTCCGCTTGCTCGAGATTCCACCAGCGAGGCTAATGCGGTCGCGCTCTGGCCTAGACGGAGCGCGGTATCCAGCGTCGTGCCATGCGTAAAGCAACGATTCACACTCACTCAAGCCGAATCACGATGCACGTTGGATGTCCTACCATCGATGGATAGGGGCGACGGGTTGGCACCTGAAGTACCATCCCCGCAACCGACAACTGTCGCAGGGGTTCCTCATGAATGCAACGACGGCCCGCCGATTTCGATTGCTCGTTTGCGTCCTCGCACTCAGCAGTGCCATTGCCTCTGCTGATCCGTTGCCGGTACAGAGCGTGCCGCACGTCGATCTCAAACGCTACTCTGGCAAGTGGTACGAGATCGCCGCCTTTCCGATGTTCTTTCAGCGCCAGTGCATCGGCGACACTACGGCGGAGTACCAAGCACGTCCAGATGGCGACATCGCGGTCGTCAACCGTTGCCGGACCGAAACCGGATTCGACGAGGCCGTTGGAAAGGCCTGGGCAGTGAACGGAACAGGAAATGGGCAACTCAAAGTATCGTTCTTCTGGCCCTTTCGTTCTGACTATTGGATCATCGGCCTAGATGACGCGTATCAATGGGCGGTAGTTGGTAATCCAAACCGAAAGTATCTGTGGATCCTGTCCCGCTCGCCAGAGCTACCCAGTGATCAATTGAACAGAGCCCTGGAAGCCGCCGCGAGACAAGGATTCGACCTTACCCAATTGAAATACACACGCCACGGACGGACTTCCGCTATGCCATAGCACAAATTGTCACGGACGGTCGATTGGCATGTGGAGGACCGCGCACCCAGAACGTTGGTCACCACTGGCAAGAGAGATGGATGAGATGGAGGTTTAGGTTTGCCGAGGTTCAGCGACTGTTGGGCTCGACGGTAGCTGACCATAAACCTGCGGTAGTGGCCATTACGCACCATCGCAGTTGTCGATTGGTGGTTGTGGACCAACTGGGGTCGGGATGGACCAACGTTACCTCACGGGTGCCGGCCCGGCGCCACATTCTTGCCCGCAACGCCGCGCTCGGCG
This sequence comes from uncultured beta proteobacterium, assembly GCA_963830485.1. Classification (GTDB taxonomy): domain Bacteria; phylum Pseudomonadota; class Gammaproteobacteria; order Burkholderiales; family Casimicrobiaceae; genus CAIWHR01. Next base: position 232,353 of record CAWHNE010000034.1, read on the forward strand.
CGTTCGGCGATCGCCTTCGCGAGCCCGTTGAAGATCACCGAATGGGCCGGCGCCAGCGCATACCAGTAGACGAGCCCCGGTGCCCCTGCTGGATGGAAATACGCGGTCGCCACGATCCGCGTGCACTCATCCGCCTCGGGTCGCAATTCGAGCTCGAGTGCCGCGGAACCCGGAAGCTTCATCTCGGCGATGAGCGTGAGACGCCGACGCGGTTCCACCGCGACCACTCGCCAGAAATCGATCGCATCCCCGACCGCGATTTCATGCGGATCCCGGCGGCCGCGGCGCAGACCCGTGCCCCCGGTGAGTTCATCGACGCAGCCACGCGCCTTCCACAGCGCGTCAAGATAGTAGTAGCCATTCTCACCGCCAATCGATGCCACTTCGCGCCAGAGCGCTTCAGCGGGCGCTGCGCTCACAGCTTCGCCGCTCATCTGCTTCGCATAGAACGCGAAATCCGGTCGATTCTGCCGGTAGACCATTGAACCTTCCGCCCAGCGCGGGCTCGGGACGCCGGCTCGCTCGGCGGCCAGCGCCGCCTGCGCTGCTTCGCGGTAGGTCTTGAGTGGGATCGGTATCAGTGCCCGGATGGCGGTGTCGTCGGCCAGCACGTCGTGCTCGAGCCCCGCAATCAGGGCACGCGCGATGTTGGTCGGCACGGCGGTCACCAGGTTGAGCCAGTACGACGAGAGCTGGGGGGTGAGCACCGGCACCGGCAGGATCAGCGGCCGGCGGCCAACGAGTTCGCCGAACTGAAGCATCAGTTCCTGGTAGGTCAACACCTCCGGGCCGCCGACGTCGTAGATCGCGCCCGCGGCCTCGGGGAGCTCCGGCAGCCGCGCCAGGTATTCGAGCACATCGTCGAGCGCGATCGGTTGCGAACGCGAGCGCACCCAGCGCGGGGTCACCATTGCCGGCAGGTGAAAGACCAGGTCCCGGATCACCTCGAACGCGGCCGAGCCCGGGCCGATGATGACGCCCGCGCGCACCTCGGTAACGGCGACGTCGCCGGCGCGCAGGATCGCGCCGGTCTCGCCGCGCGACGCGAGGTGTGCGGATGCATCTCCGGCAGGCTGCAGGCCGCCGAGATAGACGATGCGCCTTACCCCGGCGCGTTCGGCTGCATCCCGAAAGTTCTCGGCGGCCATGCGGTCGAGCCGCGGGAAGTCGGGCCCCGCAGCCATCGAGTGCACCAGGTAATACGCGTACTCGATCCCCTGCAGCGCCGCGGTCAGGGTGTCAGCGGCGAGCGCATCGGCTTCCACAATCTCGACAGTATCGGGCCACCCGCGCGCCTCCAGCGTCGAACGCCTACGCGCCGCCGCGCGCACGGCCACGCCATGCGCCGCAAGATAGGGCACTAGGTTGGTACCGACGTAGCCGCTTGCACCGAAAACCAGGGCGTTATTCATCTTCGATTTGCGTCGGACATTAATAGGGATGCAGGGACCAAAGACGCCGCCGGGTACTCAGCAAGCGCAGTTTAGCCGCACGGCCTAACCTGAGTGGCCAACGGCCGCCGTCCCCGGGGCAGGCATGGATAGCGCGCCTCGGCGCGGTCGCCTTCATGCGACCGCCGCCTGAAAGAAAAGAAACAAATCTCGCCTGCTGGCGAAATTTTCCTGCTGCTACGGTTCGATACGCTTACCTCACAACGCGGCGGGCAACCGCGCCGTATAGCTCGAGTGGGTAATCGAACATGTGCGCCGGTGAAGGACAAGTCTTGCAGCTTACTGACGGCTCCGAGGTCGTCGTGCGGCCGATTGGACCCGATGATGCCTCGCTGCTGCAGGCTTTCGTTCGCCGGCTCTCCGCGAGATCGCGGCGCTTTCGCTTCTTCGTTGCGCTTGCCGAGTTGTCGGCGGCGCAATTGGATCGCTTCGTCAATGTAGACTCCGCCCGGAGTTTGGCGTTGGTCGCACTGAGCCGGCGGGAGGAGAGCACCGCCATCGTTGCGGAAGCGCGCTACGCGCTAGCGCAAGAAGGTGACAACGCGGAGTTCGCGATCGCCGTTGCCGACGACTTCCAGGGGCGAGGTTTAGGGAGGCACCTCGTAAAGCGGCTTCTGGCGACTGCCTGGCGCCGAGGCGTGCGGCGATTGTTCGGCGAGATCATGAGCGATAACCGCGCGATGCTCGCCTTCGCGACTCAGCTCGGTTTCCGGCTCCGGGGCAGCCTGGAGGACCAGAGCGTGGTGATCGCCAGCTCGGTCGCGCCATATCGTGTGGACCGAAGTCCGGGAGGGTGACGACGTTCTGGTCATCTTTCGCGCGGCAGACGCTACATCACGCCCAACTGATAACCGAGCCACAACGACTACGTCGAAAGGAGTGCGGCATGATCGGTGTATTCGTTACATTCCGCTATGGAGACAACTTCGATGAACCAGCCGTGCGGAAGATCGCTGAGACCGCGCGCGCAAGGTTCGAAGGAATGCCGGGTCTACGCACAAAGATGTTCACGCTCAATTCCGGGAAGCATGAGGCCGCGAACTTCTACGTTTGGGATTCAGAGCAGGCCGCCAAAGAGTTCTTCACTGATGACCTACTCAAGCGGGTAGCCGATCTCTACGGTGTGCGCCCCAGCATCGAGTTCGTGCAGATTGCCACCCTCGTGGAAAATACCCGGCCGTGACGTCGTCCAGCTAGCGAGCGACTGCTTTGGGGCACCGCGAGTGGCTGCTCCGGGTCGAGGCCGTGTGGAAACGCGAGGGTTGCGCAAACGCAAAGGTTGCCTAGACTGAAGAAAGGGTTTCTTCGGGGGGGCAGCGTGAAGCGATTCGTCGAAGGCGAAGACCGCACTCAGGTTACGTTGCTGCCCGAGCGTCTGGACGACTATGTCGCTGCGGACAACCCGGTACGAGTGATCGATGTCTTTGTTGATGAGCTGGACCTTCATGAGCTTGGCTTTGTGCGCGCGGAGCCGGCGTCGACCGGGCGACCTTCGTACCACCCCGGGGTGCTGCTGAAGATCTATCTCTATGGTTACCTGAACCGCGTCCAATCTAGCCGGCGCCTGGAGCGCGAGGCGCAGCGGAACGTCGAGTTGATGTGGCTGACCGGCCGGCTGTCCCCAGACTTCAAGACGCTTGCCGACTTCCGGCGGGACAATGGCAAGGGTATCCGCAATGCGTGCCGGCGGTTCGTCTTGATGTGCCGGCAGCTCAGTTTGTTCACCCACGCCATCGTGGCGGTCGACGGCAGCAAGTTCAAGGCGGTCAACAACCGCGACAAGAACTTCACGCCGCACAAACTGGAGCAGCGCCTGCAACAGGTCGACGAGAGCATCGAGCGCTACCTCAGTGCGCTGGATACCATCGATCGCACCGAGCCGACCGAGACTGAAGCGAAGACGGCCCATCTGAAGGAGAAGCTAAAGAAACTCAAGCGGCAGATGCGGCGGTTGCGCGAGATAGAAGTCGAGCTGAAGCGCCAGCCTGACGAACAGCTATCCTTGACCGACCCCGATGCTCGGTCGATGGCCACCAGCGGCCGCGGGACCGGCATCGTCGGCTATAACGTTCAGGCGGTGGCTGACGCGAAGCACCACCTGATCGTCGCGCACGAGGTGACCAATACGGGCCACGATCGGGATCAACTATCGAACATGGCGACGCAAGCGCGTGAAGCGATAGGGACTGAGAAGATCGCGGTGATCGCTGACCGAGGCTACTACAGCGGGCGAGAAATCCTGGCCTGTGAAGAAGCCGGAATCAGGACCTATGTTCCCAAGAATGAGACATCGAACAGCAAAGCCGCGGGTCGCTTCAGCAAGCTGGACTTCGTCTACATCGCCAGGGATGACGAGTACCGCTGTCCTGCGGGCCAGCGACTGGTCTGGCATCACTCGAGCGTCGAACACGAGATGAAGATCAACGTCTACTACACTTCGGCTTGCTCAAGTTGCGCACTCAAGCGCCAGTGCACGACCGGTAAGGAGCGGCGGGTGCGGCGATGGGAGCACGAGGCCGTCCTCGATGCCATGCAACGGCGACTGGATCGCAAGCCCGATCAGATGAAGGTTCGTAGACGGACGGTCGAACACATCTTTGGCACGCTCAAACACTGGATGGGCTCGACGCACTTCCTCACCAAAACGCTGGCCAAGGTCCGCACCGAAATGAGTTTGCACGTTCTTGCCTACAACCTGAAGCGCGTCATGCAGATACTCGGCATTGCGGGGACGATGAGAGCGATAAGGATGGTGGCAACGTAAGCGCCATTTAGACCACACCGGGGACTCAATTCGCTGCCGACGCAGATGTGATTGAGGAATCGGTCCGAACGGGACTAAAGGCGCGGAAAGCGCCAACCCGGCCGGCTCTTCAACTCCCAGCGTGCAGGCACTTACGATTAAAGAGTTTCCACACGGCCTCGGTCGGTGGCCGCCGCTCCCCTGCATCGGCCGAGTGGCTGCATTTGGTCGGTGACCGTCAAGTTCGGCGGTCGCCGACCGGCCCGGCGGGACTACACCTCAGTCTGTTCGGCGATTTCCAGCGCGTCGTCGACCTCGATTCCGAGGTATCTCACGGTGCTTTCAAGTTTCGTATGGCCGAGCAGGAGCTGAACGGCCCGAAGATTCCTGGTGCGGCGATAGATCAAAGTCGGCTTGGTGCGCCGCATTGAATGGGTGCCGTAGGCCGCCTGATCAAGCCCAATCGATCCCGCCCAGGTATGAACGATCCGGGAATACTGCCGGGTCGAAAGGTGAGGCGACGCCGACATACGGCTCGGAAAGAGGAACTGCTCCGGCTTCAGGCGGGCGGCCGCGATCCAGGCACCGACCGCGTCCCGCGTTTGTTCGGTGATCTCGAATTGCACCGGCCGCTGGGTCTTCTTCTGCATGACAATCGCGCGTGGGGCGACATGACTACCCTGGAACACATCGCGGACGTGAAGCCCCACCAGGTCGCACCCGCGCAACTTGCTGTCGATGGCGAGATTGAACAACGCGAGTTCCCGGGCTCGATGATCCAATTGCAGTCGAATCCGGATGGCCCAGATCTCCTTCAGCTTCAGCGGTGGCTTCTGGCCGATCAGCTTCCCTTTGTTCCACGGTACTACACGCCCCTCAGCCTTGGGGGCGGTGTTGGTAGCGGCATGCATGAATGGCTCCTTTGTAGGAGGAAAGGAGCCTCATGTTGATCCTGGGTCAAGGGCGCTTGTCGACCCACTGCAGTCATTCCGCTCTCCGATAGCAGCCGCGCAAACGCCACAACCAATGTGCTGCGCGCCGGCGTCGCGCAATGCGACGCCGTCCTTCTATCGCATCGGCGGCTGAGCCTTCCCTTGACAGTGCCCCGGCGTCGTACGGACACTCCGCCTCATCGCAACGAATGCCCGCTTGCTCGCTATTGAATAAGGTGCCCAGGTGGCGGACTTTACGCACCAATTCGATTCGTCGTACGACGACATCACGATTACGATCCACGGAGAAGTGGCACCCGGTGATGCCGGACGCCTCGGTATCTATGCCGATCAACTTCTGATTTCACGTCCATCGCGAATTGGCGACTACGGCGGCGTCACCTTGTCATTTGATAGTACGGGTGGGCACCACCTCGAAGGAATCGAGATCGGTAAGCTGCTTTGGGAACGCGGATACGGCTCTCTGGTTAAGGCGAATGCCGTCTGCTATTCAGCTGCTGCCTTCGCCTATCTCGGGGGCGCGTTTCACTATATGGTCGGCGGCTCAGGTCCCGGAAGAATGGTTGAAGCGGGCGCAAGAATGGGCTTTCATAGCTTCTACAATGATTCTTTGGCTTCCGTGCCCACGAGATTTGGCGTTCAACAAGGGAAATATCTATCGACGGTCCTTGCCGACTATGCAACGTCCTGCCACATAGACATGCGTTTTATCATCGAAAGTCTATGGAAGCCTCCTCACGAATTCATCGAGTTGCGCACCGTCGATCACTTTCGAAGGCTTGGCATCCAGGTCTACGGTCTTCAGCCCATGACTCACCTCACGGACGTCGGTGCGGTGTATGCGGCCAACTATGCGACGGGGTGGCAACGTCCTATCGCACTGGCTCCGCAGGCTGGCGAAACGCTTGCTGAGATACAACGACTTTCCGCGGCAGATTACCGGCGGGACGCCCTAGACCGGATATCGAAGGAGTATCCGCGCCGCCGCCGCGAAGCCAGCACGGCCGGACCCATTGCCACGCTGATCCGACAAGCCGTAGCAACAGCGAGCGATGACGAGATCTTCGCGCTGTATAAGGAGGCGGCGAGGTTCGGAATTGTGCCCTTCTCGTGGCCAAACGATTCCGACAGAGTGCTACACATAACGGGCTTCGAATACGGGGCCGGCTTCTATACAGCGGAGGCCTTTGTGATGCCTTCGCACGAGGGATCCCCGCGCTTAGGAGTGGCCGTCGTGCTCGTTAGCACGATCAATCAACTCAGCGCGGTGGACTTTCGTCGCAGTGGAGATGTCCTTTTTCAAGTTAGATCGCCAACGGAAGTTCTGTGGTGATGTGCGCGCCCCTTTGCGTGCTGCGCGCCAACACGGATGCACTCAATGAATCTGGTCTTCAAGGGCCTCTTGGTAGACCTCTAAGAAACGTGTCCGACGGAATTGAAATCCGTTTCTGTCCTATTCACCTCCGAGTTGCCCCATGCGACAAAGTCTCGCAGAATGGGGCTCGCCGACGTCCAATTGATATACATGCCCCCGGCCGATCCTGCGAACTTCGCGATGCGCGACGGGAACTTCGGGTTCCTGCTCACGGACATCGAAGGTAGCACCGAGTTGTGGGAGCGTAACGCCGATGCGATGCGCGCGGCGCTCGCGCGCCACGACGCGATCATGCGTGGCGCCATCGCGCTGCATGGCGGCCTGACATTCAAGGCTGCGGGCGACGGGTTCCATGCGGCATTTCCACACCCGGCGCGGGCCCTCGCCGCGGCAGAGACGATCCAGCAGGCTCTGCATGCGGAGGCGTGGCCGGAGCAGGCACCGATCCGCGTGCGCATTTCGCTGCATTGCGGAGAGGCGCAATGGCGCGATGGCGATTACTTCGGGCCACCCCTCAACGCACTCGCCCGGCTGTTGTCGATAACCCGCGGCGGACAGACGCTGCTCACTGCCGCGGTGGCCGCGGCGTGTGGTGATACGTATCCGTCGGGGGCGCGCATCGAGACCCTCGGCCAGTACCGTTTTAAGGGCCTCGAGGCACCGGTGGAGTTGTGTGAACTCGTGTTGTCGGGTATGACCACCTTCGCGCCGCCCGCCGACACCCAGAACGCCTACAGAGTCGTTCGCGACGGAGAGCACTGGCAACCTGTTCGCACGATTCGCAATAACCTTCCGGTCGAGCGCGATAGCTTCGTCGGCCGAAAGAAGGAGTTCCACGCTCTCGCGCAGCGGCTCGACGCAGGAGTGCGGCTTGTCACCGTTCTCGGCGCCGGCGGTACGGGAAAGACCCGTTTCGTGCGCCGGTATGCCAGAGATTGGCTCGGCGATTGGCCGGGAGGAGTCTGTTTCTGCGACCTCAGCGAAGCACGCAGTCTCGAGGGCGTGTTCGGTGCGGTCGCAATGGCGCTCGAGGTGCCGCTCGCAACCGCGGAGCCTGGCGTGCGGATCGGTGACGCGATCGCCGCGCGTGGCCGTTGTCTCGTCGTGCTCGACAACTTCGAGCAGGTAGTCAGCCATGCGCCCGCGACGCTGGGGCGCTGGATCGAGGCCGCACCAGCAGCGACGTTTATCGTCACCAGCCGCGAGCGCCTGCGGTTGGCCGGCGAAGAAGTCTTCCCGCTCGAGCCGCTTACACTCGACGACGAAGCGATCGAGCTATTCGTCGCCCGTGCGCACTCGCACCTTCCGAGTTTCGCGTTGACCGACGACAACCGCGACGCGATCGCGCGTATCGTCGCCCTTCTCGACGGTCTGCCGCTCGCCATCGAGCTCGCCTCGGCGCGGATTCGCGTACTGACGCCCGCGCAGATCGTCGTGCGCTTGCACGACCGTTTCGCGCTCCTCGCCGGTGCCCGTGGGCCGATCGCACGCCAGGCAACGCTGCGCGCCGCGATCGATTGGTCGTGGGATCTGTTGTCGCCATCGGAGCAGGCTGCGTTCGCGCAGTGCGCGCTGTTCGAAGGCGGCTTCACCCTCGAGCAGGCCGAGGCGGTTATCGATCTGTCGGCCTGGCCCGAAGCGCCGTCGGTCATCGATGCCGTCCACTCGCTCGTGGACAAGAGCCTGCTGCGGGCGTGGGAGCCCAACCGCAGCAACCGCTACGACTTCGACGAGCTCTACTTCGGAATGTACGTGAGCATCCACGAGTACGCGCGCGAGCGGCTACACGGCCTCGGCGCCGCCACCGAGCGCTCGGGCGAGGAGCGGCATGGAAAGTGTTTCGCGGCGTTGGGAACCGACGAGGCGATCGAGGCACTGCACCGCAGCGACGGACCGCAGCGGCGCCGCGTGCTGGCGCTGGAGCTCGGCAACATGGTTGTGGCGTGCCGGCGCGCGGTTGCGCGTGGAGACGGCGGGACCGCGATCGCGACCTACCGCGCGGCGTGGGAGGTTCTCGCCCTGCAGGGGCCACTCGCGCTGGGCGTATCGCTCGGCGCCGCCGTTTGCGCGCTCGACGGCCTGACTCCGGTGCAGAGCGAGCTGGCGTTCCTCTGCCGCGCGGAAGCGCTGATGCGTATCGGCGAGGAGCAAGGGCTCCGGGCCGAGTTCGAGCGCGCGCTCGAGCGCGTACGCTCGCTCCGCGATCGCAAGCTCGAGGCGACGATCCTCGGCCGGCTGGGCAACTTCGACCTGTGGGCCGGCCGGATCGAGGAATCCCGGGTCCACTACGCCGCCGGGCTGGCCATCGCGCGCGATATCGGGGCCCGGCTGCTCGAGGGCAGGTTATGCGGCAACCTCGCGATCGCCTACCAGGAGCAGGGGCGCACCCGCGAGGCGGTGGCGCACTATGAGGCCGCTCTTGAGATCTGGCACGAGCTGGGTAGTTTGCGCGATGAGGGCATCACGCTGACCAACATGGGCAACGTCCTCGCGGAGACCGGCGACGTCGAGCGCGCACGCGCCGCCTTCGACCGCGCGCTCGCGATCGTACGCGAACTCGCTGACCACGACTCGGAGTCGATCACGCTGCAGAACATCGGTGAGTTCGAGATCGGAATCGGTCTTGTTGCCGAGGCGCTTGAATCGTTTCGCGCCGCCCTGTGCCGCGCACGCGAGATGGGCAACCGGCGGAGCGAGGCCTACGCGCTATCGAGTCTCGGCACCGCGTTGACCGAGCACGGCGATTTCGACGAGGCGTACGCCGCGTTCGCGCAGGCGCGTGACATCCTTTCCGGGGCGCCGAATCGGCGTCTGGAGGGCTTCGTTATCGGTGAGCTCGGCGCTTTGCTCGCGCGGGACGGCCGCCATGCCGAGGCCGCGGCCCGGCTGGCCGAGGGCGAAGCGATTCTGCGCGAGGTCGACGACCGGACGCTCCTCGTGCGCGTTCTGTGCAGCCGCGGTCTCTTTGATCTCGCCCGGGGTGAGCCTGCGGGGGCGGCCGCTGCGCTTGCCGAAGCGGAGGCGCTGGCGGCGGCGATGCAGATCGGTGCCGCGTCGGAAATTGGACGCAGGCTCATGCGACTGCGCAACGCATGCGCATCCGCGCCATGACGATCTACTCCACGCCGAAGGAGATCGCTGCGTGCTCCGATAGTCGGATTCGTCGTGGCCCAGGCCGATCGCCAAGGGCCCACCAAGTGATCCTCGGGGCCCCGCTGTAGCTGACCGCTTTGGAGCATCACGTGCTGCGACTACTCCTGGCCGGTCAGAGACCCTCACTGTGGCGATTTGAGTGGCTGCTGCGCATCGCGAGCAGTCGTCGAGGTGTGAACGGCCGATGTGAATCGTCGAGCTGCCGTTCAATGTCGGAGCGTGGTTGACCGCCGACGACCCTCAGCGGACCTATCGGGTGCTCCATTGCGGTCGCTGAAATCCATCGAAGCGGACGTTCAACTCCTCACCGCTTCCGCCCCACCGTTAGATACGGTTCACCTGAATGGTGCAGCCAACAGGGGTCTCAACAGCCCATGGCCGGCAAAGATGACCGCGGCGATTCCGCGCTCGATCCGAAGCGCAACCCGACGGGCAACGGCGTCACCGAGAAGGACCGCCGGCACGTCCGCCAATAGCATGCCCGGCGTCGTGCCGGTCACCACCGCCAGCAAGGACTCGTAGTGTGCGGCAAGCGCCGCCGTGGCGATCTGAGTCTTGTCGCCCATTTCGGCGAGGAAGAAAGCGATCACCGTGGTCCCGTAGACGCCAAAGCGGGATGGCACCGACTACACCCTCAAGGTGCAAGCTGTGTCCGGCGCCAGCCCTCCCCAGCAAGTGGCCGGGTCGTCGACAACTAGACGCGCAATCGCCGAACTTCAGGAAGCCGGATGTCGAGGGGTCAACCCCCTTGTCGTTGGCTTGCGGATTGTCGTACTCTCCCGGCACCGGCACACTGGTGCGCACGCAGCGGCACGTTTCCTATGTCGTGATGCCGTAAATGCATTTGAACGGGAGATAGCATGAATCGTCGCATGATGGTCTTGGCAATGGCCGCCGCGGTCGCCGCGCCCGGCATCACGTTCGGAGCAGACAAGGCAAAGGAACAGGCTGAGGTGCGCAAGGCCGCGGAGGATGCACTTGCCGCGGTCTACAAGGCAGCGCCGTCGGCGCGCAAGGCAGTCGAGTCCGCGGCTGGCTACGCGGCGTTCAGCAACTTCGGCATGAAGATTCTCGTTGCCGGGGGCGGCTCAGGCAAAGGCATCGCGGTCAACAACAAGACCAAGGCGATGACGTACATGAAGATGGCCGAAATTCAGGCCGGCCTGGGCTTCGGGGTCAAGAAGTTTCAGGTCGTTTGGGTGTTCGAGACCGAGGCAGCCCTGAACAACTTCGTCAACTCCGGCTGGGAGTTTGGCGGACAAGCGACGGCAGCGGCGAAGGCCGAAGACAAAGGTTCCGCGTACCAGGGCGCGGTCGCGGTGTCACCCGGGGTCTGGATCTACCAGGTCACGGACAAAGGCCTGGCACTCGAACTCACCGCCAAGGGAACAAAGTATTACAAGGACGATGATCTGAACTGAGATCCTCACCAGGCTACGCGGGCTGCCGTTGGCCCATACGGCTCGGCGTCGGATGGAAGGTCAGAAGCGATAACGGACGCCGATGCCGAACACCCACGGATTGATGTCGAGCGAGCTGATGTTCCCGCTATTGAAGTCCCTCAAGCGCACGTCGTTGTTGATCCACAGGTACTTGGCGTCGAAGTTGACGTACCAATTCCGCTCGATTTGGTAGTCGAGGCCCGCCTGCAGCGCGCCGCCCCAGCTGTCACGATTGACGGAGGCCCCGACGTTGTTGCCCAGATCGGTCTCGTAGAAATACGTGTAGTTGAACCCGCCGCCGACGTACGGCTTCCACGCGCCGAGGTCGGTGAAATGGTATTGCAGCGTGAACATCACCGGCATCATCTTGAGAGCGCCGACGCCCGTGCCGTTGAAGGTGACGTCCTGCTTCGCCCAGGTAATACTGCCCTCGACCGCGACGTTCCGCGTGAAGAAGTAGGTGCTGTCGAACTCGCCGGTCCATTGACTCTTGACATCGAAGCCCGAGACCGAGGAACTGACGTCCGGGTAGACGTCGACCGCGCGCCCGCCGATCATCCACCTGCCCCACGGGGCGGCGGGCGCCGCTGCTACCGGAGCCGGTGCTGACGCCGGCGTGATGGAAACCGCGGCGGCCTCTATGTAGGTCGCCTGTACCTGGTCGCCCACTGCGATCCGATTGAACTGCTCCGGGTCCCTGATCGGCAGAACGACCACCCGGCCTCCTGGGCCGCGCAGCGAAATGGTCTGGCCCGCCGGGTTGACGGCGATGACGTCGGCAACGATCACGGTCTCCTTGGTGGTGATTCCGCCCGGCCGCTGGCCGAGCTCGGCCCGCGATCCGCTCAGGGTGTCGCTGCGGCTCGCGGGCGCCCCGGTGCCGCCCTTCTTGAGCTCGAGCGCTAGGCTGTCGTAGTAGTCGATAGTCACGGTGTCGCCGACGCGCAACTGCGGCAGGTTGCGCACCTCTTCGCCGGCGACGACGGTGAACATGGTGCCGTTCGCGCGCCGCAGCGTCACTTGGCGCGTGGTCATGTCGATCGCCGTGACGGTCGCGGTGTCGGTCACCTTGCGCGACGCGTACGCGGCGCCGGGCGTGGTGACTAACCCACCCCCGGTCTGCTGCGCGAGGGCGGGAGAGGCGAGCGCAGCGGCAATGAGGACGGCGACAAGGCGGCAAGGGAATGAGCATCCGGCGTGCATGTTGACTCCTTATTGGGACAGTTGGGCGACCATGACGAACGCGCATCCGCATGGTCCTGTACTTTGCACTTTGTAAAATGCCGGACTAAGTGTACATAATCTTGCCGTGGCCGCCAATCGCCGAATGCGGAAACCCGAGATGTTATTCCTGCCGTCCAAGGGTTGCATGTGGCAGCGGACGCCCGGTCGTTCATATCGCTTGCCGGTAGCGCGTTGGAATGACCGTACATGGACGCCCCCGGGTTTGCCATGCGCTCATATCGTGATGACTTGAAGGAACAGATTGCACCCGTACATCCGGACTTTGTGCGCGGCATCGTGCCGCTGTCCCTGATGGGATTGGCTGGTTGGCTCCCGATCGCTATCGCGCACTCGCGGTGCTGCAGTCATTTTGGGTTTGGCCAACCAAGGTCTGACCTGTTTGCCATCATTGCGTGAGCGCCTGAGCAATCGGTGGGTCGGTCTCCTCGTCTGATTGATCGTTTAGGTTCGTTGGCTGCGGCTACGCGGTGGCAGGCCGCGGCACGTAGTCGGGTCGGAATTCGCGCTCATGCGCGAGCAGTGCCCAGATGGTGCGCGCATTCTTGTTGGCCAGCGCCACGGCGGCAATATTCGGATGGCGCCGAGCCAGCAGTCCTGACAGCCAGACGTTCGGCTTACCCTTGCGTTGCGCCGCCACAATCGCCGAGCGCGCGCCGTGAATCAGCAACGTTCGAAGGTAGGTGTCGCCGCGCTTGCTCATGCCCAGCAGCTTCGGTTTGCCGCCGCTCGAGTCCTGTTTGGGCACCAGCCCCAGCCAGGCCGCCACCTGTCGGCCGTTCTTGAAACTCCTGGCATCGGCAATCGAAGCCACCAGAGCGCTGGCTGCCAGCGGACCAATGCCGGGAATCTTCTCGAGCTTGCGGCTCAGCTCGCTGCCTTGGTGCCAAGCCTTGATCTGCGCCTCGAGCTCCTTGACCTGCCGATCCAGCACCTTCATGTTCTCGAGCAGCCGCTCGATCAGCTGCCGCATCGACGCTGGCAGGTCGGCAGCCCCATCGATCAGTTGCGGCACCCGTCGGAACACGTTCGTGATGCCTTGCGGCAGCACCAACCCAAACTCGGTCAATAGACCACGAATCTGGTTGGCCTGCGCCGTTCGTGCTTTCACGAATCCTTGGCGCACTCGGTGCACGGACAGCACCGCCTGTTGCTCCACCGTCTTGATCGGCACAAAGCGCATGTTCGGCCGGGCCACCGCTTCGCAGATCGCCTCCGCGTCGGCTGCGTCGTTCTTGTTGCTCTTGACGTAGGGCTTCACGAACTGCGGCGATATCAGCCGGACACAGTGACCGAACCCCTGCAGCCTCCGGGCCCAATGATGCGCACTGCCGCACGCCTCCATGCCGACCAGACAGGGCGGCAGGTTGGCAAAAAACACGGCGACCTGGTCCCGCCGCAGCTGCTTGCGCACCACGACATGCCCTCGTTCATCGACACCGTGAACCTGGAACACGCTCTTTGCCAAATCAACGCCGATCGTCGTAACCTTCATGTTGGATGCCCCCCTCGGTTCAAGTGGTCGTTGACACTTCCACTTTGGCACATCGATGCCGTTGCGGGTGGGGGCGTCCATCCCATTGCTATGAAGCGTATTGGGCGTCGACGGCGACAGACAGCTATTGGC
>CAWHNE010000035.1:0-437911 GCA_963830485.1 uncultured beta proteobacterium
CGGCGCATCGGGCGTCGGTGCGCGATTGCGATCCACGCCGTCGTCACACGGGTTGCCGCCCTTGGCGTTGAGACCCTTGCGCATGTCCACGTTCGACCCCTTCGACGGATCACCGCTGCCACATTGCTTGACGGAATTGCCCTCAACTGATGCGGGCGATGCGATTTGCTCCTTGGTGGGCTTGCCTGCCATCGCCGACACGGAGAACGCTACGAGTAGTGCGAGGATTAGGAACTTCATTCCTGCGTCTCCTTTGCAAACTCCCTGTTTATCTTCGATGCACCCCGGGTAGGCTTTCGGTCCGTGAGCGCTCCCCGGCGTCGCTTTGTGACGAGCGGCGCCAGCAGGGGCAATTCACGCTCTGGTGAACGGCCTCTGAGGGGACTATCCGCAAGCGGTGTGCCAAGGCTCGCTCGGTGGGCGGGCTCGAGCTCTCCCGCTCTTACCGCCGGGATTGCGCGGCCCCCGCGCCGCAGCTATCGGTAGCCCGCGGCCTGCAATTCGAACAATTCAGCATAGCGCCCTCCCCGCTCCAGCAGTTCGGCGTGGGTGCCCATGGCTTCGACGGCGCCGTCCATCAGCACCACGATTCGATCGGCCATGCGGACGCTGGAAAAGCGGTGCGATATCAGCACCGCCGTCTTGCCCTTGCTCAATTCCTTGAAGCGCTTGAACACCCCGAACTCCGAACGCGCGTCGAGCGCCGCCGTGGGCTCGTCGAGTATCAGAAGCTGCGCGTCGCGCATGTAGGCACGCGCGATGGCAATCTTCTGCCACTCGCCACCGGAGAGGTCGATGCCGGTTCGAAAGCGCTTGCCGAGAATCTGATCGTATCCCTGGGGAAGCTTCTGAATGACCTCGTCCGCCAGGCTGCGCTCGGCGGCAGCGATGATGCGAGCGCGGTCGTCGCGCGCCTCGATACGGCCGACGGCGATATTGTCGGCGGCGGTGAAGTGATAGCGGACGAAGTCCTGAAAGATGACGCCGATGTTGGCGCGAATCGCCAACAGGTCGTATTCGCGGAGATCGTGCCCATCGAGCAGAATGCGGCCCTCGTCCGGATCGTAAAGCCGCGCCAGCAGCTTGACGAGGGTGGTCTTGCCGGCACCGTTTTCCCCCACGAGCGCAAGGACCTCCCCCGTACGCAGCTCGAACGTCATTCCACGCACCGCCCAGCGCTCGGCCCCAGGGTAGCGAAATCCGACGTTCTCGAATGCGAAGCCCCCCCGAATCGGCACGGGGAATGGCCGTGGGTTCAGCGGCGGAACGATTTCCGGCTGGATCTCGAAGAATGAGAACAGGTCGTCGAGATAGAGCGCCTGGCCCGCGACCTGCGAGAATCCCATCAGCAGGTTTTCCAGCAGGTTTCGCAGGCGCCGGAAGGAGCCCGCGAGGAACGTGAGATCGCCGATGGAAAAGTCGCCGTGGAGCGTGCGCCACACGATGTAGGCGTACGCGACATAGTAGGCAATGGTGCCGATCGCGGAAAGCAGGCTTCCCCAGCCTGCGCGCCGCAGCGCGATTCGGCGATTGGCCTCGAAGAAGCTCGTGGCCAGCGTTCGGTAGCGCTCGATCAGGAAAGCGTTCAGGCCGAAGATCTTCACTTCCTTGGCCGTCTCCGCGCTCGCGCCCGTCTGCCGCACGTAATCGAGTTCGCGCCGCTCCGGCGTGCGGGCGTAGTTGAGCGAGTAGCTCTGCGCGTTGAAATGTGCCTCGCCGACGAATGCCGGTAGCAGGGCAATGGCGAGGAACGCGATCAGCCACGGAGCGTAGATGAGCAGTCCCGCGGCGAAGCTCACGACGGTGACGACATCCTGCGCCTGGCTGAAGAGCTGCCCGATCAGGCTCGAACGTCCGGCCGCCTGCCGCCGTGCCCGTTCCAGCCGATCCTGGAGCTCGCTGTCCTCGAAATCCTCGAGGTCGAGCGTGGCGGCGTGTTCCATGAGCCGAAGACTGATCTCGTTGCTGAACCGCTCCGACAACAAGGAGTCCAGCAGCGACACGGCGCGGCCCAGGACGTCGGAGAAGACCGCGAGTCCGAATTCCAGGACGAGCAACCCACCGATGCGGTCCAGCAATCCGCTCGCGAGCCATTGCCCAAGGCCTTCGACAGCATGCGGCGCCTGGACCAGCAGCACGACCTCATCGATGATCAGCTTGCCGACGTAGAGCGTCGCGACCGGCAGCAATGCGCGCACGACGCGCAGCAGCGATTGGCCGAGCGTGAGCGCGGGGCTGGTCCGCCAGACCAGCTTCAGGAACGGCGGGAGGTTGCGCAATGCTCCCAAGCGCGCTCGCCACGACTGGCGTTCCGGTGCTGGCGATGCGTCACCAGGCTTGGGCGGGGCCGTACGGCCGCCCATGGCGTAATTCTTGGGCATTCGCCATTGTGCCGAATTGCGGCGAGACGCGTGGAGCGCACCTGCTTTCGCCACAGCAGGTGTGCCGCCCGACGTCTATACTTGATATTCCCCCACGGCGCCGGCCTCGACGCGGCCGGCGGCGCCCGCGTCGGGATGACGTTAGTCCGATCATTCGATCCGGCCGCGCCGGAACTCCACAGCCGTCGGCACGGGCGGAAGAGGAGACCACAATGTCCAGGATCGAAGTGAAATCGCTGCTTGTCGCTGCGTTCGCGCTGGTCGCAGTGGGGGTGCCGGCTTTGGCGCATACCGATCAAGGGGCGGTCGTCAGCGAACGCGTGAAGAAGCTCACGCGCGCGGTGCCGTGGAAACTCGCGGAGTCCGTCCCGATCAACTTCAATACGTTCCATCCGCAGGGCATGGTGAGGATCGCTGACGTCATCTACCTGTCGTCGGTGGACATTCGCACGCCGACCAAGCGCTACCCGCAATTGCAGGACGGCTACGACCGCGACACGGGCGAGGGCGTCGGGCACCTGTTCAAGCTGGACATGAAGGGCAACCTGCTCGCCGACCTCACGCTGGGCGAAGGCTCCGTCTATCATCCGGGCGGCATCGACTACGATGGCAAGTGGATCTGGGTGCCGACGGCCGAGTACCGTCCCAACAGCCGGGCGATCATCTACAAGGTCGATCCCGCGACGATGAAGGCGACCGAGGTCTTTCGCTACGGCGACCATGTCGGCGGCATCGTCCACAACACGCAGGACAACACGCTCCACGGAGTAAGCTGGGGCTCGCGCCGCCTCTACAAGTGGACGCTGGACAACGACGGCAAGGTCACCAACGCCGGCATCAAGCCGGTAGACCTGCGTGTCACCAACCCCGCGCTCTACATCGACTACCAGGACTGCAAGTATCTCGGGCGGCAGGAAATGCTGTGCTCTGGGCTCAACAACTACCAGATGCGACCGAACGCGCCGCGTTTTCCGCTGGGGGGACTGGAAATCGTCGACCTCGCGACCAACCGCGTCGTCTATCAGGTACCGGTTGAGTTGTGGACCGACAGCGGCTTCCCGATGACGCAGAACCCGGTCTGGATCGAGCCCACGGCCACGGGTCTGCGTGCCTATTTCATTCCGGAAGACGAGAAGTCGACGATGTACATCTACGACGCCGAGGTCAAATGACCACGCTCGCGCATATCCGCGGGACGAGTCCTTGAACAGGAGGTTCCGATGCCGCTGAGCGACGAGCTGGCCAAACTGCTGGACTTGCATCAACGCGGGGCCCTGACCGACGACGAGTACTCGCGCGCCAAGGCCCGCCTGTTGGATGGCGCTGCCAGCTCGACCGAGGCGCCATCCGGGGCTGCTGCCGCGGCGATCAATGCACTGCGGCGCAGCGCCGACGACCGATGGATCGCGGGCGTGTGCGGCGGCATCGCGGAAGCCACAGGCGTGGATTCCTGGGCGTGGCGCCTGCTGTTCGTCCTGCTGCTGCTGTGCTGGGGCACCGGCCTCGTGCTCTACGTGCTCATGTGGATCTTCGTGCCCAGGGAGTGAGCCGGATTCGATCGGGTCGGTCAACCGCGACGGGCGCGCGCATCGGCACTTATGCCAGGACTCCTCGAGTACCACCAGCGCAGCAAGCACCGCATCAACCATTACGCTCCCGGTCCGACGGGACTCGACTGGGCAAACCAGCCGAATCCGTTCCGGGAGTTCGACGGCGCGGAGAGGCTCGAGCTGCGCCTGGCTGCCGATTCAGTCGTCACACGCTACAACGAATTGCGCCGCGGCAGCCTGCCACGCCCGAGTCGATTCGACCTCGATCACCTGGCCATTCTGTTCGAGCTCTCGCTCGGTCTGTCGGCGTGGAAATCCTATGGCGCCCAGCGGTGGGCCTTGCGCTGCAATCCTTCGAGCGGAAATCTGCATCCGACCGAGGGCTATCTGTTGTGCCCGCGCCTCCCCGGCCTCGTCGCTGGGGTCCACCACTACTTGAGCCGGGATCACGTGCTCGAGAAACGCGCGGCGGTGGACGATCCGCGCTGGACCGAAGCGTTTGCCGGCAACGGTGTCCTGATCGGCCTCAGCTCGATCCACTGGCGCGAAGCGTGGAAATACGGCTTGCGTGCGTGGCGCTACTGTCAGCATGATTGCGGCCACGCAATCGCTGCGGTGAGCTACGCCGCGGCCGCCCTCGGCTGGCAGACCCGATTGGTCTATTCGGCTGCAGACGAGACCGTCGCCCGTTTGCTGGGCGTCGATCGCCACGCGGATTTCGGAGATGCAGAAGCGGAGGTACCGGATGCCCTGCTGTGGGTCGGGGAGCCGGATGCGCGGCCCGATCTTGAGCAGCTGGTGGTCCCGCTCGGTGAGGCCACGTGGTACGGGCGCGCCAACAAGTTGAGTCATGAGCAGGTGCGATGGCCGGACATCGACTCGATTCAACGCGCCACTCGCAAACCTCCCACTCAAGACCCACCCGCGCCGGCACCGGTCGCACTGCCGCCTCCTTCGGCACCCGACCTCGATCTGACGTTCGCCGCGATCGCGCGACAACGGCGCAGCGCCGTGGGTTTCGATGGCCGTACGCGCATCCCCGACGCGAGCTTCTTCACGATGCTCGAATGCCTTCTGGTGCGCGGCGATGCGCCACCCTGGAATGCGTTGCAGGCTCCCGTGCTCGTGCATCCCGCGTTGATGGTGCACCGTGTCGATGGCCTGGAGCCGGGTCTGTACATGTTCCTGCGCGATCCGGATGCCCTGCCCGGCCTGAAGCAGTCGATGCGCGATGAGTGGCTGTGGCAGAAGGTCGGGCCGGCCCGTCTGCCGCTGTATTTCCTGTTGCCCCATGACTTGCGAGACGTTGCCAAGTCGGTGTGCTGCCACCAGGACATCGGCGCCGACTCGTGTTTTGCGCTGGGGATGCTTGCGAAGTTCGACGTCGCGATGCATGAACCGTGGCGCTACCGCCACCTCTTCTGGGAATCCGGCATGCTCGGGCAGGTCCTCTATCTCGAAGCCGAGGCAGCCGGCATACGCTCCACCGGGATTGGCTGTTTCTTCGATGACGAAATGCATGCGCTGCTTGGAATCGACGACCATTCCTGGCAGAGCCTGTATCACTTCACCGTTGGCGGCGCCGTGGACGATCCTCGGCTCTCCACGTTGCCGCCGTACGCGTTTCAACCTTGAAGCGCGTGGAGACCCAGAGCGCTCTTGCGCTCTCTGTGCGTCGACGCACAGACAGCCGCGCCGGCGACCGGTAATGTGTGAAGACTTGAATGGAGACGACAATGATCGATGGCAATCTATTGCTCTTGCTTGAGCTATGTGGTCTGGCCGTACTGGTCAGTCTTGGTGTCTGGCGTATCTTCCGAACCCGGCAGTCGGCAACGATCGACGCGTCGGCCCCGGTGGTGCATGACATGCGCAAAGAGGGGCAACGGATGAACGTCCAGACTGATCCTTGATGACCTGTGCGCGAGGTCACCCGGCGCTGATGTTCTGCCTGCTTGCCGCGAGGCTGCTGAATAACTGATGGGCAGTTGAATCACGAGTTGCCAACCACGCAACCGGAGGTACGAAGGGCGCATGGCCGCCTAAGGTCCCGGGCATATAATCCCCGGAGACTTCAAGGCCCCAGCCTGCAATACGAGGCGACATTCATTCCTCGATGACGCCCCTTTCCGGCCTCGATGCTGCATTCCTTTACCTCGAGACGCCCGAGACGCCGATGCACGTGGGGTCGGTGCATCTCTATGAGCTGCCGCGCGGTCAGCGCACGGGTTTCTTCGAACGTGCGCGGCATCACCTCGAAGGCCGGCTGCACCTGACGTCCGTTTTTCGGCGCCGGCTTGCGACCTTGCCGTTCGAGCTGGCGGGACCGATGTGGGTCGAGGACCGCCCGGTCGACCTCGACTACCACCTGCGGCGCATCGTCCTGCCGAAGCCCGGCACGCTGGCCACGCTCGAGGCCCGGGTGGCGACGCTGCACAGCGAGCTGCTCGACCGGGACCATCCTCTCTGGATGTTCTATCTGATCGAGGGGCTCGCGTCCGGACAGGTCGCGTGGTACTCGAAGGTGCATCACGCGTCGCTCGACGGGGCCGCGGGCGTGCAGCTGGCCAGCGCGCTTCTCGATCCGACACCGGAACTGCGCGAGGTGTCTCAGCCACGCCGGCGTCCGCTCGAGGTGACGCCCACCTCCGGCCAGCTCGTGAGCGCGGCGTTGCGCAACAGCGCCGGCCAGTACGCGAAGCTGCTGCGCCACTTGCCCGAACTCGCGCGGGTACTCGGCGGCTTCGTCAGTGCAGCGCCCGGCACATCGCCGGACGGCAGGCCGGCCGGCGCACGACGCCGCCGTACGTTAAGCCCACGAACGATATTCAACGTCGCCGTCACTCCGGAACGCACGTTCGCCACCGCTTCGATTCCGCTCGCCGAGGTTAAGGCGGTCGCGGAGCGCCACGAGGTGACGGTCAACGATGTGGTGCTGGCGCTCGCGAGCGGCACGCTTCGCCGCTATCTCGCGCGTCACGGCGGCATCCCGGAGCGGCCACTCGTGGCGGCCATGCCGGTCTCGTTGCGTGAAGCGGGCGACGTTGCCTATTCGACACGCGCAACGATGGTGCTCGCCAGCCTCGCGACCGATCTTGCCGACCCGGTCGACCGCCTCGCGGCGATTCACGCGTCAGCC
This sequence comes from uncultured beta proteobacterium, assembly GCA_963830485.1. Classification (GTDB taxonomy): domain Bacteria; phylum Pseudomonadota; class Gammaproteobacteria; order Burkholderiales; family Casimicrobiaceae; genus CAIWHR01. Next base: position 7,071 of record CAWHNE010000035.1, read on the forward strand.
GGCGCCGGGAAGGCCCTCACGTCGCGAGCGCGGTCGGTCATCCCGACGGATTTCCCGTCGCTCGGTGCGCCATGGCTGCTCGCCGCGATCGCGAGCGTGTATGGCCGCGCGCAAAGCCTGGCGTCGTTTCCTCCGCTCGCCAACGTCGTGATCTCGAACGTGTGGGGACCGCAGTCGCCGCTCTACGTTGCCGGGGCCCGAATGCTCACATTCTGGCCCGTGTCGATCGTCATGCACGGTCTCGGACTCAACATTACGGTACAAAGCTACTGCGGCTCACTCGACTTTGGCCTGATCGCTGCGCGCCGGGCCGTGCCCGACATGAAACCGCTGGTCCGCGCGTTGCACGCGACCCACGATGAACTGAAAGCGTCCGAACCGCGTTCTGCCGCGCGTGCGCCGCGTCCAGCAACCTCGCCACCGCCAGCGAAGCGACGCGCGCGGACCCAAGCCTGAGGCGCGCCCATGGCGTCCAAGGACATGCACAACGCGCAGCACTGGTACGAATACGGACTCGTGCGCGCACCGGGTCTCGTCCGGCTCGCGCTCGAATGGCGCGCACCGTGGGAACTCGGCGCGGCGGTGGCGCTGCGTCCGCTGCTCAATCTCGCGCCGGACGGCGACGGTCACCCCGTCCTCGTGTACCCGGGACTGATGGCGTCCGACATCACGACGGCGCCGCTGCGCAGCTTCCTCGAGAGCCGCGGCTACGTGGCCTATGGCTGGGGCTTGAAGACAAACCTGGGGCCGCGTGTCGGCGTGCTCGAGGCGTGTCGCGCGCGGCTCGCGGAAATCCACAAGCGCCACAAGCGCCGAATCTCGTTGCTCGGCTGGAGCCTAGGCGGCATCTACGCGCGCGAGTTCGCGAAAGAGCTCCCCCGCCACGTGCGCTTCGTGATCACGCTCGGCACTCCATTCACCGGCCATCCGAAAGCCTCGAACGCGTGGCGTCTCTACGAGCTCGTCACAGGGGACAAGATCGGCGCGCCCGAAGTCCATGCGCCGCTGCGCGTTCCACCGCCCGTGCCCGTGACCTCGATCTTCAGCCGCAGCGATGGCGTTGTGGCCTGGCAGTGCAGCGTCGAGAAGGAAGGACCGCTGCACGAGAACATCGAAGTCGAAGCGAGCCACCTCGGACTCGGCTTCAACCCGCTCGCGTGGTATGCGATCGCCGACCGTCTGGCGCAACCCGAGGGGAAATGGCGGCGCTTCGACCGGACCGGCGGCCGCGCATGGCTGTATCGCGACCCCAAGCGATCCGGCTGGTATTAGCATTCATGCCGACCACCGTAGCCAACGGCGTGGCGCTCGCCTATGAGACGCGGGGCGATCCTGCCGCATCGCCCCTGGTACTGATCATGGGTCTGGGCATGCCCCTCGTCTTCTGGCCCGACGCGTTCGTCGACGGGCTCGTGGACAGCGGCTTTCACGTCGTGCGCTTCGACAACCGCGACTGTGGCCATTCCGAGAAGCTCGCCTATGGGCGGCTCCCCAATCTGCCGCTCGCCATCGGCCGGGCCCTGTTGCGGCTCAAGGTGCGCGCGCCGTACACGCTGGGCGACATGGCGAAGGACGTCATCGGCCTCCTCGACACCATGGGCATCGCGCGCGCCCACGTGGTCGGCGTGTCGATGGGCGGGATGATCGGGCAGGTCATGGCCGCGCGCTTTCCGGATCGCGTGACGAGCCTCACGTCGATCATGGCCTCGAGCGGCAATCCGGGCGTCTCGCTCGGCAAGCCGGGTGCCGTGCGCGCGATCCTGCGCCGGCCGGACCCCCACGACACCGATGCCGTAGTCGCCCACCTCGTCGGCGTGTTCGGCGTGATCGGCAGCCCAGGCTACGCGACGGATCCGGCGCTACTGCGCGGCATGTGCGAGCGCGTGGCCCGCTGCGGCTATTACCCGGCGGGCACCGCGCGGCAACTGCTCGCGATCCTCGCCACCGGTGACCGCCGCTCGGAGCTCACTCGGATCCGCGCACCGACGCTGGTCATTCACGGCACCCGCGATCCGCTGATGCCCGTCGCCGCCGGCCGCGACACTGCCCGGCACATTCCGGGCGCCCGTCTGCTCGAGATCGAGGGGATGGGGCATGACCTGCCACCCGTACTGACGCCGCGGATCGTCGACGCAATCGCACGACACTGCCGCGACGCCGAAGCCGCGCACAAGGCGCGCGGCTCGGGGTGAACGCCGGCAATCGCGGCCCAAGCAGCGCGATGCTCAACGCGCGCGGATAGCCGCGACGTAACGCAGGAGTAGCGCCACCTGACGGCGCTTTATCTCCTCCGTGAGCGGCGGATCGGGACCGTCGGGCGCGGCGGGCGTTCCTGGGATGCTCCGGCTGCCGCGGCCGTAATACGGCGTGCCGTTGATAGTCGTCGCATCACTGGCGTTCCCTGCGGTGTCAGCATCAGAGGGCGAGATCCGGTCAAGCCAGCCCATTTCCGTTCCTTTCACACGTGGCGTCATGCTTGGTCGCGAGTGGAAAGGTGCATCAGGGCGACGGGGTGCCTGTATCAGCCTCTTCCGGTTTTGGGGGTAGGAAATTTCCGACATGGGCGTTCGCGAATGGCCGCGTCCGCCGCCATTCATCTGCGGAATTCGCTGGCGCCGGGGCACTGCCACGCGTCCTTTCGCAGGCGAAAGCAAATTCCGCCACATCCGGCACATCACTTGCTTGTCCGTTGAGAACTGGCGCTGCGGTTACCGGTGGGATCTCCTCCCCGCCGAATGCAATGTGCCCGGCCCCCGGCGCGCACCCCTTCGCGCCGGGGGCATTGTCTTGCGCTTCACATGTGCGCCGCCGGGCGACGCCGCACTAAGGGGGTCGGATGCGACGCGGACCTGCGGCCGCTCTCAGCACCGATGCCGGACTGGGCAGTACGTCAGGCAATACCCAACGCCATCGTTGGCCCTGCAAAGGGGCCCCCGAACTGACGTCGCTCGTCACAAACGGGCGCACCACGGCGCCGAGCGGACTTCATCGCGGCGGCTCTGCTGTGACGACGCGCTACCTGCCGCGATCCTGGTACCGCTGGCCGTAGCCAGGGTAGTAGCCATCGTCCCGACGGTAGCGGTCGCCGCCGTAGTAGCCGGGGCCACGCGAGTAACCGTCGTATCGGTCACGGTAACCATGCCCTACGGGTAAGATCACGCAACCGCCCAGGAAGGCCGTCAGGAGTGCAAAGGTGAGAGTGCGCTTCATATCGAGTCCCTCCGTCCGTGTCAGTGAATTCGACAAGGCGCGGCCCAATGCGTTGTCGTGGAGTACGTAACGGTTTGTGACGGGATACGGTGACGTACAGGACGCCTCCTCGTCCCGGGAAGGGCATTGCGATGACGGCGCAGATGACTGCCAAGGATCTTTGGGGCCTGGTCAAGGCAGCTGCATCGGGTTGGGTCGATGACTACGCCCAGAGCATGGGTGCCGCGCTCGCGTACTACACCATGTTCTCGATTGCGCCGCTGCTGCTGATCGTGATTTCGATCGCCGGACTTGTCTTCGGTGACCAAGCCGCGCGCGGCGAAATCTTCAGTCAACTGGAAGGCATGCTGGGCGCCCCCGGCGCGCTCGCGGTACAAGGTCTGCTCGAAAGCGTGCGCAAGCCAACCGAAAGCGTGACCGCCACGATCTTCGGCGTCGTCGTGCTGCTGATTGGCGCGACCTCCGTCTTTGGCGAGCTGCAGGATGCTCTCGATCGCATCTGGCGTGCGCCTGTCAGGGCCGGGCAATCCGGATTCTGGAGATTGATACGGGCGCGATTGCTGTCCTTCGGCATGATTCTCGGAATCGGGTTCCTGTTGATGGTGTCGTTGTTGGCGAGCGCCGCCTTGGCCGCACTCAGGAAGTGGTGGGACCCGATGTTCGGTGACTGGGCGGCGGCGGCAAACATCATCGAACTCGCTTCCAGCTTTCTCATGATCACCTTGGTATTCGCAATGATCTACAAGATGGTGCCGCGGGTGCGCATCGATTGGAAGGATGTCTGGATCGGCGCGGCGGCGACCTCGCTGATGTTCACGCTCGGCAAGTTCCTGATCGGCGTTTACATCGGCAGGAGCGGCATTGCTTCAGGCTTTGGCGCCGCCGCATCTCTGGTCGTGGTGCTGGTTTGGGTCTATTACTCGGCCCAGATTTTCTTGCTCGGCGCGGAGTTCACCTGGGCCTACGCGCACAAGTTCGGTTCCCGCAGGAACCTCGCGTCCGAGAACGCTTCCGCCGCGCTCCGCCCAGCGACGCCAATCCCCACGTCAACAAAGGTCCCGAGCGATGAGTGAGCGGCAGCTGTTCCGGGGAGCAGGCGGCCGCTTACGGCGGTGCGGTTGCTGAGCGCATCACAGACACACCGCAACAGTGTTGCTGGCTGCATCATTGCCGGCATCCTGGCGCGCAAGAGTTTCGGCGTCGAGTTGCTCAGGCCCCTGTTTGATCTAGTTTCGCTCGGCAACAACTCGGTCCGCGGAACGCTGGAGTTCGGGTACGCCTATCCGCTGCGCTAGCCAGATCAGTCGTCGGAATCCGCCAGCGCGTAATCGATCGCCTGTTCCATCGTCATCGCGCGACCCTCCTGCCAGGCAGTCTCGAACGCAGCGGCATCGGTCATCGTTGTACGCGCGGCCGCAATCCGAACATCCTGAGCCGCGCGGTCCGGAGGCGACAGAGGCGCGCCGATCTCCTCGCGCAGTTGCTGCGCCGCGCTCCAGATGCGCACCGCGGCACCGGTCCGGGCCCTGACCGACTTGACGCGCGCCAGGCCTTCCAGCGATTCGGCAATACCGCGGCGTTCGTGGAGCTCGCGCCGGATGGCCAGGCTTTCTTCGTGGAGCGCTTGCGCGAGCGCGATTTCAGCTCTCTCCACGGCGAGGCTTCCCAAGTTGCTCAATGCCATCGCGATACCCCATTGGTCACCGAGTTCGCGATAGATCGAGAGGCCTTCCTCCAGGAATTTCCACGCGGCGTCATTGTCGCCGCAGGCGTTGGCTACGGCACCCAGGTTGTGCAGCGCACCGGCAATGCCCTGCGCATTGCGGAGCCCCCGCTGAATCGCCAGCCCCTCCTCGAACCGTACCCGAGCGGCCTGAAAGTCGCCTTGATCGAAGTCCACCGCCCCCAGGTCGATCACCGCACTGGCAATGCCGCCGCGGTCGCCCATTTCCCGATAGATCGCCAAACCCTCTTCCTGCAACCGGCGGGCGGTCGAGTAATCACCCTGCTGCCATGCCATGACGCCGGCCTTGCCGAATGCCTCCGCGCGGGCGTCTGCCGGGGCATTCGATACGACTGCGAGCAATCGTGTCAGGTATATGCGGGCTTCGCCAAAATATCCGTGCACGTACCAGAACCTGTAGAGCGCGTTGGCGAGGCGAAGCCCGGCTAGCGCATCGCCTCGCCCGTCGGACGACCACATCAACGCAGCGCGCAGATTGTCGTGCTCCGTCGCCAGTCGATCCAGCCAGACCTGCTGGTCCGCACCTCTCAATAGCGGCTTGGCCTCTTCGGCGAGCGACGCGAAGCACGCCAGATGCCGATCTCGCCACGCCTCCCCCTCGCCATGCTCCAACAGTCGCTCGCGGGCATATTGGCGCAAGGTTTCGAGCAACCGGTAGCGGGTTTCACCGTTGCGCTCCTCCGCCAGTACCAGGTTCTTGTCGGCGAGTGCGGTGAGGAGGTCGAGCACGTCCTCCTTGGCCGCACCTTCTACGCTGCACACGTCTTCCGCCGCCTCGAGCGTCCAGCCGCCGGCGAAGACCGAGAGCCCGCGGAACAACGCCTGCTCGGTCGCGCTCAACAGGTCGTAGCTCCAGTCGATCATCGAGCGCAGCGTCTGCTGCCGCGGCAGCGCGGCGCGCGCGCCACCCGTGAGAAGCCGGAAGCGCTGGTCCAACTTGTTGTTGATCTGTTCCACCGACAGCGAACGCACGCGCGCTGCCGCGAGTTCGATGGCCAGCGGAATCCCGTCGAGCCGATAACAGATGGACGCGAGCGTGGAAGCGTTCTGGTCGGTGACCGCGAAATCCTGGCGCGCGAGCACCGCGCGGTCCGTGAACAGTTGGATCGCTTCGAAGGGCACGACGGATGCCGACGTGTGCGCGCGCTTCGGATCGGGCAGCGACAACGACGGTACGCGGTACGTCTGCTCGCCGCCAACGCCGAGCGCCTCGCGGCTGCTGGCGAGTATCGTCACCTGCGGACACTGACGCAGAAGGGTGTTGGCGAGCTGCGCGCAGGCGTCGAGCAGGTGTTCGCAGTTGTCGAGCAACAGAACGAGCCGCCTGTCTTTGAGATGGTCGGTGAGCGTCTGGACGACTGCCTTGCCCGACGCTTCCTTGAGGCCCAGCACGGTGGCCACCGTTTGCGCGACGAGACCAGCGTCCGCGATCGGCGCGAGCTCCACCAGCCACGCACCGTCCGGGAAACGCTCGAGCGAATCGGCGACGACCTGCAGGCCAAGACGCGTCTTGCCGCAGCCGCCCGAGCCCGTCAGCGTCAACAGGCGCGTATTCGAAAGCAGGCGCTGCACGTCTGCCAACGCATGCTCGCGTCCGATAAACCGCGTCGACTGCTGCGGCAGGTTGTTCGGCGTCGCCTCCAGCGAGCGAAGCGCGGGAAACTCCTGCCTGAGAGTGCGGTGAACGACCTGATAGACCTGCTCGGGGATCGATAGGTCCTTGAGCCGCACCCGACCGAGATCGCGCAGCGACACCTCGGCCGGCAGGACGTTGCGCAGCTCGTCGACCGCTGCCCGCGACAACAGCACCTGGCCGCCGTGCGCGGCGCTCATGATCCGCGCCGCACGATTGACGGGACTGCCGAAGTAATCGTTGTCGCGGCGCTCGACTTCGCCCACGTGCAGACCGCAACGAACGCGAAGGGCAACGCCGTGGGTCACCGCTGGATCGGCAAGCGCCTGCTGCAGTGCCAATGTCGCGCCGAGCGCGTCTCGCACATCGTCGAAGACGGCGTGCATGCCATCGCCAGTCGTCTTCACTACCGCGCCATGACAATCTTCGACCGCCTTGCGCGCCAGCGCGTCGTGGGCGGCCAATGCCTGCGACATCCGCGGGCCGTCTTTCTCCCACAACAGCGTACTGCCCTCGATGTCGGTGAAAAGAATCGCAACCGTACCGGATGGCAGGGCCGCCTTGGCGCGCAAAGGCTCCGACATGGGAAGGAGGCGTGGGTATAAGGCCGAAGGGTGAACAGATCGCGGATACGCATTCTGCGGATCGCCATCCGATTGCGCAAGAATTGCCTTGGCTATTCAGGGTCCGGAGTTCGGCGAGCCTCTGTGATTCTTTGCGTCCATCGGTACTTTCTGACAGACTTTCTGCTCGCGTCGAGAATAGTTACACGCGACAAGTTCGACCGAGCGGCGATCGCATCCGCTCGAGACAAGATCAAGGAGAACTCCCCTATGGCGCCCGTACCGAGCGAGGCTTCTTTGAAGGGCGTGGCCGTCGCAGTGGTCACCGATAACAAGGACCCCGACGTTCTCTGCCGGGTGAAGGTACGCTATCCGTGGCACGACGGAATGCGCGAGACTTACTGGGCGCGCCTGGCGATGCCGATGGCGGGCAACGACCGTGGTGTGGTGCTCATCCCTGAAGTGGGTGACGAGGTGCTGGTCGCGTTCGAGCGCGGAGACCTTCGCTCTCCCTACGTGCTCGGTGCGCTGTGGAATGGCAATGACAAGCCGCCGCTCGCCAACGCCGATGGCAAGAACGACAAGCGAATCATCAAGTCGCGGAAGGGGCATAGCCTCTTGTTCGATGACGGCGAGCATGGTGCCGTCGAGGTGGCGCACGTCGACGGCCGGAGGGTCGTGCTCGACGACGATGGCATCCGCGTCGAGGACGCGGCAGGGAACCAGATCAAGATCGAGAGTGCCAGCGGCACGATGAGCATCCAAGCCAACGGCGCACTGACCATCAGGGCTGCGACGATCACGATCGAGGCGACCGGCACGCTGGATCTCAAGGCCAGCGCGACGCTCACCGTCCGCGGCGCCCTGGTGAACATCAACTGAGCGTCATGGGACAGCCCGCTGCCCGTGTCGGCGACACGACCAGCCACGGCACACCGTTGGCTCCGGGCCCGGGTTGTCCAAACCGTCTTGATCGGTGGCCAACCGGCATGGCGTGTGGCCGGTGATTTCCATGCTTGCCCTCTCGCCGACGGCGCGAATCCACACGTCGGCGGCACCGTCGCGGTCGGCAGTTCCTCGGTGATGATTGGCGGCCTGCCGGCCGCGCGCCAAGGCGATGCAATCATCGAATCCGCCGGGCCCAATGTGATCGCCGGCGGGGCGCCTGCCGTGCATATTGGTTGAATGCGGCGCGCCATCGTCGCGCCACGATTGCCGCAAAATGCGCCGCGGTCCTGCGTCCCAATGCCACTTTCAATCATCGATTCAAGCAGATGGAGTTGCGCCAGGCCTGGCCGCGCAGGTCAGGGAAGCGGGTCGTGTCGGATGTCCATATGACAATAGCATTGCCTCCACAGGCATTTAGCGCTAGCCTTTAAAGGCCTTCCTCACGAAAGGACTCCGCCATGTCCCTCTGGAAAGAAAATACGGCCCCCGCGCGCCCGAACCCCATGCCCCTCCCCGAAGCCAAGGAGCCGACCCGGTACGACGCTCCGCCGAAGCCCGAGGCGGTCAACAGTCCCGCCGCCGCACCCCCCGTGGCACGCGCCGATCCCGGCGTGCCGCGGAAGGAATCGTTGATCGCGGCCGATATCACGATCGAAGGCAAGATCGAAGGCGGTGGCAGTGTACGCATCGCCGGCAATTTCAAGGGCGACGTCAACGTCCAGGGCGACCTCACCATCGAGTCCGGTGCCAAGCTGACCGGCAGCGTGCGCGCCGACAACGTCACGATCGCCGGCGAGCTGGAAGGCAACGTCGAGGAGGCCACGCGCGTTGAACTGACGCAGAGCGCTGTGGTCGTCGGCGACGTGAAGGGCGGTACGTTGACCGTCGTAGCCGGCGCCCGCATGCGCGGTCACGCCGAATTCGGCTGGGGCGACGATAAGGGTTTGGGCGCGAAGGCGGGCAAGGGCAGCAACGTCGCGGGGCGTACCATTAGCTAATGGATCCCGTGCGCCCGGGCGACCCGGGAGCGACCCGCAAGTGTCCGCACTGTCGGGAGACCATCCTCGAAAGCGCGATGGTATGTCCGGCTTGCCGGCATCACCTGCGCTACGGTGCCAGCGCCGATGCGCCGCCGGCGCCGGCGGTGACGCCGCTGTCGATCGAAGGCAGCATCCGGCATCCCGCCGACGCAGAGCCATGGGAATACACCGTCGTCGTGACCATCCAGGACGATCTTGGTGTAGAGATCGCCCGCAAACTCATCGGCGTGGGCGCGATCGACTCAAACGAGCAGCGCAGCTTCACGCTGTCGGTCGAAGCCGTGCCCGTCAAGGCGAGAACTCCCGGCAAAGGCGGCACGCGACACTGAGCGGTTCGCGTCGGTGCGTGGGTTCCCGGACCGCGATCCCCGCCAGCTAGTCGCCGCGGGCCGTGGTCATCGTCCTTGCATGGCCTTCATAGCGCCTATTCGGGATCCGCCGGATCGTTGAACAGCACCGGCAGCCGAATGCTGCCATGCCCGTACTGCGGAAAACCCACCGTCTTGTGGTCGCCCGGATTGAGGTTGGACGTGGTGTCATCCGGCGGGAACAACACCAGTGAATTCAGGAAATCGAGGATGGCGCTCTGTTGCTCGTCCGACAACCGTGCGAAAGCGTTGCGCGAACGCTGGGCCTCGCCGCCGTGGCGCAGGATGACTTCGGTGAGATTGATGCTGCGGCCGTCGTGGCCGTAGGGTGCCGTGGTGCCCACGCCCCAAAGCGGCGTGGTCATGAACTCGCGGCGAATCGAACCGTCGTAATTGCGCTCGTGGAAGTTGGGGCCGAGGTCGTGCCGCTTGAAATCGCTGAAGATGTTCCTGACCTCGAACGGCTCCAGCTTCGCTTGCTTGATTGGAGGATAGGCGGTTCCATCGTTGACCGAAGTAAACAGCGGCGTGGCGGTCGCGAACAGGTTGTTGAAGAGCCCACGCTCGGTGTCGTACACCGTTTCGACGTCCGCCACTCGCCGGTCGCGGCGGATCGGCATGTCAGCGATGTGGCAATTGCTGCATTCGATTCGGTCGAAGAGGTGGCGGCCTTTGATGGCGCTGTGCGTGATCCTGTACGTGGCGGGCTTGAAGTAGTTGAGCAGATAGAATTCGAGATAGTCGACGAGGCTGCGCGGAATCTCGTTGGCGATGCCATCCTCGTCCGGATCCTCGTCTGCATGCGTGGCTGGCGGCGCCTCCAGGCGGTCGAGCGTACCGTCGAGCACCATGCCTGAGGGCGTGACCATGCGACCGCCCGCTTTGGCAGCCGCCAATTCGGGATCCACAGCCTGCAGTCCCATCTCGTCATTGAGCGCGCCGACGACAAATTCGCGGATCGAGATCTTGCCGCCGTGCGCGAAGAACGGCCGCACGCGCAGATCCGGATCGACGCCAACCACGCGCGACGTATCGACGGTCCCGTTCGGCAACGCCATCAGACTGCCGTAAAGGACGCCCTTGCTGGTCAGCGTGACGGGGACCGGCGCATTCGCTTTCAGTGCCGCCGCCAGCGCCTGCGTCCGCAGATCCCGCAGGTCGCTCGTGATTTCGTCGGCGAGCATCTCCTTCAGGCCGAGCCCGAAGAGATGCGGGGCGTCGCGGCTATCAGGTCGGGTGGCAACGTCGCCGCCCGCGCCTGCCGCGCCACGCGGCCGTCCGTGACAGGCCGCGCAACTGTCGGTCATTCCCGCGCCGATCGCGAGATTGGTGCCGACGTCGCCGCGGCCGTCCGCCGTGAGTGACCCCTGGCCCTCGACCAGTGTGAACTTGCGCTGAAAGAGTTGCCGGCCACGCTTGATCGCGCGAAACGGATCGCGAGCGATGATGAATGCGGACGATTGGGGAGTGTTCCAGTCGCCGCGATCCGCGCCGACCTGTTGCTCGAAACTCTTGGCGATCCCTTCGCCGGCAGCGTTGGGAGCCTTGGTGCGATCGATGAGTTGCGCATCGGCCGCGTCGAACGCCGAGAGGAGTGCGGCCACTGCGAGCACAGCCATGCCATGGAATGCGATCGGCTTCATGATTGCTCCTTCGCAACGCGCTTGATCTACGGTGCACCCGCACGCGGAGCGCGTCGAGCGAATATTCGACGCGAAAGATGAATGGAATTCGCCTCGCAACCGCGCGCGGGATGACCTGCACCTTCCTGACGCGGGTCACGCGGCGGCAAGTACATCGCGCGCAATTCGGACTGGCACTTGCGAGGCGAAGCGGCCTTCGTCGCCGCGCGAAGCGCAAGCGCATGCTCGGCGGCCACTACGTGCGCAAGCTTACGTATCGTTGCGCTGACGCGGTCGGGGGCCCGTCGGGATTTCTGCTGCAGGTACCGAGTGTTGGCCATGATGGCCTCCGGGCTTTGGCGCAAATTCACGGCCTCTACCGGATAAATCGCAAACCCGCGGCAAGAGACGACAGGCAACACGTGCTATCGGTGAATGCCCGCCAACGGAGGGGGTCGCCTGCGGCCGGCGACGCGTGAGTTCAGTCGCGGCGATTAACGAGTGGCCAACGCTCGCGCTTCGCGGGTCAGCCGGTGATCGTCCCCGCAGGCCGCCACCAGGACCGGCATCGCCCGACGCGCGGTCGCTGCGGACTCGGCGTCCCTGCGCTGCAGGAGTTGCGCCCGCGCAAGCAGGAGCAGCGCTTCGCCAACGTGGGCGCTGGCGGCAGGATCGCGCGCAAGGCGTCCGGCAATTTCAGTGGCGGCCCGTGCGTAGCCTTCGGCTCGCGATCCCTCGCCCAACGCGAGGTCAACCTGCGCAGCCACCCGCAGCGCAGCCGCCAGCGCGAACGAATCCTTCGCCCCGGGATGGCCCATGCGCGCGAGCTCGTCCTCGATCGTGCGCGCGGCGTCGGTGACGCTGCCGTCCGCCAGTGCCAACTGTGCACGTACGGCGGCCGGGGTAATCACCCTGTAACGTCCAGCCGCCACCGGTCTTTCGGCCTCGACACGGGCGAGCAAGTGGCCCGCCTCGTCGCGCCGTCCCACCGCGAGCAGCGCCTGGGTGAGTGCGAATTCGCCCGTGAGAGCCAGGTCGACATTGCCCTGAGAACGCGACCGCTCGACGGCAGAGGCGAGCAGGCGTTGTGCACCGGGCCTGTCTTCGAACCGCAAGAGCAATTGGCCCCGAATGACATCGAACCAGGGCGGCGGCTCGCCGTCGGCGGTGGCGCTCCACTGGGGCAGCAGTCGATCCACGATCGCCTGAGCCGCCCGATACTCGCCCCAGGCGATCAGGATGTTCGCCTCGGTGGAGCTGCTCTGCAGGTAGTCGACCGTGTTCGTGCGCCCCATCTCCTCGTCCAGCCGCACGAGGCGCCGCGTGACCTCGAGACTTGCCGCCAGGTCGCCGCGGACTTGGTAGAGCGTCTGGAGATACGACAGCAGCATCGGGTAGGCGCTGCCCTTCGTGCGACCGGTGCGTTCGGCAAGCGCAACCCCCTCGCGCGCGCGCTCGATCCCGCGGTCGAGGTCGCCCGTGGCGCGGGCGAACTCGATCTCGCCGCGCAGGCAGGCAATGACGGTGCTCGGATCGGGATTCGCGACGTCGGCCAGCGCGGAACGCCCGGTCTCGAGCTGGGTACGCGCGAGATCCAGTCGGTTTCGGCGAACTTCCGTGTCGACGGTATTACAGGCGACATCGGCGATTACTTCCCGGTCTCCCAGCGCGGCGGCATACCTTGCGGCGCGCTGCATCGCGTCGAGCTCTTTCTCGGCATCGCCCAGCGACATGTAGTGTCCGGCGATCGGCAGCAAAAGGTCGATCGCGATCCGCGGGCGGGTGCCGTACTGCTTTTCCACGAGATCGACGCCGCGGCCCAGGATCTCACGCTGCGTCAACGGTCGATCGGCATCGCCCAGTGCGCCCAGCAGCAGATCGACGAAGTTGCTCTTGGCCAGCGCACGCTCGGCCTGGAACAGCGCGGCATCGCGCTCGCGCCGCGCCTCGAACGCTTGCCAGGTGGTGCCGATAACGCCAGCGATCAGCGCGAGCAGCGTCGCCGAGGTCGCGCCTACGCCGAGGCGATGCCGCCGCACGAACTTGCCGATGCGGTAGGCACGCGAATCGGGGCTCGCTGAAACGGGCTCGTGGTTCAAGTAACGGCGCAGGTCGTCCGCGAACGCGGCAACCGTCGCATAGCGGTCGTGAGGCGATTTCTTGAGTGCCTTCGCCGCGATCGTATCGAGATCGCCACGCAGCGCGCGGGCATTCGCGGCCCGTGACCGGTCGGCACGCGGCGCGAGGGGCGCGGTGGCATCGGCCTTCGTCGTCCGCGCGGCCGCGGCAGACAGCCGGTCAGGTTCGGTTTCGACCACCGCGCGCAACCGCTCCACCGGGGTCTGCGTAGCCACAGCGGTCGGGTGCTCGCCCGTTAGGATCAGATACAACAGCACACCGAGCGCGTAGACGTCGGTCGCAGTCGTGACTTCCTTTCCCTCGACCTGCTCCGGGGCCGCGTACTCCGGCGTAAAGGCCCGGCCGGCCAGTTGCGTCACCGCGGTCGCCTCCGTCGGTTCGCCGAGAAGCTTGGCGATGCCGAAATCAAGGAGCTTTACCTGCCCATCGTTGGTGACGAGAATATTGGAGGGCTTGAGGTCGCGGTGCAGAATCAGATTGCGGTGCGCAGACTCGACCGCCGCCAGAACGTCGAGAAATAGCCGTATTCGTGCCTTGATCCCGAGGTCGTGCGCGTCGCAGTAGCGATCGATCGGCTCGCCCTCGACCAATTCGAGGACGAGGTAGGGCTGGCCGCCATCGGCGACACCCGCGTCCAGCAGGCGCGCGATATTGGGATGCGCGAGCTTGGCGAGAATGCTGCCCTCGCGGCGAAATCGCTCGGCGCCGCGGCGTGCAACCAGCGCGAGATTGAGAAACTTGACCGCCACCCGGCCTGCGAAGCGGCCATCGCTGCGATGGGCAAGCCACACGCTGCCCATTCCCCCCTGGCCCAACGGGGTGTCGAGCGTGTAGCTGCCGACAATACGACCGGTGAGCACGGCTTCGCCCGACAGCGCAGAGCCTTCAAGGAACGCGTCCCGATCGACCGCGCCTTCTTCCGCGAGGAGCGCCTCGAGTTCGTCGGCCAGACGCCCGTCGTCCCGGCGAATCTCGGTCAGGCGATCCGTGCGGCGCGCGGGGTCGAGCTCGAGCAGATCATCAAGCAGCGGGCTCAGGAGCTGCCAGCGGGTCCAGGGGATGCCCGTCATGGTCGGCCTATGTCCCTTCCGGCGCCCTCATGCATCTCGACGCGTGTGCGTCGCCGCGACCACGTTCATCAGGGTCGCTGCATCATCCTATCGTAATCCTGGCGCGAAACCCGACACCCTACCCGTCCGAAAGGGCGTGATGCAGCAGCAACCGAGCCTTCTGCCAATCGCGCTGCACGGTTCGTTCCGACACTCCGCGCATGGCCGCAATCTCCGCGAACGAGAAGCCGCAGAAGAACTTGAGCTCGACCAGCTCGGCGAGCGCGGCATCGGTCCCCAGAAGCTCATCGAGTGCATCGCCCAGACGAACCGTGTCATCGACCGCTGCCACCGACTCGGCAATATCGGTATCGAGTGCGGTCAGATGGAATTCCCTGCCGCGCTTCTTCGCCCGGCGTTCGCGGACGTAGTCGACGATCAGTCCCCGCATCGCTCGCGCCGCGTACGCAATGAAACGCTGGCGATCCGGAAATGCCGCGGCCCGGCCCGCCATGTCGAGGTAGCATTCGTGCAAGAGCGTCGTGGCGCCGAGCGACATGCCGGCGCCGCCGCCTCGAAGCTGCCGCCGGGCGAGACGGTGCAGCTCCTGGTACAGCGCGGTGAACAACGCCTCCGCAGATGCGGCATCGCCACGCTCGGCGGCGACGATCAGGCTGGCAATCGTCGAGACGTCGGCAGGAACATCCGTGGACATGTCGGGCTTAATATTACGCCCTGAGCCCTGTCCACTCGTAGCGATTCCCACGTAGGAAATCCGCCGACCCCGCGGGCACTCGAGCGACGTTGGCGTCCGGTGGGATTAATCGACGAACAGCAATGCGGGGCACTCGAGATAGCGGCGCAACGCCTGCACGAACTCGGCCGCCTGCTGACCGTCCACGACGCGGTGATCGAACGACGACGACAGGTTCATCATCTTCCGCGGCACGATCGCCCCGGATCGAATGACGGGTCGCTCGACGATGCGGTTCACGCCGACGATCGCGACTTCCGGTGTGTTGATCACCGGCGTGGTGACGATGCCGCCGAGGGGACCGAGGCTCGTGATGGTGATCGTCGAGCCGGAGAGCTCGTCGCGTGTCGCCTTGCCGGAGCGCGCAGCTTCGGCGAGGCGTGTCACTTCGGCGGCGCTGGACCACAGGTCGCGCGCCTCGGCATGTCGCACGACCGGCACCATGAGCCCGGCCTCCGTCTGCGCCGCCACGCCGATGTGCACGGCGCCATACCGCGTGACGATGCCCTTCTCGTCGTCGAAACGTGCGTTCATCTGCGGGAACGAAGGCATGGCGAGCACGATGGCGCGCATCAGGAACGGCAGCACGGTGAGCCGTCCCCGCTCCTTGCCGTGCTCGTCGTTGAGTTGCGCGCGCAGCGCTTCGAGCTCGGTGACGTCGATTTCCTCGACGTAGGTGAAATGCGGGATGCGCAGTGATTCGCGCATGCGCAGCGCGATCTGCCGGCGCAGTCCGATCACGGCCACGTCGTGCTGGTCGTTGCGCTCGGCGTAGCGCGGCGCGCGTTCGGGTTTTGCGCCGGCGCCTTCCGCATGGCGCACGAGGTCGTCGTGCCCGATCCGTCCACCGGGCCCGCTCCCGCGCACGCGGGGCAGGTCGATTTGCAGCTCGCGCGCATGGCGGCGAACGGAGGGTGACGCGAGGGGTTTGTCGATGGACGTTGGTGTGGCCGTTTCGACGACGGCCGACGCGGCGCCTTTCGCGACGGGTGTCGGCGGCACTGCGGCAGGCTTCCCGGCTGCCGTTGCAGGCGGAGCACTCGCCGCTCCGGCGTCAGGCGCTGCCGCTGCGGCCGTGCCCGCCCCATCCGTTTCGAGCCGGATTAGTTCGGCTCCCACGGCAAGCTTGTCGCCGGCCTTTCCGCCGAGCGAAACCACGCGGCCCGAAATCGGCGACGGGACCTCCACGGTCGCCTTGTCCGTCATCAAGTCGGCGACGGTCTGATCCGCCTTGATCGTATCGCCCGGCTGGACATACCACTCGACGACTTCGACTTCGGCGATGCCTTCGCCGATGTCCGGCACCTTCACGACGTGGACGCTCATGTCAGAACCCGCCCGATCGCGCATTCATCGCTAGGCCTCCAGCACGCGCCGGAACGCGGCGCCGACACGGTCCGGTCCGGGAAAATAGGCCCACTCCTGCGCATGCGGATACGGCGTGTCCCATCCGGTGACGCGCTCGATCGGCGCCTCCAGATTGAAGAAGCAATGCTCCTGGACGAGTGCCGCGAGCTCCGCGCCGAAACCGCTGGTGCGCGTTGCTTCGTGGACGATCACGCAGCGGCCGGTCTTCCGGACGGAATTGGCGACGGTGTCCAAGTCCATCGGCCAGAGGCTGCGAAGATCGATGATCTCCGCGTCGATGCCGGTCTCGCGCGCCGCGGCTTCCGAGACCCACACCATCGTGCCGTACGTGAGCACGGTGAGCGCGCTGCCGGGGCGGATGATCGCCGCCGACTCGAGCGGCACCGTGTAATGGCCCTCGGGCACTTCGGCGAGAGGCAAGCCCGTCCACGGCACCACCGGCTTGTCGTGATGCCCGTCGAACGGGCCGTTGTAGAGGCGTTTGGGCTCGAGAAAGATCACCGGGTCATCGCATTCGATCGACGCGATGAGCAGGCCCTTGGCGTCGTACGGATTGGACGGCATCACGGTGCGCAGGCCGCACACGTGCGTCAGCAGCGCTTCGGGACTCTGGCTGTGCGTCTGCCCGCCGTAGATGCCGCCGCCGCACGGCATGCGCACGGTGATCGGCGCAGTGAAATCGCCCGCCGAGCGATAGCGCAGGCGCGCGGCCTCGGACACGATCTGGTCGTAGGCCGGATAGAAATAGTCGGCGAACTGGATCTCGGCGACCGGGCGCAGTCCATACGCGCCCATACCAACCGCGATGCCGACGATGCCGCCCTCGGCGATCGGCGTGTCGAACACGCGCGAGGCACCGTACTTCGCCTGCAAACCGTCCGTGCAGCGGAACACGCCGCCGAAGAATCCCACGTCCTGGCCGAACACCACCACGTTGTCGTCGCGCCCGAGCATCACATCCATCGCCGAGCGGATCGCCTGGATCATCGTCATCGAGGCCATGCTCAGGCTCCCAGCTCGTCGCGCTGTCGCTTCAGGTGCGCCGGCATGTCCTTGTAGACATCGTCGAACATCGTCGAGGCATCGTGCACGTGGCCGGACGCCAAGCTGCCGTAGCTCTCGGCCTCCTTCTGCGCCGCGACCACTTCTTCCTCGAGCTCCTTCTGCATGCGCGTGTATTCGTCCTCCGTCAACGCGCCGATCGTGAGCAGGTGCTTCTTCAGCCGCTGCACGGGATCGCCCAGCGGAAAGCGCTTCCAGTCGTCCGCCGGCCGGTACTTGGACGGATCGTCGGAGCTCGAGTGCGCGCCGCCGCGGTAGGTGATCCATTCGATCAGCGTCGGTCCCAGCCCACGCCGCGCGCGCTCCGCGGCCCAGCGCGAGGTCGCGAGCACCGCCAGGAAATCGTTGCCGTCGACGCGCATCGAGGCGATGCCGTTCCCAACGCCACGGGCCGCAAACGTGGCGGCCTCGCCGCCGGCGATGCCCGTGAACGAGGAAATCGCCCACTGGTTGTTGACGATGTTGAGGATGACCGGCGCCCGGTACACCGCCGCGAACGTGAGCGCGCTGTGGAAGTCGGCTTCGGCCGTCGAGCCGTCGCCGATCCACGCCGACGAGACGCGCGTGTCGCCCTTGATCGCCGAGGCCATCGCCCAGCCCACGGCCTGAATGTATTGCGTGCCGAGGTTGCCCGAGACCGAGAAGAAGCCGCTCGACTTCGACGAGTACATCACCGGCAGCTGGCGCCCCTTGATCGGGTCGTGGCTGTTCGAGAGGAGCTGGCACATCATGTCGACCAGGCTGTAGCCGCGCGCGACGAGAATGCCCTGCTGGCGATAGGTGGGAAAGCACATGTCGTCCGGGTTGAGGGCGAGCACCTGTCCGACGCTGATCGCCTCCTCGCCCAAGCTCTGCATGTAGAAGGAGATTTTTTTCTGCCGCTGCGCGATCTGCATGCGGGCATCGAAGATCCGGGTCTTCTGCATCGCGCGCAATCCGGCGCGCAACAGCTTCGGGTCCGCCTTGGGATCCCATGGACCGACGGCACGCCCCTCGTCGTCCAGGACCCGGATGAGCGCGTCGGCAACATCCATGGTCTCGGAGGGCCGCGTGTCGACGGCCGGCCGCCGCACCGCGCCCGCGGGCGACAGATTGAGATAGGAAAAATCGGTTTCGCGACCCGGGCGTCCGGTGGGCTCGGGCACGTACAGCCTAAGCGGGGGAGACTGGCTCACTTCTTCCTCCAGGCCTCGTGGGCTCGTCGTTTTTCGCCTTGGGTGGGCGGTCTGCGCCGGGCCGCCCGGTCGGGAAGGCCGCGGCGCTGTCGAGCATAACGCCGAAGTCGCAATTGCGGAACTGACCAACCGGTCAGGCCAGCGAAGGGATCGCCGAGAGTGTCTCGACCAGGTCGGTCAGCGCCTCACCGCATCCAAGCTCGGCCTTCAGCGTGAACAGGTGATCGGCGCGCGTGCGGCCGCGGTTGATCGCAGCGATGGGCTTGCCCATCGCATGCGCGTGCTCGCAAAACCGGTAACCCGAGTACACCGTCAGCGACGAGCCGACGACGAGCATGGCATCGGCTTCCTCCAGCGCGGCCAGCGCGGTGTCGACGCGGGTGCGGGGGATGCCTTCGCCGAAGAACACGCCAGCTGGATTCGGCAAGGCCTCTTACGGCTAGACGCAGACGGCTGAGGTTCTCGATTCGATCGCGGGAGCCAGATCGAGCATAGTTAGCAAAAATGCGAACGGCGATCGGCGTACGGAAACGCGCGGAATCGGCCCTGATTCGGCCCCAATTCGGTCGCACGATTACTGGGCACCTCCGCTTGTGGGAGGTAGCATTTTTGCTATCCATCCGGCGCAGCGCCTACCTCTGCCATGTACGAGCCCTCCCAAGTTCTGGCCAGTAACCTCGCTTCACTCACGGAAGGGCGCAAGAAACGGCCTACGCGGGCGCTCACGACTGATCGCACATTACAGGCGCTGGTGGCCGATCTCGTAGCTGCACGGGTCGCCGCGGGAATGACGCAGGAGGAAGTCGCCGCGAGGATGTGGACGACCAGGAGCGTCGTGTCGCGTCTGGAGAGCGGCGTGCGCACTCGTCCGCGCTAACCACCCTCGAGAGATAGGCGGTCGCCGTGGGTGCCACGGTCGAAATCCGCGTACGGATAAGGCGGTAGCCGAGCTCTGAAGCCGGATGCAAGATCGTACGTCCGCCTCGGGTCGGGACGTAAAATGGCTCGATTAACGGCGAAGCCGCAGAGGTGAGGATCACGGAGTGTTGGTGTCGACACAGCGGCAGCTCGCGCCGCCGAACTGCCTGGGGCCCGCCGGAGCCGTGGTGAGGAGTGTTGCAGTGGATGAAGCTACCTTTGAGGCCTTCGAAGCAAACGCGCGAGCGGAGGGATTCGACGAGGTTGTGGAGCGACGGTGGGCCGCGCGGATGGTTCTCGAGACGCACACCCACCCGTTCGCGCTGAGCGCGCGCGTTGTTCAGGGTGAGATGTGGCTCACCGTCGGGGACAATGTCCGGCACCTGGTCCCGGGCGACACCTTCACGCTCGATCGCGATGTGCCTCACGCGGAGCGCTACGGCGAGGAAGGAGCCACCTACTGGGTGGCGCGCCGCACGCTCGGTCGGTAATGAGCTCGGGGGTCGCTTAGTCGGCCCCAACACACCACACGGAGCAAGGTTGGCTCGGGCGATTCAAGTATTTTTTCTTGAGTTGTTCCCGTAGTTCCCGAGCACGAAAGACCTCCTCCGGCGATGCGATAACCGGTACGGCAAGACCGGGATCACTGGCTAAGGGCTTGGCCGTGGACGGCGGAGGCTGATTCGGATCGCTTGCTGGAGGCAGCGTCGGCGGTTCCATTGCCGGGTCGTGGCCGCGGGCGGCAACCAGTACGAGTGGCATAACCGGTTCCAAGACCCTGCATTTTTTATTGCAATGCACAAATCGATGCTAGAAGAGCCCTACCAATGCGTCAATAATTCGTTGCGTTATCGCAAATCTTGGTGGTGTATTGTCGCAAAGCTGCAACACCATCCACGCGGATATCGCGACTCCCCTGAGGATGCGCGCACTCCAGTATCATGCGATGGTGGCAGGAAAAGCCCTATGACTTGGTTTGACCATCATCACCGAAGCAAGAAGCTTGCGTCGGCCGCCCAGTCATCGTTGCGTCGAGGCGATGAAGCGATGGCGCGGCGCTTGTTCACCCAGGCAGCGCAGGAAGCGGAACAAGCGCTCGCGCAGGTGTCCCGCGAAAAGCAGGTGACGCAGGGGGTCATCGCCATGTTTGCGGCTTCCTGGTGGCGCCGAGCCAATCGATTCGATGAGGCCGCCCGCGTTGCGCGCCTGATCCGCGGGGCACCCGACCTATTTCCCATCACCTTGGGGCCACTCGACGGCACCGCGGCTGCAGGCACGCAACCCAAACGCGGGTAACTCTTCCTCGGCCTTCTCTGGTTCTCAGGTGCCCCAGGCCTCGATGATCTGATCGAGGCCATTTCGGTAGTCAGGGAACATCGCTTTCCGACTGCCGAGCGCAGCGGCTCCTTCACAGCATAGCTTCATCGCGGCTGTGGCGGTCATCGGCTTCCCGATCGAGGCGGTGCGATATGCGGTCTCCCGCTTGGCCGGCACGCGGTTTTCGACGTCCGCCAAGCCGAAGCCCTCGGCCCAGACGACTCTACCGTTCAGGCCGATGGCGAACGACGAACCGGGCGCCTGATCCTTGGCCATCGCCGCCTGGATAATCTTGCGGATGGCGGAGAGTTGGTTGTTGGTCAGCGCCGATTGGGCGAAGGCCGGCATGGCGACGAGGAGCAGGATGAAGACGCGAACCATGACGGGAATGCTACCAGCAACAAAGCAGATACGGCTTCGCTCCGAAATGCGGGGCTAGAAATGCTCTGGAAACCGCCCAATTATTTGCCACAAGATTTGCCACAATCACAAATGATATTTCCCTTGCGCCAGTATCCAGCGCCGAAAATCCGAATCACCCCAGCGCGATAGGTGAATCGCACGGTGAGAAAATGAACGGAAGTGAGGCTCCAGCCTCTAAATCCGCGATGCGCACAGCGTAGGAACCGCCGAGAGTGTGTCGACCAGGTCGGTCAGCACCTCGCCGCATCCGTGCTCGACCTTCAGCGTGAACAGGTGATCGGCGCGCGAGCGGCCGCGATTGATTGCGGCGATGGGCTTGCCCATCCCATGCGCGTGCTCGCAAAACCGGTAACCCGAGTACACCATCAGCGACGAGCCGACGACGAGCATCGCATCGGCTTCCTCCAGCGCGGCCAGCGCGGCATCGACGCGGGTGCGCGGGACACCTTCGCCGAAGAACACGACATCGGGCTTGAGCATGCCGCCGCAATGTCCGCATTGCGGAACGCTGAATTCATCCAGCCCGCAAGGCTCGAGATCGGCATCGCCATCCGGCGCCAATTCCGCCACCGCGTCGAGGAACCCGGGGTTCTGTCTTGTCAAAGCGAGCTGAACGGTTTCGCGTGCCTGTGTCGCACCGCACGCGAGGCAGATTACGCGACCGATGTTGCCGTGCAGCTCGATGACATCGGTGCTGCCGGCCCTCTGATGCAGCCCGTCGACGTTCTGGGTCACAAGCAGATGGAGGCGCTGCATCGCCTCCAACGACGCGAGGACCGAGTGGGCGGCGTTGGGTTGCGCACGTGCAACGACGGGCCACCCGATCATGCTGCGCGCCCAGTAGCGCTGCCGCGTTGCCGCGGAGCGCAGGAAGTCCTGCAGCATCACGGGCGCGCGGCGCTTCCAGTTGCCGTTTTCATCGCGGTAGCCAGGGATGCCCGAATCGGCACTGACCCCCGCACCGGTCAGCACGAACAGTCGCCGATACCGTTGTGCGAAGTCATGAAGGTCAATCACGGCGGCTGTTGTGCTCGAACGGCAAGGCGTTGCGCTTCTTCGGACCGTCCCGACGTGTTCAGGCTAGGGTAACCGGGAGGGCGACATTCACATTGCCGGGCCACACGTGACCTAATGGTGGCAGTTGCCTTCGATTCGTTGCGTCATGCGTGCGGGCACGGGTTGGATCAGGAAGCGCCGGACTCACTGGATTCGCCTCCCTCGAGCGTGGAGAAGCGCACCGGCAGGATCTCGGTTATCGCGAGCTTACCGTCGCGCTGTTTGGTGAGCAGGATCAGTTGCTGTGCCTCGGGCAGGCCGGCCGGAATCACCATTCTGCCGTCGGGTTTCAGCTGCTCGATGAGCGGCGGGGGAATGAGGTCGGGCGCTGCGGTCACGATGACTTTGTCGAACGGCGCGTATTCGGGCCATCCGTAATAGCCATTTCCGAGCTTGAGCTCGATGTTCGTGTAGCCCAATCGGCCAAGACGTTGTTCTGCCTGCCGCGCAAGCTCTTCAATGATCTCCACGCTGTACACTTTGCGCGCGAGCTCCGCTAGGATCGCTGCCTGGTAGCCGAGTCCGGTACCGATCTCGAGGACCGCATCGGTCGCTTTCAGGCCGAGCAGATCGGTCATCAGCGCCACGATAAACGGTTGCGAGATCGTCTTGTCGCAACCGATCGGAAGCGGCGTGTTGACGTAAGCATAGGGTTGAAGCTCCAGGGGCACGAACTCATGCCGCGGCACGTTGCCCATGGCCTCCATGACCGGCTTGGCGAGCGCCGCCTTGCCGATCCGGGCACTCACGTAGATCGTCTCGGCGGCGACTTCCGCGAGCATATGCCGGCGCAGTAGTCCGAAGCGCTCCGTGCTCATCGTGCCGCCCCGTCAGACCGCATCACATTCCGCCGCATAAGCAATCCGGCGAATCAGAATTTGATACGCGGGCCGTCCCACCGATCGCCCCTCGGTTGGGCGCGTGCAAGCGCCTGAGTTGCCTCACACCAGCCCTCACATGCGTTCCGCCCTGGTCGGCGTCGCCAGGCATTCAGCAGCCCCTTGCACTTTGCGTAGAAGTGGAAGAATCGCAACACGCGGCGGCGCTCGGATTGGGTTACCGGATGATCGCTGCAGATGAGTTTGTCGTCGCTCATGCCACGATCGGTCAGGGTAACTGCTCCCCACGCCCTGACCCGAATCTGCGCGCCCAGCGCGAGCCGTGGTCCAAGTACCAAAGCGTCAAGCAGGTCGCCCTCAAGTCCTATGTAGCTTGGCACCGAGCCATAGTTGAACGGGCATGGCAGAGGCGAGATGAAGTCCACGTGGCCGGTCGACCCGCGTTTGAGAAAGCTGCCCCGCGGGACCTCGATCACCACGTCCAGCTCTGGCACCCTGGGCACTGCCTGGCGGCCACCCGGTCGGCTGTCGGCGTCGTGGTTCACCACGAAAGACTACACCTTCCCCGATCAGGCGACGACGCTGCAAACCCCTGTGACCGTCGCGGGAGATTGCCCACACACCAGCAATCCAGCGCTATGCGTGTCGCCGAAGAAGAGCAGCGGCGGCCTATTGCCGGACAAGTCGATAAACGCCGCCGGCGGATGTCAGTACGTAAAGCTCCTTGCTTGAATCAATACCGAAGGATTGGATATTCCCCACGGGCGTGACGCCCCAGTCGGTTCGCTCGATCGCGGCCCCGTCCGTGACGAGAAGACTCCGCAGCCAGCCGTTGCAGAAGTCAGAGTAGAAATAGCGTCCGGCAATTTCGGGAAGTGCGGAACCACGATACACGTATCCACCGGTGATGGAGCAACCGTCACTGTGGTCGTAGTCGATGAGCGGCATCGTGATCCCCGCAGGATTGCACGAGGTGCCCGACGGATAGCAACGGGTGCCTTCCCAGAGATTCCATCCATAGTCGAGTCCCGCCGCGCTGGCCGCGACGATGTCCACTTCCTCGCGATTACCCTGTCCGACATCGGCAATGTAGAGACTTCGTGTCGTACTGTCGAAAGAGAAACGCCATGGATTTCGAAGCCCGAACGCCCAGATTTCTGGGCGCTTGCCGGGCTGGCCGACGAGCGGGTTGTCGGGAGGTACTTTGTAGGGCAACGAACTCACGTCGATGCGAAGGATCTTGCCCAAGAGCGTGTCGAGATTCTGTCCGCTTCCGAGCGGATCGCCGCCGCCTCCACCGTCACCCGTTCCGGCGTAAAGCATGCCGTCGAGGCCGAACTGCAATTGCCCTCCGTTGTGATTTGCAAACGCGCGATGGGGGATCGAGAGAACCCGGACCGCCGTCGACTCGGTTCCAATGGGGGGCTCCATGCCACCGGTCACGGGAAAGGTGAATCGTTCGATGGCAATGTCGCCATCGGCATCCGTGAAATAGACGAATACGTTGCCGTTCGTGGCGAATTTGGGGTCGAACGCCAGCGACAACATGCCGCGCTCGCCCCCGTAGCTCACACGAGCCGAAATATCGAGCATCGAAGCCTGCGGCACACCATTCACCAGTTTCCGGATCCGTCCTGGTTGCTCCACGACATAGATGTCAGTTCCTCCCGGCGGCGACGCCAGGAAGGTCGGGGAGACGAGCCCAGACGCGACAACTGCGAACTTGAGTTTCAAGGGTGGGACGAGCGCGTAGGTCACCGTCACCATGGTGAGACTCGGCGGAGTGGGCACGTTGAACGTGGTCGGAACAACGGTTGCCATATAGGTTTCCGCCCCGGCGACTACCGGATCGGCACTTATATTGAAGGTACCGGGACCGGTTACGACCGCCTGGCCGGCGGTGGTAAGGCTGCTAACGGTCTGGCCACTCAGATCCGTGATCTTGATTGCAGCGGCTACGCCGAAGGGAAGCCCAGCCACGGCAACGTCGACCCGATTTTCTGGTGGCGTAGTTGCGCTGCCCGTTCCACCACCGCCGCCGCCGCAGCCAGCAATAACGAGGCCGACCATGAAGATCACATACGAACGCAGCGACTCGGGCGGCGCTCGAAGCCGCTCGCTGAAGCGTCTCAAAAACAGCATACTCGGTCCCAACTTTTGGGCGCTCTGCCGGTTTCCGATGCGGCAGGACTGCGTCATCCCTGCGGCTGCGATGATGCACTACGTCAATCGGATGACGCCGTGGGGCACATGGTAGTCGCGCTCCCGGCGACCCTTAGTCATCCGTATCGGGATCCCCATCGCGGCCTCGCCACGGGATTCGAGAGGAGAACCCGTACGCATCGCACAAAGTACGCACGATCGCGCGGTCCACGCTGCCGCGGGGCGGGATGTATGTAAGACGCTCGCCGGTTTCCGCTACGACATTTCCATTCAAATCCAGAGAAGTTCGTTGCATCTCGTGGATCGCTCTCGTCGAACAGTACGCGTAACTGTAAACTCGCTGGGAAGAGGCGTAGCAGGCTCGCGGCGGCGAGCAGTCCACTGACAGCGCATAGTTGATCAGAACCCAGCCCCCCACGGCGTCGCCCGATCCTTCAACCGTTAGCGGCGATGTCACGTAGATTGCCGCGGACGCAGAGGGCAAGCTGCCTGGCCAAGTCTGGGACTCGAACGCGGCCGTCCCCGTAGCGAACACACAGGAGGCGGCAACAACCACCAGCCGGTCAATCATTGCGTTCCCGCTGCTGACCGAAACCGTGATCTTCAAGATGGACCTCATTCGCGATGAACACACTCGCGATGAGCAGAGCCGCTGTGCGAGCGTCATCAAAATCCTACGCCCACAGATACAAAAATCAAGACCAATGAAAAATGGGCCACGCAAACCCATTTTTGTTGGCGGAGAGGGCGGGATTCGAACCCGCGTTAGGCTGTTAACCTAAACACGCTTTCCAGGCGTGCGACTTAAACCGCTCATCCACCTCTCCGCGTACTTCAGTCACTCAACATCCGTCGCCTCGCGACTCACTTAGTGTCGCGGTGCGCCGCAAGCCTTAACCGCAAGAATGCGCTGACGTTCGTGTCTTCTCAGGCGTGCGACTTTGAATCGCTTATTTGCGTATCCGCCGGCGCAGCGGACCCAATTTTACCTGATCCGCCCTCCCGACCCACCGCCCGTGGTGCACCGGCGTAATCACAGCGCTAGGTCATATTCCGCCGCTGCGCAGCCAGCATTTTCTGGGCGATCTCGATGTTGTCCTCCACGCCGGCCATGTTGGGATTGGCCTTCAGCGCGCGCTTCCAATAACTGATCGCCTTCTCGTACTGTTCGAGTTGGAAGTAGATCTGTCCGTAGCCCGACAGGGCGCCGAAGTGATTGGGGTTGCGCTTCATCACCTGATCGCAGTCGGCGAGCGAGCGCTTGAAGTCGCCGGCAAGAAAGTACACCGTGGCGCGCTTGTTCCAGCCCTCCGCGAACACGGGCTTGCGCTTGATCACTTCGGAATAGGTGGCGATCGCTTCGTCGAGCTGGCCCGCCTCCATCTGCTCGGCGCCCTTCGCCATCAGCGCGTCGATCGCGTCGTCGCCGGACCGGCTCCACAGCACCCAGACGCCCTGCTCGGCGAGCTCGCGGACCACCGGATTGTCGTCGCTCAGCCGCTTGCGCAGCACGGCTTCGTCGGCCGGCTCGCCGTTGTTGGCGATCCAGATCACCGCGTCCGCGCGGCGCGCGGGCTCGGAAGCGGTGAGGCCTTTGAGCGCTTCCGCGCGGCTCGCGTACGGGCTCGTCTGCGCGAGGACCGTGGCGCTGCAGAACAGCGCGACGAGTCCGATGGCGAGTCGCAACCTGTTCATGGCTTGGCCTCCTTGATCCGGCCGCCGGTTGTGGTTCTGCGCGGCGGTCGGCCGCGAGACGGGGCGATCCCGCGAAGGCTCGCCCCGCCCCGGCTTGCGCGCGTGGCGCGCGGGACACGGACTAGCAACCCCCGTAGCCGATGCGCCCGTACTGATCGACGTAGAGCGTGCAGCCGCGAATCGCCCGCATGTCATAGTCGTTCACCGCATTGCTCCGGCGCTGCGAATTGTAGAACTGCGCCCGGTTGTACGCCTGGCCGGCCTGATTGGCGGCGTTGATGCTGGCGCGCAGCGACTCGTTCGTCACGCCGGTGGGCAGCGACGGCCCCGTGTAGCCGGCGGCGCGGAGCTGCTGCATGTACCGGTAGTACTGGAGCGCGGTCGCGTTCGCGGCGGCCTGGCCCTGGTTGTACAGATTGGTCTGCGACCGGAGCGCCCACGACATGTCCATCGGCGGGGCCTGCGCAATCGCAAGGGTCGGGGCGAGGACGGCAAAGCCGAGGGACAGCACGATGCGAGCGATCTTGAACGGGCGGGTCAGCATGGCGGATCTCCTTGGGTCGGTGGTTGGCTCGGGTCAGGTCCGGAAGCGCTTGCTGCTTGCCGTGACCTTGGCGAGAAATCTAGGCGCCGACCATTAGGCAAACGCTAGACGACCTGAAGGGACCCGCCGCCCCTCGGCTGGGCTACGGAAAACAAGGACTTGCACTTCGCCGCTCAGCGGCTGACGCCGAGGGCGAGACGAACCGCCTGCTCCAGAGAGAGCTTCGCGCCCTGCTCCCAGAGCGTCGCCGTGCGCTCCGCGCCGAGCTGCTTCGCCGCGCGCTTGCGCACGTCCTTGACGCTCGCGACGTCTCCCGACGACAACGGCCCGATGCCCCGCTCCCAGAACGCTGCCGCGAACGGCATCAACTGCGCGGCGACGGAGACCTCGCCCGACATCACGAGCGGATGGGGCAAATTCCACAGCGCGGTAGCGAGCGAGAGGTGCGCGTGGCGGTCCCACGCGAGCTGCACGCAGCGCCTTCCGGCGGCCACCGCTTCTTTCCAGTGCTCCTGTCCCGATTCGAGGTATCCCGCCATGTTGGCCACGGCGATCAGGTCGGCGCCCGAATCGAGCCGGGCGAAGTACTGCTCGCACCGAACCAGGAGCTGCTGCGCTTCGTCGTAGCGCTTGAGCCCCGCGAGACAGCCGGCGCGCGAGAGCAGCACGCGATGCACCCATCGCGGCTGCGCAGTCTTGCGATAGAGCGCCTCCGCGCGCTCGAACAGGTCGTTTGCAAAGGCGTAGTCCGCATCGTCCACGCCGTGCTTGAGCGCGACCGTAGCCTTGACCCGCAGCGCATCGGCTTCCACCGCCGCCGCGCCAGCGGAGGCCGCCAGGGCCATCGCCTCGTCGAGGTTTGCCGTGGCGCCATCGTCACGTTGGTCGCGTTCCCAGTTCACGCGCGCCAGCGTCACCAGCGCCGCCGCGCGGCGCACCGGTTCGTCTCCGGCCTCCCGCACGGCGCGCTGCGCGTAGCCACGCGCCCGCTCGCTGTCGCCGGCGGTCAGCGTCAGCTGCGCGATCAGGTTCAGGCCCGCGTGCAGGCTCGGCACGGTGTTCGGGCACGTCTCTACCGCCCGGCTGAGGAGCCGCAATTCGTCGGGCGGCGTGCCGTGCGCTTCCCAATACGGCCGCAAGGCGACGCCGACGTCGAGCGCGTCGCCGGACTCGCCATCTTCCACCGCCGTGACGAGGGCCTGCTTCAGATTGGGAACGTCCGGCGCGGCGATCGTGGTGTCGGCGGCGGCGGTTTCGCGGGCGAGCTTTAGGAAGTTATCTCGATGCCGTGCCCGAAGCGGACGGGTTTCGTCGCCGATCCGCTCCTGCAGAAACTCGCGCAGCGTCTCCAGCATCGAAAAGCGCATGACGTCGCTCGCATCCGCCTCGGCGCGAAGGAGCGAGTCGGCGACGAGCGCCTCGAGCTGGCTGCGCGCGTCGGTCTGTCCACACACCGCTTCGATGGCGTCCGCGGTGGAGCCGCCGCGGAACACCGACAGCGCCGCGAAGAACCGCTGCTGCGGTTCGCTGAGCAGATTCCAGCTCCATTCGATCGCCGTTTGCAGCGACACGTGCCTGCCGTAGCGGACTCCGCGCTGGCCTTGCCGCGTCAAGACCTCGAAGCGGTCGGTCAGCGCCTTGCACATTTCGCCGGGCGAGTACGCGCGGATGCGCGAGGCGGCGATCTCGATCGCCAGCGGCAGGCCTTCGAGCGCTACGCACAGCTGGATCAAGGCCGCGCGATTGTCGTCGGTCAGCGCAAAGTCGGCGCGGGCGCCGCGGGCCCGATCGATGAACAGCGCGAGACTCGGCGTCGTGGCGGCCTCGGCGGCGTCCATCGAGGGCCGCGGCACCGGAAGCGGATCGATCGCCAGGACGTGCTCGCCCGGGACGTTCAGGACCCGGCGCGAGGTCACGAGGCATCGCAGGCGCGGGAGCCGCTCCAGCAGCTCCTGCACGACGCCCGTGCCGTCGTCAACAAGCTGCTCGAAATTGTCGAGCACCAGCAGGACGTACGTCTCGCCAAGGAAGGCGCACAGCTGCGGGAGCGCATTCTCCTGCAACGATTCCATCCCCAGCGCGCTTCGGACGCCGTCCGCGATGAGATCGGCTTCGCGGCATTCGCCCAGCGGAATGAACGCCACGGTCTCGAACCCGGGGGCCGCGCGCGCCACTTCCACCGCCAGGCGCGTCTTGCCGAAGCCGCCCAATCCGCTGAGCGTCACGAGCCGGTGCTGTGCCAGCGCCTCGAGAACGCGGCGCTTGTCGTCCTCGCGGCCGAAGAAGACACCGACGTACGACGGCAGGTTGCGCCGCGGCGGCGAACGGTCGGGAGCCGCCGCGAGCTGCGACGGCGGCAGGTCGCGCGGTGGCGTCTTCTCGAAGGCCGCGTCGCGGCGCACGACCGCGCGCGCGTGCAGCGCGCCCAGTCGAGTCCGCTCGTCCTCGACCCATTCGTCCAGGAAGCCGGGCAGCAGATCGCCGCGATAGCATTCGAGGGCCTGCGGAATCGAGCCCTGCCGCAGCAGCTGCTCGAACTCGATCACGTCGCAACCGACCGCGCCCGCGCTCAATCCGACGGTCTGACGATCGGCGCTCAGCACCGATTCAGGCGGCACGTCGGGCGGCTCCAGCAGCCGGCGCAGCGTCGAGAGCACCTGCCGAAGTCGATTGCGGCCGACCTCGAGCTCGACTTCCGGCCATAGAAGCTCGATCAGTTCCTCGCGCGCGTGGCGGCGCTGCGGCTCCATCGCGAGACGCGCCAGCAGCATCGCGACCGGCCGGCTGGGAAACTGCGCGATCACGGCATTGCCGTGCGTCGCGCGCAAGCCGCCGAGCAGCTGGATGTGCCAGACCGCCATCCCCACGAGTCCGACGAATGACCGGATGCCGAGTGCAGAACGCGCCGGCGCCCGGTGCCAGCGCCGCGTCGGCGCTCTCCATTGTGCGCCGCCCCGCCCGCGAGGTGCGAGCGGCGCGAACCATAGTCCTTTTTTCCGCAGAGACGGAAAAAGCGGGAGGGTGAGAGCAGTCCGTCGACCGAGGGGTGGGGGTGGGCGGCAGCGATCACGATCCGGACTTCTGGTCCCTATGGTCGGCGATCTGGAGCAGCTCGGACAGGCAGCGGTCGAGTGCCTGCGGGTCGGCGGCGTCGACCCGGACTCTGAGCGCGGAGGCGGACGCGCCCACGGCCGCCACCGTACGCTCGACGTGGACCCAATCGGTGTGGGCATCATGCACCGCCACCACCTGGCCGAGCCGGCCCAGTGCTGCCAGCCGCACCAGCTCATGCGTGGTGCCGGCGCGTTTGACGTCGAAGCCGCGCAGGTCCAGCAGCACCGCGTCGCTGAGGCCGATGAGGCGCTCGACCATCGCGTGCCAGGACGAATCGAAGCAGAACACCTCGTCGACTCGGAACCGGCCCTCGCGGTCGGCGGCCAGGTCCAGACTGGCGATGAACTCGGCCTGCGGCACCCCGCGCGGGTGCAGCAGTTCGTGCAGGCGCAAGGTGACGAACATGATGAACTCGTGCAGGTCGAGGTTGAGCTTGGCCAGGTCGGGGCCGCCGATCTCGAGCACCGGGCCGGCGAGGCGCCAACGCGATTGCAGCGCGTCGAGCAGGCGCTCGGCGCGCGCGTCGCGCGAGAACACGCGCAGCATCAGCAGCGAGCGCGCCATCTGCGGGCAAGGCTGCAACGCCAGCGCCGCGACGTACGCCGCCAGCGACAAACCGAGCCAGCCGGCATACAACAGTGCCACCGTCGGCGCGCCGGTCCGCGGGTCGTCGGCTAGCAGCATCAGCAGCGCCGCCACCGACGCGAAGCCGGCGCCGGCCACCAGCGAGATGTCCGACAGCCAGCCATGCTCGACCAGCCGCTCCAGCCGCTCCAGCGCGAGCAGCGCAAGCCAGACGCCGAGCACGATCGCCGTTGCGGCGACGACGAACATCACTGTCGACGCTGCGGTCGACGGGTCGTCGCCGAATCGCAGCGACAGGCATTGCTCGACCGGCACGCTGAGCCAGCTGGCGAGCGCGATGCCGAAGCCGAAGCCGGCGCACAGCACCAGGAGCGGCACGATCAGAGAGCGCATCGTGCGGTGCACGCTCGCCAGGTGCAGGCACAGAAGGACCACGCCGGTGTAGAAGAACTCTTCGGCGTCAAAGCTGGTGTCGGAGGCGGCAGCAAGCACCATCGCGGCCGCTGGCGCGGCCAGCAGCCAGTGCTTGCTGCCGTCCGGCCGGATGTTGACGACCGCCGGCCCGAGCGCGAGCAACGCGACGACGGCGACGATGGTGAACGCGTTGAGCGCGTCCTCGTCGGTCTGGAACGGCAGCAGCGCCAACCCGCCGGCGACGAACACGGAATACGACACCCAGGTGGCGCGCCGGATGCGTCGCTCGCGTCGCACCATCGCGTCCGCTATCGTCAGCGACGCGTCGCGCCCTACGCTGCCAGGCGCACGCAACCGCTGCCCGCGCCGGCGCCACCATGCCGGCGGCGCGTCGGCGACCTCGGTCAGGCCCATAAGGCGCTGCATGCGCCGCGAATACGCCCACTGGCACAGCGGTGCCAGCACCACCGCGAGCAGCAGCGCCACGAGCAGCAGCATTGACAGCAACTCGCCGAAGCCCTGGACCTCGGCGTTGCCCAGCCACCGCGCGTGACCCTCGGCCACGCGTGCCGCGCACTCGGCCGGCGTCTTCATGCGGTCTGCACCCGCGCGCCTCCCGTCCGGGGCAGTTCGGTGGCGATCATGCGATAGCCGGCGCGCTCCAGGCAATGCCGGTGCCAGCGGTTGGCCACCGCGCCGCAGGCCAGCGACCAGGCGAGCAGCCACGCTAGCGCCAACAGGCCCTGCGTGGCCTGGTCGGGCACGGTCTCGATCAGGCGGCTGAGCAGCGCGTGCAGTAGCGGAAGAAGCAGCGACACTGCGAGCAGCGTCCGCCAAAGCCGCCGATGCAGGGCCCACAGCGGCAGCGCGATCGCCGCGAGCCAGGAGAAGCCGCCGCGGTGCAGCGCCGAGCGGCCCGAGTCGTCGACGTAGAGGGACAGCACCGCCAGAGGATAGTAAGGTCAACGCCACCACCGCAAGCGTTCCGTGCCGGAGCCGGGCGAGACAGTGGAGGTTTCACAACGACCTTGTTACTCCCCGCTCCACGGCCGAGTGACTACAAGCAAGCGCGACTGAGTGAATATTCGCCTTCTCTCCGGCTTGGGGTAGTGCTAGCGTTGTAGCCACAGCGACTCCCCGTCGCACGACGGGCTCGGCGACCTTTGGCGCTGAGTCGCGCGTCCGGCCGGCGGTCGCAGCCCCGGTTTGGAGGTGTCATGCACTTCATTCCTGCTATCAATCCGCCGGTCAAGTTATTCCTCCTGATCCTGCTCCTGGCTGGCTGCGCCACGCAGCCGCAAGTCGATTCGCCGCGCACGAAGGGCGTCGCACCCTCCCCCGCCGTTGCGAGCGCGATTGCCGACTACAAGGCCCGCGATCCGGACGCGTCTTTCTCGTTCGTCGGGGCGCACGTCGACGGCTTCGCCACGACGGCGAAAGCGCAGGTACCGGACTACGCGTTGGCCACGCTCCAGGCGGCCGGCCTCTCGACCGCGGCGCAGCCGGTCCGCAAGTTCCTGACGCCGGCGCAGAGCACGCTCCCGGCGCGTGATCTCGATGCATCCGATCGGGCGTTGCCGTACGTCGTCGAGACGCCGGGCCCGCCCGCAGTGTCCACCGGCGCCACGGACGGGGCCGATGCGCGCGCCGACGGCAGGGTGCCGCCGCTCGACACCCGCACGCAGCCGGCGTTCGAGCCCGATCGGATGATCGAATGGGCGCGGCCCGATCGCGAGACGCTCGCGCTCGAACAGCGTGTCGCCGTTCCCATCTTCCTCGCGTTTCTGGAGCGTAATGCGCAGCTGTTCGGCGTCGACGCGCGCACGCTGCAAGGGGCGCTGCAGCCGACCGCGTTCCAGTCGTCGCCGTATTTCCGCAAGTTGACGTTCGACCAGGTCGTGGCGAGCGAAAAGGTGCTCTACGGCCGCACGCTGGTGCATTTCGATCGCAACTGGAATGTGATCGGCATCAGCCGGATGCTGGTGACACCGGACAAGCTTGCTCTCGCGCCCACCAGCGCGAGCCCCCAAGGCGGCATCGATTCGCAAAGCGCGGCGCGAACCGCACTCGGCGTGCCGCCGGACAAGTCGTGCGAAGCCAAGGCGCCGCGCGCCGTGCGCGTCGAGCGCGCGGTCGACATCGTGCGCGGGCTGCGCGTATACGACATCGAGCTCGCGACGGCCGACGGCGACTGCCATTGGCGAACGATCGTCGACGCCGCGAGCGGACGCGTGCTCAACGTGACCGACCTCGTTGACCGCGCGTTCACCGATGCGCAGGTCAACCGCTGGCGCTACGCGAACGGCGATTTGTTCGCGCCAGTGCAGATGGTGTCGACCGGCCAGTACACTCGCAATGACCGGCGCCTCGAACACGACTTCTTCTACATGATGAACGACCACCGGTGCGAAGGCGCGGCGGAAACCGCATGCGGCGAGACGAGCTTCACGACCAATTGGTGCTCGAGGGCGTACGGGACGACCAGCGGCGCGTCGTTCATCCGCGCGACACGCCGGACCGATCGCGACTTCTCGAGCTTCTTCCCGGGCGGCGGGACCGAGACCTTCGGCGAAACGAACGCCTACTATTGGGCGCGCCAGTTCGCGCAGTGGCTCAAGCCGTCGCTCGACGCGATGGGTGTACTGCCCGGCTCCGCGAGCGATTACCCGAGGGTGCTGATGATCTCCGACGCGTGCCGCTCCGGCTCGGTCCACAACGCGTCATTCGCGGTAACCACGGACGACAACAAGGGCGAGGGCACCAACGTGATCCGGATCGCGCACCGCAATCCTGCCGGTCCCTCGAACCACAACGCGGCCTGCGAGGGCGGCGGCTGCTTCGACAACCCGAGCAACCTGCACCACGAGATGAACCACTTCTTCCTGAAGCGTTACTACGACGTCGGCTCCGACCTGGACTGCGGCGGCGCCAACCAGCTCAAGTTCATTCACGAGGGCGCGCTCGGCACGGCCGTACCGCAGGCGTTCTGGCACGGCTACTACGGCGTCGGGTACAACCCGGCGTCGACAAATCGACTCTACTTCTCGAATGAGAACATTGGCCGGGTCCATACGAGCGACACGAACCGGATGACGGTCGGCGGCTTCCTGTGCGTCGACAATACCGGCGACCCCTACGTGGCCGGTCGCGTCGTCGGCCAGGCGCTGTGGGAGTTCTACCACGGCATCAAGGTGTCCGGTTCGAGCCAGAGCGGCACGTGGCATCCGACCACCGACACGGATTTCAACTGGATCGTGTACTGGGCGGCGGACCTGATGGCGGCGTCGACGTACAAGGATCGCTACGAGTACGCGAACCGGCTGATGGAGATCCTCGACAAGCACACCAATTGGTCGAGCGACGGCAAGCGTGACTACTGCGAGATCTTCGAGCACCACGGCCTGCGCGACTACATTAACGCCGACTACTGCGACTGACGAAACGCCCCGAGTAATCGAGGCGGCACCCACGGACGACACCGCGGTCGATGAAACCTGCGACGTCGCTCGCGGGAACGATCGTCGAGAGCACCGTCCCGGCGCGGCTTGACGCATTGCCATGGGCGCGTTTCCATACCCTCGCCCGATTCGTCGCTTCAGAAATCCCGTTTCGCTGCTATTACCTAGCCGCGGGCTGACGCCACCGCCGCAACCCTTGAAGGCTTGAGGCGGGGGCGTTTCCTGGGACGTTCGGGCATCGGCGTTGCCGTGAGCGTCATCCCCAGCTGGACATGCGACCCACCCAGAGTTGTCCGGCGACAGGTCATTCGTCGCATTCATCCGTTGGCCGGATGTTGGCGGCCAGGGCGACGACCAAGCGATAATGTCTGTGTGCCCTCCTTGACCGACCTCGTCGATGATCTGGTCGCCGCCAATCGCATCCTGGCAGGCCTCGCCGTGGTCGACGCCTTCGGTCATGTGAGCGCGCGACATCCGGAGCAAGCGAATCGCTTCCTGCTGTCGTGCTCGATGGCGCCGGAGCTCGTGACGGCCGGCGACATCATGACGTTCGACCTCGCGGCCAACGCGCAGGGTGGCGACACACGCGCGCCCTACCTCGAGCGCTTCATCCACGCCGAGATCTACGCGCAACGGCCGGATGTGCAGGCGGTCGTGCACAGCCACGCGACGGATGTCATCCCGTTTAGTGCGTCATCGGTGCCGCTGAAGCCCGTCCATCACATGAGCGGCTTCCTGCACGCGGGCGCGCCGGTGTTCGAGATCCGCGAGCGCTTCGGGACGACCGACATGCTCGTGCGCACGCGCGCGCAAGGCGCGGCACTCGCCGAGTCGCTGGGCACGGGCAGCGTCGTGCTGATGCGCGGTCACGGGTTCTGCACCGTCGGCGAGAGTGTCCCGATCGCCGTCTACCGCGCCTACTACACGCAATCCAACGCCGACATCCAGCAGCGTGCGATCGCGCTGGGCGGCAGCGTCACCTATCTCGACCCCGCCGAAGCGCTGCAGGCCGATGAGACCAACTGCCGCGTCGTCGCCAGGCCCTGGGAGCTGTGGAAGCGACGCTTCGCATCGCGCTGACCCCTCAAGGATGACCGCCATGCTACGACCCTGGAAATCGATCGCCCTCGCCTTCGTCGCCGTTGCGTTCGCCGCCCCTGCGATCGCGCAGTCGGGCGCGTACCCGAATCGCCCGATCAAGATGATCGTACCCTTCCCGCCCGGTGGCGGCGCGGACCTGACGGCGCGGGTCGTCGCGCAGAAGATGAGCGAGTCGATGGGACAGCCGGTGGTCGTGGAGAACAAGCCCGGCGCCAACGGTTCGATCGGCACCGAAGCGGTCGCCAAGTCGACGCCCGACGGCTACACGCTGCTCCTCGTCGACCGTGGCGCGCTCGGCATCAATCCGCACATCTACGCGAAGCTGCCGTACGACCCGCTCAAGGACCTGAGCTTCGTCGGAATCGCAACTGAAGGGCCGTACGTGCTGGTCGTGAATCCGTCGCTCAACGTGAAGACGCTCGCAGAGCTTGTCGCGCTGGCGAAGGCCAAGCCGGGAACGCTCAACTACGCGAGCTTCGGGATCGGCAGCCTGCCCCAGCTCAACCTCGAAGCGCTGAACCGGCGGATGGGCATCGACCTCGTCCACGTGCCGTACAAGGGCGCGGGACCGGCGGCGCAAGCCGTGGTCGCCGGCGAGGTTGGCGTCACGATATCGTCGGTGCCGGCCGTGCAGGGCTTCATCAAGGATGGCCGGCTGCGCGCACTCGCGGTCGGCGCGGACAAGCGCATCGCGCAACTGCCCGACGTGCCGACGATGGGTGAGGCCGGCGGCGGTGCCGATACGCTGAACCCGACCTTCTTCGCCCTCGCCGCGCCGGCGGGCACTCCGCCCGCGGTGGTCGCGCGAATCAACGCCGAGATGAAGAAGGCGCTCTCCGACCCGGCGGTCGCCGAAAAACTTCAGAACGCCGGACTGGAGCCGACCGGCAGCTCGCCCGCCGCGATGGCGGCCACGGTCAAGCAGGACGTCGCGCGCTTCGGCGCGCTGGTGAAGCAGATCGGGATCAATCCGGAGTAGGACTTCCGGGTCACGCCTCGGCGATGGCGGCAATCGAGATCTTCACCCCCGGTATTCGCACCGGCAACTTCGCTCCCTGACGCGCGGGCGGGTTCGTCGGGAACCATTTCACCCATTCCTCGTTCATGCCTTTGAAATCGTCGTCCTCGACGAGGATGACCGTCGCGCTGACGATCTTTGAGAGCGAACTGCCCGCGGCCGCGAGAACGGCCGAGATGTTGGTCAGGCACTGATGGGTTTGCTCCTGGATCGTAGTGCCGATCACCGCGCCGGACTTCGGATCGTAGGGTCCGGTGCCAGAGACGAAGATCAACCCGGCGGCCTTGACCGCTTGCCTGTACATCGCGGGCGACTTACGGGCATCGGGCGTGCAAATGATCTCTCGTGGCAAGTGGGGCTCCGGTGTTTTTCGTTACTTGAACTGCATCCCGTGTTTGCGGGCAATGTCGTTCAACTGTTCGCGCGTGAGTTGCTTCGGCGGTGCGCCGGGAACACTGGAAACCTCACGAAAGAACGATTCGAGTCCTGGTGGCGCGACCGCCCAGAGCAACGACAGCTCGCTGTCGGGATTCTCGACGCCGTGCCACACGCCAGTGGGAACATACATGGCCGAACCCTTTTCGATGCTCATCCGGGTGTCGCCGAGGATGCCGAAACCGGTCCCTTCCAGAACGAAGAGCACCTCATCGGCTTCATCGTGCTGATGGACCGGGATGCCGGCACCCATTGGGATCTGCTGCGTCCCCAGCGCCATGTTGTTTGAACCCCTGCTGGGGTCGACCTTGATCAGGATGCTCCCAGCGTTGCGAATGAGGTGTTCGCCCTCGTTGGGGCCGAGCACGTAACCTTGTTTAGCCATGGCTTGCCGCCTCAGCGCCTCGTGGAGAGCGATCCTGATAGAAAGACTAGACTTGTGCCTGTGCCGACTGGAGCTGGCGCAGGAAGTCATCCGAGTCGACCCATGCCTGCATGCCAGCAAGCTGTGCCTTGAACGCTTCGATCAACACCTTCAGGGCGTTAAGCTGCTCAAGAATGCGTGGGTTCTGCACGTCCAGTATTTTGATTAGCTTGCGACAGCTCTGTGCCGAGTTGTAATCAAAGTGAACAAGATCATGGTGAATTAGCTTGTTCCGTTCTTTGACCAATTTCGACAGCGCGAGTTTGCGCTGCTTGATCGAATTGGCGTCATGTAGAACCTTCATGGCGAATGACATCCAAATCTCCGTAAATTCTGGTGTGGCATTGGATTCACTATCATCGTCAAGGATGTCGCGATGAAAGGCCGTGACCAGTTTGCCAAGTGATTCTTTTCGGACACAAGCGACCTTCTTACGTTGGAGGCGCGCAATCGTCGACGGAGTACCCTGAGAGTTGGATACGCTGACCAGGAACTTGAGGCACGATTCGACTTTCTGAAAATTCACTACGTTTCGGCCGACCTTCCTAAGCGCTTCGGCGCGAACTGATTCAATATCATCGGTCTGAGCCATGACGACTCTCGAATCTAGCTAACCGAAGGTTCGCGCCGATGCGAACGAGAAGCGAATCTCGCGCCGGCCGCCCGGTTTTGCAAAGGGCTGGGAGTTGGGCCATTCGCGCGTCGATGCACGACCGGCGGCATCAGTTCTTGCGGCTCCAGTCGGTCTGCAGGCCGGCCCGAATTTGTCGGTCGCGAGCTCGCGCTGCCAGGGCTTCATCGCCTGCGGCATTCGCCAGCGAAGGTCACCGATCGGGGGAGCCGCGTAGGGAATGCCCTTCCAGCTGATGACGCCGTTCGCGGCGATGCCATGGACCGGACCGCTCTCGGTCTGAACGAGGGTCGGATCAGTCGTGGGGCGTTGGGCGATTGCCGGCGCCGAGATCGCGACCGACATCAGTACTGCATAGACCAGCGAACGAGTCGCGGGAGACATGACGTCCTCCTACTGGGCTAGTCTGTGGCGTCCTCGCTGCCGCTCCGAGCGCTAGATCAGCGTCTGCTGCCGCTGCACGTTCGCGTCGACGACCGTCAGCGCCGTCATGTTGACGATCCGGCGCACGGTGGCCGACGGCGTCAGGATGTGCGCGGGCTTCGCGACGCCGAGCAGGATCGGGCCTAGCGTCACGCCGCCGCCGACCGAGGCCTTGAGCAGGTTGAAGGCGATGTTCGCGGCGTCCAGCGTCGGCATGATCAGCAGGTTTGCCTCGCCCTTCAGCCGCGAATTCGGGAACGCGCGCAGCCGCACCTCCTCGTCCAGCGCGGCGTCGCCGTGCATCTCGCCCTCGACCTCGAGGTCGGGATCCATCAGCTTGAGCAGCGCGAGCGCCGCCTGCATCTTGCGCGCCTGCGGGTGGTCGCTGGTGCCAAAGCTCGAATGCGAGAGCAGCGCGACCTT
The DNA here is from genome assembly GCA_963830485.1 of uncultured beta proteobacterium. Taxonomy (GTDB): domain Bacteria; phylum Pseudomonadota; class Gammaproteobacteria; order Burkholderiales; family Casimicrobiaceae; genus CAIWHR01. The sequence goes on from CAWHNE010000035.1 coordinate 46,727, forward strand.
GGGCGTGATGCCGAAGCGGCGGATCTCGTCGGCGGCGAGCAGCGTGATCTCGGCGAGCTGCTCGGCCGTGGGGTCGGCGTTGACATACGTGTCGGCGATGAACACGGTGCGACCGGTCATCATCAGCGCATTCATCGCCGCGTAGGTCTTGACGCCGCGCCGCAGCCCGATCACCTGATCGACGAAGCGGCGGTGCGACGCGTAGGTGCCGCCTACGCCGCACAGCAGGCCGTCGGCGTCGCCGCGGTGGACCATCATCGCGCCGATCAGCGTCCAGCGGCGGCGCATCTCGGTCTTCGCGTAATCCTGCGAGACTCCGCGCCGCTCGGTCAGGCGGTAGTACTCCGTCCAGTAATCGCGGTAGCGGGCGTCGGATTCGGGATTGATGATTTCGACGTTGGCGCCGGCCGCGAGCCGCAGCCCGAAGCGCTGGACGCGCTGCTCGACCACCGCCGGACGCCCGATCAGGATTGGCTTCGCGAGGCCCTCGTCGACCACGACCTGCACGGCGCGCAGCACGCGCTCGTCCTCGCCCTCGGCGAAGACGATCTTCCTCGGGTCGCGCTTCGCGGCGGCAAAGACCGGCTTCATCAAGAGGCCCGAGTGGTAGACGAATTGCGTGAGCTTGTCGCGGTAGGCGGCGAAGTCGGGGATCGGCCGCGTCGCGACGCCCGAGTCCATCGCCGCCTTCGCGACCGCGGCGGCGATCTCGACGATGAGCCGCGGGTCGAACGGCTTCGGGATCAGGTACTCGGGGCCGAAGCGCAGGTTCTCGACGTCGTAGGCCTGCGCGACGATGTCCGACTGCTCGGCCATTGCAAGGTCCGCCAGGGCGCGCACCGTCGCGAGCTTCATCGCCTCGTTCACCGTCGTCGCGCCGACGTCGAGCGCGCCGCGGAAGATGAACGGGAAGCAGAGCACGTTGTTGACCTGGTTCGGGAAGTCCGAGCGGCCGGTGGCGATGACCGCGTCGGGCCGCGCGGCCTTCGCGAGGTCCGGCATGATCTCGGGCTCGGGGTTTGCGAGCGCCATGATCAATGGCTTGTCCGCCATCTTCGGCAGCCATTCGGGCTTGAGCACCTTCGCCGCCGATAGCCCGAGGAACACGTCGGCGCCGGGCAGGATGTCGGCGAGCTTGCGCGCGTCGGTCTTCTGCGCGTAGCGCGCCTTGTTGTCGTCCATCTCCTCCTTGCGCCCCTGGTAGACGACGCCGGCGATGTCGGCGACCCAGATGTTCTTCCGCGGGATGCCGAGGAGAACGAGCAGGTCGAGGCACGCGAGCGCCGCCGCGCCCGCGCCCGAGCAGACGAGCTTGACCTTCGAGATGTCCTTGCCGACCACGCGCAGCCCGTTGGTGATCGCCGCGCCGACGATGATCGCGGTGCCGTGCTGGTCGTCGTGGAAGACCGGGATCTTCATCCGCTCGCGGAGCTTGCGCTCGACGTAGAAGCACTCCGGCGCCTTGATGTCCTCGAGGTTGATGCCGCCGAAGGTCGGCTCCAGCGCCGCGATGATCTCGACCAGCTTCTCCGGGTCGCGCTCGTTGACCTCGATGTCGAAGCAGTCGATGCCGGCGAACTTCTTGAACAGCACCGCCTTGCCTTCCATCACCGGCTTCGCGGCGAGCGGGCCGATGGGTCCCAGGCCCAGCACTGCGGTGCCGTTGGTGACGACGCCGATCAGGTTGCCGCGCGCGGTGAGGTTGCGCGCCTCCGCGGGGTCGCGAACGATCTCGTCGCACGCGGCGGCGACGCCGGGCGTGTACGCGAGTGCCAGGTCGCGCTGGTTGGTGAGGTGCTTGGTCGGCGTGACCGAGATCTTGCCGGGTGGCGCCTGCCGGTGATACTCGAGCGAGGCTTCGCGGATTTCCTGATCGGGCATGGGAGACACCGTCCGGAGAGGGATGGCTATCGTAGCCTAGCGGCAGGGCGTTCGGTAGGTTGGCCTCGGTCTTCCGGCCGATAGCGCGCCGACACACGCTCGGGCGGGCGGGGGCGTATGCTTGCTGCCGGATCGATCACGAGAATTTCCATCGCGGGGGCGAAAGTGACGAACACCGCTCTTATCGTGGGCATAGTGGCCGCCGTTGCGCACGCCTCGTGCGTGCAGGCCGCCGTGTACAAGTGCACGGGCGCGGACGGCAAGGTGGCCTACCAGGATGCGCCGTGCCCGGCGAACGCGTCGGAGCAAGCGCTCAAGGCCAAGGCTCCGCCGCCGCCGGCCGCCGCGCGACCAAGAAGGCCCCGGCCGGCAGCCACACGGCTTCAACGTCGAACGTCGATGCGGCGACCGTCGCCAAGGCCAAGAAGGCCGCCGACGGGAAAGTCGCGCCGGAGGGCGGCAAGACGAAGGATCCCGCGGCGGCCACGCAGCCCACGCCCGACGCGACGAAGTCTGCGGCGCCTCCGAGCAAGTAGGCGATTCACGAACCGAGCGGGGTCTGCCTTCGCAGGAACCGTGAGCGCTCAGACCTCGACGCCGCTCGCGTAGTCGAGGACCTTTTCCGGCGACACGCGCAGCGCCGCGCCGTTCGGGCACGCGCACACACATGCGGCGCCGCCGGCGATCTCCTTGCACATTTCGCACTGGGCGGCTTTCTGCAGATCTTCTTGGTCGCGAATGGCGGACATTCGGACGAAGCGGCGGCCCGTCGTCATGGCACCCCCCGCAGGCATTGCGTCGATCTCTGCAAGCCTCGCAATATCCGCTACCATCGCCCTCTCCGAATGGGCGAGATCCCCCGGAGCGAAACGGAGGAGGAGTCATGGCCATGAGAGCGGGCAAGATGGGATTCTGGCTAGGCGCGATCCTGACAGCGCTGTTGTGGACCGGCACCGCGCGCGCGCAGGTGGAAATCGAGTACTGGCAATACACGTTCGCGCAACGCGTGCAGGCGATCGACGAGCTCATCAAGCGGTTCGAAGCCGCCAATCCCGGCATCAAGGTCAAACATACCCACGTTCCGTACGACGACTTCCGCGTCAAGATCGCGGCGGCCATCCCCGCCGGGCAAGGGCCGGACGTGGTGCAGCTTTTCTACGGCTGGCTGCAGGACTATCTGAAAGCGGGACTGCTGCAGCCGCTGCCCGCCAGCGACTTCAGTGCCGTCGAGATCGAGAGGGAGTTCTTTCCGATCGTCCAGCAGATGAAGGTCGACGGGAAATACTATGCGTTGCCGACTGCCGTGCGTTCGCTGGCGCTGTTCTGGAACAAGACGCTGTTCAAGGAAGCCGGACTCGACCCCAACAAGCCACCGACAACGCTGGACGAGTTGACCGATTACGCCAGGAAGCTGACCAAGCGCAGCCCCAATGGCGATCTCTTGCAGGAAGGGCTCACCATCGACATGGGCGGCCAGGATCATCACTGGCTGCGCGAGGTGCTGATCCGTCAGTTCGGCGGCGCGCCTTATTCGGCCGACAAGAAGACGGTCGCGTACAACACGGACGCGGGTGTTGCCGCCACGCAGTGGTACATCGATCTTGCCGCGAAAGAGAAGGTGGGACAGATCGGGTTCCTGACCGACGGTGTCACCGCATTCCGCTCGGGCAAAGCGGGCATGACCATCGACGGCTCGTTCCGGCTGGGGGCGCTCGACGGCCAGAAGGGGCTCGACTACGGCGTCACCGAACTGCCGTCGCGCAGTGGGATCAAGTCGAACTTCGCGTCGTATTGGGTGAACGGCATCACCACCAAGGCGACCGGTGCCAAGCTCGATGCGTCGGTGAAATTCCTGAAATTCCTCACGACACCCGAGGCGATGGAGCTGTGGATGAACACCGTGGGCGAGCTGCCGGCGCGCAAGAGCGTGGCGGAAAAGGACGCCAACAAGAACCACGCCAAGTACGGCCCGTTCATCCGGGGCTTGAGCTACTCCCACGCGACCGACTTCGTCAACGAGAGCGCGCAACGCAAGGTATTCATGGACATGGTCGACAAGGTGTCGCTGAAGAATGTGCCGACCAAGGACGCGGTCGCTCAGGCCGCGGCGGAGGAACAGAAGCTGCTTGACGCTTTCTACAAGAAGTAGGCCGGGCCTCCAGTCCGGCACCAGCGTGTTGCGGAGCGGCCCGTGATCCCGCGGTCGCACGAACTGTCCATCGGACAGAAGCGCGCGATCTGGGCGTGGGCGTTCCTTGCGCTGCCCGTCGCGTTTTACGTGGCCATCCGCTTCTATCCGACGGTGGAGGCGTTCCGCGCGTCCTTCACCAACTGGAACATCGTCGGCCGAATGGAATACATCGGCCTCGCCAACTATCTGCGGCTGGTGCAGGACCCCGCCTTCTGGAAGGTGATCGGCAACACCTTCCTCTATCTCGGCCTCGGCGTGCCGATCAGCATGCTGCTGTCGTTCGTCATCGCCTATTACCTCGACCGCGTGCGCTTCGGCCACGGCCTGTTGCGTGCGCTCTATTTCATTCCGCACCTGACCACCGCCGTGGCGATGGCCTGGGTGTGGCGCTGGTTCTACCAGCCGTCCCCCGTGGGCGCGTTCAACGTGTGGCTGACGACGCTCGGCTTTGCGCAGATGCCATTCCTGCGCTCCACCACGCAGGCGCTGCCGGCGGTGCTGGCGCCGGCGATCTGGGCCGGGATCGGATTTCAGATCGTGATCTTTCTCGCCGGCCTCAAGGCGATCCCAAGAACTTACTATGAAGCCGCGGCGATCGACGGCGCCGGCGCCTGGCGCGTGCTGTTCGAGGTCACACTGCCCTTGCTGCGCCCGACCATCGTGTTCCTGGTGGTCACGAGCTCGATCGCCTATCTGCGCATCTTCGACTACGTCTATGCGATGACCAACGGTCAGGGCGGGCCACTCGATGCGACCAAGCCGCTGGTGCTCAAGATATTCGAGACCGCCTTCACCCATTTCGAAATGGGTTACGCCGCGACCCAGACCATCGTCCTGTTCGCGATCCTGCTCGCGATCTCGCTCGTGCAATTGAAGCTGTTGCGCAGCCGATGACCGGCCACCGCCGAATCGCGCCGGGAAGCATCGTCACCTGGACAGTCCTGCTCCTTGGCGGCATCGTCATGGTGATGCCGTTCGTGTACATGCTGTCCGGATCGTTCAAGCTCAATCACGAGATCTACGAGCTGTCGCTTCTGCCGCGGGAACCGACCCTCGATAACTACCACCGGCTGTTCGAGCGATCGGGCTTCCTGCGCTGGTTCGGGAATTCGCTTCTGATCGGCACCGTGACGACGGCATCGGTGCTCTTCTTCGACAGCCTGGTCGGCTACACCCTCGCCAAGTTCCGGTTCCGCGGGCGCTACGTCGTGTTCATTGCCATACTGAGCACGCTCATGATTCCGACCGAGATGCTGGTGCTGCCCTGGTATTCGATGGCCAGGAATTTCGGTTGGCTGGATACCTATTGGGGCATCGCGTTTCCCGGGCTCATGACCGGGTTCGGGACGTTCCTGATGAAGCAGTTCTTCGAGGACGTCCCCGACGACCTTCTGGATGCCGCAAGGCTCGACGGCCTCAACGAATTCCAGGTCTGGTGGCAGGTCGCCCTGCCGCTGGTGATGCCGGCGCTGTCGGCGCTCGCGATCTTCACGTTCCTCGGCAATTGGACGGCATTCTTGTGGCCGTTGATTGCCATCACGGACCGCAATCTCTATACATTGCCGGTGGGCCTCGCCACCTTCTCGGGCGAGTATCAGACGGAGTGGGAGATGGTAATGACTGGAGCCGCCGTGGCGACAATTCCGACCATCCTCGTGTTCCTGCTTCTGCAACGCTACATCATCCGCGGCATCTCATTGGCGGGCCTCAAAGCATGAGCCCGCTTGGCCGCCCCAAGGGCGAATACCGGAGTGCACGAAGGTAACCAAATGAACGCGCCAGGCGACGAGAAATTTCCGGCGGAGGTCTACAAGGACACCGTCCTCGGTCCGCTGTTCGAAGGCGTGAAACGCCATCACTGGCGTTATCAGATGGAGATCAACCGGGCGAGCGCGGTGCTGCTTGCCGAATGCGGATTGCTGACCGGCGAAGAGGCGGGTGCGATCCTCAAGGCGCTCGACGACATCGAGAGGACCCTCGACCTCGAGCATCTTGTCTACACCGGCGAGCACGAGGACTTCTTCTTCCATGTCGAAAGCGAGCTGATCCGCCGCCTGGGAGTGGACATCGCCGGCAAGCTGCACACCGGGCGCAGCCGCAACGATATCGACCACACGGTGTTCAAGCTCGCGCTAAAAGATCGTTTGGCGGCGCTTCTGACCGAGCATGCCGCGATGATCGAGGCGTTGCTGGCGGTGGCCGAGCGCGAGCGCGCGACCATCGTCGTCGCCTATACGCACGGACAACCGGCGCAACCCACGACCTACGGCCACTATCTAGCCGCGTTCATCGAGCTGTCGCTGCGCGACATGGACCGCGTGCTCTACGCCGCGCGCACGGTCGACATGAGCAGCATGGGGGCGGCGGCCATTACCACCTCGGGCTTCGAGCTCGACCGCGGGCGCATGGCCGAGCTGCTCGGATTCGCCGAAGTGCAGGAGAACTCCTACGGCTGCATCGCCGCCGCCGATTACGCCACGGGCGTCTACGCAGCGCTGAAGCTCGTGTTCCTCCATGCCGGACGGTTCGTGCAGGATCTCAACACGTGGACCGGATTCGAGATCGGACACTTGCAGGTGCCCGACGCTTTCGTCCAGGTGAGCTCGATCATGCCGCAGAAGCGCAATCCCGTACCGGTGGAGCATTTGCGCCTGATGGCTTCGCTCGGCGCGGCGCGCTGCGAGGCGGTGCTGACTGCGGTGCACAACACCCCGTTTACCGACATGAACGATTCCGAGGGCGAAGTGCAGATCGCCGGCTACGAGGCGTTCGACACGGCGCATCGCATGATGGCGCTCCTCGGTGGATTGCTGGCGGCGGTCAGAATCGACAGCGGCAAGGTGCGCCGCCATATCGACGAAGCCGGAATCACGCTCGCCGAGCTTGCCGATTCGCTGGTGCGCACGGAGGCGATCTCGTTTCGCCAGGCGCACGATGTTGCGAGCAAGCTCGCGCGCCACATGATCGACGGCGGCATGGCGCTCTCGAAGGTTCCATTCACCGCATTCCAGGAAATATTCGCAGCGGTGATCGGCCGACCCGCGCGCCTGACCGACGCCGACTTCCGCCGCTTCACGACGCCGGAACATTTCATCGCCATGCGCACCATGCAAGGCGGACCGGCCCCTGCACCCCTCGCCGCCAGTTTCCAGCGCTACCGCACCGAGATTGCAGCGAAGCGCAAGGCGATCGATGCGATCGCCGCACGCCGACACGATGCGCAGACCATGCTGGCGCGCGAAGTCTCGCGCCGCATCGCCGGCATTTGATGGCGCAACTGGCGCTGAAAGGGCTTTGCAAGAACTTCGGCGCGGTCGAAGCCGTGCGCGGCATCGACCTCGACGTGGCGCACGAGGAATTCGTCGTACTGGTGGGGCCGTCGGGCTGCGGAAAGTCGACCATCCTGCGCATGATCGCCGGGCTGGAAGAGGCGAGCGGCGGCGAGATCCGCATCGGCGACCGGCTGGTCAACAACACTGCGCCAAAGGACCGGAACATCGCCATGGTGTTCCAGAACTATGCGCTGTATCCGCACAAAACCGTTTACGGCAATATGGCTTTCGCGCTGCGCGCCCAGCGCCTGCCCAAAGCCGACGTGGACCGCCGCGTGCAGCAGGCCGCCGCCGTTCTCGGCCTCGAAGACCTCATGGAGCGCAAGCCGGGCGAGCTGTCGGGCGGGCAGCGCCAGCGCGTCGCCATGGGTCGCGCCATCGTCCGCGACCCGGCGGTGTTCCTGTTCGACGAGCCGCTTTCCAATCTGGACGCGGAACTTCGCACCCGCCTGCGCAGCGAGATCAAGAAGCTGCACCAGAAGCTGCGGGCCACGGTGGTGTACGTCACCCACGACCAGGTCGAGGCGATGACGCTCGCCGACCGCATCGTCATCATGAACAAGGGTAGGGTCGAGCAGGTCGGCTCGCCAACCGAGGTTTACGCTGCGCCCGTCAATCTATTCGTGGCCGGGTTCATCGGCAGCCCGGCGATGAACATGATCCCCGCGGAAATCACCGTGGATGCGAAGGGGCAGCCATGCATCATGGCTGCCGGAGCGTCCCTGCCGCTCGACCCGCGCAACGAAATAGCGTCCATGCCGGGCATGAAGGTCACTCTTGGCATCCGGCCCGAGGACATCGCGGTCCTCGCGCCGGGCGCGCAAGCGCCAGCCACCGTCGAAGCGCACGTCACGATGGTCGAGCCGTTGGGCGCGGAGTTCCTGCTCTCCTTTGCTTCGAGCGGGCACGAGATCATGGCGAAAATTGCGGGCCGGGCGCTGCCGAAAGTCGGAGAAAGCTTGCGCTTCGCGTTCAACATGGCGCACGCCCATGTCTTCGACGCGACGACGGGACGATCGCTCCGGCGCTGACGCTGCCGGCACGGCGCTGCGTTGGGTCGGACCTAATCCGCGCCGGGATTTCTAGCGGTTTCAGGATTCCTTGGGTGATCTCACTGAAAGAACGTGTAAATGGAGGCCATGGCATGAAGAGCGACGAGTGTTTTGTCGTGATGCCGTTCGGCGTGAGGGCAATTCCCGATGGTTCGGGGAAGACCTACGATTTCGACAAGGTTTACCGCGTGCTGATCCAGCGGGCGATCCAAGAGTCGGGGATGGCGCCGATTCGTGCCGACGAGCGGGTCGGTTCGGCGCTAATCCATATCGACATGTTTCGCGACCTACGCGATCGTTCGGTCGTGCTCGCCGATCTGTCGTTGGACAATCCCAATGTGTTCTACGAGCTTGGCATCAGGCACGTGATGAGCTCGAACGGTACGGTGTTGATATGCCGCAGCGGCTCCGTGCTGCCGTTTGACGTGAAGTTGTCGAGGGTCATTTTCTACGAGTTCGACGGCGCCAGCCTTGATTGGGATGAGGTCGAGCGAGTTGTGAAACACTTGAAGGTGGCGCTGCAGGAAGCGCGCAAGGGCCTTCCAGACAGCCCTGTATACGCGCTCCTCGAGTCGGTGCTGCGCGAGCGGAGTGGTGCTGGCCAAGAACTGGGCGCGCCCACCCGTCCGGAGTACACGCCTGACGCAGAGCCGCTCACGCGTTATCAGGAGTTGCTGGCTGACTACTGGACGGTCGGAGGAGAATCTCCAAAGGTCCTCTTCGACCTGCATCGTGGCTCGGTGTTCGGCATGCGTTCGCTCGCTCAATTGGTGCTGAAGACGGATCCGTTGTCAGACCTTGCCAAGCGTCTTGCCAACCATCTCAACGATGGTGCGCAATACAACCTGGCCAATGAGCTCTATTCGCGCCTGCACGAGGCCGGCAAGCTCACCCGCGGAAGCCTGCTGGCCTACGCCTCTTCGTTTTCGGAGACGCACTCTGATCTGTCCGGGGCCGAGCGCGCAATCGCGCTTGCAAGAGAGGCCTTGGAAGGAATTGAGCGAGAGTACGATCCCGGGCACGAAAGTGCCGAAGCCGTCGCCGCCTATGGGGAGGCCCATCGCCGCCTGGCTGGGCTTTGCCAATGGAAATGGCAGCTAAGCCGCGACCCTGCGGAGCTGGATCAAGCTCTTAGCGTTTTTGCCGACGCCATTCGGTACACCCAGAGGGCACGTGACCTCGGTGCCACTCCCTCTCCTGTTGGCTTCCTGGCGCAATGTCGATTTAAGCAACTGCTGCTTCTGCGGATTCGCGATCAAAACGTCGATCGGCCCGACACGGAACGCCACCGCGACGAGATCCTCGCGCTACATCCGCATCCCAACGACGATCCCACGGGAATCTCGTATCTGGGTTGGTTTCAGGCCTTTGCGTTCGCGGACATAGGTGCGGGCGAGCAAGCACAACAAAAGGCACTGGCGACGTTCGCCGACGATGCAAAACGTAGACTGAACCCGGAGAACTGGGAGATTGGACGGCGACAGTACGTGCTGTTGCGGCGGTTCCTGGAGCAGTACGCTCCTTACCTGCACAATCCGACGTTCATCGGCCGAGTCTCGCAGGTTCTCCAGGCAGGTGACGCGAGTAGGTGAACGATGTGCCCTCACCGAACAGTTCACAGCAGGAACGTGAGGAGCTCCTCCTGATCGGGCTCGTTTAGCCGCTAGCGACCGTGGGCGGATCAGCCGACGGGCCTACGGCCTTCGTCCGCGCCATGTTCACACATGAGGGCCAAACGGGTCGAATTGCACCGTAATTCGCCACAACGTAGGATTGCGGTGTCACTCGACGGAGTACGACGGACTGTGGTGGCACTGCAAACTGTAAGGCCGTGTACGCTGGTTCGATCACGATCCCCGCCTCCAAATGACACTCAGCCCCAGGAGTTTGGCTCACCTCATCGCGCTGGCTGAAGAAGGGCGCATTTCACGCGCCGCGACACGCGTTCACCTCAGTCCGTCGGCCTTCAGCCGAAGCATTCAATCGGTTGAGGATGATCTGGGTCTGCAGCTGTTCTATCGCAACATGAACGGCGCAACCCTTACTGCTGCCGGCGAAGCAGTCTTGGGGCACGCGAGGGCACTCGATTTCGAGAACAAGCGCTTCGAACTCAATCTCGATTTGCTCAGGCAAGGAGACTTTGATCGGGTTTGCATTGGTGCCGGACCCAATTCCGGCGTCCATTCTCATTCCCGAGCTCATACGCTCAATGCATCAGCAAACGCCGCACTTGCTGATTCAAGTGGAGTTCGGAAACATGTCCGCGCTCATCGATCGGTTGGATGAGAACGACATCGACATCTGCCTGGGCGACATTCGGAATGTGGCGGCCAACGAAGAACGTTACGCGTCCAAGAAGTTGGCCATCTTCAAATGTGTCGTTTGCTGTCGTACCGGCCATCCTCTGTCGATCGCGGGAAGAGTGACATCGAGGGACTTGCTGACGTATCGTCTTGCGCTGGCACGAGTCCAATCGGCCATCGACCGGGAACTTCGTGCCTGCTTCGGGCTGGAAGTGTCGGAAAAGATTCCCACCGCGATCGAATGCGATGACCTGAGCGTGCTCGCAAACCTGGTCGCTACGACCGACTTGATCGGGATTCTGCCGGCACAGGTCTTCGGGCAGTTTTCAGGTTCGCTCTGCGTCCTCGATCCGGACGACCCATCGAGTCTGTATGCCTACGTGCACGCCATCTGGCCCAAGAACCGGATCCTCGCGCCTTCTGCCATCAAGGTCCTGGACCTTGCGAGGAAAATTGCCCAGAACCAGGACTAGGTCGTCAGGCGACGCACGTCTTGTTCCTGCCGGATTTCTTGGCTTGCTCGAGTGCCCGATCTGCCGCCGCCACGGTGGCCTCGAAACTCTTCTCTGACGAACGATTGCATATCCCGATGCTGACGGTAATTCCGGCATCAGGGTGCGACGGTATCCATCGCTCTCGCTCGATCGCGGCTCGAATCTGCTCGCAGGTTTCAAATGCGGCATCGGGCGACCTGTCCAGCAGCAGCAACTGAAACTCCGCGCCCTCCGCGCGCGCGAACTGGTCCGCATTGCGCATGTGGGACGCAATGGTCGCGGCAACGTGCTTGAGCAGCAGGTCGCCGGTGGCTCGGCCGTAGCATTCGTTGATCGACGTGAAATTGTCGATATCGATGACTGCGGTCGCCAACTGGCGAAAGGGCGCAAATATGTGGCCCGCGACCCGCGCGAGCCCTCGGCGATTGAAGGTGCGGGTGAGCGCATCCCGCAGTCGCTCATCGTCCCAGTCGCGGGACTTCGAGCTCAGCGATTCGGCTTCATCCTGGTAGCGTGAGGCCTTCTGGCTGACAGAGTCCGCCTGGCTGGCCAATTCCGTGCTTCGCGCCAGGAGTCTTAGTCGCTGTTTGTAGTGCTTCTCGAGAAAGTTGCAGCGACGGGTTGCCCAATCCAGCGCGGCCATCATGTTTCCGGCGGCACTTTCGAGAAGAATTCCCTCGGCCATCACCCGATCCAGGACCAGGCCAAGTTGTCCGGTGGTCGCGATCTCGTGGGCAATGTGCAAATGGGCGCGCGCATCGTCGTATTCATCGCACAACCGATGGGCAATTGCGATGCCCAGGTACGCGTCCACGCTCTCACTCGGATGCACCAGACCTTGCCGCAGTGCTTGCGTGAACATGACCTTGGCGCGCAACACATCGCCGGCGTGCAGCAGGGCCTGACCGACGAGACTGTCCATCCCCCCTGGGTCCAGACCAAGGTCCTTCCCGGAACACAGCTTCCTGGCTCTTTCCGCGTACTTGAGCGCTTGATTTGCCAGTGATCTCTTTCGTGCCGGAGTCAGGGTGTCACTCTCCTGCAGCTTCATCAGCATCCCGTAAGAAATGTTCGACAGCGCGATGTATTGACTTCCCACGTCTCCTTTCTCGATCGCAATCCGGAGGGCCCGCTCCAACATCTCCTTGGAGGCATCGTGCTCACCCACCATTCCCAGCAGGCAGCCATGGTTGCTGTAGGCCGTGAAGCTGTCGACGGAAGCCGGCGTGACATCGACGGCCGCAACCGCACGCGCCGTCCATTCCAGTCCGCGTTCGGGGTTGCCCATCATTCCCACGGCAAAGCCCACCAGTGTGTGCAACCAGCCCAGCCGCTTGTTGTAGGCACTGCGTTCGAGTTCTTCCAGCGCCGGAATGATGGCGTGCAACGCCTCCTCGTAGCGCCCGGCATTGACGCTCCTTGCGCCGCCTGCGATGGCAGCAAGCGCCCTGTGCAGCGGCGTTTCGATGTCGCCGTGCTCGGAAATTGCCGCATCGAGCGTGCGCGCGACGCTGCCTCGTCCGCCCAGGGTGATCTGGTCGAAAACCGGGGCAAAGACCTCCTGCCTTGCGTTGATCATGGTGCGAAGTATAGGGCGGAAAAAGGAGCCGGCGTTGCAATTATTGCAACGACTACCCACACACTTTGCAATTGACACAATTCTGCAGATCTCTACACTGCGCGCCGGAAGTCGCACCCCGACAGCGTGCGCATCTCGTCGAGCCAACGCCATGAATCGATCCAACCATCCGCTGTTGCCCGGTGTCCCTGGGCCAATAGCGCGCACTCATCAAGTATCTGCCCTGACACGCTTGGTCGCTGCAGTGAAGCGCCATGCCGTGCTGCCCGGCGCCTTCATTCTGGCCGCCAGCGCGACGACACCTTTGCACGCGTCGCAACTGATTCCGCAGAACCTGAAGCAAATGATCAGCGAGGCGGAAGTGATCGTGACCGGTCAGATCACCCGCATCACCGACGGCGTGGAAGACGGCATCCCGTTCACCGAAGTCACGATGAAGGTCAACGGCAGCATCAAGCGCGACGTGGCCGTCAACGGCAATTACAGCTTCCGTCAATACGGTTTGCTCAAGCCTCGCAAGCTGCAGGATGGTCGCTACCTCCTGCCCGCCAAGATCGAAGGCATGGCCACCTGGACCGTCGGAGAAAAGGTCACGACCTTCATGAACAAACCGGCCAGCCGTACCCGCATGAGCACGCCGGTCGGCATGGCGCAGGGCAAGTTCACGTACAGCGGGACCCAGGTTGCCAACAGCTTCGACAACCGGGGCCTGTTCAAGGGAATGTCCGTGGACCCCGGCGTGCTGAATGCCAAGGAGTCGGCGATGCTGGCGAAGCCGGCAGGTCCGGTCGAAGGCGAGGTGCTCATCAACCTCGTCAAGCGCGCCGTCAAGGATCGTTGGATTGAAAAAGGTGTGATGCGCTGATGAAAACGCTAAAACTATCTCTGACCGTTGCCCTGGCGGCGGTCCTCTCGGTCGCGCAAGCGGCCGGACCTCTGCTGACGACCGATCATCCGCGCAATCCGCAGCCGCTGCGCTGGGACATGAGCAAGGGTCCCGTCAAGGTGTACACCGACATCGGGGACTTCACCTACAAGGACGACGGCACGGTGTTCCTGAACAACGTTCAGGCCGACCGGATCACCGCCTTCGCGCTCAAGCAATGGAGCGACGTGGCCACGTCCACCTGGAAAGCCGTCACCAATCCGGCGAAATTCACCAAGTTCAGCCAGGTGCCGAGCATCGGCGTGGACGTGGTCGACGGCGCGACCGCCGCAAGGATCTACGGCCAGTACAACGAAGGCGGGCTCTACGTCATCTATGACCAGTACGGCATGGTGATCGAAGAGATCTTCGGCGCGCCGAAGGACCAGGTTCTGGGCATCGCCTTCGCCGAGATCGCCGAAGACCGCGACGGCGACGGCTATCCCGAGACCATCGTCAAGGCGACGGCAGTGATGAATGGCTGGATCGTTTCCACCGAACCGGCCGATCCGGACAACGGCGGTACCGGCGCCGGACGTGGACGGCAAGCGCATCGCCGGCGTGTTCACCCACGAGTTCGGTCACGCGATCAACTTGTCGCATTCGCAGGTCAACGGCCAGATGGGCTACTTCAGCTCCCCGGGCTGGGGCCAGGATCTCTACCCGGGCGTTCCCGGTTGCGTCACTCCGGTTCATTCCTGGCGCAACCTGGATCCCAGCCGCGAACAAGCTGGACCCGAAGTACATCGAAACGATGTTCCCGTTCATCAACCCGACTTCGCTCGATGAGAACGGGCGCAGTCCGGGCCTCGAGCAGAGCACGATCGACCGCTCCGACGACATCGCGGCCATTTCGGACCTGTATCCGACGGCGAGCTATGCGAAGACCCGGGGCTCCATCGCCGGCACGCTCTACCTGAAGGATGGCCGCACGCCCTACAGCGGCATCAACATCATCGCCCGCAACGTGGCCGATCCGCTGGGCGACGCGATCTCGGCGATGACCGGCGACAAGACGCAGGGCAAGGTCGGGCCGGACGGACGCTTCCGCATCAACAATCTCACGCCGGGGCAGAGGTACCAGCTCTACACCGAAGAGATCGTCGCCGGCGGCTACCCCACCGCGCCGACGGCGCTGGTGTCGGAAGCCGAGTACTGGAACGTCAACGAGCAGGCGAATGCGGCCAAGGACAATCCGTGCAAGGCAAGCGCAATCACGGCGGAAGCCGGCGTGACCAAGACGGCCAACTTCTATTTCAACGGCTACCTGGACGGCGTGCAGTACACGCCGGTGACCTATGGCTACCTGGGCAGCATGTCCAAGGACGGCGAGCGAGCGGCAGGGAACATGGACAATGTTCCCTTCGTCTGGGACGCCAAGAAGGGCATTGAATACGCCCCTCCGGGTTTGCTGGGAACGAATGCCAGCATTACGCGCGATGGCCGCCAGTTGATCGTGCAGACCGACCAGAACGGCAAGCCTGCCGGCGTGGACCCGTTTACCGGCCAGCCGATCACGACCAATTCAGCCGGCATCTGGGACACCAGGACGGGCAGCGTCGCCGATCTCGGCAGCCTCAACGGCAACACCTGTTTTGGCGGCAGTCAAATTGGTTTCTCCAGCAGCTACGGCTGGGCAGTGGATGCGAAAGGCCAAGGCGGCGGTGGGCACGGCCTATATCGATCGCAACGGCGACGGCAGTTGCGAAGGCGGCTGGACCGAAGCGGGCGGCGCCGGCGGCGGCGAGATCGTGCCCGTTCATCTGGACCGCCAACAAGGGAATGCGCCAACTCAGCCTGCAGGGCATCGACCTCAGCGCGGAGCCCTGGCACCGCGCGCATGCGATCTCAGGCAACGGCAGGGTCGTGCTTGGCAACAGCAACTTCTCGAAGGCGTATGCCTGGATCGATGAAGGCAAGCCGATCGATCTGTACAAGGCGATCGGGGCGCTGGACGGCGGCTACGCAATGACGCCCGATGGCAGCCGCATCGCACTCGAAACGGAAAAGGACGGCGTGGTGTTCTGGAACGCGAACAAGGGCACTCATCCGAGCGCCTTCACCGGGACGCGCAAGCTGCAATGGTGCGTCGACCTGCCCTTCTATCGACTTCGGGTTCAGCTGCGAGGTCGACGGCGCCGAGTTCATTCAGAGCAACTTCGGGCCAATCCCGATCTACACCAGCGACATCAGCGACGACGGCAAGGTGATGATCGCGCGCGCCGGCACCTTCTTCGAGAGCGGCTTCCACGGCATGATGTGGCTGGAGGACCTGGGTTGGATCAAGTTGAAGGACTTCTTCCGCACCCAGGGCGTGGCCGAAGCCTACCGTTTCGGCCTGGACGGACCGGCGTCGATCAACGGTCGCGGCACGGAAATGGTCGGCGGCATTCCGGGCTATCCACTTACCTGGTACGTCGACATGAAGAAGGTCTTCGTCTGCAAACACCGCAAGTCGATGGAGACCGATTTCCCCGAGGGCTTCGTCGAACAAATCAAGAACGGCGCGTTGATGGGGCGTTGCGAGCACCAGTAGCCCGCGCGCAGTCTTCCGGCAAAGAGGCGAAAGGCCGGTCCCGCGAGGGATCGGCCTTCTTGCCGTTTGGCGGAGCCAGATATGGCGGGATGTCGCGCCTGGGCTGGCGAAGGCGATTGACTTGCGTGCGCTGGTACGAGTCGCGGACCGACCGATGCTGGAGCTGCTACCGGCCGGTGCGCCGCCATCGATGGAACGATTGCAACAGCTGGAAGTCGGGCAACTGTTCCGTTCCTCGGCCAATCGATTCGTGCGATGCGCGCGCTCGTCGCTGGCTGCTTTGAGCAGACATGAAGCCGCCCTCCGCGTGCGCCACATGTCCGGTTTGGAAGGAATCGAATGGCCGCACAGGTCGTAGGCAGTCGCTGACGACGGACCGCCATCGGCAACTCCGGCTATTCGCGATCGCCGCGGAAATTTCCCGTGAGCGGCCGTTCGCGCCAGCACGCCGAAGTAGTGGCAGCGGTGAATGCGCGGCGGTGGCGCCAGGGCGGCGAGGCGGTCGTTCCCGGTGCCGGGCTGACCGACCGCAGCATCACCGGCCGGTAGCGCCAGGACGACAGACAACGGGGCCGTGGATCGGCCCCTTTTCCTTTCGACGGTGCCCGCGACCCTACGCCGGGGCCGTCGCGGCGTCCCCTCACGTGTGATTATTACAAGTTGTGCATTACAGCTTGACACCGATCGGCGCTCCTCCTAGGATGAACATCCGCATGTGCGCGATGGATGGCTAAGGGTGACTCGGACGTGTCGCCGGCGCAAGGCGGCTTGTACGGAACAACTTCCCGGGAGCACACCGCGGCGCAATTTGTTGGAGGGGCCCGCGCAAGACCAAAGCAAGCGATGGCTGGGTCCGTTCATGCCGTACCGTAGCGAATGCAACGAGGAGATCATGATGAGTGGAAAACGCTATATTTTCGCAGGAGCCGTTGCGCTGGCCGTGGCCGCTGCCTTGGGCCTGTCCATTTCCGTCACCCAAGCCGATGGCAAGAAGTCGCTCAAGCCCCCGAGCTTCGTAGCCGATGGGTCGTACCCGAAGATGCCGTTGCCGAGCGCCGGCGACTACGGAACCCCGCTCGTAATCAGTACGTCGACTGGCAAGCCCAAGCCATGGTCGACCGGCGAAGTCGCGGGAACGTGCATCGACTCGCGGGACCACGTGTTCATTGTGACGCGCGGAAACCTGGTCAACTCGCCCGAAACGCTCGATTCGGTCCCCGCGGCACCCGTTATCGAATTCAACACCGCCGGCGACGTGGTGAACGCGTGGGGCGACCGGAATGTGCTGCCCAACGGCATTCATGGCTGCTTCATCGACTACCAGGACAACGTCTGGATCGCCGGCAACGGTGATGGCATCGTGCAGAAGTACTCGCATGATGGCAAGCATCTGTTGCTGCAGATTGGGACGCGCGGAGTGTGCGACAACCCGCCGGGCAATGCGTGCGGCAATTCAGGGGCCAATCCTCTCGCAAACCAGAGCAAGACGCTGTTGAACCAGCCTGCCAACATGTACATCGATCCTCACAAGGACCCGGTGACCGGAGAGCGCGGCAGCATTTACATTGCGGACGGCTACGGCAACCACCGCGTGGTGGTGTTCGATGCCAAGGGCAACTGGCTACGGCAATGGGGTGGAGTGGCAAGCACGGTGAACTACCCGCTGACCGACTCTCCCGGCTTGTTTGCCTCGGGCGACGGCGGCCATCCGCATTGCATCACCATAGGCAACGACGGCATGGTGTATGTGTGCGATCGCGCCGATGACCGCATCCAGGTCTTCACCAAGACGGGCGTGCTGCAACGGATCATTGCGGTCGTTCCGGGTACAGGCGTGACCCTGGGAATCGGCGGCGCACCGGGGCTCGGCACTGCGGGCTCGGCGTGGGACCTGGCGTTCTCCAACGACAATATGCAAAAGCTCATGTTCGAGGTCGATGGAGGGAACGAGATCCTGCACATCATGGACCGCGTGATGGGCTCGATCCTCTCCGAGTTTGGCGCGCCCGGACTCCAGCCGGGCCAGTTCACGTTCCTGCACAGCGTCGTGCTCGACTCGAAGGGTAACCTCTACACCGGCGAGACGATCAATGGCCGGCGCATTCAGAAGTTCACGCCCATCGACTGCAACGAAGGCCACGGTAAGGGCGACAGCAAGGGCGACGGCAAGGGCAATTGCGACGACTGATGCCGGGCCCAGCCGGGACTGAAAGCCTTCGGCTGCTCGACCCGTGAGTTCGCAGACCCGCGTCACCCGGCATCGTCGCCGGTTGACGCGGGTCTGTTTTGTCAAGCCGGCGGCTCGATTCGCCTATAGCGAGAAGTGAGATGAAACTTCGCGGTTTGCGCCTTTTGGCATGGTGGCTCGCTGTGTGTGCCGCATCATCCGCGCAGATCGTACGCGCGCACGAATTCAAGCTTGACGCGGTCATTAACGCGTTCGTCAGGATCCAACCGGGTGAGGCGCAGCTCGTCATCCGCGCGCCGCTGTATCTGTTCAAGCAGGTCAAGTTCCCGGTCGCCGGAGTCGAAATCGACGTCGACAAGTCGGCGCCTGCGGTCGAGCGGGCGCTGGGTGCGATCCAGCGGGACATCACGCTCTTCGAGAATGACCGGCGGCTGGTTGCATCGCACGCGACGGGGCGATTGTCGCTGCCGTCCGATCGTTCGTTCGAAACCTACGAGCAAGCGGCGAGCCACGTGGCCGAGCCGCTCGAGCGGGGCACGAGTATTTACATCGACCAGGGCTACGTGGACGCCCGGATCACCTATCCGATCAGCTCGCCGGGCTCGGAGTTCTCCATCCGCACGACCGCCGCTCCGGAGCTAGGCGATGTCCTCAAGCTGGCGCTGCGCTATATGCCGCCTGGCAACGACAGTCGAGCGATGGTCATTACCAGCCGCTCGGGAACGGTCGCGTTCAACCCCACCTGGGTGCGCGCCGCGGCGGGCTTCACCGGACTCGGCATCGAGCACATCCTTACCGGCTACGATCATCTGCTCTTCCTGCTTTGCCTTGTGATTCCGCTTCGCGGCTGGCGGCAGATCCTGTCGGTCATCACGGTTTTCACGGTCGCGCATTCGTTCACGCTGCTGGGCTCGGCCTTCAATCTCGCGCCGTCGGGCGCATGGTTCCCACCCTTCGTCGAGACCGCTATCGCCGCATCGATCGTCTACATGGCGCTCGAGAACATCATGGGCGTCAACCTCGAGCGGCGCGTCCTGATCACGGGCCTGTTCGGACTGGTCCACGGCTTCGGCTTCTCGTACGGCCTGCAGGAGAACTTCCAGTTCGCCGGGACCCATCTGCTCGTTTCACTTTTCGCGTTCAACGTCGGCATCGAAATCGGCCAGATCCTGGTCCTTGCGGTCACGCTGCCGGCCCTCGCCGTGGTGCGCCGGTACGTGTTGCCAGGCCAAGTCGGGATGATCATCCTTTCGGCGATCGTCGCGGACACCGGCTGGCACTGGATGATCGACCGCGCCGACGTGCTGTGGAAGGCGCCGTGGCCACGGCCAACCATCGCCGGCCTCGCGATCCTCGCGTTCTGGATCGTCGGCATCCTCCTGGCGGCGGGCGGGCTCAGCGTCGTCGCCAAGCGGCTGCGGTTCGCACCGGGCACCGGGTTGCCGTCGCCGCAAAGGAGCGTGGCGGATTAGTGACCAGGGATAGTAAATCCAACGCCCTGACGCGCCGTTGGGAGCAGTGTAGCGCTTCGTCACGCGCTCGTGCCGACGGGAGGCTGAGGCGCTCCGGCGCCGCAGCGGGGCCACGGTAGCCCCGCGTGCGGGTGCTTCGCGAGCCCAGTAAGCGCGCGCGCATTGTGCGCTTGGCGACCGCCGGCGCGCGCCTGCCCGGCGTCGTGCGCGGCGGGCGGTGGACGGTCGGGGTTACCAAGCGATGCGCTGGTCGAACTCGAAGGCTGGGATGGGCGGGGCGCCGGATCGGCGGTCGGCTGGTGCTCGGCGTCAGCCGTCTCCTACAGCGGCGGGACGCGGGCGGGCGCGATCCTTGCCCTCTCTTGTAGGCATCCAATCTGAGGAGGTTAAGGCGCCGCGTTTCCGCAACTTGAACGGCGACTTCGATCGACTTCTGTGACAGCTTCGGAGGACCGTGGCCGACGGCTCCGGGTCGAACTCGGCCATGGGCACGTTGGACCGAGATCGGCCACAACCAAACGTAGCGCCTCGTCCTCGAAAGCGGTCGCTCACCTCTAACGGCCGGCCAACACCGATACTGAAGCGTCATCGCAGAAACTGCGACGACCCGTCGCTGAGAATGATGGTTCCCGACGGGGAAACATGTCGGCAGCTCCTTTGCACATCATGCGCAGCATTGTGGTTCAGGTCAGCTCGGCTTCATGTGGACCCGCGCCCAGCTGGCGAAGTCCGTGAACCCGCCAGGCACCAGCGCGTTGGCCGCAGCGATGTGCTTCGCGTGCTCCGGGCCGAAGTAGGTGTGCTCAGCGAAGTATTGGAACATCTCGCGCATCTCGTGGGCGCCGGGATAGAAACCATCATAGACATCCGGCGGTACCTGAAGCACCTGCAGGTCATGCCCGAGCGCGTTCAGTGCGGCGACCAGGTCATTCCATGAGTACACGCCGCCACACACGGCGAGGGTGCTGCCGTCAGGCAACCTGTCGCCCGCGCTGAACGCGGCGGCGACGGCGCGGCCGACGTCGGTGACGTCGCCGGCGTGAATGACGCGCAACGTGGGATCCATCGGCACCGCCCAGCCGCGGCCACCGTTCGGTAGTGGTTGCGGCGCCATCATGCCAAGGAAATTCTGGAAGTACAGCGGCGCCTGCACGAACGTATGGAGTGGGAAGCCTGCTGCCTGGACCACGGCATCGACGCGTGCCTTGCCAGTGAAATGCACCACCTTCAAGCGTCCGCCGGTCAGCTTCTCGCTATCGGGCAGCGTGGACCAGATCAGGTGCTTGACCCCGGCGACGCGAGCGGCCTTCACCGCCGCAGTCCCGATCTCGGTCTCGCGCGGCCCCTGACCGGGATCCCAGAAGTTGGTGACTACGAAGGCACCGTGAGAGCCCTCGAGAGCGGGGCGCAAGCTGCTCGGCTCGAGCAGGTCGGCTTTGACCACTTCCACGCCGCGCGCGGTGAGTGCCCGCGCCGCGTCGCTGGCCGGATTGCGGCTGGCGACTCGAACGGAGAAATTGCCTGTAGCGAGCAGCGCGTTCACCACGCCGCCGCCTTGCGAGCCCGTCCCACCGAGTACCGTCACGATCCGTTTCATCATGGTCGTCACCTCGTTCAGGTCAAGAGTGCAAACCCCACCGCGCCTGCGGGGCTGGCCCAGTTGCAGACCAACTCGACAATCATCGCGTTGGCGCAGTTAAGCTGCACGCCAGCGCACTGCATACGGCGCCACATTATCTCTCTGGCGATTTGGTCGCCCGAGCCGCAGGCGTTGCGCACTGCTTGGACATTGTGGTCCTCTTCAACTTGGTCGCACTGGGGCCTTCGCGACCGCCAAGTTCGACGACCGGCCAAGATCGGACTTAGCGATTCACGCTCAATACCAGTCCTTCATTCACTGGAAGTACTCCCAAAGCGGTGACCCACGAACCGGCGCAGGGGTTACTTGCCGCAGGCGATCATCGTTACATAGTCCGCGACGGTACCAATGCCCATACGATCGACCCGCGGATCGAGCATGTTGCCGTTGTGTCCAGGCGACGCGCGCCAACCATCGAACTGGCCCTCCGGCGAACGGTAGTTCCAGCCGACGTTTTCAACGCACATCGCAAGTCCCGATCGCCGCACACGAGAGGGGAAGTCGTCGTGATTCAACTGTCCTGCCTTCGCCATCGCCGCGCTATGCTCACGGGCAAGGCTGGCAACTGTCGTGTCGACTATTAGGGCTGGAAGCCCGTGGCTTACGCGGTATTGATTCACCAGCGCAGCCAAGCGTTGTGGATAGTCGGCGTCTTCGTCAGCTGCGGCGGAGACTGCAACTGCGCAGATCGAGAATGCTAAGAACAGCCGGGCGATATCGAGCTTCATCAGCAAAGTATAGCGGTACGAGGATTTCGGCCGTCGTCAGCGCGTGGTCGCCCTGGTCCGCCAAATCGCCAATCTGAGAACACATGACGGGCCCTACGGGTTCACCGGCATGGATAGCTATATCCGGCCAAATCGCAAACTTGATGAACGTCCGCTTAGCCAATGCCTGACGGCTGCTGCGGGTCGAAGCGGTCGTTGCTTTAAGGTACCGCTGGACGTCAGTCGACGCTATCGGTGACTCGCAGGTGTTCACACTGGGCATGCGATGCCCACCGGCGCTGGCTGCACTGCATTTGCATGCAGCGGTACAGCGAGAACTGCGTACGCGCACCGCAGGCCTCGCGCGGGTTGGCCGGCGCGGGCGAGGCATGTTGCTGCGTCACGCGCATTGGGGGCGGGTTGGGGGCGGGCGGCTGCGTCGCGCGGTTGGGGCTGGCGTGAGACGCAGGCGCGGTGGCGCCCGCCGGTGAGTCCGCGGCGGTTGGTTCGGTCGACATCGGCTTCGCGGCCCCGGCGTCCGCGGCAATCGGCGTGCTGGCCGGAGACGCAGGCGCGGTGGCGCCCGCCGGTGAGTCCGCGGCGGTTGGTCCGTCGACATCGGCTTCGCGGCCCCGGCGTCCGCGGCAATCGGCGCGCTGGCCGGAGACGCAGGCGCGGTGGCGCCCGCCGGTGAGTCCGCGGCGGTTGGTTCGGTCGACATCGGCTTCGCGGCCCCAGCGTCCGCGGCAATCGGCGCGCTGGCCGGAGACGCAGGCGCGGTGGCGCCCGCCGGTGAGTCCGCGGCGGTCGGCTCCGTCGGCACCGGCTTCGCGGCCCCAGCTTCCGGCGGAGTCATCGGCGCTGCAGGGCCTGCGGCGGACGCGGACACAGTCGCGCCATCCCCAGCGCCAGTGTCAAGGTTGATGCCAAGGATATCGAGCACGCGCGCAACCTGGCGTTCCTCGCGAAACTCATACACGCCGATAGTCAGCATCGCCAGCAGCACCAGCACCGCGCCGCTCCACATCGTGATGCGTCGGGAGTTAGGCACTGGGCGTGCGAAAGCCTTCCGCACCGGCGAATCATCATCGATGCGGGCGACGCCGGAAGTCGCTAGGGGGTCGGGATCGGGCGCGAACGCCATCGCGGCATCGGGCTCTTGCGGCGGCGCGGGCTGCGGGGCCGGCGCCGGCGACGATGGCAGGGCATGGTTCAGCACAGGGGCAGCGGTCCGTGCCGCGCTGACGGGGCCACCTGCGTCCGGAGGTGCGGTTCCCAGGCGCGCGCGCATCTGCGCGACGCTTTGCGGCCGCTCAGCGGGATAGATTGACAAGGCGCTGTCGAGCGCGTCCAGCAGCGATGCGCTGTAGTGCAGTTGTGGCCAGGTCAGGCACAGCCGTTGCACCGTGTCTGCGAGTGTTTCGGCCCGTGCGGTGCTGGGTGCGCCGAAGGCTGGCGCGGGCAACTGCCCGCTCATCCAGTAGCGCGCGACGCCGGCCAGTGCGTAGAGGTCGACCGAGGGATGGAGCGGAATATCGGGTTCGACAATCTGCTCGATCGGCGCGAAGCTGGGTTCCACGCTAGTCATCAGCGCGTCGATCCGGTCGCTCGCGATCGCCCGGCCCGCCGCACCGGGGCCCAGCAGCAGCGGTCGGTTGTCGGCCAGCAGCAAGATATTAGTCGGCGTGACCTTGCCGTGACATCCGCCTGCGTCGTGAAACGCTCCCAGCGCGCCCAACAGTGCGTCAAGCAGCGCGCGCAGTGCCGCCTCGTCGGGTGGTTCGTCCATGCCCCGGCGCACCTCGAGCAGCCGCCTAGCCGGGTAGCGCGGCATGACGCGGTAGGCTGTTGCATTGGCTTCCCATAGACGCACGACGCGCACCAGCGAGGGATGGTCGCATCGGGCCAGCATGCGGGTTTCATAGATGAAGGCCTTCAGCCCTTTCGCAAAGGCATCGGCCTGCGCGGAGGTCCGTGGCGTGACCTGCGCTTCATCATTACGCTGCGCAAGTCGCGCCGGCATGTACTCCGCGATCGCCACCGGGACCCCGAGCGCGCGGTCCGTGGCCGCGTAGACGATCGCGGCACTGCCCTCGCCGATGATTTCCTCAACCTCGAACTCGTCCAGCCAGGTCCCCGCGGGCAAGGCGCGGGCAGCCGACCCGGTGAGGCTGGCAGGCAGCTCCTGGTTCAATGCAGCGGCTGTCGGCTCTGGAGGCTTCATGCGAATCGGTCCGGCACACGGCTTGGATTCAGCTTGGTCCAGGTTGGTTCGGCGACGTGCCGTGCGGGAGCCGCAATTTTTTGGGTCCCCGACCGGGCCATCGGGTTACCTCGAGGGTAGCTGCCAGGAAGTTGGTATCCTCATCTCGTGTCCGGGGAACGACAACAGCTCGAAGGCACTGTCGCCGGGCTTGAAGCCCAGCGCGCACTGCTCGGCTATTATCGATAGCCCTGAACGCGGAAGGGCGCAGCCATGCCGGCAAAGCATTCGGTAGCGGTCCTCGGCGGCGGTGTGGGCGGACTCAGCGCGGCACATGAGCTCGCCGAACGCGGGTTTGCGGTGACGGTATACGAGCGCAATGCTGCATTCGGCGGCAAGGCGCGCAGCCTATCCGTTGTCGGCAGTGGAATCGACGGGCGCAAGGACCTTCCGGGAGAGCACGGTTTCCGCTTCTTCCCGGGGTTCTACAAGCATGTGACCGACACGATGAGCCGCATCCCGTTCGGAGCGCACGGCGGCAACTGTCGTGACAACCTCGTGCAGGCGACGCGGATCCTGCTTGCGCGCGACGGCAAGCTCGATCCGGTCTGGGTCGCCCGTTTCCCCGAAACGCTCGACGATTTCCGGACTGCTTTTCTGGCACTGTTCGACAATCTCGACATTCCGCACTACGAGGTGATGTACTTCGTCACGCGACTGTTGGCGCTTGCGACAAGTTGCGAGGAGCGCTACGAGCAGGAGTACGAAGAGGTCGCCTTTTGGGACTTCATCGACGCGGACACGCGATCCGAGAACTATCGCAAATACCTCGGGCAAGGGCTGACCCGTTCGCTCGTCGCCATGCGCGCCGAGGAGACCAGCACACGCACCGTGGGTCGCATCCTGCTGCAGCTCTTTTACGGCATCCTCGTGCCCGGGCGGGTGTTCGATCGCCTGCTAAGCGGGCCGACGAACGACGTCTGGATCGATCCGTGGCGACGGCACTTGACCGAGCGCCTGGGCGTAACGCTCGTTCCGAGCGCGACAGTGCGCGCGTTCAACTTGACGGGGGATCGGATTCGCAGTGTCTCGGTCGAGCGCAATGGGCACGTCGAAGAGGTGACCGCGGATTTTCATGTTGCAGCGCTGCCGGTGGAGAGCATGCAAGGATTGCTCACGCCCGAGCTGATCCGAGCGGCACCGTCTCTTGCACGGCTCGGCGAGCTTCGTACCGAGTGGATGAACGGCATCCAGTTCTATCTCGAAACCGACGAGCCGCTCACCGACGGGCACGCGATCTACCTCGACTCGAATTGGGCGCTCACGTCGATCTCGCAGCGTCAATTCTGGCGCGGTTACGATCTCTCGGAGTATGGCGATGGCCGCGTCGGCGGAATTCTCTCGGTCGACATCTCGAACTGGACCGCGCCCGGGACTCTCGACGCGAAGCCGGCAATGGCCGCAACATCACGCGAGGAGATCAAGAACGAAGTCTGGGCCCAGCTGAAGGCCGCGCTCAATGCACCGGGCCGTGCGCAGCTCGAGGATGGCAATCTGCTCGCCTGGTTCCTCGATCCGGACATCCAGCTCCCCAATCCAGGAACCGTAACGAACCTCGAGCCGTTGCTCATCAATCATGTCGGATCGCTGGCCGCCCGCCCCGAAGCGTATACGGAGGTCGGCAACCTGTTCCTGGCCGCCGACTACGTGCGTACCCACACCGACCTTGCCACGATGGAGGCGGCCAACGAGGCAGCGCGTCGGGCGACGAACGCCATCCTCGCCGTGTCCGGCGTCGCGGCGCCGCCATGCGAACTCTGGGAGTTCGACATCCCTATCGCCATGCGCAACGCGCAGCGCCTCGACCAAGTACGCTTTCGAATGGGCCTGCCCAACCTATTCGCGCTCGGAGGACGCGAGGGAGCCCACGACGGCCTTACCGCGTCTTGAGGGTCGCCGACTGCGGCGCGCGGTTCTTTAATGCTTCAGGCGGCCAACTATCGGAGCGCCGACCCCGGTGGCGGCATCGCAGCAGCGCCGGGGTGCGGGGCGCACAGGAATCGGGTCGAGGTACCGGCGCTCTGCGTTCCGACGTGGCGGCGTCGGGGCGCGCGCCGGAGCGCACGCTTGCGCCCGGTGGGTGGTGTAGCTAAGCCTCGACCCCGCTCGCGTAGTCGAGAAACTTCTCCGGCGACACGCGCAGGGCGGCGCCAGTCGGGCACGCGCGCACGCACGCGGGGCCGCCGGACAGGCCCTTGCACATGTCGCACTTGACGGCCTTTTTCTGCAACGACTTGTCGTGGACCTTGTCCTCGCGACCGGGCTCCGCGCCCGCACCGAACAACAGCCACGACCACAGCTTCGGGGCGCGGCGGTTGGGGTCCAGCGGCTCCATCTGGATCACGCCGTACGGGCAGTTGCGCTCGCAGTTGCCGCAGCCGATGCAGGTGTCCATGATGAAGACCTCGCCGTTCGGCGCGCGGTGGATCGCGTCGGGCGGGCAGTCCTTCATGCAGTGCGGGTGCTCGCAGTGGCGGCACGAGGTCGGCACGTGCAGCTGCGCGTAGGTCGGGCCGGCCTCGCGGTTCAAGCGCGAGGTGCCGTCGTGCGTGTCGGCGCAGGCCTTCTCGCAGTTGTCGCAGCGGATGCACAGGCTCTCGTCGATCAGCAGCACGTCGGTCGCCTCGCCGATGCCCTGCTGCAGCAGGTAGCTGATGATGTTGCCCGACTCGTCCTGCGATTCCATCTGGACGTTTTCGCGGATGCGATCGAGAAAGCGCTCCTCGAGCGAGGCGCGAAGCTTTGGTTGGCGGCCGACGACTTCCTTGAACCGCGCGCCGTCGAGCACGATCGCCTCCGTCGCGACCGCGGCCTTCACCGTGCCCATCCGCGGCGCGTCGGACAGGAGCGCCATCTCGCCCACGTAGTTGCCGGCGGCGACATACGACAGCACGACGTCGCGGCCGCCGATCCGACGCGAGACGGTGACCGAGCCGCGGCGAATCAGGTACAGCCCCTCGGCGGGCGCGCCTTCGCCGAACAGCGTTTCGCCCGTGGCGAACGCCTTGAACTGCGCGCCGTCGGCCAACGCGTCCAGGTCTCGCGTCCGGCAGGTCCGGCATGAGATACGCGCGGATCGCGCGCTTGAGGAACGCCGCGTCGATCATCTTCCGCACGCTGTCGACCGATGCGATCAGCTTCAGCATCGAGCGCCGCGGCGTCTCGATCAGCACGCACCCTTCGTGCGCCTTCACGGTCGCCGCGCGCCGGCGCCCGGAGATGAGCGAGATCTCGCCGAAGAAGTTGCCGGTGCGCAGCACCATCCACCGCGCGCCGGACGTGCCGCCGCCGACCTCGATGCCGACGTCTCCTTCGACGATCGAGTAGATCGCATTCGTGTAGTCGTTGCGCTCGAAGATGATCTCATCGGACTTGGGCGTGCGGATTTCGCTGTCGAGCAGGAACTCCCGCAGCTGCAGCGTCGTGATGCCGGAGAGCAGCGGGACGTTCTTCTGGATCAGCGCGAGCCCTTCGGCGACCGTGCGCGCGCGCGGATAATTCGCGAACTTGGCCTTGAGCAGCGGCTCGTCGGCGGGCTCGACGCGGTTGCCGCCGATGTACTCGACGACTTCGTACCCCTGGTTCATCGCCTGCTTGATCAGCGGATAGCCGCCGAGCGCGCCGATGATGTAGAGGCCGGGCACGTTCGATTCGTAGGTCTCCGAGAGCTGCGGGACCGCGGCCGGATCGGCATTCGGAAACTCGACGCCGAACGACTCGACCAGCTTGCGCGGCGGCGTCGCGCCGAGACGCGCGATGACGCGGTGGCAGCCGATCGCCTCGGCGCCGTCCGGCGTCATCGCGTTGAACCGCGCCGGGCAGCCGTCGGTCTCGACGGCTTCGACGCTCGCCGGCGTCGCGCGATACCGGCATTCGATCCTGCCGTCCTTGATCGCCGAGAGGACGAGCGTGAGGTTGCCCTCCTTGCAGCGGGAGAATTCCTCGTTGCGGTTGATGAGGATCACGCGATTCTGTGCGGCGAGGGCGATCGCATTCTCGATCGCGGCGTCGCCGGCGCCGACGACGACGATCGTCTCGTCCTCGTACTCTTTCGGATCGTCGAGCTGGTACTGGACGACCGGCAGGTCCTCGCCCTTGACACCGAGCTTGCGCAGGTTGCCCTGGAGGCCGATCGCGAGCACGACGTGCGCGGCGTTCACCGTGTCGCCGCCCGCGAGCTTGAGCGCAAACGCGCCCTTCTGCCCGCTGATCGCGGTGACCCCGGCGCCCTTGCGCAGGTTGACTTTGTGCTTCGCGAGGCCTTCGTCCCACGCCGCCAGGACCTGCTCGCGCGTCCCCGCCGCGAACGCGAGGGGACTGCGCAACGGCAGGATCGCCGGCTCCGCCATCACGTACTTGCCCTTCTGGTACTTATAGATCGTGTCGGCGGGCTGGCGCTCGGCTTCGAGCAGGACGTGCAAGACGCCGAGCTCGGCCGCGTGCGCGGCGGCCGAGAGCCCGGACGGGCCGGAGCCGACGATTGCGATCTTGTAGACGTCAGGCATGGCACTCAGCCGTGTCTGCTCCATCGCCCGTCGTTCCCGCGCACGCGGGAACCCAGCGACTATTGTCGATCATACCCAGATCAACGACACTGGGTCCCCGCCTTCGCGGGGACGACGCTATCGACATGCGGAGCAGCGTTTCGGGCTCCCGTGGGTATGTCATAGCCCCACCGTTCCGCGGAAGTTGCGCAGCGCGGTCTGGAACTGCGCCGGGCTGTACCGCTCGTCGTTCGCGACCGCGGCCTGGAGCTGCGCGAGGCCGCCATTCACGTCGCGCGCGCTCTTGAGCACACCCTTCTGGTACATGAAGTTCGCGACGCTTCCGATCGCCATCGTCGCTTGCTCGGCACCCGCGTAGTCGCGGAACTGGCCGTTCAGGCCCTCGTTGATGAGGCCGGCAAGCACGCCGCGCATGTCGGCGTCGGTGATCGACCGCGTGTCGAGGATGGCGATCAGCTCGCCCATCTCAGCCTTCAATGTCTTCGCCTGGCCGATCGCGTCGCCGCCGCCGGTGACGGTCTGCTGCAGCCGCGTCATCGTCGCGGCGATGCGCTCGCCGAGGGGCGGGTCGACGACGCGCGCGAGCTGCCGCACCATCAGCATCGACGAATCGTTGAGCCTGACGGTGCCGGGGCCGAGGCCGGCGATCCGCGGCGCCCAGCGCTTCTCGCTCATCGGGTGATGACACGCGTGGCAGTCGAACAGCACGAGCTCCGGGAACAATCCGTCGCGGCCGCGCTTCGGGTCCGCAAGCACGTCCATCATCTCCGCCACCACGAGCGCCTGGCCGATCGCCCAGACCTTGACGCCGTCCCACATCCGCTTGCGCTTCTCCCAGTCGGAGTCGGGCTTGAAGTGCGCCGGCTCGACGGCGGTGAACGTGTCGAGCTCGAAGCTCATCCGCGGATGCCCCGCGCCCATCATCCGGTGCGTGACGAAGCGGTCGGCGTTGCCGAAATGGCACGACAGGCACAGCTTCGCGCGCGCGACCGGGTCGTCGGTCGGGTACAGGCCCGCCTTGAGGTTGTCAGCGTGCGTTTGCCTGTCCTGCACGTGCGACTCGAGCCAGCGGCCCGACGGTCCGTGACAGGCCTCGCAGGAGACGCCGTCGTCGAACTTGAAGCGCTCGCCGCGCTGCGAGGCCGGAATGTTGTGCGCGTGGCAGTCGAGGCAGACCTTCTCCTCGTGCGGCGGCTTCGCGAGGCCGAGGTTGCGGGCGATCCGCTTCGATTGTTCGTCGAGTAGCACCTTGTAGCTCCGCGCATGCTTGTCGACGCGCGACCACGTCACGTACTCCGTCTGCAGCACGTTCGAGTCCTTGATCGGCTGCACGGAGCCATGGCACAGGCTGTTCGCGCAGTTGACGACCCCCATCGTCTTGTCGCTGCTGTGATAAGGAAGAGGCGGCGGCGCGGCGGGCGCGGGCGTCTGTGCAAATGCAGAGGCCGCGGCCAACGTCACGGCGACAATAAGCAACGACACTGGGTTCCCGCGTTCGTGGGAAGGACGTGCCTTTGGTGGCATAGTTCTCATCGTGTACCTCACTGCTTCGGCGCGGCAGGCGGGCTCGCCGCGGTCGCGCTCGCCGGCGCGAAGTCCTGCATCCGCGTCTCGTCGGTCACCGTCCAGACGGTGCCGTCGGGACGCTGGTAGAACCGCTTCATCTCGTCCCACGTGAACGGCCGCGAGCCGATGCGGCCGAACACGGCGATCTGGCCGCCGGTCTCGTCGACGGCGCGGTCGCGGTCGAGGCCCTTCGACAGCGCGAGCGCGGGCGTGGCCGTGTCGCGCCACGCGATCAGCACCGGCTTCGGATCGGGCGAGAAACCGTAGAACTTGGGCTGGATCTCGGGCGAGGTGAGCTGCAGCACCTTCATCCCGTTCGCGCCGTCGGCGACGTAGGCGAAGAGCGACGCGTTCGTCGTGGCGACGATCACGTCGCGCGCGTCGACGAGCGTGCCGTCGGCGTTGTACTTGAGGTAGAGCTTCGGCGCGTCCGGCTTCTCGACATCGACGATCGCGAGCCCTTCCTTGCCGGCGGCGACGTACGCGAACGTTCGCGCGACGTAGATCCGGTTCGCGTCGGCCAACGGCACGCGCGCCGTGCCGACGTGCCGCGGCTTCGTCGGATCGGTCACGTCGACGGTCGTGAAGCCCCACGTCGTCGGCGACGAAGAGATACCGGAACTGCAGCGCCGAGGCACGCACGCCCTTGAGCGCGACGATGGCGGTGAGCTTCGGCGCCAGCGGATCGTCGAGGTCGACGACGACGAGGCCCGCGTCCGCGGCGATGTAGGCGAAGTGCCCGCCGAGCGACGATGTGGCGGGCGCCCTTCAGAATCCCGTCCGGATTCCACGTGACCGCGCGCGAGATGAAATTGTTCCGCGGCTCGCCGTCGGCGAACGTGTTGACGTTGGTGAGAATCAGCCCCTCGACGGCGTCGGTGATCGCCGCATAGTTGTAGATCGGATGGAACGGCTGCTCCTGGTTCGTCACCCGCATCAGGTCGCCCTGGTTGCGCGTGGGCGCGATCGGCTGGTTCGTCGGCAGCGCGACGCACGTGGCGTTCGCCGACGGGACGTGCGCATCCTGCCCGAACGGCGAGAACGGCGCCGTGACGATCTTCTGCGAGACGCCCTTGTTCGCGATGCTGGCGACGTCGTACGACCCGCATGCCGCCGGCACCCTCGGCCACGAACAGGTATTCGCCGCGCAGCTGCAGGCAGCGCGCCGCGCCCTGCGTGCCGTGCGTCGCGATCGTCGGAAGCCGCCTGTCTCTTGTCTGATGCCGCGCGTACCAGTCGGGGTAAGCGTAGCGGTGGAGGTAGCTGCCGATCACCGCCTGCGGCTCCTCCCATTCGGTGACCTGCACGGCACTGACCCGCCGCTCCTCGCCCACCCACGCGTTGAAGCCGACGAAATTGACGAAGTTCGTGCCCTGCAGCAGGAGCTGCGCCATGATCGCGTTGTTGTCGTTCGGCTGCGAGACGTGACAGTCGGAGCAGGACTTCGTTTCGGTCTTGCGCTCGGTGTGCGGATAGTGCGGCGCGAATGCCTGTGAGCTGAACCCCGACGCGGCGATCGGCGGCTGCTGGATGTAGATCCGCTCGCGGTTGATGTTGGTCGACGACAGCACGAGCGCCGAGCTCGAGCGCACCGGCGCGACCTTGAACCCCTTCGCGTCGCCGTGCTTGCCGAGCTGGAACATCTCGTCGCGCGCGACCTGCGGGTTGTAGGTCGCGTAGTTGCGCGTCTCGCCGCCCTCGTAGTGGTGGCGCTCGGTCTTCCAGTTCGCCTGGATGGGCAGGTGGCAGCCGGCGCAGCTCGTCGTCCACGACGTGTGGCACGACTGGCACGTCATCTTGTCGTTGCCGTGTGCGTACTTCGCGGGATCGACACCGGGACCCCACTGCATCGAATCGCCGCTCGCCATCAGCTTCGCGCGGGCCGCCTTCGCGTTGTACTTCGGATGGTTCGGGTTCACCGTGTCCTTGACGAGCGTCATTTCCCACTCGCGGTCCGGATCGAGCGCCGAGCGCTGGTAGAGCTTGCCGTCGCGCCACTCGAAGCGCTTGCGGCCGTCCTGCGTGCGCAGGAGCGCGAGCTCGGTGCCGCCGGGGCGCGACGCGGGGCCGGACGTGAAGAGCGTCGGGTATCGCGTCGCGGTGCCGTGGCAGTCGGCGCAATCGATCTCGATCGCCGCGGCGACCTCGCCGTAGAGGTGGCCGTTGCCGTGCGTGTCCTGCGCGAAGTGGCAGTCGACGCAGTGCATGCCGAGGTCGAGGTGGATCGAGGACAGGTGCACCGCCTTCCGGAACTTGGCCGGATCGTCGTCGGCGACGGGCTTCCCGTCCTTGTCGAGGAGCGTCCCCTTGCGGTCGCGCTTGAACACCGCGCGGAAGTTCCAGCCGTGGCCGTGATAGTCGGCGAACTGCGTGTCCTTGAGCTTCGGGTTGAGCGAGGAGACGCTCTTCAGGAACTCGGGATCGCTCCACTTGCCGCGGATCGCCGCCTCCTCCGGATTGCGGTCGAGGATCTCGCGCGCCTCGGCGTCGGTCGGATAGCGCTGCTTCTCGGGCCACATGAACGGCGCATCGGACTCGTAGTCCCACATCGTGTAGCCGTAGTAGGTGTTCACGAACACGTTCGGCTGGTGCATGTGGCACACCATGCATTGCGACGACGGCACGGCGCGCGTGAACGCATGCTTGAGCGGATGGCCCGCTTCGCCCTTCGCGATCGTCGGATCGGCGCTCTGCGATTCCCCGCCGTGCCCGAACGCGCCGTACGGACCGCTGTGCTTCGGGTCGCGGTCGTTCGCGTAGACCGCGTGGCAGCCGGTGCACCCCGACGACCGGTAGTCGCCCGGCTGCTCGTTGGTGCCGAGGAACCACATGTGCGGATCGTTCAGGCGCGTCTTCGCGATGTTGATCACGCGGGACCGCGATGCGCGAGCCAGTGCCGGGACCGCGGTTCGACTGCCGGATGTCGGGACGCCCCGGCTCGTCCAGCTTCTGCAGCGTGCCCGTGTTGTTCGGGATGCCGATCTCCGGAAACTGCGAGCCGATCACGCGGCCGCCGCGCTCGAACACGCGGAAGACGTCGGCGGGCGGAATCGTTTCCCACGCCGGCAGCGGATAGAGCTTCGGCAGGATCCCTTTCTCCGTCATGAACGGCGTCGGCGGCACCGGATTCACGACCGCGGCCGCTTCGCTCCTGTCGGTGTACGCCTCGCCCAGCACGTAGCGCTTGAACGGCAGGATCCCGTTGTTGTAGGACGCGCCGCCCCACAGCATCGCGGAGGTCGACATCAGGCTGCGCTCGGCTGCCTGGATGATCCGCAGGTGGCATGCGCCGCAGGCCTCGCGCGCGACGCGATAGTCGCCCGGGTTGACGAAGCGCACGTACTCGGGCGCTTCGCGGTTGAGCAGCGTGTAGCTGTCGGGCGGATTGGCGCTCGACGGGTACTTCCACGCGGCGGGATAGCGCGGCAGCACGTGTGCACGCTCGACTGCGGCGCGGTACGTGGCGTCCTTCGGATCGGCGCCCTGCGGCTTCGCGACATGGACGTCACCGCCGTGGCAGTCGGTGCAACCGAGGATCACGGCGGGGTTGACGTGCATCGTGTCGTGGTCGCTCGCGGTGTGGCAGCTCTTGCAGCCCTCGGACTTCGCGTGCGCGGCCATGATCGTCTGGCGCTCCGGCGCCGGCGGGCTCGGCGCGTACGTGCGGGCGACCCGCGACTCGCCCTCGGACGCGGGTGCATGCGAAGCGAACGCGGCGAGCACGATGCAGACCGCGGCGGCGCGCCAGCATACGGCGCTGCGAAGGTCCTGTGTCATCGTGTGCGCTTTCAGTAAGTCAGCAGCAGGTTGAACAGGATCGAATACTGCGTCTTGTTGCCTTCGAACGCGTAGAGCTGCTTCAGCCCCTGCCCGGGCACGAGCGCCGCCGCCGACGCGTTGACGACGATGTTCTGCGAGAACAGCGGTCGGTATTGGACCGCGACCGAGACGTCGGTGCCGAGGTTGCGGCTGATCGTCCCCTGATTGCGCAGCACCGAGAGCGACGACGTGTTCGCGAACCAGAGCTGGTTCACGTTGCCGATCAGGCGCCAGCGCGGCGTCAGGTCGACGTCGGCGCCGAGCCCGATGAGCGCGAGGCCCGGATTCGTGAAGTTCGCCTGGCCCTCGTCCTTCGACGAGCGCAGCGCCGCGAGCACGCCGTTCCTGCCGGAGAGCGCGACGCCACCGCCGCCGATCAGCGGGACGGCCTGCCGTATCCAGTAGCTCGTGTCCGCGCCGGCGATCTGCGGATTCTCGAAGATCGCGTCGAAGCCGGTCGCCTTGCCGTCGAACGGATTGGAATCCCCGGTCTGGAAGAGACCGGTGCCGCGCACGCGGATCCAATCGAAGTCGCGCGATATCTCGGCGACCGCGTACGCCGCCTCGACGTTGACCTTCTGCTGCGCGAGCGGATCGTGGCTCACCGTCCCGAACGCGCCATAGAGCGACGCCGACACGTTCCAGCGGCCGAAGTGACCGTCCCCGTTCAATCCGACGTAGGTGACCTGGTAGTCGTGCGGCTGCATGTCGCCGATCGCCGCCGGCCGCACCTGGAAGCCGTTCTTGTCGTAGAACGCCTCCTCGCTTTCGCGGTTGTCGTCGTAGACGACCGTGCCCTGCAGCGTGAACCCGGGCACGAACGCATCCTGCCGGTACAGGTTGGCGACGAAGATGTTCTCGTTGCGCAGCGGCTTGTCGATCTCGTTGAGGCCGCTGTTGGTGTCCTTCTGCAAACGGCGGAACCACGCAGCGTTGTACTGCCAGCGGTTGCT
This sequence comes from uncultured beta proteobacterium, assembly GCA_963830485.1. Classification (GTDB taxonomy): domain Bacteria; phylum Pseudomonadota; class Gammaproteobacteria; order Burkholderiales; family Casimicrobiaceae; genus CAIWHR01. The sequence continues at coordinate 82,132 of CAWHNE010000035.1, forward strand.
GTCGCGGGTGCCGAAGAAGCGGACGCCGAGCGGCTGGTCGATGAACAGCAGGCCGCGGAAGTCGGCGGTGAACGGCTGGATGCCGACCCGGATGTCGTCGAAGTCGTAGCGCACCGATGCGACGTGGTACTCGTAGTCGATGAAGAGCTCCTGCACCGCGAGCTGGCTGTCGTTGCGCGTCGTGCCCTTGCGCGGGTCGACGTTGACGCCGCGGACCTCGCCGACGTCGGTCCGGTTGAAGTTGATCACCGGCACGAAGCGGAACTCGAGCTCGGGCGGCTTGAATGTCGTGTCGCCCTTGATGAGCGACATCCCGAGCACGAAGTTCTGGACGAATTGCGACTGCCGGTTGCGGCCGAACTGGTCGTTCGACTGCGAGCGGTCCGTCGACTGCGCGCCGATCGCGGTCGGCACCTGCCGGAACTCGAACAGCGTGTCCGACACGAGGTTGAGCACGACGAACCAGTCCTCGCCGAAAGCCGGGCGGTCGCCTTTCAGCGTGTTCGGGTTGTACGGGTCGTACCAGCGGTTCTGCGTGAGCCCGAGCTGGTCGGTGAGCCGCCAGCGGTCGGGAAGCGGGATCGTCTCGCGCGGCAGCAGGGGCTCGGGCGGCGGCACCTGCCTCGGGTCGATCTCGGGAATGATCGGCTCGAGCGGGCGCCCCATCGGCCGTTGCTGAACGATGTGGTCGTCGGGCAGCGCCGCAGGTGCCGTTGCCTCGGGCGCGGGCGCCGCCGCGACTTCGGGCGCGGCGGTTCCGGGCATCGTGCGAGCGAGGCCCGGCGCGGGATCGACGCTGAAGTTCGGACTCGTCCGTCCGACGACGTAGCGGATCCACCCCGTGCGGCCGTCGGCGAGACGAATGCGGAACCAGGCGCCGCGCCGGCCGTCGGCCTCGAAGCGGTCGCTCTGCTGCAGCTCCGCGATCACCGCGGACTTCCGATCGGGCTCGAGGTGGACGTCGACCTTCGAGGCGAGCACCTGCAGCTCGTAGCGTCCGTCCTTCGATTGCGGTGGCAACGCGGGCGCTGCGGCAGCCGCGGGCTTCGCTGCCGGTTGCGCCGGGCGCTCCGCCTGCGCGAACGCCGGGGCGCAGAGCGTCGTGGCGACGAGCGCGCACGCCGCGCCACGGAGCAACCGCAGATCAGATCCCGGCGCAGACATTCTGCTCGGTGCTTGCGTTGAACGGCGCTTGCGGACAATTCACGTAGCGCAGCCGCGTGCCGGTCCCCTGCGGCACGATGGTATCGGCGCGCAACGCGGCGGGCGCGTTCGCGATCGAATTGCCGAGCGCCGCTCCCGCGTTAGCGAGGCCCAGGAACGCAACCATGTCGTCCTGGTCGATCCCATCGCCCGAGACTCCGATCGCGCCGGCGAGCTGGCCGTTGCGGTAGACGGGCACGCTGCCGGCGAAGATCTGGATGCCGTTCGGCAGCTGCGTCAAGCCCGTGCAGCCCGTACCGTTGTCGCCGGCAGCGAGCGAGGCCACGAGCTTGTTCGCGACGAGATCGAGCTGCAGGCCGTCGTTGAACGGGCTCCACTGCGTGATCGGCGGGGAAAGCGGACCGTTGGCCGTCCCGGCGATGCCGTCCGGGAAGTACGGTCGCGCGAGATTGCCGAGCGCGCGGTTGCTGTAGGCCATGCCGTTCGCGAGCGCGGTCGGATCGGCGAGGAAAAGACGCATCGCCGTCACGTACGCGGAAATCGACACCGTTGTGGGCGTGGTCGTCGGATAGGTCGCGGGTGGCAGCGACGACAGCAGCGCCGCCGCGTTCGGATTCGTGAAGAATGCCGCGCTGCGGGCCTTTTGCACGGCGACGTCGGTCCCGAATACCGGCGCATCCGGCGTGCGGACGAGGCCCAGCACGACGCCGTTGGTGTCGACGACGGCGACCGAAACCTGCGCCGCCGATCCCAGCGGCCGCCGGATCTGCGCGCGCGCGCGGTTCGCGACATCGAGACCGCTCTTCAGCATCTGCGTCACGTCTGCCTGCGTGAGCATGCCGTCGGTCCCGGGCTTCGGCGGGAATCGGTTCGCGTTCGCGACGTCGACGAGCACGTACGCGCCCTGCCCCGCGAACGCGGGATTCGCGTCCGGGCGATAGCCCGATGCCGGCGTGCCGAACGCGACGCCGGCGACGATGGGGTTGCCGCCGTAGCCCGCGACGTTGACGAGATTGCCCGTGGGGCCATTGATCGCCGCGAACGGCGGCGCGCTCGCGGGAGCGCTCGCGAGCGATTCGCTGTCGACGTAGCGCAGCGTGCGGCCGTCGACGGTGATCTGGTTTGCGCGCCGGTCGGCCGGCGCGTCGAAACCGGACGCACCGGCCACCGCGATCAGCTCGTCGACATCCGAGTCGGCGTTGTAGATGTCGAGGTCGATCGTGTAGGTCCCGTCGGCCAGCACGCCGATCCCGCCGACCACGGTGCCGTTCTTGAACAACGGCAGCCCGCCCGGATCGCCGGCGAGGCCGAGCGGCGCGCGCTTCGGGCCGATCGTTCCCGCCGCGGCCTGCTGGTTCACGTCCGAGCACGAGAGCTGGCTGAACTGCACGCCCGACAGCGGTCCCGACGGCTGGTTCCGCTCGCCCGGATTGAAGTTCTGCTGGATGATCTGGCTCGCCGTGCGCGTCGAGAACGCGTTGCCCTCGGACGACAGGTACGCGCCGGTGATCGCCTTCGAGATCGCTGCGAGCTCGGAGGGCAGGATCGCGAGGCCCTCGAGCCCGCCGGTCACGCCACGGCCGGATGAGATCGTGAACGTCGCCGGCGCGCCGTTCATCTTGAACACCGCGAGCACGTTGCCGACGCGGTCGACGACCGCGATCGTCGCCTTCGCCCCCCGCGCGCCGGCCTCGGCGACCGCTTGCGCAATCGCCTGCTCCACGTCCGCAACGGTCAGCGCCGTCGGGCTCGTCCCTTCGCAACTGCCGCCGCAGCCGCCGGCGCCGCTGCCGCCGCCGCCTCCACAACCGGCAAGAGCGACGGCGCAGAGGAGCGCGACGGCCGTCGCGATCGATCGACGTGCGCTCATTGGGTACCCTCCCCCAGGCTCGCGCTCATGGTCGCGCTCCCGCCGTCATCGATCTGTCCATGGGCGGATGGCCCGGCAGATGGAAGCCGTGGCAGTCGATGCAGGTCGACGCGACCTTGTTCGCCGCCGGCGCGTTGCCCGCGTGGCACTTGCGGCACGATTCGATCGAGGGTATGGCAATGTCGGCCGAGGATTTCGACTCGGCCACCTTGTCGTGGCATTCCTCGCACTTGTACGTGCGGTGCTTGTCGTGGTCGAAGCGCGCCGCGGGGAGCCACGTCGCGGCAACGTGCACGGGCGCCACATTGTAGGCGATGCCGTCCTGCTCGCCCCTCGGCCCCGTCGCCTTGACGACGTCGTGGCACACGATGCAGACGCGCGCCTCGAAGAGGTCCTGCGCGACCTGCTCGCCCTTCGCGCGAGCCCATGCCAGCGCGCGCTGCCGCTGCTCTTCGGTCATCGTGCCGCCGGTCGGCCCGGGGACGCGGCGCCGGATGTCGCCCGTGTCGATGGTGTCGACCGGGACCTTGTTGAGGGCGAGGTTGGCGTAGAACTCCTGCATGGTCTGCATCACCCCGTCGACAGAGCCGTGCGGAACCTGCCGCGACGTCACGGCCGGCTCGAATTCGAGCGTGTGGCATTCGAGGCAGTGCTTCGTCATCACGACCCGCTCGAACGAGCGCCCGCTCGCGTCGGGCACGTGACAGCTGCGGCACGTCAGCGTGACGCGTCCCTTCGTGCCGCGAATGCTCTGCTTCAGGTGGTCGGCATGCGGGAACTTGAGGTGCGATCGCTCGACGAGGTTCGCCTTGTCGCCCTGCGCGACGCGCACGACGTCGTCGCGGCCCGGACCTCGCCAAAGCATGAGCCTGAACTCGGGATGCGCCTTCGCGAAATCGGAGGCGTTGTCGAGCTTCGTGTCCGCGAAGCGCCGCTTGAGATCGCGGTGGCAGCTCGTGCACAGCCCCGTATCGCTTTGCACGAGGCCCTCGTCGCCCTTGTGATCGGCATGGCAGGTCGCGCAGCGCGTGCGCCCGAAGAGCTGCGCCTGCATTTCCGCCGTCGGCGCGTGGCCCGTGACGTTCTTGTGGCAGCCGAGACACGTCCGGTCGCGCACGCGCACGAACGGCAGCTCGTGGCATTTGCTGCAGTCGTGGCCGAATCCGTCATGCCCGGACGCGAGCGGTCCGGGGTTCCAGGACCGGTCCGGCGTGAGCGAAAGGCGGGCGGTCATCGTCCGCAGCATCGGAGTCGACACGTCGACGACGGGAATCGCGATGAACAGCGCGAGCACGGTCACCGCGAGCACCCACGCCGGCCAGCGCTTGGCGAGGCCCGTCGCGGCCAGCGACATCCGGGACCGGCGCTTGATCTCGGCCAAGTCGTCGGGCAACGGACGCAGGAGCTCGATCGCGATCGCGAGGTCGGCACCGGCCGGCGGCGCTTCGACCGTGAGCGCATACGGGCCGATCTCGACGCGCGAGCCGGGCGCGAGCGTCGCCTCGGGATCGGGACGGCCATCGACCAGAAGCTTGGCCGTCCCCACCGCGGTCAGCCGGATCTTGCCTTCGGCCCGGTAGATCGTCGCGTGCTCGAGCGCGACGCGCGGATCCGGGAGGTGGACCTCGCAGCGCGCGCCGCGGCCGATTGCGAGCGTCTCGCCGTCGATCGTCCGCGCGACACGCACCGGACGCCCCTTCCGGTTGCGCGTGACGGAGACGATGACGATCTTCATCGCCTCATCACCAGTAGATGAACACGCTGACGATGTGTGCGGCGAGCGCCGCCAAGAGCGCGATCGTCAGCGGCACGTGGACGTACAGCCAGACGTCGAGACGGGCTTTCAGCGCGACGGCAAGGCGCGCCCGGCCGACGAGCTCCTGTTTGCGGACCATCAGCGCATAGAGCTGCTGATTGGCGCGGGCTTCGTTGCCGCGCAGCTCCTTGCCGAGCGTCTGCAGCCCCGTGACGGCCGCGGCGGTCGGGCATTTCCGGTCGCGCCCGGCGAGCTGCGCACGGAAGCCGCCGCCGATCCGAGTCCCTTGCGCGGCCGCGAGCACGAGCCGGTTGACCGCGTCGGGGAGCGACAGCGCGAGCGCGCGCATCTGGCGGTCGAAGTCCGCGATCTTGAGCAGCAGCGACTCCTGCGTGTCATCGCCGAGCGCGTCGGTGATCGCGCGCGGATAGCGAAGATAGGCGAAGATCCCGTAGAAGCCCGACAGGATGACCGCGACCATCAGCGCGTAGGCGAGCGTGTGCACGTTCCAGCCAACCTCGAACGCGGTGTGCAGGGTCGCGATCACGAGAAGCGCGGTGCCGAGGTACACGTGCGCCGAGAGCCAGCCCTGCAGCGTGGCGGCCGTCGAGTGGTACTGCCGCTTGCGCACGCCGAACCACGTGAGCCACAGGATCAGAAGCGCACCGATCGTCCCCAGCGTGTAGCCCATGGCGCTGCCGCCGTAGCGTCCGTGCGGCGGGCGATCGAGTGCGTAGGCGGCGATCGCGGCAACGATGGCGACGGCGCTGATCTTGAGCCAGCGATACCTCGCGTACGCCAACACCGACTGGTGCCGCACGTGCTCCCCTTCCCGCGACCAGCGGACGAGCCCCGGCGGACCCGTGCTGCGCTTGCGGCGACGATGGCGGCCGGAAGCGCGAACGAGAATCGTATCCGGCTCGGTCCTCCTGTGGCGCCGAGTGTAGAACCTATCTCACGATCCGTCACGGGTGCGACGGGATTCCCGGGGGCCGCAGTTCCAGGCGCGAGGAGCGCCGTTTGGCTGGCCCAAACAAGCGATGAGCAACGCCGAAATGCGGCCCCGGGGACCCGGTCCCTTCGGGTTGCGGCCAGAAAGCCCGGCCGCTGCGTTGCTCGTCGTTGCGTAGGCACTGCTACGCTGCCTCCTCGCGCCTTGCTGCCGGGCTTTCTGGCCGCAACGCATCCCGCGACGGATCGTGAGATAGGTTCTGTGGTCGAGGCCCGATTTGCAAGCCCGCGCTCCATTGGGCATCCAGCCCTTCCCGCGGTGCACCCCCCTTGCTATGATCGTTTGCTTCCATGCGTCCCCCGCTACTGCACTGCAAGGCCATTGCGTTCGCGAGCGCGGCGTTCGCGTTCGGTGCGGCCGCGGCGCCACTCGACGACGTGCGCGCACTGGTCGAGGCCGGCAATTCCGCCGACGCATTCGCTCGCTGCGCGACGCTCGACGTGACAGCCGAGCCGCGAGCCGATCTGTGGTGCGGCATCGCGGCGGTCGACGTCGGCCGCGCGGGTGTCGGCGTGTTCGCGCTCGAGCGCTACGTGCTGCGTTTTCCCGACGACGCGCGCGGCAGGCTCGAGCTCGCGCGGGCGTACTTCTACGCCGGCGACTATCCACGCGCGCAAGCCGAGTTCGACGCGGTATCGAAGGAGCGCCCGCCGGCCGAGGTCCAGGCGGGGATCGACCGCTATCTCGACGCGCTGCGCGTGCGGCAGGCGCAATACCATCCCACGCTGTTCGCGTTCGTCGAGCTGGGCGGCGGCTACGACAGCAATGCGAACGCCGGCGTTGCGCAGTCGGACATCACGCTGCCCGTGTTCGGCCCCGTGATCGTCGCGCCGCTGGGTGTGGCGACGGGGTCTGGCTTCGGCTGGGTGGCGGCGGCCGTGCAGGGAACCTATCCGGTGGCGCCGGGCGTCGCGCTGTTCGGCTCGCTCGCCGGCAACGGCACGTTCTACGGCAGCGCATCCGAGTTCGACCTCGCGAACGGCTCGGTCGCCGCCGGCGCGAGCTACCTTGCCGGGAAGAACTTCTTCGCGCTTACGTATGCGCACGCCGAGATCGCCGTCGACGGCTCGCGTTACCGCTACAGCGACGGCGTCGGCTTCGAATGGCGCCGGCAGCTCTCCGAGCGATCGATGCTGTCGATCGTGCCGCAATACGCGCGGCTCGCCTACACCGGGAACAATTCGGCGCGCGACGCCGACTACACGGCCGTCGCAGCGACGTACCGGCAGCAGTGGGTGGGCTGGGGCCAGCCGGTGCTGAACGTGACCGGGTACTTCGGCGACGAGCACGACACGAAGGGATTCGCGTATCTCGGCCGCCGGCTCTACGGCGTGCTGGGCGACGTCACGGTCACGCCGTCGCCGCCGTGGGCGCTGACGGCCTCGCTCGCGTGGGTGCGCAGCGATTACGATGCGCCCTATCCAATCCTCGACGTGACGCGCCGCGACGACAACTGGGCGCTGAATCTCGCTGCCGCGTACTTCTTCACGCGCAACTGGAGCGCGCGCGTCGAATATCAGTACGCGCGGAACAATTCCAACCTCGCGCTCTACGAGTATTCGCGCAACGTGGGCGCGCTCAAGCTGCGCTACGAGTACAAATGATGCCGCGATCCCTTCGCTCCCTGCTCGTGCTCCTCGCGCTCGCATGCGCGCTGCTTCCGGCCGGCGCGGCGTTCGCCCAGGTCGCCGCGCGCGTCGTGCTCGCCGTCGGCGACGTGGTCGCCGTGCGCGGCGCGGAGCGTGTCCGGCTCGCCGCCGGCGCCGAGGTCGGCGTCGGCGACGCGGTCATCACCGGCGCGCAGAGCTTCGCCCAGCTCCGCTTCTCCGATGCGGCGCTGGTCGCGCTCAAGCCGGACTCCGAGTTCCGGATCGAGTCCTTCGAGGTTCCGGCGGCCGGCGGCGGCAACGAGCGCGCGGTGTTCCGGTTGGTCCGCGGCGGCTTCCGCACCGTGACGGGCAGCATCGGCGAGATCAACCGCGACCGCTACCAGGTGCTGACCACGCAGGCGACGATCGGCATCCGCGGCACGCACTACGCACTGCAGATCTGCGCATCGGGACAGTGCGTCACGCAGGGCGGTCCGGCGCGCGCAGGTCTCTGGGGCGGCGTGTTCGACGGCATCGTCGGCGTCACCAGCCCGTTCGGGACCGCCGACTACGCAGCCGGCGAATATTTCTTCGTCGCCGACGGCGAGCCGCCGCAGCGTTCGCTCGCCCCGCCGGACTTCCTCGCCGATCGGCTGCCCGCGCGCACCGTCGCCGAGGCGCGTGCGCTCGCCGAGCTCAAGTTCGCGAGCGTGCCCGAATTCGGGCTCCCGCCCGCCCTTCCGATCCCGCCGTTCACGTACATGGCGACGGAGGACCGCGACCTCGACACATTTACGCCGCCCACGGCGTTCGTCGTCGGCTCCGACCGGTACACGCTCGAGCTCGGATCGACACGCGACGGCGCGGCGGCGCTCGGCCTGAACGCGAGCGGGCAGCTCACGTCGTTCGCGAACGCCTCGCTCACGGCGAACGTCGGCACCGCGAGCATCGTCGACGCCGGCAGCGATGGCGCCGCGGGCGGGCTCAACTGGGGCCGCTGGGAGGGCAAGGGCTCGACGATCGTCCAGCAATTGCCGGACGGCAGCACCGTCCGCAACGACGGCGGCAACCTGCACTACATCTACGGCCTGCTCGCGCCGTCCCTGCCGGGCGCGGGCCAGTTCGCGTATGCGCCGATCGGCGGCACGCGGCCGACCGACTCGGGCACGGGCGCGACCGGCACGCTTATCTTCGGCGGCACGATCAACGTGAACTTCGGCACGGCGCAGCTCGCGCTCTCCGGACTCACCGTCGGCTTTACCAACGCGATCTACACGATGAGCGGCACGACCGGCATCAGCAACGGGCTCTTCTCGACCTCCGGGCCGGGCGCTTCGGTCGGCTGTACCGGCGGGAGCTGCCAGCCGCTCGTCGCCGGCAACTTCGCAGGCTTCTTCGCCGGCCCCGGCGGCAGCGGCATCGGCCTCGACTACTTCTTCAACGCGCGCGGTGGCGGCGTCATCGAGGGCGTGGTGGGGTACCGCCGCTGCGTCGGCGCGACGTCGTGCTGAGAGAGTACGCGGCCGCCACGGGCCTCGGCGCCGCGCTGCTCGCGGTGCCGATCGCGGCCTCGCCGCAGGCCGCGCCGACACAGGTCGTCGTCAAGGGACACGTCGGCGCCGCCGCGTGCAAGGAATGTCATGCCACCGCGTACGACGCGTGGGCGCGCTCGCGCCACCGCCTCGCGATGCAGGTCGCCGACCCATCGACGGTGCTCGGTGACTTCCGCAACGCGAAGTTCGCGTACGCCGGCACCACGTCGAACTTCTTCACGCGGGATGGACGCTACTTCGTCCGTACCGACGGGCCGGACGGCAAGCTCGCGGACTTCGAGATCCGCTACACGTTCGGTGTCGAGCCGCTGCAGCAATACCTGATCGAGCTCTCGGGTGGACGGCTGCAGGCGCTCGGGATCGCCTGGGACACGCGGCCGAAGGCGGCCGGCGGCCAGCGCTGGTTCCACCTATATCCCGGGCAGAACCTGCGCGCCGGCGACCCGCTCCACTGGACAGGTGTCGACCAGAACTGGAACTTCATGTGCGCCGAGTGCCACTCGACCGGGCTGCGCAAGAATTTCGACGCGCTGAGCGGGCGCTTCGCGACGACGTGGTCGGAGATCCACGTCGCGTGCGAGGCGTGCCACGGCCCCGGCGCCGACCACGTCGCGTGGGCGCGCGCGAAAAAGGGCGGCGGCGCGTATCCGGCTGGCGGCAACGGGCTCGCGGTGGCGCTCGACGAGCGCAAGGGCGTGAGCTGGATGCCCGTGGCCTCCACCGGCAACGTGCAGCGCAGCGCACCGCGCACGTCGTCGCGCGAGATCGAGACATGTGCGCGCTGCCACGCGCGCGCCGCGCGTCTGACCGACGATTTCGCTCCCGCGAAGCCGCTGCAGGACTCGCACCGGCTCTCGCGCCTCGACGAGGGTCTGTACTGGCCCGACGGCCAGATCCGCGACGAGGTCTACGAATGGGGCTCGTTCGTCCAGAGCAAGATGTTTGCTGCGGGCGTCACCTGCGCCGACTGCCACGATCCGCACTCGCTGGGCTTGCGGCGCTCCGGCAACGACGTGTGCGCGACATGCCACCAGAGCGCCAAGTACGACGCCCCATCGCACACGCACCACGCGAACGGCAGCGCGGGTGCCGCGTGCGTCGCCTGCCACATGCCGACGACGAGGTACATGCAGATCGACGCGCGGCACGACCATTCGCTGCGCGTCCCGCGCCCGGATCTTGCGGCTTCGCTCGGTACGCCGAATGCGTGCGCCGCCTGCCACGCGAAGAAGTCCGCGCAGTGGGCCGCCGACGCGATCAAGGCGTGGACCGGGCGCGCGCCTGCTGGATTCCAGAACTTCGGCGGCGCGCTTCGCGCAGGATCCGACGGCGCCCCTGGCGCCCGCGGCGCGCTGCTGACGGTCGTCGACGATCCCGGCGCACCCGCGATCGCGCGCGCGAGCGCGATCGACAGGCTCGGGCGGATGCTTACGCCGTCGACCCTGCCTGCGGTCAGCCGCGCGCTCAACGACCCCGATTCGGTCGTGCGCCTCGCGGCTGTGGAGGCGATCGGCGCGGCGGATGTACCGACGCGCGTACGGTACCTGCCGCGGATGCTCGCCGACCCCGTGAAGTCCGTCCGGATCGAAGCCGCGCGCGCTCTCGCCGGCCCGGCCGAAGCGCGCATTCCCGCCGGCGATCGCGACACGTTCGCGCGCGCGTTGGACGAGTACATCGCCGTGCAGACATACAACGCCGACCGCCCCGAGGGCCGGATGAGCCTCGGCAACCTTTACGCGTCGCGCGGCGACCCGGCGCGCGCGATCGCCGAATTCCGGCAGGCGATCGCGCTCGACCCGAGCGCGGTCGAGGCGCGTGCGAATCTGGCCGATCTCTACCGGTCCCGCGGCGCGGAGGCGGAGGCAGAAGCCGTCCTGCGCGAAGGCCTCGCGAAGTCGCCGCGCGCGGCGGCGCTGCATTACGCGCTGGGGTTGACGCTCGTGCGCCAGAAGCGCGCGACCGACGGCCTGCGTGAACTCGGCGAGGCGTCGAAGCTCGCGCCCGACAACGCGCGTTTCGCGTACGTCTACGCGGTCGCGCTCGCGGATGCGGGCAAGCGGCCGGAAGCGCTGCGCGTGCTCGGCGCGGCGCTCAAGGCGCACCCCTATGATCGCGACGTGCTCTTCGGCCTCGCGCACTACTCCGCCGCGGCGGGTCAGCGCGACGCGGCATTGGGCTACGCGAAGAAGCTCGCTGAGCTGGATCCCGAGAATCCCGACTATGCGCGGCTCGCCGTTTCGATCGCGGGCGCGCCGGCGCGGTGAGCGCGGCCGCGTACCTCGTTCACTTCGTCGCGAAATTCGTCGCGCCGTCCCAGTCGGGCGGCGGCGGCGACTGCGCGAACGCGCCACAACGCTCGCGGAACAGCCGGTGGAGCGGCCGCTGCGGCAACGCGGCGAACAGGACGGCCGCAGCGGCGAAGTCCCGCGCCCGGTAGAGCGCGAGCGCCTCGTGCCAGCGCGCAAGCCCGGCTGCCGTCGCGGCGTCGACCTCGCGCGGAAACGGCTCCCAGATCGACACCGCCTGCGCGCGCCCCTTGACGCGCACGCGGTCGACTTCGCGCCACGTGAACTCCGGCGCGGCGCACTTCGTGTCGTTGCCACACAGGATGCCGACGCCGTACGCCTTGGTGAGCCCTTCGAGCCGCGAAGCGAGGTTCACCGCGTCACCGAGCACCGTATAGGCCTTGCGGAAGCGCGACCCCATGTCGCCGACGTTCATCGTGCCGGTGTTGACGCCGACGCCGATGGCGAGCTCCGGCCAGCCGCGATCGCGGAACTCCGCCCGCAACGCAACCATCCGCTGCTGCATTTCGAGCGCCGCGGCGACCGCATCGCACGCGTGGCGCGGATTCGCTAGCGGCGCGCCCCAGAACGCCATGATCGCGTCGCCGACGTACTTGTCGATCGTTCCGCGGCCGCTGTGGATCGCCTCGGTCATCGGCGTCAGATAGGCGTTCATCAGCGCGGTGAGCTCGCGCGGTGCGAGCTTCTCCGACGCTGCAGTGAAATCGCGGACGTCGGAGAAGAGCACCGAAAGCTCGCGGCTCTCGCCCTCCATCGAGAAGCGCTCCCCGGTCTCGCGCATCTGCCGCACGCGCTCCGGCGGTACGTACTCGCCGAAGAGATCGCTCAATTGCCGGATCGCGCGCGACTCGCGCAGGAAGCCGCCCAGGAGGTTCAAGACGGTGAGCGCGAGCAGCATCACGAGCGTTGCGGCGATCGGGATCACCGCATTCGCGCGCGTCCAGAACCACAGGTTGACGGCGACCACCACGGCGGCGACCACGATGATGCCGACCACCCCCGCGAGCGGACGCCGCCACGGAATCGCGAACACGACGAGCAGCCCCGAGACCAGCATGCCGAGCGCCTCGACCTCGGCCGCGCCCGCCGGAATGCTCTTCAATTCGCTTCCGAGCATGCCGGAGAGCAGGTTGGCGTGGATCTCGACGCCGGGAAAGTCCGGCGCGACCGGCGTCGAGCGCAGGTCTTCGAGACCCTTCGCCGTCGTGCCGACGAGGGCGATCGCGCCGACGAACGCGTCGGCGGGAATCGTGCCGGCGAGCACGTCGGTCGCCGAGTAATAGCGGAACGATCCCTGCGGACCGCGGTACGGCACGAGCGCGGTGCCGTCACGCGCGACGGGAACGACAAGCCCGCCCAGGTCGAAGGCATCGAGGTCGCCGTTCGCATCGAACTGCGGGCGGATCACCTTCGCTTCGACGACGCGCTGCGCCACGGCGAGTGACAGCGCAGGATAGAAAGCGCCCGCGTACGCCTTCACGAGGGGAATGCGGCGGACGACGCGGTCGGAATCGAACACCGGATCAATGTGACCGCCACCGGCGGCTGCGCGCTGCAGCTCGTGCAGATTCGCCGTGTAGCCCGCCTCCGGCCGGATCTCGATCGTGCGCCCTTTGAGATCGGCTTCGGTGAACGCGGGTGGCGGCAGCGCGCCGACCGCCTGCGCCTCGACGGTGAACGTATAGGCGAGAATCGTCGGACCCCTGCCGAGCGCGTCGGCCAGCCGCGCATCGCGGTCGAGCCGGCGCCGCAGCTCCGACATCGTCTCGGTTAACCCCGGCGCGCGCGCGATGCCGGCGCGCGACAACTCGTCCAGCACCGCGACGCCGTCGGACACGTCGCGCTCCGGAAACATCACGTCGAAGCCGACCGCGCGCGCGTGATAGGTGCCGATGAGCCGGTCGACGAGCCGCGCGACCCGGTCGCGCGGCCACTGCCAGCGGCCTTCGCGCTGCAGGCTCTTCTCGTCGATGTCGATGACGACGATCGCCGGGTCGCGCTCCGTGGGCTGCGTGACCTTGAGCCGCGCGTCGTAGGCGATCGCCTCGAGCTTCGCGAAGAGCGGCGTGCGCGGCGCGCGCCGGATCGCGTCGTCGAGCGGATCGAGCAGGAAGAGCGCGATGAGCGCGAGCCCGACGAGCCACCGCGGCGCCTCAGCCAGCCGTCGCAGCAAGCCGACGGGGGCGGCGCTCACGGGCTTCGCGCCGTCACGGACGCCGGGAGAGGCGTCGCGCGGCGATGATCAGGAGTGCGAGCGCGACGAGCGCGAGCCCTGCTTCCGAGAGCGTGGGAATCGCGAAGGTGTCGCCGGCGACAACGCCGACCGCGACCGGTCCCGAGGTCGCGGGAGCGAACATGTAATTTCCTGCATATTCGGCGACGAGCGTGACCGTGTCGGGCGCCGCGGGCGCGGGCAGCACGAACGCTGCGGCGCCATCGGCCAGCGCAAGCGAAGCCACCGGCACACCGTTCGCGAGCACCCGCACCGTGCCACTCGGAACGAAGACCGATTCGGACGAGGTCACGCTCACCTGTGCTGTGATCGTGCCGAGGCCGGGGACACGCGCCGGCGCGCTCAGCGCCACCGCGGGCGCAATCAGCGCGCCCTTGATCACGAACGCATCGATCGGTCCCGCGAACGCCTGTTCGTAATTGGCGTCGCCGCTGTAATGCGCGCAGACACCGTAGTCGTCGATCCTGAGGTCGACGAGCGCCACGCTCGCGCGTCCGCTCGCGTCGAGCGATGCCGTACGCAGCGGTGCGACCGGGTTCGCCGGATCGCCGAACGCGAACGGCGCGGGACAGCGCGTGCCGGTGCCCGCGACCCAGACGTCGAGCGTGCCGGTCGCAGGTGCCGGACCCGTTACTGATGCGGTCACCGTCACCGTCTGCCCCGACGTCGCGGGATTCGGCGTCGCGGTGACGACGAACGCGGCGTCGGCCTTCACGACGTCGAGCGTGTAGGTCCGCGTGACCGACCCGCCGGTCGCATCGGTGACCCTCGCATCGAACGTGTAGCGGCCGGTCTTCGCGGGCTTGCCCGACAGGCGTCCGCCGCTGTCGAGCGTGACGCCCGGCGGCAGCGTTCCGCCGGCCAACCCCCACGTGTACGGCGGCAACCCTCCGACCGCCTGCAACGTCACGTCGAGCGGTACGCCGGCCTGGACCGGCGGCGCGAGCGCGGAAGGCGGCGTGACGATCGTGAGCGGAGGCCGCGCGATGACGATCGTGAAGGACTGCGCCGCATCGGGCGGGATGCCGTTGCTCGCGGTGATCCTGCCGAAGTAGCTGCCGGGTACGGTCGGCGTTCCGCTGATGCGCGATGTCGCCGCGGAGAACGCGAGCCCTGGCGGAAGGCCCGCGACACTCACCGAGATCGGCGGCGTGCCGGTCACCGTGACCGAGAAATCGTAAGGCACACCGACCTGCCCCCCCGGCGGTGCTGGACTCGTGATGGCCGGCGCGACGCCCGGCGCGACGATCCGCAAGGATCCGCTCACGCCCGGGATCGTCAGCGGGCCCCTACCCGGGTTGTACGAAATCGCGGACGTCGTGTTGACGAGCGTCGTTCCCGCGGGCCCGGTCGCTGTGACAGTGACCTGGATGATGCAAGGGACTTTGGTGGAGGCCGCATTGCCGACGAAGAACTGCGTGGGACTCGGAATGTAGAACGTCACCACCGAGCCGCAATTCGAAGCGGTCGCGGTCCCGGGAACCAGGGTCATTCCAGCGGGAAGCGGGTCGCCGAACAGGATCTCCCCGGCCGGCGCCGCGGGATCGAACAGCGACACGGTGAGCGTCGAGGTTGCGCCCGATGTGATCGCGTTGGGCGAAAACGACTTCGTCGCACTGAACGCCGCGAGAGCGGGCGCGGCGGCCAGCGCCGCGGCGAATCCCGCGATCAGCGCGAGCTGGCGCGCGGCGGGCGCGGCGGGCCGGGGTAGGGGCGGGACCATGCGCTGTGCTTATGCCCATTCGTTAGGCGCGGGCGCTGTCATCATAATCGGCTCCGGGCGGAAAGGGCTACCGGCCCCGTCGGGGGTGGCCTTGACCCGGCGCAAGGTCGCTCGAGGGGGGTCCGCTATAATCGCGGACGAATTTCGTGACCCGTCGCGGTTCCGGCTGCGGCGGCCCGAATACCCCTTTCGACGACCCCTCCCGACTCCGTTGCACACCCATGCTCGAAGCCCACGATCTCGCCGCGCAGCGCGGCCACGCGCGGCTGTTCGAGGGTCTTTCGTTCACGGTCGAGTCGGGGCATGCGCTGGTTGTGACGGGGGCGAACGGCACGGGCAAGACCACGCTTTTGCGCATGCTGGCCGGGCTCTCGCTGCCGGCGGCGGGCGAGATCCGCTGGGATCGGAAGGTGGTGGCGCCGTTCGACCCGGTCGTCCGCGCGTCGACCGCATTCGCCGGCCACGCGCCGGCGTTGAAGGACGAGCTCACCGCCGAGGAGAACCTGACGACGCTTCTGGCGCTCGCAGGCGAGGCCGCCTCGCGCGAGGCGATCGAGCGCGCGCTCGACGCCGTGGCGCTCGGCTCGCGCCGCGCGCTGCCGGCCCGCGTGCTCTCGCAGGGGCAGCGCCGGCGCATCGGGCTCGCGCGGCTCTCGCTGCTCGCACGCCCGCTCTGGATCCTGGACGAGCCGGTGACGGCGCTCGACGCCGCCGGCACCGTGATGCTCGCGGAGATGGTCGCCGCGCACCTCGACCGCGGTGGTCTTGCGGTCGCCGCGACGCACGCTCCGCTCGGGCTGCCCGAGCAGCGCACGCGCTCGATCACGCTGCAATGAGCGCCGCCGGGTCGCCCCGAACGCCTGCGCGAGCAGGGCGAAGCCAACGCCCGAAGGGCGCGTCTGCGAGCGCTGGCGGCCGACGACCCCAAAGGGCGGCGAACGAACCTCTTCCGAGCGGAGGCCGCGCGAATCGCTCCCCCTCGGGGGGCAGCGCAGCGGCGTCAGCCGCAAGCGTGGGGGCCCATCATCCGAGCACCATCACCAGCGTCGCGCACGCGCCGGTGTCGGCCGCCGCCGGCGCGATCCTCCCCGGCGTGCGCTGGGCGCTCGCGCGCGACCTCCGGCTCGCGCTGCGCTCGCGGGCGGAACTCGCGGTGCAGCTCCTGTTCTATGTGATCGTGGTTTCGCTCTTTCCGCTCGCGACGACGCCCGAGCGCACGCTGCTCGCCACGATGGGCCCCGGCGTGCTGTGGGTCGCCGCGCTGCTCGCCTCCCTCCTCTCGCTGCCACGGCTCTTCGCCGCCGACTACGCCGACGGCACGCTCGAGCAGATCGCGCTCTCGCCCTACCCGCTCGAGTCGCTCGTCACGGGCAAGGTGCTCGCGCACTGGCTCACGACGGGGCTGCCGGTGGTGCTGCTCGCGCCGCTCCTCGGCGTGCAGTATTCGATGGACGGCGAGTCGCTCGTCGTGCTGTCCCTCGCGCTGCTGCTCGGAACGCCGGTGCTGTCGCTGCTCGGAGCGATCGGCGCGGCGCTGACGCTGGGCTTGCGTGCAGGCAGCAGCCTCCTCGCTCTCCTCATCCTGCCGCTGTACGTGCCGGTGCTGATCTTCGGCGCGGGCGCCGTCGACGCCGCACGCGCGGGGCTTGGCGTCGCGGCCAATCTCTCGCTGCTGGGCGCGGGACTGCTCGTCGCGATCGTCGGTGCGCCGTTCGCGGCCGCCGCCGCCGTGCGGATCGCGCTCGACTGAGTCATATGCTCGCCTGGTCCAAATACTCGTCGCCGGCGTCGTTCTATCCGCTCGCGGGCAGGATGATTCCGTGGTTCGCGTGGGCCGCGGCGATCTGCGCGGCGGTCGGGCTCTACATCGGCTTCGGCATCGCGCCGACCGATTTCCAGCAGGGCGAGGCGTACCGGATCATCTTCATCCACGTGCCGTCCGCGTGGCTGTCGATGTTCCTCTACCTCGTGATGGCGTTCTGGGGCGCGCTCTTCCTGGGCTTCAACACGCGACTCTCGGCGATGATGGCGCAGGCGCTCGCCCCGACCGGCGCGCTGATGACCTTCGTCGCGCTGTGGACGGGCTCGCTGTGGGGCCGGCCGACGTGGGGCACGTACTGGGCATGGGACGCGCGGATGACCTCCGAGCTGATCCTGCTCTTCCTCTACCTCGGCATCATCGCGCTCCGGAGCGCGATCGACGACCCGCGCCGCGCCGACCGCGCGTGCGCGGTGCTCTCGCTCGTCGGCGCGATCAACGTGCCGATCATCTACTACTCGGTCAAGTGGTGGAACACGCTGCACCAAGGCGCGACCGTGAGCCTCACGGCCGCGCCGAAGATGGCAACGATCATGCTGTCGGGCATGCTGATCATGTCGTTCGCCGCGTGGTTCTACTCGATCGCGGTCGTGCTCGCGCGCGTCCGCACGATCATCGTCGACCGCGAGCGCGGCGCCGCGTGGATCGGCGCGCTGCCCGAGGTCGCGCAAAGTTGAGGGATGCGTCTCATGAGTGAATTCCTGGCAATGGGAGGCTACGGCTTCTACGTCTGGGGCGCCTACGGCGTCGCGGCGCTCGTCGTCGTCGCCGAGATCCTGTCGGTCCACTCGAAGCGGCGCGCGACGCTCGCCGAGGCGCGCCTCACCGCCCCCGTCGGAGTCACGCGATGAAGCCCCGGCACCGGCGGTTCCTGTGGATCGGCGGCGGCGTCGCCGTGCTCGCGGCCGCGGCGGCGCTCGTGCTGAACGCGTTCCAGTCGAACCTCGTGTTCTTCTTCACGCCCACGCAGATCGCCGCGAACGAGGCGCCGAAGGGCCGCGCCTTCCGCGTCGGCGGGCTGGTCGAGGAGAAGAGCCTGAAGCGCGAGGCGGACGGGCTCACGGTTCACTTCAACGTCACCGACACGGGGAAGACGGTTCCCGTCGTCTACAAGGGCATCCTTCCGGACCTCTTCAAGGAAGGCAAGGGCGTCGTCGCGCAGGGCAAGCTGGAGGGCGACGGCGTCTTCCACGCGACCGAGGTGCTCGCGAAGCACGACGAGAACTACATGCCGCCGGCCGCCGCCGAAGCGGTCGACAAGGCGCACGCCACCGCGGTGGCCGAGAAGGCCGCGCGCACGCTCAAGCCCTGACCCACGAGGTCCACCCATGATTCCCGAGCTCGGACATTTCTCGCTGATCCTCGCGCTCCTGCTCGCGCTCGTGCAGGGCACGCTGCCGCTGGTCGGCGCCGCGCGCCGCATCCCCGCGTGGATGGCGCTCGCGCGGCCGGTCGCGCAAGGCCAGTTCCTGTTCGTCGCGGCGGCGTGGGGCTGCCTCGCGTATTCGTTCGTGACGAGCGACTTCTCCGTCCAGAACGTCGCGACCAACTCGAACTCGCAGCTTCCCGTCTACTACCGGTTCGCCGCGACGTGGGGCTCGCACGAAGGCTCGATGACGCTGTGGGTGTTCATGCTGTCGATCTGGACGCTCGCCGTCACGCTCAAGAGCCGCCACCTGCCCGAGGAGATGGTCGCGCGCGTCGTGGGCGTGATGGGGCTCGTCAGCGCCGGGTTCCTGCTCTTCCTGCTCCTGACGTCGAATCCCTTCGAGCGCGTGTTCCCGGTCCCGGCCGACGGACGCGACTTGAATCCGCTGCTGCAGGACCCCGGCATGGTCGCGCACCCGCCGATGCTCTACACGGGCTACGTCGGGTTCTCGGTCGCGTTCGCGTTCGCGATCGCCGCGCTGCTCGGCGGCCGGCTCGACGCGACGTGGGCGCGCTGGTCGCGGCCGTGGACGACGCTCGCGTGGGGCTTTCTCACGCTCGGCATCATGATCGGCAGCTGGTGGGCGTACTACACACTGGGATGGGGCGGCTGGTGGTTCTGGGATCCGGTCGAGAACGCGTCGTTCATGCCGTGGCTCGTCGGCACGGCACTCATCCACTCGCTCGCGGTGACCGAGAAGCGCGGCACGTTCAAGAACTGGACGGTGCTGCTCGCCATCAGCGCGTTCTCGCTGTCGCTCGTCGGCACGTTCCTCGTGCGCTCGGGTGTGCTCACGTCGGTGCACGCGTTCGCGACCGATCCGCGCCGCGGCGTGTTCATCCTCGCGTTCCTCGTCATCGTGATCGGCGGCTCGCTGGCGCTCTACGCGGTGCGCGCACCGAAGGTCGGGATCGGCGGCCGCTTCGCGCTCGTCTCGCGCGAGTCGATGCTGCTCGGGAACAACGTGCTCCTGCTCGCCGCCGCGGGCTCGGTGCTGCTGGGCACGCTCTACCCGCTCTTCCTCGACGCGCTCAACCTCGGCAAGATCTCGGTGGGCCCGCCGTACTTCGACACGGTCTTCGTCCCGCTGATGACACCGCTCGTGTTCCTCATGGGCGTGGGCCCGCTGACACGCTGGAAGCAAGCGGAGGTTCCCGACCTCGCGCGACGGCTGCGCTGGGCCGCCGCGGTTGCCGTCGTCACGGCGCTCCTCCTGCCGCTCGCAACCGGCGAGTGGAAGCCGGGCGTCGCGTTCGGCCTTCTGCTCGCGTTGTGGCTCGTGGCCGCGACCGCCACGGGCATTCGTGAGCGCGTGCGCGGCGTCAGCGGCTTCGGCGCGAAGTTCCGGCGCCAGCCCCGGAGCTACTGGGGCATGGTCTTGGCTCACCTGGGCATCGCCGCGTTCGTCGTCGGCGTCACGATGGTCAAGGGCTACGAGACGGAGCGCGACGTCAAGATGAACGTCGGCGACACGGTGACCGTCGCGGGATACGTGTTCCGCTTCGACGGCGTAACGCAGCAGCGCGGTCCCAACTACCAGGCTGCACGCGGCAGCGTCAACATCAGTCGCAACGGCGCCTACGTGGAAACGCTCTATCCCGAGAAGCGGATGTACAACGCGGGCGGGATGCCGATGACCAATGCGGCCATCGACAGCGGGTTCCTCGGCGACATCTACGTGTCGATGGGCGAACCCGTCGACGGCGGCGCGTGGATCATCCGCGTCTACTCGAAGCCGTTCATCACCTGGGTGTGGGGCGGGTTCGTGATGATGGCGATCGGCGGCTTCCTCGCGATCACCGACCGCCGCTACCGCACCGCAGCGCAGCGCGACGCCTTGGCGCCGCAGGCCGTGGCCGCCCGCTAGGGACAGGAACAAGCACAAGCGATGAACCGCAAGCTCCTCATCCCGCTCGCCGTCTTCATCGTGCTCGCGGGCTTCCTGTTCGCGGGCCTGTGGCGCGACCCGCGCGAGGTGCCCTCGCCGCTGATCGACAAGCCGGCGCCCGCGTTCGCGCTCGCGCAGCTCCATGCGCCGCAGCAGGCGCTCGGCACAGCGGACATGAAGGGCAAGGTCTGGCTCTTCAACGTCTGGGCGTCGTGGTGCGTGTCGTGCCGCGAGGAGCACCCGCTGCTGGTCGCGCTGGCGCGCGAAAAGGTCGTCCCGATCATCGGGCTCGACTACAAGGACGAGCCGTCCGCCGGCAAGCGGTGGCTCGCCGACAACGGCGACCCGTACGATCTCTCGGTGATGGACCGCGATGGCCGCGTCGGCATCGACTACGGCGTCTACGGCGTCCCCGAGACGTTCGTGATCGACAAGGCCGGCACGATCCGCTACAAGCAGATCGGCCCGATCACGAAGGAAGCGCTCGAAAAGAAGATCCTGCCGCTGATCCGCGAGTTGCAGAAATCATGATCCGCGTCGCCGCCCGCCTCTCGCCGCTCCTGTTCGCGCTGTGCGCACTGTGGCCCCTCGCGGCGGCCGCCGCCGATGCGGTGCCGACGGAGATGGACCCGGTCAAGGCGGCGCGTGCGGTGAAGCTCTCCGAGAAGCTGCGCTGCCTCGTCTGCCAGAACCAGTCGATCGCCGACTCGAACGCCGAGCTCGCGAACGACCTGCGCAGCCAGATCCGCGAGCAGATCGCCGCCGGCAAGAGCGACGACGAGATCGTCACCTACATGGTCAACCGCTACGGCGACTTCGTCCTCTACCAGCCGCCGTTCAAGGCCACGACCCTCCTGCTCTGGGCGGGCCCGGCGCTGCTCCTCCTCGGCGGCGCCTTCTTCCTCGCGCGCAACGTGCGGCGGCGGCAGGGCGACGCGGAGGTCGCGCTGTCCGACGAGGACAAGGTGCGCGCGGAGAGCCTGCTCGCCGGCGACGAGAAGGCAACCAAGTGATCGCGTTCGTCCTCATCGCGGCCCTGATGGTCGCCGCCGCTCTCGCGTGGATCCTCGTGCCCCTGCTCCGGGGCGCAGGAGGCGCCGGTGTCGCCCGCGAGGCGTCCAACGTCGCGATCCTGCGCGACCAGCTGCGCGAGCTCGACACCGACGTCGCGAACGGCACGATCTCGCGCGAGCAGTACGACCAGGCGCGGCGTGAGCTCGAGCAGCGCGTGCTGGACGAATCGAAGGCCGCGTCCGGTCCCGCCGCGGCGATGCCGTCGGCCGCGGGGGCGTGGACGGCCGCGATCGTCGCCGGCGCGCTGCCGATCGCGGCGCTCGTCATCTACGTCGCGCTCGGCAACTTCGACGCGTTCTCGCCGCTCGCGGCGCGCGACGCCGGCGGCGGCGCTTCCGGCGCGCGGCACGAGATGACGCCGGAGGAGATCGCGAAGATGACCTCCGAGCTCGCCGCGCGGCTCGAAAAGGATCCCGGTAACGCCGAGGGTTGGAGGATCCTCGCGCGCACTTACTACGCGCAGAATCGCTACCCCGAGGCCGTGCAGGCGTTCGAGCGCGCGACGGCGCTCGCGCCGCGCGATGCCGGACTGCTCGCCGACTATGCCGATGCGCTCGGCGCCGCGCAGGGCGGCACGCTCAAGGGCAAGCCGATGGAGTTGATCGAGCGTGCGCTCGCCGTCGATCCGACACAGTGGAAGGCGCTCGCGCTCGCCGGCACGTCGGCATTCGACCGCAAGGATTACGCGCAGGCCGTCGCCTATTGGGAGCGGATGAAGGCGACGGTGCCGCCAGGCTCCGCGATCGCGCAGTCCATCGACTCGAGCATCGCGGAAGCGCGCGAACTGGGCGGCCTGAAACCGGGCGTGCCGTCTGCGACCACGGTGGCGAAAGCGCCCGCGGTGGCGCCCGCGCCCACCACATCCGCCGCACCGGCCCCGGCAGCGGCGGCAACCGCCTCTGGCAACGGCGTGGCCGGCACCGTGAAGCTATCGCCGTCGCTCGCGGCGAAGGCCTCGCCCGACGACGTCGTGTTCATCTTCGCGCGACCCGCGCAGGGATCGAAGATGCCGCTCGCGATCCTGAGAAAGCAGGTCCGCGACCTTCCGGCTGTGTTCGCGCTCGACGACTCGATGGCCATGGCGCCCAATATGGCGCTGTCGAATTTCGGCGAGGTCGTCGTCGGCGCCCGCATCTCGCGCTCCGGCCAGGCGATGCCGCAGAGCGGTGACCTCGAGGGCTTGTCGCCGCCGGTGAAGATCGGCGCGCGCAACGTCGCCGTCGTCATCGAGACCACGATCCCCTGAGGCAAATTGCCGCACGCCGGGCGACCGCTCGGCGCGCGCCGCGTTCGTTGACACGCGTCAAGGCGCCGCAGCCTCCTTCGCGGCACCATCGACCCGTGACGCCTGCGCGCACCGCGCGTCGTTCCGCGCCCCGACCGAAGGAGATCGTCATGAGCCCGTCCATCGTCCGCGCCCTCGTGCGTGCCATCGTGACCGCCGGATTCGTCGCGCTGGCCCTCGGCAGCGTGGCACTCGCGCAGGCACCGAAGACCGCAGCCGCAAAGCCTGCGGTGTTCGACGCGTCTGCCTGCCTCGCGTGTCACACGCCGGTCAAGGCGCTGCACGGCAGCGGCAAGCACAAGGCCGTCGGCTGCAACGCCTGCCACGACGGCACGGCCGAGCACCTTACGGACGCGAAAAAGCGTCCGGCGACGAAGACGGATCTCGCGACCTGCGGCGGCTGCCACGCGAACCAGTACAAGTCGTACGCGCAGATGGATTGGCAGCGGACGGGACGCTTCGAGAAGAAGCAGGCGATCGGGCCTGCGCCCGACCCGGCTTACGACCTGCTGATGACGCCGCACGGCTTCACACGCGAGCACAACCTGCCGCGCTCGCACACGTTCGCGCTGCTCGACCAGTTCGTCGTCGACCGCGCGTTCGGCGGCCGCTTCGGCACGAAGGAAGGCTGGCGCTACCTCGCGGGCAGCGGCGACTTCAGCGTGACGGACGTCGTCGTCGACCAGTACCCGGACAACACGGACCAGAAGGTGTTCAAGCCCGGCACGGCTGCAGCGGCGAACCCCGTGTGCCTCTCCTGCAAGACGCAGGACCACATCCTCGAGTGGGCGTACATGGGCGACCCGCAGCCCAACGCGAAGTGGAGCCGGACCTCGAAGGTGGTCGAGCTCGCGAAGGCGTCGAAGCACTCGCTGAACTGCATCTTCTGCCACGACCCGCACGCGGCGAAGCCGCGGATCGTCCGCGACGCGCTGATCGAGGTGGTCACGCGCACCGACTTCCCGACCCTCTATTCGCAGGACGCGCGCAAGACGAAGGTCGACGTCATCGACATGGGGGTGCGCGGCTACACGCGCAAGGTCGGCATGCTCGAGCGCTACGACGGCAAGCTGCAGTGCGGACAGTGCCACGTCGAGTACAACTGCAACCCGGGCTTCAATCCGACCACCGGCGAAGCGATCGCGATGGCCGACCGGCGGACGAACTTCTTCCCGTTCGTCGGGCCCGCCGACATCCTGAAGGCCTACGACGCGATCCAGTTCCGCGACTTCCGCAATCAGTTCACCGGCGCCGCGCTGTGGAAGGCGCAGCACCCCGACGTCGAGACCTACTACGGCTCGAAGCACGAGAAGGCCGGCGTCGACTGTACGTCGTGCCACATGCCGAAGGTGAAGGACGCGAAGACCGGCAAGTTCTACACGTCGCACTGGCAGACGAACCCGAAGCACTACCTCAAGGAAACGTGCCTCCAGTGCCACTCGCAGTGGAGCGAGACGCAGGCGAAGTACGTGATCGAGTCGATGGCCTCGCACTACCAGGGCAAGGTGCGCAACGCCGAGTTCTGGCTCACACAGCTCATCGCGAAGTTCGGCCAGGCGCAGCTCGTGGGCGTGCCCGAGGATGCGCTCAAGGCGGCGCGTGCGAAGCACGGTGACGCGCACGCCAACTGGGAATGGTGGACGGCCGCGAACGGCGCGTCGTTCCACAACCTCGATCTCGCAAAGGAATCGCTCGCGAAATCGGTCGCCGCGTCGCAGGAGGGGATCAAGATCCTCGACGATGCGATCAAGGTGCGACAGGCCTCCGCCACGCCCGCGCCGGTCGCGCAGGCGTCCCCAGCGCCCGCACCGGCCGCCGCACCGAAATAGCGGGCGGTTGGGCGAGGCCGCGGCCTCGCCCTTTTTCGTGTCGCTGCGGCGATAATGGAGGCGGAAGGTCGATCCATGACGCTGCTCGCACCCGCGCGGCTCCTCATCACCCTCGCCGCGGCCGTCGCCGGCATCGTCGCGATGGGCATCGGCCTCGTCGCGCAGTTCGGCGAAGAACGCGCAGCACCCTCGGATGGCGGCGCGGCAGTTGCCACGTCCGGGGCGCCGGCGCGCGCCGATCTCGTCCGGCATCTCGAGCGAGCCCCCGGCGATGGCCGGAGCTGGGTGCTGCTCGCGCGCATGGACTTCGACACGGATCGTTTCACGGACGCGGCGACCGCGTACGAACGTGCGCTCGCGTCCGGGCACAAGATCACCGCCGACCCGGCGATCTGGTGCGAGTACGCCGATGCGCTCGGCATGGCCCAGGGCGGATCGCTCGCGGGCAAGCCGCGCGAGCTCGTCATGCGTGCGCTCGCGCGGAATCCCGCGCATCCCAAAGCGCTGGAGATGGCGGGCAGCGCCGCCTTCGAGGCAGGTGAGTACGGGTCCGCCGCGGGCTACTGGCGGGAACTTCTCGCGCTGCTGCCGCAAGGCTCGCGCGAACGCGCCGAGCTCGGAGCCGCGATCCGGCGCGCCGAGGAACGCGCACAATTCCCGGCGACGGCAGACGCGCGCGTGGCGCCCCGCTAAGAAGCGACCGGCATATGCAAACCGACGTCGACGTCCTCGTGCTGGGCGCCGGAATATCCGGACTCGCGACGGCGTTCGCACTCCTGCAGCGTGGCGCCACGGTCGAAGTGCTCGAAGCGGGCCCGCGCGCCGGCGGCGTCATCGGAACGCGCCGCCGCAACGGCGCGCTGGTCGAGCACGGCCCGAACAGCGCGCTCGACACTTCGCCCCTCATCAACCAGCTCCTTGACAGCCTCGGGATCCGCGGCGAGCGCGTCGAGGCGTCCGCGGTCGCCGCGACGCGGTTCATCGTGCGCGACGGCAAGCTCCTCGCGCTGCCGACGTCGCCCGGCGCGTTCCTCATGACGAAAGCGTTCTCGCGCCGCGCGAAGTGGAGGCTCGCCCGCGAGCCGTTCGTCTCGCCCGCACCGGCGGGCGCCGAGGAATCGATCGCCGAATTCGTTCGCCGGCGCCTCGGCGCCGAGTTCCTCGACTACGCGATCGATCCTTTCGTGTCGGGCGTCTACGCGGGCGACCCCGAGAAGATTTCGGTGGCGGCGGCGTTCCCGCGCCTCCATGCGCTCGAGCAGAAGTACGGCAGCCTGATCAAGGGCCAGATCCTGGGCGCGCGCGAGCGCAGGAAGTCGGGCGAGAAGGCGAAGAACGCCGCCGGCAGCTTCTCGTTTCGCAGCGGCATGCAGGCGCTGCCGGATGCGCTCGCCGCCGCGATCGGCCGCATCGAGACCGGCGTGACGGTGCGCCGTATGGAGCGCGGCAAGGACGGCGCGTGGACCGTCGCCGGCGCCCGCGGCGGCGACCCGGTGCTGCGCCGCGCGAAGGTCGTCGTGTTCGCGGTGCCGGCCTACGAGGCGGCGAAGCTACTGCGCGAGCTCTGGCCGCCCGCGACGAAGAGCCTCAATGCGATTCCGTACGCAGCGGTCACAAGCGTGGCCACCGCCTATCGTCGCGCCGACGTCGCGCACCCGCTCGCCGGATTCGGCTTCCTCGTGCCGAAGAAGGAATCGCGCCGCATCCTGGGGTCGCTCTTCTCGAGCAGCATGTTCGAAGGCCGCGCGCCGCACGGCATCGTGCTCCTGACGACGTTCGTCGGCGGCATGCGCAATCCCGACCTGCCGGGGAAATCCGACGATGCACTCGGCAAGCTCGTGCACGAGGAGCTCGCGGCACTCGTGGGCGCGACGGCCGCCCCGCAGTGGATCGACCTCACGCGCTGGAAGCACGCGATCCCACAATACAACCTCGGGCACGCGGAGCGCGTGCGTCCGCTTGACGACGCCGAGCGCGCGAAGCCCGGGCTCTTCTTCTGCGCGAGCTACCGCGGCGGCGTGTCGGTCGGCGACTGCATCAAGTCGGCTCATGCGACCGCCGACGCTGTGACTCGCTTTCTCGTCGGCGTCAGGCCGGCGTAGCTTCCCGGTACGGACGGCCGCGTTACGGTGGCGCCCGTGCGGTCGTCCGGCGTTGCGCCGCGTGGGCTACGACGCGAGGCGACAGCTCGGTTCTCGGTCGCACCGCTTGCATTCGCGACGCCCGAGCCCCAGAATCAATGACAATGGCATGGGATTCGTGCCGTTTCCGCCGCATGCCGAAGCCAAGGAGTCCACCCATGATCGCCCGTTCCAGCCTGCTCGCCGCGATGCGCCATCGTCGCCGTCGTCGCGATCGGCGCCGCCGGCAGCGCGTTCGCCGCTCAGCGCCATTTCGTCAATTCCACCGGTGTCGACACCAATCCGTGCTCGATCACATCTGCCCTGCCGCTCGTTCGCCGCGGCGGCACTTGTCGTCGACCCGGACGGCGAGATCATCGTGCAGGACACCGCGGGCTACGGGTTCGTCATCGTGACGAAACCGCTCTCGATCCTGTCGCCGTACGGGGTGTACGCCGGCATCTCGGTGTTCGCCGGCAACGATGGCGTCACGATCAACGCGCCCGGCGGTGGCGTGCGTCTCACGGGCGTCTACATCAACGGCCAGGGCGGCAGCATCGGCATCAACGTGCAGAACGCGAGCAAGGTCACCGTCGAGGGCTCGAGCGTGACGAACATGGCGTCGCATGGATTGTCGGCCACGAGCGCGAGCGCGCGCATCGTGATCCGGAACACGGTGTTCCGCGACAATGGCGGCTACGGCGTCTCGGTCGCCGGTGCCGCTGGAAACGACGATCGACGGCGTTCACGCCGAGCGGAACGCGCTCGCCGGCTTCTCGCTCGTCGGCACCAACGGGACGGTCTCGCACAGCGTCACGAACGACAACGGCGGGCACGGCATCTCGATCAGCACGCCGTCGCTCACGACAGAGCGACGATCTCGATCAGCGATCACGCCAGCGCCAACAATGCCGGCAGCGGCATCGAGGCGGCAGTGTTCAGTGCCGCCTCGGTCTACGTCACGGTCTCGCGGAGCGCGTTGTCGGGCAACACCCAGCACGGCGCGCACGCGACCACGTCGGGACAGGGAACGGCGCGAATCACGCTGTCCTACTCGGAGGTCATGGCCAACGGTGTCTCGGGCGTGACGGCCGAGGTCGGCAAGCCGCGGTCGCGATCGTCCACGGCAACACGATCACGCAGAATCCGATGGGCGTCCAGGGCCTCGTCGCTCGCCGTCGTGCGCAGCGCCGGCAACAACTCGATCATCGACAACACGACGAACCTCGGCGCCGGCTACGCCACCTACGCGCCGAACTGACCGCGCCGTCAGAAAACAAAACCCCCGCCGCGGAACGCGAGCGGGGGTTACTCGACCGGCAGGAGCGCCGGCTGCGAAGACGGCTAGCTCGTCTTGCGCCGAACGAAGCCCAGGCCCGACGAGCGCGAGGCCGAGCAGCGCGAGCGTCGCGGGCTCGGGAATGGCCGCGACGCGGAAGGCGACCGTCCCGTCCGGGAACGGGGGACCGCCGATCGGCATCGGCGGAATGTGGATGTCCCGGATCTCGAGCGAGTGCGAACCCGTGGCCAGGATGATGACGGCGGAGCTGAAGTCGCCGGAGGCGAACGCGACGTCCGGATCGAGGGTCCACGGCGGCGACTCGAACGGACCGGTTCGCGCCGATCAGGCGCCAGTCGGGCATCGCGGGCGTCGTCGCGATCAGGACGCCGCCGTCGTACACCTCGAACTGGTCGGTGACGACGAACAGGTCGGTGATGAAGAACTTGCAGTGCGCGACCGGACAGTCGAGCGTCCACACCGTGCCGGCCGTCCGGAGCCGTGAAGAAATCGCCGGAGTCATGGTTTGATCCAGGATGATCCACGGGCCCGCCCACGGCGAGCGGCGTACCCAGTGCCGGAATGGCAGCGACCATCGATCCCGCAACCAGGACCAGTCGCTGCCAGCAGGCGTCTCAACATCGTCATGGCAACCTCCTTCCCTGGACGGCGCACCCGACCGAACTCGGACGCGGACGCACCTGTCGCTCGCATTCCAAGCACAGACCGCGCCGAGCTACGATAACCTCATTATGAATCAATGCGTTATTATTAACTTCATGCTCGGCCGCGGCGAGCCGAATCGTAAAGTATCCGACACTGCGACAGGGTCTGCAGGTCCCCGGCCGCGGGCTCACGTCGACTGGAGCCCCTTCCCGCAGTTCCAGCAGAGGTCGAACGATGCGGGCGACTCCTCGCCGCACGCCGGCGCAGCGGCGCGATCCCGGTCTGCGCGCGTCGTCCTCGATGCGCGAGAGCAGGAGCTCCGCGCGCTCGCGATCCTGCTCGCGCTCGAGCCACACCTGCGGCTGCGCGACGTCCGGCGGCACCTCGCCGACGATGCTCGACGCGTGCTCGTTGAAGACGTGCGCGCGGATGCCCGCCTGCTTCAGTCGGTCGGCGAGCAGGTAGGCGTCGAAGCGGTTGCGCGCAGTATAGAAACGGATCACGCGCCCATCTTACGATGTCTCGGGCGGACGCCATGCGACGAGCGCGTCGACGAGCCGCGCGAGCACGGCCGCGAGCGGCCCCGCCCGCACCGCGTCCCAGCGATAGGGCGGCGCCTCGTCCATGTAGCAAGCCTGGGCCATCTCGAGCTGAAGCGCGTGGACGCGGCCGGCGGGCCGCCCGTAGTGGCGCGTGACGTATCCGCCTTTGAAGCGGCCGTTGACGACGTGCGTGAACCCCGCTGCGCCGCCGAGGACGCTCGCTGCGAGCGTCGCCAGGCCAGGCGCGCAACTCGCGCCGTTCGCGGTGCCGAGGTTCAGGTCCGGCAGCCGGCCGGCGAAGAAGCGCGGCACTGCGGAGCGGATCGAATGCCCGTCGAGCAGCACGGCGTGGCCATGCCGCAGGCGAACGCGCTCGACTTCGGCTGCAAGCGACACGTGATACGGATCGAAGAATTCCGCGCGGCGCGCCGCGATCTCCGCCGCGTCGGGCGCCGCGCCGGGCTGCCAGATCGGTTCGTTCGCGAAAGTCCGCGTCGGACACAGCTCGGTCACGTCCGCGCCGGGATAGAGCGACGCGCCGCTCGGATCGCGGTTCAAGTCGACGGCGTAGCGCGAATGCGTCGCGACGACGAGCGTCGCGCCGGCCGCGGCCGCGAACGCGTAGAGCTTGTCCACGTGCCAGTCGGTGTCGGGCAACGATTGCGCCGCGCCGGTGAGCCGTGCGGCCAGCGCCGGCGGCAGATGCGTTCCCGCATGCGGGACGTCGATCACGAGCGGCGCGTCGCCGCGCACGATGGCGTGCAGATTCACGGGTGTGCCCCACGCTCGCGGCTGTCGCCGCTTCGCTCATCGATCAGCCCAGCGGACGACGGCGCCCGCGCGGACAACGCCGGCGCACGGGTTGCCGCCGATCGCATACGCGAGCTCGGCGGGCTCCGCGACATCCCACAACGCGAGATCGGCGCGCTGTCCCGCCGCGATCGTCCCGCGGTCCGCGAGGCCGAGCGCGCGCGCCGCGTGCTTCGTCGCGCCGGCGAGCGCTTCGGCGGGCGTCATCCCGAACAGCGTGCACGCGAAGTTCAGCATCAGCACGAGCGACGTGACGGGCGAGGTGCCCGGATTGCAGTCGGTCGCGATGGCGATCGGCACGCCATGCGCGCGCAGCGCCGCGATCGGCGGCAATCGCGTCTCGCGCAGCACGTGGAACGCGCCGGGCAGCAGTACCGCGACGGTACCGGCGCGCGCCATCGCGGCGACACCCGCCTCGCTCGTGTATTCGAGGTGATCAGCGGACAGCGCGCCGAATTCGGCCGCGAGCGCCGCGCCGCCCGAGTCCGTGAGCTGGTCGGCGTGCAGCTTGACCGGCAGCCCGTGCGCGCGTGCCGCCGCGAATACGCGGCGCGTCTCGTCCGGCGTGAACGCGATCCCTTCGCAGAACGCATCGACCGCGTCGGCGAAGCGCTCGCGCGCCGCCGCGGGGATCATCTCGCCGCAGACGAGGTCGACGTAGTCGCCGCGACGGCCCGCGTACTCCGGCGGCACCGTGTGCGCGGCGAGGAGCGTCGTGCGCACGTCGACGCCGACCTCCGCGGCGACCGTACGCGCCGCGCCCAGGATGCGGCGCTCGCTTGCGATGTCGAGCCCATAGCCCGACTTGATCTCGACGGTCGTCACGCCACCGGCAGCGAGCGCTGCGAGCCGAGGGCGACTCTCTCCGACGAGTGACTCCGCCGACGCCGCGCGCGTCGCCCGGACGGTCGCCATGATCCCCCCACCCGCCTGCGCAATCTCCGCGTAGGTCGCCCCCTGCAGCCTGCGCTCGAACTCGTTCGCGCGATTGCCCGCGTACACGAGATGCGTGTGGCAGTCGACGAGACCCGGCGTCACCCAGCGGCCTCCCGCCTCGACCGTCCTCGTCGCGCGCGCGGACGGCGGCAGGTCGCGCGCCGCGCCCACCCACGCGATGCGCTCGCCCGCGATGGCGACGGCGCCGTCGCGGATCGTTCCGTACGGGTCCGCGCCGGCCATCGTCGCAAGGTGCGCGTTCACCACGACCAGATCGAATGTCGACGCGCTCATGGCGAATGCACGGCGGCGATCGCCGCACGATAGCGGCGCAGGACGGCGTCCTCTCGCGGATGGCGGCCGTCGCGGACGACCCACCGCCCGCCGACCATCACGTCGCGGACGGGTCGCCGGCATGGGCCGAAGATCGCGGCGTCGAGCAGCGAGTCGCGCGGAAGGTCCGCGAGCGCGGGGTCGTCGCCATTCAGCACGACGAGATCCGCGCGCCCGCCGACGGCGATCGCGCCCGTCGCCTGCGCGAGCGCGCGGCCGCCGCCACGCGCCGCCTGCGCATAGAGCGCCTGTCCGACCGGTTCCGCGCTGCCTGCCAGCACGTTGCGCGACTGCAAGGCGAGCCGCTGCGACCATTCGAGCTGGCGCAACTCGCCGAATGGATCGACGACCGTGTTCGAATCGCTGCCCACGCCGAACGAGCCTCCCGAATCGAGGAACGCGCGCGCAGGAAAGGTGCCGTCGCCGAGATCCGCTTCGGTGGTCGGCGCAAGCCCGGCCGTCGCGCCGCTCGCGGCGAGCCGTCGCGTCTCCTCCGCGCTCACATGCGTCGCGTGGACGATGCACCAGCGCGCATCCACCCCAGCGTGGTCGAGCAGCCAGTCCACGGGCCGGGCGCCCGACCACGCGACGCAATCCGCGACCTCGCGCGCCTGCTCCGCCGCGTGGATGTGGATCGGCGCGCCGGCGGGCGCGAGCGCGGCGACGGCTTCGATCTCGCCCGGCGTCGCGGCGCGCAGGCTGTGCGGTGCGACGCCGAGCACGACGCCGCGTGAGCTCGCGTCACCCGCGAGCGTGGTCAGGAGCCGCGCGAACGACTCGATCGTGTGCACGAACCGGCGCTGTCCCGCGGTGGGCGGCGCGCCGCCGAAGCCCGAGTGCGCATAGAAGACCGGCAGGAGCGTGAGCGCGATGTCCGCCTCGGCGGCCGCCGCGACGACGCGCCGCGCAAGCTCTGCCGGGTCCGCGTACGGTACCCCCGCCGGGTCGTGGTGCACGTAGTGGAACTCGGCGACCGCCGTGTAGCCCGCCTTCAGCATCTCGACGTACGCCTGTGCCGTGATGGCCTCGAACGCGTCGGCGTCGACGCGATCGAGCATCGCGTACATCGCCTGCCGCCAGGTCCAGAAGCTGTCGCCGCCCTCGTTCGCGCGGCCCGTGCGCCCGGCGAGCGCGCGCTGGAACGCGTGCGAATGCAGGTTCGGGAGGCCAGGCACGAGCGGCCCGGCCGTGCGTTCGGCGCCCGCGGCAGACGCCTTCGTGGTCGCGCCCGTGATCGTGCCGCCGGCGTCGATCTCGAGCGCCACGTCGCTGGCCCAGCCCCCGGGCAGCAGCGCCGCGGGCGCCCAGATCCTCATGGCGCAGGCTCGATGATTGCCACGAGCGCGACCGCGGCTGCCGACACCGGGTTGATCGCGATCGAGCCGCCGGCCGCCTCGCCGCCGTCTTCGAACACGACCGTGTGGTCCTGGGCAATCGCGAGCGGCAGATGACCGGGCACGAGACACTCGACCGCACCCGCCGCGGCGTAGCACAGACGCCAGCGGGCCGGCGCAATCCGGGCTGCCGCGTCGCGAACGACGACAATGCGACCGCTGACGCGTCCGCGGCGGAGCATCAGGTTGAAGTCGCGCACCGGACCGTCGACGAGCGCGCACGAGGTCGCGTCGTCGCCGTTGAAGGCATAAGGCTCGTATGGCGCGCGCAGCTCGGCGGCATGCGAGGAACCGGTGAGCCGCAGGCCGGCGCCCGAGAGCAGCACGAGCGTGCGATCGACGCCCGCAAAGCGGGAGAACGCGCCGTCCACGGCGACGTCCGCGATGCTCACGCGCCAGTCGAAGTCGGCGAGCGACGCGCCGGGCGGATAGGCCGCAACCTCCGTCGTGTTTCCGCCGCCGTCCTTCCACGGCATGCGAACGTAATCGGCGGGCTGGATCAGGCGATGCATGGCAGAGGGGTGGACGCGGCGATTGTAGGATTATTGTGCGGGTGCGCCAACCTCGATCCGTTTGCCGCAACAATGCCGCAGCGAGCGGTTAGACTGGCATTCGTCCTGTGACACCGCCATGAGCGATACCGCGCCCGCCGAGTCCGTCTTCGTCGACTATCTGAGCGGCCCCGATGTCGCCGCGCTCGCGCTCGCCGATGACGAGATCGTCGCGGCGGTCGAAGCCGGCCTCGCCGCGCAGGGACGCGGCGAGACCGTGATCGAGCCGCGCGTCCACCTCGCGCCGGATCCGTCCTTCGATGGCCACTTCAACGTGTTGCGTGGCTACGTGGCGCCGCTCGCGCTCGCCGGCGTGAAGATCGTCGGCGACTTCGTCGACAACTGGCGGCATGGCCTGCCGTCCGAGATGGGGCTTCTCAATCTGTTCGACCCGCGCACCGGCCGCCCGGTCGCGATCATCGACGCGGCCGGGCTCACCGACATGCGCACGGGCGCCGTCACCGCGATCGGCGCGAAGCACCTCGCGCGAAAGTCGAGCCGCGTGCTCGGGCACATCGGCGCGCGCGGCACCGCGTACTGGAACGTCCGCCTGCTCGAGCGCCTGTTCGACTTCGACGAAATCCGCGTGCATTCGCGACGGGCGGAAAGCCGCGCGGCATTCGCGGAGCGTCTCGCGCGCGACCTCGATCGTCCGATCGTCGCCACCACCGGACTGGGAGTCGTGCGTGCGCGGCGCCGACATCGTCGTCGAGGCGTCGCGGCTCGCATGCGCCGTCGCCCCTGCTGAAGACGGCGTGGATCGCGCGCGGCGCACTCGTCGTTCCGTATGGCACGATGAGCGCGGTCGAGCTCTCGCTCACCGACATCATGGACAAGATCGTCGTCGACGATTGGGGCCAGTGCCGGACGGGGCAGTTCGGCAGCTTGCGCGCGCACGTCGAGGCCGGCAAGCTGACCGAGGCGACGCTGCACGCGGAGCTGGGTGAGATCGTCGCCGGCAGGAAGCCCGGCCGCGAGCGCGACGACGAGACGATCCTGCTCTGGCACCGAGGGCTGTCGACTTCCGACATCTCGCTCGGCGCGGCGATGCTCGTGAAGGCGAAGCGCCTCGGCATCGGCACGCGGCTGCGCTATCGATGAGGATAGCCAACGCCCGCATGTATTCGGTCGATGCGGCGACGACCGAAGCCTGGCGATCGTTGCTCGCGTGGGTCGTTGCAGAGGCCGGCGTCGACGCCGAGGTCATCGACTATCCCGCGCCGCAACCGCTGTCAGCGCTGTGGGCGCGACCCGATCTCGCATGCGCCTTCATGTGCGGCTACCCGATGACGAGGACGGTTCCCGGACCTGTTGTGCTTGCCGCGCCCCTTCCCAGCCCTGAAGCGTACGGCGGCGAGCCCGTGTACTGGACCAACCTCGTCGCGCGGAAGGACGGGCCCGTGCGCGGCATCGAGGACGTCTTCGGTCGCCGCATGGCCTTCACCACATGGGATTCGCAGTCCGGATATCACGCGCCTCGCTTCCTGTTCGCCCCCCACGCGCGAGAGCGGGGAGGAGAGCTATTTGCGGCAACCGTCGGGCCGTTGGTCACGCCGCGCCGCGTGATCGAATCCGTGATCGCCGGCGAGGCCGATGTCGGTCCTGTCGACAGCTACGCATTCGACCTCATTCAGCGGCACGAAGCCAGCTGGATTTCGTCGATTGCGGTGGTTGCCAGGACCATGCGCACGCCGATTCCTCCGCTGGTCGGTGCGCCTCAGTTGCCGCAAGTAGAGGCAAGACGCCTGACCGACGCCCTGCTGTCGGTTGGCGAGGCGCCGGAGCTTGCCGCGATCCGCGACGCGCTGCTCCTGCGCGGCTTCGCGCCAGTACCCCGCGCGAAGTACGACGTTCTGCGCCTGGCCGCAGATGCCGCCGACATGCTGGGTTATCCGCGCCTCGAGTAGGCGCAGGGGCATTTGACACTCACCCCCTTCAAGGCAAGAATCGCCCCTTGCCCATCCACCGAGCTGCAGTCCTCTCTCCGGAGATTCCCATGTGCAACCTACGCTTGCTCGCCACGGCGGCGTTCGCCATGCTCTTCGCTGCTGCGCCGGCCCTCGCCCAGGTCAAAGTCGGCTCGAAGAACTTCACCGAGCAGTTCGTCGTCGCCGAGATCTACGCGCAGGCGCTCGAGGCCGCCGGCATCAAGGTCGAGCGCAAGATCAACCTCGGCGGAACGCTGATTGCGCACAAGGCGCTCGAGGAGAAGCAGATCGACCTCTATCCCGAATACACCGGAACGATGCTGATCGCCGTGCTCAAGGCCGAGCCGATGACCGACCGGAAGGCGGTCTACGACAAGGTAAAGGCGGAGTACGCGGCGAAGGGGCTCGTCGTACTGAACGAGGCGCCGCTCAACAACACCTACGACATGGTGGTGCGCCCCGAGACCGCGGCGCAGTACAAGCTCGAGACGCTGACCGACCTCGCGAAGGTCTCGAAGGAGCTGAAGCTGGGCGCCGGTCCGGAATTTCGCGATCGCAAGGACGGCCTCCCGGGGCTCAAGGTGAAGTACGGGATGGAGTTCAAGGAGGACCTGCAGCTCGCGATCGGACTCCGTTACCAGGCGCTCGCGAACAAGCAGGTCGACGTCGTCAACGGCTACTCGACCGACGGCATGATCAGCACGATGAAGCTGAAGCGCCTCAAGGACGATAAGAACCTGTGGCCGCCCTACTATCTTGCGCCCGTCGTGCGCAAGGACGCGCTCGACGCAAACCCGAAGATCGCCGAGGTTCTGAACAACGTCAGCGCGATGCTGAACGAGACGAACATGGCCGAGATGAACTACAAGGTTGACGGCGAGAAGATGGAGCCGAAGGACGTGGCGCGCGACTTCCTGAAGGCGAAGGGGGTCGTCAAGTAAGGTCCGAGGGAGCCCCTGCACAGCCATTCACGGTGGCGCTGCATGGCCCAATGCGGATGGATGCGAGTCGGGCGACGAAGGTCGTAGCCCGGACTACGATGCCGAGGAGACCGACGATGCAGACGCCGCATTGGGCAGCAGCCCGGAGGGGCGGGACGTTTCGGGCGGTCTGCTTTGACGCGAGCCTCGCGAAGGGAGTCGACCATTCGCTTCGGCTCGCCTCAGTTGGCAAATGCGGCATCCCATCCCGAAACGCCGCCGTCGCCATCGCGAATACCTGTGCAGGGGCTCCCTAGATGTCCGTCACCGCAGCGGCGATCGGCGCTCGCGGCGCGCGCGTGCCGGCGCGCCCGGTGGGACGCACCGTCACGCTCGGCGACGCGCGCGTCGGCATCCGCCACGTCATCCGGGTAGCGCGTGACCACGCACCGGTCGCGGTCGGCCCGAGCGTGGTCGAGCGCCTCACGCGTGCCCGCGCGGTCGTCGATCGCGCCGCCGAGGGAGACAAGCCCGTCTACGGCCTCAACTCTGCGCTCGGCGCCAACACCGGCGCACCGCTCGCGCCCGGCGAGCAGGGGCTCTACCAGATGCGCGCGGTCCGCGCCCGCGCTGTCGGCGTCGGTCCGCCGCTCGACGACGACGTGGTGCGTGCCGCGATGTTCGTCCGCGTTGCCGGAATGGCGCGCGGCGGCTCGGGCGTTTCCGTCCCGGTGTTCCGCGCGCTCGTCGATGCGCTGAACGCCGGCATCGTTC
Source organism: uncultured beta proteobacterium (assembly GCA_963830485.1). Lineage (GTDB taxonomy): Bacteria > Pseudomonadota > Gammaproteobacteria > Burkholderiales > Casimicrobiaceae > CAIWHR01. Next base: position 118,915 of record CAWHNE010000035.1, read on the forward strand.
CGCACGTTCCGGGGCGAGGATCCATCGGCGTCACAGACCTGCCACAGCTCGCGCACATCGCGCTGGTGCTGATCGGCGAGGGCGAGGCGCGGGTCGACGGTGCGCGCATCCCCGGCGGCGAGGCGCTCGCGGCGGCAGGCCTCGCGCCGGTCACGCTCGCCGCCAAGGACGGTCTCGCCCTGATCAGCTCGAACGCCGCGACCGTGGGGCATGCGAGCCTCGTGCTGGCCGATCTCGCGCGCACGCTCGCGCTCCACACCGACATCGTGGCGCTCTCGTTCGAGGCGTTTCGCGCGAACCTCTCGCCGCTCGACCCGCGCGCGCAGGCCGCGCGGCCGGCGCCGGGACAGGCCGAGGCCGCGACGCGGATCCTGGTCGCGCTCGCCGGCAGCGCGCTCGCAAAGGCCGGCGCCGCGCGCCGCGTCCAGGACCCGCTGTCGTTCCGCTGCGTGCCGCAGGTGCATGGGTCGCTGCACGACGCGCTCGCGCGCGCCATCGACCACGTTGAGATCGAGCTCAACGCGGCGGCCGACAGCCCGCTTGCCGACGCCGAGGGCGGCCGGCTCTTCTCCACCGGCAACTTTCATGTTCCCGGCCTCACGCTCGCGTTGGAAGCGCTCGGCCTCGCCGTCGCCCAGGCGGCGACGCTCGCCGTCGAGCGTTGCCTGAAGCTCCTGTCGCCGGCGATGTCGGACCTGCCGCTGCAGCTCACGCGCGGCGGTCCGCAGCAGTCGGGATTCGCGACCGCGCAGAAACCGCTGACCGCGCTTGCAACGGAGATCCGCCACCTCGCGAATCCCGTGTCGCTCGACTTCCTGCCGGTGTCCGAAGGCATCGAGGACCACGCGACGATGGCGCCGGCCTGCGTCGCGAAGCTCGCCGCGATGCGCGAATGCTACGTCTTGCTGACCGCCATCGAGGCCGTGATCGCCGCGCAGGCGGTGGACCTCCGCCCCGCCGACGTGCGCGCGACGCTCGGCTCCGGCGCCCGGCGGATCTACGACGGCGTACGCGCGCGCGCCGCCGTCCTCGAAGACGACCGCTCGCTCGCGCCGGATTTCGAGGCGGTGGCGGACTGGCTGGAATCCGGCGCGCCATGATCGCCGCAGGGCCGTCACAAGCCGCGAAGCGCGCGGCCTCCGTGAGGCTCTGATGACCTGGCTCGTCCGGAACTGGGACCAGGTCGCCGTCGCGCTGTGGGAGCACATCGTGATCTCGGCGACCTCCCTCGCGATCGCCTTCGCGATCTCGCTCGGGGTCGGCATCTGGGCCGCGCGGCACGACCGCGTTCTGCGCTGGGCGCTGGGCGTGAGCGGGGTTCTGTACACGATCCCGACGCTCGCGTTCCTCGCGCTCCTGATCCCGGTCGTGGGCCTGGGCCGCTCGAACGCGATCATCTGCATGGTCGCGTTCTCGTTGATGATCCTCGTGCGCAACGTCGCAGTCGGCATCCGCGAAGTCCCGGCCGAAGTTGTCGAGGCTGCGAAGGGGATGGGGATGAGCAGCGGCGAGATCCTGCGCCGGATCGAGCTGCCGCTCGCGCTGCCGGTGATCGTCGCGGGCCTCCGCATCGCCACCGTGACCGTTATCAGCGTCGCGGTGGTCGCCGCCTACGTGAACGCGGGCGGCCTGGGCACGCTGATCTTCAGCGGCATCTCGAGCGATCATCCGCCGAAGATCTGGACCGGCGCGCTCACGGCCTGCGCGCTCGCGGTCGTCGCCGACCTGGCCCTGGCACGGCTCGAGCGTCGCGTCCGCCACCGCGCGGAATAGAAGCTGGTTCACGCCATGATGCTGCTCGTCGAGGCCTGGCAGTACATCGTCGCGCATCCCGAGCGATTCCTGGCCGCGCTCCTGACGCACGTCGAGCTGTCGGCGGCGGCGCTCGCCATCGCGATCGCGATCGCCGTGCCGCTCGGCGTCGCGCTCGCGGGCGCGCACCGCGCCGCGCAGCTCGCGATCGCCGCCGCCAACATCGGCCGCACGCTGCCGTCGCTCGCGGTGCTCGCCCTCGTGATGCCGGTGCTGGGGACGGGCTTCGCACCGAGCCTGTTCGCGCTGACGCTGCTCGCGCTGCCGCCGATCCTGATCAACACGCACACCGCGGTCCGGCAGGTCGACCCCGACGTGGTCGATGCGGCGCGTGGGATGGGCATGACTCGCGGCGAGATCGTCCGCCGGGTCGAGCTTCCGCTCGCGCTGCCGGTGATCTTCGCCGGCATCCGCATCGCTGCGGTCCAGGTCATCTCGGGCGCGGTGCTCGCCGCGTACATCGGCGGCGGCGGCCTCGGCGACTTCATCACCGCCGGCATTGCGATGATGGCGCTGCCGCTGCTCGTCGTCGGGGCGGTGCCGGCGACGCTGCTCGCGATCGGCACCGACCGCCTGTTCGGCGCGTTGCAGCGGGCGCTGACGCCGGCCGGATTGCGTTAGGGCCCGATGATCGAAATCGTCGAGCTGACCAAGCGCTTCCAGGGCGCCGCGCATCCGGCGATCGACCGGCTGACGCTCACCGTCGCCGAGGGCGACGTGTGCGTGCTGATCGGGCCGTCCGGCTGCGGGAAGACGACGACGATGCGGATCGTCAACCGGATGATCGAGCCGGACGCGGGCACCGTCACCGTCAACGGCCGCAACGTGATGGACGTCGACCCGGTGACGCTCCGTCGGCACATCGGCTATGTCATCCAGCAGGTCGGCCTGTTTCCGCATTGGACGATTGCCGAGAACGTCGCCACGGTGCCGAAGCTCCTCGGCTGGGACGCGGGCAGGATCGAAGCACGCATCGATGAGCTGCTGGCGCTGGTCGGCATGGACCCTGCGACCTACCGCGACCGGTTCCCGCGCGAACTGTCGGGCGGCCAGAAGCAGCGGGTGGGCGTCGCGCGCGCGCTCGCCGCCGACCCGCCGGTCATGCTGATGGACGAGCCGTTCGGCGCCATCGATCCGATCACCCGCGCGCGCCTGCAGGACGAGTTCCTGCGGATCCTCCACGGCTTGCGGAAGACGATCGTATTCGTCACGCACGACATCGACGAGGCGATCCGGATGGGCGACCGCATCGCGATCATGAAGGACGGGGCGCTCGTCCAGTACGACACCCCTGAGGCGATTCTGTCGGCGCCAGCGGACGCATTCGTCGAGGCCTTCGTCGGTGCGGACCGCGCGTTGAAGCGCCTCGCGCTGATCCCGGTGGCCGCGGCGGCGGAGGCGGCCGTTGCGCTGCCCGCTGGGATGCCGACGATCGGCGCCGACGCGAGCCTGCGCGACGCGCTTTCGCGGATGCTCGCGCAGGGCGTCGACGCGCTGGCCATCGACGGCGCGAATGCCAGCGTCGTCACGCTTGCCGGGATCCGTACGCGCACCGCGGCGTCCGGTGCTCTGCCGCGGGGTCTATAATCTTTGTTTTCTCGAGCCGAACTGGGGAGAACGCTCCATGCTGAAGCACACGGTCGCCGCGGCTGCGCTCGCCGCCGCTCGTTTCCGCCTCCGCCTTCGCGCAGGACACGAAGCTCGCGATCGGCATGTCCGGCTGGACCGGCTTCGCGCCGCTCACGCTCGCCAAGGAGGCCGGCATCTTCAAGAAGAACGGCCTCGACGTCACGCTCAAGATGATTCCGCAGAAGGACCGCCACCTCGCGATCGCCTCGGGCGACGTCCAGTGCGCGGCTACCACCGTCGAGACCTGGATCGTCTGGAATGCGGGCGGCGTCGCGACCAAGCAGATCTTCCAGATGGACAAGAGCTACGGCGCCGACGGCATGGCCGTCCGCAACAACGTGGCGAAGATCGCCGATCTCAAGGGCAAGACGGTCGCCGCCTCGGCGCCCGGCACTGCGCCGTACTTCACGCTCGCGTGGTTTCTGAAGAAGAACGGGCTCTCGGTCAAGGACGTGACCGTCGTGAACCTCGAGCCCGCGGCGGCGGCGCAGGCGTTCGTCGCCGGGCAGAACGATGCCGCGATGACCTACGAGCCGTACCTCTCGACGGTGCGCGACAACCCGCAGGCCGGCAAGATCATCGCGACGACGCTCGACTACCCGATGATCATGGACACGTTCGGCTGCACGCCCAAGTTCCTCGCCGACAACCCGAAGGCCGCGCAGGCGCTCGCCAACAGCTACTTCGAGGCGGTCGACATGATCCGCCGGGAGCCGTTCAAGAGCTTTGAGATCATGGGCGCGCCGACCAAGCAGTCGGGCGAGCAGTTCGCCAAGTCGGCCGCGTACCTGCGCTGGCAGGACAAGGCGGCGAACCAGAAATTCTTCGCGAGCGAGTTCCAGGCGTTCAACAAGGAGGCCGCGGACCTCCTGCTCGAGGCCGGCATCATCCGGCAAATGCCCGACTTGAGCGGGCTCGCCGACACGCAGTACATCCGTTGACGTCGCGGGCCGCCGCGGCGGCCGCGCGCCCGTCCGCATGACGCCGCTGAAGCCGATTTCGCGGAGGCGGCGCGCCGCGCTCGGCATCGGGTTCTTCGCGCTGTTCTTCCTCGGCTGGGCGGCGGTGACCTTCGGCGGCCTCGTGCCGAAGACGTTCCTCGCCGATCCGCTGACGATGATCAGCGAGGGGTGGAACCTGTTCGCGCGCTACGGCTTCGCGTGGGACGTCGGCATCACGATCTGGCGCGTCGTCGGCGGCTTCGTGCTGGCGGCGATCGTCGCGGTGCCGCTCGGCGTTGCGATGGGCGCCTACAAGCCGATCGAGGCGTTCTTCGAGCCGTTCGTCTCGTTCGCGCGCTACCTGCCCGCCTCCGCGTTCATTCCACTCCTGATCCTGTGGGCGGGCATCGGCGAGATGCAGAAGCTCCTCGTCATCTTCATCGGCTCGTTCTTCCAGATCGTGCTGATGGTCGCGGTGACGGTCGGGGCGACGCGGCGCGACCTGGTCGAGGCGGCGTACACGCTCGGTGCCGACGCACGTGGCATCGTGCGGCGCGTGCTCCTCCCGTCCTCTGCGCCCGCGATCGCGGAGACGCTCCGCCTCGTGCTCGGCTGGGCGTGGACGTACGTGATCGTCGCCGAGCTGATCGGCGCGTCGTCCGGAATCGGTCACATGATCACCGACAGCCAGGCGCTGCTCAACACCGGCCAGATCATCTTCGGGATCATCGTGATCGGCGTGATCGGGCTCATCTCCGACTTCCTCTTCAAGTGGGGCAACCAGAAGCTGTTTCCCTGGTCGTTGTCATCGTGAGCAAGCTCGTCATCGATGGCGTGGGCAGGACATTTCCCGGCGTGCGCGGCGGCGCGCCGACGGTCGCGCTGAAGCCGGTGTCGCTCACCGTCGCCGACAACGACTTCATCACGATCCTGGGTCCATCGGGCTGCGGAAAGTCGACGCTGCTTCGCATCGTCGCGGGGCTCGACGTGCCGACCACCGGACGCGTCCTGCTCGACGGCGCGCCGGTCGCGGCACCGGGAGCCGATCGTGGCATGGTGTTCCAGAGCTACACGCTGTTCCCGTGGCTCACGGTGCGGCAGAACATCTGCTTCGGACTGCGCGAGAAGGGGATGCCGCAGGCACGGCAGGACGAGATCGCGGCGCACTACATCGACCGGATGGGACTCGCGGGCTTCGAGCACCATTATCCAAAGATGCTCTCCGGCGGGATGCAGCAGCGCACGGCGATCGCGCGCGCGCTCGCGAACGACCCGAAGATCCTGCTCTTGGACGAACCGTTCGGCGCGCTCGACAACCAGACGCGCGCGCTGATGCAGGAACTGCTCCTCGGGATCTGGGAAGTGGAGAAGAAGACGGTGCTGTTCGTCACGCACGACATCGAGGAGGCGATCTTCGTCGCCGGACGCGTCGTCGTCATGTCGGCGCGTCCTGGGCGGCTCAAGGCCGAGGTCGCGGTCGACCTGCCGCATCCGCGTCTCTACACGGTCAAGACGACGCCGGCGTTCTCGGCGCTCAAGGCGCGCCTCACCGAGGAGATCCGGAGCGAGGCGCTCGCCGCGGCGACGGCGTAGTACTGGCGGCGTCTTAGGCAGTTCGGCTTCCGTGATCGAAGCTTCTCCGCCCGCACGCGCGCGTTACTGAACAGCCCCGAAGGGGCGATGATCGACGCGCTTCGCGCCCTTGTTGCGCGGGAAGCGCACGGCCGCCCGAACTACCGGGCGCGAATTGCGGCGGCGCGCCGTACAGCCGCCGCCGCAATTCGCGCCCGTCTCAATACCGCCCGCCGTTCTGCTGCCACCGCCATGCGTCGGCGCAGATCGCGTCGAGCCCGCGCGTCGCGCGCCACTCGAGCAGTTTCTCGGCGCGCGCGGGGTCCGCGTAGTAGCACGCGACGTCGCCGGGACGGCGCGGTGCGAGTGTGCGCGTGATCCGGCGCCCGCAGGCGCTCTCGAACGCGGCGACGACGTCGAGCACCGACCGGCCGCTGCCCTGCCCGAGATTGAGCGTAACGGCGCCCGGATGATCCGCGAGATACCGGAGCGCGGCGACGTGCCCCGCCGCGAGATCCTGCACGTGCAGGTAGTCGCGCACGCCCGTGCCGTCGGGCGTCGGCCAGTCGGTCCCGTAGATCGCGAGGTCCGAGAACTCGCCGGCGGCGATGCGGCACAGAAGCGGCACGAGGTTGTTGGGCCGGCCGGTCGGCGCCTCGCCGATCAGCCCCGACGGGTGCGCGCCCGCCGGGTTGAAGTAGCGGAGGATCGCGATCCGCCAGTTGCGGTTCGCGCGCGCGAGGTCGCGCAGGAATTCCTCGACGACGCGCTTCGTGCGGCCGTAGACGCTCTGCGGCGCGAGCGGCGCATCCTCGGTGACCGGCAGCTCCTCGGGCTGCCCGTAGACGGTCGCCGACGAGCTGTAGACGAGCGTGGCGACGCCCGCTTCGCCCATCACCTCGGTGAGCGCGAAGGCACCGCCGACGTTCACCTCGTAGTAGGTGAGCGGGCGCGTCTCGGCCTCGGCCACGGCCTTGAGCCCGGCGCAATGAATGACGCCCGTGATCGGACGATCGTGGAACGCGTGGCGCAAGGCCGCGATGTCGCGGACATCCGCCTCGATGCACGGGACTTCGGCGCCGGCGAGCTTCGCCAAGCGCGGCAGCACGGCGCGCGAGCTGGTCGCGAAGTTGTCGAGCACAACAGGCGCGTAGCCTGCCTTGGCGAGCTCGACGACAATGTGCGAGCCGACGTAGCCGGCGCCGCCGGTGACGAGAATCGTTTCGGTCATGAGCGAGCCGGATGCTACCGCAGCAATGGCCGGGCCGGATAGCGCGCGAAGAAACGAAAAAGGCCAGGCACCGGCCCGGCCTTCCGTTCACTCCCGGGCGTCGTCGCCGTCAGGCCGCGGACTTCTCTGCTTCGGCCGCTTCGGCCGGCTGCGGCCGGTCGACGAGCTCGACCAGCGCCATCGGCGCCTTGTCTCCGACGCGGAAGCCGAACTTGAGGATGCGCAGGTAGCCGCCCGGCCGCGCCTTGTAGCGCGGTCCCAGCTCGTCGAACAGCTTGACCACGACGTCGCGGTCGCGCAGCCGGTCGAATGCGAGGCGGCGGTTCGCGACGGTCGGCGTCTTGCCCAGCGTGATCAGCGGCTCCGCGACGCGGCGCAGCTCCTTCGCCTTCGGCAGCGTGGTCCGGATCACCTCGTGCGTGAGCAGCGAGTTCGTCATATTGCGCAGCATCGCGAGGCGATGGCTGCTCGTGCGGTTCAGCTTCCGGAGGCCGTGTCGGTGGCGCATGGTCGTTCCTTCGTCCTTCGCGCGTCGTTACGGGCGATCGAGTCCGGCGGGCGGCCAGTTCTCGAGCTTCATCCCGAGCGAGAGCCCGCGCGAGGCCAGTACTTCCTTGATTTCGTTCAGCGACTTGCGGCCGAGGTTCGGCGTCTTCAGCAACTCGGTCTCGGTGCGCTGGATCAGGTCGCCGATGTAGTAGATGTTCTCCGCCTTGAGGCAGTTCGCCGAGCGGACCGTGAGCTCGAGGTCGTCGACCGGGCGCAGGAGGACCGGGTCGACCTGCGGCGAGCTTCGCTCCGCCGCGGCCACTTCGGTGCCCTGCAGGTCGGCGAACACCGAGAGCTGCTCGACCAGGACGGATGCGGCGTAGCGTACCGCCTGCTCCGGCTCGACTACACCGTTGGTCTCGATGTCGAGCACGAGCTTGTCGAGGTCGGTGCGCTGCTCGACGCGCGCGCTCTCGACCGCGTAGCTCACGCGGCGGACCGGCGAGAACGACGCGTCGAGCAGGATGCTGCCAATCGTGCGGCCGCCTTCGGGCTTCACCCGTGTGGTCGCCGGCTGGTAGCCGCGGCCCTTCTCGACCTTGATCTCCATCTCGATCTTCCCCCCCGCCGTCAGGTGCGCAATCAGGTGGTCGGGATTGATGATCTCGACGTCGTGGTTGGGCTCGATGTCGGCCGCAGTGACCGCGCCTTCGCCCGTCTTCGACAGCTTGAGCAGCACGTGGTCGCGGTTGTGGAGCTTCAGCACCACGCCCTTCAGGTTGAGCAGGATGTCGACGACGTCCTCCTGCACGCCGTCGAGCGCCGAGTACTCGTGCAGCACGCCGGTGATCCGCACCTCCGTGGGCGCGTAGCCCGGCATCGACGACAGCAGCACGCGGCGCAGCGCGTTGCCGAGCGTGTGGCCGTAGCCGCGCTCGAACGGCTCCATCACGACCTTGGCGTGGAACGGCGACGTCGACTGCACGTCGATGATGCGAGGCTTCAGGAGTACGTTGCTCTGCATTGCGGAACCTTTAGAGTCCGGGTGTTACATGGGCATCCTGTCGGTCGCAGCCTTATCCGCGACCGACGGCTACTTCGAATAAAGCTCCACGACCAAGCTCTCGTTGATGTCCTGCCCGAACTCCGAGCGGTCGGGCGCGCCCTTGAATATGCCGGAGGCCTTCTTCACGTCGACCTCGACCCACGAGGGGAAGCCGACCTTCTCGGCCAGTTGCAGCGAGTCCTGGATCCGGAGCTGGCCCTTAGCCTTTTCCGTGGCGGCGATGACGTCGCCGGCCTTGACCCGCGCCGACGGCACGTTCAAGACCTTGCCGTTGACCGTGATCGAACCGTGGCCGACGAGCTGCCGCGCCTCGGCGCGCGTCGACCCCAGGCCCATCCGGTAGACGACGTTGTCGAGCCGCGATTCGAGCAGCTGCAGCAGGTTGGTCCCGGTCGAGCCCTTGCCCTTCGCCGCCGCCTGGAAGTACCGGCGGAACTGGCGCTCGAGGATGCCGTAGGTCCGGCGCAGCTTCTGCTTCTCGCGCAGCTGGTTGCCGAAGTCGGATTGGCGCATGCCCGACTTCACGCCGTGCTGCCCCGGCTTGGTCTCGAGCTTGCACTTGGAGTCGAGCGATCGACGCGCGCTCTTCAGGAAAAGGTCGGTGCCTTCCCGTCGCGCCAGCTTGCATTTGGGTCCGGTATATCGAGCCACTTTCGCTGTCCTAGAAAAAAACGGTGAAAATTCGGTCGCCTGCAAAGGCGGGGCGACCGAAAACGTGTCCTAGATCCTTCTGCGTTTCGGCGGACGGCAGCCGTTGTGCGGGATCGGCGTCACGTCCGAGATGCTGCTGATCTTGATGCCGAGCGCGTTTAGCGCGCGCACGGCGGATTCGCGGCCGGGGCCGGGGCCCTTGATCCGCACCTCGAGGTTCTTCACGCCGCATTCGACCGCAGCGCGCCCCGCGCGCTCGGCCGCCACCTGCGCGGCGAACGGCGTCGACTTGCGCGAGCCCTTGAACCCGGCGCCGCCGGAGGTCGCCCAGGACAGCGCGTTGCCCTGACGGTCGGTGATCGTGATGATCGTGTTGTTGAACGACGCGTGAATGTGCGCGATGCCTTCCGCGACGTTCTTCTTGACCTTCTTGCGCACGCGCGCGGTACCGGCCTTTTGCGTGGGTTGCTGTGCCATTCCGTTTCGTCCTCGATCGTTACTTGCCGGCCGGCTTCGCCGCCGGCTTGCTGCTGATGCCCGCGCGCGACTTCTTCGGCCCCTTGCGCGTGCGCGCGTTCGTGCGCGTGCGCTGACCGCGCACCGGCAGCCCGCGCCGATGGCGCACGCCGCGGTAGCAGCCCAGGTCCATCAGCCGCTTGATGCTCATCGTCACCTCGCGGCGCAGGTCGCCCTCGACGGTGAACTTCTGCACCTGCTCACGCAGCTTGTCCATGTCGGCGTCGGAGAGGTCCTTGATCTTGGCCGCGGCCTTGATGCCCGCAGCCTCGCAGATCGCCTTCGCGCGCGGCCGGCCGATGCCGTAGATCGCCGTCAGCGCGATCTCCGCGTGCTGGTGGTTCGGAATGTTGACGCCTGCAATACGTGCCATGTCGGTTACCCGTCGAATTCGAGGTTCGTCAGCCTTGCCGCTGCTTGTGCCGCGGATCCGTGCAGATCACGCGCACGACGCCGTTGCGCCGGATGATCTTGCAGTTGCGACAGATCTTCTTTACCGATGCCAGTACTTTCATCGCTCGTTCCTTTGCATCACTTCGCGCGGAAGATGATCCGCGCCCGGGACAGGTCGTACGGCGTCAAATCCACCGTCACCTTGTCGCCCGGCAGAATCTTGATGTAGTGCATCCGCATCTTCCCGGAGATGTGGCCCAGCACCACGTGGCCGTTCTCCAGCTTCACCCGGAACGTCGCGTTCGGCAACGTCTCCAGGATCTCTCCCTGCATCTGTATCGTGTCTTCCTTCGCCATCAACGCGTGGGCAGCCCACCCTTGAAATTCGCTTTCTTGAGCAGGCTCTCGTACTGCTGCGACATGAGGTACGCCTGCACCTGCGTCATGAAGTCCATCGTCACCACGACGATGATCAGCAGCGAGGTCCCGCCGAAATAGAACGGCACGTTCTTCCACGCAATGAGAAAGTTCGGAATGAAGCAGACGACGACGAGATACAGCGAGCCGATCAGCGTCAAGCGCAGCGTGATCTTCTCGATGTACTTCGCAGTCTGGTCGCCCGGCCGGTAGCCCGGGATGAATGCGCCGCTCTTCTTCAGGTTCTCCGCGGTCTCCTTCGGGTTGTATTGCAGTGCCGTGTAGAAGAAGCAGAAGAAGATGATCGCGGACGCGTAGAGGATCTCGTGCACCGGCTGCCCGGGGCCCAGCGCCGCGGCCAGGTCGCGCAGCCAGATCGTGCCCTCGCCCTGGCCGAACCACGACGCGAGCGTGGCCGGGAACAGGATGATCGAGGAGGCGAAGATCGGCGGAATCACGCCCGACATGTTGAGCTTGAGCGGCAGGTGCGAGCTCTGGCCCTGGTAGACCTTGTTGCCGACCTGCCGCTTCGCGTAATTGACGAGGATCTTCCGCAACGCGCGCTCGACGAATACGACGAACGCAGTGACACCGACGACCAGCACGGCGATGCCGAGCACGAGCGGGATCGAGTACGCGCCGGTGCGCGCCTGCTCCAGCGTGAGGCCGATCGCGTTCGGCAGGCCGGCGGCGATGCCGGCGAAGATCAGCAGCGAGATTCCGTTGCCGAGCCCGCGCTCGGTGATCTGCTCGCCGAGCCACATGAGGAACATCGTGCCGGTGACGAGCGTGATCGCGGTGATGATCCGGAACGGCAGCCCGGGCGCCAGCACGAGGCCCGCCTGCGCCTCGAGCGCGATGGAGATGCCGAGCGCCTGAAAGAACGCGAGGCCGAGCGTCGCATAGCGCGTGTACTGCGTGATCTTGCGGCGGCCCGACTCGCCCTCTTTCTTCAGCGCCTCGAGCGACGGCACGACCACCGTGCAGAGCTGCATGATGATCGACGCCGAAATGTACGGCATGATCCCGAGTGCCAAGATCGAGAAGCGCTGCAGCGCGCCGCCCGAGAACACGTTGAACAGGCCCAGGATCCCGCCCTGCTGCTGGCGGAAGAGGTCGTCCAGCACCTGCGCGTTGATGCCCGGTACCGGGATGTGCGTCCCGATACGGTAGACGATCAGCGCGCCCAGCAGGAACCACAGCCGCCGCTTGAGATCGGCGTACTTCGCTCCCGTCTTCAGGGCCGGATTGCTCAGGGCCACGCGTTCGTCCTCTTCGTCCTCGCGCCGCTTACGCGACGCTCCCGCCCGCGGCCTCGATGGCCGCTTTGGCGCCCTTCGTCGCGGCGATGCCCGTGAGCTTCACCGCCTTCTTCAGTTCGCCGGCCTTGATGACCTTGGCCGTCTTCGCGCGTGCGGGCACGAGCCCCGCCGCGCGCAGCGCGAGCAGGTCGACGTCCGCGACCGGCATCTTGGAAAGGTCCGAGAGCCGGATCTCCGCGACGTCGTGCCGCGACGTCGACACGAAGCCGCGCTTCGGCAGCCGGCGCTGCAGCGGCATCTGGCCGCCCTCGAAGCCGACCTTGTGGAAGCCGCCCGAGCGCGATTTCTGTCCCTTGTGGCCGCGTCCCGCCGTCTTGCCGAGGCCCGAGCTGCTGCCGCGCCCGACGCGGCGGCGCGCCTTCTTCGACCCGGCGGCGGGCTTGATCGTGTTCAACCGCATGTCCGCTCTCCCATTCCTCTCGCGCTCAGGCCTTCGCCTCGGCGACCCTGAGGAGATAGCCGACCTTGGTGATCATCCCGCGCGTCGCAGGCGTATCGACGACCTCGACCGAATGGTTCGTCCACTTGAGACCCAGCCCGCGGACGGTTGCCCGGTGGTCGCCTCGGCAACTGTTCGTGCTCTTCACCAGCGTGATCTTCAATGTCTTCGGCGCCGCCATGCTCACGCCTCCATCAGCTGCTCGACCGTCATCCCGCGCTTGGCGGCGATCTCGGCCGGCGAGTTGAGGTTCTGCAATGCGTTCAGCGTCGCGCGCACGAGGTTGTACGGATTCGTCGAACCGTGGCACTTCGCGAGCACGTTGGTGACACCCACTACTTCGCATACCGCGCGCATCGGGCCGCCAGCGATCACGCCGGTGCCATCTGCTGCGGGCTGCATGAAAACCTTGGTCGCGCCGTGCCGGCCCTCGACCGGATGGTGCAGCGTGCCGCCCTTCAGGTTGACGCGGATCATCCTGCGGCGCGCCTCGTCCATCGCCTTCTGCACGGCGACCGGGACTTCCTTCGCCTTCCCCTTGCCCATGCCGATTCGGCCGTTGCCGTCGCCGACGACGGTGAGCGCCGCGAACGCGAGGATCCGCCCGCCCTTCACCACCTTGGTGACGCGGTTGATCGCGATCATCTTTTCCTTGAGGCCGTCGCCACGGTCGTCCTGCTGCTGCTGCCGGTTCTGCATCCTTGCCATGTCGGACCCTTGTCGTCAGTCGTGCCGCGTCAGAACTTGAGGCCGTGCTCGCGCGCCGCGTCGGCGAGCGCCTGCACGCGCCCGTGGTACTTGTAGCCGGAGCGGTCGAATGCGACCGACTCGATGCCGAGCGCCTTCGCCCGGTCGGCGATTCGCTTGCCGACGACCGCGGCCGCTGCCTTGTTGGCGCCGTTCTTCACGTCCTTGCGCACCTCGGCTTCGAGCGTGGACGCGCTCGCGAGCACTTTGTCTCCGGTCGGCGCTACGATCTGCGCATAGATGTGGCAGTTCGAGCGGCAGACGACGAGCCGCGTCGCGCGCTGCAGCGCGATGCGCACGCGCGTCTTGCGGGAGCGGCGGATACGGGCATCCTTCTTGTTCATCGGCTACCTCTATCCTTGACCGAAAAATGCGATCTGAAAACGTAGCGAGCAGCCCCGAGCGCGCGAAGACCCGCAGCGAGCCCCGAGACAGTACACGGAGGTACGGCGAGGGGCGAGCGAGGACGCGACAAAGCGATCGGGGCGCGCAGTAGTTTTCGGACGCATTTCTACTTCTTTTTGGTCTCTTTGATGACGACCCGCTCGTCGTGATAGCGCACGCCCTTGCCCTTGTACGGCTCCGGCGGACGGGCCGCGCGAATCTCCGCCGCGATCTGGCCAACCTGCTGCTTGTCGATGCCCTTGATCACGATCTCGGTCTGCTGCGGCGTCTCGACCTTCACGCCCTTCGGCATCGTGTGCACGACCGGGTGCGAGAACCCGAGCGACAGGTTGATCTTGTCGCCCGCCGCCTGAGCGCGGAACCCCACGCCGACCAGCGTGAGCTTCTTCTCGAAGCCGGCGGTGACGCCTTTCACCATGTTCGCGACCTGTGCGCGGAGCGTCCCGTGCAGCGGTCCCGCCGCCTCGTTCGCCGCCTTGAACACGAGCGCGTCGCCGCTCTTCTCGATCGAGACCTCGCTGCCGTAGGTCCGCGTGAGCGACCCGAGCGGCCCCTTGACCGTGATCGAGCCGGTCGCGAGCGTCACCTCGACCTTCGGGGGCAGCGGGATGGGTTGATTGCCGATGCGAGACATCTCTTCGTCCTTCGTTAGGCGACGATGCAGAGCACTTCGCCACCGACGCCGGTGGCGCGCGCCTTGCGGTCGGTCATCACCCCGCGCGACGTGGAAACGATCGCGATGCCGAGACCGTTCATCACGCGCGGGATGTCGTCCTTGCTCTTGTAGATGCGTAGCCCCGGTTTCGACACGCGCTCGATCTTCTCGATCACGGGTCGCCCCGCGTAGTAGCGCAGTGCGATCTCGAGGACCGGCTTCGCCTCCTCGCCCGAGACCTTGAAGCCGTCGATGTAGCCCTCGTCCTTCAGCACCTTGGCGATGGCCAGCTTCACCTTCGACGACGGCATTGCCACGACGGTCTGCTCGACCATCTGCGCGTTGCGGATGCGCGTCAGCATGTCGGCGATCGGATCGGTCATACTCATCTCATCACCCTCGTAGGCGGCACGTCTACCAGCTGGCCTTGACGATGCCCGGCACCTCGCCGCGCATCGCGATCTCGCGCAGCTTGTTGCGGGCCAGGCCGAACTTGCGGAAGTAGCCGCGCGGGCGGCCGGTGATCGCGCAGCGGTTGCGGAGCCGCGTCGGATTCGAGTTGCGCGGCAGCTGCTGCAGCTTGAGCCGCGCCGCGGCCCGGTCCTCGTCGGAGGCCTTCGCGCTGTTGGCGATGGAAAGCAGCGTCGCGCGCTTGCGCGCGTACTTCTTCACCAGGCCGCGCCGCTTTTCCTCGCGATTGATCAGGGACAGTTTCGCCATGTCGCCCTCAGCTCTTGAACGGGAAGCGGAACGCGGCGAGGAGAGCCTTCGCCTCGGCGTCCGTCTTCGCGCTCGTCGTGATCGTGATGTTCATCCCGCGGATCGTGTCGATCTTGTCGTACTCGATCTCGGGAAAGATGATCTGTTCCTTGACGCCCATGTTGTAGTTGCCGCGGCCGTCGAATGACCGGCTCGAGATCCCGCGAAAGTCGCGCACGCGCGGCAGCGCGATCGAGACCAGCCGGTCGAGGAACTCGTACATCCGCTCCTGGCGCAGCGTGACCATGCAGCCGATCGGATAGCCCTCGCGGATCTTGAACGCCGCGATCGCCTTCTTCGCCTTCGTGGTCACGGGTTTCTGGCCGGAGATCTTCTGCATGTCGCCGGCCGCGTTCTCGAGCAGCTTCTTGTCGCCCGTCGCCTCGCCGACGCCCATGTTGAGGACGATCTTCTCGATGCGCGGCACTTCCATCGTCGATTTGTACCCGAACTGCTTCACCAGTGCGGGGACGATTTCCTTCTTGTAGATTTCCTTCAGGCGGGCCATGGCTTTCTCTCGTTAGGCTTGGATCAGCTCGCCGTTCGACTTGTAGAAGCGCACCTTGCGGCCGTCCTCGAGCACGCGGATGCCGACGCGGTCGGCCTTCTGCGTCACCGGGTTCCAGACAGCGACGTTCGAGACATGCAGCGGCATGTCCTTGGCGACGATGCCGCCCTGCTCGTTCTTCATCGGGTTGGGGCGCTGGTGCTTCTTCACCTGGTTCACACCGCCGACGAGCACGTGTGTTTCCGTCACCCGCGTCACTTGCCCGCGCTTGCCCTTGTCGCGGCCGGCGATGACGACGACGTTGTCGCCTTTCTTGATCTTGCGCATATCTTTCGCTCCCGCAGTTTCCGCTTAGAGCACTTCCGGCGCGAGCGAGACGATCTTCATGAACCGCTCGGTGCGCAGCTCGCGCGTGACCGGCCCGAAGATGCGCGTGCCGATCGGCTCGAGCTTCGGGGTGAGCAGCACGGCCGCGTTGGTGTCGAACCGCACGCGGGCGCCGTCGTCCCGGCGCACGCCGTGGCGCGTGCGCACCACGACGGCGTTGTAGATCTCGCCCTTCTTCACGCGGCCGCGCGGGGCCGCGTCCTTGATGCTGACCTTGATCACGTCGCCGATGTGCGCGTAGCGGCGCTTCGAGCCGCCGAGCACCTTGATACACATCACGCGACGAGCGCCGGTGTTGTCGGCGACGTCCAGCATCGACTGCATCTGGATCATGCTTGCTTCTCCAACTTAATCCGCGGTGCGCGCCGCCGCCGCGGATGCGCTGCGGCGACGGACGCGGCATGGGCCGCGGCCAGTTTTGGACCCCGTCCGGGGAAGGACCGCGGCAGAGACCCTGGTTTCAGGTGGGGCCGCGGCGGCAAAACGAAAATTATGGCAGCTTTTTCCGATTTCCACAACCCTGGCCAAAGAATCAGACACTTAGACCACCTTCGCCTTCTCGATCAGCCGCGTGACCCGGTAGGCCTTGGTCTTCGCAAGCTTCCGGCAGGCCTCGATCTCGACCAGGTCGCCTTCCTTGAACTCGTTCTTCTCGTCGTGCGCGTGGTACTTGGCGCTCTTCGTGACGACCTTGCCGTAGAGAGGGTGCTTGACCCGTCGCTCGACCAGCACCGTCACGGTCTTGTCCATCTTGTCGCTCACCACGCGCCCCGTGAGCGTGTGGAGAATGGTCTTTCGCGTCGCCGGGGCCGACCCGGCCTGCGCTTGCTCGGTCATGGTGGTCACGCCTCAACCTTCTGATGCATCAGCGTCCGCACGCGGGCGATGTTGCGCCGCACGCTGCGGAGCTTCGCGTTGTTGGTGAGCTGCTGCGTCGCGTTCTGCATGCGCAGTCCGAACTGTTCCTTGAGCAGCGCGTCGAGCTCGGTCTTGAGCTCCGCGGCGTTCTTCGTCGCCAGCGCCTTCTTCGTTGCCGCCAGTTTCATCGAGGCCTCCGTCAGCCGACCAGGCGGTGGACGAACGTCGTGCGGAGCGGCAGCTTCGCCGCGGCCAGCGCGAACGCCTCGCGCGCGACCGTCTCGTCGACGCCGTCCATCTCGTAGAGCACCTTGCCCGGCACGATCTCCGCGACGTAGTACTCGGGGTTGCCTTTGCCGTTGCCCATCCGGACCTCGGCGGGCTTCTGCGACACCGGCTTGTCCGGGAAGATGCGGATCCAGATGCGACCGCCGCGCTTGATGTGGCGCGTCATCGCCCGCCGCGCCGCCTCGATCTGGCGCGCAGTCAGGCGGCCGCGGGTCGTCGCCTTGAGGCCGTACTCGCCGAAGCTCACCTTGGCCCCGATGGTCGCGACGCCCTTGTTGCGCCCCTTCTGCTCCTTGCGGTACTTCCTTCTAGCTGGCTGCAGCATTCTTCGCTCCTGAGCGGCGCGGACGCTTGGGCGCTTCCGGCGCCGGAGCCGGCGCCGCCGGCTCGGCGTTGTGCGCAAGCACCTCGCCCTTGAACACCCACACCTTGATACCGATCACGCCATAGGTCGTCTTGGCTTCCGAGAAGCCGTAGTCGATGTCCGCCCGCAACGTGTGCAACGGCACCCGGCCTTCGCGGTACCACTCCGTCCGCGCGATCTCGATTCCGTTGAGCCGCCCGGCGCACATGATCTTGATGCCCTGGGCACCCAGGCGCATCGCGTTCTGCATCGCGCGCTTCATCGCGCGGCGGAACATGATCCGCTTCTCGAGCTGCTGGCCGATCGAGTCGGCGATCAGCTGGGCGTCGATCTCGGGCTTCCTGATCTCCTCGATGTTGAGCCCGACCTCGCCGCCCATCATCCGGCGCAGGTCGGAGCGCAGCGTCTCGATGTCCTCGCCCTTCTTGCCGATGACGACACCCGGACGGGCGCTGTGGATCGTGATCCGCGCGTTCTTCGCCGGGCGCTCGATGGTGACCTTGCCCACCGACGCGTGGCCGAGCTTCTTCTTCAGGTACTCGCGCACCTTGATGTCTTCCTTCAACGTCGGCGCGAAGTTCTTGCTGTTCGAGAACCACTTCGAGCTCCAGTTGCGCGTGACGGCGAGGCGGAAGCCGGTCGGATGAATTTTCTGTCCCATGGGATGTCCCTATTTTCCGTCGCCGACGACGACGTGGATGTGGCAGGTCTGCTTCATGATGACGTTGCCACGGCCCTTCGCGCGCGCAGTGAAGCGCCGCAGGCTCTCGGCCTTGTCGACGCAGATCGACTTCACGCGGAGCTCGTCGACGTCGGCGCCGTCGTTGTGCTCGGCGTTGGCGATCGCCGACTCCAGCACCTTCTTGATGATCACGGCGCCCTTCTTCGGGCTGAACGCGAGCACGTTGAGCGCCTTGTCGACCGGCAGGCCGCGGATCTGGTCGGCGACGAGCCGGCCCTTCTGGGCCGACAGCCGGACGCCGCGCAGGATTGCCTTGGTTTCCATGGGGTCCTCGCTACTTCTTCGCCGGGGCCGCGGGCGCCGCGACCTTCTTGTCCGACGAGTGGCCCTTGAACGTGCGCGTCAGCGCGAACTCGCCCAGCTTGTGGCCGACCATGTTCTCGGAGACGTAGACCGGGATATGCTGCTTGCCGTTGTGGACGGCGATCGTGAGGCCCACGAACTCGGGCGTGATCGTCGAGCGACGCGACCAGGTCTTGATCGGCTTCTTGTCGCTCACCGCGCGCGCAGCGTCCACCTTCGCGAGCAGGTGATCGTCGACGAACGGACCCTTCTTGATCGAGCGTGCCATGTGCGATTACCTCTGTCAGCCCTTGGTCGCGTGCCGGCGGCGCACGATCATCGAGTCGGTGCGCTTGTTCTTGCGCGTCTTGTAGCCCTTGGCCGGCGTGCCCCACGGCGACACCGGGTGGTGCCAGCCGCCGCCGCCGTTGGTCCGGCCGCCCATCGGGTGGTCGACCGGGTTCATCGAGATGCCGCGCACGGTCGGGCGGATCCCGCGCCAGCGATTGGCACCCGCCTTGCCGATCGAGCGCAGGCTGTGCTCCTCGTTACCCACTTCGCCGATCGTCGCGCGGCAATTCACGTGCACCTTGCGGATCTCGCCCGAGCGCAGCCGCAGCTGCGCGTATTCGCCTTCGCGCGCGAGCAGCTGCACTCCGGCGCCGGCCGAGCGCGCGATCTGCGCACCCTTGCCGGGGAGCATCTCGACGCAGTGGACGGTCGTGCCCACCGGAATGTTGCGCAGCGGCAGGCAGTTGCCCGGTTTGATCGGCGCCTCGGGGCCCGACTGGAGCACGGTGCCGACCGCGACGCCGCGCGGCGCAATCATGTAACGCCGTTCGCCGTCGCCGTAGAGCAGGAGCGCCAGGTGCGCGCTGCGGTTCGGGTCGTACTCGAGCCGCTCGACCTTCGCGGACACGGCGTCCTTGTTGCGCTTGAAGTCGACGATCCGGTAGTGCTGCTTGTGGCCGCCGCCCTTGTGCCGCATCGTGATGTGGCCGTTGTTGTTGCGCCCGGAGCCGCGCTTCTGGCTCTCGGTCAGCGCGTCCACCGGGCGCCCCTTGTGCAGGTGCGGATGGACGACCTTGACGAGCGCGCGGCGGCCCGGCGACGTCGGCTTCACTTTCTGGAGAGGCATATTAGGTCTCCCGATGGGCCGCCCCGAGGGAGACCTGCGCCCCCTCAGGGGGTAGCGAACGGAGTGAGCTTGGGGGCATCGTCACTTCTCCGCCGCGAAGTTGATTTCCTGGCCCGGCTTCAGGCAAACGTAGGCCTTCTTCCAGCCGCGACGCCTTCCGGTGAATTTGCCGAACCGCTTCACCTTGCCGCCCACATTGGCGATCTGAACGCTCTTGACCTCGACCTTGAACATCGCCTCGACGGCCGCCTTCACCTCGGGCTTGGTCGCGTCCTGCAGGACCTTGAAGATCACCTGCGAATGCTTGTCGGCGATGTACGTGCCCTTCTCGGACACGACCGGCGCGAGCAGCACCAGCGCGAGGCGCTCGGAATTGAACGGGCTCCCCGTGTTCATCCCAGCATCTCCTCGAATTGCGCGAGCGCGCCCTTCGTCAGCACCACGTGATTGAAGCGCACGAGGCTGACCGGATCGACCTCGCGGGTCTCGAGCACGAGCACGTCGGATAGATTGCGCGACGACAGGAACAGGTTGTCGTCGAGCTTGTCGGTGACGACGAGCAGCGTGCCCGGCAGCCCCAGCGCCTTGACCTTCTGCACGAAGGACTTGGTCTTCGGCGTGTCGACGACGATCGCGTCGATCACGGAGAGCCGCTCCTCGCGCACGAGCTGCGACAGGATCGCGGCCACGCCGGCGCGGTACATCTTGCGGTTGACCTTGTGCGAGAAGTTCTCGTCGGGCGAGCTCGGGAAGATCTTGCCACCGCCGCGCCACAGCGGGCTGTTCGCCTGCCCCGCACGCGCACGGCCTGTGCCCTTCTGTTGCCAGGGCTTCCGGTGCGACTTGTTCACGTCGGCGCGGCCCTTCTGCTTGCGCGTGCCCTTGCGCGCGTTCGCCTGGTACGCGGTGACGAGCTGGTGGACGAGCGGCTCGCTGTACTCGCGCGCGAACAGCGCGTCCGAGGCCGCGACGGTCGCCGCCGGCTTGCCTTCGCCATTGATCAGCTTGAGATCCATGGTCAGGCCCCCTTCTTCGCGGGCGCCTTCGCGGCGCGGCGGACGACGATATGGCCACCGTCGGCACCGGGCACGCAGCCCTTGACGAGGAGCAGCCCGCGCTCGGCGTCGACGCGGACGACCTTGAGCGTCTGCGTCGTGCGCGTCACGTTCCCGAGCTGGCCCGCCATGCGCTTGCCCGGAAACACGCGACCCGGGTCCTGCGCCATGCCGATCGAGCCCGGGGTGTTGTGCGAGCGCGAATTGCCGTGCGAGGCGCGGTTCGAGCTGAAGTGATGACGCTTGATCACGCCCGAGAAGCCCTTGCCCTTCGACGTCCCGGTCACGTCGACGAGATCGCCGACCTGGAACGTGTCGACGGCGATCACGCCGCCGACCTTGAGCTCCGCGAGCTGCTCGGGCGCGACGGGAAATTCGCGCAACAGCATGCCGGCCTCGACCCCCGCCTTCGCGAGGTGGCCGGCCATCGGCTTCGACACGCGCGAGGCGCGGCGCTTGCCGAACGTCACCTGGACCGCGGCGTAGCCGTCGGTCTCGGGCGTCTTGATCTGCGTGACGCGGTTGTTCGCGACGTCGAGCACGGTCACCGGGACGGCGCTGCCGTCGTCGGCGAAGATGCGCGTCATCCCGACCTTGCGTCCTACGAGTCCTAGACGACATTTTCGTTTTCCTTGGTTGCCAAGATGATGACCGCCGATTTCGATTGACCAGCGGCTTGCGTTTGCATTCGCTACTGCAGCTTGATCTCGACGTCCACGCCCGCCGGCAGATCGAGCTTCATCAGCTGGTCGACTGTCTTGTCGGTCGGGTCGATGATGTCCATCAGCCTCAGGTGCGTCCGGATCTCGAACTGGTCGCGCGAGGTCTTGTTCGCGTGCGGCGAGCGGAGCACGTTGTAGCGCTCGATCTTGGTCGGCAGCGGCACGGGGCCGCGCACGACCGCGCCGGAGCGCTTCGCGGTCTCCACGATCTCCATCGCCGACTGGTCGATCAGCTTGTAATCGAACGCCTTCAGCCGGATGCGGATGCGTTGGTTGTTCATGGGTTTCCTCTGATCCAGCGACTCGTCGCAGGACCTATTCGATGATCTTCGCCACCACGCCGGCGCCGACGGTGCGGCCACCTTCGCGAATCGCGAACCGCAGCCCCTCTTCCATCGCGATCGGCGCAATCAGCTGCACCGTCATCGCCACGTTGTCCCCCGGCATCACCATCTCCGTCCCCGCCGGCAACTCACAGCTTCCCGTCACGTCCGTCGTCCGGAAGTAAAACTGCGGCCGGTATCCCGGGAAGAACGGCGTGTGCCGACCCCCCTCGTCCTTCGACAGCACGTACACCTCGCAGCTGAACTTCGTGTGCGGCGTGATCGACCCCGGCTTCGCCAGGACCTGCCCCCGCTCCACTTCCTCCCGCTTCGTGCCTCGGAGGAGGACGCCGACGTTGTCCCCCGCCTGCCCCTGGTCCAGGAGCTTGCGGAACATCTCCACCCCCGTGCACACCGTCTTCAGCGTCGGCTTCAAGCCCACGATCTCCAGCTCGTCGCCCACCTTCACCACCCCACGCTCCACCCGCCCGGTCACCACCGTCCCCCGACCACTGATCGAGAACACGTCTTCCACCGGCATCAGAAACGGCCCGTCGATCGCCCGCTTCGGCTGCGGAATGTAGCTGTCCAGCGCCTCCGCCAGCTTCAGGATCGAGCCTTCCCCCATCTCGCTCTTGTCCCCCTCCAGCGCCATCTTCGCCGACCCAATCACGATCGGCGTCTTGTCCCCCGGAAACTGGTACTTGCTCAACAGCTCCCGCACCTCCATCTCGACCAGCTCCAACAGCTCCTTGTCGTCGACCATGTCCGCCTTGTTCATGTACACGACGATATAAGGCACCCCCACCTGCCGCGCCAACAGAATGTGCTCCCGCGTCTGCGGCATCGGCCCGTCCGCCGCACTCACCACCAGGATCGCCCCATCCATCTGCGCCGCCCCGGTGATCATGTTCTTGATGTAGTCCGCGTGCCCCGGACAGTCCACGTGCGCGTAGTGCCGGTTCTTCGTCTCGTACTCCACGTGCGCCGTGTTGATCGTGATCCCCCGCGCCTTCTCCTCCGGCGCGTTGTCGATCTGGTCGTACGCCCGCGCCTCCCCCCCAAACAGCTTCGACAGCACCAGCGTCATCGCCGCCGTCAGCGTCGTCTTCCCGTGATCCACGTGCCCGATCGTCCCCACGTTCACGTGCGGCTTCGTCCGCTCGAATTTGCCCTTGGCCATGTTCGTTACCTCTGGAGTCGGAAGTTCGGGTTGCGTTACGACTTCTTGTTGATCACCGCTTCGGCGACATTCTTCGGCGCTTCGGTGTAGTGCTTGAATTCCATCGTGTACGTCGCGCGCCCCTGCGAGAGCGAGCGCAGCGTCGTCGAGTAGCCGAACATCTCCGCGAGCGGCACCTCGGCCTTGATCACTTTGCCGGTCGGCAGGTCTTCCATCCCCTGGATCATGCCGCGCCGCGACGAAAGATCGCCGACGACGTTGCCCATGAAGTCCTCGGGCGTCTCGACCTCGACCGCCATCATCGGCTCGAGCAACGCGGGCGAAGCCTTGCGCATGCCGTCCTTGAACGCCATCGACGCGGCCATCTTGAACGCGTTCTCGTTGCTGTCGACGTCGTGCGAGCTGCCGTCGAACAGCGTGACCTTGACGTCGACGACCGGGAACCCGGCCAGCACGCCGTTCGGCAGCGTCTCGCGCAGCCCCTTCTCGACCGCGGGGATAAATTCACGCGGCACCGAGCCACCCTTGATCGAGTCGACGAACTCGAAGCCCTTGCCCGGCTCGTTCGGCTCCATCTTGAGCCACACGTGGCCGTACTGGCCGCGGCCGCCGGACTGCTTGATGAACTTGCCTTCCTGCTCGACGGGCTTCCTGATGGCTTCGCGATAGGCGACCTGCGGCGCGCCGACGTTCGCCTCGACGCCGAATTCGCGCTTCATCCGGTCGACCAGGATCTCGAGGTGGAGCTCGCCCATCCCCGAGATGATCGTCTGGCCCGATTCTTCGTCGGTGCGCACGCGGAACGACGGGTCTTCCTGCGCGAGACGGTTGAGCGCGATGCCCATCTTCTCCTGGTCGGCCTTCGTCTTCGGCTCGACGGCGACGTGGATCACCGGCTCCGGGAAGATCATCTTCTCGAGCGTGATCTCGTGGTCCGGGTCGCACAGCGTGTCGCCGGTCGTCGCCTCCTTCAAGCCGACCGCTGCGGCGATGTCGCCGGCGCGCACTTCCTTGATCTCCTCGCGCTGGTTCGCGTGCATCTGCAGGATGCGGCCCAGCCGCTCCTTGCGGCCCTTGATGGGGTTGTAGACGGTATCGCCTGTCTTGACGACGCCCGAGTAGACGCGGAAGAAGATCAGCTGGCCGACATACGGGTCGGTCATGATCTTGAACGCGAGGCCCGCGAACGGCTCGTCGTCGGACGCCTTACGCTGCCCTTCCTTGCCGTTCTCGAGCTCGCCCTTGACCGGCGGGATGTCCGTCGGCGCCGGCATGTAGTCGATCACCGCGTCGAGCATCGCCTGCACGCCCTTGTTCTTGAACGCCGAGCCGCAGAGCATCGGGACGATCTCGCTCGCGATCGTGCGCAGGCGCAGGCCCTGCTTGATCTCGTCCACCGAGAGCTCGCCGCTCTCGAGGTACTTGTTCATCAGCGTCTCGTTCGCCTCGGCGGCGCTCTCGACCATCTTCTCGCGCCATTCCTTCGCCGTGTCGACGAGGCCGGCCGGGATCTCGCGCGTCTCGAACTTCATGCCCTGCGTCGCGTCGTCCCAGTAGATCGCCTTCATCCGGATCAGATCGACCACGCCCTCGAACTTCTCCTCGGCGCCGATCGGCACCTGGATCGGAACGGGGTTGGCCTTGAGCCGCGCCTTCATCTGGTCGTAGACCTTGAAGAAGTTCGCGCCCTGCCGGTCCATCTTGTTGACGAACGCGAGCCGCGGAACTTTGTACTTGTTCGCCTGCCGCCACACGGTCTCCGATTGCGGCTGCACGCCACCGACCGCGCAGTAGACCATGCACGCGCCATCGAGCACACGCATCGAGCGCTCGACCTCGATCGTGAAGTCGACGTGGCCCGGCGTGTCGATGATGTTGATCCGGTGCTCGGGATGGTTGTTGTCCATCCCCTTCCAGAAGCAGGTCGTCGCGGCCGACGTGATCGTGATGCCGCGCTCGCGCTCCTGCTCCATCCAGTCCATGACGGTCGCGCCGTCGTGCACCTCGCCTATCTTGTGCGAGACGCCGGTATAAAACAGGATCCGTTCGGTGGTCGTGGTCTTGCCGGCATCAATGTGGGCACTGATGCCGATGTTGCGATACCTGTCGATGGGGGTGGAGCGTGGCACTTTGCGTCTTCAGCCTGTAGTCGTCCGCGGAAAACTGGATGTCGCGCGGGCACGTTGCCGTCCTGTCGTCGTGTTCGTTGCCGTTATGTGGGGTTCAGAACCGGAAATGCGAGAACGCCTTGTTGGCTTCCGCCATCCGGTGCACTTCCTCGCGCTTCTTGACCGCGCCGCCGCGGCCCTCCGAGGCCTCGAGGAGCTCGGCCGCGAGCCGCGCGCCCATCGACTTCTCGCCGCGCTTGCGCGCCGCCTCGCGCAGCCAGCGCATCGCGAGTGCCATCCGGCGCACGGGCCGCACCTCGACCGGAACCTGGAAGTTCGCGCCGCCGACGCGGCGGCTCTTGACCTCGACCATCGGCCGCGAGTTCGCGAGCGCCTGGTTGAACACTTCCAGCGGGTCCTTGCCGCCCTTCTTCGCGATCGACTCGAACGCGCCGTAGAGGATGCGCTCGGCGACCGACTTCTTGCCGGCGGTCATCAGCACGTTGACGAACTTCGCGACGTCCGTGTTCCCGTACTTGGGATCGGCCAGGATCTCGCGCTTGGGTACTTCTCTGCGGCGGGGCATTGGGTGTCCTCGAATCTTCGCGTTCGGTGATTCGCGCTACGCGGCCTTGGGCTTCTTGGCGCCGTACTTCGAGCGCGCCTGCTTGCGGTCCTTGACGCCGGCGGTGTCGAGACTGCCGCGCACCATGTGGTAGCGCACGCCGGGCAGGTCCTTCACGCGACCGCCGCGGATCAGCACGACCGAGTGCTCCTGCAGGTTGTGGCCTTCGCCGCCGATGTAGCTGATCACCTCGAAGCCGTTGGTGAGCCGCACCTTGGCGACCTTCCGCAGCGCGGAGTTCGGCTTCTTGGGCGTCGTCGTGTACACGCGCGTGCACACGCCGCGCTTTTGCGGGCTCTGCTGGAGCGCCGGGACCTTGCTTTTCGAGACGGGGGCCGTACGACCCTTCCGCACGAGCTGATTGATGGTAGGCATGAAGGCTTCTTCCGCAATTCCCTGTGCGCCGTCTTGCGCGTGTTTGTTGTTAGCCCGCTGAATTGTCCTGAGTGTGCGGCGGCGCCATGAGTGCACTCGCGGCGCCCCGCAGGGCTCATCCCTAGCTTCCTGTCTGCAACAAAATCAAAGTGGCCCAACCGGGCGCGTCGCGCCGTTCAGGCCACTTTTCTTGCGCCACGGCCGAACGCGCGCTGCGCGTCTTGCCGGGTACGCCGCCCGACGGTCCGCGTTTTACCGGCGGCCGGGGGGCGAAAAGACTGCAATTATAAAGGGATAACCGCTGCAGCGTCAACCGCGTGTTGCGGCGCAGAACCGGCCCGGGAGCTCGAGTCCCGGCTCAGCGAAGCAGGCGCTCGCTTCGCGCGCCCGCGAGGACCGATCGGTCAGAAGACGCGTCCGTCCCGGCTGCGCTCGAGGTGACGAATCCGCGCCTCGAGGTCATAGATGTCCGTCGACTGGGCGAGCCAAGCCTCCGTCTCGCGCGTGTGCTGCTTCCACAGCCAGCGGTCCAGATTCGCGAAGATATCGTCGGACTTGGCCACGTAGACACCCACGCCGCGGAGCTGCCGGCGCCAAAGCCGTTCGCCGATCCGGCCGAGCAGGCCCGGACGTTCGGGGCCCGTCGGGGCGGAGGGCGTCGCAAACGACGGCGCTTGACCCGCGCCGGTGGCCGTGGCCACGGCGAGAGCGGGGCGGGCCACCGTCGGCCGGCCGCTCAGGGCTTCGGCGATGACGCCGAGGAGACCACCGAAGATCGTTGTTCCGTAATGACTTTGTGTTGCCTTCATTGCATTTCTCCTGCCCGGATACGGGCCGAATAGTGTGATACTGTGGCGGCGCGCTTGTGATGCACCGCACAACGGCAAGATAGGCCCGCCAAGCACTGGAATCAAATCGTTGTTTTGGATCAACGCCATAATTGCAACTGATCGACTGATCGATGTTGGTGCAATGCAACAATACTGTCTGATAACCGCCACAGCGCAAGCTGCCCAGGCGACGTGATGGAGCTCTACCAGTTAAGGGGTTTCGCGGCCGTCGCCGAGCTCGGGCACCTGACCCGCGCCGCGGAGCGGCTCCACCTGAGCCAGCCCGCGCTCTCGGCCCAGATCAAGGCCCTCGAAGACGAGCTAGGCGTCCAGCTCTTCGAGCGCGGCCCGGCGGGCATGACCCTGACGGCAGCGGGCAAGCGCCTGCTGCCCGAGGCGGTGAAGGTCCTGGACGACGCGGCCGCCCTGCACGGCAAGGCCCGAGCGATCCAGGGCGAGGTTGCGGGCCATGTCCGCGTTGGGACGCTGGCCGATCCCGAGTTCATTCGCCTGGCCGACTTCCTCGCTTTGGCGACCGAGCGCTTCCCACTGATCGAGCTCGAGCTGCACCACGAAGTCTCCGGTGCGGCGTTCGAGAAGGTTCGCGACGGCGCGCTGGACGCAAGCTTCTACTACGGCGACCTCACGCATCCGGCCGTCGCGTCGATCCCGCTGCGCGAGATCGCGTATCGGGTCGCCGGTCCGGCCGCGTGGCGCGACCGGATCGCAGGCGCCGCGTGGGCAGACATCGTCGCGCTACCGTGGCTGCTGGCGCCGTCGATCAGCACGCACCACGTGCTCGCGAACGGGCTCTTCGCCCAGCGCGGCAGCGCACCGGAAACGCTGATCGAGGCCGACAACGAGATGGTGATTCGCTCGCTCGTCGGGTCAGGGCTCGGCGTCGCGCTGGTCCGCGAGGACCTGGCCCGCGAAGGCGAAGCGGCGGGCGAGCTCGTCGTCTGGGCGGAGACCCGGCTCGCAACGACGCTGCAGTTCATCTACGCGAGCGGAAAGCGCGAGGAGCCCGAAGTGCGCGCGCTGGTCGGAATCATCGGCGATGTGTGGCATGACACGATTGCGCCATCCGCCGCGAAGGCGTCGGCGGGAATGCGACGGCGCGCACGCTCGCGTTGACGCTCCGCCCCAGCGGCGTCTACTCGGGGAGGGTTTCGCCCGACCCGCCCATCTCCTTCGGCAGGTCCTTCATCTTCGGGAGACCGTCCCTGATGCGCAGGACCGTCTCCTGGTAATTGACGTGGAGCGTCGGCATATGGCGATACGTCGGGATCGTGGCCGCGTAGATGTCGACGAGTCCCCACAGGGGATGGTCCGTGAGCAAGTGCCCGCCGCAACGCTTGCAGAACTTGCGGTAGCTCTTCTCCGTCTTGTGATACACGCCGATGTCGGCCTCTCCCTTGGTGATCTTCACCGCGTCGGGTTTCCAGAGGCTGAAGGCGTTGACCGGCGCGGCCGACCAGCTCCGGCACGACGTGCAATGACAGAAGCCCGCCGCGACGGGCTCGCCGGTGACGGCGAACTCCACGGCACCGCAGAAGCAGCTGCCCGTATACGTATGGCTCATGCCTTGCCTCGGCGAATGTGGATGCGTTGACGCGACGGTGACGGTCGACATTGCAATCTCCGGTTCAGGTTCGGTTGCGCGAGATCACGCTCGCCACCGCGTGCACGCAAGGCTCGGGCGCATC
Organism: uncultured beta proteobacterium; assembly: GCA_963830485.1. Lineage (GTDB taxonomy): Bacteria > Pseudomonadota > Gammaproteobacteria > Burkholderiales > Casimicrobiaceae > CAIWHR01. The sequence continues at coordinate 147,453 of CAWHNE010000035.1, forward strand.
GAGCTCGGCATGCCCGGGAGGCGCATCGTCTTCGGAATCGAATGACGCGCCCACGACGCTGCTCCCGGGAAGCGCGCTCACGACGGGCGTCCGGGACGCATTCGCCTGCACATACTGCGGGGCATCGCCGGCCTCGAGCTCGGCTGGAAGCACCACCATCACTGCCATCGTAACTGCGGCCATCGCGGCGGCGGCGACTGCCAGCGCGGCGCGAGGCGTGGACGTTCTGTAGATGATCATGCTCCCGTCCTATCAGCGCGATCTTTCGATCGAGCCTCCAGTCTGGGCGGCAAGTGCTGCACCCGAATTTCAACGCAATGCTTGTTTTGTTTCGTTCGTTTCGCGGCAAGGCACCCTGCCGGCGCCGGTGCGATCAATCGGGCGGCGCGACCTCGCCCGCCATGGCCACCTCGGCGACGATGCGGCGCACTTCGCCCGGCAGGAAGGGCTTCTCGATCACCGGGCGGCCGCTCTCGGAGGCGAACTCGCGCAACGCCGAGGCCAGCGTGTCGCCCGTGACGAACACCACGCGCCCGCCTAAGCCGGGCCACCGCCGCTCGATCTCCTGATAGAGCGCGCGCCCGTCGAGATCGGGCATCCGGATATCGGTGAGGATCACGTCGAAGCGCGCGGCGGCCATCCGCTCGAGCGCCTCGCGGCCCGAGCCCACGGTGACGACGCGATGCCGTGCGGCGGTCAGGATCTCGGCCAGCGTCTCGCGGATCTCCGCCTCGTCGTCGACGACGAGAACGGCTCGGCCGCTCGCGCCCGCCTTCCCGGAAGGCGCCGTACCCGCCGCGACTGGGGCAACCGCGCCGACGGGCAGCATGATCGAAAACACCGCGCCGCCCCCCTCCGGACATTGGACGGTCAGCGTGCCGCCGTGCGCCTCGACGATGCCGAGGCTCACCGCCAATCCGACGCCGAGGCCGACGCCGACGGGCTTCGTCGTGAAATAGGGCTCGAAGATGCGCGCGCGGACCGCAGGCGGAATGCCGGGGCCGTTGTCGGACACGGTGATACGGACGACGTCGCCGCGCGGATCGTATCGGCTCGTCACCCCGATCCGGCGCGGCTGCGGCTGCTCCTGCAGCGACTGCTGCGCGTTAATGATCAGGTTGAGCAACACCTGGTGGAGCTGGTCGGCATCGGCCAGAATCGGCGGAATGTCCTCAGCGAGATGGAGCGTCATGTCGATGCCGCTCGTGCGAACCGCGTATCCGGTGATGTCGATCGCCGCCGCCACGACGTCGTTCACCGCGACCGGGCCCCGCTCGGGCCGCTGCTGGCGCGCCATCGCGAGGAACGTCCGCACGATGCGCGCGCAGCGCTCGGCGGCGGTGCGGATCTTCTGCGCCGCGGTCTGCGTGCCCGGATTGCCCTGCTCCTCGAGCAGCACGGCCCGCGCCACGACGACCGACAGCGGGTTGTTGAGCTCGTGGGCGACGCCCGCCAGCAGCGAACCGAGCGCCGCGAGCTTTTCGCGCTGATACAGCGATTCGCGTTGGCGGGCGAGCTCTTCCGCCGAGCGCTTCTTGTCGTCGATGTCCCGCGCCAGCGCCAGGATTCGATCCTGCCCGCCGATAAGGGCGCGCTTCACGAACACTTCGTGCCAGCGCACCGTGCCGTCCTTGCTCCTGCCTGGCCATTCGATCCGCAGCTGCTCGCCGGCGTAGGCCCGCGCGATCAGCTCCAGTCCGTCCTCCTTGGTGTAAGGACGCTCGCCCGTTCCCAGTGTGCCGACATCGATCTTCCGGAACTCCTCGCGCGTGTAGCCGAACGTCGCGCAAGCCTTGGGATTGACGTCGAGGATTGCGCCGGTGTGCGGGTCGTGGACGAAGATGGAGTCCTCGGTGGCATCGAAGATCGATCGATAGCTTGCCTCCGACGCCTCGAGCTCCCGCTGCACGCGCACCCGCTCGTCGATGTCGTGGCGAAGCTGCGTCTGCGTGTCCGCGACGTTGAGCGCCATCGCGTCGAAGGCACGGCTCAGCCGTGACAGCTCGTCTCGTCCCTTGAGGCCGCTCCGCGCCCCGAGGTCCCCGGCAGCGAGCTGTTCCGCGGCATGCACGAGCCGCGCCGTGCGCCGGGTAAGGAGGAAGTGGAAGACCAGCCACATGGTCAGCGCGAGCGTTGCCACCCACCCTGCCCAGTAGAGCGACTGCTGCACGACCTGGGCGCGAGCCTCAGCCTTGTATCGCTTGAGATCGTAGGCCAGATAGACGCTGCCGCTGCGCGAAGGTCGGAGCTCCTCGCGCTCGCTGCCCATCAGCACGCGCGCCCGGCCGAGAAGCTCGTCGCTGGTCGACGAAATGAGCATGCCGGCGGGCGCCCCCCGCTTCGGCGCTTCACTCTGCACGGGACCGAATTGCGGCAGCACTTCCGAGATCGGACGTCCCAGCCAGGCGCGGTGCGTCGCCGCGATGACGGAATCCTGGTCATCCGTCAGCGCGGCCAGCAGCACGTCGTGGTTGTGCGCGAGCACCGCGATCTCGTGCTGGGCGGCTGGCATGTCGCCCTTGAGCACCATGTACTCGACCGTGCTTTGGAGGCGCGACATCTCCTGGGCAAGACGCTGCCGGCCGTCCTCCTCCGCGGCCCGCTCGGCCTGGGGCACGTGGTAGAGCAGGTTGACCGCGCTCAACGTCGCAGCGAAAGCCAGCAGAATGAGCGGCACCGTGAGCTTGAGCGTCACTGGAAAGCGAAGGTTCATTGCAGGCTCATTTCGAGATTTCCGCGAGCGGTCCCGGAGCCAAGACACGCTCGATCTCGAGCTCGGACCGCAATAATTTCGCATCGACCATCAGCGCCATGAGCCGGCGACCGGTGACCGCAAGCTCGGGCGAGGGGCCGCCCAGCATCCGCAGATTCTCCTCGCGCGACGGAATGTGGAGCCCGCGCAGCGCCTCGAGAAACTGCTCGCCCGACGTCTGCTGGCGAATGCCCATGCGGCGTGCCGCATCCTTCGGATCGCTCTTCATGTAATCGATCGCACCGAACCATCCATCGAGCAGCGCGCGGACCGCGTTGGGATGCTTGTCGACGACGCTGGCGCGGACGGCCAGGAGATCGACGATCTCGCCGGGAATCTGCGTGCTGTCGAACAGCGTCTTGCCACCGGCGCGCAGGAACTGGGCGCGAAACGGGTCGAACGTGACGGCGCCGTCCACTTCCCCCTTCTCGAATGCCCCCGGCTGCTCGTTCGACTCGAGATGCACGACGTTGACGTCGCTCGCCTGCATGCCATTCAGCGCCAGCGCACGGCTCAGCACGAACGCCCCGAGCGCACTGCTCTCCACGGCGACCGACTTGCCCTTGAGATCCTTCATCGTGCGCATGCCACGCCGACCGACGACGACGTCGGCGCCGTGCGACACGTCCACGACCAGGACGATCCGGGGTTGAAACCCGTCCGCGGCGAGCCCGAACAATTCGTCCAGGCTGATAACCATGCCGTCGATCGCCTGATTGCGAAAGGCGCGCAGGACCTCGCTCGCCGACGGGTATTCGACGAGCTGCACCGTGGCAGGGTCGAGGCGGCCGAGTTCCCGCGCCAGGTACAGCGGCTCGCTCCCGATCCAGACGTTGGTGCCGATGCGCAGTGCACTCTCGGGCACCCGCATGCAGCCCGTCAGCGGCAGCAACGCGAGCAGCGTGCACGCGAGAACCCGCAGCAATCTTCGCGCGCTCAGCGGGATGTCCATCGTCTCACTCTCCGTCCGGCACGAAGAGGTAGCCCTCGTTGCGCACGGTCCGGATGAACCTCGGGTGCTCCGGATCCGGCTCGATCTTCTTGCGCAACCGCATGATGCGCAGGTCCACGCTGCGGTCGAACGGGTCCCAGTCGCGCTGCCGGTCGAGATTCAGGATGCGCTCGCGCGAGAGCGCCTGGTTCGGATGCTCCGCCAGCGCCTTCAGGAGGTCGAATTCGAGCGGCGACATCGGCACTTCCGCCCCTTTGTCGTCCGTGAGCCGGTGCGCCGCGAGGTCGAGCACGCAGCGGCCGATGCGCACCCGCTGATCTCCCAGCTGGGCGCGGTTTGCCGCCGACGTGCGGCGCAGGACGCTCTTGACGCGCGCCACGAGCTCGCGGGGGTCGAATGGCTTGGGAACGTAGTCGTCGGCGCCCATCTCGAGGCCCACGATCCGATCTACGACGGTGGAGGCGGAGGTGAGCATGATGATGGCGATCTTCGCGTAGCGCTCGCGCAGGTGCCGCGCGAGGCTCAGGCCATCCTCGCCGGGCATATGGATGTCCACGAGCACGAGGTCGACCGGGTGCTGCGCCGCCGCCACCCTTGCGGCGCTCGCGCTTTCCGCGCCGACGACCGCGTAGCCCTGGGCCGCGAGGCACTCCTCCAGCACCTCGCGCACGTCGGGCTCGTCGTCGACGATCAGGATGGTCGCCCTGGAACTCACCGACGCCATGCCGCTCCTCCCCGGCGCCTCGGTCCTGCGACCGGTGTCCGCCGCCGGAAAACCGTAGATCGTACAACCACCTTGCTCCGCCGGGGAAGTCATCGATTCCTTCGGGGCGAGAGCTCTTTCGACACGCCTCATGGCGACACCTCGTGAACGAAGCGCCCGTCTCGCGTTGTTCCGCGGCGACGGGCATCGCGGACTGCAAGGATAAATCGTCAGGCGATCGTTTCAATGCGGATGGAGCTCCCGTGAAACAAATGAAACAAACTCGTTGCTGCCATGAAGTCCTGCTGCCGCACACCGCCCTTACGCTGCACCTCGTTCCCTCTCCATGGAGGCTCGAGTGCATCAACACCACAGGACATCGGACGAATACACACGCGCACCGGTCGACGTCATGGCGCCAAGAATCGGCGCTCGCCGCCTCATAGCGTCGAGCCTCTGGTTGTACCTCGGGTTCATCGGCGCGTCGGCGCTGGGGACCGGGGTCCTCGAGTTGCTCGACGGCGATCCGAGTGCGCCGTGGCCGATTGCGCTGGCCACTGCCGGCGCGGTGCTGGCAGTGGCGAGCTGGCACCGCGGTCGAATCGCCCTCGAAAGCGACGCGCGGCGCGTGAGGGACGCGTCCTTCGCGCTGGGTCCGGAAGTCACCCGGCTCGGCCGGCACGCGCGGGATTGTGCCGAGCTCGCGGCGTGGCCGACGGCCGCACATCGCACGCGCCCGCTCGGATGACACTAACCGGGACCGGATGATGCCGTTCGCAGTCCGGCGCCTCGATGCAGGCGCGCGCACGACGCTGATCGCGCACTTTCTCGCGTTGTCCCCGGCAGACCGTTACCTGCGGTTCTGCATGGCGGCGACGCCGCAAGTCATCGCCGCCTACGTCGACCGCATCGATTTCGCCCGCGACGCCGTCTTCGGCGGCGACGGCGCTCCGGGCGATGCCGCGTGTCCGCGGGCGCCGGCCGGCGTCGCGCACGTCGCCTTCGAGAACGATCTCGCCGAGTTCGGCGTCTCGGTCCTACCCGCGCACCGCGAGCAGGGGCTGGGCGCCGCGCTGTTCGAACGCGCGGTGGGGCACGCACGAAGCCGCGGCACGCGGCGCCTCTGGATGCAATACCTTGCGCACAACGCCCCGATCATGCGGATGGCGCGGAAGTTCGGGATGGCGATCGTCGCGAGCGGCAGTCACGTCTACGCCCGTCTCGACCTCCTGACTGCGCGCCACGCGCGCGATACACATGAAACGAGATTGGCCTGCCGTTGAAATAGGCGTGCCGCAATCGCACCCTAGACTGGAATCGTACTCGGGGCTTCGAGAGCGTTCGATGGCTCAGGTCCGACGAGTCATCTGCCAATTTAGGAGTGGAACATGCAACGCTTGCTGACAAGATTCGAGACAGACTCGATCCCGGACGCACCCCGTGCCGCGAGCGTAGGCAGGACGGCCTCCGTCGATTCGATAGGTCCGCGTGTCGAGACGCACTGGACGCGCATCTTCTACCACGACCTCTTCAATGCCGAACCCGAGGATGATCCGTCAGAGAGTGACAGGCTCAATTCAGGAACGAAGACCATGCACAATTCGACCGAACTCCATCAATTCGCTGCACCCGACGCGCCCGTCGCGCGCGGCGACGCTCCGATATTCTTCCTGCGGCGCGAGCCCGCGAGCAACGACGACGTCCCCGCCGACCCGTCGTCATCACGCGAGCAGGTCGAGACGTGGATGTGGCACGCAGTCGCGGCGAACGGCTTCGGCGCGACACCCGAAGTCGTATCCTTGACGAAGCCGAGCGCCTGGGACGTGCAGCAGGCTGCCCGCGCCTACCGGTCCTACGCGCTCGGCGAGATCATGGTCGCGCTGATGGCACACGTTGCCGAAGTCGTGCGCGAGGTCGCTGCCCGCTGGGCGAAGCGCCGTCGGGCACGGGACGTCAACGCCGCGTTCCGGGAGCTGGACGACCGCGCGCTGCACGATCTCGGCATGCACAGGAGCGAGATCGGCTCGCTCGCGGCGGAAGTCACCGGAGATGCGGAGCGCACCCGAATGCTCGCTTTGCTGACGCGGAACGGCTTCCTGATGTAGTCCGGCACGTCATGGGCCACTCGCGGCGGCGTCAATCGCCGCCGCCCGTCGGCCTGAGCGGAATCAGACCCACGCGCCGTCCGTGTCGATCAGGCGAACGGATTGCGGATCGTCAGCTGCCGATCGATCGCCTGACCGTCCTGCAAGTCTTCCGAATAGAGGATTCGACAGCCCGCGAGCAGTGCGGACGCGACGATCATGCCGTCGTAAATCGAGAGGCCCAGGCGTTCCGCGACCCGCGTTCCGCGATCGTGGACTTCGATCGTCAACGGCCAGACGCGGCATACGGCGCGCAACTGCATGGTTACATCGCGCACCTCGGGCCAAGGCATGCCGAACTTGCGTCGCGCGACGGCGACGAGCTCGTTCAACACCTGGACGCTGATCTGTCCACCCTCCGACAGAAGCGCTTCGGCGCGATCCGCGCGCCTTGTGTTCGCGGATAGAAGGTACAGGACTACATTGGTGTCAAAGAAGGCGTCGGTGCGGCTCATCCGCCGCGCTCGTTCGCTGCCCACCGATCGAACTTGAAATCAGCGGGAAGGCGTCCCCGGTATTTCCGCAGTCGAGCGAGCACGTCGCGGGGTCCGGGCGCGCGCTTGACCCCGAATGTGCGCGTGTCGGCCACGATCACCTCGATTTCGTCACCTTCCTTCAGCGCTAGCGTCTCGACGACGGCCGCAGGAAGTCGGATGGCGAGGCTGTTGCCCCATTTCGAGACTTGCACGGGTGACTCCTCTGGATATACATTTATCATTGTATATCTAGCGGCTCTTTCTGTCCATGCGGCGAACGACCGATCCCGCGCACAAAAAAAGCCGGCGGATCGCTCCGCCGGCCCGATGATGCGTATTGCGTGAAGCGGTGATCAGGCCGCGTCGGCCGAGATCTCCGTCGTCGGGGTGACCGCCCCTTCCGGCGGATGCTCCTCGCCCGGCGCCAGGAACCCGACCTCGGGCCCCAAGAGCTTCTGCTTCTTCCGCGCGTTGTGGTACGCGAGGCCCGTGCCCGCGGGGATCAACCGGCCGACGATCACGTTCTCCTTCAGGCCGCGCAGCTCGTCCTTCTTGCCCATGATCGCGGCTTCGGTCAGCACGCGCGTCGTCTCCTGGAACGACGCCGCCGAGATGAACGAGTCGGTCGACAGCGACGCCTTGGTGATCCCGAGCAGCATGTGCTCGTAGGTGGCGCCCCGCTTGCCCTCCTCCTTCGTCGTCTTGTCGTTCTCGTCCAGCAGGTCCGACCGCTCCGCCTGCTCGCCGACGATGAAGCGCGTGTCGCCCGGTTCGAGCACCTGCACCCGGCGCAGCATTTGCCGCACGATCACCTCGATGTGCTTGTCGTTGATCTTGACACCCTGCAGCCGGTACACGTCCTGCACCTCGTCGGTGATGTAGCGCGCGAGCGCCTCCACCCCCAGGAGTCGCAGGATGTCGTGCGGGTCCGCCGGGCCGTCGACGATCGACTCGCCCTTGTTCACCACCTGCCCGTCGTGCGCGGTGACGTGCTTGTCCTTCGGGATCAGGTATTCGTGGGCGACGCCGTCGAGGTCGGTGATCACGAGGCGCTGCTTGCCCTTCGTGTCCTTGCCGAACGACACTGTGCCCGTCACCTCGGCCAGCGTCCCCGCGTCCTTCGGCGCCCGCGCCTCGAACAGCTCCGCCACCCGCGGCAAACCGCCCGTGATGTCGCGCGTCTTCGAGGTCTCCTGCGGAATCCGCGCGAGCACTTCGCCCACGCCGACCTGCTGGCCGTCCTTCACCGTGATGATCGAGCCCAGCTGGAACGTGATGTTGACCGAGAGCTCCGAGCCCGGCAGCTTGATCTCGTCGCCGCCGTCGTCGAGCAGCTTCACCTGCGGCCGCACGCCCTTCGCCGCCGCGCCCACGCGCCGCTTCGGGTCGATGACCACCAGCGTCGAGAGGCCCGTGACTTCGTCGACCTGCTTCGCCACCGTCACGCCTTCCTCGACGTTCTCGAACTTCACGCGGCCGGGGTACTCGGTCACGATCGGGCGGGAGGTTGCGTCCCACGTCGCCAGCACCTTGCCGGCCTTGACGGCGTCGCCCTCCTTGACCTGCAGCGTCGCGCCGTACGGCACCTTGTGGCGCTCGCGCTCGCGGCCGTTCTCGTCGTGGATCGTCACTTCGCCCGAGCGCGCGATCACGACCAGCTCGCCCTTCGCGTTGGTGACGTAGCGCATCTGCGCCGAGAAGCGCACGGTGCCCGCCGACTTGCTCTCGAGCTGCGAGGCTGCCGCCGTCCGCGACGCCGCGCCGCCGATGTGGAAGGTCCGCATCGTGAGCTGCGTGCCCGGCTCCCCGATCGACTGCGCGGCGATCACGCCGACTGCCTCGCCGACGTTGACGAGGTGGCCGCGACCCAGATCGCGGCCGTAGCACGTGGCACAGAGGCCATAGCGCGTATCGCAGGTGAGCGGCGTGCGCACCTTTACTTCGTCGATGCCGAGGAACTCGATCTGGTCGACCTCGTCCTCGCCGAGCAGCGTGCCCGCGTGGTAGAGCGTCTCCTGCGTCTCCGGGTTGACGACGTCGGCGGCCACACTGCGCCCGAGGATCCGCTCGCGCAGCGCCTCGATCACTTCACCACCTTCCACCAGCGCCTTCATCGCCACGCCGTTGCTCGTCCCGCAGTCCTCCTCGGTGACGACCAGGTCCTGCGTGACGTCGACAAGGCGGCGCGTGAGGTAGCCCGAGTTCGCCGTCTTCAACGCCGTGTCGGCCAAGCCCTTGCGCGCACCGTGCGTGCTGATGAAGTACTGCAGCACGTTCAGGCCCTCGCGAAAGTTCGCGGTGATCGGCGTCTCGATGATCGAGCCGTCCGGCTTCGCCATCAGGCCGCGCATCCCGGCGAGCTGCCGGATCTGCGCCGCCGAGCCCCGCGCGCCCGAGTCCGCCATCATGTAGATCGAGTTGAACGACTCCTGCTTCGCGGGCTTGCCCTCGCGGTCGATGACGGACTCGGTCCCGAGCTGGCTCATCATCGCCTTTGCGATGTCGTCGCCGGCGCGGCCCCAGATGTCGACCACCTTGTTGTAGCGCTCGCCCTGCGTGACGAGACCCGAGGTGTACTGCGCCTCGATCTCCTTCACCTCACCCTCGGCCTTGGCAATGATCGTGTGCTTCTCGGCCGGCACCAGCATGTCGTCGGCGGCGAACGAGATGCCGCCGCGCGTGGCGAGGCTGTACCCCGCCTGCATCAGCTTGTCCGCGAAGATCACCGTCTCGCGCAGGCCGCAGCGGCGGAAGCTCGCGTTGATGATCCGCGAGATCTCCTTCTTCTTGAGCGGCTTGTTGATGTTCTCGAACCCGAGCCCCGGCGGCAGGATCTCGGAGAGGAGCGCACGGCCGACCGTCGTCTCGAAACGGACGACCTTCTCGGTCTTCTCGCCGCCGGCGCCGATTTCGACCTGCTTCAGCCGGACCTGGATCTTCGCGTGGAGCTCGATCTGCCGCGACTCGTAGGCGCGCTGGACCTCGGCCAGGTCGGCGAAGAACATGCCCTCGCCGGCGGCGTTGATCTTGTCGCGCGTCGCGTAGTAGAGACCGAGCACGATGTCCTGCGAGGGCACGATGCACGGCTCGCCGTTCGACGGCAGCAACACGTTGTTCGACGCGAGCATCAGCGTGCGCGCTTCCATCTGCGCTTCCAGCGAGAGCGGCACGTGGACGGCCATCTGGTCGCCGTCGAAGTCGGCGTTGAACGCCGTGCAGACGAGCGGGTGGAGCTGGATCGCCTTGCCCTCGATCAGGACCGGCTCGAAGGCCTGGATGCCGAGGCGGTGCAGCGTCGGCGCCCGATTCAGCATCACCGGGTGTTCGCGGATCACGTCCTCCAGGATGTCCCAGACGACAGGCTCCTGCGCCTCGACCATCTTCTTCGCCGCCTTGATCGTGGTGGCGAGGCCCATCGTCTCCAGCTTGTTGAAGATGTAGGGCTTGAAGAGTTCGAGCGCCATCAGCTTCGGCAACCCGCACTGATGGAGCTTCAACTGCGGACCGACGACGATCACGGAGCGGCCCGAGTAGTCGACGCGCTTGCCGAGCAGGTTCTGGCGGAAGCGCCCGCCCTTGCCCTTGATCATGTCGGCGAGCGACTTCAGCGGCCGCTTGTTGGCGCCGGTCATCGCCTTGCCGCGGCGGCCGTTGTCGAGCAGCGAGTCGACGGCTTCCTGGAGCATCCGCTTTTCGTTGCGGACGATGATGTCAGGCGCCTTCAACTCGAGCAGGCGCTTTAACCGGTTGTTCCGGTTGATCACACGGCGGTAGAGGTCGTTAAGGTCGGAAGTCGCGAAGCGGCCGCCGTCCAGAGGGACCAGCGGGCGCAGCTCCGGCGGGAGCACCGGAAGCACTTCGAGAATCATCCACTCGGGCTTGATCCCCGACTTGTGGAAGGCTTCGAGCACCTTCAGTCGCTTCGCGATCTTCTTGATCTTGGTGTCGGAGCCGGTCGTCTCGAGCTCCTTCCGGAGCTTCTCGATCTCGTGCGTGACGTCGAGTGCCTTCAGGAGCTCGCGGATCCCTTCGGCGCCCATCGACGCCGAGAAATCATCACCGTGCTGCTCGAGCTTCGCGAGGTAGTCGTCCTCGGTCAGGAGCTGCGCGCGATTGAGTGGCGTCAGTCCCGGGTCGGTGACGACATACGCCTCGAAGTAGAGTACGCGCTCGATGTCGCGCAACGTCATGTCGAGCACCATCCCCATCCGGGAGGGCAGGCTCTTCAGGAACCAGATGTGCGCGACGGGGCTCGCGAGCTCGATGTGGCCCATCCGCTCGCGGCGGACCTTGGCGAGCGTGACTTCCACGCCGCACTTCTCGCAGATGACGCCGCGGTGCTTCAGGCGCTTGTACTTGCCGCACAGGCACTCGTAGTCCTTCACCGGGCCGAAGATCTTCGCGCAGAAGAGGCCGTCGCGTTCCGGCTTGAACGTGCGGTAATTGATCGTCTCCGGCTTCTTGACCTCGCCGTAAGACCACGAGCGGATCTTCTCCGGCGAGGCGAGGCCGGTCTTGATCGCGTCGAATTCCTCTTCCTGCGTGACCTGCTTGAAAAGATCGAGCAGTGCTTTCATGCGTTACTCCCGAGTAATTCGCAATCTCTCGTCGTCGTCCCCGCGGACGCGGGGACCCAGTGACTTTGGTCGGACGACACCGGGTTCCCGCTCAGTGACCAAAATGCGCGGGAACGACGGAAGCCTTGGGTGAGCGTCATCAGAACCGCTCCAGATCGATGTCGATCGCGAGCGAGCGGATTTCCTTCACCAGCACGTTGAACGATTCCGGCATTCCGGCCTCGATCTTGTGCTCGCCCTTCACGATGTTCTCGTAGACCTTGGTCCGGCCGTTGACGTCGTCGGACTTGACCGTGAGCATCTCCTGCAGCGTGTAGGCAGCGCCGTAGGCCTCGAGCGCCCAGACTTCCATCTCGCCGAAGCGCTGGCCGCCGAACTGCGCCTTGCCGCCGAGCGGCTGCTGGGTGACGAGGCTGTACGGGCCCGTCGAGCGCGCGTGCATCTTGTCGTCGACCAGGTGGTGCAGCTTCAGCACGTGCATGTAGCCCACCGTGACCTGGCGGTCGAATGCTTCGCCGGTACGGCCGTCGAAGAGCGTGACCTGGCCGCTGCGGGGCAAGCCCGCGAGGTCCAGCATGCCCTTGATCTCCTCCTCCGTCGCGCCGTCGAACACCGGGGTGGCGAAAGGCACGCCACCGCGGAGGTTCGATGCGAGGCGCATCACGTCGGTGTCGTCGAAGGCCGCGAGGTCCTCCACCTTGCCGGTCGTGTTGTAGATCCGCTCGAGCAGCTTGCGCACTTCGGCCGCCTTCGCCTGCGCCTTGATCATCTCGTCGATCTTGCGGCCGAGCCCCTTCGCGGCCCAGCCCAGGTGCACCTCGAGGATCTGGCCGACGTTCATCCGCGACGGCACACCGAGCGGGTTCAGCACGATGTCGACCGGCGTGCCGTCGGCCATGTACGGCATGTCCTCGACCGGCACGATCTTCGATACCACACCCTTGTTGCCGTGGCGGCCGGCCATCTTGTCGCCCGGCTGCAGGCGGCGCTTCACCGCCACGTAGACCTTGACCATCTTCTGCACGCCCGGCGGCAGCTCGTCGCCCTGCGTCAGCTTCTTCTTCTTGTGCTCGTACATCGCGTCGAACTTGACGCGGAGCTGCGCGAGCGAATCCTTCATCGCTTCGAGCTGCCGGGCCGATTCCTCGCCCGCGAGGCGGATGTCGAACCAGTCGTGGCGCGGCACGCCGTCCAGGTACTCCTTGGTGAGCTTCGTGCCCTTGGCGATCCGCTTCGGTCCGCCGTTCACCGTCTTGCCGAGCAGCATCTTCTCTATCCGCGCGAACGCGTCGTTCTCGACGATCCGCAGCTGGTCGTTCAGGTCCTTGCGGTAGCCCTTCAACTCGTCGTCGATGATCTGCGTCGCGCGCTTGTCGCGCTCGATCCCTTCGCGCGTGAAGACCTGGACATCGATGACGCAGCCCGAGATGCCGGACGGCACGCGGAGGCTCGTGTCCTTCACGTCGGAGGCCTTCTCGCCGAAGATCGCGCGCAGGAGCTTTTCCTCCGGCGTCAGCTGAGTCTCGCCCTTCGGCGTGACCTTGCCGACCAGCACGTCGCCGGCCTCGACCTCCGCGCCGATGTAGACGATGCCCGCGTCGTCGAGCCGTCCGAGCTGGCCTTCGCCCAGGCTCGAGATGTCGCGCGTGATCTCCTCGGGGCCGAGCTTGGTGTCGCGCGCCACGACCGAGAGCTCCTCGATGTGGATCGACGTGTAGCGATCGTCCGCGACGACGCGCTCCGAGATCAGGATCGAATCCTCGTAGTTATAGCCGTTCCACGGCATGAACGCGACCAGCATGTTCTGGCCGAGCGCCAGCTCGCCCATGTCGGTCGACGCGCCGTCGGCGATGACGTCGCTCTTCGCGATCACGTCGCCCACGACCACCAGCGGCCGCTGGTTGATGTTGGTGTTCTGGTTGCTGCGCGTGTACTTGGTCAGGTTGTAGATGTCGACGCCGACGTCGCCCGCCGTGGTTTCCGCGTCGTGGACGCGGACGACGATCCGGTTCGCGTCGATGTAGTCGACCTTGCCGCCGCGGCGTGCCTGCACCGCGGTGCCCGAGTCGACCGCCGCCGTCCGTTCGACGCCGGTGCCGACGAGCGGCTTCTCGGCGCGCAGGCACGGCACCGCCTGCCGCTGCATGTTCGAGCCCATCAGCGCGCGGTTCGCGTCGTCGTGCTCGAGGAACGGAATCAGCGAGGCCGCCACCGACACGATCTGCGCCGGCGCCACGTCCATGTACTCGACCTTGTCCGCGGTCGCCAGCATGAACTCGTTCTTGCTGCGGCACGAGACGAGCTCGTCCTTCAACTTGCCGGCCTTGTCGAGCGACGCATTCGCCTGCGCGATCACGAATGCGCCCTCCTCGATCGCGCTGAGGTAGTGGATCTCGTCCGTGACCTTGCCGGTGACCACCTTGCGGTACGGCGTCTCGAGGAAGCCGTACTCGTTGGTGCGGGCGTAGAGCGCGAGCGAGTTGATGAGGCCGATGTTCGGGCCTTCCGGCGTCTCGATCGGGCACACGCGGCCGTAGTGCGTCGGGTGCACGTCGCGCACCTCGAAGCCCGCGCGCTCGCGCGTGAGGCCGCCCGGCCCCAGCGCCGACACGCGGCGCTTGTGGGTGATCTCGGAGAGCGGGTTCGTCTGGTCCATGAACTGCGACAGCTGCGACGATCCGAAGAACTCCTTGATCGCGGCCGAGATCGGCTTCGCGTTGATCAGGTCGTGCGGGAGCAGGTTCTCGCTCTCGGCCTGACCCAGGCGCTCCTTGACCGCACGCTCGACGCGCACGAGGCCCGAGCGGAACTGGTTCTCGGAGAGCTCACCGACCGAACGCACGCGGCGGTTGCCGAGGTGGTCGATATCGTCGATCTCGCCGCGACCGTTGCGGAGCTCGACCAGGATCTTGATGACCGCGATGATGTCGTCGTTGGTCAGCGTCGCCGTCCCCTTGAGCTCGGTGCGGCCGACGCGGCGGTTGAACTTCATCCGACCGACGGCGGACAAGTCATAGCGCTCCTCCGAGAAGAAGAGGCCGTGGAACAGCGTCTCGACCGCGTCCTCGGTCGGCGGCTCGCCCGGGCGCATCATCCGGTAGATAGCCACGCGCGCGGCGGTCTGATCCGGCGTGTCGTCGGTGCGCAACGTCTGCGAGATGTACGCGCCCTGGTCGAGGTCGTTCGTGTAGATCGTCTGGATCTCGGCCACGCCCGCGTCGGCGAGCTTCTGCAGCATCTCTTCGGTGACCTCGTCGTTGGCCTTGGCCAGGACTTCGCCGGTGGTCTTGTCGACGATGTTGGTCGCAAGCGCGCGGCCGACGATGTAGTCCGCCGGCACGGCGATCCGCTTGACACCCGCTTCGGTCAGCTCGCGCACGTGGCGCGCGGTGATCCGCTTGTCCTTGGCGACGATCACCTTGCCGTCCTTGCCGACGACATCGAAACGCGCCATCTCGCCACGCATCCGCTCGGGGACGAACTCGAGCTGCGCGCCCTTCGGCGAGACGTGGAACGTGTCGAACACGAAGAACTGGCGCAGGATGTCCTCGTTGGTGAGGCCGATCGCTTTCAGGAGCGTCGTCACCGGCATCTTGCGGCGGCGATCGACGCGGAAGAACAGGAAGTCCTTCGGGTCGAACTCGAAGTCGAGCCACGAGCCGCGGTAGGGAATCACGCGGGCCGAGAACAGGAGCTTGCCCGAGCTGTGCGTCTTGCCGCGGTCGTGCTCGAAGAACACGCCCGGCGAGCGGTGCAGCTGCGAGACGATCACGCGCTCGGTGCCGTTGATGATGAACGAGCCGTTGTCGGTCATGAGCGGGATCTCGCCCATGTAGACCTCCTGCTCCTTCACCTCCTTCACCGTCTCCTTCGGCGCCTCCTTGTCCATCAGGATCAGCCGCACCTTCGCGCGCAGCGCCGAGCAGTAGGTGAGCCCGCGCTGCTGGCACTCGGTGACGTCGAAGGTCGGCGCGAGCAGCGAGTAGCTCACGAACTCGAGCCGGGCGTTGCCGGAGTGGCTCGAGATCGGGAAGATCGACGTGAACGCGGCCTGCAGGCCCTCGTTCTTGCGCTGATCCGCCGGCGCGGCCGACTGCAGGAACGCGCGGTACGACGCGAGCTGCGTCTCGAGCAGGAACGGCACCTGCAGGACGCTCGCGCGCTTCGCGAAGCTCTTGCGGATACGCTTCTTCTCGGTAAACGAATACGGTTGCGAAGTGATCACGTCGTTCGCCATTACCTTCTCCGGTTCACGCCGGCCGGCCGCTCCGGGCCCGACCCTCGCCGCGCATGGGGATGCGCGGGTCGCTTGCCGACTGGTCCGCGGACGCATTGCACGTCCTGGCCTGGTGGTTGGCCGCTACCAACCGCTGGCGGACGGCGGCGCGATGCAGCCGCGCCGCCCGACCATGCCTGCCTTCTGCAGTCGCTTCAGAAGACGAAGAGGAGAGGACTGCCTGCCAGTCCGCTCGTCTTCGGCCCCTCGGGCGCCACCGCGCTCTGCGGGGTGGCCCGTGCCGAAGCGGCGCCGGGCCGGTCGTCCAAGACCGGCCCAAGGCGCCGGGTCCTACTTTATTTCCGCCTTCGCGCCGGCTTCTTCCAGCTTCTTCTTCGCGGCTTCGGCATCGGCCTTGTTCACGCCTTCCTTCACCGGCTTCGGCGCGCCGTCGACCAGATCCTTCGCTTCCTTGAGGCCGAGGCCGGTCAACTCACGCACGGCCTTGATCACGTTGACCTTGTTGTCGCCGAACGCGGCCAGCACGACGGTGAACTCGGTCTGCTCTTCGGCGGCGGCGGCCGGGGCCGCGGCGGCAGCCGGGCCGGCGACAGCCGCGGCAGCGGCGGCGGATACGCCGAACTTGTCTTCCATCGCCTTGATGAGCTCGGAGAGCTCGAGCACGGTCATCGACGCGATCTTGTCGAGGATTTCGGTTTGCACTGCGGTCATGTTCTGCTCCTGGTTCGAAAGGTTGAATGTGTTGGGCGGAAGTTCACGGCGGTCACGCCGCGGGCCTCGCGTCGCGCACCGCGGCGAGCGTCCGGACGAACCTGCCCGGAACCTCGTTCAGCGTGCGCACGAACTTCGCGACCGGCGCCTGCATCGTGCCCATCAGCCTGGCGATCAACTCCTCGCGCGGGGGGAGCGAGGCGAGCGCGGCGACGTCCTTCGCGGACATCACCTGGCCCGGAATCGCGCCGCCCATGATCACGAACTTCTCGTTGCCCTTCGCGAAGTCGTTCAGGACCTTCGCGACGGCCACGGGGTCGGAACCGATGCCGTACGCCAGCGGACCGACCATCTTCTCGGCCAGCGGGGCGAACGGCGACTCGGCGACGGCCCGGCGCACCAGGGTGTTCTTGACCACCCGGAAATACACGCCCGAAGCCCGTGCCTTCGCACGGAGGACGATCATTGCGGCGACGGGCATGCCGCGGTTCTCGGCCATGACGATGGCCTGCGCACCGGCGACCTGCTTCGCGACTTCCGCGACGACTGCCTGCTTCTGTTCCAGATTGAGACCCAAGGTCTACCTCCTCTGTGTTGCGGTGACCTTACGTCCAGGAGTGCTGCGATTCCCGTACGAGGGATCACCATCTGCGCAGGACGCCGAACCTGCCGGCGATTAAGCCCTCGCGGGCTCCTGCGGTCTTTGACGGTCGGGGGACGATGAAGCCGTCCCGCCGGGCCCTCAAAAAACCTCTAGTGGACCCGCCGTGCGCTGCAGAAGCAGGCGCACGGCGTCTTCACCTGTTACTGCGCTGCCTGCTGCGTCAAGGTTGCCTGATCGATCCGCACGCCAGCACCCATGGTGCTCGAGACGCTGACCTTCTTCATGTAGATGCCCTTGGTGCCGGCCGGCTTCGCCTTGTTCAGCGCCTCGATCAGCGCGAGCAGATTCGTCTTCAGCTGCTCGGGCGCGAACGATGCGCGGCCGATCGTGCACTGGACGATGCCGCCCTTGTCGGTGCGGTACTGGACCTGCCCCGCCCTGGCGTTCTTGACCGCCGTCACGACGTCCGCATTGACCGTGCCCACCTTCGGGTTCGGCATCAGTCCGCGCGGGCCGAGGATCTGGCCCAGCTGGCCGACAACGCGCATGGCATCCGGCGAGGCGATCACCACGTCGAACTCCATGAACCCCTCCTTGATCTTCGCCGCGAGGTCCTCGAACCCGACGATGTCCGCGCCCGCTTCCTGCGCTGCCTTGGCCTTGTCGCCCTGGGCGAACACGGCGATACGGACCTTCTTCCCGGTCCCCGCCGGCAGCACGACCGAGCCGCGCACCGTCTGGTCGGACTTCTTCGCGTCGACGCCCAGGTTGACCGCGACGTCGACCGACTCGTCGAACTTGGCGACCGCGGTCTCCTTGACGAGCTTGAGCGCCTCGTCGATCGGATATGCCTTGCTGCGGTCCACCTTCGCGCGGACCGTTTTCATGCGCTTCGAGAGCTTCGGGAGTTTTTGTTCGGCCATGATCACTTCACTCCTTCGACCGTGATGCCCATGCTGCGCGCGCTGCCGGCGATCGTGCGCACGGCGGCATCCATGTCGGCGGCAGTGAGATCGGGCATCTTCGCCTTCGCGATCTCCTCGGCCTGCGCGCGCGTGAGCTTGCCCACCTTGTCGGTGTGCGGCTTCGGGCTGCCCTTGTCGACCTTGGCCGCCTTCATGATCAGCACCGTCGCGGGCGGCGTCTTCATCACGAACGTGAAGCTCTTGTCCGCGAACGCCGTGATCACGACCGGGATCGGCAGCCCCGGCTCCACCTTCTGCGTCTGCGCGTTGAACGCCTTGCAGAATTCCATGATGTTGAGGCCGCGCTGGCCGAGCGCGGGCCCGATGGGCGGGCTCGGGTTCGCCTTGCCCGCCGGCACCTGCAACTTGATGAAACCGACGATTTTCTTCGCCATTTCAGCTCTCCTGTTGGGGTCCAAGCGGACATCGAAATGTCCTCCCCCGCTTCACACGACCAACGGCACCGTGCCCTTGACTCTTCAAAGCCCCGCGTACGGTGGGGCGGTCGTCCGCGTTAAGCGTCGCCGCCGGCGACGTCTTCAACGCGGACAGATATTCCGTCACGTCTTCCGTGACGGAATATCAAGCTTTCTCAACTTGCGAGAAATCCAGCTCCACGGGGGTTGAGCGACCGAAAATCGTCACCGACACCCTGAGCTTGCTCTTCTCGTAGTTCACGTCCTCCACGTTGCCGTGGAAATCGGTGAACGGCCCTTCCTTTACGCGCACGGCCTCGCCGGTCTCGAACAGCACCTTCGGCCGCGGCTTCTCGACACCCTCCTGCACCTGCCGCAGGATCGCGTCGACCTCCTTCTGCGTGATCGGCGTCGGCTTGTTCGCCGTGCCGCCCACGAATCCCGTGACCTTCGGCGTGCTCTTCACCAGGTGCCACGAGTCGTCGGTCATCTCCATCTCGACCAGCACATACCCGGGGAAGAACTTCCGCTCGGAGATCGCCTTCGCCCCCGCCTTCATCTCCACCACTTCCTCGACCGGCACGAGGATCTGGCCGAACTGGTCGGCGATGTCCGACCGGCGGATGCGCTCGGTCAGCGCCCGCTGCACGCTCTTCTCGAAGCCCGAGTAGGCGTGGACCACGAACCACTTCTTGCTCACTGGGTAACCTCCCCCAGCCTCGCCCACTGCGTGGGCAGCGGCCCCCCCCTCCAGCGGAGGGGGCGAGCGCCTTCGGGCGGCCGTGCGGCGCTCATCCCTCGGTCCGCCCCGTCAGTAGCTTCACGATCCATGCAAGCGTCGTGTCGACCGCGAACAGGAACAGCGCCATGATCACGACGAACGCGAACACGACCGCCGTCGTCTGGAGCGTCTCCTTGCGCGTCGGCCAGGACACGCGGCCGGCTTCCTGCCACGCCTCCTGTGCGAACACGAAGAACTCCTTGCCTGGCTCTGAAAGCCACGCGACGGCGCCCGCAGCGATCAGGCCGCCCAGCACCATCAGCACGCGCAGCACGACCGCAGCGTCGGCGAACCAGTAGTACGCCGCCACGCCGGCGATCATGCATGCCACGGCCAGCACGATCTTGATCTTGTCGAGCATCTCTCTTTCCGTTACCTCAGTTGCCGCCGCCACGACGAGGCTTCGTGGCAGGCCAGGAGGGAATCGAACCCCCAACCTGCGGTTTTGGAGACCGCCGCTCTGCCAATTGAGCTACTGGCCTTTTGTTGTCGGGCGTCTATTCGATGATCTTCGCCACCACGCCGGCGCCGACGGTGCGGCCACCTTCGCGAATCGCGAACCGCAGCCCCTCTTCCATCGCGATCGGCGCAATCAGCTGCACCGTCATCGCCACGTTGTCCCCCGGCATCACCATCTCCGTCCCCGCCGGCAACTCACAGCTTCCCGTCACGTCCGTCGTCCGGAAGTAAAACTGCGGCCGGTATCCCGGGAAGAACGGCGTGTGCCGACCCCCCTCGTCCTTCGACAGCACGTACACCTCGCAGCTGAACTTCGTATGCGGCGTGATCGACCCCGGCTTCGCCAGGACCTGCCCCCGCTCCACTTCCTCCCGCTTCGTGCCTCGGAGGAGGACGCCGACGTTGTCCCCCGCCTGCCCCTGGTCCAGGAGCTTGCGGAACATCTCCACCCCCGTGCACACCGTCTTCAGCGTCGGCTTCAAGCCCACGATCTCCAGCTCGTCGCCCACCTTCACCACCCCACGCTCCACCCGCCCGGTCACCACCGTCCCCCGACCACTGATCGAGAACACGTCTTCCACCGGCATCAGGAACGGCCCGTCGATCGCCCGCTTCGGCTGCGGTATGTAGCTGTCCAGCGCCTCCGCCAGCTTCAGGATCGAGCCTTCCCCCATCTCGCTCTTGTCCCCCTCCAGCGCCATCTTCGCCGACCCAATCACGATCGGCGTCTTGTCCCCCGGAAACTGGTACTTGCTCAACAGCTCCCGCACCTCCATCTCGACCAGCTCCAACAGCTCCTTGTCGTCGACCATGTCCGCCTTGTTCATGTACACGACGATATAAGGCACCCCCACCTGCCGCGCCAACAGAATGTGCTCCCGCGTCTGCGGCATCGGCCCGTCCGCCGCACTCACCACCAGGATCGCCCCATCCATCTGCGCCGCCCCGGTGATCATGTTCTTGATGTAGTCCGCGTGCCCCGGACAGTCCACGTGCGCGTAGTGCCGGTTCTTCGTCTCGTACTCCACGTGCGCCGTGTTGATCGTGATCCCCCGCGCCTTCTCCTCCGGCGCGTTGTCGATCTGGTCGTACGCCCGCGCCTCCCCCCCAAACAGCTTCGACAGCACCAGCGTCATCGCCGCCGTCAGCGTCGTCTTCCCGTGATCCACGTGCCCGATCGTCCCCACGTTCACGTGCGGCTTCGTCCGCTCGAATTTGCCCTTGGCCATTGCTTGCGACTCCTTCGTTGTTCAGTTGCCCTCAGTTGCCAGCCGCGTCTTGTTCGTGGTGCCCATGGAGCGGATTGAACGCTCGACCTCTCCCTTACCAAGGGAGTGCTCTACCACTGAGCTACATGGGCTCGTAAGGCTTCGTCTTCGGGCGCCATGCTTTGTTGCTCGTCGAATTCCTCGCTTGTGTACGTCTGGGTACACGGCGCTTCGGAACTCTCCTTACGCCTCGTCTGGCACCCGAACACTCGCTTTCCGTCCTGATATCGTGGCCAATTGTGGAGCGGGTGAAGGGAATCGAACCCTCGTCGTAAGCTTGGAAGGCTTCTGCTCTACCATTGAGCTACACCCGCCTGCCTGTTACCGGGAATCCGCAGCGAAGCCCTCGTTTGCCTTCCGATACCGCCTTCCCCGCGCCTGCCTGCTATCCGATGTCGTGGTCCTGACCGATAATCGCTGGGGTGGTGGAGGGGGAAGGATTCGAACCTTCGAAGGCAGAGCCGGCAGATTTACAGTCTGCTCCCTTTGACCGCTCGGGAACCCCTCCGACGGAACACGCGAGTATAGCAATTTGTGGGCCGAGCTGTCAAAACCCTGAAAAACAACGGGAAAGCACCCTTCGGCGGTCGTTTTCGAATGGCTTTCCCGGGCTCTGCCGAGGCGGAATGAGCGACGTCGATTTCGTCATCGCCGGCGGCGGCACGGCGGGGTGCGTGCTTGCGAACCGGCTGTCCGCGGACGGCCGGCATCGCGTCCTGCTGCTCGAAGCGGGACCGCGCGACAACTATCCGTGGATTCACATTCCGATCGGGTACGCGAAGACGATGTTCCACCCGGTCTACAACTGGCGCTTCTCGACCGAGCCCGAACCCGGGATGAACGGGCGCGAGATCTACTGGCCTTCCGGCCGGACGCTCGGCGGCTCGAGCGCAATCAACGGACTCATCTACATCCGCGGCCACCGCGACGACTACGATCACTGGGCCGCGCTCGGCAATCGCGGCTGGGGCTACACCGATGTGCTCCCGTATTTCCGCAAGCTCGAGCACAACGTCCGCGGCGAAAGCGAGTGGCACGGCGCGGCAGGCCCGCTGTGGGTCTCGGACATCCGCGCGAAGCATGAGCTCGTCGAGGCGCTGATCGCCGCCGGCGGCGAGATCGGCGTCCCGCGCAATCCGGACTTCAACGGCGCGACGCAGGAAGGCGCGGGCTATTACCAGCTCACGACCAGGAACGGCTTTCGCTGCTCGACCGCGGTCGCGTACCTGCGGCCCGCACGGGGACGCGCGAACCTGGAGGTGGCGACGAACGCCCGCGCGACGCGAATCGTGATGGGCGGGCGGCGCGCGACAGGCATCGTCTATCGGCAAGGGGACCGCGAGCAGACGGTCAGTGTCCGGCGCGAAGTGATCGTCGCGGCAGGTTCGCTGCAATCGCCGCAGCTCCTGCAGCTTTCGGGCATCGGACCCGCTTCGCTGCTGCAGGGATTCGGGATTCCGGTCGTCCATCCGCTCGAAGGCGTCGGTGAAAACCTGCAGGATCACTTGCAGGTACGCACGATCTTCCGCTGCACGAAGCCGATCACGACCAACGACACGCTGAAGTCCTGGTGGCGGACGATGGCGATGGGCGCGCGCTACGTCCTGACCCGCACCGGACCGATGGCGATCGGCATCAACCAGGGCGGGATGTTCGCGCGCACCGATCCCGCGCTCGCGCGCCCGGACGTCCAGTTCCACCTTGCGACCCTGTCCTCCGACATGGCGGGCTCGCCGGTCCACACGTTTTCGGGCTTCACGCTGTCGGTGTGCCAGCTGCGGCCCGAGTCACGCGGCTTCGTGCGCGTCAAGTCGCCGGACCCGCTGGCGGCGCCGGCGATGCAGCCGCGCTATCTGTCAACCGATCATGACCGCGCGACGATCGTCGCCGGCATCCGGCTCGCGCGCCGGCTCGCTTCGACGCGCGCGCTCTCGCCGTACATCGCCGGCGAGTACCTGCCGGGCTCTGCCGCCACGACCGACGACGATCTGCTCGCGTTCGCGCGCAACAAGGGCGCGACGATCTTCCACCCGGCGGGCACCTGCAGGATGGGGCCGGACAGCGACTCGCTGGCCGTCGTCGATCCGGAGCTGCGTGTGCACGGCGTGGGCGGACTGCGCGTCGTCGACTGCAGCGTGATGCCGACGATCGTATCCGGCAACACCAACGCCCCGGTGATCATGATCGCGGAGAAGGCGGCGGACATGATCCTGCGCGACGCGCGCTGACACGGATTCGAGGAGAGCGCATGCCCTGCTGCCACGCCGATTTCGCCGCCGTCGAGGGAAGCGACCGCGGCTTCACCGTCGGGATGCCGACGTTCACGTTCGGCGCCGGCGTGCTCGCCGAGGCTGGAGACAGCGCGCGCGAGCTCGGTCTCTCGCGCGTCGCGCTCTTCACCGATCCCCGGATGAAGGCGAGCGAGTTCGTCGCCACGGTGAAGGCTTCGCTCGCCGCGGCGAAGGTCGACGTCGCGGTGTACGACGAGGTCGTGGTGGAGCCGACCGACGCGTCGTTCCAGGATGCCGCCCGCTTCGCAGCCGGAGGCCGGTTCGATGGATTCGTGTCCGTCGGCGGCGGCTCGGTGATGGACACGTGCAAGGCGGCGAACCTCTACGCCACGCATCCCGCCGAGTTCATGACGTACGTGAACGCGCCGATCGGCGGCGGGCAGCAGGTCCCGGGCCGCGTGAAGCCGCACATCGCCTGCCCGACGACGTCCGGCACCGGATCGGAGACGACGGGCATCGCGATCTTCAACCTGCGCTCGTTGAACGCGAAGACCGGCATCATCTCGCGCCGGCTCATCCCGGACGTCGCGCTGATCGACCCGACGGTGGCCGCGACGCTGCCGCGCAACGCGGTCGCCGCGACCGGCTTCGACTGCATGAGCCACGCGCTCGAGTCGCTAACGGCGCGCGCGTATCCGCGCCGGCTCAATCCCGCGCGTGGTACGCAGCGTCCGGTCTCGCAGGGCGCCAACCCGTTCTCGGACATGCTCGCCACCGAGGCGTTGAAGGGCGTCGGCAAGTTCCTCGTGCGCGCGGTGAGCAATCCGAGCGACACGGAGGCGCGCACCGAGATGATGTACGCGGCGATGCTCGCGGGTATCGCGTTCAACGCGGCCGGCTGCCACCTGCCGCACGGTCTCTCCTACGCGGTGTCGGGCCTCGCGAAGGACTGGCACGTCGACGGCTATCCCGAAGGGAAGTCGCTCGTTCCGCACGGGATGGCGGTCGTGCTCAACAATCCGTCGGTGTGGCGCTTCACCGCGCCGTCTTGTCCACAGCGGCATCTGCACGGCGCCCAGTGTCTCGGCGCGAATACGGATGATGCGCGAGCCGATGACGCAGGCGACGTGCTCGCGTCGCGCGTGATCGAGCTCATGCGCGCCACCGCGATGCCGAACGGGCTCGCCGCGCTCGGCTTCGACGCCTCCCACCTCGACGCCCTCGCGACCGGTGCCGAGCCACAGTACCGCGTGATCCGCAATGCGCCGAAGGACGTCGGGCGCGACGATCTGACCGCGCTCTTCCGCGCGGCGCTCAGCTACTGGTGACGGCGTGCGCAACGGCTTCGCCGGCCGCAACCGGCAACGCCCGCACGCGCGCCGCGGGCAGGATCGCCGCGAACGTGCTGCCCTTGCCGGGCTCGCTCTCGATCGCGAGTTCCGCCTGGTGGCGCAGGAGCACGTGGCGGACGATCGCGAGGCCGAGGCCCGTGCCGCCGGTCGCGCGCGAACGGCTGCGGTCGACCCGGTAGAAGCGCTCGGTGAGTCGCGGGATGTGCTCGGCGGCGACCCCGACGCCCGTGTCGGCGACGGCGAACGTCCCGTGGCCCTCGGCGTCGATGCCCCAAGAGAGCGTGATCGTGCCGCCGTCGGGTGTATAGCGGACCGCATTCGACAGGAGATTGCCGAAGGCGCTCGCAAGCTCGTCGCGCGCGCCGGTGACGAGCGCGGCCTCGTCCGCCGGCGACACGGCGACGATCGTATGCCGGCCCGCGGACAGCGCGCGCGCCAGCGCGCAGAGCTCGGCGACCAATGGGGCAATCGGAAACGTCGCGTCGACCGGCGGATTCTGCTCGCTTTCGAGCGCCGAGAGCGTGAGGAGGTCGTCCACCAGCCGCTGCATATTGCGCGCCTGCTCGGCCACGAGACCAAGATAGCGCTGGCGCTGCCGCGGATCGAGATCGAGGTCCTGCAGCGTCTCGACAAACCCGGTGACGACCGTGAGCGGCGTCTTGAGCTCGTGGGAGACGTTGGCGATGAACTCGCGACGCATCCGCGCGGCCGCTTCGAAGCGCGTGATGTCACGGGAGAGCAGGAGCTTCTGCTCGTCCCCGTACGGCACGACCTGGATCGACAGCGTGACGCCCGGCTCGCGTTGCGACCCGACGATGACCGGCTCCGAGAAATCGTTCGCTTCGAGGTAGCGGATCACCTCGGGCTGACGGACGAGATTGCCGACCATCTGCCCCAGGTCGCGCTCCGGATCGAGGCCGAGGTGGACGCTCGCGCGTGCGTTGGCAAAGCGGATCCGGTTCGTCTCGTCGAGCACGACGATGCCTTCGGGAATCGCCTCGGCTACCGCCGCGAAGCGCTCGATCCGCTGCACGAGACCGCGCTCCACGTCGACGCGCGTGCGCACGCGCCGGTAGAGCCCGGTGAACGCCTGCCGCCAGCTGCCGCGGCCCTCGGGCACCGGCGCGTCGAGCGGGCCCTCGGTCCAGCGCGCGAACACGTCGAGCTGCCACAGATGGAACGCGACGATTGCAGCGGCCGTGGCCGCAAGCACCGCGAGCGCCCAGCCAGCGCCGAAGACGAGCCATGCGACGAGCGTTGCCGCGGCGGCGACCACGGGCGCGGCCAGCGCGGCGTAGAACGTGCGCGTCATGGCGCGCATCCTACTCCATCACGCGACCCCTAGCGCGGCGTCGCGAGCCGGTAGCCTGTGCCGCGCACCGTCTCGATCATCGTGTCGCAGCCGGCGGGCTCGAGCGCAACACGAAGTCGCCGGATGTGGACGTCGACCGTGCGCTCCTCGATGTAAACCTGGTCGCCCCACACCTGGTCCAGGAGCTGCGCGCGCGAGTGGACGCGCTCGGGCCGCGCGAGGAAGAAGCGCAGCAGCCGAAATTCGGTCGGACCGAGCTCGACCGTCTTGCCGGCCGCCGTCACGCGGTGCGTCGTCGGATCGAGGCGGAGCGGACCGACCTCGAGCGGCTCCTGCGCTGCCTCCGGCGCGCGTCGCCGGAGCACCGCCTTGACGCGCGCCTTCAGCTCGCGCGGGCTGAACGGCTTCGTCACGTAGTCGTCGACCCACGCCTCGAGCCCGGCGACCTTGTCCGCCTCGTCGCTGCGCGCGGTGACCATGATGACCGGCAGCTCGCGCGTGCGCGGGTCGCCGCGGAGCTCCTTCGCGAACGCGAGCCCCGAGAGTCCCGGCAGCATCCAGTCGAGCAGCACGAGATCGGGAAGCTCGTCCTTCAGCATCCGCCGCGCGGTCTCCGCATCCGCGGCGCCCTCGACGTCATAACCCGCGTCGACGAGGTTGACTTTGAGCAGCTCGAGGATCGCCGGTTCGTCCTCGACGACCATGATCGTCGGCATCACGGCTCGTGCAGCTCCGCCCGGATCTGATCGGCCGACGCATGCCGCACGTCGATTCCCTTGACCGCCTGGACGACCGCCTCCGAGATGTTCTTCGCGTGGTCGCCGACGCGCTCGATCGACTTGGCGATGAACACGATCTCGAGCGCCGCCGTGATCGTGCGAGGGTCTTCCATCATGTAGCTGATCAGCTGGCGCATGATCGCGTGGAACGACGCGTCGACGGTCTCGTCGTCGCCGACGACTTCGGCCGCCGCGTCGGTGTCGAGGCGCGCGAACGCGTCGAGCGCCGCCTGCAGCATGGCCCGCACCGTCTCGAGCGCGCGCGTCACGTCGTGGTAGCGGAGCTGCGCGAGGCGTCCGCTGCCGCCCGCCTGCTCCGCCTTGAACACGATCTTCTTCGCCTCGTCGCCGATCCGCTCGAGATCGTTCACCACCTTGGTGACGGTCATGATCATCCGCAGGTCGATCGCCGCCGGCTGCCGCTTGGCGATGATCTGCGTGCATTGCTGGTCGATCTCCATCTGCATCCGGTTGATCGCCTGCTCGTCGGCGCCGACCGCGTCGATCAGGTCGGCCACCTCCTCGTCGGCGAGTGCGGCGAGCGCGCGATCGAGCTGTTTCTCGACGAGCCCGCCCATCGCGAGGACGCCGCTGCGGATCGTCTCCATCTCGGCGTCGAACTGCTTGTGCGTGTGTTCGGTCATGGGGTGTGCCTCATGGCAGCATGATCAGCCAAAGCGACCGGTGATGTAGTCCTCGGTTTCCTTCCGCCGCGGCTTGAGGAAGATCTGGTCGGTCTCGCCGAACTCGATCAACTCGCCCAGATACATGTAGCCGGTGTAGTCCGACACGCGCGCCGCCTGCTGCATGTTATGCGTGACGATGGCGATCGTGTAGTCTTCCTTGAGCTCGGTGATGAGCTCCTCGATCTTCGCCGTCGAGATCGGGTCGAGCGCGGACGTCGGCTCGTCGAGCAGCAGCACCTCGGGCTTGACCGCAACCGCGCGCGCGATGCACAGGCGCTGCTGCTGCCCGCCGGAGAGTGCCATCCCGCTCTGCTTCAGCTTGTCCTTCGCCTCGTCCCACATCGCCGCCTTGGTGAGCGCCCATTCGACGCGCTCGTCCATCTCGCGCGACGACAGGTCCTCGTAGAGCCGCACGCCGAACGCGATGTTGTCGTGGATCGACATCGGGAACGGCGTCGGCTTCTGGAAGACCATGCCGACCTTCGCCCGCAGCAGGTTGATGTCCACGCCCGGGGCGAGGATGTTCTCCCCGTCCAGCATGATTTCGCCGACGGCCCGCTGCCCCGGATAGAGCGAATACATGCGGTTCAACGTGCGCAGCAGCGTCGACTTGCCACAACCTGACGGCCCGATGAACGCCGTCACACGCCGCTCGGCGATCTCCAGATTGATGTTCTTCAACCCCTGGAACCGCCCGTAGAAGAAATCGAGATTATGGATCGACATTTTTGGCACGGCGGAAGCGCGCGCTTCGTCCGTTGCCTCCGGGCGCACTGCGACAGCGTCTAGATTCATCGCCGGAATCCTCGTTCGTCGATCACTTGACGGCCGCCTGCCGGAACAGCACGCGTGCGACGACGTTCAGCACCAGCACGGCGGCCGTGATCAGCAGTGCGCCCGCCCACGCGAGCTCCTGCCAATCCTTGTACGGGCTCATCGCGAACTGGAAGATAACGACGGGCAGGTTGGCCATCGGCGCGTTGAGGTTCGACGTCCAGAACTGGTTGTTGAGCGCGGTGAAGAGAAGTGGCGCCGTTTCGCCGGAGATGCGCGCGACGGCGAGCAGTACCCCGGTGATCACGCCGGCGCGGACCGAGCGGAGGGTGACCATCAGGATCATCTTCCACTGCGGCGTGCCGAGCGCCGCGGCCGCCTCGCGCAGGCTGTCCGGCACGAGCTTCAGCATATTCTCGGTCGTACGAATGACGACCGGAATCACGATCAGGGCCAGTGCGAACGACCCTGCCCAGGCCGAGAAGTGGCCGACCTGGAACACGTAGATCGCATAGATGAAAAGACCGATGATGATCGACGGCGCCGACAGCAGGATGTCGTTGATGAAGCGTGTGACCGGCGCGAGCCAGCCGCGGCTGCCGAATTCGGCGAGGTAAATGCCGGCAAGGATGCCGATGGGCGTCCCCATCAAGGTTGCGAGGGCCGCCATGACAATGCTGCCGGCGAGCGCGTTCAGCAGTCCGCCCGAGCTGCCCGGCGGCGGCGTCATCTCGGTGAACAGGCGCAGGCTGAGAGCGTGGAACCCCGCGTCGAGCAGCGTGTACAGGATCCAGAACAGGAACGCGATTCCGAACGCCATTGCCGCGAGCGACATCGCGAGATTGAAGCGGTTGACGAAAAGTCGTCGGGAGTAGAGCGAAGACATCGCGATCGGCGCCCGGAATCAGGTTTGTCTGCCCTCGCCTCTGGCGAGCTGCAGCAGCAGGAGCTTCGCCAGCGCGAGAACGACGAACGTGATAACGAAGAGAATGAGGCCAAGCTGGATCAGCGCCGACGTGTAGAGATCGCCGACCGCCTCGGTGAACTCGTTCGCCAGCGCGGATGCGATGCTGTTGCCGGGGGCCAGGATCGACGTTGTCAGCCGGTGCGCGTTGCCGATCAGGAACGTCACCGCCATCGTCTCGCCGAGCGCGCGGCCCAAGCCCAGCATGATGCCGCCGATGACCCCGACTTTCGTGTAGGGCAGCACGATGTTGCGCACGACCTCCCACGTCGTACAGCCGATGCCGTACGCCGACTCCTTGAGCACGGGAGGCACGATCTCGAACACGTCGCGCATCACCGCCGCGATGAACGGTATGACCATGATCGCCAGCACGAATCCGGCGGTCAGCACACCAATGCCTTGTGGCGGGCCTTTGAAGAGCGCGCCAAGCACGGGCACGGCGCCCAGCGTGCCGATGAGCCACGGCTGCACGTGGTCGGCAAACAGCGGCGCGAGCACGAACAGCCCCCACATGCCATAGATAATGCTGGGAATCGCGGCCAACAGCTCGATCGCCGTCCCGAGGGGGCGCTTCATCCAGGTCGGTGAAAGCTCGGTGAGGAATAGCGCAATGCCGAAGCTGACTGGGACGCCGATCAGGAGCGCGATTGCGGACGTGGCCAACGTGCCGACGATCGGGACCAGCGCGCCGAACTGCTCGGTCACCGGATTCCACTCGGCACTGACGAGGAACCCGAGCCCGAACTTCTGCATCGAGGGCAGGCTTCCGTAGACGAGCGACGCGAGAATGCACAGCAGCAGCGCCAGCACGAGGAAGGCGAAGAAGCGCGTGACGGACCGGAAGATCAGGTCCTGCAGCTGGATCTTGGAATGCTTCGGATCGGGCATTCGGGCGACGCCCACCTTCGCCGGCTGCGGCGCGGAGGCGATGATACCCGGAATGGCGTTCGCTGGCGTCGCGAGGATGTTGGCGTTCACGTCGAAAGCCCGTTGGAACGCCCGCGCACCGGCAGACGGTGGGAGAGGTGGGATGCGACCCGTTGCGGCACCGGTCGAAGCATGCGAGCGCCGCGCTGGAGAGTGCGCGGGGAATGGTCGCTCAGAGAATCGGCTTTCCGGCGCTATCCTTGATCTGCGTCTTCCACGTGCCGCGGATCAGGCTCGTGACGCTGTCCGGGAGCGGGACGTAATCGAGCGAATCGGCGAGCTTGTCGCCATCCGGCGTGTACGCCCAGTCGAAGAATTTCAGCACTTCGCGAGCCGTCTCCGGCTTGGGCTGCGTCTTGTAGACGAGGATGAACGTCGCCCCCGAGATCGGCCACGCGGTTTTGCCTGGCTGGTCGGTCAGCACGAGGTAGTAGCCGGGGGCCTTGCTCCAGTCGGCGCCGGCCGCCGCGGCCTTGAACGTGTCCGACGACGGGCTCACGAAATTCCCGTCGCGGTTCTGCACCTGCGTGTAGGTCATCTTGTTCTGCAGAGCGTATGCGTATTCGACGTAGCCGATCGATCCCTTGACACGCTGCACGTACGACGCGACGCCCTCGTTACCCTTGCCGCCGACGCCGGTCGGCCATGCCACCGACGTCCCCTCGCCGACCTTCTGCTTCCACTCCGGGCTCATCTTCGACAAGTAATTCACCCAGATGAACGTCGTGCCGGAACCGTCCGAGCGATGCACGACGGTGATGTCGGTGTCCGGGAGCTTCGCACCGGGATTGAGCTTCGCGATCGCGGCATCGCTCCACCTGGTGATCTTGCCGAGATAGATGTCGGCCAGCACCGGTCCCGTCAGCTTGAGCTCGCCCGGTTTCACGCCCTCCAGATTCACGACCGGCACGTCGCCACCGATGACCGTTGGAAACTGGACGAGGCCGTCCTTCTCGAGATCCTCGGGCTTCAACGGCATGTCGGTGGCGCCGAAATCGACCGTCTTGTTCTGGATCTGCTTGATCCCGCCGCCCGAGCCGATCGATTGGTAGTTCATCCCGACGCCGGTTTTCTGCTTGTAGGCCTCGGCCCACTTCGCGTAGATCGGGTATGGGAACGTGGCGCCGGCGCCGGTGATGTCGACGGCGGATGCGGTGGAGAGGCCGAACGCGACGGAGGTGGCGGCGATGAAGCCGATGGGAAGCAATCTGCGCATGGAATTTCCCGGTCGGTGACTGGATGCCACGCAGTCTGGCGCCCGCGTGTTACAGGCGCGTGACGTCCGTGCGACGGCATGTGACACTTTCGTGACGGCCGCAATCAGCCGGCGCCGGTCTCTCAGTCGGCGAGGGCGAAATCGGGCCAGCCGATCCGCCAGTCGATGCGCTCGGCTTCGCGCTTGAGCCGAAGGACCTCGGCCCGCGCGGGCACATCGCGCGGATCCTCGCCCAACGCCGCGAGCGCGCGGCCGCGTGCGATCAACAGATCCGCAAAGGGGAGCCGCTCGGCGCGCGTATAGTCGTCGAGCGCCTCCGCATGCGCCCGGGCGCGCGCCCATTCGCCGCGCGCAAGCGTGTCCTCGATACCACAGCGGTGATACGAGATCGAATTGTGGCCGACGCAGGTTTGCGCGAGCAGCGCCTCGGCCTCGCGCCTGGACGCCTCGCGCTCGTTCCGGTCGCGCTGCAGCGCCGACTTGACCGCGAGGATCATCGGCCCGCAGAAGCGCATGTCGGTCTCCCGCGACAGCGTCAGCGCGCGCTCGATGTGCTCGATCGCGGCGTCCGGGCGGCCCTGCGCGGCATCGGCCTCGGCCAGCGCACAGAGCATGGTCGCCTGATAGCGCCGCGCGCCGATCGCCTCCGCGAGCACGAGCCCCCGCTCGAGCACGGGCACGGCTTCGTGATAACGATTGCAGAGGACGAGCAGCAGGCCCTCCGATTCCAGGGAAAACATCTCGCCGTGGCGATCTCCTAGCTTGACGGCGAGCGCGCGCCCGGCCTTCATGTCGGCGATGCCGGCATCGAACTCGGCCAGGTAGCAGCGACAGTGACCGATCATGATGCGATTGGGAATCGCGACCCGCGAGAGGCCGTGCCGGTCGCACAGCGCGACGCATTGCGTGAACCGCGACAGCGCGGTGCGCATGTGCCCTTCGATGTAGTCGGCGTCGGCGAGGCCGCTGGTCGCGCGCGCTTCCCACGCCGGATCGCCGGCTTCGAGCGCGCAGGCGAGCGCCGTCGCATGCTCCGCGCGGCAGGCCGCGGCCTCGCTGCGCGCGAAATGAAGGTTGCCGCGCGTGTAGTGCAACTCCGAGCGCTCGCGCGCGAGGCGGTGCGCACGCGCGAGCGGCAGCGCCTCGTCCAGCGCCGCGAACGCGGCCTCGAAATTGGCGAGCAGCCGATGCCCGGCGGCGATGCCGAGCCACGCGCGGCAGCGGTCGGCTGGTTCGGTCGCCGCGGCAAGTGCCGTTTCGTACGCCTCGATTGAGGGCTTCCCTTCGCCGATGTCGAACCGGAGCCGCCCGCGAAGCAGGTTGAGCGAGACCACATCACCCGATTCGCGGGCGAGCGCGGCACCGCGCTCGGCCAGCGCGAGCGCACGCTCGGTATGCAGCTCCGTCGACTGCGCCTGCGCCGCCGCGAGATAGGCCCGCGGTGCTTCGGGGGCTTCCGCGCGATCGAGATGCTCGGCCCGGAGCGTCGGGTCGCGCTCGCCGTACCACGCGGCGGCCGCCCGATGCAGCTCGGCGCGGCGCGGGCGGGTCAACGACGCGTACACGCCGTCGCGAATGAGCGCGTGCGCGAACAGGAACTCCTCGCCGTCGTGACGCACGAGCGAGGCCGCGAGCAGCGCCGCGCAGTCGTAGTCGGACGCTGCGATCAGGTGCCGCAGCAGCGCGAGCGGAAACCGCTGGCCGATGACAGCGGCGGCGCGCAACGCTGCGCGCTCGCGCTCGGGTAACCGGTCGACGCGTGCGAGCACCAGGCTTGCGAGCGAGGCCGGCAGCCGGTCCTCGCTCTCCTCGGCGGTGCGAAGGAGCTGCTCCAGGAACAGCGGATTGCCACCGGCGCGCTCGATGCACTTGCGCGCGAGGCGCGCCGACGTCGCGAACAGTCCGCCGGCAAGCGTGGCGGCGTCCGCGTCGGACAACGGCGCAAGATCGAGCGTCGCGAGCGGCGCGCCGGCGAGGGAGGCGCGGAAGCTGCTGGCGAGCGGGTCGCCGTCCACGCGCGAAGTCAGCACGAGCAGCGTCCGCATCGCCGCCGTCGCACGTGCGAGCGCGGTCACGTAGCCGAGCGTCACGCCGTCCGCCCAGTGCAGGTCCTCGATCGTGATCAGCAGCGGCGCCGCGTGCGCAGCCGCCGCGACGAGCCCCACCAGGACCTCGCAGCACGCGCGGTGTCGCGCCGCGTTGTCCATCGCCGCATAGAGCTCGCGGCCCTCTGCCGGCATTGGCAGGTCGAGCAGATCGGCGAGGAACGGCCGCGCGTCGGCGGAGACGATGCCACGCGCAACCGCATATTCGAGCGCTCGAGCGCGCTCTTCCGCGCTTGATGTCGGCGCGAGCCCGACGAGCGAGGCGACGACGTCGCGGATCGGATCGCGTCCCTTGGCCGTCCCGAAGTCAAGCACAAGTCCCGTGTGACAAGCGAAGCCGTCCGCCATCGCGATCCGCGCGAGTTCCGCGACAAGCCGCGACTTGCCGATGCCCGGGTCGCCGCGCACGTGGACGATCGTCCCGGCGTTGCCGGCGGCGCATGCGTGAATCAGTGCTGCGAGCTGCGCGAGCTCGCCGGCGCGACCGACGAAGGGCGGCGCCGCACCCGCGTCGCCGCGCGCGCCGAGGGCGTCGAGGCGCCAGGCTGTGACGGGCCGGTCGAGACCCCGGATCGGGAGCGCGTCGAGCGGCGTGCACGTCGCCTCGCGCGCCACCGCGTCGTGGACCGCGCCGTCCAGCACGATCTCGCCCGGACCGGCGACGTCGACCAGGCGCGAGGCGAGGTTGACCGACGGGCCGATCACCGTATACGCACGATGCTCGCCGCTGCCGACCCCGCTCGCGACGACCTCACCCGCGGCGATGCCGATGTGCGCAGCAAGCGTGCGGCCGAGCGGCGTGCCGACGTCAGGCATCGCGCGCTGGATCGCGGCGGCTGCGCGCACCGCGCGCGCAGGCTCGTCGCCGTGCGCGACCGGCGCTCCGAAGATCGCCATCACGGCGTCGCCGATGTGCTTGTCGACACGGCCGCCGAAGCGCTCGACGATCGCATCGACGACGCCGAAGTAGCGCTCGAGCAGTGCATGGATGTCTTCCGGATCGAGCCCCTGCGACAGCCGCGTGTAGCCGCAGAGGTCGGCGAACAGCACGGTGACCGGCCGGCGCTCGGCGTCGTTCGCATCGGTGCGCGAAACATCGACGGCCGCGGCAGGCGACGCCACGAGCGCCCCGCCGCAGCCGCCGCAGAACCGTTCGCCCGGCTCGTTCGCGTACCCGCAGGCCGGACAGGCGAGCGTCAGCGCGGCGCCGCACTGCGCGCAGAAGCGGCGTCCGGCACGGTTGTCCGCGCCGCAGCTCGCACACGCCAGCCGCGGTTCCATTGCGATCGCTGCCTCCGCCCGTTGGACGCGCGCGCCGGCCTACCCGCTCACGCTGCAGCGCGCGCCGTCCGGATCGACGAATTCCGCGAGCGTGACGCCGTGCAGGGGCTCCGGCTCGCGCGTGAAGCGCACGCCCGCCGCCGTCATCGCCCGGTGAAATCCACGCACGTCGGGCGTCCCGAATCCGAGATGTGTCGTTCCGGGCGGATTCTCGTCCGACGACGGATGCAGCGCGAGCGTCGTCTCACCGGTCACGAATTCCGACCAGCCGGGCGAAGCGAACTTGAGCGTCAGTCCTAGCGTGTCGCGGTAGAACGCCACCGCGCGGTCCATGTCGGCGACGAAATGAATGGCATAGGTCAAGGCGACGGCCATCGATCTCTCCTCCAATCGAAGCGGGTGAATCGTGTCCCGCGTCAGCGCGCCGCCGGCTCGCGATGCCGGTCGATCCAGTACGCCCACGCGATGAACAGCCATCCCAGCAATCCACTCATCGCCAGCACCTGCACCGACGGCGGCGGAGGTCCGAAGACGGCCGCAAGATAGATCGCCGCGATGATCGCGACGAACGCGGCGAACAGGATCGTGCCCAGCCGGTCGCGCGCGCGCGTCGCCGACCGGTAGAGCCAGATGCCGGCACCGAATAACGCAAACTCGACCACGAGGGTCGCTGGACGCGAATACCAGAGCCCGAGTCCCACTTTGGGGCCGCCTGGCCACAGCGGCATGTCCGGCCGGTGCGACGCGAAGTCGAGCACCCAGTGCGACAGCACGAGCGCGGCGATCCAGCCGGCGCCCGCGCCGTCGCGCCGCAACACATAGTAGCCGCCCGCGAGCAGCGCCGCCCAACCCGCGCCGGCGACGAGGCTGTGCGTGTAGGGATACGAGACGAACAGGAGCGGTGTGACCGCGGTGATCCCGGGAACGATTTCGACCCGTTCCCACCCGAGCAGCAGGAACACGGGCCACACGCCGTCGACGAGGAGCGCCGCGAGCACCAGCGTGCCGAGCGAAGGCTTCGGCGCGACCTTCTTCGCCGCCATCGCCAGGCCGAAATGGCCGATGAACATCGTCAACCCTCCGTTGCCACCACGTCGCGCCGGCACATGATACCGATTCCTACCGCTCACCCTTGGGCGAGCTTCAGACGCTGCACCTTGCCCGACGGCCCCTTCGGCAGCTCCGTCATGAAACGGAAGGCCTTCGGCGCCTTGTAACGGCCCAGCGCGGCGATGCAGTGCGCGCGCAGCTCGTCCTCGGTGCAGCCGGCGCCGGGCTTCAACACGACGCAGGCGAGGATCTCCTGCCCGTACTCGGGATCCGGAATCCCGACCGCGGCCGCCTCGAGCACGGCCGGGTGCGCGAGGAGCGCCTCGTCGATCTCGCGCGGCGCGATGTTCTCGCCGCCCTTGATGATCAGCTCCTTCAGGCGCCCGGTGATGAAGTAGAAGCCGTCCGCGTCGCGATAGCCCAGGTCGCCGGTCGCGAGCCAACCCCCATCGCGGAGCGTGCGCGCGGTCGCCTCGGCATCGTCGTGGTAGCGCAGCATCACGTTCGCGCCTTGAAGCTCGATCTCGCCCCGCTCGCCGTCGCCGAGCACGGTCCCGTCGGTCGCAACGACGCGCGCGCGCATGCCGAGCGGGAGTCCCGGCGAGCCGAGCTTTCGCGCGCGCGGATCGAGCGGGTTCGCGAACGCGACCGATGCGCACTCGGTCAGACCCATCGCTTCCAGCACCGAAATGCCAAACCGCGCTTCGAACGCGCGGTGCTGCTCGGGCGGGAGCGGCGCGGAGGCCGACCGCGCGAAGCGCAAGCCGCGGCACGCAGCCGCCTGCTCGGGCGTCGGATCGGCACCGTTCAAGAGGTACGCGATGATGGTCGGCACGACGTTGAGCCACGTCGGCCGGTAGCGCTCGACCCAGCCCCACCATTGCGACGCCCTGAAGCGGTGCGGCATCACGACGCTGCCACCCGACACGAGCGGCGAGATCGTCGCGATGCACTGGCCGTTGACGTGATAGAGCGGCAGGGACGACAGCACACGATCTCCCGGCGTCAGCGCGTGCGCGGCGCTGACCGCATTGCCCGCGTGGACCAGGTTCGCGTGCGACAGGAGCGCCCCTTTCGGACGGCCGGTTGTCCCGGACGTGTACATGAGGAGCGCGGGTGTGCCCGGCTCGGGAAGCGGTGCACGACCAGGAGCGCGGGCGCCAGCGATCGCGATATCGTCGGGCGACGTCTCCCGCACGATGGCGCGGCTCCGGGTCCTGGCCACGATCGTCTCGAGTCGCGCGACGAACTCCGGCGCTGCGAAGACGATGCGCGTGCGCGAGTGCGCGAGCGTGTGCTCGATCAGCGCGTCCTGCGCGAGCAGGCTCACCGGCGAGGGGACATAGCCGCCGTGCATCGCCCCCAGCAGCACGCCGGCGGCGGCGATGCCGTTCGGCAGCATGTACGAGACGACGTCGCCGGGATGAATGTCGCGCGCGGACAGCTCGACGGCGAGTCCATGGGCCAGCTCCTGCAGCGCACCGTAGGTCAAGACGCGATCAGGCTCGGGGGCAAGAACGAACGGCGCGTCGGGCCGTTCCCGCGCGCGCCTGTCGATCGCGTCGCGGATCGTCCCGCGCGCCGACGGAGCGTCAGGCACGATACTTCCGCCGATACTCCCCGAAGATCTGGTCGTCGGTGGGCTCGCGGACCTCCTCCGGGGCCAACGGCATCACCACACGCGTGATGTTGAGGAAGTGCCGGTAGCCGAGATTGTCCGAGATGCTGTTGCCGCCCCAGGTGCCGCAGCCCATCGACAGCGAGAACGGCAACCCGTTGTCGAAGCTGCCGCCGGTCGCGAAGCAGTGCGCCTGGTTGACGATGACGCGGCACACGGGGAGCGTGAGCCCGAGCTCGACCGCCCTCGCCGGGGTTCGCGTATGCAGACCCACCGAGTGACCGGCCCCCTGGAACGCGAGCAGCCGCGCGGCGAGATCCGCCGCCGCGGCGAAGTCGTCGACACGATAGACCGCGAGCACCGGCGAGAGCTTCTCGCCCGAGAACGGGTGCGCGCCACCGACGCCGGTCTCCTCGACCATCAGGAACCGCGCGCGCTCGAGCTCGGGGCGGACGAGGCCGCCATGCGCGGCGATGGCCCCCGCCGACTGCGCGACCACCTCCGGCGCGAGGCGGCCGTCCGGGAACATTTCGCTTTCGAGCCGCCGCGTCTCCTCGCCGTCGAGCAGCACGCCACCCTCGCGCGCGAGCGCGGCGACGAGCGCGTCGTAGACGCTCGCCACGGCGATGACGCTGTTCTCCGACGAGCACGACGTAGCGTTGTCGAACACCTTCGAACGAGCGATCTTCTCCGCAGCGGCGGCGACATCGGCAGTCTCGTCGACGATCGCGGCGACGTTGCCGGCGCCGACGCCGATCGCCGGCGTGCCGCTCGAATACGCCGCGCGCACGTTGGTCTGCGAGCCCGTCGCGACGACAAGATCGGCCGCGCGCATCAGCGCAAAGGTCGCCTCGCGCGTCACCGGGGACGGCAGCATCTGGACGAGGTCGCGCGGCGCGCCGACGCGGTCGAGCTCGGCATGGACGAATTCGAGCAGGAGAGCGAGCGTCGAAGCGCCTTTGGGCGAGGGCGCGAGGATGATCCCGTTCCGTCCCTTCAATGCGTTGACGATATTGTTCGCGGGCGTCGCACCCGGATTGGTCGACGGCGTGATCGCGGCAACGACTCCGACCGGCCGGGCGATCTCGATCAGCCCGCGCCGGGGATCCTCGGCGATCACGCCGACCGATTTGGCCCCGCGGAGATCGCGCAGGAGGCCGAGCGTCTTGCGGCGGTTCTTGACGATCTTGTCCGCGACGTTGCCGAGGCCGGTGTCGCGCACGGCGAGCTCCGCGAGCGCGCGGTTGCGCGCGGGCTCGACGATCGCCCAGCCTGCCGCGACGACTGCTTCGTCGACGCGCTCCTGCGGCCACGTCTCGTAGGCGCGCTGCGCCGCGCGGGCGCGCGCGACGAGCGCCGCGACGACGGCCTCGGGCGTCCCGGCGGCAGCGGTTCCCATCAAGGGACGCGTCACTCCGGCTTGATGTTCGCCGACTTGATCACGAGCTCCCACTTCGCGAGCTCGTCTTTGATCCGCCGTTCGAACTCCGCCGGCGAGCTCGCCGCGGCTTCGGCACCCTGCGCGAGGAGCCTCTCCTTCACCTGCGGATTATCGAGCACCTTCGCGAACGCGGCGTTGAGCTTCGCGACCGCGGCGGGCGGCGTCTTCGCCGGGGCAAGGGCGCCGTACCACGAATCGACGACGTAGCCGGGGACCGTCTCCGCGATCGTCGGCACGTCCGGGGCGGTGAGGCTGCGGGTGGCGCTTGTCACGGCCAGCGCTTTGAGCTTGCCCGCCTTCACGTGCTGCCACGCGGCCGGCATCGACACGAAGGCGAGCTGCACCTGCCCGCCGATCGTGTCGATCACGGCGGGCCCGCCGCCCTTGTAAGGAACGTGGACGATGTCCACACCTGTCCTGAGCTTGAGCAGCTCGCCCGCGATGTGGGCCGGCGACCCGGTGCCGACCGACGCGTAGTTGAGCTTGCCGGGATTCGCCTTCGCGAGCGCGATCAGCTCCTTCACGTTGTTCGCGGGCACGCTCGGGTGCGCTACCAGGATCTGCGGGACCAGCGTGGCGAGGCTCACGGGCACGAAGTCGCGCTCGACATCGAACGGCAGCTTGTCGTAGAGCTTCGGATTGATCGTGTGCGACGAGAGCGTGAACAGGATCGTGTAGCCGTCGGCCGGCGCCTTTGCCGCGAGGTCGGTGCCGACGTTGCCCGCCGCGCCGCCCTTGTTCTCGATGATGATCGGCTGCCCGAGCTCAGCCGTGAGCGGCTCCTGCAGGATCCGCGCGATGACGTCGGTGCCGCCGCCCGGCGGGTACGGCACGATGAACTTGATCGGCTTGTTCGGGTAATCCTGCGCGCCCGCGGGCGTAGGACCCGCGATGACGGCCAGCGCCACGAGCGCCAGCATGAACGAATGGCGAATCGTCATGGACACTCTCCCATGGATCGTGAGCTGCAGGCCGCGGCGCTCAGCGCCGGGCGGCCGTCGACGCGTACTTGGCGAGATGGCGCGTCGGCAATGCCAGCGCATCGCGGCGGAACGGGTCCCCGAGCTCGCGCGTCACCATCATCTCGAGCACCGTGGTGCGGCCCTCGCGCTGCGCCTTCGCCGCCGTGCGCAGTGCCGGGCCGACGTCGGCGAGCGTATCGATCCGCTGCCCCTCCGCGCCCATCGCCTGCGCCACCGCGGCCCACGACGGCTGGCGGTCGAGGTTCACGCCGATGAACCGATTGTTGTAGAAGTCGACGTGGTTCTTCTTCTCGGCGCCCCATTGGCCGTTGTTGAACACGACCGCGGTGACGGGGATGTTCTCGCGTACGCACGTCTGCAACTCGCCGAAGCTCATCCCCCACGCGCCGTCGCCGACGTAGGCGACGGCTGGCCGTTCCGGGGCGGCGACCTTCGCGCCGACGATCGTCGGGAACGCGTAGCCGCAGTTGCCGAAGCTCATCGCAGCGAACATCGAGCGAGGGCGGTCGAAGCGCAGGTACGAGTTCGACACCGAGCAGATGTTGCCGATGTCGGTCGACACCATCGCGTCGGCGGGCAGCGCGCGCTCGAGCTCGCGCAGCATCTGCCGCGGATGCATCGCCGACGAGCCATGGGCCACTTCGAGCGACCACGGATCCTTCTCGTTCGCCCAGCCGTCGAGCTCGGACTCCCATTGCGCCTTTGCCGACTTGACCTCGGCCAGGCGCGCCTCCTTGTTGGCACTGCAGACGAGTGTCTTCCCCGCGAGCCGCGCGGCCAGCGCGACCGCCGCCGCCTTCGCGTCGCCGCAGACGCCCACCGAGATCGGCTTCACGAGCCCGAGCATCGTCGCATCGGCGTCGACCTGGATGACCTGCGCATCCTTGGGCCAGTACTCGATTCCGTACTGGGGCAGCGTGCCGAAGGGCCCGAGTCGCGTGCCGAGCGCCAGCACGACGTCGGCCTTCGCTATCAGCTTCATCGCCGCCTTGCTGCCTTGGTAGCCCAGAGGACCGATCCATAGCGGGTGCTGCGCCGGAAACGCGTCGTTGTGCAAATAGGAGACAGCGACCGGCGCCTGGAGCAGCTCGGCGAGGCGCGCGGCCTCCTGCCCGCCGTCCGCCATCACGACGCCGCCGCCGCAGAGGATTACCGGGAACTTCGCCGCGGCGAGCAGCGCTGCGGCCTCGTCCAGGCTCTTCTCGCCGCCCGCGCCGCGCTCGATCGCAAGCGGCCGGGGAATCTCGCACTCGATGTCGCCGTAGAAGAAGTCGCGCGGGATGTTGAGCTGCGCCGGACCCATCGCGAGCCGCGCACGGTCGAACGCGCGGCCGGTGAGCTCGGCCATCCGCGCGCGATTGTTGACGTGCGCCTGGAACTTCGTGATCTTCGAGAAGATCGGCAGCTGCTCGGTCTCCTGGAATCCTCCCAGGCCGATCGTTGCGCTGCCCGTCTCCGGCGTGATCACGACGACGGGCGAGTGCGCCCAGAACGCCGCGGCGGTCGACGTGACGAAGTTCGTAATGCCGGGCCCGTTCTGCGCGATGCACACGCCGTGGCGCCCGGACACGCGCGCGTAGCCGTCGGCCATGTGGCCCGCGCCCTGCTCGTGCGCGACCGAGATGAAGCGGATTCCGGCGAGCGGAAAGAGGTCGAGCGCGTCCATGTACGCGGATCCGACGATGCCGAACACGTCCTTCACGCCGTGCGCGACGAGCGTCTCGACGAACGCTTCGGACGGCGTCATCTTCTGCCTGCCGGCAACGGCCTGGGGCAGGTCGACGGGCTTGTTCATCGGGATCTCCTGGCGCGTATGCGGATCGCCGCGCGATGGAATGGGGAGTCTTTCACAACCGAAAGGCCCGCGCAACCGATCGCATCCGGTCCAGTCAGGACGTCACATCTCGCGAGGCAGCACTGGCGGGTCGTCCGGGACGTTGCCTGATCCATCGTGAGGCAGCCGGTCCGGCGATCGGTGAGAAAGCATTGCCAAAGGCAATCCGATTGTCTAGATTGCACGCGTCGGCGCGCGGCGCAGTGCGCGCTTCGCTGCACACACGATCCAGGGAGGCCTCATGAAACCGCATTGGCTCGTCAAAGGCGCCGTCGCGCTCGCCGCCATGGTGTTCGCCGTCAACACTGCGCTCGCACAAGCCGCGCAGGCGCCTGTCCGCATGCGCATCCAGACCGCGGTGCCCTCGGCCAGCATCTACTTCGAGCTTATGAAGAAGATGGGTGATCGCGTCGACCGCATGTCCGCCGGTCGCATCAAGATGGAAATGCTGCCGGACGGCGCCGTGGTGCCGGCGTTCGAGATCCTCGATGCCGTCGACAAGGGCATTGTCGAGGGGGGTTACGCGTGGACGCACTACTGGTCGGGCAAACATCCGGCCGCCGGCCTGTTCAGCAACCCGATGGCGGGCGCAGGCGTCGGACTCGACCAGCTCTCGCACGTCGCGTGGATCTACGAGGGCGGAGGCTACGACCTCTACCGCAAGCTCTACTCCGATATCCTCAAGGTCAACGTCGAGCCGCTGTTCGTGCAGCCGATGGGGCCTGATCCGCTCGGCTGGTTCAAGACGCCTATCAATTCGGTAGCGGACTTCAAGAAGATGAAGTACCGCTCGCCCCCCGGCATCACCGGCGAGATCTTCAAGGAGATGGGCGTGGCGGCCGTCGCGATGCCCGGCGGCGAGATCGTCCCGGCGGCGCAGCGCGGCGTGATCGACGCGGCCGAGTGGATCGGCCCCGCCGACGACATGAACCTCGGCTTGCAGACCGTGTGGAAGAACTATTACCTGCAGGGCCTGCACCAGTCGACCGACATCGGCGAGCTGCTGATCAACAAGACGGTCTGGGACAAGCTCTCGCCCGACCTGAAGGAGATCATGCGCACCGCGGCGATGGCGTCGATGATGGAGACGTACACCTACAACGTCTACCGCAACGCACAGGCGATCGTGCGACTGCGCAACGAGTTCAAGGTGACGATCCACGACACGCCCAAGGACTTCTTCCCCGAGTTCGTCCGCGCGACCAACGTCGTGCTCGACCGCTACTCGGCGAAGGACCCATTCTTCAAGCAGGTGCTCGATTCGCAGCGCAACTTCGCCAAGGTCGTCGTGCCGTACTGGACCAAGATCAACGACCTGTACTCGAACCTCGGCAACGCCGCGCTCGCGGCACCGCCCAAGTGACCGTACCGGCGCCGCGCCGGTCGCAAGTACCGGCTACGGGCGGGCGCGAAACTTCGCGCGTCCGCCCGTAGCCGTTTCCCACCGGAACACGCATGGCCGCAGCGCCGACCCTGGCCCACCGGGCCACGCACGCGATCGACCTGTTCACCCGCGGCGCGGGCAAGGCCGTCGCGTGGATGATCCTGCCGATGGTGCTTTCACTGGTCTGGGAGGTCACGGCGCGCTACCTGTTCAATGCGCCCACGGTATGGGCGTACGACATGACGTTCATGCTCTACGGCACGTTCTTCATGCTGGGTTCGGCGTGGACGCTGCAACACGGCGGCCACATCCGCACCGACCTGTACTACGGGCGCTGGTCGACGCGCACGCGCGCGCGGGTCGACCTCGCGTGCTACCTGGTGTTCTTCTTCCCCGCGATCGCGATCTTCGGCTGGCTGGGCTGGGAGTACTTCTGGAAATCCTTTCAGCAGAACGAGCGCA
Organism: uncultured beta proteobacterium; assembly: GCA_963830485.1. Lineage (GTDB taxonomy): Bacteria > Pseudomonadota > Gammaproteobacteria > Burkholderiales > Casimicrobiaceae > CAIWHR01. The sequence continues at coordinate 190,900 of CAWHNE010000035.1, forward strand.
TTGTCACCTCTCCCTGGCTGCCGATCGTGTGGCCGTTCAAGTTCGTGATCCCGGCCTCGGCCGCGCTGCTGCTGCTGCAGGGTGTCTCCGAGATGATCAAGTGCTGGGGCCGCGCGTTCGGTCCCGGCGACAGCGCCAACACACCTGCCGACGACGCCGAGGTCGCGACATGAGCGCCGCCCGATGACTCCGGAGTGGTTCGGCCTCGTCCTGCTTGTGATCCTGTTCGGCGCGATCTTCATCGGCTTCCCGATCGCGTTCACGCTGATCGCCGTTGCGCTGATCGGCGGCTACGTCGCGCTCGGTCCGCTGGCGCTGCACCTGATGACACTGCAGTTCTTCGCGGTGATGCGCGATCCGACGCTGGCCTCGGTGCCTTTCTTCCTGTTCATGGGGTACCTGCTCGAGCAAAGCGGCCTGATGGAGCGGCTGTTTCGCGGTGTACAGCTCGCGCTCGCGTCGGTGCGCGGCTCGCTCTACCTTGCCGTGCTGCTGACCGCCACGATCTTCGCCGCGGCTACCGGTATCGTCGGCTCTTCGGTGACGCTGCTCGGCGTCATGGCGGCGCCGGCGATGAAGAAGAGCGGGTACGACATCCGGATGTCCGCGGGCGCGATCACGGCGGGCGGGACGCTCGGCATTCTGATCCCGCCCTCGGTGATGCTGATCGTGATGGGACCGGTGGTCGGCGTGCCCGCGACCGACCTGTTCGCCGCCGCCGTCATTCCCGGCCTCACGCTGTCGCTGCTCTACATCGCCTATACGCTCGCGCGAAGCTACCTCGATCCGTCGCTCGGCCCGCCGCTTCCACATGACGAGCGCGCGGGCTCGGTCGGCGAGGTCGTGAAGGAGCTGGTCGTCGGTATCGCACCCGTCGTCGTCGTGATCTTCGCCACGCTGGGCGTGATCCTCGCGGGCATCGCGACGCCGACCGACGCAGGGGCGGTCGGCGCGTTCGCCGTCCTGATCCTGACGCTTCTCTACCGGCGCCTCACCTGGGCCGGCTTTCGCCGGGCCGTGTACTCGACACTGCTGACGTCCTGCATGATCCTGCTCCTTGTCGCGGCGTCGAACTACTTCGGCGCGGTCTTCTCGCGCCTGGGGAGCGCGGCGCTGATCGCCGAGTCGCTGCTGGGACTCGACCTACCGCCGACGCTGATGCTGATCCTGATCCTCGGCATCATCTTCGTGCTCGGCTGGCCGCTCGAGTGGGTGCCGATCGTGCTGATCGTCGTGCCGATCCTGCTGCCGCTCGTGCAGAAGCTGGGCATCGACCTCGTATGGTTCTGCACGCTGGTCGCCGTGTGCCTGCAGACGGCGTGGCTCTCGCCGCCGGTGGCGCTGTCGGCCTATTTCCTGAAGGGCGTGGTGCCCGAGTGGGACCTCTCGGACATCTACGCGGGAATGATGCAGTTCATGGTGCTGCAGGTGATCGGGCTTGGCTGCGTACTCGCGTTCCCGCAGCTCGCGTTGTGGCTGCCGGCGGTGCTGCGCGACTAGGGGTTGCCCAAGGCGGCGCGGCTTCAGCCCATCAGTGAATCGGGTTCGACGTACGCGTAGCCGAGCGCCTCGGCGACCGGCTGGCACGTCACCTTGCCGAACGCGACGTTGAGCCCGTTCTTGAGGTGCACGTCGTCGGCGAGCGCCTTCTTCCACCCCTTGTTCGCAAGCGCGAGCACGAACGGCAGTGTCGCGTTGTTGAGCGCGAACGTGGACGTCCGCGGCACGCCGCCCGGCATGTTGGCCACGCAGTAGTGCGTAACCCCGTCGACGACGTAGACGGGATCGGCGTGCGTCGTCGGCCGCGCGGTCTCGAAGCAGCCGCCCTGGTCGATCGCTACGTCGACGATCACCGACCCCGGTTTCATCCGCTTGACCAGCGCGGCCGACACGAGCTTCGGCGCCGATGCGCCTGGGATCAGCACGCCGCCGATCACGAGATCCGCGGTGGTCACGTGATGCTCGATCGCGTCCTGCGTCGAAAAGACCGTGTTGAGCGGCCGGCCGAACTGGCGCCACAGCGCGCGCAGCACCTCGACGCTGCGGTCGAGCACCCACACATCCGCGCCCATCCCGAGCGCGATATGGCACGCGTGCGCGCCGACCACGCCGCCGCCCAGGATCACGACCTTCGCGGGATCGACGCCGGGCACGCCGCCGAGCAGCATGCCGAGCCCGCCGTGCGGTTTCTCGAGGTAGTACGCGCCGGCCTGCACCGCCATACGCCCCGCGACCTCGGACATCGGCGCGAGCAGAGGTAGGCCACCGCTCTGCGAGGTGACCGTCTCGTACGCGATGCACACCGCGCCGCTCGCCACGAGATCCTTCGCCTGATCCGGATCGGGCGCGAGGTGCAGGTACGTGAACAGGATCTGGCCCTTCTTCAGCATCCGGCGCTCGACCGCCTGCGGCTCCTTGACCTTGACGATCATGTCGGCCGCGGCGAACACCTCGGCGGCGGTGCCGGCGATGCGCGCGCCCGCGCGCCGGTAGGCCTCGTCGTCCATCCCGATGCCCTGCCCCGCGTTGTGCTCGACGATCACTTCGTGCCCGTTCGCGACGGCTTCGCGCACGCTGCCCGGCACGAGGCCGACGCGGTTTTCGAGCACCTTGATTTCCTTCGGGACGCCGATGCGCATGGCAGGAGCTCCTGACGGGGGACGGGGAATGCGAGGCACGGCGCGAGGCCGCGGCGACCGCAAACGGCTATGATAATGCAATGCCGCCGTGGATCGACAGCATGGGCACGGACCTGGCGGCGCTCGCCGCGAGCGCGGCGCTGGTCGTGCTCTACTACGCGCTCCTGTGGCGGCGCGCACGGCGCGACCCGCATTTCACGATCCACGGTGTCAATGACACCGCGCGCACGCGCTGGGTCGAGCACGTGATGGCGAATCCGAGTCGCGACGTGATGGCCGTGCAGACGCTGCGCAACTTCACGATGGCGGCGACGTTCATGGCGTCGAGCGCGGCGCTGCTGATCCTCGGGACGCTCACGCTAACGGGCCAGGGCGAGACGCTCGCGCGCACGTGGCACGCGGTCAGCCTCGGCGGCTCGAGCTCGGCGGAGACCTGGGCCGTGAAGATCATGTGCCTGCTCTCCGCGTTCATCGTCGCGTTCTTCGCGTTCGCGACGACCATCCGGCTCTTGAATCACGTCGTGTTCATGATCAACGTCCCCGACGCGGCCGGGCAGCCCGGCCTCGGCCCGCGGCACGTCGCGCACCGCCTCGTCCGGGCCGGCCACTTCTATTCGATCGGGATGCGCGCATTCTTCCTCGCCGTTCCGCTCGCGTTCTGGCTGTTCGGGCCGCTCTTTCTCGTCGTCGCCACCATCGGCCTCGTCGTCGTCCTGCACTACATCGAGCGCAGCCCGAGCCTCGGCGACGAATAGGGCAACTCGGCCCTCCCGCGGCGCCCGCCCCGGGTGTAGGATGGAGGATTCCGAAATCGCATGAGCTGCGTCCGTTGCGGCGGCCGGTTGCCGCACCGCAGCATCAGGAGATCACCATGGGCCACGCCGAACTCACGATCCACGAAGCAGCCGCGACGAAGCGGATCTCGCTCGATGAATACTGGATGCCGTTCACGCCGAACCGCGACTTCAAGGCTGACCCGAAGATGGTCGTCCGCGCGGAGGGGATGTTCTACTGGAACGACCGCGGCGAGAAGCTCATCGACGCGTCGTCCGGGCTCTTTTGCGCGAACGCGGGCCACGGCCGCAAGGAGATCGCCGAGGCGGTCGGCCGGCAGATGGCCGAGCTCGACTTCGTCCCGCCGTTCCTCCGAGGCCACCCGAAGCAGTTCGAGCTCGCGACGCGCGTCGCCGAGCTGACGCCGGGCGATCTCAACCGCATCTTCTTCACGAACTCGGGGTCGGAGGCGGTCGACACCGCGATGAAGCTCGCGCTCGCCTACCATCAGGCGCGCGGGCAGAGCGGCCGCAACGTGTTCGTTTCGCGCGAGCGCGCCTACCACGGCGTCAACTTCGGCGGCGTCGCGCTGTCGGGTCTCGTCAACAACCGCCGCAAGTTCGGCCCGGGGCTGCCCGGGATCGCCCACATGCGGCACACGCATCTCAAGGAGAACTTCTTCACGAAGGGCGAGGGCGAGCACGGCGTCGATCTCGCCGAGGACCTGACCCGCTTCGTGAACCTCTACGGTGCCGAGAACATCGCCGCGTGCTTCGTCGAGCCGATCGCCGGTTCCACCGGCTGCCTCGTGCCGCCGAAGGGGTACCTGAAGCGGCTGCGCGAGATCTGCGACGCGCACGGCATCCTGCTCATCTTCGACGAGGTCATCTGCGGCTTCGGCCGCACGGGACAGGCGTTCGCCGCGCAGAGCTTCGGCGTCACGCCGGACGTCATGACGATGGCGAAGGGCCTCACCAACGGCGCGCAGCCGATGGGGGCGGTCGCGATCTCCGAGCGGATCCACGACACGATCATGGCCGCGGCGCCGGAGGGCGCGATCGAGTTCTTCCACGGCTACACGTACTCGGGCCATCCGGGGCCGTGCGCGGCAGGCCTCGCGGTGCTCGACATCTACAAGAAGGAAGACCTCTTCGCCCGCGGGCGCGCGCTGTCGCCGTACTTCCTCGACGCGATTTTCTCGCTCAGGGACGTGCCGATCGTCGCCGACATCCGCGGCTACGGGATGTTCGGCACGATCGACGTGCACCCGGCGGGCGGGCCCGGCGCGCGCGGTCACGCGTTCCAGAAAAAGCTCTTCGACAACGGCCTGCACTTGAAGACGACCGGCGACTCGGCGATCCTCGCGCCGCCGCTGATCGCCGAGAAAGCGCATATCGATATGATCGCGGAGATCTTGCGCAAGACGCTCGCGCAGATCTAGATTCGGTTTTCGTGCCGCGCGGCGCCCCGAGAGCGTCGCCGGATTCTTTCGATGCCTCGGGAGGTGCCATGAAACGCTTGCTCGCTGCCCTTGTCCTCACGCTCGCCGCCGCGCTGCCGGCCTGGGCGCAGAAGACGGTGACCTTCGCGTACCAGGACATGATGAATCCGTTCCGCTGGGTGCAGCAGACCGGCGAGATCGAGAAGGCGACCGGCTACAAGATCAACTGGCGCCAGTTCGGCGGTGGCGGCGATGTCATCCGCGCGATGGCCTCGGGCGACGTCGCGATCGGCGAGGTGGGCTCGGCCGGGGTCGCCACGGCGATCAGCCAGGGAATGGAGGTCGACCTCTTCTGGATCCTCGAGGACATCGCGTCGGCCGAGGCGCTGGTCGCGCGGAACGGCAGCGGCGTCAACACCGTCGCCGATCTCAAGGGCAAGAAGGTCGGCGTCCCGTTCGTGTCGACGACGCACTTCCACCTGCTCTACGCGATGGAGCTCGCCGGGCTCAAGCGCGGCGACGTGCAGATCCTCAACATGCGCCCGCCGGAGATCGCGGCCGCGTGGGGCCGCGGCGATATCGACGCGACGTTCATCTGGGACCCGGTGCTCTCGACGGTCAAGAAGAACGGCAAGGTGATCGTCACCTCGGGCGAGCTCTGCAAGAAGGGCAAGTGCACGTTCGACGGGCTCATCGTCTCGAAGAAGTTCGCCGCCGAGAACCCGCAGTTCATGACCGCGCTCGTGAAGGCGATCGCCAAGGCGGACGCCGAGTACAAGGCGAACCCGAAAGCGTGGACGGGCGATTCGGCGAAGGTCGCGGCGGTCGCCAAATGGTCGGGCGGCAAGACCGAGGACGTCGCCGATGCGATGGCGCTCTACGGCTTCCCGAGCCTCGCCGACCAAGCGGGTCCCGCATGGCTCGGCGGCGGAGCGTCCGGCGGCGCGGCCAAAGCGCTGACGGAGACCGCGAAGTTTCTGAAGGACGAGGGCCGGATCCAGCAGCTCGCTCCCGACTACAGCAAGAACGTTACTCCGGCGTTCGCGCAGGGCGCGATGAAGTAGCGCCGCGCATCGGCAGCTGATCCCTCCGCACGGCGGCGCTTCCCGGAAGGTGGGCGCCGCCGTTTTGTTGCCCACGTCGCTTCCCGTGCCGACACTCGACATCCGCGGCCTGTCCGTCCGCTACGCCTCGAAGGCGGGGACCGTCGACGCGCTCGCGAACGTGAGCCTCGCGATGCGCGACGGCGACTTCGTCGTCGCGATCGGCGCCTCGGGCTGCGGCAAGACGACGCTCTTGTCGTGCATCGCCGGTTTCCTGCCCCCCACCGAGGGCGAGATCCTGCTCGACGGCAAGCCCGTCGTCGCACCCGGCGCCGATCGCGGCGTCGTATTCCAGAAGCACGCGTTGATGCCCTGGCTCAACGTCGTCGACAACGTCGCATTCGGCCTGCGGATGCGCGGCGTGCCCGCGGACGAGCGGCGCCGGATCGCACGCGAGACGCTGCGCCTGGTCGGCCTCGAGGACTTCGGCGAGCGCGCGATCTACGAGCTCTCCGGCGGCATGCAGCAGCGCGTGGGCATCGCCCGCGCACTCGCTTCCGACCCCGAGCTCCTGCTGATGGACGAGCCGCTGGGTGCCCTCGACGCGTTCACGCGCGAGTCGATCCAGGAGCTGATCCTCGACGTCTGGCACCGCACCGGCAAGATGTGCTTCTTCATCACGCACAGCGTCGAGGAGGCCTTGTTCCTCGCGACACACCTCGTGGTGATGACGCCGCGACCCGGCAAGATCTCGCATGAGTACGAGCTCGACTTCGGCCGCCGGTTCATCGAAACGCGCGACGCGCGCGCGGTCAAGTCGTCACCCGACTTCATCCGCGTCCGCGAGGAGGTGCTGGCGGTGATCTTGCATCGCGAGCCGGGCACTCCTGCCGCGACAGCCGAGGCCGAGGCGTGACGTGGCGACGAACGGCACTGTTCCGCCCAAGACGTCGCGCTATGCCGAGCTGGGCGAGGGGCGCAGCACGCTCATCAGCGTCGTGACCATGGCGGCGATCTTCGCGCTGTGGTGGTTCGCAAGCCATTACCGCTGGCTCCCGCCGCTCTTCCTGCCCACGCCGGAGACCGTGTTCACGCGGCTTTACGAATCGGCGCTGGGGCAACTCACCGACGCGCCGCTTGCGACGCACTTCGGCTGGTCGATGTTCCGCGTGTTCACGGCGTTCCTCGCGGCATGCGTGACCGCAATCCCGATCGGCATCGCGATGGGCGTCTCCCGGATCGCGCGGGGCGTCTTCGATCCCCCGATCGAGTTCTACCGGCCGCTGCCGCCGCTCGCGTACCTCCCGTTGATCGTCATCTGGTTCGGGATCGACGAGCTCTCCAAGGTGCTGCTCATCTACCTCGCCTGCTTCGCGCCGCTCGCGATGAGCGCCCGGGCGGGCGTGCGCTCGGTGTCGCAGGAGCAGATCCACGCCGCCTACTCGATGGGCGCGTCGAAATGGCAGGTGATCGCGCACGTCATCATTCCCGGCGCGATGCCCGAAATCCTGACCGCGATGCGGATCGCGATCGGCTTCGGGTGGACGACGCTCGTCGCGGCCGAGATGGTCGCGGCGACGCACGGGCTGGGTCAGATGGTGCTGAACGCCTCGAACTTCCTGCGCACCGACATCGTGATCATGGGGATCGTCGTCATCGGCGCCATCGCCTACCTGTTCGACCTCCTGATGCGCTACGTCGAGCGGCTCGTCGTGCCGTGGAAGGGAAAGCTGTGAGCGGCGACGAGGGGGAACGCGCGAGCGGCGAGCCGGGGCCCCGGTCGCGAAGCGGCAAGGGGATGCGAGCAGACGCGAGTCGCGTTCGGAGGCCGACAGCGCGGCGCACGCATGCCTTGGCGGCGCGGAGGCCGAACCGAGCGCGAAGCGCGCAGGGGATCGGAGCAATCGCGAATCAGCTTTGGAGGCCGACGCTCGGCAGCTCGTTCTTGCGCTTTCAGTCCGAGGAGGCCGAGGTCTAGCGCAGCCCGCGGCGCGGCCAAAACCTTCCGACGGGCGGTCCGCCCCCGCCCGTCGGCTGGCCAAGCCCCGCCGTCGGGTGAGGTTCGCGGGGAGTTGACAAGCCCGTAGGGGCTTGCCACGCTCCAACTACCATGGCCGTGCGTCCACAGTTCCAGCGTCTCGTCGAGAAGATCCGGATGCGCCCGCCGCTTCCCGCGGCGATCGCCTATCCCTGCGACCGCGATTCGCTGCAGACCGCCCTTTCCGGGAGTTTCGCCGGCTACCTCGACCCGGTCCTGGTGGGACCCGAGGCCCGAATCCGGGATGCCGCCCTCAAGGCTGGCCTCGACATCTCGCGACTGCCGATCGTCGACACCCCGGACGACCCTCGCGTGGCGGGGCAGCGCGCGGCCGAGATCGCCCGAGACGGCAAGGTCGCCGCCTTGGTCAAGGGCAGCATGAGCGACGGCGACCTGCTCGCGCCGGTCGCGGCGCCCGAATCCGGACTGCGCACCGAACGCCGGCTGTCGCACGCGTACTTCGTCGACCTGCCGGGGCGGCCGAACGGCATCCTGGTCGCCGACGCGCAGCTCAACATCGCGCCGAACCTCGCCGCGAAAAAGGACATCGTCGCCAACACGATCGACCTTGCGCGCGCGCTTGGCGTTGCCACTCCGGCGGTCGCGCTGCTCGCCGCGATGGATTACGTGACGCCGGCCTTCGCCTCGACGGCGGATGCGGCGGCGTTGAAGTCGATGGCGGAGCAAGGGAGGTTCGGTGGGGTGGTCTGCGAAGGCCCGATGACCGCCGACAGCGCGCTCTCGGCCGAGGCCGCTCGCGCGAACGGCCTGAAGTCCGACGTCGCGGGGCACCCCGACGTGCTGATCGCGCCCGCGATGGAAGCGGCGTCGCTGCTCCTGCGCGCACTCACCGGCCTCACCGGTGGGCTCGCCGCCGGCATCGTGCTGGGCGCGCGGATTCCCGTCGTCGTGCCGGCGCGCACCGACTCGATGGAAGTCCGGATGGCCTCCTGCGTGCTGGCGTCGCTGCTGGTGGCGGCGCACACCGGGGGCGCCGACAAGGGCGCGAAGCCGGTCGCGGCTGCGCGGCCGCCCGAGACCGCGCGCGCGGCCGCCTGACCGTCCGTCCTCGCGCGTTCCACACTGTCCTGACGCCGATGCGCCTCGCGCCGCGAGGCTGCGCGGCTGCGCATATTCGCCGCGCATAGCACCGATACGGAGAGCGCCACGGCCTCCGCACCGCAAATCAGATCGTTGCGTTAAGCGGTCGGCCGCTTGCGCCGCCATTGCTCTGCGGCGGCTCGCGGCCGCATGATGGCGGCATCGCAGCGCACGCGACCTTCGCCCCGCGGCGCTGCGCCGACCATGCCGCCGCTCGCCCAGAAGCTCCTTCCCTTCCTTGCATGGCGCGACCGCATCACGCGCGTGACGCTGCGCGCAGACCTGCAGGCGGGACTCATCGGTGCCCTCGTCGTGTTGCCGCAGGGGGTCGCCTACGCGACGCTCGCCGGGATGCCGCCGCAGTATGGACTCTACTGCGCGATGCTGCCCGCCATCGTGGCTGCGCTGTGGGGCTCGTCATGGCACCAGATCTCGGGGCCCACCAACGCGATCTCGCTCGTCGTGTTCGCGACGATGGCGTCGCTGGCCGAGCCCGGCACCGCGCCGTACATCGAGCTCGTGCTCACCCTCGCGCTCGTCACGGGCATCCTTCAGTTCGCGATGGGCGTCGCGCGGCTAGGTGCGCTCGTCAACTTCATCTCGCACACGGTGATCGTCGCGTTCACCGCGGGCGCCGGCCTCCTGATCGTCGCCGCGCAGCTCAGGAACTTCTTCGGCGTGCCCGTCCCCGCCGGTGGGGGCTTCTTCGAGACGCTGCACGCGTTCTTCGTGCGCGCCGCGGGGATCGATCCGTGGATCGCAGCGACCGGCGGCGTGACGCTCGCCGTCGCGCTCGCGTCGCGGAAGCTCCTGCCGCGGATTCCCTACATGATTGTCGCCATGGTGGCGGGCAGCCTCTTCGCGTACGCGCTCGCCGCGACGGGCACGGCGAAGGTGCCGGTCCTGGGCGCGCTGCCGTCGGGCATTCCGGCGCCGTCGCTGCCCTCTTTCGATCTCGAGACCTGGCGCACGATCTTTCCAACGGCGCTCGCTCTCACCGTGCTCGGACTCACCGAAGCGGTGTCGATCGCGCGCGCCGTGGCCGTGAAATCGGGCCAGCGGATCGACGGCAACCAGGAGTTCATCGGCCAGGGCCTGTCGAACATCGTCGGCGCGTTCACTTCGGCATACCCATCGTCGGGATCGTTCAACCGGAGCGGCGTCAACTACGAGGCCGGTGCGAAGACGCCGCTCGCGGCCGTCTTCTCCGCGGTCCTGCTTCTCGTCGTCGTGCTCGTCGTCGCGCCGCTCGCTGCGTGGCTGCCGCTCGCGGTCATGGCGGCGCTCTTGTTCGTCGTCGCCTGGGGGCTCGTCGACTTCGCCGAGATGCGCAAGATCGTTCGGACGAGCCGCGGCGAAGCCATCGTGCTCGGCATCACGCTCGCGTCGACGCTGACGATCCAGCTCGAAATGGCGATCTTCGTCGGAGTGCTCGTATCGCTGTTCGTCTATCTCAATCGGACGACGCACCCGAGCCTGACCGCCGTGACACCGGACCCCGGATCATCGAGGCGGCGGTTCAATGCGGCCGCGGGCAATAGCCCGGTGCCGCGGCCGCAATGCCCGCAGCTCGCACTCTTGCGTGTCGACGGCTCGCTGTTCTTCGGGGCGGTCGAGCACGTCCGCGACGAGCTCCACACCGAGCGCGAAGCGAAGCCTGCGCGCCGGCACATCCTGCTGATCGGCAGCGGCGTCAACTTCGTCGACGTCGCCGGAGGCGAGCTGTTCGTGCAGGAGGCGAAGCTGTCGGCGGAGGCCGGTGTCACGCTGTACCTGACTGGCATCAAGCGCGTCGTCAGGGAGGTGCTTGAGCGCGGCGGCTTCCTCGCCCGCTTCGGTCGCGAGCGCGTGTTCGTCACGAAGGACGAGGCGCTCCGCACGATCTACCCGACGCTCGATTCCGCAATCTGTCGGAGCTGCACGGCGCGCATCTTCACCGAATGCGCAGCGGTGCTGCCGGACGGGACGCTGCGCGAAACGTAGCCCGCCTGCGGCGGTGCCCCTCGCCCGGTTCGGCCTCCGCACTGACCGTGCAACTCGTGAGTTCGAGCCGTCGGCCTCCGAACGCGCTCGCGATTGCTCCGATCCCCTGCGCGCTTCGCGCTCGGGGCCTCTCTCCGCCGCTCGCGCGCTCCCCCGGCTCGCCGCTCGCGCTGCTACCGCTGCTTCACGCAGTCCATGAAGTAGCGGCTGCGGGCTCCGTCGCGCTCCTCGACCAGCCCGTGGATGTCGGTGTCGAAGCCGGGAAACTGCGCGTTGAACGTCCGCGCGAACTTGAGGTACTCGACGATGGTGCGGTTGAAGCGCTCGCCCGGGATCAGGAGCGGGATCCCCGGCGGATAGGGCGTGAGCAGTACGCTCGTGACGCGGCCCTCGAGATTGTCGATCTCGACGCGCTCGATGTCACGATGCGCGAGGAACGCGAACGCGTCGGACGGTTTCATCGCCGGCTGCATGTCGGACAGGTACATCTCGGTCGTCACTCGCGCGACGTCGTTCGCCTTGTACATGTCGTGGATTTGCTGGCACAGGTCGCGCAAACCCACGCGCTCGTACTGCGGGTGTTTCGCGACAAACTCCGGCAGGATCCGCCACAGCGGCTGATTCTTGTCGTAGTCGTCCTTGAACTGTTGCAGCGCGGTCACGAGCGTGTTCCACCGGCCCTTGGTGATGCCGATCGTGAACATGATGAAGAACGAGTAGAGCCCGGTCTTCTCGACGATGACGCCGTGTTCGGCGAGGAAGCGGGTCACGATCGACGCCGGTATGCCGGTCTTGGCGAACTTGCCCGACACGTCGAGTCCTGGCGTGATCACGGTCGCCTTGATCGGGTCGAGGATGTTGAAGCCGGGGGCGAGGTTGCCGAAGCCGTGCCACTTCTCGTTCGCGCGCAAGAGCCAGTCGTCGCGCTTGCCCATCCCCTCCGGCGCGAGCCGTTCCGGTCCCCAGACCTTGAACCACCAGTCCTTGCCCCACTCGTCGTCGACCTTGCGCATCGCACGGCGGAAGTCGAGCGCCTCGACGATCGATTCCTCGACCAGCGCGGTGCCGCCGGGCGGTTCCATCATCGCCGCCGACACGTCGCACGACGCGATGATCGCGTACTGTGGCGAGGTCGACGTGTGCATCAGGTACGCCTCGTTGAAGATGTGGCGGTCGAGCTTGCGCGACTCCGACTCCTGGACGATGATCTGCGAGGCCTGCGAGATGCCGGCGAGCAGCTTGTGCGTCGAGTGCGTCGCGAAGATCAGCGAATCCTTGCTGCGCGGACGATCCTTGCCGATCGCATGCATGTCCTTGTAGAAATCGTGGAACGCCGCGTGCGGCAGCCACGCCTCGTCGAAGTGCAGCGTCTCGATGCTGCCATTCAACGTCTGCTTCAGCATCTCGACGTTGTAGGCGATGCCGTCGTAGGTGCTCTGGGTGAGCGTCAGGATCCGCGGCTTCTTGTTCTTCGCCGCGCGGGCGAACGGGTTCGCCTCGATGCGCTTCCTGATGTTTTCCGGCCGGAACTCGTCGAGGGGTATCGGACCGATGATGCCCAGGTGATTGCGCGTAGGCGGCAGGAACACCGGAATCGCGCCGGTCATCGTGATCGCGTGCAGGATCGATACGTGACAGTTGCGGTCGACGACCGCGATGTCGCCCGGAGCGACATTCGCGTGCCAGACCATCTTGTTCGACGTCGACGTGCCGTTGGTGACGAAATAGCAGTGGTCGGCGTTGAAGATGCGCGCCGTATTGCGCTCGGCAGCGCCGACCGGTCCCGAGTGGTCGAGCAGCTGGCCCAGCTCGTCGACCGAGTTGCAGACGTCGGCGCGCAGCATGTTCTCGCCGAAGAATTGGTGGAACATCTGCCCGACCGGGCTCTTCAGGAACGCGACGCCGCCGGAATGGCCCGGGCAGTGCCACGAGTAGGACCCGTCCTGCGCGTAGTCGACGAGCGCGCGGAAGAACGGCGGCGCGAGCGAATCGAGGTAGCTCTTGACCTCGCGGATGATGTGCCGGGCCACGAACTCCGGCGTGTCCTCGAACATGTGGATGAAGCCGTGCAGCTCGCGCAGCACGTCGTTCGGGATGTGGCGCGACGTGCGCGTCTCGCCGTAGAGATAGATCGGGATTTCGGCGTTCTTGAACCGGATCTCGTCGATGAATTTCCGCAGGTTGAGCACCGCCGGATCGAGCTCGGGTCCCGGCGTGAACTCCTCGTCGTCGATCGACAGGATGAAGGCGGAGGCGCGGCTCTGCTGCTGCGCGAACTGCGAGAGGTCGCCGTAGCTCGTGACGCCCAGCACTTCCATGCCTTCCTTCTCGATCGCCGACGCGAGCGCGCGGATACCGAGGCCCGAGGCGTTCTCGGAGCGGAAGTCCTCGTCGATGATGACGATCGGAAAGCGGAACTTCATGGAGCCGGGCCCCTCGTGTGGACGCCAGCGCGGGCGTCGGGGCCAGAGTCGGACCCGCGCCTCCGCCGGGACGTCCCGGGCCGGCGGGTTGGAAAGGCGCGCATTATGGGGCGATTCGCGCCCCAAGGCTATGAAAAGTAGCCGCCCCCGCGCACCGGGCGTTGCAGCGTTGCGACACCCGCGCGACGCGCGACTAGACGTGGGCGAGCGCGACGACGCCCGCCCAGCCGACGAGGCCGATCCCGAGCGGCGTGCGCAGGCGTCGTCCCCACGGCAGGTTCTTCTCGGCCGCCATGACTGCCGCCAGCGCGAGCATCCAGCCGACGCTGCCGAGGCCGACGACGAACATGACGAGCATCAGCGCCCAACAGCAGCCGACGCAGAAGAGGCCGTGGTCGAGCCCGATCCGGAATGCCTCGCGCGCCGGCGCGCGCCCGTGCCAGCGCGCGCCGACGAAGGTAAACGGCGTGCGGCACGCTTCGAGGCAGCGGTACTTGAGCGCACTCCACTGGAAGAGCCCGGCGCCGGCAAGTACGACGGCGCCGATGACCCAGCCGTGGGCGACGAACCAACCGGAACCGGCGGCAGCACGCTGCAGTCCGGCATCCGCGAGATGGACGGCGACGCCGAACGCGAACCAGGCAACGCAGAAGCCGAGCACGACCAGTACCGCGAGCAGCCCCGCGTCGGGTCGCTCGCCGGTGATCCGCCGAAACATCGCGAGGAGCGGAAACGCGGTCGGCAGCATCATCGCACCGATCATCAGCACCCAGGCGGTGGCGTGCAGGACCGCCGGCACCAGGAGGTCGCCCTGCGGGATGGCGCGGCAGAGCGCGGCGAGCGCGCCCGCATCGACCCAGCCGCCGTGCTCGAGGTAGCGCCCGTACGGGCTCGCGCTCCACAGCGCGAGCGTCGCCCACGACGTGATCACGAGCAGGACGAGCAGCGACCAGAATAGCGCTCGTCGGCCGGGAAGACCGACGAGCGCGCCGCCCGCCGCCGCGGTGCCCGGCGTGCCCAACGACGTCAGGAGTCGAACCGGAACGTGCTCTGCAGCGCGTTGTGGCCCGACATGTCGTGGTCGATGCCGAGCTTCGCGTTCTTCGCGCGGTACCGCGGCGACTTGCCGACGAATACGGGCGCGCCTGGCACCGTGGAGAAGACCGTGTCGGTGAGCGTCGTCGTTCTCCCGCTCGCGCTCTGGTACGGCTCGAGCTCGGCGTAGCCGGCGTCGCCGAGCTTGATCGTCCCGCGGCCGCCTTCGACGGTGAAGGTGATTGGCACCTTCTCCACCGAGACAACCTCGCCGATCAGCTTCACGAGCTCGGCGACGGGGCCGCCCAGCTTGCCCGTGTAGACGCCGAGGATCGCCTCCTCCTGCTGCGGCGTCACCTTGTCGTCGAGATAGACCGCCGCCCTCCAGTTGCCCTGCAGGATGTTACCTGGCACGTGCGCGATTACTGCGATCGTCCGGCCGGCCACGTCGACGCCATTGATCGTGCCCTTGTCGAAACGCCAGGCGATGATCGTGTCGCAGGTGCCGTAGTCGGGATCCTCGCCGATCCAGCACGGGCAGAGCACACGGCAATTGCAGACTTCGAGCAAGCGTCCTTCGAGGTGATACGGCATGAATGTCCTCCGTGCGATGTTGGCGACGCGCCGGTCGAGAACCGCCCGGCGTCTCCTCTTCCCCGAATCGCGGATGCTACGCCGACGCGTGCCGCGATGCCATACGCAAGCGTGCGAAATCCACGACCCGCTACCGGCGGCCGCCGGCCAGCCGGATCGATCGGGGGTGCGCGCGGAGCCGCGCCATCGCGAGCACGCCGAGCGCGGGCCCGATCGAGAGCGGCACGAAGGCGTACCGCCAGCCCATCGCGTCGACCCAGTAGGGCATGAGGTGGATCGTGACGAGCGTCAACGTGAAGCCCAGCGCGGTCTGCAGCGTGAGCATCGTGCCGACGTAGGACGGGTCCGCCAACTCCGCGATCGACGCCGAGAACTGCGCCGAATCGGCGATGATGCTCACCCCCCAGACCACGCATAGGGCGACGAGCGCCCACGTCGGTCCGCCGAACAGCAGGCCGATCGCCGCCGCGCAGCTGCCACTCACCGCCATTGAGACGATCGTGAGCGTCGTCCGGCCCAGCCGGTCGGCGAGAAAGCCCGCGCCCACGCAGCCGATGACCCCGGAGCCGACGGTGACGAACGCCGCGACCTTGGCAGCCGTCGCAGCGGTTCCCGACGGCAGCGTCAGCGCGAAGCTCGCGTCGAGGAACACGCCGATCCACGCCCACATCGCGTAGAGCTCCCACATGTGCCCGAGGTAGCCGAGATTGGCGAGGCGCAGCGGCACGTCGCGCCACGCATTCAGGACATAGTGGGGATCGAAGCGCGGCGCGGCCGTCCGATTGGGCCCGACGCCGGCGAGGCCGATCAGCACCGCCGCCGCGACCGCGCTTGCCGACGCCATCACCAGCGGAATGCGCCAGTCGATCCCGCCGATCGCGTTGAACAGGTGCGGCGACGCGGAGCCCAGCGTCAGCGCGCCGACCAGGATTCCCACCATCAGGCCCATGTCGCCCTTCGCCCACGTGGCGGCGAGCTTCATGCCGACCGGGTAGACGCCGGCCATGCAGGCCCCGGTGACCACGCGCAATGCCGGCGCGACGGCGCCGGCCGGATCGACGACGAGCAGGAGCGCGTTGGCGCCGGCGCCCGCTGCGGCGGAGACCGCGAAGAACCGCCGCGGATCGAGCCGGTCGGCGAGGCCCAGGAGCGCGCTCGCGACACAGCCGATCACGAACCCCGCCTGCACGCCGCTCGTGAGCGCCGCCTTGGAAAAATTGGAGAGGTGGAACTCGGCGGCGAGCGCCGGGATCACCGCCGATGCGGAGAACCAGAGTGCCATCGCGGCCACCTGGCAGAACGCGATGACCGCGATCGACCCCGCTTTCGACTGCGCGATAGCATTCCCCACCACGGCCCCCCGATGCGTCCTGCGCAGCGCCTCTCAGATGCTGCGCAGCGTAGCGTCTTTCTGCGCGTGGCGCTCGCCCGCGCGGTCGGCGTCCCGGATCAGCGGCGCCTGGTCGCGGACCCATCCCGAGAGGCCAAGCGCAAGCACGACGTACGCCGCCGTGCCGACCGCGACTGCCCGCCGCACGCGGGCTCCGCGCGCCGCGACAGCGATCACCGCGTAGCCGGCAAGCGGAAACAGCACGAGCAGGAGCACGGCCCCGAACCTCATCTCGACCGCGGTCCACACGTATGTCGCCCAGTTCGCGGCGATCAGGGCGAGCAGCACGATCCAGGCGTCGCGCCCATGCGGCTCGTTCGTGGCGCGCAGGCGTCGCCCGAGCAGAACGAGGCCGACGACGCCGAGCGCGACCGCGGCGTGATTGACGATCCCGAGCGGTATGCGATACCACGGCCTGAGGTCGCGGCTGTAGGTGAAGAGCAGGTCCTGGTCGGTCAGGTTGAACGTGTGCAGCGCGAGGGTCGCGACGCCGCGCAGCGGGTAGTCGGCATACCAGGCAAGCGGCGCCGTCTCGTCGAGCCTGGTGCCTGGCAAGAGCGGGTTGTCGTAGGGGATGGGGGCTTTCGGCACGGGCGGCAGCGCGGTCGCGTACTTGATGTACTGGACGCCGAGGCTCTGCTGCAGGCGTCCCAGGTCGGCAGTGACGAACGGGGTTGCCTGGCCGTAGTGAACGACGTTGATGACGAACTGCGGAGCGATGGGAAGCGCGATGCCGACGGCCGCGAGCGCCGCGAGGTACGCGGTGCGAACCGCCGGCGGCCGCTGTCGCAGCCACAGCAGGCCAAGCCCGAATCCCCACGCCGCGACCAGGAACGCGTTGGCGGGCCGCACCATCAATGCCCAGCCGGCGACGAGACTGCCCGCGAGCACGGGCCAGGCCGCGAATCCGTTGCGCCAGATCTGCACCCAGCACGCCGCGACGACGATGAGCAGCGTGAGCGACAGGCTCTCGGTCAGGCTTTCGGGCGTGTAGATCAGAACGTACCAGTTGACGATGAGGCCGCAGAAGGCGATCCGGGCCGCCTCAGGGCTCGCCGGCGCGAGCGCGCGCCGGAGAAGCAGCACCGCAGCGCCGTAAGCGAAAAGCTGCAGTGCGAAAAGCAGCGCGACAAAGGAGAGGCCGGTCGCGGCCGCTGCGCGAACCACCAGACTCAGCAGGAACGGATACGCGTAGGTCCGCATCTCCGAACCTTCAACCCGGCTGAAGAGCCCGCGCGCGGCGATCTCCCGCGCCATGTTGTAGTACTGGGTCGCGTCCCACGCGGACGGATAGAGCGAGCTCGTGGCCGAAGAACCCGAAGGCGACGATCGCGGCGAACGCGACGCACGCCCATTCGAGGGGGGACAGCGGCAGGCGCGCCGCGTAGGGACGGAGGGGCTCCCCGGGAGCCCCCATCAGATCTTGGGCAGCGTGACGCCCTGCTGCCCCTGGTACTTGCCGCCGCGGTCCTTGTACGACGTCTCGCAGACTTCGTCCGACTCGAAGAAGATTACCTGCGCGACGCCTTCGTTCGCGTAGATCTTCGCCGGGAGCGGCGTCGTGTTCGAGAACTCGAGCGTCACGTAGCCTTCCCATTCGGGCTCGAACGGCGTCACGTTGACGATGATGCCGCAGCGGGCGTACGTGCTCTTGCCGAGGCAGATCGTCAGGACGTTACGCGGGATCCGGAAGTACTCGATCGTCCGCGCGAGCGCGAACGAATTGGGCGGGATGATGCAGACGTCGCCCTTGAAGTCGACGAACGAGCCGGCATCGAAAGCCTTCGGGTCGACGATCGTCGAGTTGATGTTGGTGAAGATCTTGAATTCGTCGGAGCAGCGGATATCGTAGCCGTAGCTCGACGTGCCGTACGAGACGATCCGGTGCCCGTTCGCCTCGCGGACCTGGCCGGGCTCGAACGGCTCGATCATTCGGCGCTCCGCCGCCATGCGGCGGATCCACTTGTCGGCCTTGATCACGGCGGCTCCCTCGGGGTCTGACCCGGGTCTGACCCTGGTCTGGCACCGACGCGGCAGCGGCAAGTTCCGGGGTCTGACCCGGGTCTGACCCCGGTCTGGCACCGGCGCGGCGGCGTCACGTGTTCTGTATGACGATGCTGGGAAACTTCGCCGAAAAGTCCTCGGCCTTCTGCGCGACGAACACCGCCGTCTTCCGCGCGATCTCGCGGTAGATGTGCGCGATCTTGCCGTCGGGATCGGCGACCACGGTCGGGCGGCCCGCGTCCGTCTGCTCGCGGATCCGGATGTCGAGCGGCAAGCCGCCCAGGAACGGCACCTTGTAGTCCGCGCACATCTTCTCGCCGCCCCCTTCGCCGAAGATCGCCTCGGCGTGGCCGCACTTCGAACAGATGTGGATGCTCATGTTCTCGACGATGCCGACGATCGGCACGCCGACCTTCTCGAACATCTTGAGACCCTTGCGCGCGTCGATGAGCGCGATGTCCTGCGGCGTCGTGACGATCACCGCGCCGGTGACCGGGACCTTCTGCGCGAGCGTGAGCTGGATGTCGCCGGTGCCGGGCGGCATGTCGACGACGAGGTAGTCGAGGTCGCGCCAGTTGGTGTCCTTGAGGAGTTGCTCGAGTGCCTGGGTGACCATCGGGCCCCGCCACACCATCGGCGTGTCCGGATCGATCAGGAAGCCGATCGACATCGCTTGCAGCCCGAAGGCCTCGAGCGGTTCCAGCGTCTTGCCGTCCTTCGATTCCGGCCGGCCGGCGATGCCGAGCATCATCGGCTGCGACGGCCCGTAGATGTCGGCGTCGAGCACGCCGACCTGCGCGCCTTCGGCCGCGAGCGCAAGCGCCAGGTTGACCGCGGTGGTCGACTTGCCGACACCGCCCTTGCCGCTCGCCACCGCGATGATGTTCTTGACGCCGGGAACGAGCTTCACGCCGCGCTGGACCGAGTGCGACGTGATCTTCTGCGACATGCTGACGGCGACCCGGCCCGCGCCGGGCATCGCCGCGACCGCGTCGGCGATCAGCTTGCGCAGGTTCTCGTGCTGCGTTTTCGCCGGATAGCCGAGTTGGACGTCGACATCGACGTTCGTCCCGTCGACGTGGATCTTCCTGATCGCCTTGCCGCTCACGAAATCCTTGCCTGTGTTCGGATCGACGAGCGCCCGCAGGCGGTTCTGGATGTCGGCCTCGGTGATGGCCATCTTTTGCTCTCGGAGAATGAAGGGAAAAGTGTTCAATTCTAGCGAAAATCGCGGTGCACCGAAATTCGGCCGCCACTCGCTTTGCTAGAATCCGCTTTTCCCCCTCTCCTGCGCAAGGTCTTCCCCGATGTCCGCGCCGCACGCAGCCCCGCCCGGGCGCCGCCTCTTCGTCACCACGGCGCTGCCCTACGCGAACGGCCCGTTCCACATCGGCCACATCATGGAGTACATCCAGGCCGACATCTGGGTGCGCTTCCAGCGGATGCGGGGGCACGCCGTGCATTTCGTCGGCGCCGACGACACGCACGGCGCGCCGATCATGCTGAAGGCCGAAGCCGAGGGCGTGACGCCGCAGGCGCTGGTCGCGCAGATCGCGGCGACGCGGCCGGCGCATCTCGCCGGCTTCCACCTGAGCTTCGACCACTGGCACTCGACCGACTCGCCGGAGAACGTCGCGCTGTCGCAGGACATCTACCGGAAGCTCAAGGCGCGCGGCCTGATCGATCGGCGCAAGGTCGAGCAGTTCTACGATCCGGTGAAGGCGATGTTCCTGCCGGACCGCTACATCAAGGGCACGTGCCCGAAGTGCGGGACGAAGGACCAGTACGGCGACGCCTGCGAGAACTGCAGCTCGACGTATGCGCCCACCGATCTCATCGAGCCCTACTCGACGCTTTCCGGAGCGCGGCCGGAGCTCAAGTCTTCCGAGCACCTGTTCTTCCGGCTCTCCGATCCGCAGATCGTCGCGTACCTCCGGCAATGGACGCGCGGTCCGGCGCCGGGACAGTCGCTGCAGCCGGAGGTACTGAACAAGATCCACGAATGGCTGGGCGCGGAAGGCGGCCCCGACAAGCTGACCGACTGGGACGTCTCGCGCGACGCGCCGTATTTCGGAATCCCGATCCCCGACGAGCCCGGCAAGTACTTCTACGTCTGGCTCGACGCGCCGGTCGGCTATCTCGCCTCGCTCAAGAGCTACTTCGAGAGCGGCAAGGCGAAGGCGAACGGCGAGCCGCGCGGCTTCGAGGAATTCCTGGCCGCGGCGGACACCGAGCAGTACCACTTCATCGGCAAGGACATCGTCTACCACCACACGCTGTTCTGGCCGGCAATGCTCGAGTTCGCCGGCACGCCGTACAAGGCGCCGACCAACGTGTTCGTCCACGGCTTCCTGACCGCACTGGGCGAGAAGATGTCGAAATCGCGCGGCACGGGGATCAGCCCCGGCTACTACCTCGACCTCGGGCTCGACGCCGAGTGGCTGCGCTACTACCTGGCGGCGAAGCTGAACGACCACGTCGAGGATATCGACTTCAATCCCGACGACTTCATCGCGCGGGTGAACAGCGACCTCGTCGGCAAGTACGTGAACATCGCGAGCCGGGCGGCGCGGTTTGTCGCGGCGCAGGGCGGTGCGACGGCGCGCGGCCAGTCGTTCGAGACGCGCCACGCCGTCCGCCCGGACGAGGTTGCGCGAACCGTCGCGCAGTACTACGAGGCCCGCGAATTCGCCAAGGCCTTGCGCGAGATCATGGTGTTCGCCGACAAGGCGAATCAGTATTTCGACGGCGCGAAACCGTGGGAGCTCGCCAAAAGCCCGGACACCGCCCGGCGCGCGCTCGAGGTGGCGTCCGAATCGCTCGAGGATTTCCGCATTCTCACCGTCTTGCTGAAGCCCGTGCTGCCCGCGCTCGCCGCGAAGGCGGAAGCGTTCCTCGGCGTCGCGCCGCAGTCATGGGCTGACATCGCGCGACCCCTTCCCGATGGCCACCGCATCCAGCCCTATGCCCATCTGATGACCCGCATCGATCCGAAGCAGGTCGCGACTCTGCTCGAGGGGCCGAAAGGCGCGGCTGGGGCCGCGCCAGCTCCCACGTCTCACGCAAGCGGCCCAGGGGAAGCGGGACCGACCCAAATTACGATCGATGACTTCTCGAAGGTGGATCTCCGCGTCGCGCGGATCGTCAATGCCGAAGCGGTCGACGGCGCCGACAAGCTCGTCAAGCTCACGCTCGATATCGGCGAGAGCCGGCACCGCACGGTCTTCGCCGGCATCAAGTCCGCCTACAAGCCGGAGGATCTCATCGGGCGCCTGACGCCCATGGTCGCGAACCTCTCGCCCCGCAAGATGAAGTTCGGCCTGTCCGAAGGCATGGTGCTCGCGGCATCCGGCGAGGGGCCCGGACTCTTCCTCCTCGCGCCCGATGCGGGCGCGCAGCCGGGAATGCGCATCAAATGAAATGCGCCGTCATTCCCGCGCAGGCGGGAATCCAGCGTCGTTCCGACCAACGACACTGGGTCCCGGCCTCCGCGGGGACGACGATCGGCGACTGAGCTCGCCGATGAGTGCGTCTTCTCTCGACCTCGTCCTCGTCGCGGCCGGCGCGTGGCTGGCGCTCGGCGTCCTGGGCCTCGTCCGCCCGCGCAGCCTGATCCTCGTCCGCCGCACGCTCTTCCCGGCGGGGGCCGCGGTCGGCCTGGGCCTCGCAGTCGTGGCGTTCTTCGCGATCGGTCCGTTGCCGCAGTCGACGGTGCTGCCGCTCGGCCTGCCGGACCTGCCCTTCCACGTGCGGGTCGACTCGCTCTCGGCGTTCTTCCTCATGCTGCTGGGCGCGGCAGCCGCGGCGATTTCGCTGTTCTCGGCCGGCTACTTCCGCGCGGGCGAGGGGACGGCGCCCGGGCTCATCTGCTTCCAGTACCACATCTTCCTCGCCGCGATGACATTCGTGCTGGTCGCGGACGACGCCTACCTGTTCATGGTCGCATGGGAGTCGATGGCGCTCGCGTCGTTCTTTCTCGTCACGACCGACCACCGGATTCCCGAGATCCGCCGCGCCGGATTCCTGTATCTCCTGATCGCTCATGTCGGCGCGCTCGCGATCCTGCTCTGCTTCGGCGTTCTGCAGGGAGGCAGTGGCGACTACACGTTCGGCGGCATGCGGTCGATGGTGCTGCGTGACGCGTGGCCCAGCATCGCGTTCTTTCTCGCGCTCGTGGGCTTCGGCGCGAAGGCGGGTCTCCTGCCGCTGCACGTTTGGCTGCCCGAAGCGCACCCGGCGGCGCCATCGCCCGTCTCCGCGCTGATGAGCGGCGTGATGCTGAAGACCGCGATCTACGGCCTGCTGCGCGTCACCTTCGACCTCCTGAACGGGCAGCTCTGGTGGTGGGGCGTGATCGCGCTCGCGCTCGGGCTCGCGACGGCGCTCTTCGGCGTCATCTTCGCAGCCGCCCAGACGGACATGAAGCGGCTGCTCGCGTACTCGTCGATCGAGAACATCGGCCTCATCGTCGCCGGGATCGGACTCGCGATCCTGTTCAAGGCCTACGGCAAGACGCTGCTCGCCGCGATTGCGCTCGCGGCAGCGCTCTATCACTGCCTCAATCACGCATTCTTCAAGAGCCTGCTGTTTCTCGCGACCGGCTCGGTGCTGCACGCGACGAAGGAGCGGAGCCTGGGCAAGCTGGGCGGTCTCATCCATCGGATGCCGTGGGTCGCTTGGCTCGCGCTCGTCGGCACGCTCGCGATCGCCGGGCTGCCGCCCTTGAACGGCTTCGTCTCCGAGTGGTTGCTCTTGCAGGCGTTCCTGTTCACGCCGAGCCTGCCGCAGTCGTTCGTCAACATGCTGGTGCCCGTGGCCGCGGCCGCGCTGGTGCTCGCGGTCGCGCTCGCCGCCTACGTAATGGTCAAGTTCTACGCGATCGTGTTCCTCGGTCGCCCCCGCGAAGCGAACCTCGCCTATGCGCGGGACGCCGGCATCCCCGAGCGGATCGCGCTCGCGTGGCTCGCTGCCGGCTGCATCGTGCTGGGCGTCGTCCCGTCCTTCGTGATCGGGTTGATCGACCACGTCAACGGACTGCTCGTCGGGTCGACAGTGGGCCGCGCCGCCACCGACAGCTGGCTCTTTCTCGCGCCGATCAACGCGGACCGCTCGAGCTACAGCCCGCTCATCGTCCTCGCGGTGATCGCCGGCGTTGTGCTCCTCACGATCGAGATCGTCCACCGCCTCTACCACGGCCGCGTCCGGCACGCACCTCCGTGGGACTGCGGCTTCGCGCAGCAGACCCCGCGGATGCAGGACACCGCCGAGGGCTTCGGCCAGCCGATCCGGCAGGTGTTCGAGCCGTTCTTCCGGATCGAGCGGCACCTGCCATCGCCATTCGACGCGAAACCCCGCTACGCGGTGACCGCGAGCGACCACGCCTGGCACTGGCTGTACCTTCCGATCGCGCGCGCCGCCGATTTCCTCGCGCGGCAGGTCGGGCGGATCCAGCAGGGACGGATCTCCGTGTACCTGACCTACAGCTTCGTCACGCTGCTCGCGCTCCTGTTCTTTGTCAGATGACCCTGACCGGCCTCCTCTCCCAGCTGCTGCAGCTCGCGCTCGCGCTGCTCCTGGCGCCGCTTCTGGTCGGCTGGGTCAACCAGTGCCGTGCCTGGCTCTCGAACCGGAGCGCGCCGTCGCTGTTCCTGCCCTACCGGACGATCCGGAAGCTCTTCCACAAGGACGCGGTTGTCGCCGCCAATGCGTCGCCCGTCTTCCGTCTCGCGCCGTATATCGTGTTCGGCGCTATGTGCTGCGCGGCGGCGATCGTGCCGTCGCTCGCAACGGACCTTCCGTTCGCGCGCGCTGCCGACGCGATCGCCCTCGTCGGCCTGTTCGCGCTCGCCCGCGTGTTCATCGCGCTCGCCGCAATGGACATCGGGACCGCGTTCGGATCGCTCGGCGCGCGCCGCGAGATGTTCGTCGGCTTCCTCGCCGAGCCGGCGCTGCTGATGGTGCTCTTCACCGCGTCGCTGATCTCGGGCTCGACCTCGCTGCCGACCATCGTGGACACGCTCGCGCACCGCGAGCTCGCGATCTACCCGAGCCTCGCCTTCGCCGGCGTCGCGTTCACGATGGTGTCGCTCGCCGAGAACGCGCGGATCCCGATCGACAACCCGGCAACGCACCTCGAGCTCACGATGATCCACGAGGCGATGGTGCTCGAATACTCGGCACGGCATCTGGCGCTGATCGAATGGGCGTCCGCGTTGAAGCTCTTCAACTACTCGTGCATCGGTCTGGCGATCTTCTTCCCGGTCGGCATCGCGTCCGGCGGCGACTGGGTCGCGATCAGCGGCGCGGTGCCGGTGCTCGTCTTCAAGCTCGGGATCGGCGGGTTCCTGCTCGCACTGATCGAGACGCTGTCGGCGAAGCTGCGCATCTTCCGCGCGCCGGAATTCCTCGGCACCGCATTCCTGCTCGCGGTCCTCGCGATGCTCGTCAATCTCCTGTTGGGCAGCTGACGTGTCCGCGCTTCCGCTCTACGCCCAACTCATCAACCTGTTCGCGGCGCTCATTCTGCTGCTGTCGTTCGCCATGCTCGCTCAGCGCCGCGTGCTGTCGCTGATCGACCTCTTCGCGCTGCAGGGCCTGGCGCTCGCCGCGTCGACGCTGGTGGTCGCCTGGGGCACCGGACAGACGCATCTCTATTGGTCGGCCGGCTTGACGCTCGCGCTCAAGGTCGGGCTGCTGCCGTGGCTCCTCTACCGGCTAATCCGGCAGCTCGACGTACGCTGGGAATTCGAAGGTCTCATCAACATACCGACGACGATGCTGATCGGCATCGTGCTCGTCGTATTCGCATTCAACCTCGCGCTGCCCATCTCGCAGCTCGCGAGCACCGTTACGCGCGCGACCCTCGGGATCGCGCTGGCGACCGTGATGCTGTCGTTCCTGATGATGATCACGCGGCGCAAGGCGATCCCGCAGGTGATCGGCTTCCTGTCGATGGAAAATGGCCTGTTCTTCGCGGCGACGAGCGCGACCTACGGGATGCCGATGGTCGTCGAGCTCGGCATCGCGCTCGACGTGCTGGTGGGGATGCTGATCCTCGGCGTGTTCTTCTTCCAGATCCGCGAGCAGTTCGACAGCCTCGACCTCAAGCATCTCGAGAAGTTGCGCGAAGGCGAATAGGCAGATGCAGGAAATCATCGCCGTTCTCGGATTTCCGCTCGCCGGTGCCGCGCTGCTCGCGCTCGTCGGTCACCGCCCCTCCGCTCCGGTGTTCAACGTCGCGGCGAGCCTGGCCACATTCCTCGCCGCTGCAGTGCTCGCGGCCCGCGTGATCGCGAGCGGACCGTTCATCGCGATGGACCGGCTGTTCTTCGTCGATCCGTTCAACGTGTTCCTGGTCGTGCTGACTGCGTTCGTCGGTTTCACGACGTCGCTGTTCTCGCGGCCGTACATGAAGATCGAGCAGGAGCACGGCCGGCTCACGCCGGCGCGGCTGCGGCTTTATCACGCGATGTACCAGCTCTTCAACTTCACGATGCTGCTGGCGCTCCTGTCCAACAACCTCGGGATCCTCTGGGTAGCGCTCGAGGCGGCCACGCTCGCGACCGTGCTGCTTGTCTCGCTCTACCGGACCCCCGCCTCGCTCGAGGCCGCGTGGAAGTACTTCATCCTTTGCGGCGTCGGCATCGCGCAGGCGCTGTTCGGCACGATCCTCCTCTATTTCGCCGCCGAAAAACTCTTGGGCGCCGAGGGCGGCGCGCTCCTGTGGACCGAGCTCGACCGGGTCAAGGGCAGCCTCGAGCCGACGGTGCTCTCGATCGCCTTCGTGTTCTTGCTCGTGGGCTACGGCACGAAGGTCGGGCTCGTGCCTCTGCACAACTGGCTGCCCGACGCGCACGCCGAGGGTCCGACGCCGGTGTCGGCCGTGCTCTCGGGGCTCCTGCTCAACGTCGCACTCTACGCCGTCGTCCGTTGCAAGGTCCTGGTCGAGGGCTCGCTGCACACCACGATCGCCCGCGACCTGATGATGGGCTTCGGCCTGCTCTCCGTCGTCGTCGCCGCGTTCCTGCTGTCGCGCCAGAAGGACGTGAAGCGATTGTTCGCCTACTCGTCGATCGAGCACATGGGGATCATCACGTTCGCCTTCGGCATGGGCGGCGCGATCGCCAACTTCGCCGCCCTGCTCCACATGACTGTCCATTCGCTCACCAAGTCGGCGATCTTCTTCGCCGTGGGCCACGCCGCGCAGAAGGCCGGGACGCAGGTGATCGACGACATCCGCGGCATGATCACGCTCAGTCCCCTCATCGGCTGGGGACTGGTGCTGGGCACGCTCGCGATCCTCGGCATGCCGCCGTTCGGCGTGTTCGCGAGCGAATTCCTGATCCTCACGACCGCGATGCGCGAGCAACCCTGGGCCACGCCGCTCCTGCTGCTCGCGCTCGGCGTCGCCTTCGCGTCGGTGTTCTCGAAGGTGCAGCCGATGGTATTCGGGCTGACCACGAGCAAGCGCCTGCCGCAGCGGCCGGCGATGATCCCCGTGTTCGTCCACCTTGCCCTGGTGCTGGTGCTGGGGCTGTGGATTCCGCCGGCGCTCGCCGAGTGGTACCGGCAGGCGGCGCGACTGATCGGATGACGCGGAGAGCGCGATGGACGTGAGCCGCCTCGGTCTCGCCGCCGCGCCGCTGCCGGCTGCGGTTCCGGCGCAGCGCGTGCCGGTCAGCTCCGGCCAGCTCTTGACCGCGTGCCGCCTCGCGTGGGAGCTCGGCGGACGACTGGTCGCGCTCTGGGTGAGCGACGACCGCGACCGCGATCGTGGCTTCACCGTCCGCATCGCGCTGGACGATGCGGACGGGCTCACGGTGCTCGAGCACACGCTGCCGGACACCGATGCGCGTTACCCCGACGTCGCGGCGATCTTCCCGGCGGCGAATCGGATGCAGCGCGCGGCCTTCGACCTCACAGGCATCGCCGCCGACGGCGACGATCAACGGCAGTGGCTGTGGCAGGCGTGCTGGCCGATCGACCGCTATCCGCTGCAGCGCGACTTCGAGGCGTCGCCGAAATGGGAGCCAGGCGAGGAGGAGTACGCGTTCGTCCGCGTCGACGGCGACGGCGTCCACGAGATCCCGGTGGGCCCGGTGCACGCGGGCATCATCGAGCCCGGCCACTTCCGCTTCCAGGTCGTCGGCGAGAAGGTGTTGCGGCTGGAGGAGCGGCTCGGCTACGTGCACAAGGGCATCGAGAAGCGTTTCGAGACGCTGCCCGTATCCGAAGCGTGCCGTCTCGCCGGCCGGGTCTCGGGCGATTCGACGGTCGCGTACGCGTGGGCGTGCGCGCAAGCCGTCGAGGCAATCGCCGGTACGGAAATCCCGCCGCGCGCCGCGTGGCTGCGCGCGCTCGCCCTCGAGCGCGAGCGCATCGCGAATCATCTGGGCGATCTCGGCTACCTCGGCAACGATTGCGGCTTCGCGTTCGGCCTCGCGCAGTTCTCGCGGCTCAAGGAGGACGTGCTGCGGACGAATCACGCGGCGTTCGGGCACCGGATGATGATGGATTTCGCGGTGCCGGGCGGTGTGGCCGGCGACGTATCGTCGGACGCCGCGATCGCGATGCGCGAAGAGTGCGCGCGGCTCGAGCGCGAGATCGCCGTGCTGCGCGACATCTACGACGAGCACAGCGGTCTGCAGGACCGGGTGCGCAATTGCGGTATCGTCACGCCCGCCCTCGCGGCGAAGCTCGGCCTGCCAGGCTTGGCCGGACGCGCAAGCGGCCAAGCGCGCGACCTGCGGCGCGACCTTCCGCTGGCGCCGTATGCCGATCTCGCCGTCCGTGTCGCTTCCCGCACCGAAGGCGACGTCGCCGCGCGGGTCGCCGTCCGCTTCGACGAGGTCCTGGAATCGCTGCGCCTCGTCCGCGTGATCGTCGACGCGATGCCCGAGGGCGAGGTGCGCGCGACGCTGGCCGAGCCCCAGGCATTCCGGCTGGGGCTGGGCTACATCGAGGGGTGGCGCGGGCCGGTGTTCGTCGCGCTCGAAAGCGGACCGGAAGGCTCGGTTCGCCGCTGCCATCCGCACGACCCGTCGTGGTCCGCCTGGCCCGTGCTCGAGCACGCGGTGATCGGCAACATCGTTCCCGACTTCCCGCTGATCAACAAGTCGTTCAACCTGTCGTACAGCGGCCACGATCTCTGACCTAACCGACGATGCTGCACATCCTCAAGCAGATCGCGAAGACCGGCATCCGGAGCGAACCGCCGCCGGCGCCCGCCGACGACGTCGCGATCGTCTCGCGGCTGCAGGAGGACATACTGCGCACGCTCGGCCGCGCGCTGACGATCCGGCAGGTCGACGCGGGCTCGTGCAACGGCTGCGAGCTCGAGATCCACGCGCTCGGCAATCCGTACTACAACATCGAGGGCCTGGGGATTCGGTTCGTCGCAAGCCCGCGGCACGCGGACCTTCTGCTCGTCACGGGACCGGTGTCGAAGCACATGGCGATCGCCCTCCGACGCACGTACGACGCGACGCCGGATCCGAAGCTCGTCGTCGCCGTCGGCGACTGCGGTTGCACCGGCGGGATCTTCGGCGAGAGCTACGCGAGCCTAGGCCGCGTCGCCAACGTCATTCCGGTCGACGTCGAGGTCCCCGGCTGTCCGCCGCCACCCCGCGCACTGCTGGCCGGCATTCTCGCGGCCATCACTTCGCGTCCGGCGCCCGCGAGCGCGGCTCCCGCCGAGCCGGATCCCGGTCCCGCCGCACCCGCGGGCCCGTAGCGCTCGCCGCTCCGGCGCCTGTAGACTAGGTCCCGTTCACACGGTCCCGTGCGACGCCGTCGGGTCGAGGATTTCCGATGCGATGGAGCACGCGAGCCGCTGATGCCGAATTCGCCAAAACGGAAACCCCCGCGCGGCAAGCAAGCGGCGCAACCGCGTGCCGCCAAAGCCGCACCGATCGCGCAACAGGTCGGCGACCTCGCGTGGGCCGGCCAGCACGATCGCGCGATCGAGTTGGCGACGACGGCGCTCGCCGCCCCCGCCCTGAGGGTCGCCGATCGTCTCGATCTACTTGACCTGCGCGCGGAAAGCTTCGTCGCCCAGGGCGACCTCACCCGTGCCGGCGCCGACGCAGACGCGATGCTTGATCTTGCGAATCGCGCCCGGTCGGCCGCCTTCAAGGCGCAGGCGTGCAATCGCGTCGCGCTCGTGCAGATGCGCAGGGGCGAATCGAAGGTCGCCGTCGCTACCGCCACCGCCGCGCTCAAGGCCGCACGCCTGAGCCGACATGCACCGGTAGTCGCGATGAGCCTGTTTCGCCTGGCGGAGGCGCAGTTCCGTCAGTTTCTGGATGAACAGGCCCTCCAGAACGCGACCAAGGCCGCCGAGTTATTCAAAGCGCTGGACGACCCTTCGGGCCAGGGGCGTGCGTTGTGGGCGGTCGCAGCGGCGCACAGCAACCTGGGCCATGCTGCAGAAACCATGCAAGCGGCCAACGACGCGCTGGCGCTGTGTCGTAGGCGCGGCGACCTGTATGGCGTGGGCAATGCGCTCAACCTGCTTACTTTCAACGAGGCCGATCACGGTACGAACCTGAAGCTGTTGAATCAGGCGCTTGCCGCCTTCGAGGCAGCGGGTTATGTCGAGCGTCAGGGTGCCGTTACGGGCAATCTGGGCGTCGCCTACCGCGAGCTCGGGCTGTACCGGCGAGCGCGCCGCCTGCTCCGCAAGGCCGGCGACATCGACCGCCGCGCGGGTGCGCGCGACCGACTAGGCGGCAATGCCTGGGAACTGGCACGCGTGGAAATCGAGATGGGGCATCTGGACGCTGCCCGCGCTTACCTCGCCGAGGCCTCCGCGATAGGGGTCGAGACGGGCCAGGATCGCCGCCTACCCTTCCTCGAGCCCATGCGCAACGGCCGGCTGGCGGCACGTGCCGGCGATGATGCGGCCGCCCTGCGGCATTTCAAGATAGCGGTCAAGCTCCTTCGCAATGCGGGTGAGCTCGCCAACGAGATGAACGCGTTGACGGGTCTCGCGCGAGCGCATCTGGCCGCGGGAAAACCCGGCGCCGCGCTTGCCGCGACTCGTCGCGTCACCAAGATGCATCATGCCCGTGGCCTTTCCCCGATACAGGCCGTCTCCTCCGCATTGGTCTGGTGGCGGCATAGCCAGGCCCTGCTGGCCAACGCAAAGGCGTCGGACGCGCGCGAGGCGTTGGAGCGGGCGTATCAATTCATGCGCGACGGCATCGCCAGTCTGAGCGACGAGGGCTTGCGGCGAAATTACCTGAACAAGATCGACGCGCATCGCGAGATCGTCCACGCGTGGCTCAATGATGCGCGCAAGCGCCGCCTGTCGCGGGAAAAGCGCGCTCCTCATCTCGCGGGCGAAGCAAGTCTGCGCGAGCCGTTCGAGCGACTGGTCGACACCGGATTGCGCCTGAACGAGCTGCGCAGCGCCGCTGAGCTGCACGAATTTCTGATCGACGAGGCCACCGAGCTCTCCGGTGCCGAGCGCGTGCTGCTGGTGCAGGAGACGGCGGACGGGTTGCAACTGGCGGGTTCGCTGGTGCCGCGCGGCGAAGACGCGCACGCGCTCTTGCGCGACATCGCACCCACGTTGGCAGACGTGCGCCGCACTCGTGCGGTGCGCCTAACCCATTCACCCGAAGGCGTCGATGAGCTGGACCAGCGCTCGAGCATCGTCGCTCCGCTGATCGCGCAGCGGCAACTGCTCGGCTACGTTTATGTGGACATCGACGGCGCGTTCGGGCGCTTCCACGAATCCGATCGCGACCTCATAGGCATGCTCGCGGGCCAGGCCGCCGTCGCGCTGGACAACGCGCAGTGGTCGCAGGGTCTCGAGCAAAAGGTCGCGCAGCGCACCGGGGAACTGCAAGCGTCCAACGCGTCACTCGAGCAGCGCGCGAACGAGCTCGCGATCATCAACAGCATCCAGCAGGGCATGGCGGCGGAGCTCGACTTCCAGGCGATCATCGACCTGGTCGGCGACAAGCTGCGCGAAGTCTTCAAGACGGGCGACGTGGGCATTCGCTGGCGGGACGAGAAGGCTCGCGTCGTTCACTATCTGTACGAGTACGAGCACGGCGTCCGCCTGAAGGACATCGCTCCGGGCCCGTACAAGCCCGAGAGCCCCGTTGCGAAGGCGATGGACGCGCGCCGGCCCCTCGTGCTCAATACGCCAGCCGAGGCCCGCGCACTGGGCATCGGCCAGATCCCGGGCACCGATGAAAGCCGATCGACGGTATTCGTCCCCATCGTTGGCAGCGACCGCGTACTCGGCAGCATCGCAATGGAGGACTACGAGCGTGAGTACGCGTTCGGCGAGGCCGAGGTGCGATTGCTCACCACGGTTGCCGCGAGCATGGGTATCGCACTCGAGAACGCGCGCCTGTTCGACGAGACCCAGCACCTGCTGAAGGAGACCGAGCAACGCAACGCCGAGCTCGCGATCATCAACAGTGTCCAGGCAGCACTCGCGGCTGAACTCGACATCCAGGGCATCTACGACGCGGTCGGCGACAAGCTCGGCGAGATCTTCCACAACGCCGATGTCTGGATCCGAATCTACGACCCGGCAACAAACCTGATCCATTACCCGTTCGCCTGCGAGAACGGCAAGCGGATCCCCGTCGCGTCGCATCCGCTTCCCGAGCGAGGTTTCGGTCCGCACGTCATCCGCACTCGCGAGACGCTCGTTTTCAATGAGGACATGGCGGGAAACGTCGTCCGCTACGGTAGCGCGGTCATCTCCGGCACGAAGCTCGAGAAGTCCGCGGTATACGTGCCGATGGTCGTCGGCGAGCGCGTGCACGGCATCCTCAACCTGTTCGATATGCGACGCGAGCACGCTTTTACCAACTCCGACGTGCGCCTGCTGCAGACGCTGGCCAATAGCATGAGCGTCGCGCTGGAGAGCGCCCGCCTGTTCGACGAGACCCAGCGGCTCCTCAAGGAAACCGAGCAGCGCGCGACCGAGCTGGCGGTGATCAACAGCATCCAGGACGGCATGGCCAAGGAGCTGAATTTCCAAGCCATCATCGATCTGGTCGGCGACACGCTGCGCAATATGTTCGGGTCGAGCATGGGCATCTTCTGGCTGGACGAGCCGGCCGGGCTGATTCGCTTCCCGTACGCCTATGAGCACGGCGAGCGGCTTCAAGTGCCGCCGTTGGCGCTGGCGAGCATCGCCACCGGCAGGCGCTGGTACAACACCATCGTCGCGCGCCAAGCCGTGATTTGGCACAACCGGGACGAGTACCGGGACCAGGAAATCTTCCTGGTCGAAGGCACCGACATGAGCCGCTCCGGCGTGCTCGCCCCCATCTTTGCCGGTGATCGGTTGCTGGGCATCCTCGACCTGGAGAACCACAAGACCGACAACGCCTATGGAGATGCCGATGTGCGCCTGCTGTCCACCGTGGCGGCCAGCATGGGCGTCGCACTGGAAAACGCCCGCCTGTTCGACGAGACGCAGCGGCTGCTGAAGGAAACCGAGCAGCGTGCGGCCGAGCTGGCCGTGATCAACAGCATTCAGGAGGGAATGGCGGCGGAGCTCGACTTCCAGGCGATCGTCGACCTCGTCGGCGACAAACTCCGCGAGGTATTTCGCACTGGCGACATCGGCATCCGCTGGTACGATCCAAAGACGAACCTGAATCATTTCCTCTACCAGTACGAACACGGCGTGCGGATGAGCGTACCACCGAGGCCGCCTTCGCCAGGGGCCGCGAAGCTCCTCCAGGCGCGTGCGCCGATCGTCGTCAACAACCCCGCCGACTATGAGGCGCAGGGGTTCCAGACGACGCCGGGCACCGATCCGAGCCAATCGTCGATTGCGGTCCCGATTCTCGGCAGCGACCGCGTTCTGGGTTCCGTCGTCATCGAGGACTACGAGCGCGAGAACGCCTTTGGCGAGTCCGAAGTTCGCCTTCTATCGACGGTAACGGCCAGCATGGGCGTCGCGCTCGAGAACGCCCGCCTGTTCGACGAGACGCAACGTCTGCTGAAGGAAACCGAGCAGCGCAACGCCGAGCTCGCGATCATCAACAGCGTGCAGGCCGCGCTCGCTGCCGAGCTCGACATCCAGGGCATCTACGATGCCGTCGGCGACAAGATCCGTGACATCTTTCACAACACGGACATGTCGATTCGCATCTACGATTCGGAGACGGACCTCATCCACTTTCCGTATACGTACGAACATGGAAGCCGGATCACGATCGAGAGCATCCGACCGTCGGAGGGCGGCTTCGGTCCGCACGTGCTGCGCACACGCGAGACGCTCGTCATCAACGAGAAGATGGAAGAGGCGATGGCTCGGTACCGGTCGTTCACGCATCCTGGTACCCAGACCCCGAAGTCTGCAGTCTATGTCCCGCTCGTCATCGGCGATCAGGCGCGCGGCGTCATCAACTTGATGGACATGGTGCAGGAGAACGCTTTCAGCGACTCAGACGTGCGTCTGCTGCAGACGCTCGCGAACAGCATGAGCGTCGCGCTCGAGAATGCCCGGCTGTTCGACGAGACGCAGCGACTGTTCAAGGAGAGCGAGCAGCGCGCCGCCGAACTTGCGATCATCAACAGCGTGCAGCGATCGCTCGCCGCCGAGCTGAACATGCAAGGGATCTACGATGCCGTCGGCGACAAGATCCGCGAGATCTTCCATCAGGCGGACGTGGGCATCCGCATCATGGATCCCCCGGCGGGCCTGATTCACCACCCTTACCTGACCATGCAGGGCAAACGGGTCACCATCGCGCCCACGCCGCTCGAGGACACCGGATTCGGCGCCCACGTCCTGCGCACGCGCGAAGCCCTGGTCATCAACGACAACATGACGCAGGCAATGGTGCGGTACGGCAGCTACATGCTGGCCGGAGACCGAGTCCCAAAATCGCAGGTCCTCGTGCCGCTGATCGCTGGCGACCAGGTGCGCGGGTTGCTCGCGTTGGCTGATTTCGAGCGTGAGCGCACGTTCAGTGACTCGGACGTGCGCCTGCTGCAGACGCTGGCGAGCAGCATGAGCGTGGCCCTCGAGAACGCGCGGTTGTTCGACGAGACGCAGCGGCTGCTCAAGGAAACGGAGCAGCGCAACGCCGAGCTTGCGATCGTCAACAGCGTGCAAAAGGGCCTCGCGGCCGAGCTCGATTTCCAGGCGATCATCGACCTGGTCGGCGACAAGATCGCCGAAATCTTCCACACGGGCTACATGTACCTGGCGCTCCACGACAGGGCGACCAACCTGGTCACCATGCCGTACTACCTCGAACACGGCGAACGCTTTCCTGTCGAGCCATTCCCGCTCGGGGTCGGCTTGACCGGAGAAGTCATTCGGACGCGAGAGCCGCTCCTCATCAACGAGGAATTCCAGGCGCGCGCCGCAGCGCTCGGTGCGAAGCCCATCGGCGACGCGGCCACCGCCGACGAAGGCAAGAGCTATCTGGGTGTGCCGATCCTGAAGGGTGACGGAGCGTTCGGCGTGATCGGGACTTACGGTCAGCGCGAGCACGCGTTCGGCGAATCGGACGTGCGCCTGCTGCAGACGCTCGCCAACACCATGAGCATCGCGCTCGAGAACGCACGCCTGTTCGACGAGACGCAGCGCCGCAGTCGCGAGGCGGCTGCGCTGGCCGAGGTCGGCCGTGACATCTCGGCAACGCTCGACCTTGGCGCGGTGATGGACCGGATTGCGCGTCACGCGAAGGATCTGCTGCACGCCGACAACAGCGCGATCTTCCTGCCTGACGCGGGTGGCCGGACGTACGGCGCGATCGTCGCGATCGGCAGCGTCGCGGAGGCGATCAAGACGACGGAAGTCGAGTCGGGCATCGGCATCATCGGCAGCCTGCTCGCGGCAGGTCGCGCCGAATTCATCAACGACACGGGGTCCGATCCGCGCGCGGTCCAGATCCCGGGCACGGATCGCCAAACGAACGAGCGGCTGATGGTGGCCCCGTTCCTGGCCGGCAATACGGTCAAGGGCGCGATGGCTGTCTGGCGCACCGGCGGACACCCCTTCAACGACACCGAGCTCGAATTCCTGACGGGGCTCTCGCTGCAGGCCACGGTCGCGATCGAGAACGCCAGGCTGTTCCACGAGACGACCGAGGCGCTCGAGCGGCAGACCGCCACGTCCGAAGTCCTGCAGGTGATCAGCGGTTCGATGGCTGACCCGAAGCCCGTGTTCGACAAGATCCTCGACAGCTGCGAGCGGCTGTTCGGGACAGCGGGTTTCTCGGTGTGCCTCGTCGACGGCGGGATGCTGACCCTCGGTGCCTACCGAGGCCGCTTCCCCGACGAGGTCAGGCGGACGTTCCCGCGCCCGCTCGCGGGCACGGTGAGCGACATGGCGATCCGGCAGGGCTCGGTCCTCCATCGCGCCAGCGTGCTGACAGCGCCCGACATGCCAACCTACATCCGGGAGCTCGCGCACGGCATGGGCGACTTCTCCGTGGCCAACGCACCGATGACGTGGGAAGGACGCGGCATCGGCACGATCGATATCGTGTGCAACCCGCCCCGCGCCTTCTCCGACGCCGAGCTTGCGCTCCTCGCGACTTTCGCCGACCAGGCGGTCATCGCAATCCAGAACGCGCGGCTGTTCAACGAGACGCGCGAGGCGCTCGAGCGACAGACCGCCACCGCCGAGGTGCTGCAGGCGATCAGCAGCTCGGTGGAAGACACGGCACCGGTGTTCGAGAAGATTCTCGACAGCTGCGAGCGGCTGTTCGGCACCGAGCATCTGGGGATCGTCGTCGTGCGCGATGACGGCCTGGTGCACCCGGCGGCGATCCGGGGCTCGATCGTGAAGACGATGACCCGCACGCTGCCGATGCCCCTCGACAGCAGCACCACCGGCAGGGCCATCCGCGATCGCCGCATCGTGCAGATCGGCAACATCGAGGCCATCGCCGAATCGAGTGCCTGGGCGCGCGACACCATCGAAGCCGTCGGCAGCTTTTCGGCCGCCTGGGTGCCGATGCTGTGGGAGGACCGCGGCATAGGCTCGATCATGGTCGTGCGCCAGCCACCCAGTCCATTCTCCGAGAAGGACGAAGCGCTGCTCAAGACCTTCGCCGATCAGGCGGTAATCGCGATTCAGAATGCGCGCCTGTTCAACGAGACCCGGGAGGCGCTCGAGCAGCAGACCGCGACCGCCGAGGTGCTGCAGGTGATCAGCAGCTCGGTCGCCGACACGGCGCCCGTGTTCGACAAGATCCTCGAAAGCTGCCGTCATCTGTTCGCAACCGAGCAGCTCGGCATCTTCCTCGCCGGCGACGACGGCCAGGTGCATGCGAGCGCGTGGCGGGGGTCGGCGCTCGACGCCATCGCGCGCACGTTCCCCAAGCGTATCGAGCAGACGATGACCGGCCGGGTGATCCGCGAGCGGCGAACCCTCCACGTGCCCGACGCCGACACGATGATCGACCCGCCCGCCGCGGTCCGTGGCGTCGTCGAGCTCATCGGGAACTGTTCGATCGCGTGGGCGCCGATGCTCTGGGAAGACCGTGGCGTCGGATCGTTTGCCGTGCTGCGCCAACCACCTAAGCCCTTTACCGACAAGGAGCTTGCGCTGCTCAAGACCTTCGCCGATCAGGCGGTGATCGCGATCCAGAACGCCCGCCTGTTCAACGACACTAAGGAGGCGCTGGAACGACAGACGGCGACCTCCGAAGTGCTCAAGGTCATCAGCGAATCGCCGACCGACGTGCAGCCGGTGCTGGATGCGGTGGCGGAGCGTGCCCTCGAGCTGTGCGGGGCCGCGCAATCGGTGGTCGCGCTCGTCGAGGGCAGCAACATCCGGTTCGTTTCAGGTTACGGCAGCACGGCAAACGCAGTCGGCGAGGTCGTGCCGCTCGATCGTGGCCTCGTGATCGGTCGCGCCATCGTGGACCGCGCCCTGATCCATATCGACGATCTCGCCGCCGAAAAGGAAACCGAATTCCCCGCCGGCCTCCAGATGCAAAGGCGAATCGGCCACCGCACGACGCTCGCGGTGCCGCTGCTGCGCGAGGGTGAGGCGATCGGTGCGATCGCTCTGTGGCGCATGGAGAAGCTGCCGTTCACGGACAAGCAGCGGACGCTCGTGCAGACGTTCGCCGACCAAGCCGTGATCGCGATTGAAAACGTGCGGTTGTTCAACGAGGCGCGAGTGGCCCGCGCCGCCGCCGAATCGGCCAACGAGGCCAAGAGCTCGTTCCTCGCGACGATGAGCCACGAGATCCGCACGCCGATGAACGCGGTGATCGGCATGAGCGGGCTTCTCCTCGATACGACGCTCGACGGCGAGCAGCGCGACTACGTCAACACGATCCGCGATTCCGGCGACGCGCTGCTCACGATCATCAACGATGTGCTCGACTTCTCGAAGATCGAGGCCGGCCGCATGGACATCGAGGCGCAGCCGCTCGACCTGCGCGAGTGCGTGGAGTCGGCGCTCGACCTCGTGACCGCGCGCGCCGTCGAAAAGGACCTCGACACCGCCTACGAGTTCGTGGGCGACGTGCCGCTCGCGATTGTCGGCGACGTCACGCGGCTGCGGCAGATCCTGCTGAACCTCCTCTCCAACGCCGTCAAGTTCACCGACAAGGGCGAGGTCGTCCTCTCGGTCGGCGCGAAGCCGATCCTCAATGCGAAGTCGGAGATCACGTTCGCGGTCCGCGACACCGGCATCGGCCTGTCCGTTGAGGCCATGGGCAGGCTGTTCCAATCGTTCTCGCAGGCGGATTCGTCGACGACGCGCAAGTACGGCGGCACCGGCCTCGGCCTCGCGATCAGCCGGCGGCTCGCCGAGCTCATGGGCGGCCGGATGTGGGCGCAGAGTGACGGCCCGGGTCGCGGCTCGACCTTCTTCTTCACAGTCGTCGCCCCGATCGGCGAATTGCCGGCCGCGCGGCACCGCGAATTCATCGGCGTGCAGCCGGCGCTCGAGGGCAAGCGCCTGCTCATGGTCGACGACAACGCGACCAACCGGCGCGTGCTCGACCTGCAGACCGCGAAGTGGGGGATGGCGTCGCGCTCCACGGAGTCGGCGCGCGACGCGCTGCGCTGGCTCGACGCGGGCGAGGCTTTCGATCTCGCGGTCCTCGACATGCACATGCCTGAAATGGACGGCGTCGCGCTCGCCACAGCGATCCGCGAGCGCCGCCCGACCCTGCCGCTCGTGCTGTTCAGCTCGCTCGGCCGGCGCGAGGTTGGCGCCGACGAGGGCCTGTTCGCGGCGTTCCTCGGCAAGCCCGTCCGGCAGTCGCAGCTCCACGACACGCTGGTCTCGCTGCTCGCGCACGAGGCTGCGCCGAAGGCGGCGCCGGCACCTGTGGCTGGTGCGCGAATCGACCCCGAAATGGCGGCACGGCATCCACTTCGAATCCTGCTCGCCGAGGACAACGTCGTGAACCAGAAGCTCGCCTTGCGGATCCTGCAGCAAATGGGATACCGCGCCGACCTCGCGTCGAACGGCATCGAGGCCGTCGAATCGGTGCAGCGCCAGGCCTACGACGTCATCCTGATGGACGTGCAGATGCCCGAAATGGACGGCCTCGACGCGGCGCGCCAGATCTGCGCGCGGTGGAAGCGGGACGAGCGGCCGCACATCGTCGCGATGACAGCGAACGCGATGCAGGGCGACCGCGACATGTGCCTCGCCGCCGGCATGGACGACTATCTCACCAAGCCGATCCGGGTCGAGCGGCTGGTCGAGGCGCTGTCGCGGGTACCCGCGCGCGCGGGAGCGCCGAGATGAGCGCCGACACGATCGACCTCGCGACGTTCCGGGAGCTCGAAGCGACCGCGGGTGCCGACTTCGTGCTGGAGCTCGTCGCGACGTTCCTCGCGGAGGCGCCGCGCATGCTCGCGGACCTCGGGCAGGCGCACGCCGATGGCGATGCGGACCGTTTCCGTCGCACCGCGCACTCGCTCAAGTCGAACAGCAACACCTTTGGCGCGACGACACTCGGTGCGATGGCGAAGAAGCTCGAGCTCGACGGGCTCGCCTCCGTTCGCGCCGCGGGCGACGCGCCGCTCGACGCGCTCGCCGCCGAGTACGCGCGCGTCGCGCAGGCGCTCTCGGAGCTTCGCCGTGCGTGAGACGGGATCCGGCGGCGCGCGACTCCTCGTCGTCGACGACAACAAGGTCAACCGGCTGCTGCTAACGCGCAATCTGGAGCTCATGGGGCACCGCGTCGCCACGGCCGAGAACGGACGGATGGCGCTCGAGATGCTGCGGCGGGAGCCGTTCGACCTGCTGCTGCTCGATCTCGAGATGCCCGAGATGAACGGGTTCGAGGTGCTGGAGCAGCTCGGGCGCGATCTCGCGCTGCGCGACGTGCCGGTCGTCGTCACCTCGTCTCTCGAGGGCATCGACAACATCGTACGCTCGATCGAACTCGGCGCCGAGGATTACCTGACGAAACCGGTCAACGTCGTGCTGCTCAAGGCGCGCGTCGGCGCGAGCCTCGAGAAGAAGCGGCTGCGCGACCAGCAGAAGGAGCTCGTGCGCCGATTCGCGACGCCCGAGGTCGCGCAGGACCTGCAGCAGTCCGGCTTCGCCCTCGGCGGGAAGCGCGTGCATGCGTCAGTGCTCTTCTCCGACATCCGCGACTTCACACCGCTGATCGAGTCGCAGCCGCCCGAGGAGACGATCGAGCTCCTCAACACGTATTACACGCTCATGTTCGACGCGATCGGCGGCCACGGCGGCATCGTGAGCCAGATCGCGGGCGACGGCCTGATGGCGCTTTTCGGTGCGCCGCTGCCACTGCCGAGCCATGCCGAGAGCGCGGTCCGGACGGCGCTCGAGATGATCGACCTGATCGAGCTGTTCAACGCCGAGCAAACGGCCTCCGGCAAGCCGGCGATCCGGATCGGCATCGGAATTGCCTCGGGCGAAATGGTGGCCGGTTACACGGGCACCCAGACTCGGGCGACGTACACGTGCATCGGCGATACGGTCAATCTTGCCGCGCGACTCGAGACGCACACGAAGACTGCCCAACGCCCGATCCTGATCGATCGTGCGACGCGCGAAGGTCTGCCCGCGAACGTCGAGGTCGAAGCGCTCGGGCCCGTTGCCATTCGGGGCAAGGCGGCACCGGTCGACGTGTTCGCGGTCGCGCCGCCCCGCAAGACCTGAGCGCGCGGCGCCTGCGTCGGTTGCGGCGAGTTCAGCGCATCGGACGCTCGTAGCGAACGTCCGGCTCGCCTTCCTCGTTGCTGCTGCCGTCGCGCAACTCCGTGGCGACAAACCCGTTGCGCTCGTAGAAACGTCGTGCGCCCGCGTTGCGCTGGAACGTATACACGCGCAGCGTCGCCGTTACCTTGGCCGCCTCCTCCAGCATGGCATCGAGCAGGCGCTGCCCGATCGCGTGGCCAGTCCAGCCGGGCTTGACCCAGAGTTGCGTGAGCCACGCGCCGTCACGTGCGGCGAAACCGACGATTTCGTTGCGCAACAGAGCAAGCTGAACCGACTGCCTGGGAAAAACGACGTCGCGCATCCACTCGAACGTCTCCTCGTCCGAATGCGTTTGGCGCAGCCCCGGCAGGGTCGCGCGGCGCGCCGCGAGAAACAGTGCGGTGACCGCTTCCGCCTCTTCGTTGAAACGGGACGGCTGCGGCCGGCGGAGGATCAACTGCGATGGCGGCTTCACCCGAGGAGTACGTCTCCCGCCTTGCCGACTGCCAGGAGCACAGGCGGCGCGCGCGTGCCGACGGCATGAATCGACAAACAGATGCGATTCATTGCGTCCGTTCCCGTTCTCACTTGGGAAACATGAGCTGCACCTGCGCGCGGAGCTGCCAATTCGCCCCGAAGTCGGGCTTGACTACATTGTAGTACGCGCTGATCTGCGTGTTCACCGGCAACTTGCCGAAATGGAAGATCTTGCCGACGCCACCGCCGAGGGGCACTGTCCACCTCTGGCCGCTGTTGGCCTTCCAGTCCACCGTCAGAATCGGGGCACTCGTCAGATAGAGGCCACCCTCGAAGTTGTAGTTGACGAACGGCTGGATCAGGCCGTTGTTGTACGAACCGCCCTGCTGGTCACTGGTGAGCGACCAGATGTTGTTCACCAGCGCGCCGTAAACCCATGGGTCGCCGTGATCGAGGTGCAGTACGACGACCGACGGTCCCAGCCCCCAGTTCTTGTTGCCGAGTTCCGCGGTGCTGTTCGTGGGCAGCTGGACGACGGGACCCAAGCCCCAGATCCACTCGCCGGGGTTGGCCGGCGACAGGAACGCGGTGAACACGACGTCACCGATACCATTGGTGCTGCCGATGTCCGGGCTCAGCGCCGGCATCGAGATCACCGGCAGGATCGTGCGCGTGATGATGTTCCAGTCCTTGCTGATCTCGATCGGGATCACCGGCTGGATGTCGAGGACGTTTTGCGTGCCCTTCTCCGGCCCGAAGTTGAAGTTGGTGTTGTTCTGGAACGGCACGCTGATCAGGTTGCCGACCGGATTCTGCGCAAGCTTGGCGAGTTCCTCGGCGCTCATTTCGGCG
The DNA here is from genome assembly GCA_963830485.1 of uncultured beta proteobacterium. Taxonomy (GTDB): domain Bacteria; phylum Pseudomonadota; class Gammaproteobacteria; order Burkholderiales; family Casimicrobiaceae; genus CAIWHR01. The sequence continues at coordinate 232,841 of CAWHNE010000035.1, forward strand.
AGGGCGGGTGCTGCCGCAATCAACGCAGCCGCCGAAAGAGCGGCGGCAATTCGTATGTTCCTGGGTTTCGGCATGATGTATGGCTCCAATTTCGACTCAAAGCAGGAGTCGCGGATTACCGCATCGGTTCGCAATCATGGTGCGCGCGCCGCGCGCTCGATGATGCTGGTTCGTGCCGGGCGCGACTTCGTGGAGGGTCGCGAGCGCGCCATGCGCGATTACTCGAATGCGAAGATTCGCTTCCAGTCGTTCTTCATGCTGATCACGACCCAGCCGTCCCGCGTCGCCTCGTCGTAGAGCGCCTGCGTAAAGGCACCGACCTTAGACGCGGGCAGACCGCGCGCCGGACCGTATGCATATTCGCGCGCACCGTCGTCGTGCATGACGATCATCGCCAGCCGCGCGCCGGTGCCGGCCTTCGCGTATTCCAGCATCTGCCGATCGCCGTCGGAATTTCCGAACGCCGCAACGGGCCGGCGGCCGATCATCAGGTGGATGCCCTCGGGCTTCCCGGCCTTGTCGTCGTTGAGAAGCAGCTTGGGCTCCTTGGTCAGGAAGGGCTTGCCGTCCTTGTCGTAGCCGAATGCCGTGCCGCCGGCGCTGCCGACCACCTGTTCGGGCGGAATGCCATAGGTCGCTTCCGAATACACACGCACGAAGTCCTGCCCGCCGCCGGTCACGATGTAGGTCTTGTAGCCGTTGGCGCGCAGGTACTTGAGCACTTCCTGCATCGGCAGGTAGGTGAGCTCCGTGTAGGGCCGCTTCCAGCGTGGGTGCTTCGCCTGTGTCAGCCACTGCCTGACTTCGGCATTGAACGTCTCGACCGACATGCCGGTAAGCGTCGCGGCGAGGATCTTGAGGAGGTCCTTCTCCGGAAGCTTCGCGATCGCAGCGCGATCTCCCGACATCACCGTCTTGAACGGCTCGACTTTGGCGAGCTCGGGCTTCGCTTTCACGAGCGCAGGAACCCGGTCCAGGCAATACATCACCTGCGAATAAATCGGATGCTCGACCCACAGCGTCCCGTCTTGATCAAACGTGGCAACGCGTTCGGCGGGCGGGACGAATTGGGGATTGCCTTGGGTCGTCGTCGCCTGCACGAATTCGACGATGGCCTTCTTGGCCACGCCGTCGTTCCACGAAGGAAGTGGATCCGGTGCCTGGGCCAGCGCTGGAAACGCCGCCGCAACCATCACCAGGAAGGCGGCGCCCATCCACGCCGAAACTTGTCTGCAAGTATTCATGCGGACTCCGTCTTGGGTGTTACGAACGGTAGACTCGGCAGGCCGGTCCAGTGTCACTTCGAAAGCTTCGCTTCCTCGATCAGGACCTTGTAGGTATAGCCTGACCCGAGATCGCGGTCCGTCGCCACGACGCCCTTCACGAGCACGACATCGCCGATCGTCGTTTCGTCCAGCGTGGTCACGACGACGTCGTTGGTCCCATCCGCGGCTGTACCCGATCCGTCGCGGAGATGGATCCAGTTCTTTCCAAGGATCCCGGGCGTGAATTTCACGACCTGTCCGCGAACGACGACAGCCTTGCCCTTGAGGTTCGCGCCTTTCGCAACGATCTCTGCGACCGTACGCGCATCCGGTCCGGTCGCCTTGGCGACCTTGATGTTGCCGACGTCCACCTGCTTCGCCATGCCTGCGTGCATCGCCCCCATATTTCCACCGGCCGGCGCGGTCGCCGGCGGATCCGCCGCCCACGCAGTGATGGCACCACTCAGCAACGTGATTCCAAGCAGGAATTTCCTCATGGGCTTCTCCATTCGATAAGGGACATTGCGCCTCCAGCATGGGTCACATCCGCGGTCACAGCGAATTCGGTGCCGCACGCAACTCCGCCGCCATTTTGCCCCAGTGGCCACCGCATGCGGGCGCGGGCCGCCCCGTCTTTGCCCAGGACCAACGCGGGGCAGCGCGGGCCCGCTCCGCGCAATTCCGGGCAGGCGGTCCCAATGGGGCGCCCGTCATTGGTGCAGTTGGGTTGGGCAAACACAGACAAAATCGCCGCGCTATTCACGTTGATCGCGAATAGCGCGGCGAGGTAGGACAACGATTCTTACTGTCCGTGCGCGGCGCGGGCCTTCTCGATCTGCGCCTTGACGGCCTCGAGATTGAAGCTCGCGCCCGGCTGCATCGGCGGGAACTCGATCGCAGTCTGCGCGACTTTCGCCACCTCCTGCTGCACGAACTGGAAGCGCCAGAACTCGAAGACGAACCAGTTGTAGAACGCCAGCGAGCCGTTCGCGCCCTGCGGCAAACCGGTCCGCTCGTAGGGGTCGAGGCGCAGGTTGGTCAGGATCGGCCAGTCGACCTTGACCGTGCCGCCGAGCCAACCACCCGGCTGGTCGGTGAACCGGTACTTGAAGTCGTTGATCCGCACGGCCGACAGCGTGCCCTCGGTAAAGTAGAAGATCTCCTGGCGCGCCGACTTTCCCTTGCCAGTGATGAGGTCCATCTGGTTGTAGCCGTCCAGATGCACCTTGTACGTCCGGTCACCAAGTTGCTTGCCCTTGAGCAATTCCTCGGTGATGTTCGGGTTGCCTGCCGCCGCGACCAGCGTCGGGAACCAGTCCATGCCGGACATGATGCTGTTCTCGACCTTGCCCGCCGGCACCTTGCCCGGCCAGCGGACGATCATCGGCACGCGGAAGCCGCCTTCGAGCGCGGTTCCCTTGCCGCCGGCGAACGGCGTCTGGCCGCCATCGGGCCAGGTGAAGTTCTCCGCGCCGTTATCGGTCGTGAAACCGATGATCGTGTCGCCTTCGAGGTTGTTGTCCTTGAGGTACTTCATCACCGAGCCGACGATGTCGTCGATCTGCGCCATCCCGGCTTCCTGGATCGTCCAGTTGTTGTCGGAATTGCGCAAGCCGTTGTACTTGGGCGACAGGTGCGTGACGACGTGCATCCGCGTCGGGTTGAGCCAGACGAAGAACGGCTTCTTGTCCGCCCGCGCCTTGTCCATGAACTTGAGCGTGAAGTCGAGGATCTCGTCGTCGACGGTCTCCATCCGCTTGGGACACAACTCGCCGGCGTCCTCGATCCTCTGCTTGCCGATCGCACCCCAGCGCGGCTGCACCGTCGGGTCGTCGACGTTGGTCGCCCACGAATGCACCATGTTGCGCGCGCCTACCGTGGCCTGGAGCGCCTGCGGGTAGGTCGGGTGGCAGTGATCCTCCATCGCGTCCAAGTGATAGAGGTAGCCGAAGAATTCGTCGAAGCCATGCACCGTGGGCAGGAATTTGTTGAGGTCGCCCAGATGGTTCTTGCCGAACTGACCGGTGGCATAACCCATCGACTTCAGCGCGGTGGCGATGGTCGGCGCCTGCGCCGGCATGCCGATCGGCGATCCGGCTTGTCCCACGGTCGTGAGGCCAGTACGGATTGGCAGCTCGCCGGTGATGAAGTTGGCCCGGCCCGCCGTACAGCTCGCCTCGGCGTAATAGTCGGTGAAGCGCATCCCCTCGGCGGCAAGCCGGTCGAGGTTCGGCGTGCGCATCGCCATGATGCCCTGGTTGTAGGCTCCGATGTTCGACCAGCCGATGTCGTCGCCCATGATCATGATGATGTTGGGTTTCTGCTGAGCGAACGCCGACGATGCCATGAACAGCAAGGCCGCGAGGGCGGCCATGGCGACACCGCATAAGTTCCGTTTATTCATTTTTCGTGACTCCATGCGTGAAACCACCTGAAAGCGTTGCACCAGCGCGATCCGCGGCGGCGCGCGACGAAATGCAACCGGGAGATGATCCATGTGCCCCCGCGACGTGCGGGGACCCGTGATTGTGAACGCATTCGCGGTGCGGGTCCATGGCGTTGCCCCTATCGGAGCACGAGGGCGGGAAAGTATCGCCTCGCTGATCCCATGGGATCGCACCTCGTCGGTGCGTACGCGGGTTCGATGCCTACCAGACCTCCAGTTCACCCCCGAAACAGCCGCTCGTAGCGCACGTCCGGCTCGCCTTCCTCGTTGCCCGTGCCGTCGCCGAATTCGACGGCGACGAAGCCGTTGCGCTCGTAGAAACGGCGCGCCCCGGCATTGCGCTGGAACGTCCAGAGCTTGAGCACCGGGATCGATGCCGCGGCGGCCTCGGCGAGCATCGTCTCGAGCAGTCGCTGGCCGATGCCCTCCCCCGTCCGCTTCGGCGCGACGTAGAGCTGGTTCACCCACTCTGCGTTGCGCGAGGCGATGCCGATAACCTGCTCGTCGTCGATCGCGAGCCATACCGACAGATTGGCGAATACGCCGCGGATCCAGACCCGGTCTTCGTCCGCCGAGTGCGGATTGTGCAGGCTCGGAAGCGTCACGCTCAGCGTCGCACGCTGGACGGCCATCGCGGCCTGTGCCTCGGCGTCGAGGCGCGCGGGATCCGGGCGGCGGATGACGACAGCCGCCATGCCTGCCCTCCTCAGCCCAGCAGGTCGCCGGAGGCCTTGCGGCTGCGCGCCGCACGACCCTCGCGGGGCGCCGAAGCCGCAGTGCCGGCATCGCGCGCGCGGCGCGAGGCGTGCGCGTCCAGCACGGGCCGCAGGTATCGCCCGGTGTGGCTCGCGGCGACCTTGACGATGTCTTCCGGCGGGCCCTCGGCGATGATGCGCCCGCCGCCGCCGCCGCCTTCGGGGCCGAGGTCGATGATCCAGTCGGCGGTCTTCAGCACGTCGAGGTTGTGCTCGATCACGACGACGGTGTTGCCGTGGTCGCGCAGCCGGTGCAGCACCGTCAGCAGCATCTCGATGTCGTGGAAATGGAGGCCCGTCGTCGGCTCGTCCAGGATGTAGAGCGTGCGCCCCGTGTCGCGCTTCGAGAGCTCGAGCGCGAGCTTCACGCGCTGCGCCTCGCCACCGGAGAGCGTCGTCGCCGACTGCCCCAGCGTGATGTAACCCAGGCCCACGTCGAGCAGCGTCGAGAGCTTGCGCGCCACCGCGGGCACCGGCTCGAAGAATGCGTACGCCTGCTCAACCGTCATCGCGAGCACTTCGTGGATGTTGCGGTCCTTGTAGCGGATCTCGAGGGTCTCGCGGTTGTAGCGCTGTCCGTGGCAGACGTCGCAGGGCACGTAGACGTCGGGCAGGAAGTGCATCTCGACCTTGATGAGGCCGTCGCCCTGGCACGCCTCGCAGCGCCCGCCCTTCACGTTGAACGAGAACCGGCCCGGTCCGTAGCCGCGCTCGCGCGCCTCCTTCACCTGCGCGAAGAGCTCACGGATCGGCGTGAAGAGCCCGGTGTACGTCGCCGGATTCGACCGCGGCGTGCGCCCGATCGGGCTCTGGTCGACGCTGATCACCTTGTCGTAGAACTCGAGGCCCTGCATCTCGCGGAACGGCGCGGGCTCGGTCGTGCTCCCGTAGAGGTGCCGCGCGATCGCGTGGTAGAGCGTGTCGTTGATCAGCGTCGACTTGCCCGAGCCCGAGACGCCAGTCACGCAGACGAAGAGGCCCACAGGCAGGTTCAGCGTGACCTCGCGGAGGTTGTTGCCGGTGGCGCCGGTGACGGTCAACACGCGCTCCGGATCGACGCGCAGACGGCGCGCCGGCATCGGAATCTGGCGATGGCCGGCGAGATACTGGCCGGTCAGCGACTGCGTCGCGAGCCGGATCTCCTCGGGCGTCCCCTGCGCGACGACCTGTCCGCCGTGCTCGCCGGCCCCCGGCCCCATGTCAACGATGTAGTCGGCCGCGCAGATCGCGTCATGGTCGTGCTCGACGACGATTACGCTGTTGCCGAGGTCGCGCAGATGCTTCAGCGTCGCGAGCAGCCGGTCGTTGTCGCGCTGGTGCAGGCCGATCGACGGCTCGTCCAGCACGTACATGACGCCCGTTAGGCCCGAGCCGATCTGCGAGGCGAGCCGGATCCGCTGCGACTCGCCGCCCGACAGCGTCTCGGCCGAACGGTCGAGCGACAGGTACTCGAGACCCACGTTGTTCAGGAACGCAAGGCGGCTCACGATCTCCTTGATGATCTTCTCGGCGATCGCGTGCTTCTGCCCTTCGAGCGAAAGCGCCCCGAAATAGTCGGCGGCTTCCTTGAGCGCGAGCCCCGACACCTCGTAGATCGCGCGCGCGCTCTCGCCGTTGCCGACCTTGACGAAGCGCGCCTCGCGTTTGAGGCGCGTGCCGCCGCACTCGGGGCACGGCTTCGAGTTCAGATATTTCGCGAGCTCCTCGCGGACCATCACCGAATCGGTCTCGCGGTAGCGGCGCTCGAGATTGGGAATGATCCCTTCGAACGGATGCTCGCGCACCATCGGCCGGCCGCGATCGGACAGGTAGGCGAAGGGGATCGGATCGTCGCCACTGCCGTAGAGGACGAGCTGCTGGACGCGCTCGGGCAGCCGCGCGAACGGGCGCTCGAGGTCGAACGCGGCGTGCTTCGCGAGGCTCCCGAGCATCTGGAAGTAGAACTGGTTGCGCCGGTCCCAGCCCTTGATCGCGCCGGACGCGAGCGAGAGCTGCGGAAAGGCGACGACACGCTTCGGGTCGAAGAAGCTGATCGACCCCAGTCCGTCGCAGCGGGGGCACGCGCCCATCGGGCTGTTGAACGAAAAGAGCCGCGGCTCGAGCTCGGACAGCGAATAGTTGCAGATCGGGCACGCGAATTTCGCGGAGTAGAGATGCTCGGCGTCCGCGGCGTCCTCCTTGTCCATTTCGACGACGATCGCGCGGCCGTCGCCTGCGCGCAGCGCCGTCTCGAACGATTCCGCGAGCCGCTGCTTCAGGTCGGCGCGCAGCTTGAGCCGGTCGACGACGACCTCCACCGTGTGCTTGGTGTTCTTCGCAAGCTTCGGCACCGCGTCGATCTCGTACACCTTGCCGTCGACGCGAACGCGCACGAAACCCTTGGCGCGGAGCTCCACGATGAGCTCGAGCTGCTCGCCCTTGCGGTTGACGATGACGGGCGCGAGGATCATGAGCTTCGCGTCCTCGGGAAACGCCAGCGTCGCGTCGACCATCTGCGAGATCGTCATCGCGGCGAGCTTCTGCTCCGGATGGTCGGGGCAATACGGATCGCCGACGCGCGCGAAGAGCAGCCGGAGGTAGTCGTGGATCTCGGTGACGGTGCCGACCGTCGAGCGCGGGTTGTGCGAGGTCGCCTTCTGCTCGATCGAGATCGCGGGCGATAGCCCCTCGATCAGGTCGACGTCGGGCTTCTCCATCAGCTGCAGGAACTGCCGCGCGTACGCGGAGAGCGACTCGACGTAGCGGCGCTGACCCTCGGCGTAGAGCGTGTCGAACGCGAGCGAGCTCTTGCCCGAACCGGACAGGCCCGTGACCACGATCAGCCGGTGGCGCGGCAGCTCGAGGTTGATGTTCTTGAGGTTGTGCGTGCGTGCGCCGCGGATGCGGATGTATTCCATGCTGCGTCGGGTCTCGCCGGTCGGATGCGTAGGCTTCGCCCGCGCGGCGCGACCTAGGTCGTTCGTCGCATGCCGGACCGCGGGGCAACCTGCTACTATACCGCCAATTCGCAGTTCGCTTCCAATCGCTTTTCGTCCTGCTCATCCGCCGCGCGTCCGCCGCGGCCAATGCCCATGTCGCACGACCCGGCTTCCGTCTCCGCCGTCGGCGCACGCCCCGCGCCGCCGCGGATGACGCGAGAGGAGCGCCGCGCGACGGCCGGGCTCGCCGGCATCTTCGGCCTTCGGATGCTGGGCATGTTCATCGTGCTGCCGGTGCTCGCGCTCTACGCCGAAACCCTGCCAGGTGGGCGCGACCACACGCTCGTCGGGCTCGCGCTCGGCGCGTACGGGCTCACGCAGGCGGTGCTGCAGATCCCGTTCGGCTGGGCTTCCGACCGCTGGGGCCGGCGGCCCGTGATCGCCACGGGACTCGTCATCTTTGCGATCGGCAGCTTCATCGCCGCGTGGGCGCCGACGATCGCGTGGACGATCGTCGGGCGCACGGTGCAGGGCGCGGGGGCGATCTCCGCCGCCGTGATTGCGCTGGCGGCCGATCTCACGCGGGACGAGGTGCGCACACGCGCAATGGCGGCGATCGGAATGACCATCGGCGCGACGTTCGCCATTTCCCTCGTCGCTGGGCCGGTGCTCATGGGCGTCGTCGGCGTCCCCGGCATCTTCGTGCTGACGGGCGTGCTGGCGCTCGGCGCGATCGCGCTCTACCACGCAACCGTGCCGAACGTCCCGCCCGGCGCCCTGCCCGACGACACGCCGGCGCAGTGGCGGCAGGTTCTTGCCGACGGGCAGCTCCTGCGCCTCAACTACGGCATCTTCGCGCTGCACGCGGCCTTGATGGCGCTCTTCGTGCAGGTCCCGTTCATGCTGCGCGACAACGGAGTTCCGCCCGCGCGCCACTGGATTGTCTACCTGTCCGTCCTCGCGGCCTCCGTCGTACTCATGCTTCCCGGAATGCTGAACGCCGACCGGCCGGGACGCGCCAAGCCGATCTTCATGGCCGCGATCGCCGTGCTGTTCGCGGGTCAGGCGCTGCTCGCGATTGCCGGCGCGTCGCTCGCGCTCACCGTCGGCTCGCTCGTCGTGTTCTTCACCGCGTTCAACCTGCTCGAGGCGACGCTGCCCTCGCTCGTGTCGAAGTTCGCGCCGCCGGGCGCCAAGGGCACTGCAGTCGGCGTCTACTCCAGCGTTCAGTTTCTGGGCACGTTCGTCGGCGCGGCGGGCGGCGGCTGGCTGTCGCAGCATCACGGCCCGGCTGCCGTGTTCGGCTTCTGCCTCGTCCTCACGGCGCTCTGGCTCGTAGCGAGCGCGACGATGTCCGCGCCGCCCACTTACAATCAAGGCTCTTATTCGATGGGAGAAACGTGAAATGGCTTCGGTGAACAAGGTAATTCTGGTCGGCAACCTCGGCCGCGATCCCGAGACGCGTTACGCGACGAGCGGCGCCGCGATCTGCAACATCACTGTCGCGACCTCGCGCCAGTGGAAGGACAAGGCGAGCGGCGAGAAGAAGGAGGAGACCGAATGGCACCGCGTCGTCTTCTACGATCGGCTGGCGGAGATCGCCGGCGAATACCTGAAGAAGGGGCGCCCGGTCTACGTCGAGGGCCGGCTCAAGACGCGCAAGTGGCAGGACAAGGAAGGCCAGGACCGCTACACGACCGAGATCATCGCCGAGGAGATGCAGCTCCTGGGCTCGCGCGAGGGCAGTGGAAGTGGCGGTGGAGGCGCCGGCGCTGCCAGCGCGGGCGGCGATGTCGAGTTCGGATCCGCGGGCGGCGGCGCAGCAAAGGGCAGCGGCGGCGCGAAGGGCGGCGGCACCAAGCCGAAGACGGACGACTTCGACGACGACATTCCGTTTTGAGCGTGCCCGCCCGCTGCGGGCGCAGCATCACTCCGTCTCGTCGGCCTCTTCCCACGGTGGGCGATATTCTTGGCGCCCAACCAACGGCCGACCTCCATCGCTCGGCGACGCGCGGCCTCCACTCCGATTGATTGACTCGTTGCGGTTTTTGTGTCGGCCGCCGCCCTTGCTCGCCGACGCGAGCTCCGCTCCTTGGCTTCGCCCGGCTCGCACGGGCGTCCTCGGGCCTTGGCTCGCTGTCGCTCGCCCGCCTCGCTCAGTCGCGTCCTTGGGGCGGGTACACGCCGGCGAGGCGCGCGATCAGGATCGCGAGGAACAGCGCGCCGGTGATCTGCTCGACAACGCACAGCGATCGCGCCTGGCGCGTGAGCGGCGTCAGGTCACCGAATCCCGTGCTGGTCAGCACGGTGAAACTGAAATAGACGAACTCGGGCATCGCGAGATCGGCCGCCGTCCCTCCGATCGCGAACGAAAGCGGGTAGAAGTGCTCGATCAGCGCGTAGCCGTAGGCCCAGAGTACGCCGATCATCAGGTACGCCGCCGCTGCGCCCCACAGCTTGTCCGCGGTCATCACGTCGCGGCGGAACACGTACGAGAGCAGGTACGAGAGCGTCGCGGCGTAGAGCGCGGCACCGAAGCTCCACGACAGCACGAGCACCTCCGTGCCGCCCCCCGTCAGGGCCAGCCACTGCAAGCCAAGCGTCGGCGCGCCCAGGAGCAACACGATGATGAACGACAGCACCGAGCGACCGACGGCCGCGACCGCGGCGACGACGATAAGCACGTTGACGACATTGAGCGTCAGCCTGCCCGCCGGCGTCGGTTCGAAGAGCGGCGCTCCGGCGACCAGCAGCAGCACGGCGACAAAGAGGTAGAAGCAGCGCTGGAAAAACACGCGGCCGAGGGTTGCGCGCGCTTGCCTGATCGCCATTTCCGTTTGCCCCGCGTCTAAGAAGGTTCCGGCGCGGTGCCACCGGAACCGGGGTCCGGTTCGCCGAGCCGCCCTGCGGCTTCCTTGAGCGCCCTGACGGCTTCGGCGCGCTGCTTGCCGGTCAGCTTCCGCTGATCGATGACGAGCAGGAAGCCGTCCTGCTCCTGGCGGATCACGCGTCCCTCCACGCCGGCGTCGTCGTAAAGCCCCACGACCCGGTGCGTGCGCACCGGCCGGGCGAATCCCTTGACGGTCAGCGTGCCGGTCTCCTCGGTCAGCACGACGTCCTTCACGAGCGAGTAAGTCTCGTGCGCGAGCAGGATGCCGCCGAGATCGGCATGCGACTGCAACCGCGAGGCGAGATTCACCTCGTTGCCGATGATCGTGTAGTCGATCCGGTCGGCGCTGCCGAAGTTGCCGACGGTGCAGAATCCGGTGTTGATCCCGATGCGGAGCTGGAACACGTGTTCCTGGCCGCGCTCGCGCCATTCGGCCTGTAGATCGCGCATCCGCTGCTGCATCGCGATCGCCATCTTCACGCAGGCGAGCGCGTCCTCCCGCGCGCCCCGCGTGTCCGGATCGCCGAAGAAGAGCATGATCGCGTCGCCGATGAACTTGTCGATCGTCGCACCGTGCTCGAGTGCGATCGCCGACATCTCGCGCAGGTACTGATTGAGGAGGCTGGTCAGCTCCTCCGATTCCAGCAGGTCCGTGGTTTCGGTGAAGCCCGCGATGTCCGAAAAGAAGATCGTCAGCTTCTTGCGCTGCGCGGCGACCTCGACGCTTTTCTCCCCGCTGAAGATCGATCGGTAGAGCTGAGGCGACAGATACTTCGCAAGCTTGGACGACAGCGACTCGAGCGTGCGATTCTGTTCGGACACGCGCCGGTTCGCGTCCTCCGCGCGCGCGATCGCCTCGAGCAGCCGCCCCTCCGCCTCCTTGAGCTCGGTGACGTCGGTCATCACCGTCACCGTGCCTCCTCCGGCCACGCGGCGACGCCCCACACGGTAAGTCCGGCCGTCGGGCGTCCGATCCTCGAAGTACCGACCCGACGGATTCCGCAGGCTCTCGACGCGCCGTGCGACCTCCGCGTCGACGTCGACATCACCGTAGTACCCGTTCTCGGCGAGATGACGAAGAAACGCCGGATAGGGCTGTCCCGTCCGCAGCAGTCCGCGCGGGACGGGATACATCTCGGCGAACCGATCGTTGCAAACGACGATGTCGAGTGCCTCATCGGTGTAGACCAGCGCGCCCGGCATGTTGTCGAGCGCGACGCTGAGCTCGCCTTCCTTGCGCGCGAGGCTCTCCTCGGCCCGTTTGAGGCCGGTAACGTCGGTGATCGCCGTCACCGTTCCACCAGCGCCTGCGCGGCGCCGATAGACCTCGTAGACCCGACCGTCCGGCGTGCGATCCTCGAAGGTCTCGCCGGATGGGTGGCGCAGGCTTTCGACGCGCCGCGCGACGAGCGCGTCGACATCGCCCGGACCGTAATATCCATGCTCGGCCAAATGGCGCAGGAAGCCGGGATACGGGCGCCCGCGGCGCAGGAGGCTTTTCGGTACGGGATACATTTCGGCGAAGCGATCGTTGCACACGACGATATTGAGCGCTTCGTCGGTGTAGACGAGCGCCCCCGGCATGTTGTCGAGCGCGACCGCAAGCTCCGCTTCCCGCTGTTCCGCCTTCCGCTCGGCGCGTTTGCGCGCGGTGACATCCGCGTACGCGAGGACGAGCCCGCCGTCGGCGATGGGGCGATACCGGACGTTCAGGATGCGAACCGGAGGGCAGCGTGTATTCGAGCTCGTGCGCCTTGCGCGTGCGCACGCGCGCGAGGCGGGTCTGAGCGTGCGCCTCGGCGTCGCCCGGTCCGTAATCGCCCCGCTTCGCGTTGAACCGGTAGAACTCGACGAGCGCCGTGCCGGACCGGCAGAGCGCGGCGGGATAGCCGCGCAGCGTTCGAAACGCCCTGTTGCAGGCGACCAACGCCAGATTGCGGTCGAAGATCGCGAACCCGAAATCCAGCGTGTCGAGCCCCGCGCGAACGAGCGGTTCCAGCTCGATTCCCGTGGGACGTTTCGGCGCGGACTTGCGGGTCACCTGTGCGGCCATCGCGGACCTCCCGTCGGCGAACGGCTCCGAACGCGGGTGGTCCCGCGTCGGGAGTGCGCAGTATGACCTCGTTCCCGCTGCGGCGTCAGCCGGCCATCGCGAGCTCGGCAGGGGCCTCGATGGGCGCCGTGATCACGCCACCGCCGAGACACACGTCGCCGTCATACAGCACGAGGTACTGGCCCGGCGTCGGCGCCCACTGCGGCACGTCGAACGTCGCGCGGCATACGCCGTCGCCGTGCAATTCGAGACGGCACGCGGCATCCGGCATCCGGTAGCGCGTCTTCGCGCCGAGCCGGGCCAGCGTGGCGGCCGCGGGCGGCGCTCCGCCGATCCAGTGCATCTCCTGCGCTTCGACGTCACGCCGATGGAGCAGCGGATGGTCGTGACCCTGCACCACGATCAGCGCGTTGCGAACGCGGTCCTTGCCGGCGACGAACCACGGCAGCTCGCCGCCCGCCTTCGTTCCGCCGACGCCGAGTCCCTGCCGCTGGCCGAGCGTGTAGTAGGCGACACCGTGGTGCCGGCCCACGACCGCACCCTCCGGCGTCTCGATCAGGCCGGGCGCGCGCGGAAGGTACTTCGCGAGGAAATCGCGGAACGGCCGCTCGCCGATGAAGCAGATGCCGGTCGAGTCCTTCTTCGCCCACGTCGGAATGCCTTCGCGCTTCGCGATCGCGCGCACCTCGCGCTTCGCGATCTCGCCCAGCGGGAACATGACCGGCGCGAGCTGTTCCTGCGTGAGTTGATGCAGGAAATAGGTCTGGTCCTTGGTTGCGTCGGCGGCCTTCAGGAGCTCCACGCCGTCGCCCGCGCGCCGCAGCCGCGCGTAGTGACCCGTCGCGATCCGGTCGGCGCCCGAGCGCGCGCGCGTGGTCGAGGAACGCACGGAACTTGATCTCGCTGTTGCAGAGCACGTCCGGGTTCGGCGTGCGGCCCGCCTCGTACTCGCGCAGGAAATGCGCGAAGACCCGCTCGCGGTACTCGCGCGCGAAGTTGACGGCTTCGAGCTCGATGCCGATCACGTCGGCGACCGCGGCCGCGTCGACCAGATCCGCGCGCGACGTGCAGTACTCGTCGGTGTCGTCGTCCTCCCAGTTCTTCATGAACAGGCCGACGACCTCGCAGCCCTGCTGCTTCAGGAGCCAGGCGGCGACCGACGAGTCGACTCCGCCCGACATACCGACGATCACGCGGAGCTTGCGCGTCATCACAGTTCCGTGACCAGGTCGAGCGGGCGCCGGCACCCCGCGCGATAGTCGTCGACGCAGCGCATCACGAGCGGGCTCCGGTGCTTCGCGCGGAGCGCAGCGAGCTCGTCGTAGGACAGCCACAACGCGCGCAGGATGCCAGCGTCGAGCGGGCAATCCGCCTCGTGCGCGACGATGTCCGCGGCGAATGCGAAGCGAATGAACGTTTCGTGCGAATCGGGCGATTGCCAGCGGTAGATGCCGACCAGCGCGGTCGGCGCGACCCGATACCCGGTTTCCTCCAGCGTCTCGCGCACGGCGCCGGCCATGATCGTCTCGCCGGCCTCGAGGTGCCCGGCCGGCTGATTGATGCGGATGCCGGCCGGCGTCTCTTCCTCGACCAGCAGGAACCGGCCGTCGCGCACGACGATCGTCGCCACGGTCGGCGTCGGACGAGGATGGTCGAGTTCAGGCATGGTCAAGGCCCCGAAAAAGAAAAAGGCAGGAACCTCGCGGCCCCTGCCTTCCGGAATCGAGCGGACCCGAGTTACTGGCTCGCTTCCTTCTTGGTGGTCGTGTCGACGGCCTTCCGCTTGTCCGCGGTCGTCGGCAGGGCCTTCGGCGTGCTCTTCGAAGCCTTCGCGTCGGCGACGCCCTTTTGCTCCAGCGCCTTGTCGGTGGCGCCGGTCGATCCGGCCGCGGTCGTCGCGTCGACGGCCTTCTTCTTGTCGGCCGTCGTCGGCAGCGCCTTCGGCGTGCCCTTCGACTCCTTGGCCGCCTTGACGCCGGCCGCTTCCTGCGCCTTGCGCTCGCCGCTGTCGGTACCGGCCTTGGTCGCGGATTCCACGGTGGACTGCTTCGACTTGTCCTTGGGCGTCTCGCCAGGCATCGTGCCTTGCGCGGCGGCGGTCGCGGCGAACGTGCCGGCGATGAGCGCGATCAACAATTTGTTCATTTGCGTTTCCTCAATGGTTGGAATTTGCACGGACTTCAAAACGGCTCGCGAATCGCGCGATGGCGTCCCGAATCAAAAAAAGCCTTGGAATTATAGGGACTTCACGCCGGAAGCGCAACCCATAACGCCCTACTTCCCCGGGGTCGCCGAAGAGCTGGCCGCGGTCGTGGTCGGCTTCTTCTTCTTCTTGCTGGACTTGGTCTTTTTCGTGCCCGACGCCGGCTTGCCGGCGTCCGCCGCCTTCGTCGCTTCGGGTGCCTTCGCGGGCGCCGCTGCCGTCGCGGGAGCGGCGGCTGCCGGAGCGCCTGCCGGGGCTGCGGCCGGCGCGGTGGTCTGCGCGGAAGCCGACAGCGCGAAAGCGCTGGCGATCAGGGCGGTCAGGAGTCTGCTCATCTTTCGGTCTTTCGTCGTTGAAGTGGGTTCGACACATTCCTGCGTGTCGTCGCCGTTAACGCACAACGGACGAAGGGGGTTGACAGTTTGTAACAGGTGTAGCCGCGCCTGTCGTGATAAGACTTTGTTCTGTAAAGTAATTTTGCTTTGTCGAACTCGAGACACGACCTCCCAGGCAAAGGAACAGGTGCCCGCGAAACCGGTCCGGGTTACGGCAGTCCGACGTCCCGTTGCAGCCATTCCCGGAGCACCGGCACGGTGATCGGGCGCCGCAGCGAGAGTGAATAGCGGTCGAGCGCGGCGAGCGCGCTGATCAGCGTCGGCATGTCGCGGCGGCCGTGCGCCAGCAGGTATCGGATCACGTCGTCCGGGATCGCGAACCCGCGCCGCTTCGCGTAGGCCGACAACGCGGCCGGTTTGTCGTCGTCGGAAAGTGGCACGAGCTCGTGCACGAGCCCCCAGCCCAGCCGGGTCCGGAGATCTTCGCGCAATGCGAGCGAGGCGAGCGGGGTGCGCGACGCGCCGACGAAATGGCCGCCTTCCGCCTGCAGCCGATTGAACAACGTGAACAGGCGGCCCTGTGCGTCAGCGCCCGCCGTGTCGATCGCGTCGACGGCGACGATCGCGCGTGCGCCGAGCGCGTCGACATCGGTCGCCGCAAGCGTGCCGGGGTCGGCGAAGTACGTCGCCGCGAGGCCGCGCGAAGCCGCGGCGGCTACGCACGCGCGCAGCAGATGCGTCTTTCCTGCGCCCGCCGCCCCCCACAGCAGGACGCCGGTCGTCGTCGCATCGCCAGCCGCGAAGCCGGCGAGCACGGCGAGCGCCTCGGCATTGCGCCCGGGAAGAAAGTTGGCGAACGACGGCGGCTCCGGCGGCGCGAGGTCGAAGACGAGCTGTTCCATGGGATAGAGGGCGCGCGCGCTTTCGGACGCCCCGCCGGATCTGCCGTGGGACCCCGCGTCGGGGTTCGCGGCGATTCCGGTAGAATCGTTCACGTCCCGCACTTTACCGCGGCGCTCCGCGGACGCTCAACCGGCGCCATCCGCGCCGCCCGCTTTCGAGAGCGCGGAACTGCCACCTCCCCGCACTCGCCTTCGGCTGATGAGCTCCTCCGCTTCCGCCCCGACGCGCTCCCTGTCGTATCGCGAGGCCGGCGTCGACATCGACGCGGGCGACGCGCTGGTCGAGCGGATCAAGCCGTACGCGCGACGCACGCTGCGTCCCGAGGTGCTGGCGGGCATCGGCGGCTTCGGCGCGCTCGTGGCGCTGCCGCAGCGCTATCGCGAGCCGGTGCTCGTCGCGGGCACCGACGGCGTCGGCACGAAGCTCAAGCTCGCGTTCGCGCTCGCGCGGCACGACACGATCGGCATCGACCTGGTCGCGATGAGCGTGAACGACATCCTCGTGCAGGGCGCCGAGCCGCTCTTCTTCCTCGACTACTACGTCTGCGAGCGCCTCGACGTCGCGGTCGCCGCCGACGTCGTGAAAGGGATCGCCACGGGCTGCGAGCAGGCCGGCTGCGCGCTGATCGGCGGCGAGACCGCCGAGCACCCGAACGCGTTTCCTCCCGGCGAGTACGATCTTGCGGGCTTCGCGGTCGGTGTCGTCGAGAAGGCCAACGCGATCGACGGCCGGCGGATCGCTGCCGGCGACGTGCTCCTCGGCCTCGCGTCGAGCGGGCCCCACTCGAACGGCTTCTCGCTCGTGCGAAGAATTCTCGAGATTGCAGGCGCGGACCTGCGCGCGCCCGTGCCCGGGCTGCCGCCCGACCGCACGCTCGGCGACGCGCTGCTCGAGCCGACGCGGATCTACGTGAAGCCCGTGCTTTCGCTCTTGCGCGAGCTCGACGTGAAGGGCATGGCGCACATCACGGGCGGCGGGCTCGTCGAGAACACGCATCGAATGTTCCCCGATGGACTCGGCGCGCGGATCGACCGCGGCACCTGGACGCGTCCCCCGATCTTCGACTGGCTGCAGCGCGCGGGTAACGTGGCCGACGCCGAGATGCACCGCGTGTTCAACTGCGGCATCGGGATGATCCTCGTCGTCGCGTCCGGCGACGCGTCACGCGCCGAAGAGGCACTCGGCGCGGCCGGTGAAACCGTGTACCGGATCGGCGCCGTCGTGCCGCGCAAGGACGGGCTCCCGGCCACCGTCGTCGCTTGAACGCCAGCGCGATGGCGATTCCGCGCATCACGGTCTTGATCTCGGGCCGCGGCTCGAACTTGGCCGCACTGATCGACGCGGAGCGGCACGGTGTCCTGGGTGGCTCTTTGTCCGCCGTCATCAGTAATCGCCCCGACGCGGCCGGCCTCGCGATCGCCATGGAGCATGGGGTCGCGACCGAGGTCGTCGATCATCGCACGTTCGCCGAGCGCGCCGCGTTCGACGCGGCGCTCGCCGATGCGATCGACGCGAGCGAGCCGGACCTCGTCGTGCTCGCGGGATTCATGCGCGTCCTCGGACCCGCCTTCATACGGCGCTTCGAAGGGCGCATGCTCAACGTGCACCCGGCGCTCCTGCCCGCGTACACCGGGCTCGACACGCATCGTCGCGCGCTCGAGGACGGCGTGCGCATCCACGGCTGCACGGTCCATTTCGTCACCGACGACGTCGATCACGGCCCGATCGTCGCGCAGGGGGTGGTGGCGGTGCGCGACGACGACGATGCCGCGAGCCTCGCGGCACGCGTGCTCGAGGTCGAGCACGGGCTCCTGCCGATGGCCGTGCGGGCATTCTGCGAGGGCCGGCTCGTCATCGAGGGACGGCGCGTCCGCGTTAAGGGACAGCCGATTCCCTCCAGCCTCCCATGAGCTCGACCGCTTCCACGTTGCCTGCCTACGCCGCGCCGGCGATGACCCCTGCGGCGTCGCGGCCGCTCGCGCGCCGCGGGTTCGTGCTTGCGCTCGCCGCGTCGATCGCGGTGCATCTTGCGTTGACCCAGTGGCCGGTCGAACGCTCCGCACCAGCGGACTCCGCGCCGCTGATGGCGACGATCACCGAGCTGCCGCCGCCACCGAAGCCGGTCGCCGTCGCGCCGAAAGCGAAGCCGAAGCCGCGCAAGCGCGAGTCCCGTCGCGCCGCCGCCGGTCGCCTCACCCGCGCCTGCGCCGGAACCCGAGCCTGCGGAGCCGGCGCTCCTCGATCCCACGCCCGACGCGATCGCCGCGGGTCCGGAGTTGCCGGCCACGCCCGTCGAGATCGCCGAGGCGCCCATGCCGCCGGCGTTGCTCGAGGCTTCGGACAAGACGCTCCCGCCGCGCGTCGACCTGGTCTACAAGGGCTTCTTCGGCACGCAGGGATTCATGATCGGCGATGCGACCTACCGCTTCGAGCATTCGGACAACCAGTACCGGATCTCGAGCGTCGGCGAGCTGCGCGGGCTCGCGGCGCTGCTCTACCCGGGTCAGGGACGCGTCGAGAGCCGCGGCTCGATCACCGCCGATGGATTGCAGCCATACGAATTCTCCTTCGAGCGCAGCAACCGCCCCCGGCGCGAGCTCGCGGTCTTCGACTGGGAAGCGGGCATCGTCACGCTGCAGGACATGAAGACCGCCGCGCTCGAGATCCCGACGTTCGACTGGCTCGCGATCATGTGGCAGTACTACTTCTCGCCGCCCTCGGGACGCGAAGTGTCGTTCAGCGTCGCGACCACGCGGCGCGTTGCCCGCTACACGATCACGCGCGAGGACGACGAGCGGATCGAATGGGGGCAGGGCGAGATCGACACGGTGCGCTGGCACCGGACGAGCGAGGACGGCAAGAGCGACGGCTATGTGTGGCTCGCGCCGTCGCTCCACTTCCTTCCCGTCAAGATCCGCCACATCGGGCCGCGCGGAACGTTCGAGGCTCTGCTCGACTCGATCCGCGTGGACGAGCAGCTCGCGCAGCAATGACGCTGCGCGCGAATCAGCTCGCGGGCCTCGCCGCCGCGATTGCCGAGATGCGTCCGCTCGCGGTCCCCGCGGACACCCTGCTCCATCACTTCTTCCGCCGGCATCCGGCGATGGGGCAGCACGACCGCGCACTCATCGCCGACGGCGTCTTCGCCTTTCTGCGCCGACGGCGTTCGCTCGAGGCGCTCGCTCAGACGGAGTCCCCGGCGAGGCTCGCGCTGGCCGTGGTCGTGCGCGAGCTCGGGCACAGCGTACGCGAGCTCGCACCGCTCGTGTCCGAGGCCGATCAAAGCTGGATCGCGGCATTCAAGTCGCGACTCACGACACCGCTCGAGCCCGCGGTCGCCGCGGATCTGCCGGACTGGCTGTGGGCGCGTCTCGGCGCCGCGTACGGCGAGGACGAGCGCCGCGACCTCGCGCGCGCATGGCTCGCGCCGGCACCGCTCGACCTGCGCGTCAATCCGCTGAAGGCCACACGCGAGGCGGTACGCGCGGCGCTTGCGGCATCCGGCCTCGATGCCGTGGCGACGCCGTACTCGCCGCTGGGATTGCGGATTGCCGGGCGGCCCTCGCTCGCGCGGCATCCCCTGGTCGCAGAGGGCGCGCTTCGAGGTCCAGGACGAAAGCAGCCAGTTCGATCGGCTACCTCGTCGCGCCGCGCCGCGGCGAGATGGTCGCCGACTTCTGCGCGGGCGCGGGCGGCAAGACGCTGCTCCTGGGCGCGCTGATGCGCTCGCAGGGACGGCTCTACGCGTTCGACGTCGCGGCGAAGCGGCTCGCGAACCTGAAGCCGCGGCTCGCGCGCTCGGGGCTCTCCAACGTCCACCCGCAGCAGATCGCGAGCGAGCGCGACGCGAAGATCAAGCGGCTCGCCGGCAAGCTCGACCGCGTGCTGGTCGATGCCCCGTGCACCGGCTTCGGGACGTTGCGGCGCAACCCAGACCTCAAGTGGCGGCAGCAGGAATCCGCGATCGAGGAGCTCGCCCGCAAGCAGGATGCGATCCTCGCGGCGGCGGCGACGCTGGTGAAGCCGGGCGGTCGCCTCGTCTACGCGACGTGCAGCGTGCTGCCCGATGAGAACGACGCAGTGGTCGCGCGCTTTCTCGCGGCGCATCCAGCCTTCGCGCGCGGCAATGCCGCTGCCGAGCTCGCGCGTGCCGGCATCGCGCTCGACACCGGTCCGGACCTTCGACTCTTCCCGCATCGCCACGGCTGCGACGGATTCTTCGCCGCGATCCTCGAGCGCGCCGCGAAATCAGGCGCGCCGCCGCGGCACGGCCGGCGGCAGTCGAATCCAGTAGACTGTCGTGCGATGGTCACGTCGATCGATTTCGCCCGGATCCAGTCCGCGCTGTCGGCGCCGTCGGGCTGGATCGAGCTCGCGGTCACCGCCGCGTGCTTCGCCGCCGCGTGGGCGATCGACCGCCGTGTCAGCTTGAAGCGCGAGGACGCGACGGAAGTCGTCCGCGTCGGTCTGGGCGGCATCAACCGCCTCATCTTCCCGCTCACCGCGCTCGTGTTCCTCGTGGTCGCGCTGGCGGTGTTCCGGCAATTCCACGCGCCGTTCTTCCTGCCGGTCGCGCTGCCGCTCGTCGTCGCGCTGGCGCTGATCCGGCTCTTTGTCTACGCGCTGCGCGGGGTGTTCGGCAATGCCGACTGGATGAAGACCTCGGAGCGCGCGATCTCGTTCGCGGTGTGGGGCTTCGTCGTGTTGTACTTCCTCGGCGTGCTGCCGCAGGTCGGCGCCGAGCTCGATGCGCTGCAGATCCCGGTCGGCCGCAGCCACGTGTCCGTCCTCGAGATCATCAAGGGGATCGTCGTCGTGCTGCTGACCCTTGCGGCGACGCTCTGGGTGTCCGGCCTCATCGAGCATCGACTCGCGGGCGCCGAAGCGATCGACGTCAACCTCCGCGTCGTGCTCGCGAAATCGCTGAAGGCGCTGCTGCTCGTCGTCGCGCTGCTCGTCGCGCTCCAGGCGGTCGGCATCGACCTCACGCTGCTTTCCGTGTTCGGCGGCGCGCTCGGCGTCGGGATCGGCCTCGGCCTGCAGAAGCTCGCGAGCAACTACATCGCCGGCTTCACGATCCTGCTCGACCGCTCGATCCGGCTGGGCGACATGATCACGGTCGACGGCCGTCACGGCATCGTGAGCAGCGTCACCTCGCGTTACGTCGTCGTGAAGAGCCTCGACGGCATCGAAGCGATCGTGCCGAACGAGACGCTCGTCACCACGACGGTGCTCAATTACACGTACACGTCGAAGAACTCCCGGGTGGCGGTCGTCGTGCAGGTGAGCTACGACAGCGACGTCGACCTCGCGCTCGAGCTGTTGACCGCGGCTGCCAACGCGCACGTCCGCGTCCTGAAGTCGCCGTCGCCGCCGGCAGCATCCATCGTCCGGTTCGCCGAGAGCGGCATCGATCTCGAGCTCGGCGTCTGGATCGCAGACCCCGAGGCCGGACAGGGCGACCTCCGCAGCGCGCTGTACCGGGAGATCCTTGCGTCGTTCCGCAAGCACGGGATCCGAATCCCGTACCCGCAGCGGGATCTCCGTATCCTCAATCCGGGCGAAATCGGCGCCGCGCCAGCTTCCGCGGAGACGCCCACGGTCCCCGCCCGGGACCCGCCAAGCAGGAGCGCGTAACTGGCTGTTTCACAATACAAATAAACCGGCGCCGGATTCCCTTCCGGACCTCGCGTCGGGGTATAATGGGGCTCCCCAAAAGACAGGGTCCGGGGTCACAAGCCCAACGGTCGCCCTTATTCATCTATGTCTTTCGATTTCCTGTCGTTCGCCGCGCACGGCCTGATGCCGCTTCCGTGGTGGGGCTATGTCGTCGTCGCGCTTGCGCTGACACACGTGACCATTGCCGCGGTCACGATCTACCTGCATCGGCACTCGGCGCATCGCGCGCTCGATCTGCATCCGGCGATCAGCCACATCTTTCGCTTCTGGCTGTGGCTCACGACTGGGATGGTCACCAAGGAATGGACGGCGATCCACCGGAAACACCACGCCAAGTGCGAGACGCCCGAGGATCCGCACAGCCCGCAGACCCGCGGCATTCGCGAGGTGTTTTTCCGCGGCGCCGAGCTGTACCGTGCCGAGGCGAAGAACCAGGACACGCTGGACCGGTACGGCAAGGGCACGCCCGACGACTGGATGGAGCGCAACCTGTACACGCGCTACTCGTGGGAAGGCGTCGGCCTGATGCTCGCCGTCAATCTCGTGCTGTTCGGCGCGCTGGGCGCAACGATCTGGGCGGTGCAGATGGCCTGGATCCCGATCATGGCCGCGGGCGTCATCAACGGCATCGGCCACTATTGGGGGTACCGCGACTTCGCCACCGCGGACGCATCGACGAACATCGTGCCGTGGGGTGTCCTCATTGGCGGCGAGGAGCTGCACAACAATCATCACGCCTACGGCTCGTCGGCGAAGTTCTCGTCGCGCTGGTACGAGTTCGACCTCGGCTGGACGTACATCCGCATTCTCGAGACCGCGCGCCTCGCGAAAGTGCGCAGGCTCGCCCCGAAGTTGCACGTCGCGGGCGCAAGCAAGCCGCACCCCGACATGGCGACGCTCGAAGCAGTGATTGCGCATCGCTATACGGTCGTCCGCGCGTACGCCCGCACGCTCAAGGAAGCCTGCGCGACCGAGCTCGCTGCGCTGCGCGCGCGCGCCGGCCGCGCGGAGCTTTCGCACGTGCCCAGCATGCGGCGTCTCGTCCGCTGGCTCTCCGGCGATCGCACCGTTGCGCTGCGCGAGCCCGAGCGCGCGACGCTTGCGCGCGCGATGGCGCACAGCAAGGCGCTGGCGACGATCTATGCGATGCGCCAGGAGCTGAACGCGCTGTGGGAGCGTTCGACGGATTCGAGCGAGCAGCTGCTCGCGCGTCTGCAGGACTGGTGCCGCCGCGCCGAGGATTCGGGGATCGCGCCGCTCGCCCAGTTCTCGCTGCAGCTCAAGCGCTACGCTTAGCGGCGCGAGCGGCAGCGTTGGTAGATTGGAGCCCGCCGCCCGGCGGGCTCTTTTCATTTCGAGCGTCCGCCTATAGCTTGGGGCATTGTCCCCGCGGAGGCAGGGACCCGGGAGCGCGCGCATGGAATTTCGCGACTATTACCAGACCCTCGGCGTGACGCGCGAGGCAACGCAGGACGAGATCAAGAAGGCGTATCGCCGCCTCGCGCGCAAGTACCATCCGGACGTCTCGAAGGAGCCGGACGCCGAGGCGCGGATGAAGGAAGTGAACGAGGCGAACGCCGTCCTTTCGGACCCGGAGAAGCGCGCCGCCTACGATCAGCTCGCGCAGGGCCGCCGCGCGGGGCAGGAGTTCCGTCCGCCGCCGGACTGGGACGCCGGTTTCGAGTTCTCGGGGCGCGGCCCCTTCGACGGCGACGCCGGTGACTTCAGCGACTTCTTCGCGGAGCTGTTCGGCCGCGCCGGCGCGCGCGGCACGCGGATGCACATTCGCGGCGAGGATCACCACGCGAAGATCCTGCTTACGCTCGAGGATGCCTATCGCGGCGCATCGCGCGTCGTCACGTTGCGCGCCCCCCGTGTCGATGAGCACGGGCACGTAAGCCTTGGCGAACGCAGTCTCGAAGTACGCATCCCGAAGGGCGTCCACGAGGGTCAGGTGATCCGCCTCGCCGGGCAGGGCGGACCCGGCGGAGGCGAGGGACCGGCTGGCGACCTCTACCTCGAGGTCCACTTCGAGCCGCACGACCGCTATCGCGTCGAGGGCCGCGACGTCTACGCGACGCTGCGCGTGACACCATGGGAGGCGGCACTGGGCGCAACAGTCCGGTCGCCGCTGCCGGACGGCGCGGTCGACGTCCGCATCCCCGAAGGCTCGCAGACCGGACGCAAGCTGCGGCTCAAGGGCCGCGGCATTCCCGGCGCGACGCCGGGCGATCTGTACCTGGTGCTGGAGGTCGTGCTGCCGCGGGCAGACCGCGCCCGGGCGCGCGAGATCTACGAGACGATGGCACGCGAGCTCGCGTTCGATCCACGCCGCGGAGAAGGAGCCACGACATGACGCAGGAAACCATCGCTTCGCTGCTGGACGACCTCCGGATCGGCGTCGAGGAGATCGCGGGCAACTGCGCTGTAGATGAGACCTGGATCGTCGCGCACGTCGAGGCCGGCGTGCTGCTGGTCGATCCGGACCGCGATCCGGCGCGCTGGGCCTTCACGAGCTACGACCTCGTCCGCGCGCGGCGCCTGCGCGACGTCGAGCGCCGCTTCGATGCCAACCCCGAGCTCGCCGGCCTTTTCGTCGATCTGCAGGAGGAGCTGGAGCGGCTGCGCGCGCGGCTGCGGCGCGAAGGACTGTCGCTGGACTAGGGTGCGAAGCTCGCGCTCCTCGGCGTCGTTCCCGCGAAGGCGGGAACCCAGTGACTTTCCGACGTCGATCAACGACGCTGGGTCCCCGCGTGCGCGGGGACGACGGGCACAACAAAAAGCCCGCCGCGCGGCGGGCTACCCGAAAACGAGTGAACGCGTCACGGGATCCCCGCGTTCGGGGGATGACGCAGCTGGTTCACTTCAGCTTCGTTTCCTTGTACATGACGTGCTTGCGGGCGACGGGATCGAACTTCTTGATCTCCATCTTCTCCGGCATGTTCTTCTTGTTCTTCATCGTCGTGTAGAAGTGGCCGGTGCCGGCCGACGATTCGAGCTTGATCTTCTCGCGCATGATCGGATCCTTCGGCTAAGTCAGACGTGGACGCCGCGCGCGCGGATCTCGGAGAGCACGACGTCGATGCCCTTCTTGTCGATCGTGCGCAGCGCCGCGTTGGTGAGGCGCAGGCTCACCCAGCGGTTCTCGCTCTCGACCCAGAACCGGCGCTGCTGCAGATTCGGCAGGAAGCGGCGCTTGGTCTTGTTGTTCGCGTGCGAAACGTTGTTGCCCACCATCGGGGCCTTGCCGGTGACCTGACATACTCGAGCCATGGCTCGCTCCTTCGATATCCGGGGATTGCGACGACGCAAAGTCGCATAGTATAGCGCGATTTCCGGCCCTGATTCAAGCGGTTAGCATTCCCCCCGTTCGTCGTCCCCGCGACGGCGGGGACCCCTGCCCGTCGCCGCCGCGGAGGCGGGGGCCAGCGACACTTTCCGCTCGTGGAGGCCGACGCCACTGGGTCCCCGCCGTCGCGGGGACGACAACCTGTCAGGCCGCGACCTCTCGGGGCGGCGGACCGTTACTTCGACGGGTAGCCGCCCGGCGTGCCGTCGGTGCCGTTGCCCTCGATCGTGTTGCTCGCCGGGGACAGAATAGATCCATTCGCGCCTGTCTGAACGCCCGTCGTGTTGCGCGAGATGACGTTGTTCGTGAGTCGCGCGGTGGCTGCGCTCGATCCGCCCTGCACGAAGACCCCGGTGATGTTGCCGACCGCCGTCGAGCTCGTCATCGCCACGGTGATGCTGCCGCCCGCGACGTTGAGGCCGTTGCTGTCGTTGTTCGAGAGCATGACATTGTCGAGCGCGGCGTCGAGCGCCTGGCCAGCGCCGGTCTGCAGGCTGACGCCGTGGCCGGTGTTCTCGCTGACGATGGAGTTCCGCAGCGCGACCGCGCCCGAGAAGCTGGCCGTTACGCCGGTCACGTTGTTCTCGATCCGCGTGTTGTCGATCGTCGCCGACGCGGCCGTGGTGCCGTTGGCGAGATTGATGCCCGCCTGCCCGCCGCGGATGTAGCTGTCCTTGACGAACAGCTTGCTCGCGGCCGAAGGCGCGAACTTCACGTTGGCCATGCCCGGCAACGAAAAGCCGCGGATCGTGCAGCTCTCGATGTAGAGCGCGGCGCCGCTGTTGAATACGACGCCGTTGTTGCCGCCCTGGTTGTTGATCGTCAGCCCGCGCAGGATGACTTCATCGGCCGCGCCCGCGCTGACGACGATCCCGTCGGTGCCGGCCACGGTCACCGACACACCGGCGTAGATGCCGGGCGGAACGACGATCGACACCGATTTCGTGATCGTCACCGGACCGTATCCCGCCGAGTCGAGCACGACGATCTCGCCGCCGGGATTGGTCTGCACGAGCGCTGCCGCGAAGCCGCGGCAGGGGGAGGCAAGCGCGCAAGGGTTGGCATCGCTGCCCAGCGCGGACACGAACGTGCGCTGTGCGGCCGCCCACGCGGCAGGCGCGGCGGCGCATCCCATCGCGGCCAGCAGGGCCGCACCGATTGCCTTGGTCGATGTCGTCATCGTCGATCTCCTGCCCCGAACCGCGAGGCGATGATGAAGTTCGCTTGCCTGATGCATGGATCTATTTCCCTGAATAGGTGCCGCTGAAGCTGCCGTCGGCGTTGTTCGCCTCGACTGTGTTGTTGCCGCGCGAGAGGACCGAGCCGCCCGCGCCCGCCCCAACGCCCGTCACGTTGCGCACGATGGCGGACTTCGTGACGCGCGTGATCGACGGTGTGCCGCCGCCCGACACGAAGATCCCGGTGCCGCCGTTGCCGCGCACGGTCGACTGGCTCACGGTCGTGTAGACGGGGACCGTCCCGCCCGACGTGATGCCGGCGAGGGCGTTGCCGGACACCAGCAATCGATCGAGCGTCGCGGTCAATGGCAGCGCGTTGGCGGCGACGAGGCTGACGCCATCCTGCGTGCCGGCGACGATTATCGAGTTGCGCACGGTGATCTGACCGTTGGCGATCGCCTTGATCCCGGTGCCATTGTTCTCGAAGCGGACGTTGTCGACGACGACACCGACGTCGCCGCCACCATTCGCGATCCGTAGCCCTGTCGCGCCCGACTGGATCCGGCTGTCCTTGATGGAGAGCTTCGCGGCGCCGGCGGGCTGGAAGTTGACGTCGACCTGTCCCACCTGCGCGTAGCCGCGCACGATCATGTTCTCGAGGTAGAGTGCTCCGCCGCTCGAGAAGAGGATGCCGTTCGTGCCGCCTTCCGACGTGATCACGAGCCCGCGCAGGAACACGTTGTCGGACGGTCCCGCTGCGATCGTGATCGCGCTCTGGCCCGGCAGCGCCGAGATCCCCGCGAAGATGCCGGCGGCCGCGAGGACCGACACCGGCATGGTGATCGTGAAGACGTCGTAGGGCGCCGAATCGAGCACGATGACCTCGCCGCCAGGCAGCGTCTTGACGAGCGCCGCGGCGAGCGTGCGGCACGGCGCGGTCGCTGCGCACAGGCTGCTGCCGTCGGTCCCGGTCGACTTGACGAACGTGCGCTGCGCGACCGTGTAGAACACGCTCCCGGACGGCGAGCTGACTGCGCCTGAACCGATGGCGTTGATCGCGCGGACGTTGCAGGTGTAGGGCGTGCTGTTGACGAGCCCCGTGACGACGATCGGGGTCGCGGTTCCACCCGCGGTAATCGCGCCCGGATTGCAGGTCACCGTGTAGCCGGTGATCGGCGAGCCGCCCGTATTGGACGGAGGCGTGAAGCTCACCTGGATGCCGCCCTGGACCTGCACGGCGGTTATGCCGGTCGGTGCACCGGGTGGCAGTGCAGTCACATCGAAGGACGGGCTGAGCCCGCCGGTCAGCCCGTCGCCACTCAGGCGGCTCGCGCTCAGAAGCGCGCCGAGTTGCGCGGTGTCGATCGTCGTGCCGCTCACGGTGCATGTGTTGGTCCCGGCGGCGATCGTACATGTGGTCGTTCCGGCGAGAGTTCCGGGGCCGACGAGGCCGAGTCCGATCATCGTGTTGCCGACCACCGAGGCCGGAGTATCGCCAACGTCGCGGCTCTCGACGATGACGCTGAAGGCCGTACCGACGGCAACGCTACTGCCGCCGTTCACGCTGGTGATCGCGAGCCGGCTCGCAGGTCCGACGATGAGCACGCTTGCCGGAAATGGGCGCGTGCCCATCGTGCCGTCGCCGAGCTCGCCCTCGTTGTTCTCGCCCCAGCACTTGATGCCGACGCTGTCGACTTTCGCGCAGGTGTGGTTCTGCCCGGCCGCGATCGCCGATACGCCAGTCGTCAGGCCGTTCACATCGACCGCGGTCAGCCGCTGAGTCGTCGTCCCATCGCCGAGCTGGCCGCTCGCGTTGAGGCCCCAGCACTTGACTCCTCCTGCGGATGTCAACGCGCAGGTGTGCGAGAGCCCCGCCGTCACCGCGATGAAGCCGCTCGTCAGGCCCGTCGCCGTCACGGGCGCGAGGCGCTGGGTGACCGTCCCGTCGCCGAGCTGCCCGTTGAGGTTGACGCCCCAGCACTTCACCGCGCCACCGACGACCGCACAGGCATGCGAGAGTCCGGCCGCAATGCTCGTCACGCCACTCGACAGTCCGGATACGGGAACCGGTGCAAGCCGCTGCGTTATCGTGCCGTCGCCGACCTGGCCGTTGCCGTTGAAGCCCCAGCACTTGGCGGCGCCGCCGGTCGTCACCGCACAGGTGTGATACTGGCCGGGGGTGATGGCGGCCACTCCGCTGGTCAGTCCGCTCACCGAGACCGGCGTCAGGCGCAGCGCGATCGAATTGTCGCCGAGCTGCCCGTTGCCGTTGCGCCCCCAGCAGTACGCTCCGCCACCCGCAATGGCACACGAGTGATCGCCGCCGACACTGGTCGCCACAGCCGTCGCGCCCGCAAGCGCGCTCACGTCGACGGGCGTCAACTGCTGGAACTGAGTGCCGTCGCCCAACTGTCCGTAGGTATTGTCGCCCCAGCACTTCCCGCCGCCCGCCACGGCCGCGCAGCTTTGACCTTCGCCGGCGGCAACCGACATCGCCCCACCGCTCAGCCCGCTCGGCGTGGCCGCGACAATCGCGCTCAGGACGCTGCCATCGCCGAGCTGCCCGAATGCGTTGCCGCCCCAGCAACGCACGCCGCCTCCGACGGTCAGCGCGCACGTGTGCGTGCCGCCACCGGCGACCGCCGCCAAAGCGGCCAATCCGGAGACGTCGGCAGCGAGGGGCCGTTGCGTGACCGTGTTGTCTCCCAGCTGGCCATTGCTGTTGAGTCCCCAGCACGCGAGTCCTCCGCCCATCCGCGCGCACGTGTGCAGTCCGCCGGCGCTGACGAGCGATGCACCGCTCACGCCGGCCACGTCGACGGGAGTCAACCGCGTCGTCGCCACCGTTCCATCGCCGATCTGGCCGTAGGTGTTGTCGCCCCAGCACTTCACCGTTCCGAGGGCTGTGGTCGCGCACGTATGGCCGTTGCCCGCCGTGACGCCGGCAACGCCGCTTGCGAGACCGCTGACTGCGACCGGCGCCAGTCGCTGCGTCGTCGAGTTGTCGCCGACCTGGCCGAAGGCGTTCCATCCCCAGCACTTGACGCCGCCTGCAGCCAGCGCGCACGTGTGATACTGGCCGACTGCAATCGCGCTGACGCCGCTCGTCATTCCGACGACGTCGACCGGCGTGTCCTGCTCCGTCGTCGTGTTGTCGCCGATCTGGCCGAAGCCGTTCCAGCCCCAGCACTTCACGCCGTTGCTCGTCGTCCGCGCGCACGTGTGGGCAGCGCCGGCGTCGATGGCGATCACGCCGCTCGCCAGCCCGCTCACGTTGACCGCACGTACTCCGGTCGGTCGTCGTACCGTCGCCGAGCTGGCCCGTGTTGTTCTGGCCCCAGCACTTGACGCCACCGGCGTTCGTGAGCGCGCACGTGTGGTTGTCGCCGGCCGCGATCGCGCGCACGCCGCCGGCCAAGCCAAGCACCGTAATCGGCGTCAGCCGTTGCGTCGTCGTGCTGTCGCCGAGCTGGCCGTTTGTGTTGGCCCCCCAGCACTTGACTCCGCCTGCGACCGTCAGCGCGCAGGAGTGCGTCGCGCCGGTGACGATCGCCGCCACGCCCGCCGCGAGCCCGCTGACCGCGACGGGCGCCGTGCGCTGCACGACGGAGTTGTCGCCGAGCTGGCCGCTGTCGTTGGCACCCCAGCACTTGGCCGCGCCGCCGCCGACGATGGCGCACGTGTGCAACCCCCCGGCCGACATCCCCTTCACTGATGGCTGACCGGCCACAAGGGCGGGCACGAGCCGTTGCGGTGACCCGATGTCGCCGAGCTGATTTGCACTGTCGTCGCCCCAACAGCTCACGGCACCGCCCGCCGTCAGCGCGCACGTGTGCCGGTTGCCGGCCGCGAACATCGTGACGCCGCTGGTCAGGCCCGTGACGTCGACCGGCGTAAGCCGTTGTCCCCCGACGGTGCCATCGCCGGGCGCCGCATGAATGTTGTCGCCCCAGCACTGGAGTCCCGTCCCGGTGAGCCGCGCGCACGTGTGCGCGAAACCCGTCCCGATCGCCGTCACGCCACTGGCGAGGCCGACGACGTCGACCGGCGTGAGGCGCTGCGTTAGGCTGTTGTCGCCGAGCTGCCCGCTGACATTCGAACCCCAGCACTTCGCGCCGCCGGCGACAAGCGCGCACGTGTGCAAGTTGCCGCCCGCCACTGCGGTGGCTCCGCTCGCGATTCCCGACGACGTTGACAGGAGTCAGGCGTGTCGCGATCGAGTTGTCGCCGAGCTGCCCGCTTGCGTTCGAGCCCCAGCACTTGACGACGCCGGCCGTGGTCACGGCGCAGGTGTGGAACTGCCCGGCCGTGATGGCCACGACACCGCTCGTCAGCCCGCTCACATTGACGGGGGTCGGCCGTTGCGTCGTCGAATTGTCGCCGAGCTGTCCGGCGGAATTCGCGCCCCAGCATTTCACGCCGCCTCCCGTCGTCAGCGCACAGCTGTGTGCGGCGCCAGCGACAACGGCGGACACGCCGCTCGCGAGGCCCGTCACCGCGACGGGAGTCAGTCGTTGCGTCAACGAGCCGTCACCGACCTGGCCCGTACTGTTGTTTCCCCAGCACTTGACGCCGCCGCTCTGCAGCGCGCAAGTGTGCGAGTTGCCGACAGCGGCAGCCGTGACCCCGCTCGTCAGGCCGCTCACCTGCACCGGCGTGGCCGCCGGCGACACGGAGCCGTCGCCGATCTGTCCGCCCGAGTTTTCTCCCCAGCACTTCAGCGCGCCACCGACGATCGCGCACGAGTGGTAGCTGCCGGAGCCCGCGAATATCGACGCAGCGCCGGTAAAGGGGATGTACGCCTGCACCGTCGGCACCCACCCGCCAAGTATTGCGAGCGTGAGCAGAGGCAGCAGGATTTTGCCCACGCCGCGTCGACCGGCGGATCGCGCGACTCCAACGAAGTTCCGGTTCATCGCAGTGGCGGACATGCCGTCCCCGCGAGGCGAACTTCCGTCGCCGGGCTCGTCGTCGTACGTTGTCGTCGAGTTCACTCGCCCTCGTCCCTGGAGGCCCCTGCAATAGCAAGCGGCGCGGACCGATGACACCGCCCGCGCCGGTCGTGCTCTGCGAGATTCTGTAGTGAGCAATACCAAGAGTAAGCAACAGGCATGCCATATGGATTTGGGCGAATGCCGATACCGCCACGCAATGAACTTGGCGCCTTGAGTGCCGCGTGTGGTCAACAACTTGCCGAATGCGTCAGAGAAGTCCTCGCTCGGCGAACGACGTGAGGCGGCCGCCGGCCACGACGAAATGGTCGAGCGTCCGGATGTCGACCAGCGCCAGCGCCTGCTTGAGCGCCTGTGTCAGGAGCTCGTCCGCGCGGCTCGGCTCGGCCACGCCCGACGGGTGGTTGTGCGCGAAGATCATCGCGGCGGCGTTGCGCGCGAGCGCCGCCTTCACGATCTCGCGCGGATAGACGCTCGTCTGCGCGAGCGTGCCCCGGAACAGCTCCTCGGACGCGAGTACGCGGTTTTGACTATCGAGGAACAGCCCGACGAAAACTTCGTATGGACGCCCGTCGAGCGACAGGCGCAGGTAGTCGCGCACGGCCTGCGGTGAGGTGAGCGCGTCGCGCGTCGCCGCTTCTTCGGCCAGCGATCGCCGCGCCAGCTCGACGACGCTCGCGACGACGGCGCTACGAGCCGGGCCGAGGCCCGGCACCGCGGAGAGTTCGGTCACGGATGCCGCGAGGAGGCCGGCGAGCCCGCCGAAGCGGGCGATCGCGTCGCGCGCTATGTCGACTGCGCTCCTGCCCGCGATGCCCGTGCGCACGAGCAGTGACACGAGCTCGGCATCCGAAAGCGCCGCGGCGCCGTGCACCAGCAGCCGTTCGCGCGGCCGCTCATTCTGCGGCCATTGGGCGATACCCATCGCGTCCTCATAGCGGCCAATGACTACCACACCAAAAGACACTGGGTTCCCGCCTTCGCGGGAACGACGATTGAGACGTCATGGGCAGTGTAAACTTCGCGCGTCGCGCACCGTATCCGCCGCACGGACGATGATTACGCCCTCCCCACCCCTCGCCCGGATCGTGCTCGGAATCACCGGCGGCATCGCCGCGTACAAGGCGGCCGAGCTCACACGCCTCTTCGTGAAGGCGGGCACCGCGGTGAACGTCGTGATGACGCCGTCCGCCTGCCGCTTCATCACGCCGATGACGCTGCAGGCGCTTTCGGGGAATCCGGTGTTGACCGACCTCTGGGCATCGGGCGCGGCGAACGGCATGGGGCATATCGACCTCTCGCGCGGCGCAAGCGCGATCGTCGTTGCGCCGGCGTCCGCCGATTTCCTGGCCAAGATCGCGAACGGCCATGCCGACGATTTGCTGTCGACGTTGACGCTCGCACGCGACTGCGCGCTCTTCGTCGCCCCGGCGATGAACCGTCAGATGTGGGCGAACGCAGCCAATCAGCGGAACATCGCGCGACTTGTCGCCGACGGTGTCGTCGTCCTCGCACCCGGCGTCGGCGATCAGGCCTGTGGCGAGACCGGCGCAGGGCGGATGCAGGAGCCCGATGAAATCTTCGACGCCGTCGCCGCCTGGGCGCGGCCCAAGGTGCTCGCCGGCAAGCGCGTGCTGCTGACCGCCGGACCGACGTTCGAGGCGATCGATCCCGTGCGCGGGATCACCAACACGAGTTCGGGCAAGATGGGTTTCGCGATCGCGCAGGCGGCGGCCGAGGCCGGTGCTGCGGTAACGCTGGTCGCCGGACCGACTGCCCTTCGCGCGCCGGCAAACGTCGAACGTATCGACGTCGTCAGCGCCGCCGACATGGCATCCGCCGTGATGGAGCGCGCGACGGCCTGCGACGTCTTCGTCGCCGTCGCCGCGGTGGCGGACTACACGCCTGAGGCGTCTTCCGCCACGAAGATCAAGAAGAGCGCGGACCCGCTCATCGTCAAATTGAAGCCCACGGTCGACATCCTGGCGACCGTCGCAGCGATGCGGGACGCGCCTTATTGCGTCGGGTTCGCTGCCGAAAGCCACGACATCGAGCGCCATGCCGAAGAGAAGCGCAAGCGGAAGAAACTTCCGCTGATCGTCGCCAATCGCGCGCAGGATGCGTTCGGGCACGACGAGAACGAAGTCACGCTGTTCGACGATGCCGGCGAGCATTCGCTTCCCAAGATGGAC
This sequence comes from uncultured beta proteobacterium, assembly GCA_963830485.1. Lineage (GTDB taxonomy): Bacteria > Pseudomonadota > Gammaproteobacteria > Burkholderiales > Casimicrobiaceae > CAIWHR01. The sequence continues at coordinate 265,959 of CAWHNE010000035.1, forward strand.
AAGCTCGCGCTCGCGCGGCGGCTCGTGGCGGAGATTGCAGCCCGGATTGCGAAGCGCTGAATCCTGGTTGCCGACACGACCTAGCAGATTTGCTTCGTCGTTGCCGCGAAGGCGGGAACCCAGCGACTTTCTGTTGATCATGCACACACGTGGCGCAAACGACACTGGGTCCCCGCCTTCGCGGGGACGACGGCGCTCAAGTCTTCGCTTCGACAAATCGGGCTAGACTGAACCCATGACCGTTACGACCGCACGCATCGAGCTCAAGATCCTGGACGAGAGGATCCGCGAGCACCTGCCCGCTTATGGAACGATCGGCGCCGCCGGCATGGACCTCCGTGCCTGCATCGGTGAGTCCGCTCACGCTCTCGCCGGGGCAGGTCGAGCTCGTGCCGACGGGCGTCGCGATGCACATCGCCGACCCCGGTCTCGCCGCGCTGATCCTTCCGCGCTCTGGTCTCGGTCACAAGCATGGGATCGTGCTCGGCAACCTGGTCGGGCTCATCGATTCCGACTATCAGGGTCAGCTGCTCGTGAGCTGCTGGAACCGCGGCGACCATCACTACGCGCTGCAGCCGATGGAGCGGCTCGCTCAGCTCGTCATCGTGCCCGTCGTGAAGGCGGCGTTCGATATCGTCGAGGAATTCGCGGCAAGCGCGAGGGCCGACGGCGGGTTCGGCAGCACCGGGCGCTGAGCGCGCGCTCGACGTGTCGCCGCCGGCATTGCTCCGGAACCGGAAAAAGCAAAAGCCGCCTTGCGGCGGCCCTTGCGGTACTCCAACCGGCAGCGACAGTTCTAGGCTGCCGGATCGATCTCGATTACGTACGGCAAACGGACGGCACGTACTTGTTGTGCAGGCTGCTCGTGCAGGTCCACACCAACGACGCAGGGTTGGCGGCATTCGGCGTCATCGTGACGGTTCCGCCCGCAACCAGTGCCGACACGCTGCCGACGCCAAGAGCCATTCATCGTGGCCGTCATGACGCCCGCCTGGATGTCGACTTGTGCGACATAGTTGCCCACGGTGTCAGTCGCAGCTGCGGGCAGCGAACCGGCATTTTGGACCACGGGCGGGATGCTGCAGTTGCCCAGCGCGCCGCCTTCGAGATTGACGCACTCGCCGATCGGCGTCTTCAGCCCGTCCATCAGGCTCAGCGCCTCACCGACCTGCGTCCGTGCGATGTAGTCCTGATACTGCGGAATGGCGATAGCCGCCAGGATACCGATGATCGCAACCACGATCATCAGTTCGATCAACGTAAAGCCTCGTTGAATACGCTTCATGGTTCCCGTCTCCAGTAGAGTGATTATTGACAAGTCCTGCCCACGCACCCAGCGATGCTGACACCTATCGAGCAAGGGGTATGCCAGTGTCCTAGCGGCAACCAGGCCAAACGGTCTTGGCTAACAATAAGTCATTGTTTACACATAGATATATAGGGCGAGAACTGGGCGCGGAACCCGGCGCGGATCGGCCCGCGAGGCTTTGCCCGCGTCGCCGATCAACGTCAATACGACGTGTTGCGCGCGCGCGGGTGACGCTCCGCGTCACCCCTGCCGAAATGCGTCACGCGTCTAGCGCGACGCGCCTGGCGCGCGTTCGACCATCTCGAGCGTGACGCCCGCGACCTCGAACGAATCGCCGGGCTGAAGCCGGCGACCTCCTGGCGGAACTGGCACACCGTTCACGCTCGGCGGCGCTGCACCCTCGAGCGGAACGAGTTGATACATGCCGTCGACGCGGCGGACGGCAGCCACCTGAACACCGACGCGGCCAACCGCTGTCTCGTCCTTTTCGAGCGTGACTTCGCGCCCCGCGCTGGGTCCGGTCACGACTCTCACGATCGCCCGCGGCGTCGGAGAATCCGATATCGGTTCCCGTTCCGGCGCAGCCTTGGGAGCAGCGAAGGTCCGCGGACGCTCGTCGCTGTCCGAGCGCGAAGTTGCGAGCTCGGCCGCGACGAAGCGCTCGATGTCCGCCATCGAGCCGCCGCTCTTATCGGCAGCGGGAGCGCCGGCATCGACGGCCGGACCGGCATCGGGGACGACCACCTTCGCGGGCGGACGCGCCGCCTCGACTCGCTCGCCATAGAGCCTGGCCTCGAGGCGCCCGAGCGACGGCGGGGCGGGATCGAGCTGCACCGACTCGTCGGCGACGTAGACGAGTTTCTGCTTACCGATGTCGATCTGGTCGCGGTCGCGGAGGAAGTGCTTCGCGATCGGCTTCCCGTTCACGAGGGTCCCGTTGGTGCTGCCGAGATCCTCGAGGAACGAATCCGAGAGGATCGTCACGACGGCCGCATGCTCGCCGCTGACCGCGGGGTATGGAAGGCAGACGTCGTTGTCCGCGCGCCGGCCGATCGTGATCCGCTCCCGCGCGAGGCGGACGTCGAGCGTCGTGCCGTCAGCGAGGTAGAGCACGAGCTTGCCCATGGCGGCTCCCGGTCCTACTTTGCTTTCTTCTTCGCGAGGAAGCGCTGCGCCCAGCCCGACGACGGCAAGAACTCGGGTGGCACCCGGACCAGCACCACCGAGATGTTGTCGCGCCCGCCGTTCTGGTTCGCGATGTCGATCAACTCGGCCGCCGCGAGCGCGAGGTCGGCGCGCTTTTCGTTGACGATCTTCTGGACCACGTCGGGTTCGACCATGTCGGTGAGACCGTCCGAATTCAGCAGGTAGATGTCGTTCGCCTCGACGCGGTACTCGACGATGTCGGCCGGGACGATCGCCTCGATGCCGAGCGCGCGGGTCACGAGGTTCTTGTTGAGCGAGTACTTCGCCTGCTCCTGCGTCAGCTGCCCGCTGTCGATCTGCTCCTGCAGGAGCGAGTGGTCGTGCGTGAGTTGCTCGAATTTCTCGCCGCGCAGCCGGTAGCAGCGGGAGTCGCCGATGTGGCCGATGCTCACGCGGTTGCCGCAGAACACGGCGCTCACGATCGTCGTGCCCATGCCCGCGCACTCCGGGCGTGCCTGCGCGGCCTCGTAGATGCCCTTGTTCGCCGCCGCGATCTGCAGCTGAAGGAGCAGCGCCGCATGCGTGAGCCCGCTCGCGATGTCGATCTTCGAGAGCTGGCGCCGCGAGCGGAGGTCGGGCAGCATGCCTTTACTCACGACGTTGACGGCAATGCCGCTCGCGACTTCGCCGGCGTTGTAGCCACCCATGCCGTCGGCGAGGATCGCGATGCCCGCCTCGGCGTCGACGAAGACCGAGTCCTCGTTGTGGGAGCGCACCATCCCAGGATGGGACAGCGTGGCGCAGTCAAGCGCGGCGTGGTCGGTCATCGGGGCGGTTCGTAAGAGGGCGACGGCCGCCTCGCGGCCGATTCAACCCGCGAGTGTAACGGCCCGCCGTGATTGTTGCGAGAGGGAATGCCGGCGCCGGCCCGTGCGGAACGTACGGGCGGTCTCGCGACGCGCTCAGGGTGCCTCCGCCCTCCGGGCGCGGCGCACGAGCCACGTGCCAGCGGCGACGACGATCGCGACCCCTACAAGCGGAGCGATCCAGTGCAACTGGGGCATCTGCGCGTCGACCCACGCTTTCACCGCCGCGTCGTGGGTCGCGATCTCGCCAGCGATGTAGCCCAGGAGCCCCCCGCCGGCGACGACGAGCCACGGAAAGCGCTCGATCAGCTTCATGATGAGCTGACTGCCGACGATGACCAACGGAATGCTGACTACGAGCCCGAAGATCAGGAGGACGAGGCTCCCCTTCGCCGCGCCGGCGACGCCGATCACGTTGTCGAGGCTCATCACTAGGTCGGCGACGATGACGGTCTTCACTGCCGACATCAGTCGATCGCTCGCCGCGATGTTGTGCTCCTCGCCGTCGTCCTCGGCGATGAGCTTTATGCCGATCCAGACGAGCAGCACGGCCCCGATCAGCTGGAGGTAAGGCAGCAGCAGCAGTTGCACCGCGAAGAACGTCAGGATGATCCGCAGGACGACGGCGCCGATCACGCCGTAGAAGATCCCGAGGACCCGCTGCTTTCTGGGCAGGTTCCGGCAGGCGAGCGCGATCACCACCGCGTTGTCGCCGGACAACAGGATGTTGATGAGGATGATCTCGAATGCCGCGACCCAGAACGGCGGCGTGAAGAGCTCCAAGAATTTCCTCCGTTGACCGTCGTCCCCGCGCAGCCGGAGACCCGGTGCGTCTCGATTTCCCTACAGCACCGACTGCAAGAGCTTGCCCATTTCCGCCGGATTGCGCGTGACCTTGATGCCGCATGCTTCCATCACGGCGAGCTTCTCCTGCGCCGTGCCCTTGCCGCCGGAGATGATCGCGCCGGCATGTCCCATCCGCTTGCCCGGCGGCGCGGTGACGCCGGCGATGAAGCCCACGACCGGCTTTCTCATGTTGGCCTTCGCCCACTGCGCCGCGTTCTCCTCGTCGCTGCCGCCGATCTCGCCGATCATCACGACGGCGTCGGTGTCCGGGTCGTCGTTGAATAGCCGGAGGATGTCGACGTGCTTGAGCCCGTTGACCGGATCGCCGCCGATGCCGACCGCGGTCGACTGGCCGAGGCCGAGCTCGGTAAGTTGCCCCACGGCCTCGTAGGTGAGCGTGCCCGAGCGCGACACGACGCCGACGCGGCCCTTCTTGTGGATGTGGCCCGGCATGATCCCGATCTTGAGCTCGTCGGGCGTGATGACGCCGGGACAGTTCGGTCCCAGCAGCAGCGTCTTCTTTCCCTGCATCCGGTAGCGCGTGCGGATCATGTCGCGCACCGGGATACCCTCGGTGATGCACACGACGAGGTCGAGCCCGGCGTCGACCGCTTCGTCGATTGCGGCCGCCGCGAACGGCGGCGGCACGTAGATCACCGATACCGTCGCGCCGGTCGCCGCCTTCGCATCCTTCACCGTCGCGAAGATCGGGATGCCTTCGAAGTCCTCGCCCGCCTTCTTCGGATTGACGCCCGCGACGAAGCAGGCCCTCCCGTTCGCATAGTCGCGGCACATCCGCGTGTGGAACTGGCCGGTCTTGCCTGTAATTCCCTGCGTGATGACCTTTGTGTTCTTGTTGATCAGGATCGACATGCCGCCCTCACTTCTCTGCGACCGCCGCGACGATCTTCTGCGCCGCGTCGGCCATGTTCGCCGCGCTGATGATCGGCAGGCCGGAGTCCTTGAGGATCTGCCGACCCTGGTCTTCGTTCGTCCCTTTCATGCGCACCACGAGCGGCACCGCAAGGTGCGTCTCCTTCGCGGCTGCAACGATGCCGTTTGCGATCGTGTCGCAGCGCATGATGCCGCCGAAGATGTTGACGAGAATCCCCTTGACCTTCGGATTCGTCAGCATGATCTTGAAGGCCTCGGTGACTTTCTCGGTGGTCGCTCCGCCGCCGACGTCGAGGAAATTTGCCGGTTCGGCCCCGAAGAGCTTGATCGTGTCCATCGTCGCCATCGCGAGGCCCGCGCCGTTGACGAGGCAGCCGATGTTGCCGTCGAGCGAGATGTACGAGAGGTCGAACTTCGATGCCTCGACCTCGGCCGGATCCTCCTCGTCGAGGTCGCGCATCTCGACGATGTCCGAATGCCGGAAGAGCGCGTTCGAGTCGAAATTGAGCTTCGCATCGAGCGCCACCACACGGCCGTCGCCGGTCACGATGAGCGGATTTATTTCGGCCAGCGACGCGTCGGTCTCGTCGAAGGCGCGATACAGGCCCTGCAGCATCGCGCGACCCTGAGGCACGCTCGCCTCGGGGATGCCGATCTTGCGCGCGACGTCGTCGGCCTCGGCGTCAGTCAGTCCCGTCGCCGGATCGATGAAGACCTTGTGGATTTTCTCGGGCGACCTCGCGGCGACCTCCTCGATGTCCATCCCGCCCTCGGAGCTCGCCATCAGCACGACGCGCTGCGTGCCTCGATCGACCACCATGCCGACGTAGAGCTCCTTCCTGATGTCGGCGCCTTCCTCGATCAGGAGCCGGCGCACCTTCTGCCCCGCTGGGCCGGTCTGGTGCGTGACGAGCTGCATGCCGAGAATCTTCCCGGCGAGGTCGCGCACTTCATCGATCGACTTCGCGACCTTGACGCCGCCGCCCTTGCCGCGGCCGCCGGCGTGGATCTGCGCCTTGACGACCCAGACCGATCCGCCCAGCGACTTGGCCGCGCGGACCGCCTCGTCGACGCTGAACGCCGGAATGCCGCGCGGGGTCGCCATCCCGAACTTGCGGAAGATTTCCTTGCCCTGGTACTCGTGGATCTTCACCTGTCCTCCCCCGTCGCCGAGCCCCTCATTTCCGACGACGATCCCGATCGTCGTTCCCGCGGAGGAGTCGTGAGCGCGGCGGGCGCAGCCAAGGCGCGAAGCGCGCGTCGCCGCGCGATCGACGTGGCCGACACCACCGTCGTTAGCGTACACGGGAGGTGCGGAGGCCGCGGGGACCCAGCGTCGTTCGCAAGAAGACACTGGATTCCCGCCTTCGCGGGAATGACGGCAAGAATGACGTGCGTCATCTCAGGATGCCGTGCGTCAGGATTCAAGCCGCGCCTCGATACCACTTCGGATAGTAGCGACGCACGGTCTCGGTCGAGCGCTCGAGCGCGTGGCAGCGATCGAGCTGGAACGGACGATTCTTGGCGCCCGGATCGGAGTCGCGGTTGAGGCTCGCGAACGTCTGCAGCGCCGCCGTCGGAAGGTACGCCAAGAGCTCGGTCACGTGCGTGCAGCCGCCGACGCCACCGAAACGGTCGTGCAGCTGCTTGCGGAATCCATGCATCAGGTTGGTGCCGACGAGCGCGGAATACTCGGGAGCGATGTGCTCGCAACCGTCGGGATATGGCACGCCGTCCGAGGAGGCGACGAGCGCGCGGATCACGTATTGCGCGTCGATCGTCACGCGGGCCGACATCTCGTGCACTGGCGTACCCGCCGCCCGCATTCCCGAGGCGAGCGTGTAGTCGTGGTCCTTCGTGTCGACGAGCCGCGCCTCGATGTCGAACAGCCCGTCCTCGCGCTGCCAGCCCTCGTAGACGATGCGTCGAACATGCAGCCGTTGGCGCGAAACAGGGCTTTCCGGAAGGGGCATCGGCGTGGCGAAGGAATGCGGGGGCGTGGCTCGCGGTCCCGGCTCGCCTCCCGATCACATCGGCAAGGCGGGCGGAACCCGGTGCGGGAACTCGCTACAATGACAGCGCCCGTTCAAGGCGCCGCGCGAAGGAGACATTCTAAGCCGGCGCGGGCGGGCGCCGCAACCGACGAAGCGGCAAGCGGTTCGTCGGCCACGCCCGCCCGACCATGGCATTCGTCCTCGCTCTTGACCAGGGCACGACCAGCTCGCGCGCCCTTGTCTTCGACCACGCGGGCTCGGTGCGCGCGGTCGCGCAGCAGGAATTCCGGCAGATCTTTCCGCAGCCGGGCTGGGTCGAGCACGATGCGATGGAGATCTGGGCCACGCAGTCGGGTGTCGCGCACGAGGCGCTCGCGAAGGCCGGCATCGACGCCGCCGATCTCGCGGCGATCGGCATCACCAATCAGCGCGAGACGACGGTGCTATGGGATCGGGCCACCGGAAGGCCGGTCGCCAACGCGATTGTCTGGCAGGATCGCCGGACCGCGCCCTTGTGTGATGCGCTGCGCGCGGCGGGGCACGCCGCGCTGTTCGCGGCGAAGACGGGGCTCGTCATCGACGCCTACTTCTCGGGGACAAAGCTCAAGTGGCTGCTCGATCACGTCCCCGGCGCACGCGATCGGGCCGCGCGCGGCGAGCTCGCCTTCGGCACGATCGATACGTGGCTCGTCTGGAACCTGAGTCGCGGCGCCGCTCACGTGACGGACGCGTCGAACGCGAGCCGCACGCTGCTCTTCAATACGCGCACCGGTACGTGGGACGACGAGCTCCTGCACTTGCTCGACATTCCCCGCGAAGTGCTGCCGCGCGTCGTGCCTTCGTCGGGCGTCTGTGCCGAGGCGGCAATCGGTGGCATGCACGTTCCGATCGCCGGCATCGCCGGCGACCAGCAGGCCGCACTGTTCGGCCAGGCGTGCCATGCGCCCGGGCTTGCGAAGAACACCTACGGCACCGGCTGCTTTCTGCTGCTGAATACCGGCAACCAGGCCGTCGCGTCGACCAACAATCTGCTTTCGACGGTCGCCTGGGGCGGACCCGGGGGCCTCACCTATGCGCTCGAAGGCAGCGTGTTCATCGGCGGCGCGGTTGTGCAATGGCTGCGCGATGGCCTGCAAATCATCCGTTCGGCGTCAGAGATCGAGGCGCTGGCGGCGAGCGTTCCCGACAACGGCGGCGTCTATCTCGTGCCGGCGTTCGCCGGATTGGGCGCGCCGCACTGGGACGCGTACGCGCGCGGCTCCATGTTCGGGCTCACCCGGGGCGCGACCGCGGCGCACATCGCCCGCGCGGCGCTCGAAGCGATCGCCTACCAAAGCGCCGACGTGCTGGCGGCGATGGAGCGTGACGCCGCGATCACGCTCGCGGAGCTGCGCGTCGACGGCGGCGCGACCGCCAACAACCTGCTCATGCAGTTCCAGGCCGACCTGCTCGGCGTGCCCGTCGTACGCCCGAAGGTGCTGGAAACCACCGCGCTTGGCGCCGGCTATCTGGCCGGGCTCGCGGTCGGCTACTGGCGCGATGCCGCAGATGTCGCCACGAACTGGCAGGTGGATCGCGTCTTCGAGCCGGCGATGTCGCGCGACCGCGCGGCGTCGTTGCGAGCGGACTGGGACAAGGCCGTCGGCCGAGCCAAGGCGTGGTCGTAGGCCCGGCTCACAGGCGCGTGATCACGAGCCGCACGACCTCCTCGACGAACGGCTTCGGATAGCCCTTGTCGATCAGAGCCCACCGCAGCGTATTGGCGCATCGCGCCTTCTTGTAAACGTTGAGTGGCGCTTTGGCCCGCAGATCGCTCGCGTGGAGGATCGCGCGGCGGAACTTGTCGAGCTGCTTGGATGCACTCTTGCGGGTGACTCGGCTTGCGTCGAGCGGGACGATCCGGGCGACTTCGTCGGCCATGTGCTCGCCGAACGAGATCGCGGCGCTTGCGTCGAACCACTGGAGAACCATGCTGCCGTTCCTAGGAGGGAAGATGGTAGATTGATGCAATTATCGACTGGACGAGGCTGGGCGCGCAAATGGCGGGGCTAAAGCAGTGGCTGCTCGGACGCCGTGGCGCTGGCATGAACGCCGACTCCAGCGAGCCTCCGCGTCCGAATGCGTCATTGCAGCGCGCACAGGTCCTCATCGAAGACGGTAACCGGCTCGAGGACGGCGGCGACTTTGCCGCAGCGCTCGCTCGATACCGCGAAGCCGTCGGACTGGCATCCGACTGGGCGCAGGGCCATGTCAATGTCGGCAACGCGCTCTACCTGATGGGCAATATCGATGGGGCCATCGACGCGCAACGGATAGCAATCCGCCTGGACCCGAACAATGTGCCGGCCCGCTACAACCTTGGCGTGGCACTCAATCGAAGAGGCGATGCCGGAGGAGCCGAGAACTCGCTACGCGAAGCGCTTCGCCTCCGGCCGCAGATGACGGATGCGGCGATCGTACTAGCCGACGTTCTGGAAGCATCCGGTCGTGCGAAAGACGCCGAGACCGAGCTTCGTCAAGCCATCGAACGAGCTCCGCGATCGCCGACCGCCGCGCACAATCTGGCGCAACTTCTGCTGAAGCAGGAACGCCTCGACGAAGCAGAAGACGTGATTCGTCGCGCAAGATCAGAAGATCCGACGTATGCCCCGTTGGCCGCGGATCTGGCCTCGGTGTACGTCAAGACCGGGCGCGCGCGGGAGGCGGAACCCATGTTTCGCGCCGCCATCGCGATGGACGGCGGAACGCTCGAGACATGGAGCGCATACCTGTTCTCCCTCAATTGTCGCGACGACCTCGACGCCGAGCAAGTATTCGAAGAGCACCGCCGGTTGGGCGCGTTGATCGATGCCCGCGGCCCCGCCGCATCCGCCTTCGCGAATCGACCCGATCCGGATCGCCCTCTTCGCATCGGCTATGTCTCGGGCGACTTCCGGCAGCATCCGGTCGGGTTGTTCATCCATCCGGTATTGGCGCGGCACGACCGGGAATCGTTCGACATCCACTGCTATGCCAACCATGCAGTCGATGACGATTTTACCGTCAGGCTCAAAGGGTTGGCCGGACATTGGAAACCGATTGCCGGTCTCGACGATGCGACCGTCGCCGAACGAATCAAGCTGGACGGCATTGACGTTCTCATCGATCTGGCCGGGCACACAACGAACTCGCGGCTGGGAGTTCTCGCGCGGCGTGCAGCTCCCGTTCAGGTGACATGGCTCGGGTATCTCAACACCACCGGGCTGCTCGCGATGGACTACCGCCTCTGCGATCGCTTCACGGATCCCGAATCCGAATCGGATCATCTGCATACGGAACGGCTGGTCCGACTTCCGCACAGTCAGTGGTGCTACGAGCCCGTCTACTCGATTGCGCCCATCGAGGTGCCGCACCCGGGTGATCCCGGGGTGCTGGTGCTCGGATCGTTCAATCAGGTCGCCAAGATCAGCGATGCCTGCCTGGGCCTCTGGGCGTCGGTGCTGACCAAACTCGATGCGGCCAGACTTCGTGTGTTCGGCGTGCCCGAGGGGCGGACCGCGATCGCCCTGCTCGATCGCATGGCGCGCTGCGGAATCGATCCGGCGCGTGTGACCTTGCTCGGACGCTCCGGCATCCTCGAGTATTTCGCCGCGATCGGCAACGTGGATATCGCGCTCGACGCTTTCCCGTACAACGGGGCGACGACCACCCTTGATACGCTGTGGATGGGCATACCTATCGTCGGACTGCAAGGAAACCGAGGCATCGCACGCGGGACCTACAGCATTCTCTCTTCGCTGGGCGCGTCCGACCTGATCGCCACGACGCCCGAGGATTATGTCGAGAGGAACGTTGCCCTCGGACGCGACGAAGCGTGGCGGCGCGAGCTGCGTCACTCGCTACGATCGCGCCTCGAATCGTCACCTCTGATGGATGCTACCGGTTTCGTCAAGGATCTCGAAAGCAGCTATCGCGACATGTGGCGGGCCTGGTGCGCCCGGCAGGCGGGCCAACCGATTGCTACTGTCAATCCAACCACCGACGCGAGTGTCGACGGTCCCGATCATCGCCACGACTTCCGCAAGGCACTCGCGCTCGAGCCCGACCAGGCAACCGCGCACTACAGCCTCGGCAACGCGTTGAGGGGACAAGGCAAACTCGACGAAGCCGCTGCCAGCTATCGCAAGGCGATCGCGTTGAGGCCGGACTTTTCCGGAGCCCACAGCAACCTCGGCTTGGTGCTCGAGGCGCAAGGCCGATTGAAGGAGTCCGTCGACAGTTACGACAAGGCCATTTCGTCGGCACCGTCCAACGCCATCGCCCACAACAACCGCGGCAATGCGCTCGACAAACTCGGGCAGTTCGAGGCTGCCGTCGCCAGTTTTCAGCGTGCGATCGAATTGGACGAGAGACCCGAATTCAAGGCGAATTTCGTTCATTGCATCAGGAATCGCACGTTCGTGCGCGTCGACGAAGGCCTCCGACGCCTCATCGCCCGAGCCATTTCCGAGCCGTGGGCCTGGAAGTCGGCACTTGGCAAGGCAAGCACCAGCGTCATCAAGGCCGATTCGAACATCCGTGAATGCATCGCGCGCGCGTCGCGGGCATGGCCGGTTCGGCTCGCTGCCGGTGAGTTGTACGGGCCTTCGGGGCTGACGGCTGTTGCGAATGACCCCGTGCTCCAAGCCCTCCTCGAAAACACTCCGATTTGTGACGTCGATCTGGAGCGTTGCCTGGTCATGGCGAGACGCGCGATGCTGGATGCCGTCCTCTCGCTCGACGACAAGGTTCCCGCGCAAGAGGTCCTGAGCTTCTATTGCGCGCTCGCCCGACAATGCTTCATCAACGAGTACGTCTTCGACTACGACGACGAAGAATGGTCGCGCGCAACGTCGCTTCGCGACAAGCTGATGGTCGCGCTGCGGTCCGGGAGCGAAGTACCGCCGCATTGGGTCGCTGCCTTTGCAGCGTATTTCCCGTTGCTCTCAATCGCGGGGGTCGACGCACTCCTGGATCAATCGAACCCTGAATCCGTGCGCGCGCTGCTGGCGCAACAGATCTCCGAACCTCTCGAGGAAAGGCGGGATCGCGACGAGATGCCGCGCCTCACGTCGGTCGACTTGGGCGTCTCGATTGCGGTCCGGCAGCAGTACGAAGAGAATCCCTATCCGCGTTGGGTGAAGCTGCCCCCTCCCGATCGAGTGGCGCCTGTCGACCTGTATCTGCGCCAGCAGTTTCCCTTCGCACCGTTTCGTCCGCTCGGCAAAGAGGGCGACATCGATATCCTCGTCGCCGGGTGCGGCACTGGCGGGGAGTCGATCCGGGCCGCACAACAGTTCGCGGGCGCGCGAGTCCTTGCGATCGATTTGAGCTTGTCGAGCCTTTGCTATGCGAAACGGAAGACGCGCGAAATCGGCTTGACGACCATCGAATACGCACAAGCCGACATCATGAAATTGGAATCGATCGGTCGATCGTTCGATGTCATCTCTTGCGTGGGAGTGTTGCACCACCTGGCGGATCCCGCCGCAGGATTGCATTGCTTGTTGTCGCTCCTCCGACCCGGGGGGGTCATGCGTTTAGGACTCTATAGCGAATTAGCGCGCCGGGCCGTGGTCAGCGCAAGAAGATTCATTGGGGAGCGCGGTTACGTCGCGACCGCCGACGACATTCGGCGATGCCGTCAGGACCTGATCGACATGGGTGCGAAATTCCTTCCCCTGACGATGTCCGGTGATTTCTATTCGATGAGCGATTGTCGCGACCTGCTGTTCCATGTCGAGGAGCACCGGTTCACGCTGCCGCAACTCAGGGGCGTGCTTCGTGGCGCCGGCCTGGAATTCATCGGGTTCCTGGTTGACTCGAGCGTGGCAAGCGCCTACTCGACGCGCTTTCCGAACGACAAGTCGCGGACCGACCTTGATCTTTGGCACCGTTTCGAGACGGAATTCCCGGACACCTTTGCGGCGATGTACGACTTCTGGGTTCAGAAGCCGCGCGCATCGTAGGTCGGGCGTACCCCTCAGGGTTGACGGGGAATGGAAACGTGCACATAATTGCAACTAAGTGCATATGCACGTAATTACGCCGTCCCTTCCCCTTGCACCCAAAGCCATGAGCCTGTCCACTCCCTGCGCCTGCGGCCGCCTGCGCCGCGCGACGCGCGCGCTGACGCAGCTCTACGACGACCTGATGGCGCCGTCCGGCTTGCGGGTCACGCAGTTCTCGCTGCTGCGGACGCTCGAACGGACGGGTCCGCAACACATCACCGCGCTGGCAGCAGCCGCCCTCCTCGACCGCACGGCGCTCTCGCGCACGCTCGATCCGCTGGTGGACCAGGGCTTGGTCGCGGTCCTGCCAGGTCGTGACGCGCGTACGCGCGAAGCCACACTGACACGCGCTGGGGTGGCCGCGCTCCGGACGGCGGAGCCGCACTGGAAGCGCGCGCAGGCGGCCGTCGCAAAACGGCTCGGTCCCGCGAAGCTCGACGCGCTGATCGCCACGCTCGCCGAGATCGAAGCTCTGCATCCGGCACCCGCGCGGCCCGCCGCGTAACGCCCGCGAGGAGAACGACGATGCCCGCAGCGAACGCCCGGCACGGCGACTGGCGCACCCCAACCGTAGTCCTCCTCGCGAGCGGCCTCATCCTGACGCTGTCGATGGGGATCCGCCACGGCTTCGGTCTTTTCCTGCAACCGATGAGCGCGGACCTCCATTGGGGCCGCGAGACGTTCGCCCTCGCGATGGCCGTGCAGAACCTGATGTGGGGCCTGGCCACGCCATTCGCGGGCATGCTGGCGGACCGCTTCGGCAGCCACCGCGTCGCCCTGATGTGTGCGCTGCTCTACATCGCGGGTCTGGCGACGATGGCCATGGCGACGACGCCGCTGATGCTCGTGCTGACCGCCGGGGTGCTGATCGGGACCGGGCTCGCCGGCCTCTCGTTCTCCGTCGTCGCAGGGGTGCTCGGCCGCAAGTTCCCGCCCGAGAAACGGAGCATGGCGCTCGGCATATCGGCGGCGGCGGGATCGTTCGGCCAGTTCGCGATGCTCCCGCTCACGCAGGTGCTGCTGTCGAACCTCGGCTGGTACGCCGCACTGTTCGCGCTGGCGGCAGTCGCGCTGCTGATGATTCCGCTGTCGGCCGTGATCTACGAGCGGCACGCCGGCAGCGCACACGCATTCCAGCAATCCGCGGGGGCGGCGATGCGCGAGGCGCTCGGGCACCGCGGCTACATGCTGCTCACGGTGGGCTTTTTCGTCTGCGGGTTCCAGGTCGTGTTCGTCGGCGTGCACCTGCCCGCCTATCTCGCGGACAAGGGCATGGCGCCGCACGTCGCGGTCACCGCGCTTGCGTTGATCGGCTTGTTCAACATCGTCGGGACGTGGACGACCGGGTGGCTCGGCAGCCGCATGCAAAAGCGCTACATTCTCTCGGCGATCTACTTCCTCCGCGCCATCGTGTTCGCCCTCTTCTTCTACTTGCCGCTCTCGGCGTGGACGGTGTACGCGTTCGCGGTCGCGCTCGGCCTGCTGTGGCTGTCGACGGTGCCGCCGACGAACAGCATGGTCGCGCAGATCTTCGGCGTGCGCTATCTCGCGATGCTGACCGGCGTAACGTTCTTCAGCCACCAGATCGGCAGCTTCCTCGGCGCCTGGCTCGGCGGCAGGCTGTTCGACACCACCGGCAGTTACGATGTCGTGTGGTACCTGTCGATCGCGCTCGGCGTCCTTGCCGGTCTCATCAACCTGCCGATCGACGAGCGGGAGATCAAGCGGCCGGTCGCCGCCACCGCCTGAAATCGGGGACAGACCACGATTTCCGCAACCGGGAATCGTGGTCTGTCCCCCATGGAAGCGCGTCAAGGCAACGGCAGCGGTGGCGCGAGCGAGTCCGCCGGCACGCGATCGACGGCGTCGGTGATGATGCCGTCCACCCCCCACGCGGCGAGCTCGGCAATCCGGTCGGGCTCGTCGGGCGTGAAGCACAGCAACCGGAAGCCGGCGTGGCGAACCTTTCGCGCAAGCTCGGCGGTGATCGCCTCGTGATCGAGGTCGAGCGCAATGCAGCCGAGCCGCTCGAGCCGCGCCTGCCAGTCGGTTGGCGCTTCGTCCGCGAGCAGCGCGCGCGGAAGCCCCGGTGCCGCGTCGCGCGCGGCGGCGAGCGCATCCTCGGAGAACGAGGACAAAAGCGGCGGCACCTCCGCGTCGCGCCACAGCGCCATCGCGTCGAGCGCCACCGCAGCGCCCGTCTCGCGCTCGCGGCCGATCGTCGGCTTGATCTCGATGTTGCACGCCACACCCGTCGCGCGCGCCCACCGCGCGATCGACGCGAGCGTCGGCAGCGGCTCGCCCGCGTACTTGGCGGAATGCCAGCCGCCGGCATCGAGGCGCGACAGCTCGCGCCAGAGCAGCGCGTCGGCGCGGCCGCGGCCGCTCGTCGTTCGCTCGAGCGTGGCGTCGTGGAGCAGGAACGACAGGTTGTCGGCGGCGAGCTTCACGTCGAACTCGACCATCCGGTAGCCGTGCGCGTGGCCGACGCGCATCGCCGTCAGCGTGTTCTCCGGCGCGACCTTGCCGGCGCCGCGATGGGCGATGAGGCGCGGATACGGCCATTCGACGGCGAGCGATCGCGACATGATCAGCGGATTCTCGCGCCAGTCGCGGCGTCGAACAAGTAGACGCGCGCGGGATCGGCGCTCAGGTGCAGCGGGGTTCCCGCGTCGTGGGCCGCGCCATGCGGCAGCCGGGCGGTCAGGAGGTCCTGCCCGCGGGAAAGGTGGACGAGCGTGTCCGCGCCGAGCTGCTCGACCATCTCGACTGTCGCCGAAAAGACCGCCGTCGCCGGATCGGCGGGGGTGAGGTGTTCCGGCCGCAGGCCGACAGTGACGGCCCGCCCGGCCTCCGCCGTGCCGTTCGCATGGCGGACGAAGCCGCCGTGGTCGAGCGTGATGCGCCCGCCGCCCTCCGACCGGCCGGCCAGGAAATTCATCGACGGCGAGCCGATGAACCCCGCGACGAACTGGGTCGCCGGGTTTTCGTAGACTTCCATCGGCGTACCGATCTGCTCGGCGCGCCCGGCATTGATGACGACCATGCGCTGCGCAAGGGTCATCGCCTCGACCTGATCGTGCGTCACGTAGAGGCTCGTCGTGCGGAGGCGCCGATGCAGCTTCTGAATCTCGAAGCGCATCTGCACGCGGAGCTTCGCGTCGAGGTTCGACAGCGGCTCGTCGAACAGGAACACGGCCGGCTCGCGCACGATCGCCCGGCCCATCGCGACGCGCTGCCGCTGGCCGCCCGAGAGCTGCCGCGGCCGCCGTGCGAGAAGCGCTTCGAGCTCGAGGATGTCGGCCGCACGCTTCACTCGCTCGTCGATCTCGACCTTCGCCATCCCGCGAATTTTGAGACCGTAGGCCATGTTGTCGAACACGCTCATGTGCGGGTAGAGCGCATAGTTCTGGAACACCATCGCGATGTCGCGCTCCTTCGGCTCGAGGTTGTTGACGACGCGCTCGCCAATGATGATTTCGCCTTCGGACACCGCCTCGAGGCCCGCGACCATCCGCAGGACCGTCGACTTGCCGCAGCCCGACGGCCCGACGATGACGATGAACTCGCCGTCGGCGACATTGAAGTCGATGCCCTGCACGACCGCATTGGCGCCGAAGCGCTTCGTCACGTTGTGAAATTCGACCTTGGCCATGCCTCACCAGCGCGCCGCCCTCGGGTCCGACGTCGCATCATTTCTCCGTATCGACCAGTCCCTTGACGAACAGCTTCTGCATCGCGATGACCACGAGCGCGGGGGGCAGCATCGCCAACATCGCGGTCGCCATGACGAGGTTCCACTCGGTCGCGGCATCGCCGCCGGTGATCATCCGGCGAATGCCGATAACCGTCGTGTACATCGACTCCTGCGTCGTGACGAGCAGCGGCCACAGGTACTGGTTCCAGCCGTAGATGAACAGGATCACGAACAGCGCCGCGATATTGGTGCGCGACATCGGCACGACGACGTCCCAGAAAAACCGCAGCGGACCGGCGCCGTCGATGCGCGCGGCCTCGGCGAGCTCGTCGGGAATCGTGAGGAAGAACTGCCGGAACAGGAAGGTCGCGGTCGCCGACGCGATCAGCGGGATCGTCAGCCCGGCGTAGGTGTCGAGCATGCCGAGGTCCGACACGACCTGGTAGGTAGGCAGGATGCGCACTTCGACCGGCAGCATCAGCGTGACGAAGATCATCCAGAAGAAAAACGTACGCAGCGGAAACCGGAAGTAGACGATGGCGAACGCCGACAGGAGCGAGATCGCGATCTTGCCGAGCGAGATCACGAGCGCCGAGATCAGGCTGTTGACCATCATCCGGCCCACGCCTGCCGTCGATTCGCCGGCCCCGTGCGTGAGCGCCGCGAGGTAGTTCTCGACGAGATGCGATCCCGGCGACAGCGGCATCGGCGCGGCGAGGATTTCCTGCACCGTGCGCGTCGTGGCTACCAGCGTGACATAGACCGGGAAGGCCACGATCGCGACACCCAGGATCAGCACCGCGTGGCTCATGAACGTCAGGAACGGGCGATGCTCGACCATTCCCTCGCGCCCGCTCGCTCGCCGCGTCCACGGGAGGAGCAGCATGCGCGCGAGCATGGGCAGGCGCACGCGCGCCTTGCGCTCGGTGCTCATCAGTACTGGACCTTCCGCTCGACGTAGCGGAACTGGACGACGGTGAGCGTGATCACGATCAGCATCAGCACCACCGATTGCGCCGCCGAACCGCCGAGGTCGAGCGCCTTGAAACCGTCCTTGAAGACCTTGAACACGAGGATCTCGGTCGACTGGCCCGGCCCCCCGGACGTCACGGTGTCGATGATGCCGAACGTGTCGAAGAAAGCGTAGACGATATTGACGACGAGAAGGAAAAACGTCGTCGGCGACAGCAGCGGGAACACGATCGTCGCGAAGCGCTTGAACGGGCCGGCCCCGTCGATCGCCGCGGCCTCGATGAGCGACTTCGGGATCGATTGCAGGCCAGCGAGAAAGAACAGGAAGTTGTAGCTCACCTGCTTCCAGACCGCCGCGATCACGACGAGCAGCATCGCCTGATTGCCGTAGAGCAGGTAGTTCCAGTCAACACCGGCCCGGCGCAGCCAGTGCGCGACGATGCCGAGCGTCGGATTGAAGAGGAACATCCAGAGTACGCCGGCGATCGCCGGCGCGACGGCATACGGCCAGATGAGCAGCGTCTTGTAGACGGCGGCGCCGCGGATGATGCGGTCGGCGAACGCCGCCAGCACCAGCGAGACGACGAGGCCGAGGCCCGCGACGAGCACCGAGAAGACGGCCGTGACCTTGAACGAATTGAGATAGAGCGGGTCGTTGAAGAGATCGCGGAAGTTTTCGAGCCCGACGAACTCCATGTTGCCGCCGAATGCGTTCTGGATATGCAGCGACTGCCAGACCGCCTCCCCCGCCGGCAGGAAGAAGAAGATGACGGTGACCGCGATCTGTGGCGCCACCAACACGTAGGGCAGCCACGGCGAACGGAACACCACCCGCTTCTCGACCGCCATCGGTCAGCCTCCGCAGCGCTTCGGGATCAGATCCGCACGCCGGCCGGCGCCGGGCTCCGAGGGGAGCCCGGGCGGCCGGGCGCTGCCGCGAAGCCGGCCCCGGCGGCGAACTGCGCGAGTGCGCGCGTCGCCCGCATCACTCCTTCGCCGTGCGGGCGAACTTCTCAATCTGCTCGTTGCCTCGGGCGACCGCATTGTCGAGCGCCGCCTTCGCAGTCTTCTTGCCGCTCCAGACGTCCTCGAGCTCCTCGTCGATGATCGTGCGGATCTGGACGAAATTGCCGAGCCGGACGCCGCGCGACTTGTCCGTCGTCTTGACGATCATCTGCTTGACCGAGACGTCGGTGCCCGGGTTCTTTTCATAGAAGCCCGACTTCTGGGTGAGCTCGTACGCGGCCATCGTGATCGGCAGATAGCCGGTCGCCTGGTGGAACTCGGCCTGGATCTCGGGACGCGACAGGAACGTGAGGAACTTGGCGACCGCCTTGTACTCCTCCTTCGACTTGCCACCCATCACCCACAGGCTGGCACCGCCGATGATCGTGTTCTGCGGAGCGCCTTGGACGTCCGCGTAATACGGCAGCGGCGCGACGCCGAACTTGAATTTCGCGTTCTGCTTGACCGTGCCGTACGCCGCGGACGACGTGGTCATCATCGCGCACTCGCCGCTGTAGAACTTGGCCTCCGGCTCGTTCTTGCGGCCGGCATAGGTGAAGTAGCCCTTCTTCAGCCAGTCCTGCATGTTCTCGATGTGCCGGACCTGGTTCGGCCCATTGAACAGGAGCTTCGGATTGTTGCCGGCGAAGCCGTTCTGCAGCGTCGCGAACGGCTCGTTGTGCCACGCGCTGAAGCTCTCGAGCTGCACCCAGGACTGCCAGCCTGTCGTGAACGCGCACGGCAGCACGCCGGCGGCCTTGATCTTCGCAGCGGCGGCGACCACGCCCTGCCACGTCGCGGGCGGCTGGTTCGGGTCGAGGCCTGCTTTCTCGAACGCATCGCGGTTGTAGTAGAACACCGTCGTCGAGCTGTTGAACGGGAACGACAGCATCTGGCCCTTGGTGTTCGTGTAATACCCGGCGACAGCGGGGATATAACTCTTTGGATCAAACTTCTCACCGGCGCCGGCCATCACCTCGTGCACCGGCTTGATCGCGCCCTTGGCCGACATCATCGTCGCCGTGCCGACCTCGAACACCTGGAGCAGCGCCGGTGCATTGCCCGCGCGGTAGGCAGCAATCGCCGCCGTCATCGATTCGTCGTACTGCCCCTTGTAGACGGCCGTGACCTTGTAGTCGCTCTGGCTGTCGTTGAAGCGCTTGGCGAACGCGTTCACGCGGTCGTTGTTGGCGCCGGTCATCGAGTGCCACCACTGGATCTCGGTGACGGCGAGGGCACTCGCCGAATACGCGAGCGGCAGGGCGGCCACGACCAGCGCTGCCACCAGGCGGGTGATGCGCACGCGGGGATTCATCGGATTCCTCCTCTGGAACGAAACGGTAGGGACAGACTGCTCTTGTTGGATGTCCATTCTATTGCAATTGCGCCGCGAGCGGCTTGTCGCGGCGCAATGTCGAAACCCTCATCCTGCGGCGCGAGGGCACGGGGCGGTCATGCGGGGCCGCCCGCGGGTCGAGCGGCGCGGGGAGCCGCGGCCTCCGCCCCTCTCGTGAAGATCATTGCGTCGAGTTGTCGGCCGCTGCGGCGACTCGCGTTCGCTCGCTCCCCCTTGCCTTCGGCCGGTTCGGCCTCCGTCCTGCCCGGGTGTTTCGTGCTGCCGTGCTGTCGGCCTCCGAGCGCGACTCGCGATTGCTCGCATCCCCAAGAAAGCTTGGCGCCGCTGCTCGCCGCTCGCGCGTTCCCCCTGCTCGCCGCTCGCGCCGCTAATCGGCGGCGCCGGGCCGCGCGACCGGACGCCCAGGCACGACCTCGCCATGGGGCAGCCGCACCTTCGCGCCGGCGAGCAGCGTGTAGGCGGTCGGGACGACAAACAGCGTGAGGAACGTGCCGAACGTCATCCCGCCGACGATGACCCAGCCGATCTGCGTGCGCGACTCGCCGCCCGCGCCGGTTGCAATCGCGAGCGGCACGGCGCCCAGCACCATCGCGCCGGTGGTCATCAGGATCGGCCGCAGCCGCATCGTGGCGGCGTCGACGACGGCATCCAACAGCGCCTCGCCCTTCGCGCGAAGCTGGTTCGAGAACTCGACGATCAGGATCCCGTGCTTCGTGATGAGTCCGACCAGCGTCACGAGCCCGACCTGGCTGTAGATGTTGAGCGTCCCGCCGGCGAGCCACAGGGTGAACAGCGCCCCCGTCATCGACAGCGGCACCGACAGCATGATCACAAACGGATGCCGGAAGCTCTCGAACTGGGCGGAAAGCACCAGGTAGATGAACATCAGCGCAAGCACGAACGTGAAGTAGATCTCACCGCCCGAGGAGCGGAACTCGCGCGACTGCCCGTCGAGGTCCGTCTGCGAGGTGACCGGCAGCGCGCGCTTCGCGGCGTCGTTCATCGCCTGCAGGGCCTCGCCGATAGCGTAGCCCGGCGCCAGCGTGGCCGTGACCTTGACCGCGCGGAGCCGGTTGAAGTGGTTGAGCGACTGCGGCGCGACGCCTTCGCGGACTTCAACCAGGTTGGAGAGCTGCACCATGCCGCCGTCGCGCGCGCGGACGTAGGTGTCGCGGATGTCGGCCGGCGTCGAGCGGTCGACCGGCGCAACCTGGACGATCACGTCGTACTGCTCGCCGTCCTTCTTGAAGCGCGTGACCTGGCGGCCGCCCAGCATCGTCTCGAGCGTGCGGCCGACCGTGTCGACGCCGATGCCGATGTCGGAGAGCTTGTCGCGGTTGATCGTGACGCGCACTTCAGGCGTGTTGAGCCGCAGGTCGGTCTGCAGGTTCTGGACACCCGGATACTTGCGCGCCTCGTCCAGAAAGCGGTCGACGATGCGCTGCAGCTCTGGGTACGGGACCTGCGACATGACGACGTACTCGACCGGCGTCGAGCGGAACGACTGCCCGAGCGAAGGCGGGTTGATCGGGAACGCGAAGGCACCGGGGATCGTCGCGAGCTTCGGCCGGATCTCGTCGGTGATCTGCTGCTGCTTCTTCTTCCGTTCCTCCCACGGCTTGAGCCGCAGCACCGCATTGCCGTCAACCACGGTCGGGAAGCCGGAGATCGCGGTGAACGCCGCCGCTTCGGGGATGTCCTGGTAGAAACGCTCGATCGGACGGATCTGATCGGCGGTGTACTGCGGTGTCGAGCCCTGCGGCGCGGTCACGATCCCGAAAACGACGCCGCGGTCCTCGGTCGGCGCGAGCTCGCTCTTGAGCAGCATGAAGAACACGCCGCCCAGCACGGCGATCCCTGCCCAGAGCGCGACGATCAGCCAGCGGTTGTGAAGCGCGGCGGTCAACGTCCGCCGGTACCCCTGGGTCATCGCGGTCAAGCCCCGCTCGATCGTGTTGTAGAGCCAGGAATGGCGCTCCTGATGCCGCAGCAGGAGCGAGCACATCATCGGCGATAGCGTAAGCGCGACGAAGCCGGAAACGATCACGGCGCCCGCGAGTGTCAGTGCGAATTCGATGAACAGCCGGCCGGTGCGGCCCGTCGCGAAGGCCAGCGGCGCGAACACGGACGCGAGCGTCAGCGTCATCGCGACAACGGCAAACCCGATCTCCTTCGAGCCGTCGATCGCCGCCTGCCGCGGCGGCACGCCGTCCTCGATGTGGCGCCAGATGTTCTCCAGCACGACGATCGCGTCGTCGACGACGAGGCCGATCGCCAGCACCATCGACAGGAGCGTCAGCGTGTTGATCGTGAAGTTGAACGCGTACATGAGGCCGAAGGCGCCGATCAGCGCGACCGGGATCGTGACGATCGGGATGAACGACGCGCGCAGGCTGCGCAGGAAGAAGAAGATCACGAGCGCGACCAGCAGGATCGCCTCGGCGATCGTCTCGAACACCGCCTTGATCGAACGGTCGATGAACACCGACGTGTCGTAGGCGACGACCAGCTTCATCCCCGGCGGCGTGTTCTCGTTCATGCGGACCACCTCGGTCCGCACCGCCTTCGACAGCTCGAGCGGATTGGCGACCGCCTGCTTGATCACGCCGATGTTGAGCGACGGGCGGCCGTTGAACCGCGAGATGACGCGCTCCTCGACCGGACCAATCTCCGCGACACCGACGTCGCGCAGCCGGACGGGATAGTTACCGACATTGGCAACGATCAGGTTGTTGAACTGCTCGGGCGTCTGCAGGTCCGTCTCGGCGACGACGGTGAATTCGCGCGCCTGCGACTCGATGCGCCCCGCCGGGATCTCGGCGTTCTGCCGGCGCAACGCGTCCTCGACGTCTTGCACCGTGAGCTTGTAGCCCGCGAGCCGGGACCGGTCGAGGTTGACGCGCATCGACACCTGGCGCTCGCCGAAGATCCGCACGTCGGCCGCCCCTGGCAACACGGAGAGCCGCGGCTGCACGTAGCGTTTCACGTAATCGGAGGCCTGAAGCGTCGACAGCGAACCCGCCTCCACCGCGATGTAGATGACAGGGAATGCGTCGGCCTCGACCTTCGCGATGATCGGCTCGTCGATCGTGTCGGGCAGCTTGCCGCGGGCGCGGGCAACCTTGTCGCGGACGTCGGCTGCCGCCGAATCCGGATCGCGCTTGAGCGAGAAGCGGACGTTGATGTTGCTGCGCTCCGACCGGCTCTGCGAGGTCATCACCTCGACGCCCTCGATGCCCGCGAGCGAATCCTCGAGCGGCTTGGTCACCTGTGATTCGACGACCTCGGCGGAGGCACCGCGATATAGCACCGTAACGCTGACCACCGGCTCGTCGATCCGCGGGTACTCGCGCACGGACAGGCGCGTGTACG
The DNA here is from genome assembly GCA_963830485.1 of uncultured beta proteobacterium. Taxonomy (GTDB): domain Bacteria; phylum Pseudomonadota; class Gammaproteobacteria; order Burkholderiales; family Casimicrobiaceae; genus CAIWHR01. The sequence continues at coordinate 289,446 of CAWHNE010000035.1, forward strand.
AGATGAGCCCGACCAGGACGATGATGAGCGACAGCACCGTCGCGAGAACGGGCCGCTTGATGCAGATCTCGGGCAGCTGCATGCCTAGCGCCTGTTCAGGACTTCGGCGCCGATCCCGGAGGCGCCTTGCCCGGCTCGGGGCGCGGCGCGTCCTTGGTCGGACCGCCAGCGACGGCACGCTCGCCATTGCCGGCAACGGCGACCGTCATGCCGTCGCGCAGCTTGAGCTGTCCCGCGCTGACCACGGTGTCGCCGCTCGCGAGCCCGGCCAGGATCTCCACCTTGCCGTCGCGGCGCTGGCCCACGGTGACCTTGGAGCGCACCGCCTTGCCGTCGACGACCTTGAACACGTACTGCTCGTCGCCCTGCGGGACGATCGCCTGCTCCGGCACGACGAGCGCTTCCTGCGAGTCGCGCGTGATGAGCCGCACGCGAGCGAACATCCCTGGCCGCAGCGCCGTGTCCGCGTTCTTCACCTGCGCGCGGATCACGATCGAGCGGCCGGTCGAGTCGACCAGCGGATTGATCGCGAAGACCTTTCCCTCGTACGACTTGCCCGGCAGCGCGTCGAGCGCGACCTCGAGGGACTGGCCCACCTGCACCTGCCTCATGTAGATCTCGGGGACGCGGAAGTCGACCTTTAACGGATCGATGGCCTCCAGGTTGACGACGTCGGCGCCTTCCTTCACGTAGTCGCCGATGGAGACAACGCGTAGCCCGATGATTCCGGAGAACGGCGCCTTGATCTCGGTCTTCGCGAGCTTCGCCTCGGCGAGCTGCAGCGCCGCCTCGGCGACGCGCAGGTTGTTCTCCGCCTCGTCCTTCGCCTGGCCGGAGATGAAGTTGCTCTTCGCGAGGTCGGTCGCGCGGTCGAACTTCGATTTCGCGAGCTTCAGGTTCGCGCGCGCCTGCTCGACGTCGGCCGCGTTGATCGACGGATCCAGCTTCACCAGCGTCGCACCCTTCGCGACGCGCTGCCCTTCGTTGAACCCGATCGCGCTGATGCGGCCGGCCACCTCGGGGCGCACGGTGATCGACTCGTCGGAGCGCAAGCTGCCGACAGCCGTAATCGTCTGCGGCAAGGATGCGGTCATCACCTTGACCGCTTCGACCGTCACGGCGGGCGGCCCGCTGGTCGGCGCCCCGGCCGCTTTCTGTTGTGCGGCCAGCGCCCCGGCCTCCTCGGCGGGCGTGCGTTGCTGGCCCCACCAGAAGCCCGCGCCGGCAGCGAGGCCGAGACCGAGCACGGCGAGGACAGCCAGGATCGTCTTGTTCACGTTGGCGGAAAGGACCGGCCGCGGGGGCCAAAGACTGTGGATTATGCGCTGCCCGCGCTGGGACCGGCAATCATGCCGCCCCGGCGTCAGCCGAGCTCGCCGCCGCCGTCGGAACTCAATTGGACCGTCGCGTCACTGCTAGAATTCCCGCCGCCCATCCGTTCTCCGGAGTTTCGCGTCGTGTCGGCTTTGTCCATCCACCCGTCTGTCGTTCGCCAACGGCCGTCGCACCTGCGCGTCGCCGCAGCGTTCGCCATTGCCGCCGCACTGGCAGCGCCCCTCGCACACGGTCAGGCGGCCGTGCCGTTCCCCACGAAGACCGTGCGGCTCGTGGTCCCATTCCCGCCTGGCGGACCGCTCGACACAACCGGCCGCGCGATCGCGCAGAAGCTCACGGAGGCATGGGGCCAGAGTGTTGTCGTCGACAACCGCCCCGGGGCCGGCGGCAACATCGGCGCCGACCTCGTCGCGAAGTCGCCGCCGGACGGTTACACGGTCGTCATGGGCGCGCTGTCGACGCACGCGGTGAACCCGAGCCTCTACCCCGCGATGCCCTACGACGCCGTCAAGGACTTCGCGCCGATCACGCTGGTCGCCGTCACGCCCAACGTGCTCGTCGTCAATCCGTCACTGCCGGTGAAATCGGTGCAGGACCTCGTCGCCTACGCGAAGGCGAATCCGAACAAGTTGTCGTTCGGCTCGGGCAGCAGCGGCAGCGCGGGACATCTCGCCGGCGAACTGTTCAAGGTCGAAACCGGCATCGACATCGTCCACATTCCGTTCAAGGGCGCCGCGCCGGCGATGCAGGCCCTCCTCGCCGGCGATACCCAATTCATGTTCGACAATCTGGCGAGCTCGATGCCGCAGGTGAAGGCCGGGAAGCTCCGCGCGCTCGCGGTGACGACGGCGAAGCGGTCGAGCCTCGTCCCCGAGCTGCCGACGATGGCCGAGACGGGCCTGCCCGGCTTCGACATCGCGACGTGGTTCGGGCTGCTCGCGCCCGCCGGCACGCCGCAGGACGTGATCGCGAAATGGAACGTCGAAGTGGTGAAGATCTTGAACTCGCCCGAGATGCGCGAGCGGCTACTTGCACAGGGCGCGGAAGCGGCGCCGACGACGCCCGCAGAGTTCGCGGCATTCATCGCTGCGGAGCTGCCGAAATACGCGCGGATCGTGAAGGCGTCCGGCGCGAAGGTCGATTGAGGAGAGCCCATGAAGCTGCGTATTCCACTCATCGTCGCCGCGGCCGCGTTGCTCTGTGCTGCCGTTCGCCGGCGCACAGGCCCCCGCGTACCCGACGAAGCCGATTCGGATCGTCGTGCCGTTTCCGCCGGGCGGCGCGACCGACCTCCTCGCGCGCGACGTCGCGCAAAAGCTGACCGATGCGTGGGGGCAGTCCGTCATCGTCGACAACCGACCTGGCGCAGGCGGCAACATCGGCTCGGAGCTCGTCGCCAAGGCCGCGCCTGACGGCTACACGCTCGAAATGGGCACGGTTGGCACACACGCGATCAACGCGAGCCTCTACGCGAAGATGCCCTACGACCACGTGAAGGACTTCGTGCCGATCATCCTCGTCGCCGGCGTCCCGAACGTGCTGGTCGTGAATCCGTCGGTGCCGGTCAATTCGGTCGCCGAGCTGATCGCGTATGCGAAGGCGAATCCCGGCAAGCTCAACTTTGCCTCCTCCGGCGCGGGGACATCGATTCACCTTTCCGGCGAGCTGTTCAAGGTGATGGCGGGCGTCGACGTCACGCACGTCCCGTACAAGGGCAGCGCGCCCGCGCTGCAGGACCTCCTCGGCGGGCAGGTTCAGTTCATGTTCGACAACCTTCCGCCGTCGCTGCCGCACATCAAGGCGGGCAAGCTGCGCGCGCTTGCGGTGACCTCGACAACGCGCGCGCCGGCGCTGCCCGACCTGCCGACGATGGCGGAGTCAGGTCTTCCCGGGTTCGAGGCGTCGTCGTGGTTCGGGCTTCTCGCGCCTGCCGGGACGCCACCGGCGATCGTCGCGAAGATCAACGCCGAGGTGGCGAAGTGGCTCGCGACACCCGAAGCGAGGGAGAAGCTCGCGAAGCAGGGCGCGAATGCGGCCGGCGGCACGTCCGAGGACTTCGCGAAGCACATCGCGGCCGAGACCGCGAAATGGGCGAAGGTGGTGAAGGCGTCCGGAGCGAAGGTCGACTGAGTCCCGGTTGCCTACGCGCTTTCGCGGTCGCTCGCTTCGTCCGGGAGTACGTCACCACCGCCACGCCGCCCACGCGAGCGCGGCCCACGCGCCGAGAAACGCGAGTCCGCCGAACGGCGTCACGGCCCCGAGTCCCTTCGTGTCGGTCAGCGCGAGCGCGTAGAGACTTCCCGAGAACAGAACGATCCCGGCCACGAATAGAGCAGCCGCGATGCCGAGCGCCGTGCTGTCGGGACGATGCAAGAGCAGGACCCCCGCCGCGAGCAGCCCGAGCCCGTGCCAGAAGTGATATTGGACGGCGGTCTGCCAGATGGCGAGCGCATCCGGGCCGAGGCGACTCCTGAGCGCGTGCGCGCCGAAGGCACCTGTTCCCACGGCGACGAACAGGAGCGCCGCAGCGAGCGTGAGGACTATGCGGGGCGTCATCTCGGGCTACAATGGAACGGACCCCATCCGGAGCGCCGGAATCAGGATAACACCATGACGATCGAACGCCGCCACGTGGGCAAACGCCTGTCCGAGCTCGTCATCAACCGCGCGTCGGGCACGGCCTATCTCGCCGGCCAGGTCGCCGACGATCCGAAAGCCGACGTCACCGGGCAGACGCAGCAGGTGCTCGCGCAGATCGACGACCTTCTGTTCGAAGCCGGCACCGACAAGTCGAAACTGTTGTCGGCGACGATCTACCTCCCGAGCATGGCCGATTTCGCGGCGATGAACGCCGTGTGGGAGGCATGGGTCGTGACCGGCGCGACGCCGGCGCGAGCGACCGTCGAGGCGAAGCTCGCGAAGCCGGAGTACCGGGTCGAGATCCAGGTCGTCGCCGCGGTGCCGATTCCGGCCTGATCGCCGTGGCCACCATGACGCCACCGCTGTCGTCGTCCGCCAAGGCCGTCGTCGCGACGTCCGCGAAGCACGAAGTCGCGGCCGCCGACGGCGGCGCCGCGGCGATGCCCGTCACCCGCGCGACCTTCGACGAAGTGATGGTGCCGTGCTTCGCGCCGGCGCCATTCGTTCCCGTCCGTGGCGAGGGTTCGCGCGTGTGGGACCAGAGCGGGCGCATGTACATCGACTTCGCCGGCGGTGTCGCGGTCACCGCGCTCGGGCATTGCCATCCCGCCATGGTGAAGGCGATCGACGAGCAGGCGAAGAAGCTCTGGCACGTCTCGAACTGGTTGACCAACGAACCCGCGCTGCGGCTCGCGAAGCGTCTGACCGATGCGACGTTCGCCGAACGCGTGTTCTTCTGCAACTCCGGCGCCGAGGCGAACGAGGCGGCGCTGAAGCTCGCGCGCCGCTATGCGCACGACCGCGCCGGGCCGGACAAATACCGCGTGATTTCGACGCTCAACGCTTTTCACGGGCGCACGCTGTTCACGGTCACTGCCGGCGGCCAGGCGAAATATGCGAGCGGGTTCGGGCCCAATCCAACCGGATTCACACACGTTCCGTACAACGACGTCGCGGCGCTCGAGGCCGCGTTCCGCGACGAGGGCGGCGACGACATCTGCGCGGTGATCCTGGAGCCGATGCAGGGCGAAGGCGGCATGACGCCCGGCACGCCCGAGTTCCTGCAGGCAGCGCGGCGTCTCTGCACCGAGCATCGCGCGCTCCTGATCCTGGACGAGATCCAGAGCGGGATGGGGCGCACCGGCACGCTCTTCTCGTACATGCAGAAGGGCATCGTGCCGGACATCCTCACGAGTGCGAAGGGCCTTGGCGGCGGCTTCCCGATCGGCGCGATGCTGACGACCGACCGAGATCGCGAGCGCGTTCACGGTCGGCGTCCACGGCACGACCTACGGCGGCAACCCGCTCGCCTGCGCGGTCGCGCTCGCCGTCTTCGAAGTGATCAACACGACGGAAGTTCTCGACGGCGTGAGGGCGCGGCACGCGCTGTTCATGGAGGGCTTGAAGGCGATCAACGCGCGCCGGCACGTGTTCGCCGACTTGCGCGGTGAGGGCGTCTGGCTCGGCGCCGAGCTCGACGCGCCGTGGCGAGGCAAGGCGATGGACGTCGTCAAGGCCGCCGGCGAAGCCGGACTCCTCGCGCTGGTCGCTGGACCCGACGTCGTCCGCCTCGCGCCGTCGCTCGTGATCAGCCTCGACGAGATCCTCGAGGGGCTCGCGCGGCTCGAGGTCGCGCTCAACCGCGCGCTGCCTTGATCTGGAAGTCCGCGACATGGCGAATTTCATGCCGTCATTCCCGCGAACGCGGGAATCCAGTGTCGTTCGCTGCAAAGACACTGGGTCCCCGCCGGTGCGGGGACGACGCATGATGACTCGCTGAGCCGATCGGTGTTCCTCGTTCGCCCGATCGCGCGGGACGACCTGCCGGCGGTGCTCGCGCTGTCCGAGCGCACCGGCCATGGTCTGACGACGCTGCCCGCGAATCAGGAGCGGCTCGCCTCGCGCATCGACCGGTCGCTCGCGTCCTTCGCACGCACGGCGTCGCGGGCCGACGAATGCTACGTCTTCGTGCTCGTCGAATCGGCGAGCGGCCGCGTCGTCGGGATCTGCGCGATCGAGGCCGCGGTCGGACTGGCCGAGCCCTGGTACAACTACCGCGTCGGCACGATCGTCCACGCGTCGCGTGCGCTGTCGGTCTACACGGTCGCGCCCACGCTCTTCCTCGCCAACGACCACACGGGCCATACCGAGCTCTGCTCGCTGTTCCTCGACCAGGCGTTCCGCCATGCGAAGAACGGGCCGCTACTCGCGAAGAGCCGGCTCTTGTTCATCGCCGAGTTCGCGGACCGCTTCGCGCCGAAGGTGATCGCCGAGCTTCGCGGCAAGCTCGACGCCGACGGCCGGAGCCCGTTCTGGGAAGGTCTCGGCCGGCATTTCTTTGCGATGGAGTACACGACGGCCGACTACCTGACGGGGATCGGCCAGAAGTCGTTCGTCGCCGAGCTGATGCCGCGTCACCCCGTCTACGTGAATCTGCTGCCGGAGGCGGCGCGCACCGTCATCGGCGAAGTTCACGCGGACACGCGCGCCGCGCGCGCGATGCTCGAGCAGGAAGGCTTCCGTTACGAGGGCTACGTCGACATCTTCGACGGCGGCCCGACCGTCGAATGCTTTCGCGACGACATCCACGCGGTGCGTGCGAGCCGTGTGCTGCCCGTGCAGATCGGCGAAGGCGATCCGGTGCCGGACAGCCTGCCGACCGACATCGCGTGGCTCGTCGCGAACCGGCGCTTCGAGTCCTTCCGTGCCGTGCTCGCGAAGGCGCCCGCGCGCGTCGACCGGATGCCGCTCCTGCCTTTCACTGCGACGCAGCTCGGCGTCGGCGACGGCGACCTCGTGCGCGCGGTCCCGCTCGCTCCCCGCAACCGATGAGTGCGGTCTCGCCTCGGAGCCAGACCGGGGTCAGACCCGGGTCAGACCCCGGTCTGGCACCGGAAATCAACTTCGACGGCATCCCGGGGCCAACGCACAACTACGCGGGCCTCGCGCACGGCAATCTCGCGGCCGAACGGCACGCGCAGCAGGTCGCGAATCCGCGCGAGGCGGCGCTGCAGGGGTTGGCCAAGATACGAGCGCTCGCCACGCGCGGCTTCCCGCAGGCAGTGCTGCCGCCGCACGAGCGGCCGTTCCTTCCGGCGCTGCGCGCGCAGGGGTTTGCCGGCAGCGACGCCGAGGTGCTCGCGCGTGCCGCGCGCGAGGCGCCACGGATGCTCGCCGCGTGCTCGTCGGCGGCGGCGATGTGGATGGCGAACGCGGCGACGGTGAGCCCATCGGCGGACACGGCGGACGGCCGAGTCCACTTCACGCCGGCGAACCTTGTCTCACATTTCCATCGCGCAATCGAGGCGGCGACGACCACACGCGTGCTGCGCGCCATCTTCGCCGACGCGAGGAAGTTCATGGTCCATGACCCGCTGCCCGCGGCGCCGCAGCTCGGCGATGAGGGCGCGGCCAACCACACCCGCTTCGCCGGCAGCGACGGCACGCCCGGCGTCGAGCTCTTCGTCTACGGCCGCGCAGCATACGACGCAGCGGTCGGCGGGCCGCGCCAGTATCCGGCGCGGCAAACGCGCGAGGCGTGCGAGGCGATCGCGCGCCGCCACGGCCTCGATCTCGCGCGGACGGTTTTCGCGCAGCAGCATCCGGACGCCATCGATTCCGGCGTGTTTCACAACGACGTGATCGCCGTCGGCCACGATGCCGTGCTGTTCTGCCACGAGCAGGCATGGGTCGAGCAGCCGGCCGTGCTCCTGCGCCTCGCCGCCGCGGTCGGTCGCGCGTTTGATTCGATCGTCGTTCGCGCGAGCGAATTGAGCATCGACGACGCCGTCGCCACCTATCTCTTCAACAGCCAGCTCCTGACCCGGCCCGACGGTCGCCTCCTGCTCGTCGCGCCCGCCGAGGTGCGTGAGCGCGCGAACGTCGCGGCGTACGTCGACCGGCTACTCGCGCGCGATGGCACCATTGCGGAGATGATCACGTTCGACCTGCGGCAAAGCATGAGGAACGGCGGTGGTCCGGCATGCCTGCGGCTGCGCGTCGCGCTGACCGCGGACGAGCGCGCGGCGGTTGGCGCGCGCGTATTCCTCGAAGACGCGCTCGCTTCCGAGCTCGAAGCGTGGATCCGCCGCCACTACCGCGATCGCCTCGCGCCGGCAGACCTCGGTGACCCAGCGCTGCTCGACGAATCGCGGCGGGCGCTGGACGAGCTCACGCGGATCCTGCGGCTATCCTCCGTTTATCCGTTCCAGCTCGCCGGCGCCTGACGGACGACCTGGATCGGGAGAGACCGCGATTGCAGCTCACTGACATACCGCGCGCCGCGGTCGCGGCGGCGCTGATCGCGCTCTGCACCGCGTGCGCCACCGTCCCTTCGGTGCAGCAGGCGTTCGCCGTAGGCCGCGAAGGCGGTCCCGCCGTCGGCCCGCTGCCCTGCAGGGGAGAGGCCACGGCCATGCACGCGGGAACGGCTGCCGATCCACTACCGGGCCCCACACTGCGCGTGCTGAGCTGGAATGTCCACAAGAACGACGACCCGGGATGGGACGCCGATCTTGCGCGCTTCGCGGCCGACAGCGATCTGCTGCTGATCCAGGAAGCGGCGCTGAGCGCCGGGCTGCAGCGGGTGCTCGCCGCCGCCGGCTACGACGGCCTGCTCGCGAGCTCATTCAAGCTGAACGGTCACGAGACCGGCGTGCTGACCGCTGCGCGCGTGCGCCCGACGAGCGCCTGCGTGCAGCGCTTCTTCGAGCCGCTGCTACAGCTCCCGAAATCAACGGTGATCACGCGCTATGGCCTTCGCGGCACCGCAGAAACGCTCGCGGTCGCGAACGTGCATTCGATCAACTTCACGCTGGGTCTCGACGACTACCGCGCGCAGCTTGAGGCAATCGCCCGGGAATTCGCAGGCCATCGCGGACCCGTTATCGTGGCTGGCGACTTCAACACCTGGAGTGCGATGCGCGTCGAATTGGTCAATGACGTGATGCACCGCATGAATCTCGTGCCCGTGCTTCCACCAAGCGACAGGCGCAGTCGGTTTCTCGGCCAACAGGTCGACTACATCTTCGTGCGCGGACTCGACGTCGTATACGCGGAGGCGCCGGAGGTCGGATCGTCGGACCACAACCCGGTGCTCGCGACGATGCGTATTCGGGGCGCGTCACAATGAGGCGAATGCGGGCGTCCGCGAGCGCGGCGCCGAGGCGTGATGCCCGGGCCAGGCCAAGGGACTAGAGAGGCCACCCGATCGGAAGAATTGATAGCATGTCGACGCCCGTGCGAGTAGGCGGCTCACTTCAACGGGTCCCTCGAATGCCAAATGTGCAATTTCGTCGAAAGCGGACCTTCGATCCGCCGCGTCATTCGACGATCATCCCTCCGCACGCCGCGGAGACGCGTGCGTATTCCTCAGGCGAATCGATCTCGCGCTGGCGCGCCTTGATCTGTCCCGCGATGCGGTCGAGCAGCGGTCCGATCTCAGCACTGATCGCGGCGTCGGTCGCGCGCTTCGCCTCGGCGCGGCTCTTGTAGTAGAGCACGCGGTTGCCGTACGCCGCCTTGAGCGTCGCGCGCACGTCGGTGGCGATGTGCACCAACTCCTCGCGGTAGACGGCCACGTGCTTCTGCTCGTGCTCGAGCGCCGCGGCGTCGCGGCACGCGTCGCCGGCGATCTCGCGCCCGATGTAGACAGTCATCGGTGTCGCCGATAGCTCGACGCGCACCGACGGTCGCACGCAGACGCGTCCCGTGCTCTGATCCTCGATGCCGGAGGTCTCCAGCGACACCTTGTCGCCGAGCTTGGCGGTGGTCAGCCCCACCGCGCGCTGCGTCGACGTCGTGTCGCCGCCCATCGCCGTCAGCTCGCGCCAGGACCGCGTCCGGTCCGTCGTGTAAACGACCGGCGCAGTCACGACGTCGATTTTCGTGGCAGGCAGCGACGCTTCGCACCGCGCCTCGAAGCCGGCGACGCCCGCGCGCGCGGCTACCGACTGCACGGAGTCGCAGCCGGCCCCGAGCACAGCGAACGCGAGCAACAAACCGGGGACCGACCACGATTTCCCGCCCCAGCAATGCGCCTGCGCAATGTCGCTCTTGGAAATCGTGGTCTGTCCCCTAATCGCTCGCCACGACGGGCAGCTTCTGGTGCCGGCGCACCGGGGACCAGAACACGGCCGCGGCCGTGAGCACGAGGCCCAGCACGCCGACCGTGAGCAGCGTCGCGCGAAGACCGATCCACGTCGCCAGCGCGCCGCCCGCGAGCGACCCCAGCGGGGCCGCGGCCACGGTGAGAAACCGCATCGTCGCCGTCATCCGGCCGAGCAGGCGGTCGGGCGTGATCGCCTGCCGCAGCGACAGGTAGTTGATCGCGTAGAGTACCGCGCCGAAGTCGAACACGAGCATCGCAAGGCCGAGCGCGACCGTCGCGAACGCCGGCGATCCGGAAACGAGCCCGAACGCCTGCCAGCCCAGCGCGGTCAGGAAGAGGCCGTGCACGATGACCGTCCCGACGCCGAATCGTGCGCTCAACCGCTCCGCCAGCGCGGCGGCGAGCACGCAGCCCACGCCGCCGAACGCGAACGTCAGACCGATCGCACCCGGCGAGAGCCCGAGGTCGCGCGTCGCGAACAGGATCAGCACCGCGACCTGCATGTGGTGCAGGATCTGCCACAGGCCGGCGACCCACGCGAGCGCGAGCAGCGTCGCGTTGTTCCAGACAAGCTTGAGCCCCTCGTGAATCTCGGCCGCCACCGACGCATTCGGCCCCGGGTGCGGCACGTCCTGCGGCGCACGGATACGCCGCAGCATCAGCGCAGACGCGAAGAAAGTGCACGCGTCGAGCACGATCGCGAACGGCGCCGTCATCAGTTGGATCAGCCCCCCGGCGAGTCCCGGTCCGATCAGCGCGGAGGACGTCTCGCCGAGCGTGACCTTCGCGTTGGCCTCGACCAGCCGGCGGCGGCCCGCGATCTGCGCGAGCAGCACCTGGTAGGCGGCGCCCCCGACCACGTTCTGGACACCGCAGAGAAAGCCGACCGCGAACAGGATGTCGATCGACAGCACGTCGAACCATGCGGCCAGCGGAATCACGAGCAGCGCGATGCCACGCCCGATGTCGGCGGCGATGATGATCGGCAGCTTGCGCACGCGGTCGATCAGCACGCCGGCGTGCAGCGAGACGAGCGCGAACGGCAACGTCTCGAGCGCCACCAGCACGCCCATCTGCCACGGCGTCGCGTGCAGCATGACCGCCGCGGTGAGCGGCAGCGCGAGATTCGTGATCTGCGACCCGAACGCCGTCACCGTGAGCGACGCCCACAGCTTCATGAAATCGGGGCTGCGCCAGAGGCCGCCGAGCGAGCGCTTCACCGTTTGTTGAAGCCAGGACATCCGATCACCCGTTCCGTGCCCGGCAACGCCGGGGCGCGCCCCGCGAAGGCGGCGCATTGCAATGGCAGGCGGGTTCTCTTGCTTCTGCCGGTTCCCGCCTGTTGCCTGGCGGGAGGTCCAGCCAGGCGGTTACTGCGAAATGCCGCGGCCGCAGGGCCGCAGGACCCACACGCTGCCGATGCGCACGTCCATCGCGGCCGCGAACGCGGTCGGCGACGGAAGGAAGGTGTGCGAATCGATCATTGGGTTCTCGCGGGGCCGGTCTTGCTATGTTACGACCGCGATTCTACGCCGACCCCCGACCCGCGTGCAATCAGCGGCACCGCAATTCGGCCCCCGGGAACAACCGGCTGTCGCGCGGCCGCAACATGGAAATACGGCGCGCGGCGATCGGTTTTCGCCCGCGAGCGCCCGGCTCCATCTATTTCCGCCGCGCGACGTCGATGTCGTAATACTTCCACGCGTGCTCGTAGTAGACGTGCTTCTTGTACCCGAGCACCCACGGCCGAACGAGCGTGTTCTCGAAGCGGTACACGCCCAGATCCCACGGGTTGTACGCGGCGAGGATGCCGGCCATCTTGCGATAGAGCGCATCGCGCTCCGGGCCGTCGGGAGTGCGCTTCGACCGCCGGTACAGCTCGTCGTACTCGGCGTTCACGAACCGTGCATAGTTCGACTGCCCGATGTTTGGGCTATAGAGGAGCTGCATGAACGCGTCGCCCTCGCCGTAGGTCGTGATCCACCCGACGGGCCACATCTGGAGCTTCGCGGCGCGTCCCATCTTGAGCAGGTCGGGCCATTTCTGCTTCACGAAATCGATGCGGATGCCGATCCCCTTCAGGCTCTTCGTCCAGAGCTCGTCGAGCTCGCGGTTGCGGCCCGAAGTCTGGCTGCCCATCGACAGCACGAACGGCTTCCCGTCGGGCAGCTCGCGCCAGCCGTCGCCATCCTTGTCGACGTAGCCGAATCGGTCCAGCAGCGCCTTCGCCGTCGCCGGATCGTACTTGACGTTCACGTCGAAGCCGGGACTGTGCCCGCGCACCGGCGGTGGAATCGGCTGCGTCGCGCGCACCGCCTGTCCCTGGTACCAGACATTGACCAGGTCGGGTGTGTTGAACGCCATCACGATCGCCCGGCGCAGCGCGATCTTGTCCGGCGTGTAGCCACCGACGATGGGATCGTCCATGTTGAAGTAGCAATAGGCGAGCGACGGCTGCATCACGCGCGCGAGCCGCACGCCCTCGGCCGCGTAGCGAGGCCGGAGCGTCGTCGTCGCCGGATCGAGGACGTTGGTCACGAGGTCCGGCGGCACGTTCATGTAGTCGAGCTCGCGAGTGTCGTACGCGAGCAGCTGCGGGTTCGACTCCTCGATGATCGAGATCTCGACGCGTCCTGCCTGCGGCAGGCGCTTGCCCTTCATCGCGGCCATCAGTTCACGGTCGGCGGGCTCCCCGTTCTGCGGGAAGAACTCCTCGCGGAAGTTCGGATTCGCCTCGAGCGTGATCTTCTGGCCGCGGCGCCACTGTGCGAGGCGATAGGGTCCGGTGCCGACCGGATTGGCCATTGCCCACCCCGACGCGTCGCCGTACGCCTCGATCACCTCGCGCGCGACCGCGGCCATCGGCTGCTGGGTCATGTACCCGAGCATCACGTAGTCGGGTTCCTTGAGCACGAGGCGCAGCGTGTAGCGATCGATCGCCTTCAGCCCGTCCATCGGGGCGTCGTAGTCGAGCCGTCCCGCCTCCTTCGCCTTCGCGAGCGCCGCCTCGGCGCCGGCAACCTTGCCGTCGAGATACCAGAGAAAGGGCGCGCGGATGCGCGGGTCGAGAAGCCGCTTCCAGGAATAGACGAAATCGTCGGCGACCAGCTCGCGCGGCTTCCCCTTGAACACGGGATCGTCGGCAAAGTAGATGCCCGGCTTGATCCGGAGGGTCCACGTGCGGCCATCGGCGGAGATCTCGGGCATCGCCGCGGCGACGCTCGGCACGAACTTATAGGGGCGCTGTAGGTAGTCGAACACGTAGAGCGTGTCGAAGATCGCGCGCTCGACATGCGACGAATAGTAGTCCTGCGTCGCCTGCGGGTCGAAGCCTGTCTCGGCGATCGGGAACATCACGCGGATTGTCTTCGCCGGATCGGCCCAACGCGGCGCATCCGCGCCAGCCGCCATGCCGGAGGCCAGCAGGGAAGCGAGCAACGCCACCGCGGTGACGGTGCGGATCGCATTCGGCGGCGATGCTCGCATCGGAGCGCTCCTACCTGGCCACGCTCCGGCGCTGTGCGAGGTCGAGATCCAAGTACATCCAGGGACGAGGGTTGAACGTGTCGTACTTGTAACCCTGCACCCACGGGTGCACGACGATGTTCTCGATCCGATAGGTGTGAAGCACCCACGGCGCATACGCCACGACGAGCTTCGACATCTCCCGGTAGAGTTGCACGCGCTCAGGCCCGTTGGGCATCTTCTTGGCCCGATCGTAGAGCGCATTGAATTCGGGCAAGTCGAAGCGATCATTGCACGACGGGCCGACGTGGAACCTTGAGGTCGATGTCGAAGAACTGCCATGGATGCTGCTGGATCGCGTTGTACTTGTAGCCCTTGACCCACGGGTAGACGAGGATGTTCTCGTAGCGGAAGACGTCGAAGTTCCACGGCGCGTAGGCGGTGACCAGTGTCGACATCTCGCGGAACATCTTCGTCCGCGCCGGGCTGTCGGGTAGGCTGCGCGACGCGTCGTAGAGCTTGTTGTATTCGGGGAGATCGAACCGCGCGATGTTGGAGAGACCCGCGTGCCCGCCGTAGAGGAGCCCGAGGAATCCGTAACCCTCGGTCGTCGTGTTGATGTTGCCGAGATACCACATCTGGAGCTGGCCGGCGCGCGCCATCTTGAGCAGGTCGGGCCATTTCTGCTTGACGAACTCCACGCGGATGCCGGCCCCGTTCAGGCTGCGCTGCCACATCTCCTCGTACTGCCGCCCGCGTGCATCCGGCGGCGAGCCCATCGACAGCACGAGCGGCTTGCCGTCGGGCAGGTCGCGCCAGCCGTCGCCGTCGCGGTCGACGTAGCCGAACTTGTCGAGCAGCGACTTCGCCCCCGCGAGATCGTGCTTCACGTGGCCGTTGAACTTCGGATCGTGGCCGGTCACGTTCGGCGGAATCGGTTGCGTCGCCGGCATGGCCTGCCCATGCCACAGCACGCGAATCTCCTCGTCCGTGTTGTACGCCATTCCGATCGCGCGGCGCAGCGCGACGCGGTCCTTGGTATATCCGCCGACGACCGGGTCCTCCATGTTGAAGTACGTATACGAGATCGCGGGCTGGACGCCCCGCGCGTGGACGATGCCCGCCTGCGCGAACCGCGGCTTCAGCTGGTTGTTCGCGTCGACCACGTTGGGCACGAGATCGGCCGGCACGGCCAGGATGTCGAGATCGCCTTTCTCAAACGCGAGCAGGCGCGGGTTGCTTTCCTCGATGATGTAGATCTCGACGCGACCGATGAGAGGAATCTTCTTTCCCTTGAGACGCGCCATGATGTCGCGGTCGGCGGGGTCATGGCTTTCCGGGTAGCGCACTTCGCGGAACGCGGGATTCGCTTCCAGCACGATCTTCTGTCCACGCCGCCAGTCCTTGAGCCGGTAGGGGCCCGTGCCCACCGGCTTCGCCGTCACCCAGCCCGCGCCGTCGCCGTAGGCCTCGATCACTTCGCGGGCGACGGCCATCGAAGTCGAGGTCGTGAGATCGGACAGGAGATCGTACGACGGGGCAGTGAGCTTGATCCGGATCGTGTAGCGGTCGGGCGCGCTCAATCCCTCCAGCGGCGCGTCGTAGTCGAACTTGCCGTTTCCCCTCGCCTCCGCCACGAGCCTGTCCGCGCCGACGAACTTGGCGTCGAAGGTCTGGAGGTTGGGCGAGCGCATCTTGGGGTCGATCACGCGCTTCCACGAATAGACATAGTCGGCGGCCGTGAGCTCGCGCTTCTTCCCCTTGAAGGCGGGATCGTCGGCGAAGTAGATCCCGGGCTTGATCTTGATCTTCCATTCGAGGCCGTCGGCCGAGATCTCGGGCAGCGCGACTGCCGTGTTCGGCGCGATCCGGTACGGTCGCGCGAGATGGTCGTACCGATACGGCGCGTCGAACATCGCACGGATGACGTGGTTCGAATAGGCGTCGGAGGACGCCTGCGGGTCGAAGCCCGTTTCCGCGACCGGGAACACCACGCGCAGCACCTTGTCCGGATCGGCCTGCGCGAATGCGATTCCCGGCCTCGTGGCAAGCGTCAGCGCGAAGAGCGCGCAGCCGACCGACGCCGCGAGCCAGGCCATCGTGCGCGTCACAAAAGCTTCGCGACGTCGGGAGCGAGGCTCTCCGGCTCGACGTTCGGAGCGTAGCGCTCGACGACATTGCCGTCGCGGTCGACCAGGAACTTCGTGAAGTTCCACTTGATCGCCTCCGAGCCGAGCAGGCCGGGCTTCGCCTTCTTCAGGTGTTGGTAGAGTGGTGCCGCTTCCTTGCCGTTGACGTCGACCTTTGCGAACAGCGGGAACGTGACGCCGTAGTTCACCTCGCAGAATGATTCGATTTCTTCTTCGCTTCCCGGCTCCTGCGCGCCAAACTGGTTGCAGGGAAAACCGAGGATCTCGAGCCCCTTGGCGTGGTATTTCTCGTAGAGCTTTTCCAGCCCCTTGTATTGCGGCGTGAACCCGCACTGGCTCGCCACGTTGACCACGAGCAGGACCTTGCCCTTGTACGCGTCGAGCTTGACGGGCTTGCCGTGGATGTCGTTCACCTTGAAATCGTAGATGCCGGCCATCGGTGCTCCCATCGTCGCCTGGAATGCGCGCGATTATGCGCCCCGACCGGAGCCCGGGCGAACAGGCGTCCCGAACCCGCCGCCGCCGGGCGTCTCGATCACGAAGACGTCGCCCGCGCCCATTTCGACCGCGCAGGTTGCACCGAATTCCTCGCGCCGGCCGTCCGCCCGCTCGACCCAGTTGCGCCCGACCGCCCCGGGCGCGCCACCGGCCACCCCGAAGGGCGCCACGCGCCGATGGTTGGCGAGCATCACCGCGGTCATCGGCTCGAGGAACCGGACGCGTCGCACGGCGCCGTCGCCCCCGCGGTGCCGGCCCGCGCCGCCGCTACCGTGCCGGATCGCGAACGATTCGAGCCGGACCGGGAACCGCCACTCGAGCACCTCCGGGTCGGTGAGCCGTGAATTCGTCATATGCGTCTGGACGACCGACGCGCCGTCGAAATCCGGGCCCGCGCCGGCGCCGCCCGAGATCGTCTCGTAGTACTGGTAGGTGTCGTTACCGAAGGTGAAATTGTTCATCGTGCCCTGCGAGGCGGCGAGCACGCCGAGTGCACCGTAGAGCGCGTCGGTGATCGCCTGCGACGTCTCGACGTTGCCGGCGACGACCGCGGCGGGATAGCGCGGCGCGAGCATCGAGCCCTCCGGAATCACGATCTTGATCGGTTTCAGACAGCCCGCGTTCATCGGGATCTCGTCGTCGACGAGCGTCCGGAACACGTAGAGCACCGCAGCCTTGCAGACGGCTGACGGCGCGTTGAAGTTGGTCGGCTGCTGCGGGCTCGTGCCGGTGAAGTCGACGGTGGCCTCGCGCGCCCGCTTGTCGATCGCGATGCGGACGGCGATCCGCGCACCGCTGTCCATCTCGTACTCGAAGCGGCCGTCGGTCAGCACGTCGAGCACCCGTCGGACGGACTCCTCCGCATTGTCCTGCACGTGCTTCATGTACGCGCGGACGACGGGCAGGCCGAAGTGCGCGACCATCTTGGCGAGCTCCTCGGCACCCTTCGCGCAGGCCGCGACCTGCGCGCGGAGATCGGCGAGGTTCTGCTCGACGTTGCGAGCGGGGAAGCGGCCACCTTCGAGGATGGCGCGAAGCTCGGCTTCGAGGAAGCGGCCCTCGGCGACGAGCGCGACATTGTCGAGCAGCACGCCCTCCTCGTCGACATGCTTCGAATCGGGCGGCATCGATCCGGGCGTGATGCCGCCGATGTCGGCGTGGTGGCCGCGGCTCGCGACGTAGAACTCGGGCCGCGCCACACCAGGCCCCAGGAACACCGGCGCGATCACCGTCACGTCGGGCAAATGCGTGCCGCCGTTGTAGGGCGCGTTCAGCACGAACGCATCGCCCTCGCGCATCGTGCCGGCGCGTCGGTCGATGATCGTGCGCACGCTCTCGCCCATCGAACCCAGGTGAACCGGCATGTGCGGCGCGTTGGCGATCAGATTGCCCTCGGTGTCGAACAGCGCGCACGAGAAATCGAGCCGCTCCTTGATGTTGACCGAGTACGCGGTGTTGGCGAGCGTCACACCCATCTGCTCGGCGATCGCCATGAACAGGTTGTTGAACACCTCGAGCAGCACGGGGTCGGCCGTCGTGCCGATCGCGTGATCGCGCCGCGCTTCCAGGACGCGCTCGAGGACGAGGTCGCCACGGTTACTGAACGTCGCGCGCCAGCCGGGTTCGACCACGGTCGTCGCGTTGTCCTCGCGGATCACAGCGGGCCCGCGAACGGCGTCGCCGGGGCGCAGGTCGTCGCGGTCGAAGACGTTCGCGTCCCGGAACGCTCCGTCGGTGTAGATCCGGTTCGTCGCTGAGGGGGCGCAGCGGCCCCGCGCGCGGCGAAGAATCACGCGCAACCTCGCGCGCGTCGTGTGTGCGCCCGACCGCCTCGACCGCCACGGCCTCGATCACCAGCGGCCGGCTCGGCATCAGAAATCCGTAGTGTTGCCGGTAGCGCCGCTCGAATTCGGCGACGATACCCGGGACGTCGCTCACGGCTGCCTCGAGCGTGGTGTCCGTGCCGTCGTACTTGAGATGAAGCGTGCGCGTCGCGCCGATCCGCCCGACGGGAATGCCTTGCGCAGCCACCTCGTCGCGCGCCGCACGCTCGAGCGCCGCCAACACGGCGTCCGTCGCCGCGAGCGACTCGACGGTGAGCTTCGCTTCGACCGCCTGTTGGCGCAGCGCACGCACGTCGGCGAGCCCCATCCCGTAGGCGGACAGCACGCCCGCGAACGGATGCAGCAGCACGCGCGTCATGCCAAGCGCATCGGCGACGAGGCAGGCGTGCTGACCGCCGGCGCCGCCGAAGCAGCACAGCGTGTACTCGGTCACGTCGTAGCCGCGCTCGACGGAAATGTGCTTGATCGCGTTCGCCATGTTCGCGACCGCGATTTCCAGGAAACCGGCCGCCACCTCCTCCGACGTACGCGCGTGTCCGGTCGCCGCCGCGATCTCGAGCGCGAGCGCCCCGAACTTCGCACGCACGACCTCCGCATCGAGTGAAAGATCGCCGGTGGGCCCGAACACCTTCGGAAACAGCGCCGGGTCCAGCTTGCCGACCATCACGTTGCAGTCGGTGACGCTCAGCGGCCCCCCGCGGCGATACGACGCCGGCCCGGGGTCCGCGCCGGCCGATTCAGGACCGACACGCAGCCGCGCGCCGTCGAATGCGCAGATCGACCCGCCGCCCGCCGCGACCGTGTGGATGCGCATCATCGGCGCGCGCAGCCGCACGCCCGCGACCTCGGTGACGAAGGCGCGCTCGTATTCGCCCGCATAGTGCGTGACGTCGGTCGACGTGCCGCCCATGTCGAAGCCGATGATCGCGTCGAAGCCGGCGAGCCGCGCGACCTCGACCGCGCCGACGACGCCGCCCGCCGGTCCCGAGAGGATCGCGTCCTTGCCCTGGAACCGGTGAGCATCCGTCAGGCCGCCCGACGATTGCATGAACTGGAGCCGCGGAAGATGTCGCGCCTCCCCTCCTTCGCCGCGCAGCTCGTGCTCCACCTGGCCGACGTAGCGCCGGAGGATCGGTGACAGGTATGCGTCGACGACGGTCGTGTCGCCGCGCGAGACGAGCTTCATCAGCGGGCTCACCTCGTGGCTCGTCGACACTTGTGCGAAGCCCAGCTCGCGCGCAAGTTCGGCCAGTGCGCGCTCGTGCTGCGGAAAGCGATATCCGTGCATCAGCACGATCGCCACCGCTTCGATGCCCGCCTCGCGCGCGGCCGCGAGCTCGCGTCGCGCGGCGGCGAGGTCGAGCGGCCGGACGGGATCGCCACGCGCGCCGATCCGTTCGTCGACCTCGATCACGCGCTCGTAGAGCAGCGTCGGGAGCTCGATCCGCCGCACGAACAGTTTCGGCCGGTTCTGGTACCCGATCCGCAGCGCATCGCCGAACCCGCGCGTGATCACGAGCGCGGTCCGCTCGCCCTTGCGCTCGAGGAGCGCGTTGGTTGCGACCGTCGTCCCCATCTTCACGGCGTCGATCGTGCCCGTGGGAATGGGCGCGCCGGGCGCGAGCCCGAGAAGCTCGCGGATCCCGTGCACCGCGGCATCGCGGTAGCGCCCGGGATTCTCGGAAAGGAGCTTGTGCGTGACGAGCGACCCGTCGGGCCGTCGGGCCACGATGTCGGTGAAAGTTCCGCCGCGGTCGACCCAGAACTGCCAGCCGCCGGCCTGCGAATCCGTCGCCATTCGCACGATCCGTTACACGAGATGATCGGGGGGAACCCCCGAACGCTGCCGCTCGATCATCAACGTGTACAGGGCCTCGATGTCGCGCGCGAAACGCCCCGTGTCGAACAGTGGCTCGGTCGCGCGGTTCGCGGCGAGCCTCGTTCGGAGCGCAGCCACGCGCTCCGGTGCCTGCGCGAGCGCCAGCGCGAGGGCCTCGTATCCCGCGAGATCGGGCGAGACGAGTTCGGGCAGGCCGATCGCGGAGAGGAGACTCGCCGCGACGCGGCTTGCGAACGTGTCGCCCAGGCAGGTCACGACCGGCACGCCCGCCCACAGCGCGTCGCTCGCCGTCGTGTGCGCGTTGTACGGCATCGTGTCGAGGACGAGGTTCGCATGACGATGGCGCGCAAGGTGCGTTGCGAGCGACGTTCGAGGGGCGAACACGAGCCGCTCCGTCGCCACGCCGTGCGCGGCCGCCTCGCGGCGCAGGTTCCGGACCGCGGCGGCATTGCTTTCGAGCAGCCACAGGACGCTGTCCTCGACCGCCCGCAAGAGGCGCATCCAGACGGCGAAGACCTCGGGCAGGATCTTGAAGCTGTGATTGAAGCAACAGAACACGAACCCCCTCGCGGGCAGGCCCGCCTGCTCCCGCGTCATCTTCTCCGAGGCAATCGGCTTGGTCGAATCGTTGGGCTGATACGAATGCGGCAGGTATGCGATCTTCTCGTCGTAGTGCGCGCGGTGCGGCGGCGGAATCAGCGTCGGGTCGGCGATCAGGTAGTCCATGTAGGGCGCGCCGAGCGTCCCCGGGTAGCCGAGCCAGCTCGCCTGCAGCGGCGCCGCGCGCGCGGCGAAGATGCCCACGCGCGCCTGCTGCGTGTGGCCCTTGAGATCGACGGCGATGTCGATCTCGAGCGCGCGCGCCTGCGCGGCGATCGCGGCGTCGGTCGCCTGCCGGACGTCGACGAAGCGATCGACCGCGGACGTGATGCGCCGCCGCCACGGGTCATCCGCGTCCGGCCCGAAGGAGAAGGCGGTGATCTCGAAGCGCCGGCGGTCGTGCTGCTCGAGGATGCCGGCGATCAGGTGCGCCGTCGCGTGATCGTGGAAGTCCGCGGAAAAGTAGCCGATGCGGAGGCGGTCGTGCGTGTACGAACCACCTTGCCATTCGGACGCCGGGCCGAGCGGATGCCGGTCCGCGACGTATGTCCGTGCGCAGGCACGCTGCTGCGCCAGCGTCGATGGCAGCAGGAGAAGTGGAAATGGCGTGCACGCGCGGTCGCCGCGGTCGACCGCGGCGGTCACGCGTGCGAACGCGGCGTCGAGTTCGGCCCAATCGCAACAGGCGAGCTTCTGCTGCAGCCAATCCCCGAGCGCGTAAGGCAGGTCTGGCTCGAGCGAGAGCGCCGTCGCGAAACCGGCGAGCGCTTCGTCGGGCCGCGCGAGCTCGCGCAGCGCGCGCGCGCGCTCGACGTGCGCGGAAGCAAGCGCGGGTTTCGCTGCGAGCGCCGTGTCGAAGCTCGCCAGCGCCTCGTCGAAGCGCCGCAGCTCGCGCAGTGCGCTCGCACGATTGACGTGCGCCCGGGCGTTCCCCGGATCCGCCGCGAGCGCCCGATCGAAGTCCGCCAATGCCTCGTCGAAGCGCCGCAACTCGAAGCACGCGTTGCCGCGGTTCAGCCAGGACGACGCGTGGCGCGGGTCGAGTGCGACCGCCCGGTCGAGATCCGCCAACGCCTCTGACGGACGGCGCAATTCGGCGAGGACCGTGCCGCGGTTGTACCGATATCCGGCGTGGTCCGGCGCGAGGGCGATCGCGCTCCCGTAGCTCGCGAGCGCCTCGTCGACGCGGCCTAGCGCCTTGAGCGCGTTGCCGCGGTTGCCGTGCAGCACTGCGACGCGCGGATCGAGCGCGATCGCGGCGTCGAAGCACGCCACCGCATCGGCGTGCCGGCCGAGCCCCGAGAGTGCGTTGCCGAGGTTGTTGCGCGCGCCGATGTTTCCGGGCTGTCCGCGCACGACCGCCTCGAATAGCGGCAGCGCCTCGGCGAACGCGGCGCGCCGCGCGAGGCAGACGGCGAGGAGTTGCCCGGCCTCGACGTTCCCGGCGTCGTGCGCGAGCATCTGGCGCACGATGTCCTCGGCCTCGACCGCGTTGCCGGACTGGAGAGCGCTGCGCGCCAGCGCGATCGCGTCGGCATCGGTCAGCGCGCGTTCCTGCGTTGCCACGATCAGAGGTTTCGGGTTGGATTCATGCCGACGATTGCGCCGCCCGCGCGCTCGCGCCTCATCGCTTCGGATCGACGGCGTATGGTACTCCGGGCGGGCGCCCATCCCGGCTCCACGCCTGCGGCAAATTATGGTAAAACGGGTGCACACAGTCGCGCCGGTTGCGACGCACGCGCTCTCTTCCGCCTTCCCGGAGACACCCGATGAACTGCCTTCGCACCCTGCTGGCGACGCTCGCCCTCGCCGCGCTCGCGCCGCCGGTCGCGGCGCAGACCAAGTGGGACCTGCCGACTGCGTATCCGGCCTCCAACTTTCACACCGAGAACATCCAGCAGTTCGCGGGCGACGTCGACAAGGCGACCGCCGGCAAGCTCAAGATCACCGTGCACCCGAACGCGTCGCTGTTCAAGGCGCCCGAGATCAAGCGCGCAGTGCAAGGCGGCCAGGCGCAGGCCGGCGAGATCCTGCTCGTCAATTTCGAGAACGAGGACCCGCTCTACGGCGTCGACGGCATCCCGTTCCTTGCCACCTCGTACGAGGCGTCGTTCAAGCTCTACAAGGCGTCGCGCAAGACGCTCGACGACCGGCTCGCGAAGCAGGGGATGAAGCTCCTCTATGCGGTGCCGTGGCCGCCGCAGGGCATCTTCACGAATCGCACGCTCGCCTCCGGCGCCGACATGAAGGGCCTCAAGTGGCGTGCCTACAGCCCCGCCACGTCGAAGATCGCCGAGCTGGTTGGCGCACAGCCCGTGACGGTGCAGGCGGCCGAGGTGTCGCAGGCGCTCGCAACGGGTGTCATCGACTCGATGATGACGTCCGGCGCGACGGGCTTCGACTCGAAGACCTACGAGCACATCAAGAAATACTACGACACGCAGGCGTGGATCCCCAAGAACGCCGTGATCGTCAACCAGAAGGCATTCGACGCGCTCGACAAGCCGACGCAGGCCGCGCTGCTCAAGGCGGCAGCGGACGCCGAGGCCCGCGGCTGGAAGCTTTCCGCGGAGAAGAACGGCTGGTATCTCGAGCAGCTCAAGGGCAAGGGAATGAGCATCGTCGTGCCGTCCGAACAGCTGACGGCCGACCTGCGCAAGGTTGGCAACTACATGCTGGCCGAGTGGCAGCGCAAGGCCGGTGACGACGGGCGCAAGGTGATCGAAGCCTATCGCGGAATGTAGCCGCACAATGAGGCTGCGCCGGGCGCTCGACGCGCTCTACGACGCCGCCGGGGTCCTGGCGGCGTTGTTCATGGTAGGCACGCTCGCGATGGTGCTGATCGGCATCGGCAGCCGCCTCACCGGCTGGTTCGTTCCCGGCACCGACGCGTACGCCGGCTACTGCATGGCGGCTACGGGATTCCTCGCGCTCGCGCACACGTTCCGGCGCGGCGAGCATATCCGTGTCACCCTGCTTCTCGAACACGTCGGCGCGAAGGGCCGCCGCGGTCTCGAGCTGTGGTCGCTCGCGGCCGGCACCGCGCTCGCCGCTGCGTTCGCGTTCTACGCCATTAAACTCGCTTATCAGTCGTGGGACTTCAACGACATCTCGACGGGCAACGACGCGACGCCGCTGTGGATCCCGCAGCTCACGATGGCGGCCGGGGGTCTCGTCCTCGCGATCGCGTTCCTCGACACACTGGTCGAGGAATGGCACGGGCAGCGCGTACACGCCGTTCCGTCCGCAGCCATGCACAACGAGTAGGAAGTACGCGGGGCCATGGACGCACTCATCACCACGCTCCTCATCGTCGCGCTGTTCCTGCTCCTCGGCAGTGGCGTGTGGATCGGGCTCGCCCTCTTCGGCGTCGCGTGGATCGGCATGGAGCTCTTTTCCTCGCGTCCCGCGGGCGATGCGATGGCAGTCACGATCTGGGGCACAGCCTCGTCGTGGACGCTGACGGCGCTGCCGCTGTTCGTCTGGATGGGCGAGATCCTGTTTCGCACGCGTCTGTCCGAGGACATGTTCCGCGGCCTCGCGCCGTGGCTCGAGCGGCTGCCCGGGCGGCTGCTGCACACGAACATCATCGGCTGCACGATCTTCGCGGCAGTGTCCGGCAGCTCGGCCGCGACCTGCGCGACGATTGGCAAGATGACACTGCCCGAGTTGAAGGCGCGCGGCTATCCGGAAGGCATCACGGTCGGCACGCTCGCCGGTGCGGGCACGCTGGGCCTCCTGATCCCGCCGTCGATCATCATGATCGTCTACGGCGTCACGGCGAACGTCTCGATCGCGCAGCTCTTCATCGCCGGCGTGATTCCAGGGATCATGCTCGCCGCGTTGTTCTCCGGTTACATCGTCGCCTGGGCGCTCGCCCATCCGGGCGCGGTGCCGGCGGCCGCGACGCGCACGACGCTCGCCGAAAAGGTCCACGCGTCGCGGCATCTGATTCCGGTCTTGGTGCTGATCGGCACGGTGCTGGGCTCGATCTACGCCGGCATCGCGACAGCGACCGAGGCCGCAGCGTTCGGCGTCGTCGGCTCGCTCGCGATTTCCGCGGTTCAGGGCTCGCTTACCCGGAAGACGTTCGGCGCGAGCCTCATGGGCGCGACGCGACTCTACTGCATGATCGCGCTGATCCTCGCCGGCGCATCGTTCCTTACGCTCGCGATGGGCTACATCGGACTGCCGCGGCACCTGGCCGAGTGGATCGGCGGCCTGGGGCTCTCGCCGTTCGCGCTCGTCGTCGCGCTGATGCTCTTCTACATCGTGCTTGGCTGCTTCCTCGACGGCATCTCGATGGTCGTGCTGACGATGGGCGTAATCCTGCCTTCGGTCGAGGCAGTCGGGATCGACCTCCTCTGGTTCGGCATCTTCATCGTGCTCGTGGTCGAGATGGCGCAGATCACTCCGCCCGTCGGCTTCAACCTGTTCGTGCTTCAGGGAATGACCAACCGGCAGATCACGTGGATCGCGCGGCACGCGCTGCCGATGTTCGGGCTGATCATCGTCGCCGTGCTCGCGATCTGGTTCTTCCCGGCGCTGGTGACGTATCTGCCGCACCAGATGAAGCTGGGCTGACGTCGGCCTCTGCCGAACGAGGTGCACGCATGAGTGGAACCCCCTACGCCGCGAAGCTCAAAGCGCCGTTCGCCGTGCTCGGCATCCACACGGCCGACGGCAAGGTGACCGGCATCGAGTACCTGCCACGGACCGAGCGCGCGCAGGCGCCCGCGGATTCCGTCGCCGCGCAAGCGGTGCGCGAGCTCGAGCGCTACTTCGCCGATCCGCATCACCGTTTCACGTTGCCGCTCGCGCCGCGCGGGACCGACTTCCAGCACCGCGTCTGGGATGCGATCGCCGCGATTCCCGTCGGCGAATCGCGAACCTACGGTGAGATCGCGCGGAAGGTGCGCTCGGCGCCGCGCGCGGTCGGCCAGGCGTGCGGCGCGAACCCGATCGCCCTGGTCGTGCCGTGCCATCGCGTGGTCGGCAGCATGGGCGCGCTCGGCGGGTTCATGAACGCGGAGGGCGGCGACCCGATCGCAGTGAAGCGCTGGCTGCTCGAGCACGAAGGGTACCGGTTCGGCGCATGAGCCCGCCGGGCCGCCCAAGCGCGAATACCGGGGCGCGGAGCGCGAAGGTGCTCCAATGAGCCGCGCGGAAGGTGCAACGATGGCGAAGGACGCCGCGGAGCTGATCGATGCCTTCTGCGACCAGGTCTGGCTGCAGGACGGTCTCGCGGCGACGTCGCTCGCGAGCTACCGCCGCGACCTGATGCAGTGGGCCGCGTGGCTCGCGGACCGCGGTCGCGCGCTCAACGACGCGCAGCGCGTCGACGTCGATGCCTGGCTCGCGGCGCAATACCGCGCGAAGGCGAAGGCGACGTCGGTCGCCCGACGGCTCTCGTCGCTGCGGCGCTACTATGCGCTGCAGCTGCAGCAGGCGACGATGCGCGCAGACCCAACCGCGCGCGTACGCGCGCCGAAGCTGCCGCGGCGGCTCCCCAAGAACCTCAGCGAGACGCAGGTCGAGTCGCTGCTCGCGGCGCCCGATCCCGACACGACGCTCGGCTTGCGCGATCGCGCGATGCTGGAGACGCTCTACGCAACCGGACTCCGCGTGTCGGAGCTCGTCGGTCTCAAGCTCGCCGAGGTCTCGCTCGACATGGGCGTGGTGCGGGTCATGGGCAAAGGCAGCAAGGAGCGCCTCGTGCCGCTCGGCGAGGAAGCGATCGCGTGGATCAAGCGCTATCTCGCGACGGCGCGTGCCGCGCTGGCCGGCCCGGGCCGCGGCGACGCGATGTTCGTCACGGCGCGCGGCGGGCCCCTGACGCGGCAGGGGTTCTGGGCGCTCGTCAAGCGCTACGGGACGAAGGCCGGCATCCCCGTGGCGAGCCTCTCGCCGCACGTGCTGCGGCACGCGTTCGCGACGCATCTCCTCAATCACGGCGCGGACCTGCGTGTCGTGCAGCTGCTCCTCGGCCACGCCGACATCACGACGACGACGATCTACACGCACGTCGCGCGCGAGCGCCTGAAAGAACTGCACGCGCGGCATCACCCACGCGGCTGACGATGACAAAGGAGAAGTACCCCGTCACCGCCGCGGTCCGCGTGCTGCGCGAGCACGACGTCGCGTTCACGCACCACCCGTACGAATACGAGGCGCGCGGCGGCACCGAGGTTTCCGCGCGCGAGCTCGGCGTGGACGAGCACGCGGTGATCAAGACTCTGGTGATGGAGGACGACGCCAAGCGTCCGTTCGTCGTGCTGATGCACGGCGACCGCGAGGTTTCGACGAAGGGCCTCGCGCGCTTGCTCGGCGTGAAGACGGTGACGCCGTGCGCGCCGGCGGTCGCCGATCGCCATTCCGGGTATCAGGTCGGCGGCACGAGTCCCTTCGGAACGAGGCGCGCGATGCCGGTGTACATGGAACGGTCCATCGCGGCCCTGCCGTGCCTCTACATCAACGGCGGCCGCAGGGGCTATCTCGTCGGCATGGCGCCGGCCGATCTCGCGCGCGTGCTGAAGCCGGTGCCGGTCGACATCGCGACATGAGCTCGGGGCCGAGAAACCGCGCGGTCAGGCTCGCTCCTACGCGGATCGGCCGCGATCGGCTGGCGCCGGGCCAGACGATGCACCGGCATCGCCACGCCATCGGGTACGTCGCCATCGTGCTCGCCGGCGGCTATCTCGAGTCGGGAGACGAAGGCCGCCGACGCGTCGTTCCGGGCGACGCGCTGGTCCACCGCGCTTTCGACGGTCATCTCGACGTGATGGGTCCCCGAGGCGCCGAGGTTCTCAACGTTCCCCTGCCGGCGACCCGGACCCTGCCCATCGCCTTCCGGGTCGCCGACCCCGATGCGGTCGCGCGCGCAGCGGAGGCCGATATCGCCTCGGCCTCGGAGGTGCTCGACCTCGCTGCAGGCGTGCCCGCGGCGATGGATGACTGGCCCGACCAACTCGCCGCGCTCCTGCGCGCGCGCGCCGACGTGCGGCTCGCGCACTGGGCTATGACGATGGGACTCGCGCCTGCCACGCTCAGCCGGGGATTTCGTGCAGCCTACGGGATCCCTCCGGCACGCTTCCGCGCCGAGGCACGCGCGCGCCGCGCATTCGCCGCGCTGCACGAACGCGACGATCCGCTCGCCGAGCTCGCCATTGCCTGTGGCTTCGCCGACCAGTCGCATCTCTCGCGAGCGATCGTCGATCTCACGGGCGCCGCGCCCGCCGCCTGGCGGCGCAGGTCAAATCCATTCAAGACGGTGACGCACGCTGTTGCCTAGACTTCCGGTCGCCGTCCCGAAGGACGACGCGCAGAGGAAGTCTCAGGCGATGCTTAGGAGTACGGCCGCGAAAGCGATACTGATGTCCATCGCCGTCGCCGTGACGACGGCGCGCTCGCAGGCGAGCTCGCCGCTCGCCGAGCGGGCCGTCGCGGAAGCGACGGGTGCGGCGCTGCAGGCCAACGGAAAGCGCGCGGTCTCGCTGCTGCAGCGTGTGCCAGAAAGCGAATTCGGCGGCGAAGATCGCGCCTTTCGCGCCTGCATGCTGGACCGACTCGGGGGCGCACCGAGTGCCGTCGAAAGCTCCGAATTGCCGGATACGTTCACCCGTCAGACCCTCGACGCGTATCGTACGTACTGGCACGCGGCGCTGTCCCGTCCGAGCGCGAGCGCCGAGGCCGAGGTGACGTTGCTTCGCGCGTTGCGTCATTCGCTGGGTCGCGACGACTTCGCCGATTTCGACGCGCTCGAGCCCGCGCTCGCCGAACGTTTCGAACGTGCGGGATTCCATGCGCTCCTGGGCCGCACGCTGCCATTGCTCGAGCTGATGCTCTGGACGCAGCAGGAGACCAAAGCGATTCGCGTCGAGCTGCCCGAAGGCGCGCACGTCACCGACGTCGTGTTCCTCGACAAGTTCGCGAGCCTGGGCTGGGCCGACTTCGCAACCTGCCATCGACGCGGCGCCGGAGGTTGGGCAACGGCGAAAGCGCTGCACGCCGTGGTGCCGCGCTACTCGAGCCTCGACGGCGAGGAATTCCGCGTGAGCTTCCTCGGACACGAGACGCAGCATTTCGTCGACCTCGCGCGCTTTCCTTCACTCGCGCCGTGGGAGCTCGAATACCGCGCCAAGCTGGTCGAGCTCGCGCAGGCTGATGCGACGCGCGCCAAGGTGCTGCGGAAGTTCACCGAGGACCAGGGCGACGACCCCGGCGCGCCCCACGCGTATGCAAACAAGCGCGTGCTCGCGGCGCTCAGGCAGCGCCTCGGTCTTCCGCCCGGCGCACACCTCGACCTTGTTGCGGTCGGGCGGCTTCGGGCCGTTGCCGCGGACGAGCTGCGCGCGGATACGAAGCGCAGGCTTCCGACGCGGTAACGACGTCACGAGGTCTGCGCGAGCGTGTTCAGGTCGCGCGCCGCTCGATCGCGACCCCGATCTCCTTCACGCCCGGCAGCGCGCCCAGCTTCGCGACGCGCACTTTCACCCACGGCGCGTGGAATTCGTCGAGGACGAGCTGCGCGACGCCTTCCGCGAAACGCTCGAGCAGCGGATAGGGGTGCTCCCCGGCGAACACCTTCAGCCGCTTCACCACGGCTGCGTAGTCGAGCGCATCGGCGAACTTGCCGGTCGTGAACGGCTTGTCGGACGGCATCCCGATCTCGAGGTCGAGCCGGATCGTCTGCGGCAGCCGCGCCTCCCAGCTGTAGACGCCGATCGTCGTGGTGACGCGCAGGTCGTGAATGAAGATCGTGTTCATCGCGGAGCGGAGGGGTGCGGTTCGGCTACAATGGCCCGAGAGTGTACCCGACCGGCGTCCTCATTCGTGCTCGCCGCATTCCTCATCGTCCTCGCCGCGTACCTGATCGGCTCCGTGTCGTTCGCGGTGGTCGTCAGCAAGGCGTTCGGCCTCCCCGACCCGCACGAGTACGGCTCCCGCAACCCGGGTGCGACCAACGTGCTGCGCACCGGCAACAAGGCGGCGGCGGCGCTGACGCTCGCCGGTGACGGCGCGAAGGGCTGGCTCGCCGTGATCGCCGCGCAATTCGCCGCGCCGGCATTCGGCGTTCCTGAAGGGACCGTGCCGGCGGCCGCGCTCGCCGTTTTCCTGGGCCACGTCTTTCCCGTGTTCCACCGCTTCGCCGGCGGCAAGGGCGTCGCGACGGCGGCGGGCATCATGCTCGCGCTGTCGTGGCTGCTCACGCTCGTGCTCGCCGCCGTGTGGGTCGTGATGGCGCTCGGATTCAAGATCAGCTCGCTCGCCGCGCTGACGGTCGCGCTGCTGGCGCCGATCGGTGCGTTCTACGTCTTCGGCAACACGCCGACCGCGTGGATCTGGGTGCCGATCGCGGCGCTGTTGTTCTGGCGGCACCGAAGCAACATTCGCCAGCTCCTCACGGGCAGCGAGCGCACGATCGGCCGATGACCGGAAGGATCATCCTCGTCAACGGCGCATCGAGCTCCGGGAAGTCCACGCTCTGCCGGGCGCTGCAGGCACGCCTCGATGATCCGTTCTGGCATTACTCGATCGATCACTTCAGAGGTTCCGGCGTGTTGCCGTGGGAGCGCATCGACAACGGAGATTTTTCCTGGCCGGAGATGCGGCCTGCGTTCTTCGAAGGCTTCCACCGGTGCCTGCCGGCACTCGCCCAAGCCGGCAATGATCTCATCGTTGAGCACATCGTCGAGACCCGCGCGTGGATGTCCCGGCTCGTGCAGCTCCTCGAGCCGTTCGACGTGTTCTTCGTTGGACTGCACTGCCCGCTTTCGGAGCTCGAGGAGCGTGAGCGGCGACGCGGAGACCGACGGGCAGGCGATGCCCGCCAGGACTCCGCCGTCGTTCACACTTTCGGCACCTACGACATCGAACTGGACTCGACGCGGGACCTCGGCGACAACGTGAGCGCCGTGGCCGGGGCCTGGAAGGCGCGAACGCGCCCGAACGCCTTCGACCGGATGCGAATCGCGGAACGCGGGACGGTGCAAGACACGCGCTGAGCCGGTGTTCCGCACCTGTTCCCCGCCGATCGCCGGTCGATTGGTTTCGCCGTCCCTCCTCACAATGGGGCGGCAGTCATCGGCGGGCGCACGGTTCCGAGATCCCAGCGCGGCATAACCGAGAACTCGTAGTCACCGATTCGGGACTGCGCGAGCCGCAGCGCGCCGACGAGCGCGATCATCGCGCCGTTGTCGGTGCAAAAGGCGAGCTCCGGATAAAAGACCTGGCCACCGCGCCGCTCGACCGCGGCCGTGAGTCGCGCACGCAGCTCGCGATTCGCGCCGACGCCGCCGGCGACCACGAGCCGCTCGCGCCGCGTCGCACCGAGTGCCGCGAGCGATTTCGCGACGAGCACGTCGACGACCGCATGCTGGAATTCGCGCGCGATGTCGGCCTTGCCAGATTCGTCCAGCGCGCCCGCCGCGGCCTGCCGTCGCGCAAGCGTGAGCACCGCGGTCTTGAGTCCGCTGAAGCTCATGTCGAGATCGCCGCTCTCGAGCATCGGTCGTGGCAGCGTCACGGCCCCGTCGCGGCCGGATTCCGCGAGGCGCGCGAGCTCCGGCCCACCCGGATAAGGCAGCCCGAGTAACTTCGCTGTCTTGTCGAACGCTTCGCCCGCGGCGTCGTCCTGCGTGTCGCCAAGCAGTCGGTAGCGGCCCACACCCTCGACATCGAAGAGCTGGCTGTGTCCGCCCGAGACCAGGAGCGCGACGAACGGAAACGCCGGCTTCGGCTCGGCGAGGAGCGGCGAGAGCAAATGGCCTTCGAGGTGATGCACGCCCACGACCGGCTTGCTGAGGCGCGAAGCCCAGCGCATTCGCGATCGCCGCGCCGACGAGCAGCGCACCGGCGAGTCCCGGGCCCTGGGTGTACGCGATGCCGTCGAGATCGGCGAGCTTCGTGTCCGCCTGCGCGAGCACGCGCTGCGGCAAGTGGAACGACGCGTCGGATGTGGTCGCGCGAGGCGAGCTCGGGCACGACTCCGCCGTACGCGACGTGCATCGCGACCTGCGAGTGCAGCTCGTGCGCGAGCAGGCCGCGTTCCGTGTCGTAGACGGCGAGGCCGGTTTCGTCGCAGGACGTCTCGATGCCGAGGACACGCATCGCGCGATTATACGAGTGAGTCGCAATCGCATCGGTCGGGGGTTCGCTGGTCGATATCGAGTGGTAGGATGGGCCACGCGGTCGTTACGGTGATGCGACTGGTGACCGCGCATCCAAACGGAGGATTCGATGGAGGTCAACCACATTCGAGTTGGCGCGCTTGTCTTCGCTGTCGCTCTTCCCTCGACGATCGCCGCGGCGGCCCCGCGGGCGTGGGTCAGCGCGACGCTTGGCATCGACACCGGCATTTGCACGCGGCCCGCGCCGTGCCGGACGTTCACGTACGCCATCACGAAAGTCGATGCCGGCGGCGAGGTCAACGTTCTCGACTCCGGCGGATACGGCGAGATGACGATCACCAAGTCCGTGACCGTCAATGTGGCGTCGGGGGTCACGGCAGGGATCGTCGCGGCGGTCGCGGACGCTGTCACGATCAACGCCGGCACCTCGGACGAGATCATCCTGCGCGGCCTGACCATTTCGTGCGCCGCGGGTCGCCACGGCATCAAGGCGAACACGTTCGGAGTCCTCCATATCGAGAACACGTCGCTGAATGGGGGCGGGCCCGCGCCTTATTCCGCCGGCATCTCGGCTACGCCATCGGCCGGCGCGAAGGTGTTCATCGTCGACACGATTGTCCGCAACTTCTACGATGGAATCCTGGTCGGAGGAGCGGCCAATGCGACGATCGAGCGGACACGATCGGTCGGCAATTCGGAAGGCCTCTTTGCCGCAATCGATTCGCGGACCACGATCCGGGAGAGCGTATTCTCGGGCAATACCGAGGGAATCACGGTCTATAACTCGCTGACAGGATCGACGACGGTCGTGACCGCGGCAAACAGCACGATCTCCAACAACACCTCCTACGGCGTATTCGTCTATGCTGACGCCGGCGGGACGTCGAACGCCGTGCTGTCCGGCAACGCGATCAGCGACAACGGTGCCGGTGTCTTCATCAACAACCATAGCAGCACCGCCGACGTCACGCTCTCCGCCAACACGGTTCATAGTAACGGCATCGGCGTCCAGATCAGCGCCGTCGGGGGGACGACGCTCGCGCGCTCGCGCAACGACAACACGTTCCTGCACAACACTGGCGGCGACGTCACCGGCGGGTCGCTCACCACGCTGCTTCCGAAATAGCCCGGCCGAGTTCAGACGGCTGATCGAGCGCGCCGCCCGAGGCGCGGCAATTCGTCGCGACGGGCTCTTCCACCTTGTTGCAGGTCAAGACACGCGGCCGCGAGGCGAGTCATGCTCATCCGAAACTCGATGGGGGGGCTTCATGACGCGCACATCGATGACAGGATTGCTCGCCGCTGTGCTGCTCGTGTCTCAGACGGCGGCGCTTGCGGCGCCGCGGGCTTGGGTCAGTGCCGAGCTTGGCGTCGATACGGGCAAGTGCACACGGGCCGCGCCTTGCAGGACGTTTGACTATGCGATCAGCCAAGTCGACGCGGGTGGGGAAGTCAACGCGCTCGATTCCGGCGGCTATGGGCCCGCTACGATCATGAAGACCGTATCCATCAACATTGCCCCAGGCATCACGGCCGCCATAGTCGCAACAGGGTCCGCGGCGATCATCGTGAATGCCGGCGTTGATGACATCGTGTCGCTACGGGGTCTGACGATCACCGGTAACGACAACTCCATCGGAATCGACGGAATTCAGTTCGGACAATTGCACATCGAGCGGGTAGTGATGCAAGGGACGGGGGCCGCGACGACGACTATCGGCATCCGCGCGAGGGCATACTCGCATCCGGCCGTGCTGACAATCACTGACACCGTCACCCGCAATCATGGCTCCGGCACGGTTCTGATTGGACAAAACGGTCCGGCGGCAGGGTGGCTTCAAACGACGATCGAGCGTCTCCGCGCCGATGGCAACGGCATTGGCATCGGCATTTCCGGCGCGACGCGTGCGACCTTGCTCGAGGTCACCGCGTCGGCAAACGATACCGGTCTGTTGGTCTGGGGCTTGTCGGCTGACTTTCCGTCGGTCGTGGTGGAGCGAAGCGCACTCGTGGGCAACGCGACGCACGGTCTGCGCGCGCGTTCCGACGGGGCCGACACGGCGGTCACGCTTTCGGGCAACACAATCAGCGGAAACGGCACTGGCGTGACGATGCAAGAAAGCATTCCCGGACACCTCTTCGTGTATACGCGGAACAACAATACGCTTACCCAGAACGGAGCCGACGTGGCAGGCGGGACGCTGACATCGCTTGGCGCGAAGTGACCGCGGCAGGACCCGCGCGCGCAGCGGGTCCTATCGTCGGCTTGGCGCCGCGATCTTTCCGGGGGTTGCGCGGTCCAGTAGCCGCCGTTATAATGTCAAGTTACCGTAAACCCCTGAAACTGAAGGATTCAGCTTCATGCCCAGCGTTCGCGTCCGCGACAACGAGCCCTTCGAGGTGGCGCTCCGCCGCTTCAAGCGCACCATCGAGAAGACCGGCCTTCTCACCGAGCTCCGCGCCCGCGAGTTCTACGAAAAGCCGACCGCCGAGCGCAAGCGCAAGCTTGCAGCGGCGGTGAAGCGCCACTACAAGCGCCTGCGCAGCCAGCAGCTGCCGCCGAAGCTTTATTAGCCCGCCTACACCGCATTGCACGCAAACGAGGGGCGAAGCGATTCGCCCCTTTTGCTTTCGGGGTCAGACCCCATTTTCCATGCTGCTGATCCGCTGACCTGCCGACCATGGAAAACGGGGTCTGACCCCGTTGTTGGAGCCCTCCGATGACACTCAAGAGCCGCATCACCGAAGACATGAAGAACGCGATGCGCGCGCACGACGCCGCCCGCCTGTCGACGATCCGAATGCTGCTGGCGGCAATCAAGCAGCGCGAGGTCGACGAGCGGATCGAGCTCACCGATGCCGACGTGCTGTCAGTGATCGAGAAGATGACGAAGCAGAGAAAGGACTCGATCACGCAGTTCGAGGCTGGCCGTCGCGAGGACCTAGCCGCGAAGGAACGCGCCGAGATCGATGTGCTTCACGCCTACTTACCCGCGCAGGCTTCCGAAGGAGAGATCGACGCCGAAATCGCGGCGGCCGTAGCCGCCACGGGTGCCGCAGGGATGGCCGGCATGGGCAAGGTGATGGCGATCTTGAAGCCGAAGCTTGCCGGCCGCGCTGACATGGGCGCCGTCTCGGCCAGGGTGAAGGCGAAGCTTGCCGGCTAACCTCCGCTGGCATGGTCCGTGTGCCAGACCGGGGTCTGACCCGGGTCAGACCCCGGTTTGGCGGCGCCGGGTCCACCTTTTCATTTCGCCCTTCCGCTCGCGGTAGCCTTGCCTATAATTGAGGCGTTCCCTGCCGTGTGAAACGTCCGGCCGGCCCGCGCTGCGGGCCGGCCGCGACGTCCTGCCCCTTGGGCGACAGCGTTAAGTATATGATTCCTAACGATTTCATACAAACGCTGCTGTCCCGGATCGACATCGTCGACGTGATCGACCGGTCGGTTCCCCTCAAGAAGGCTGGCGCGAACTTCGTCGCCTGCTGCCCGTTCCACAGCGAGAAGACGCCCTCGTTCACCGTCAGCCAGTCCAAGCAGTTCTACCACTGCTTCGGCTGCGGCGCCCACGGGACCGCCGTCGGCTTCCTGATGGAATACGGCGGCAAGTCGTTCCCCGAGGCCATCGAGGAGCTCGCCCGCGACGCTGGACTCGTCGTTCCCCGCGTGGAGACGCGTCCCGGCGAGACCGGGCGGCGCGAGCAGGCTAACGATCTCGCGTCGCTCCTCCTGACCGCGGCCAAGTATTACCGTGCCCAGCTCAAGGACTCGCCGCGCGCCGTGGACTACCTCAAGGGACGCGGCCTCACCGGCGAGATCGCCGCCCGCTTCGGCATCGGGTACGCGCCAGACGCCTGGCAGCCGCTGGCCGCCGTGTTCGAACGGTACGACGCGCGCGAGCTCGAGACTGCGGGCCTCGTCATCGCCGGCGAGGCGGGCAAGCGCTACGACCGATTCCGCGATCGGATCATGTTCCCGATCCACGACAGCCGCGGACAGGTGATCGGATTCGGCGGCCGCGTGCTCGGCGAAGGGGAGCCGAAATACCTGAACTCGCCCGAGACGCCGCTCTTCTCGAAGGGCCGCGAGCTCTACGGCCTCTATCTCGCACGAAACGCGATTCGCGCCGCGGAGCGAGTCGTGGTGGTCGAGGGCTACATGGACGTCGTCGCGCTCGCGCAGCACGGCGTCGACTACGCGGTCGCGACGCTCGGCACCGCGACCACGCCCGTCCACGCACAAAAGCTCTTTCGGCTCACCGACACCGTCGTCTACTGCTTCGACGGCGACGCCGCGGGACGCAAGGCAGCATGGCGCGCGCTCGAAAACACGTTGCCGGTGCTTGCGGACGGGAAAAATGCGCTTTTCCTCTTCCTGCCCGACGGCGAGGATCCCGACGACTTCGTCCGCAAGCGCGGCAAAGCGGCCTTCGAGGCGCTGTTCGAGCGCGCGACGCCCCTCTCCGAATTCCTCATCGCCGAGCTGTCGGCACAGCACCCGCCGACCTCGGCCGAGGGCCGGGCCGCGCTCGTGCATGCTGCGCGGCCGCACCTGGCGCAACTGTCCGCTCCGGTCCTCGCGGCACTTCTGCGCCGGCAACTGGCCGAGCTCACCGGCCTGCCGGAAACGGAGCTGCGCGGACTCCTGCGAGGGACCGAGTCGCGCGATGCGGCCACCGCCCCTCCGGACCGCCCCCCCGGCGCCGTCCGTCGGTCCGGGCCAAAAGCGCGACAGGCGCCTTCGCTCGTCCGCGAACTGATCCAGGGACTGCTGCTCCAACCGGCCATGGGGCGCTCCGTGGCGGTGCCCGAGCCGAACGACGGTACGCCTGAAGGCGCGGCGCTGGCCGCGCTGGCTCGGTTCTGTGGGTCAGGTGAGCACCCACTAACGACAGCGGGCGTAATGCAGCACTTTGCGGGGTCAGCGCACGAACGCATCCTGACCGATGCCCTGGTCGCGGCGGAGGACCACCGGATTTCGGACGAACAGGCGGCGGAACACCTGCGAGCCGGGGTGATCCGTTACTGGGAGCAGGCCAAGCGCGCGGGGCGGCCGGTCGCCGCCGGCGAAGATGCATCTCCGGCCACCGCCGAGGAGGTCGAGCGGCTCCGGCAGCTCGACCTCGTGCGTCGAGCGGCGGACCTTCAGCCGACCCGCGGCACGCGAAGCAGCTAATGGCATGATAAAATTTGAGGTTTTCTCGTTCGCCCCGATATCGGGGAGTGCGGCACGCAATCATTGGGGCCTGTTCACACTATGTTCACGGATGCGAATGGCTGGCATGAGGCGCCAATCAAGGCGCTTGACGAAGCCAAGACCGGGTGTCTTGGCGAGGAAAGCAACGCAGAGTGGCGCCTCAGGGCGGCCATTCCCTTCGGGTTGCGGCGAGAAAGGTCCCTGCGCTTTGTTGCAAAGTCTCGTCGGGCAGTCGGCCCGCCATCGTTTTGCGCCGCGCGCAGGACCCTTTTTCGCTCGCAACGCATCTCGCGAACATAGTGTGAACAGGCCCCTAGGATGACCATGGCCAAGAAGCCCGCCCGCAAGTCGCCCGCCAGACCCACGCCCCGCAAGCCCGCCCGCAAGGGCGCCGCCACGAAGGGGAAGAAGTCCGGGCACCCGACGCGCAAGAAGGCGGTGAAGAAGCACGCTCGCCCGGCGTCGCGTCCGAAGGCGAAGACAGTCGCGCGTCCGAAGTCCCGGTCGGCCAAGCCGGCGGCCAAGAAGAAGCCCCTCGCCCGCAAGCCGGCCGCCAAGACCAAGGCCGCGAAGCCGCTGCCGAAGGCGAAGGTGCGCCCGGTCGTCAAGGCGCCGGCGAAGCCCGTCCTCAAGGCCGTCGCCAAGCCCGCGCCCGCACCGATCGCCAAGGGAGCGAAAGGGATTGTCGTCCCGGCACAAGCACCGGGACACAAGCCGACCGCGAGTGAGATCGCCGCGCGCATCGCGGGCAAGCGCGCGGAGGATGCAAGCCGCAAGGGCAAGAACGGCAGGCACGCCGAGATTGCGCCGCGCGTGCTCACGCCGGCCGACGTCGAGGCGCGCAAACGTCGGCTGAAGACTCTGATCGTGCTCGGCAAGGACCGCGGCTTCCTCACGTTCGCCGAGATCAACGACCACCTGCCCGACGACGTCCTCGACGCGGAACAGATCGAGGGCATCATCAGCATGATCGGCGACATGGGGATCCAGGTCTACGACGAGGCTCCCGACGCCGAAACGCTGCTCATGTCGGACGCCGCGCCGACCGCGCCGGCCGAAGACGTCGAGGAGGCCGCCGAAGCCGCGGTCTCGACACTCGACTCCGAATTCGGCCGCACGACCGATCCGGTCCGCATGTACATGCGCGAGATGGGATCGGTCGAGCTCCTGACCCGCGAAGGCGAGATCGAGATCGCGAAGCGGATCGAGGAAGGCCTGAAGCACATGATCATGGCGATCTCCGCGTGCCCGATGACGGTCGCGCAGATCCTGGAGCTCGCCGGCCGGATCGAGAAGGACGAACTCAAGATCGACGACCTCGTCGACGGCCTCATGGATTTCAACGAGCAGCTGGACGCGCTCGAGGAGACCGACGACGAGATCGAGGAGGAAGAGGACGAAGGCGATGCCGGCGCGATCGCCGCGGAGAACCTCGAGCGACTCAAGGTCGCCGCGCTCGCGCGCTTCGCGACGATCCGGCGCCTGTTCGCGCGGATGCTGGTCGTGCTGACGAAGGAAGGCCACAAGGCGCCCAAGTACTTCGAGCTGCAGAAGAAGATCTCGGCCGAGCTGATGCAGATCCGCTTCGCCGCGCGCCAAGTCGAGCGGCTGTGCGACTCGGTGCGCACCGAGGTCGACAACATCCGGCAGATCGAGCGCAAGATCCAAGACCTGGTCGTGAACAAGGGCGGCATGCCGCGCCCGGACTTCATCCGCAAGTTCCCGGAGAGCGAGACCTCGCTGCGCTGGATCGACCGCGAGGTCGCCGCGCATCATCCGTACAGCGAGCAGCTGGCGAAGTACCGGCAGGCGATCGTCGAGCAGCAGCAGCGGCTGCTCAACCTGCAGTCGCGCGTGATGATCCCCTTGAAGGACCTGAAGGAGATCAACAAGCAGATGTCGACGGGCGAAGCAAAGGCGCGCAAGGCCAAGCGCGAGATGACGGAGGCGAACCTGCGCCTCGTGATCTCGATCGCGAAGAAGTACACGAACCGCGGCCTGCAGTTCCTCGACCTGATCCAGGAAGGCAACATCGGCCTCATGAAGGCCGTCGACAAGTTCGAATATCGGCGCGGCTACAAGTTCTCGACCTATGCGACGTGGTGGATCCGGCAGGCGATCACGCGCTCGATCGCCGACCAGGCGCGCACGATCCGCATCCCGGTTCACATGATCGAGACGATCAACAAGATGAACCGCATCTCGCGGCAGATCCTGCAGGAGACGGGCCAGGAGCCCGAGCCTGCGCTCCTCGCCGAGAAGATGGAGATGCCCGAGGAGAAGATCCGGAAGATCCTCAAGATCAGCAAGGAGCCGATCTCGATGGAGACGCCGATCGGCGACGACGACGATTCGCACCTGGGCGACTTCATCGAGGACATCTCGACGGTGTCGCCGTCGGATGCGGCCGTCAACGCGAGCCTGCGCGACGTCTGCAAGGACATTCTCGACACGCTGACCCCGCGCGAAGCGAAGGTGCTGCGGATGCGCTTCGGCATCGAGATGAACACCGACCACACGCTGGAGGAGGTCGGCAAGCAGTTCGACGTCACGCGCGAGCGGATCCGCCAGATCGAGGCGAAGGCGCTGCGGAAGCTGCGGCACCCGTCGCGGTCGGAGAAGCTGCGGAGCTTCCTAGAAGGCGAATAGGTTCCTGGGACTCGCGAAAGTCGCACCTGTGAAGCAAAACGCCCCGGCAGCTCCGGGGCGTTTTGCTTGTTGCGACGCAAACAATGCCGATGCTCAGGGCCCCGACGTGGGATTGTCCGGCTTGGATGGTATCGCGCTCAGGTATTCGTAGATCGCGCGCAAATCGTGGTCGGTCTTCTTGCCGATGACCGGCCACGGCATCACCTGCAGCAGGGTTCCCGCCGGCGCGTCCGGATCGTGTCCGGTCCGCAGTAGGTTCACGAATTCGTGGAACGTCAGCCCGGCGGGCTTGCCATCCACGTCGGGCGTAAGGTTCGGCGACGTGATGAACGGACCGAATTGTCTACCGCCGGTGAGGTACTGGTCCTTGTTGATCTGTTCGGGCTGTCCCAGGAATGGATCGCCGCCAGGCGCGTAGGACGGATGGGTATGGCAATCGTTGCAGCCGGTCGTGTTGACGATGTAGCTGCCCAAACCCACCAGTGCGCGGTTCTTGCCTGCGAGATTCAGTTTCACCGGATTGATCGCGAAGCCCTGCTTGATCTTGCTCTCGTCTCCATCGGCATGCGAGACCGCAATCGGCAGGACCATGAGCGCGACCCCGAGCGTCACAGACCGGGAGATCCTTTTGGTGTCAGTAGACCAATTCATGAGTTTCCTTTCACTGAATGGGCAGAGCGAACTTGCCGCTCGACCGGCGACCCGGAAATGACCGGGAGTTTTGCGATCTCCGCCGCGGTGCTGCGCGCCCGCGCTAATTCGCCGCGAAGCAGTACAGCAGGCCCGCACCGCCGGTCGAGACCAGCGCCGGGTCGCTGCAACCGCGCGTCGGATGCGACGAGTTCCACGACAGAGCGGGCGGGCTCGTGTCAAGCCCGGTGCGATCGTGATGGCCGACGATCGCAGTACCCTCGCCGCCCTTCGTCCAGTTCCCGCAGGTCTTGTCGTCGCTGCCGGAGAACGCCGTGCCGTCAGGCTGCGTGCCCGTCAGGATGTCGTGCTTGTTCGGCGTGTCGCCGCGACCATTGACGACTTCGCCCTTCTCGCTCAACGCGGTCTGCTTGGTCAGGTTGTTGGTGCCGTGCAGCTCCGCGACATCCTTCGCGACGACGACGCCCTTCGCGTTCTGCCACGGGCCCTTGCCGATGCGATCCTTCGCGTTGACCGCGGCCGTGGAACCCGCCGCCTGCGTGCTGAGGTAGGCGTGCCACGTCTTGCCTCCAGCGCCCGCCGCGGCGGCGAGCGTCTGGCAGTGTTTATCGGCGCCGGCGAGGCCGCCGAAATCGGCGCCCTTGCCCGAGCCCACGCTCGTGACGAAAAACGACATGTTCGCCGCCTGCGCCAGCGCCGCGCCGGCAGGCGCCAGAGCGAGCACGGCGAGCGTGACGACCAGGGTGCTGCGGGTGCCTCCAGACATAGAGCTCCTCCAAATTGATCGATCCCCTGTGTTGTTACCTCGAGGGCCGGCGCCTCCGCTGTCCGGCGTCGACCTCTCGCCCATCGTCGCTGCTGCAACGCTGCGTGCTATGGCTTCACGAACATGACTGGCACCTTGCTGCGTGCGAGCACTTTGGTCGCGACCGATCCCATCACGAGGCTCGCGAGTGCCGTGTGCCCGTGCGTCCCCATCGCGATCAGGTCGAAGTTCCCCGCCGCAGCGTGGCGAACGATCTCGTCGGCCGGATCGCCGACGCACTTCTCGACGGTGAACGCCATGCCGCGCGCCCCGAGCAGCTTCACGGCATCGGCGAGCGCCGCGTCGCTCTCCTCGGCGTAGTACTTCGCCACTGCCTCGTGGCCCGCCCACGCGGCCGCCGCCTTGTACGGAATCGGCAGATGCGAGTGGAGCAGCGTCACCTGCGGGGCCTCGCGGAACCAGGCGGCGCGGTCGGCGAGCGCGGCGACCGCCCCGAGCGATTGCGGCGAGCCGTCGACCGCGACGAGGATCTTCATGATGCAGGGGAGGACTTACGCAATGAGCGTGCGGAGAGTTTAGCGTGGATGCGTGCTTTCGGACAGCCCTATCGCACTACGTGATGTCCAGGACCATCATCACCTGCTCCGGCTCGTTCGGATCGTCGTGGGTGACGAAGCCCAACCCTTCGCAGAATCGGCGCATGTTGGCGTTCGCGCGCAGCACCGCACCCTCGAGGCGCGAGAGTCCGCGCCGCTTCGCGGAGTCGATGAGCCGCTGCATCAGTACACGTCCTACGCCCCGGCCCTGCCACGCGTCCGCGACGACGATGGCGAACTCCGCGCTCTCGGCGTCGGGATTGGCCGTATAACGGGCGACGGCGACGAACGAGCGCAGCGGCGGTTCGCCGGCGCCGTCGTGGATCGCGACCAGCGCCATCTCGCGGTCATAGTCGACCTGCGTGAACCGCGCGAGCATCGCCGGCGTCAGCTCGTGCAGCCGGTAGAAGAAGCGGAAGTAGCGACTCTGTTCCGAGAGACCGTTGACGAAGGCGCGTTCGAGCTCGGCGTCCTCCGGCCGGATCGGCCGCACGTGCAGCACCGTCCCGTCCCGCAGCGCGGCATCGCCGACCAGCTCGATCGGGTACGGGTGGATCGCCATGTGGCGGTAGCCGGTCACTGCCACTCGACGCCGCGGATCGATGACCACGCGCGCGCCGGCGATCACCGCGACGCCATCGCCGATCCGCACCGGGTCGAGCGTGACCGTCCGTACCCAAGGCAAGGCGCAGACGAGGCTCGAAAGCTGCAGCAGCATTCGCACGAGCGGCGCGATCGCGGGCGCCGCCTCGCCCCCGACGCGCAGCGACGCCTCCGCACGCGTGCCGCTGATCGCGTCCCGGACGAGCCGCTCGTTCAACGGCGGCAGTAGCACGACGCGCTCGCTGTCGGCGATCGCGCCGCTGTTGCCGAACGTGATCACGGGGCCGAACACGGCGTCGGTGTGCACGCCGATCGCGACGTCGTGGGCCCCTTCGATCCTCCGCTCCTTGCGGACGATGACCCCGGCGTGGGTGTCGTGGCGCCGGAGGGCACGCCGGACGCCGTCCTGCAGCTCGCCATACGCGCGCGTGAGCATCCGCCCGTCGCGCAAGCGAGTGCGCGCCAGCGGCAGCGGCGATTTCGCGGGGATCCCGGGGGCGTCGAGCTTGAGCGTCACCGGGTAGCCGAGCCTGCGCGCGGCCATGAGCGCTTCCTTCAGCGTGTCGGCGGCGTCCGCCGGCGGCACGGGGAGGCCGAAGGCCGCGAGCAGCATCTGAGTCTGAAGATCGGTGAGCAGCGTCCGATTCGCACTCGCCGCGGCGTCGCGGATCCGTTCGACCGTCGCGAGGTCAAGCGGGCGCGGCTCCGGCTGCGGCGGCGCCACCTCGAGCAGCCAAGCCTGATTGCGGCGGTAGGCAGCGAGGAACGAGAACGCTTCGACCGCGTTCTCCGGCGTGTAGAAGTCGGGGATGCCGCCCGCCTCCAGCGCGTTGCGAACGTTGCGCCGCTCGATCGCGCCCAGCCACGCGCCCAGCACCGGCTTCGATGCGCCGCGCGCCACCGCGGCGACCGCGCGCGCGGCGTCGGTAGCGCCGGTCTGAGGCCGGTCGACGTGCAGCGCGAGAACGGCGTCCACGTTGGGGTCGCGCAACACCACATCGACGGCCCCGGCGAACCGCTCGGGCATCGCGTCGCCGCGCACGTTGACCGGGTTCGACGCAGGACATGTGCGCGGGCAGGATGCCGGCGAGCGCCGCTCGTGTTTCCTTCGTGAGCACGGCGAGCGGGACCCCCCGGTCGGCCGCGGCGTCGGCCGCGAGCGTTCCGGGACCTTGGCCGTTGGTGACGATCGCGAGGTGGTCGCTGCGCGGAATGCGTCCCATCGCGAGAATGCGCGCGGCGGAAAACAGGTGCGTGTACGTCATCACGCGCACCGTTCCGGCACGCTTCATCGCGGCATCGAACACGGCGTCCGGGCTCGGCGCGCCGGATTCCGTCGCTCCCCCTTCATTCGAACGGCCGGCACGCAGGACGACGACTGGCTTCATCCGCGCCGCGGCACGCAGCGCCGAGACGAATCCACGCGCGTCGCGCACGGTCTCGACGTAGAGAAGGATGCTGTCGGTGCCCGGGTCGCGCACGAGCGCATCGAGGAGCTCGCCGAAGCCCACGTCGTACGCGCCGCCGAGCGCGACCACCGTGGAGAAGCCGATGCCGAGCGGCGTGGCGAAGTTGAGCATCGCCGTGCACACCGCGCCGGACTGCGCGATCAATGCGAGCCGCCCCGGGTGCGCGACGGCCGCCCCCATCGTCGCGTTGAGCCCGATGTCGGTGCGGATCACGCCGAATGCGTGCGGGCCTAACAGGCGGATGCGCCGCTTCCGCGCGGTCGCCACCAGGTCGCGCTCCCACCGTCGCGCCTCTCCCTCATCGCCCGGCGGCGCCGACAGGAGCACGGCGGCCTTGACACCCGCACGCGCGCCGTCGTCCAGCACCGACGGCACCGCTGCGCAGGGGACCGCGATCAGCGCGAGCTCGATCGGCTTGCCGATGGCACGCAGCGTGGCGTGGCAGCGCTTTCCGAGCACGCGGCGGTGATGCGGATTGACGAAATGCAGGTCGCCCTTGAATTCGCCCTCGAGCAGGTTCTCGATCACGATCCGGCCCAGCGAACCGGCACGCCCCGTCGCGCCGACGAGCGCCACCGACGACGGCACGAGCAGCGGACGAAGGTAGTGCTGCAGGGTCGTCATGGGCAGCGCGCGGAGGCGTGCATGGGAGCGGTCACCGGTCCGATTTCCGAGTCTCCCCCGCTCTTTCGGCGCCGTCGCGGAACGTGTCTCGTGGGGCGATCGCCGGGGCGCCTTGGTCGTTAGTCACAAATTCTAGCGCGGCACCGCGGAAAAGCGTAGCGGAGACCGTCGCGACCGGTACGCGTCCGCTATACTTTTGCGACTGCGGCGCGATGTGCATGAAGGACCGCGCTCG
Source organism: uncultured beta proteobacterium (assembly GCA_963830485.1). Lineage (GTDB taxonomy): Bacteria > Pseudomonadota > Gammaproteobacteria > Burkholderiales > Casimicrobiaceae > CAIWHR01. The sequence continues at coordinate 333,843 of CAWHNE010000035.1, forward strand.
CGCACGGGGCCTGTAGCTCAGTTGGTAAGAGCAGAGGACTCATAATCCTTTGGTCGCTGGTTCGAATCCAGCCGGGCCCACCCCTTCGCGTAGTGCACAGGGTGAACTCGGGGCCTGGCGCCTAGGTAAACTCGTCGCTCGTCGCGTCCCTTGGAGGCACGTCATGTACGAACCGATCTCCATTCCGTTCGGCGCCAAGATGCTGTTGAACACCGTCAAGCTAAAGGCCGGTATCGACATGGACGACGTCGAGCTCGCGCTGGGCGAGATGTGCAACGTGGTCAAGGACACCTACGGCGGCGACAAGGGCGGTTTCATCGCCGGCCAGGTGTTCCGCTTCTCGGGCTTTCTCTCCGACGAAGGTTCACTCGGCGCGACCCGCGAGGCCGACGAGCACATCGCGATCGTCACGTACTGGCGCTCGTTCGACGAGCACGAGCGCTCGCACGCCGACGCCGTGTTCAAGGCGAAGTTCGCCGCGCTCGCCGCGCTCTGCACCGAGACGAAGGAACTTGGCTACGACATGCTGTGGCAGGGCGAGCCGGAGACTTCTTGACGCAAACGTAGCGTAGCGCCCACGGCGGAATCGCCACCCGCTGAGCGTCACCCCGAAGGGTTGGTCGGGTCGCGCGGACGACCAGCGGCGATCGCGCGCGTCAGGCGCCCGCGCGCGCGATTAGCGCGATGCCGGCGAGGATCAGTGCCATGCCAAGCACCTTGGTCACCCCGACGCTCTCGCCGAGCACCAGGGCCGACCCCACACTGATAGCGATCATCGACAGGCCGATCGCCGTGGGAAACGCGATCGACAGCGGAAGCCTCTCCACAATGAGGAGCCACAGGGCGAACGAAACCAGGTAGAGGATGGCTCCGCCGCCAACCGCAATCAACGGTAGCGACAGCGCATCGCCGTCGCGCCACGCGCGCCGGGCCGCCGGCAGCCAATACTTGACGATCAGCAGGCCCGCGGACGTCGTCGCAGCGTAGCCGGCGTATAAGAGCGCGGTGATGGCTATTTGCGGCACGGGAGCCCCTCAAGCCGCGAAGGCGGGTCGCCGCGCCGGGCGATGATGAACATGATGTCCCCGAGATTCAGTGGAATCGACAGGCGCGCGAGTGGCAGCCGCTCGAGTGTTTCGTACCAGCGACGACGCCCCATACGCAAGGCGAGCACCAGGTACAGGATCGAGCGCAGGGAGCGCGTCATTCCCGGATGGCTCACGTGGATCACCTCGAATCCGTGCACCGATAGCAGCCGGCGAGCCGTTGCGACCGAGAAATAGTGAAGATGCGTGGGCGGGTGGATCATGCGCCAGCGCCGGCCGCGGAGCCGCGCGTTCACGCTGCCGATGTCGCCCGTCGTCAGAGCGAGGAAGCCGCCCGGTCGGAGGTCCGCCGCGGCCTTGGCGATAAATCGATCTGGCTGCAACAAGTGCTCGATCGTATCCCACATCACGATCCAGTCGAACGGTCGAGGGAACGCCGTATCGAGGTAGCTCCCTGCTTGCGCATCCACTCCGAGCTGGGCACGCGCCCGCGCCACGGCTTCCACGGCCACGTCGATACCCTGCGCAGTCCCTACGATTTCGTGCACGAGCTCGAGGAAATAGCCGTACGAGCAGCCGATCTCGAGGAGCCGCGCGCGGGCAAGGTCCGCGTCGACCGCACGCATCGTCGCAAGCCGCCCGCGAAAGTTGGCGTGGAGCGCGTCTCGCTCGAGGGCGTAATTGAGGTACTCCTGGCCATGGAAGTAGTCGTGGCCGTAGAGCGCCGCCTGCTCGCGCTCCGTAAGGGTAACGTCGGCCGTAACGAACCCGCACGTCGCGCACGAGAGAAGGCCGGGAAGGGCCCGTGAAGGCGCGCAAGCCCCGCCGCACACCAGGCACGCGACGGTCCGGGCAGCGCGCGCGTCGGGGCGAACCTCGGCATCGGCTTCGGCCATCGATCGCTCCACAGGCTCCTAGACACGGTCGTCGAGGCTGCGTCCCGTCTCGGCGTGGCGAAACGTCGGCAATGCCCGAGCGGCCAGTTCGATCAGCTCGTTCTTGCGCAACGGTCGCTCCCAGTCCCGGCACAGGTCCTCGATCTCGTCGATCGTGTTCGCTCCCACCCGCGGGTTTGGGCTGTACCGAATCGCCGCAATGGAGCGAAGGCCGACATCGATTGCCTGCTCGCCCTCGCCCACGAACTCCTCGTACGGCTTTTCCCCGGCGGTGTCGAGCGGCGTGAGCAGCAAGGGCCATTGTCCCGCGGCAGCGAGCCGCGGCAGGTCGTTGCGCGCACCGAGCTCATCGCGATAGACGACCGGACGGTAGTCGAAGTGCGCCAGGATCCGGGTCGCCACCGCTTCGATCTCGACGAGGTGGGCCGCGGGGTCGAGCCGCGGAATGGCCAGATGCTGCCCGGGAAGCGCAGTCGCCGCGATCAGGCAAAGCTCCGCCGCCTCGCGGTGCGCGATGAAGTATCGGCGGGTCGATTCGGGTGCCGCGAGCGGTTGCCGTCTCTCGAGACGATAGAGAAAGCTCTGCAGCAGGCTCCCGTTCGAATACGCGACGTTGGCAAATCGCGCGGAGGTCGTCGACCAGCGATCGTCAGCCGTCACATTGAACAGCACGTCTTCCATCAGGCGCTTGGTTGCACCCATGAAGCTCGTCGGGTTCGCGGCCTTGTCCGTCGACACCGCAAAATAGCGTCCTCCGCGCGCACCGAGCGCGAGCCAGCGCATGAACCGCGCCTGCTTGACCACATTGGTATCAAGCATCTGCAGAATGGAGCATACGTCCTTTTCCGAACGCACGTGCTTCGCCGCGGCGAAGTTCAGCACGAGGTGATAGGGCGGCATCTCCCGCAGGAACCGCGCCATCACCGGGCTTCCGAAGTCGATCGGTTCGAAACGAAGCTCGGTGTCCTCGGGCACGACGCCGCCCGAGCGGAGATCGCGCACGAGTTCCGCAAGGTAGTTTTCGCTGAGGTCGACCACGTGCAGCGCGCCCGGACGATAGTCGAGCAGCAGGCGAACCGTCGCCGAGCCGATCGAACCCCCGCCCCCGATGACCAGCACGCGGCAGCCGCGGATCGCGACCCCGATCGCGGGTGACACGGTGTTCAGATCGGTCTCGAACAAAGACCGCTCACGATCGACGACCGCGCGTTCGAGCGCCGTGAACGCCGTCATACCCGGGCTTCGGCCGAGGACGGATTCGTGCCTGGTACTGCCGCGGTCGCGCGATCGGAGGTGTCGACGCCGATTTCCGCTGACAGGAGGTATCGTGGGCGCCGTTTCACCTCGTCGAAAATGATTCCAATGTACTCGCCGATCACGCCGAGGAACAGGAGCTGGATGCCGCCGATGATGCCGACCGCCCCGAGCAACGTCGCCCATCCGGGAACGAGGTCCGCGCCGGCGAAGTAGACCGCGATCTGCACGAACACGAATACCACGCTCAGGACGGACAGCACGAGCCCCAGTATCGTGCAGATGCGCAATGGCGTCTTCGAGAACGAGCAAATGCCGTTCAGCGCAAATGCCATCAGGTTCGAAAACCCGTACTTGGAGCGCCCCGCGATCCTCTCGGCTGGCCGGAACGGGACGAACGCGGCCGTGAAGCCGACCCACGTGAAGAGCCCGCGCAGAAACGGGTTGTGCTCGCCAAGCCGGTCCCGAAATACCTGCGCGACGCGGCGCGAAACGAGGCGGTAGTCCGCCGCACCGGCGGGCAGCTCGATGGACCCGACGCGCATCAGCGTCCGATAGAACCAGCGCGACGTGATCCGCTTGAACAGGGGGACCCGGTCATCGTCGAGGCGGATCGTCTGTACGACGTCGGCACCCTCCTCCCATTTCGCCACGAGCGTCGGAATCAGGTCAGGCGGATGCTGCATGTCCGAGTCGAGCATCACGATGGCATCGCCCAGGGCGTGGTCGATGCCGGCGACGAGCGCCGCCTGGTGCCCGAAGCGCCGCGACATGACGAGCACGGTAACGTCGGGCTCCGCCGCGGCAATGTCCCTTAGAATCGCCTCGGTGCCGTCGGGCGACGGATCCATGACGTAGCAGATGCTTATCCGGTACCGGGGTGTCAATACGGCCACCGCAGCCCGCAGGGCCGCATGAAAGAGACGGATGACCTGCTCCTCGCGGTACACCGGACAGACGATCGACAGCGACTTCATGCGGCGCTCCGCAGATCAGAGATCATCCGGCGCAAGCCTTCGGTGAGCGTCACGCGCGGCGACCAGCCCGTCGCGCGAGCCAGCGCCGCGATGTCGGCGACGACATCGGGGATCTCGTTCGGTCGCGGCGTATCGGCGCTGCGAACCGGCTTGACAACGCCGGCGGCTCTGCACACCTCGGCGATCACTTCAGCCACCGAATGCGAGCGCCCGCTGCCGACGTTGTATAGCGCAAGCGGCTCGTCGAGTTCGGCCACGCTCCGGATCGCGGCCACGGCATCGGCGATGTAAAGGAAGTCGCGGCGCGGTGCGAGGTCCATGACGGTGATTTCGCGGCACGATGGGTCGAGCGCCTGCTCGACGATCCGCGGAATCAGGAACGCCGAACTCTGGCCGGGGCCGTACACGTTGAACATCCGCAGGATTGAGCAGCGGACACTGAAATGCTCGGCGTAGAAACGGCAGGCCTGCTCGGCCATCAGCTTGGTCAGCGCGTAGGGATTTGCCGGCACTGCCGACACCCGCTCGTCGATCGGCAGGCGGCGCGGAGTGCCGTATACATACGCGCTCATGAATACCAGCGACGCGCCGACGCGACGACACGCCTCCAGCACGCGGATTGTACCCAACGTGTTGACCCGGTGGAACGCCTCGGGATCCGCCCAGGATTGCACGACGCCGGTCAACGCGGCGAGGTGGAATACGCGATCGCGGTCTCGGATCGGAAGGTCGTCACGGGTCACGTCGCCGCCATCCTTTCGGCGCAGCGCGACCACCGGCTCGCCTGCGGACACGAGGTCGGCGACGAGCGCGCGACCGAGGAAGCCGTCCGCGCCCGTGACGATGTTGCGGGGCGCGGTGGTGACGTTCATGCGGGTAGCAGCCGGGGGCGCATCTCCTCCCAGCTGTCGACCGCGGACTGGTAATCGGTGGGTCGGCCGATGTCCAGCCAGAATCCGCTGTGCGGGCGCACGGTTACGCGCTCGCCGGCGGCAATCAGCGCGAGCATCAACTGGTCGAACCCGTAGGCCGATCCCTCGGGGATCCAGGACAGCATGCGCTTCGATACACAGTAGACGCCCATGCTGACGAGGTACGGAATCCGCGGCTTCTCGCTAAATCCGACGAGACGATCGGCACTGTCAACCTCGAGCACACCGAAATCGATCATCTGCTCCCGGTGCGCCGCCGCGATGGTGTACAGCGCGCGATCCCGGATGTGTCGATCGAGCAGCGCGGCGAAATCCAGGTCGGTGAGCACGTCGCCGTTCATGACGAGGAAATCGTCCGGCAGGTTGTCGATGAGCCGCAGCGGTCCCATGGTGCCGAGCGGCATCTTTTCCAGCGAATAATCGATTTCAACGCCCCATTTCGCGCCTTCCCCGAAATAGGCGCGGATCAGGTCGGCCTGATGGTTGACGGCGAGCGTAATCGCTTCGAAACCCGCACCCGCGAGCTGCCGGATCACGATTTCGACGATCGGAAGGTCGCCGATCGGCACAAGGGGCTTCGGCAGCGACACCGTGTAGGGCAACAGTCGCGTCCCTTTCCGCCCGCGAGGATGACGGCTCGTTTTCTCATCGACTCAAGTACCCGATCGTAAATCGGGTGGTTGCGACCGCCGGCGTGGGACGCGAATGCCCGATGATAACAAGATCGTCCCGTGCCGGGTCTCCGGGGCCTTCGGATCTCAGCGTGCTTCGTTCGGCGGCCGCGGGCCGGGACGGCACGCTCCCGAATCCTCGGCAATCAGCGTCGAATGGCCACTCGACGCCCCCGTGGCCAGAAGGCAGATGGTCGCGGCCTCGTTGATAGCGTTTCCGGCGGCCGGGGCGAAAACGATTTCGAAGCCACTGTAAACGGCCGACGGATCGCCGAGCGCTTTCGCCACGTCGGGCCGGGGGACACGCGCGAAACGCACTGGTTCGAGAGATGGGTCGACGTACACGATCAATCGCTGGTCGTCCGCGAGCCCCGACCACGGGGCCCATCCGCCGACGTGCATCCTTCCGTCGGCGACCACGCGGACATCCACGTGCCCCCCTGTTGCCGCCGTCGGCAATCCCTCCGCGAGCGGACGCCGCGAGACGGCTCCGACGAGCGGATCGCCCAGCCTCGCCCATGGCACGCCCACCTCGTTCTCCTGCAGGAGCCGCAGCCGACTTTCGTCGATCGGCATGATGTGAGCGAATCGGTTGAAGAACAGATTCCGTTCTTTCGGGTCCATGTCAGGGAATTTCGCCCGCCAGTAAGCCATGATCGGCACGGGAAGCACGTGTGCGGCCGAGCGGAATCCCCACCCGTTCAGCGTCGCCCCGAACTGATTGGATACGAGCACGCCGTCGGGGTGGCGGCGTTGCCGATCCTCGAGGATGCGTGCGAGCGGCGTCGACTCGCGGTTGAAGATCGGCCACGCGGACTGAAGCGGGTTGAAGTCGCCAAAGGCGACGGCGCCCCACAGCGCCGCACAGGCCGCGACGACGATTCGGCCATGACGCTCGAGCCAGTGGAAGGGTGCCAATGCCACGGCCGCCAAGGGGAGCACGACGAGGTCGGGAAACCACGCGGTGCGCCAGCCACCGGCGTTGGCCTTGGTCACGCCCCAGCCGAACAGCACGAGCGCCGCGAATACGATGTACCGACGCCAACCGAATCGCAGACCGTAGACGCGAGCGAGTTGCGAGAGCAGCAGCAGCAGCGCAAGGCCCGACGCGAACATCGAGCGCTGCGGCGGGACTCGATCGAAGCCGAGCCACGCGACCGCAGCGCCCGGAATTGGCAACGCCTGCCACGCAACGAGAGCGCCCAGCGCGATCGCCAGCGCCGACAGCAGGCGGCGATCACGCGGTTGGAGCGTCCTGTCGAACACGCGAGCGTAGTCGAGAAAGGCCAGCACGAACAGCGTGTAGCAGGTGGCCGCCGCGCTCGCCTCCCCTAGATTGAGCGTCGTATTCGTCGCCGCGAATTCGCGCCCGAAATCCGTGATCTTCACGAACGCGGCAGGCCACAGCGTCTGCGCGAACATCACGGGCGGAAGGCCGCCGCCGTCGACCCGGCGCTGGCCCGGATACACCGTCTGCGACATCGCGACGATCGTATCGCGCAGATAAAAGAGCACGATGCCGCATGCGATCGCCGCGCCGAGCGCGGTGACGAGCGTCCAGGCGGGTCGCCGCCGGTCGAAGTGCAATCCCACGAACAGCGCGGCGCCGACAAGCGCTAACGGGAGGAACTGCGGCGGATAGAAGAAGCCAAGCATCCAGGACGCGCCGGTCCACGCGATTGCCGCGACGCGCGCGACCGGATTGTCGATGTCGAGCGCGAGCAGCAGCCACGGAAACAGGGAGACGGTCGGCGCGAATATCGTCCACCAGATCTGGACGAAAGCCGTGAAGAAGAGCGCGAGCGACAGCAGCGTGCTCTCGACGGGCCCGCTCCCGAGCCGCCGGAACAGCAAGGCATAGCCGCCCACGAATGCGACAAGGTAGAACAGCCATTGAAACGAGTATGCATAGGCCGCATTGACCAGCGGATAGAGCCATTTGTCGGGCTTGAACGCGAGGCCCCAGTCGAGGATCGGCATCGATAGCACGGTCCGCAGGTCCTCGGCGTAGGGCGAGGTCGCGTTCGTTCGCGCGAGGCCGTTGTTGACCGTCGCCTGGACCAGCGGCGTGATGACGCCCCACTCGTCACTGAGGACGCCCCGGGGCTGACCGAGCACCAGACCAGGATCCGAAACGCCGAACGCACGCAGCACGATCGCGTAATGCGACGGCGACCACGCGTTCGCGAGCCAGATCGCGGCAAAGACGATCGGCACCGCGGCAAGAAGCAGGGTCCGACGGCGCGAGGTCACGGCGCCCGCACCCGCCAATGACGCGGGGCCCGAGCGGCGCTCCGGCTCCGCGCCGAGGTCGGTGGCGCCGCCGTTCGGCACCATCGAGCGGTCAGTGCTTTCGCAAACACGGGGATACGCGAGCGGCGAACGTTGGTATCGGCAACAGCGGCGCCGTCAATTCTTCGTCGGTTCCCGGGAGGGCCGGCGCTGGCCAATTCTCATCATACCCGATCTGTCCGCATGGCCGTGGCGCTGTCATGCATAATGACGCGCAACGAACCGTATCATGCCTCTGCCCGACGACGTCCTCTCCGCGCGCGCGCGGGTCGCCGCCCGCTACCTCACGGGCAGCGGCATCGAAATCGGCGCGCTCGACGCGCCGACGCCGCTGCCAGCGGAGGCGAGCGTGCGCTACGTCGACTTCCGTACGCGAGAGGAGTTGCACGCGCAGTATCCGGAGCTCGACGCCCAGCACTTCGTCGCCGTCGACGTCGTCGACGACGGCGAGCGCCTAGAAAGAATCGTCGATGCGTCGATCGGGTTCCTGATCGCGAACCACATGCTGGAGCATTGCGAGAATCCGCTCGGTACGCTGCGCAACCATCTCGCGAAGGTCGCGCCCGGGGGTGGCTCTTCTACGCGATGCCCGACATGCGCTGCTCTTTCGACAGCGTGAGACCGCTGACGACGTTCGAGCACCTCGTCGCCGACGAAGCCGATGGCGGCGCGGCCTCGCGCCACGGCCATTTCGTCGAATGGGCGAAGCTCGTCAACCGGATCGACGACGACGCTGCCGCCGAGGAGAACGCGCGGCAGAACATCGCAAAAGAGTACAGCATTCACTACCACGTGTGGGACGGCAATTCGTGGCTCGACTTTCTCTGCCGCGCCCGATCCCAGTTTGGCCTCCCGTTCGAGGTCCGCCACTTCGAACTGTCGGGGCCCGAAATTCTCTCGGTACTGCGGCGCTCGTAGGCGGCAGGGGTGCTTCGGCTCCGATGACGGACCCATTACCCGTGCTCCGGCGGCGCGAGTCCGCCGTGGCGCGGCCAACGCCGGTCTAGCGCACGCTTGTTCCGGCGATAGAGCGTGATTTCGACGAAGCCGAACGCGGAACCGATCACGAGCGCCGCGCACACGGCCGGAAGAACGCATCGTCCGCGTCGGCGGGCGCGTACCCCCCGCGCGTCAGCACCGCCTGATCACGGAAACGTGGACAAGATAGAGACCATAAGACGCGTCGCCCGAGCCTGACCAGCGGGTTCGTCGGCAGCGCGTCGCGCACGCGCGAGACCGCGGCGGCGAGAAGAACGAGCGCCCCGAAGCCGACGGCTTGCCACGCGAGCATGATCTCGGCCGATGGTGCGCGGATCTGCCGCCACCAGGGCCGCGGGGACCGTGCAGACGAGCGCGGCCACGGGCAGGCGCTCCACGCGGCGGAACCACGAATAGGCGAGGACGCCCGCGATGAACGGCAGATTGAAGGCGGAGAGCGGGAGCATCGCCGGGCTCGGATGGAAGGCGGTCGCGCGCACCGGGCCCCACAGGCCCCAGGCGAGAATCGCCGCGAGCCACGCGACCATCGCCCACTCGCGCGCATTGCGCGCCGGCACGAGCGCAACCGCCGCGAGCAGCCCATAGAAGAAGACTTCGTAGACGAGGCTCCACTCGACCCCGCCTAGCGGCCACGGAGCGGCGGCGCCGGCAACAGGTAACAACGTCAGCGTCGGTGCAAGCCCGCCCGCGAATGGGTGGCCACCGACCGCAAGCCTGCCGGCGACGACGATCGCCGCCGCGAGCCAGAAGGCGGGGTAGATGCGGATCAGTCGCAGGACCAGAAAGCGGCCGGGCGGCGTTCGCGAGAGCGAATGCGAGACGACGAAGCCCGAGATCGCGAAAAAGAGCTCGACACCCCACGAATACCGGTAGTCGAAGAGGCGCGTCAGCGGCGTCTTCGCCAGCCTGGTTCGCCCACGTGGGCATGCCAGTGGTAGAGCAATACCCCGCCGCGGCGAGGAAACGCAGGATCTGGATGTTGTTGAAGCGCATGCAGAGATCAATCGCGAAGCCGCGCGGGAATGCGGCCGGCGCGTGCAAGTGTCGCACGATTATCACGGCGGCCCGCGTGGACAGCGGGGATTCCCGGCAACGCCGGAATCGGCGATACTGAGCCCGATCCTCCCCATCATCCTTCCGCTCACATCGCGATGACATCGACCCGCCGCGTGCTGGTGTTCCTGCTGCTCCTGATTCCGATCGCGGGCGCCCTGTATATCCTGTTGCGCGAACCCCCCGGCCGTCATGGCGTCCGTTTTGCGCTCTATCGGCCGTCGGCCGCGCTGTTCTACTTCGATCGCGGAGCCACCGCGGCGACCCCGTCGACTACCCGCACGACGCGAAGGCAACGATTCCCTTCGGCGTGCCCGGCGATGTCGGGCTCGTGTGCCCGCAGCAAGACCGCGAGGATCCCCGCGGCCTGCGTGCCTACGCCGGCGGCCTCTGGTATCTGTCCGCGAAGGCCGATCGGCAAGCGAACGGCGACCTCGCGCTCGGGCAGCCAAGCGACCTGCCCTTCTGCGCCGACTTCGACGGTGACGGCACCGCCGACAGTGGCGTGTTCCGCAATGGGGAATGGTACGTCGCGACGAGAGGATCCGGCAGCGCGGTCGACATCCGCTTCTCGCTGGGCGGCGCGGGCGACCGGCCCGTCGCGCTGAACGTCTCCGGCGCAGGGAATGCGTCGGACCGGCGAAACATCGTGTACGGCGTCTATCGCCGCGGCGTGTGGCACCTCGACACACGAGGCAGCGGCGCGCCGACGCGACGCACGCCCTCGGCGGCCTGCCGCAGGACCTGCCGCTCCTGCTTCCCCGCTGGTCCGCGGATTCCGGCGGACGAGGCTATTCGCTGGCGATCTTTCGCGACGGCATCTGGTACGTGAAACCCGACCCCGACGGCACGCAGACGCTCTCGTTTCAGTTCGGGCAGGCGGGCGACCTGCCCGGGTTCGCGTATCGCTAAGAGCACCGAGGGAAGGCCGCGGCGCCGGCCATGGCGGCCGGTCAAAGGCGTGTAAACAGGAAGCCGCGCCGGAGGCCCTCGCGGTAGTCGTCGCATTCCTCCCAGTCGCCGAACGCGGGCTCGAGCACCTGCGCGGAGAAGCCGCGCTCGGCGGCGAGCTCGATCACCGCGTCGCGCGTCGGCCACAGCACGAGCTCCGAAGCGACCGCGTGGCGCGGGTCGTCGAGCGGCTCGCGCCGCACTTCGAAGGCAGCACCCGGCAGCGAGGAAAGCGCCGTGTCGACGACGATGTGCCGCGCGCGGGTTGCAGCGATGCGCTCGAAGAGCTCGACGGGCCGGTTGACGTGATAGAGGAGGCCGAGGCAGAGCACGATGTCGAACCGTCCCCACGCTGACCAGTCGGCAGACTGCAGATCGGCCTCGACGAAGCGATACCGCGCGGCGTCGACGCCCTCGACCTCGAACACGAGCTGCGCCTGCCCCACGTGCATGGCGCGCGCGTCGACACCGAGGACGAACGCGGCGCCTTTGCGCACCGCATGCAGCGACCAGAATCCGGCGTTGCAGCCGAGATCGAGCACGCGCCGCCCCTCGAGCGTGCCGCCGCAGGCCGCGACGAGCGGATCCAGCAGATACGGTAGGCGCTGCGCGTGGCGTTTCACGCGCGTGATGCCGGGCGTGGCGGTCGAGTGGCCGCCGAGATCGAAGGCGTAGTGCCAGCGCGGGAACGCGGCGATGCGCGCGGCGAGGTCGGACTCGGTCATGACGGCGCGTGAAGGCGGCGCCGAGTCTAGCACGGCATGACGAGCGCGATCGCGCCGCACGAATGGGCGCACGACGTCAGGGTAGAATCCGCCGGCGGCGCTCGCGCCGCGCGCATCGTCGACACGACATCCTCCCATGTGCGGCATCGCCGGAATCCTCGACCCGCGGCATACGCCGTCGCCGTCGCTCCTGCGCGCGATGCTCGACGCGATCCGTCATCGCGGGCCCGACGGCGAGGGCACGCACTTCGAGCCGGGTGTCGCGCTCGGCATGCGCCGGCTGTCCGTCATCGACCTCGCGACCGGCGATCAACCGCTCGCCGCGCGCGGCGGCCGCGTGCTCGCGTTCCAGAACGGCGAGATCTACAACTACCGCGCGTTGCGCCGCGAGCTCGAGGCTGCGCGGGCTGCGCATTCGCGACGCAGAGCGACACCGAGGTGCTCGCGCAGGGCTTCGACCGCTGGGGCATCGACGGGCTGCTCGCGCGCATCGACGGCATGTACGCGCTCGCGATCCTCGACCGCGACGCGCGCGTGCTGCACCTCGCGCGCGATCGCTTCGGCGAGAAGCCGCTTTGCTACGCCGCGGCGGACGGCCGCTTCGCCTACGGCTCGGATGCGGGCACGCTCGCCGCGTTGCCATGGGTCGGCACCGAGCTCGACCCGCTGTCGCTCGTCGCGCTATCTCGCGCTGCACTACGTCCCGGGCGACGCGACGATCTACCGCCACGTCCGCCGCGCTGCTGCCCGGCGAGCGGCTCGAAGTGGCGCTCGATGCGCCGGTGCCGAAGCGCGTGCGCTACTACGTGCCGCCGCTGCGCCGCGGCCGCGCCGCTCGGCGACGATGCGCTTGGCCGCGCTCGTCGAGCACGCGGTCGCGTCGCGGCTCGTCGCCGACGTGCCGGTCGGCGTGTTCCTGTCCGGCGGGCTCGACAGCTCGATCGTCGCGACGATCGCCGCGCGGCACCTGCCCGGCGTGCTGACGTTCTCGATGGGCTTCGCATCCGCGGAGCACGACGAGAGCGAGTACGCACGCGAGCTCGCGGCCGCGCATCGGCAGCCGGCATCATCACTTCGTGTTCGACGAGACGAGCTTCGCGACGCTGCTGCCGACGGTCGCCGCGGCGCTCGACGAGCCGCTCGGCGACCAGGCGCTCCTGCCGGTGTACTGGCTCGCGCGCGAGGCGCGCCGGCACGCGACGGTCGTGCTGTCCGGCGAAGGCGCCGACGAGGTGTTCGCCGGCTACGGCTATTACGCGCCGTTCGCGCCGAACGCCGGCGTGCTTGACCGCCGTGAAGCGCGTGCTGGGCGCCGGCGATCCGACGTCGGCGACGCACCTCGTCGACAACGCGCCGCCGGTGACGCCCTCCGGCTTTCCGCTGCTCACCGACACCGCGGGGCGCGCGCGGCTCATGCCCGGCACCGCGGCGTCGAGCAGACGCGTGGGAGACGTCGCTCTGCGCATGGCTCGACGGTGCGCACGATCCGCTGCAGCGCGCGACCGCCGCCGACCTCGCGACCTGGCTCCCCGACGATCTTCTCGTCAAGTACGACCGGATGGCGATGGCGGTGAGCCTCGAAGGGCGCGCGCCGTTCCTGCAGCCGGAGCTGGTCGCGGCGGCGCTCGCGCTACCGCCCGCCGAGCGGATGAGCGGCGGAGCGAGCAAGGTCGCGCTGCGCCGTGTCGCGCGGCGGTGGCTGCCGCAGCGGATCCACGAACGACGCAAGCAGGGCTTCGTGCTGCCGATGCGCGCGTGGATCGGCGAATGGCTCGCCGCGCGCGGCGGGCCGGCCGCGTACTTCGGCGCGCAGGCGATTCCGGGCATCGATTCCGCGGAGCTCGTGTCGGTGGTCGCCGCCGACCTCGCCGCGGGACTGCGAGCGCGAGCGCCTGCTTTTCGCGCTCATCATGCTGGCCGAGTGGCACGCGGCGGCGACGAAGCGGACGGCGGAGCTTGCCGCGCGCTACGCCGTTGCCGGAAACGCGATGGGGCGTCACGAACAGGGTGGGTGCCGTGCCGCTTGTAGTCGTGGTGACGCCTCCACGTAGCCGAAGCCCATGGGCAGCAACGGCTGCGTGCGCTCAAGGCTTGCACCTGGCTTTTCTCGTCGACGCACAGACCAAGGCTTATCTGGCGGATAGATACAACCCCACCACTCGCGCGCTTCGCGAGGAAGACAGGATCGGTGGACACCTTGAAGCTCTCGCTGCGGTGCGGCTGCAAGCCGAACAGCTTGATGTAGCGGTGCACGCTAGTGCCCGAAATTCCGGTCTCCGCCGCCAGCGAGCGAATGCTCCAGTGCGTGCTCCGTCCGTGGGCTTGCTGTGCAAGTGTTTGATCAATTCGGCACCCGCTCGTCGTCGATCGAACGCGGCTTGCGGTCGCAGCTCGTCGTACAAGCCGCTGATGCGCCGCTCGACGAAACGTCGCGCACTTGCCGACAGTCGCGTTGTGAGCCCAGGCGCGCCGCAAGATGACGTCGGCGAAGCCCTTGCGGCTCTTCTGGAACCACCAGTAGCCCGCGGCGGCGACGGCAAGGGCGACCACGGTGTAAACGGCGAGCGCGCCCCAGTCCGGCCAGCGGCCGAACATCAGCGCCGCGCGCGTCTCCTCGAGCGGCAGGGTGAGCGGGTTGAGCGCGAGCCAGGAGCGGTATTGCTCCGGCAACGCGCTCGCCGGATAGAGCACCGGCGAGAGAAACATGAACAGCATCGATACCAGGCCCGTGAGCTGCGCGATGTCGCGCAGGTAGACGCCGAGCGCCGCGAGGATCCACGTCACGCCGAGCAGGAGCACGACGTACGGCGCGACGATCGACCGGCAGGGCGAGCGCGGTCGCCGGCAGCCCGCCGCGCAGCACGACGAGCGCTCCGGCGAGCACGACGAAGCCGACGAGCGCGTGGAACACCGCGGTCCCGATCGCGACGAGCGGCAGGAGCTCCAGCGGAAACACGACCTTCTTCACGTAGTTCGGCACCGCGGTCACGAGCCCCGGCGCGCGCGTGATGGCCTCGGCGAGGAGCCCGTGCAGCAGGATCCCGGGGAAGAGCAGCAGCGCGTAGTCGCCGTGCCCCGCGGCGGCGCTGCCCCAGCGCGCCTGGAAGATGGTGCCGAACACGAACGTGAACGCGGCGAGCAGGAGGAGCGGCGAAGCGAGCGACCACAGCACGCCCAGCACCGAGCCGCGATAGCGCCCCGCGACCTCGCCGCGGACGAGCTCGGCAACGAGCTCGCGCTGGTACGCGACCGTACGCACGAACGAGAGTGGATCCGTCGGGAAGCGGGCGGCGGCCATGCGATTCGATTATAGCCGTCGCATCGTCGGACGCAGGCGGCCGCGGTATAGTGGAGCCCCATGCACGCCGCCGTCGAACCCGCGCCGTCTTCCGCTGCACCCGGGCCCGAAGGCGTCATTTCCGTCCGCGGCCTCGGCAAGCGCTACGAGATTTACGCCCAACCGCGCGACCGGCTACTGCAGTCGCTGTTCCGCGGCCGCCGGCAGTTCTTCCAGGAGTTCTGGGCGCTCGACCGACGTCTCGTTCGAGGTGGCACGCGGCGAGACCGTCGGCATCATCGGCCGCAACGGTTCCGGCAAGTCGACGCTCCTGCAGCTGATCGCCGGCACGCTGACGCCGACGACGGGCACGGTCGCCGTGCGGGGACGCGTCGCGGCGCTGCTCGAGCTCGGCAGCGGCTTCAACCCCGAGTTCTCCGGCCGCGAGAACGTCTACCTGAACGGCGCGATCCTGGGCCTGCCGCGCAGCGAGATCGACGCGCGCATGGCGACGATCGTCGCGTTCGCGGGTCTCGAGGAGTTCATCGACCGCCCCGTCAAGACCTACTCGAGCGGGATGCTGATGCGCCTCGCGTTCTCGGTCGCGGTCAACGTCGAGCCCGACGTGCTGATCGTGGACGAGGCGCTCGCGGTCGGCGACACCGCGTTCCAGCTGAAGTGCGTCGAGCGGCTCGAGCACCTGACCAAGAGCGGCGTCACGCTGCTCTTCGTCTCGCACGACACGGCGCTCGTCAAGTCGTTCTGCGCCCGCGCGCTCTACCTCGAGCGCGGACAGCCTGAAGGCGCAGGGCCGCCCGGATGTCATCACCGAGCTCTACGCGCTCGACATCCGGCAGGCCGAAGGTGCGCAGGCCGGGAAGCCGGTCGCGCTCAAGCCGTTCGTCGGCGACGGGCGAGGGCATCGCCTTCGGCACGAACGAAGGTCGCATCGCCGCCGCCGCGTTCTGCGCAACCGGCACGACGCGCGCGCACCTCGGCGTACGGCGACGATCTGAAGTTCGACGTCGCGGTCGAGTTCGCCGACGACGTCGCGCAGCCCTGCCTTTCCGTCATCGTGCACGACCGGCAGGCGCGCGAGCTGGGCGGCGCGTACTTTCCGATCGACAAGCCGGCCGCGGAAAACGGCATGTGCCGCGCCGTCCTGCGCTGCGGGCTCGACGCGCGCCTCGGCGCGGGCCCGTGGTCGATCACGCTGCGCCTCGAGAACCGCCGTTCCGGCCAGCTCGCGTTTCCGATCGACAAGCAGGTCGGCGCGCTCGTCTTCGAAATCGAGCAGCCGGACCGCGATGCCTACTTCGCGCTCGTCGACCTGCACCTGCGATGCGCGCCCGCGCCCGCCGGAGCGACGAATCCCACATGATGGGTTCGCCCGACGTCCTGTTCGTCACGCTCGACTCGTGCCGCTATGATGCGTTCGTCGCGGCGGCGGCGCCGAACCTGAAGGCGATCGGCCCACTGGTGCGGGCATACTCGCCGTCGCACTTCACCTACGGCGCGCACGCGGCGTTCTTCATGGGCTTCACACCCGGCGATCCCGCGCGGCCCGAGCCGTTCGTCAACTCGAAATACGGCAAGATCTTCCGAATGGCGGGCGGTGGTCACCGCGGCGTTGCCGCGCCGTGGATCGAGCTCTCGGGGCGCAACGTCGTCGACGGCTTCCGCCGTCGCGGCTATCGCGCGATCGGCACGGGCGCCGTCGGCTGGTTCGATCCGGCGACGGACACCGGACGCGCACTCACGTCCGACTTCGAGCGTTTCCACTACGCGGGCGGCCCACGCTTCCGCGCGCAGCGCGAGTTCCTGCTGCGCGAGATCGGCGACGCGCGCGCGATCGGCGTGCCGGTGTTCGCCTTCGCGAACCTTGGCGAGACGCACGTGCCCTACTGGCACGAAGGCGCGCCGTGGAGCGACGCCGTCAATCCCTGCGTTCCGTTCGGCGCGGCGAACGACGCCACGGAATCGCGCCGGCGGCAGATCGCCTGCATCGAGTGGCTCGACGGCGAGCTCGCGCCGCTGCTCGCCGTCTTCGCGGGCGCCGGCATCGTCGTGTGCTCGGACCACGGCGATTGCTGGGGCGAGGACGGCCTCTGGGAACACGGGATCCATCACGTGCGCACGCTCGAGGTGCCGCTCCTTTTCCGTCTCCCGTGACGTAACATAGCGCGATGCAACGGCACCTGCTCGTCGTCCTGGGAATGCACCGCAGCGGCACGTCCGCGCTGACGGGCGCGCTGGCGAAATCCGGCGCCACCCCCGGTGCGCACCTGATGCCGCCTACCGACGACAATCCCGAAGGCTACTGGGAGTGCGCGCCGGTCGTGCGGCTGAACGACGAGCTCCTGAAGCGCGTCGGCGCGCGCTGGGACAGCGTCGTCGCGCTCCCCGGCGACTGGACGTCGCTGCCGGCCATCGAATCGATGCGGAGCGAGGCCGCCGACATCGTCGCCGCCGAATTCGGCGACGCTCGATTCGCGGTGCTCAAGGACCCGCGCCTGTGCCGGCTGCTGCCGTTCTGGCGCGACGTGTTCGGCGAGGCGGGCTTCGCGCTGTCCGCCGCGCTGATGGTGCGCCGGCCGATGGAGGTCGCCGCGTCGCTCGCCCGCCGCGACCAGTTCGCGCCCGAGAAGTCGCTCGCGCTGTGGTTCGAGCACCTGGTCGACGCCGAGCGCGACCTCGCGCGGGCTGCCGCGCGCGACGATCGCCTACGATGCGCTGCTCGCCGATGCGGCCGGTGCGCTCACGCGCGTGTGCGACGACGCCGCGTTCCCGCTCAAGCCGACGGCCGCCCAGCGCAAGGCCGCGGGCGACCTCGTCCGCCCGGCTCTGAAGCGCCAGCATCACGAGACCCCGAAGCGCGCGGGCCGCGAGAGCCTCGCCTCGGGTCTCGACGCGGTGCTCGACGCGGGCTACGCGAAGCTGGCCGAGCTGCCGCCCGGCAAGGATCCGCAGGCGGCGGTCGCCGCGCTCGCGCAATCCGCGCGCGCCGCCCTTGCGGTCGCGATGCCGCCGTGGCTCGCCGAGGAGCTGGCCGCGACCCAGGCCGCCGCGCAGCAGCGCGCGGCGGAGGTCGACACCGCGCGCCGCAACATGCGCGAGCTCGAGAGCCACGTCGAAGCCGCGCGCTCCGCGCACAAGGCGCGCGACGAGATCGAGGCGGCGCTGCGCGCGCGCACCGACGAGCTCGCGCTCACGCGCTCGGACCTGGCCGCGCGTCCGGGAGTCGCTGCGCGCCGAGATCGCGGCGATGGGCTCGAGCGGCATCGGCACGGTCGAGCGCGAGCTGCGCGACCACATCGCGCGCCTGCAGCAGGAGCTGGGCGACGAGCGCGCGACGATCGCGCGGCTGGCCGAGCAGATCGACCACGCGCGGCTCGGCGCGCAGAACCAGCAGATGCAGATCGAGACCGCGCGGCGCCACATCGACGAGCTCGTGGCGCAGATCGACCTCGCGCGGCAGGCGCACGCGACGCGCGACGAGCAGGAGGCGGCGTTGCAGGCAGAATCTCGACGCCACGCACCAGGAGCTCTCGGTGCTCGGCGCCGAGTTCAACGAGATCCGCATCGAGCGCGACGAGATGGCAGGGAAGCTCGCGCTGCTCGTGCCGGAGGCCGAGACGCTGCGGCGCGACCTCGCGATCCGCGAGCGCGAGCGCGACGCGCTCGCCGCGACCGCGAAGCAGACGGGCGAAGCCGTGGCGGCGCTCACCAGCCGAGCTCGACCGGCGCGCCGCCGCGGAGCGCGAGCTCGGCACGGACCGCGCGCGGCTCGCGCAGCTCGAGCGCGAGGCGCGCGAGCGCATCGCGCTGCTCGAGGGCCAGCTCGCCGAGGTCGACGGCGCACGCGCGGTCGCTCGCGCAGCAGCTCGACGCCGCGGCGGGCAAGCTCGCGCGCCTCGACGCGCGCTGGCTCGGCCGTCTCGCGCGGCGCGTCGCGCAAGCGTGATCCCCGAAACCGCGCCGGCGGCCGCCGACGTCCGGTTCGCGTTCGACGGCGCGACGGACTGGCCGCCGGACGCAGCCGTTGCGCGTCCTCGCCGGCTGGTGCTTCGGCGTCGAGGGCGCCCGTTCGGGCGGTCGAGCTGCGCGTCGACGGCACGGGCGCCACACGGCGGAGTACGGACTCCCACGCGCCGACATCGCGGCGCAGCACCCGGAGTTCCCGGCTGCCGCCGAGTGCGGCTTCCGCGATCGCGCCTGCCGCTGCCGCCTGGCCGGCACGACATCGTGCTCGCTGGCGCTGCGCGACGGCGCGCCAGCCGTCGAGCTCCTGCGGCGCAACGATCGACGTCGCATTCGCGCGCGCTCCAGGGATACGTCGAAACGCCCGGGCCCGCGCGCGTTCCCGCCGGCCGCGTGCACGTCTCCGGCTGGTGCTTCCATCCGCAGGCGCGCGTCGTGCGGGTCGCCGTCACGCTGCGCGGCGAGACGCACGAGTGCCGCTACCCGTTCCCGCGACCCGACGTCGCGCGCGCGTTCGCGAATCTGCCGCTGGCGGAACAGAGCGGCTTCGAGGTCCACGTCGACGTGACGCCCGGGAAGCACGCCCTTGCCGTCACGGGCGAGCTCGACAGCGGCGAGGTGCTGCCGCTCGCCACGGACGCGACGATCGATGTTCTTTCCAATACACGCGTCGCGCGCGCAATGCGAGCGCTGCGCGGCCGGGCAAGCGCCGTCGCGGGCGTCATGGCGATGGCCCGCGCATGGATCGCCCGGCACGGCCACTTCCCGCGCCCGCGCGACTGGCCGCGACTCGCCACGAAGGCGTGGCGCCTCGTCCTCGCCGCGGCGGCCTCGCGCCAGGGATTGCCGGGCGGCTTCGCGTTGCCGCCGGTCGCGGATCCCTACGACGTCTGGCTCGACTGGAACCGATGGAGTGATCGCCGCGCCGCGTGGCTCACAGCGCGGCTCGCACAGGCGTCGGCATTGCCCACGATCTCGATCCTGATGCCCGTATACCGGCCCGACCGAAAGTGGCTCGACCGCGCGATCGCGACGGTCGACGCGCAGGTTCACGCGCGCTGGGAGCTCTGCATTGCCGATGATGCGAGCGGAGACCCCGCTCTAACCCGTCATCTCGATGCGCTCGCAGCCCGCGATCCGCGAATCAAGGTCGTCCACCGCGAGGAGAACGGCAACATCAGCCGCGCGACGAACTCCGCTGCAGCGCTCGCGACGGGCGACTTCCTGCTCTTCCTCGACCAGGATGACGAGCTCGCGCCCGACGCGCTCGGCGAGATCGCGTTGGCCTTGGCGTCGGCGCCCGATGCCGACATCCTCTACACCGATGACGACAAGATCGACGTCGACGGCCGCCGCTACGCGCCGCAGTTCAAGCCGGACTGGTCGCCCGAGCTCCTGCTGTCGTACATGTACTTCTCCCATGCGTTCGTCGTGCGGCGATCGCTGTTCGCGACGCTCGAAGGCTTTCGCGCGGGCTTCGAAGGCTCGCAGGATCACGATTTCGCGCTCCGTGCGACCGAGCGTGCGCGCCGCCTCGTCCACCTGCCGCTCGTGCTCTACCACTGGCGCGCGACGCCCGGCTCGACAGCGACGAGCGGCGCCGCGAAGCCCGCGAGCTTCGCCGTCGCGCAGCGCGCGATCGACGAGGCGCTCGCGCGGCGCGGCAGTCGCGGCCGAGCGATGCAGCCGGAATGGGCGGCGCGTGCCGGCCTCGGGCTCTTCCGGCACGAGTTCCCCGACGACGGCCCGCGCGTCGCGGTGCTGATTCCGACGCGGAACCACCGCGCCGTGCTCGCGCGGTGCCTCGACTCGCTCGCGCGCACTTCGTACCGAAACTACGAAGTCGTCGTCGTCGACAACGAAAGCGACGATCCGGCGACCCGTGACTACCTCGCTCGGCTCCCGCACCGCGTGCTGCGCGTCGCGAATCCGGGACCGCGCTTCTCGTTCGCGCACGTGAACAACGTCGCCGCACGCGCCGTCGACGCCGATTACCTGCTGTTCCTGAACGACGACACCGAAGTCCGCGATCCGCGCTGGCTGTCAGCGATGATGGGCTACGCGCAGCTCGAAGGTGTGGGCGCCGTCGGTGCGCGGCTCGTCTATCCCGACGGCCGTGTCCAACACGCAGGCATCCTGCACGGCTACTACGACGGACTGCCCGGGCCGGCGTTCAAGCTCGCGCCGGAGACCGACCACGGGTACCTCTCCTACCTCGCCGTGGCGCGAAACTACGGCGCCGTGACCGCCGCGTGCATGCTGACGCCGCGACGGTTGTTCCTCGAGCACGGCGGATTCGACGGGGAGCGCTTCGCGGTTGCCTACAATGACGTCGACTACGGCTTTCGCCTCGAGAAGGCGGGCTATCGCTGCGTCTACGCACCCGGCGCGGAGCTCCTCCACCACGAAGGCCATTCGCGCGGCTTCACCGACGATCCGCGCGAGACGGCCGCGTACCGTGAGCGCTGGGGCGCGCGCGTCGAGCGCTACTACAATGCGAATCTCTCGCTCGCCGACGAGCGCTTCGCTGTGCTGCCGCGGCGCGCGTTCGCGGCGCCGCCGCCGGGACCGGTCCGCGCGCTGATGTGCGCGTTCAATCTCAACTGGGAGGGGGCGCCCTACAGCCAGTTCGAGATGACCGCCGAGCTCAAGCGCCGCCGCGTTGTCGATCCGGTGGTCTATGCGCCGGCCGACGGCCCGCTGCGCGCGGCCTACGAGCGGGAGGGCATCTCCGTCCACGTCGCGACCCACCCGCTTGCGGGCGTTTCGACCGCCGCCGACTACGACGCGGCGATCGACGGCTTCGCGCGGCTCGTCCGCACCTTCGACGTCGATGTCGTCTACGGCAACACGCTGCAGACGTTCTACGCGATCGACGCCGCGCACCGGATCGGTCTTCCGTCGATCTGGAACCCGCGCGAGAGCGAACCGTGGCAGGAGTATTTCCGCCAGTACCCCGATGCCGTCGCGCTGCGTGCGCTGCGCTGCTATGCGTATCCCTACCGGATCGTATTCGTCGCCCACGCGACGGCCGAGGGCTCGGCGGCACTCGACACGCGCCACAATTTCACGGTAATCCACAACGGCCTCGACCGGCGGCGCCTCGTCGCGGCGGCCGCAGGCCTCGAGCGCGCCGACGCGCGGCGCGCGCTCGGAATCGACACCGGCGACATCGTTCTGCTGCTCCTTGGCACCGTCTGCGAGCGCAAGGGCCAGCACGATCTCGCGCAGGCGCTCGCGCTCCTGCCCGGCGCGGTGGCGGCGCGGGTGCGCACCTTCTTCGTCGGCGACCGCGAGAGCGAGTACCAGCGGACGTTGCACACGATGATCGGCAAGCTGCCCGACGAACGGCGCGCGCGGGTAAGAATCGTGCCGGAGACCGATGACGTCGCGCGCTACTTCGTCGCGGCGGACATCTTCGTGTGCACCTCGCGGGTGGAGAGCTATCCGCGGGTCATCCTCGAAGCGATGGCGTGGGGGCTGCCGATCGTCACAACGCCGGTGTTCGGTATCCGCGAACAGGTGCGCGAAGACGTCAACGGCCTCTTCTACGCGCCGGGCGACGTCGGCGCGGTTGCCGACGCGATCGCGCGGATGGTGACCGACGACGCGTTGCGCGCCCGGCTCGCGGGCAACGCCGTGCCAGCCCTCGACGCGCTGACCGACTTCGACGCGATGGTCGAGGCCTATGGCAGGATCTTCGTCGAGGCGGCAGCGCCCTGATCCCGGCGGCTGCCGGCACGCCGTCGCTACATCGGCGGGAGCGCGACCAGCGAGCCGCCTCCGGCCACCGCAATCGTATTGCTGACGATCGAGTTGTTCGTTCGCGTCTTCACTTCGACGAAGGTCGCCGCCAGATACACCGCGGCATACGAGGCGTTCGCGTGGCCGAAGATCGTGTTGCCCGACAGCGTGACCGTGCCCGAGCCGCCTCCCACCGTCTCGATGCCGGCGATGCCATTTTCCGCGATCGTGCAATTGTCGATCGTCGCGAACACGAACTCGGAGCCATCCGGCCAGAACTTGATCCCCGAGCCACCGTTGCGCGAGAACGAGCTGTCGCGAACCGTGAGCTGCGACGAGTTGTCGAGGAAGATGCCATGCTGACCGTTGTTCTCGACCCGCACTCGCGTCAACCTCACCTTGGCGTTGCCGGACAGGGCGGGTACGAGCTGGATGCCATTTACGGTGTTGTTCCAGACGTGCGCGTCGGCGATCGAGACGAACGCGTCCGCGACGATCGTGATGCCGAAGGTTGCCATCGCGCTTACGTCGATTCGCTCGAGCGCGACGCTTGCGGCATCGACGATACCGATCCCCGTCGCGCCTCCCTGCCCGTTCACCGAGAGGCCCCGGATCGAGACGTCGATGCCGGCCCCGTTGATCTCGATGCCGATCCCCGAGAAGACGGTGACGCCGGCGTAGACGCCCGCTGGCGCGATGATCGACAGCGACTGTGTGATCAGAACTGGGCCGTAGCCGGCCGAGTCGATCACGACGATTTCACCCTTCGCCAGCGTCTGCGAGGCGGCTTGCGCGAACGACCGGCAAGGCGCACCGATGCTGCACGGGTTCGAGTCGACCCCCGTCGAGGCGACGAAAGTGCGCTGCGCGGCACCACGGGCAGCGAACGGCGCCGCAAGACCAACGACGAGCAACGCGATCGTGGTCAGCGGTGATCGGCGAAGCATGGGTAACCTCCCTGGCGGTTGTCTTTCTCGCCCGCCGACGCCGCGGGATCGGGCCATCCTGAACCCGACCGGATCGGGGGTCAATCGCGGGGGTGACGCCGACGCGTCATCTGGGCGACAATCCGCGTAAAACGCGGGCGGCGCCATCGGGCGCGTCCCGCGACTTCGATTCTCGGAATGACCTCCCGTCGCGTCTCCCGTGCCCGCGCACTGCGCAAGGCGTTCGAGCGCCAGTGGCGCCGCGTGCGCGCCGACCCGCGGCTGCTGCCGCATTTCGCGGGCAAGGCGTGGCGCATCCTGCGCGGCGGCCGCCTCGACAAGCTGATCGAGCGCAACCGGATGCGCACCGACTGGTTCTCGGATTACGCGGCCTGGGCGGCCGAGCACGACACCAAGGGAGACCTTCACTACGCGCTCCTGGGCGAGCGGGTCGCCGCGCTGAAAAACGCGCCGCGCTTTGGCGTTGTCGTCGTCGAGGACGCGGATGCCCGCGCCGGGGCGCGCACGGAGACGCTCGCCTCGCTCGAGGCGCAGGTGCACCGGCCCGCGACGGCGGAGACGGCTGGCGACGAGACCGCCGCACTCGCGTCGCTGCGCCGGCTCGCCGCGCGAACGGACCTCGATTACCTCGCCATACTGACCGCCGGTGACATCGTCGCGCCCGACGCCCTCGCCGAGCTCGCGCTCGAACTCGCGGCGGCGCCGTCCACTGTGCTCGCGTACGTCGATCACGACGAACGGCTCTCCGACGGCTCGCGGGGCAATCCGGACTTCAAGCCGTGCTGGGACCCATTCCTGTTCGCCCAGGAGCCGTATTTCATGCGCGCCGCGGTCGCGCGGCGCGACGCGGTCGCCGCCGCCTTCGCCCCCGATGCTCCCGACTCGGAGTGGGACCTGCTCTGGCGGATCGCCGAGGGCGCCGCGCCGCAGACGATCGCGCACCTGCCACGCGTGCTGATCCACCGTGCGCATCGACCACGCGGCGGCGGCAAGGCGGCGCGGCCCGTGCACCGACACTTCGAGCGGCAGGGCGTCCAGCCGGAGTTCGAGCCGTTGACACCTCGCACGTGGCGGTTGCGGCTGCCGTTGCCGACGCCCGCACCCCGGGTAACGGTGATCATTCCGACGCGCGACCAGCCGGACCTGCTCGCGGCGGCGGCGGATGGCGTGCTCACGCGCACCGTCTATCCGGACCTCGAGCTCGTCGTCGTCGACAACGGCAGCGAGCTGCCGGAAACGCGCGCCGTGCTCGCGCGACTCGAGGCCACACGGCGCGTGCGCGTGCTGCACGATCCCGCGCCGTTCAACTTCGCACGGTTGAACAACCTCGCGGCGCGGCACGCCACGGGCAGCGTGCTGTGTTTCCTCAACGACGACACGAACATCATCGCGCCGGATTGGCTCGACGAGATGACGGCGCTCGCGCAGCGGCCCGACGCGGGGGTCGTCGGCGCGCGGCTCCTCTACGGCGATGGCACGATCCAGCACGCCGGCGTGCTGCTGGGCGCCTTCGCGCTGACGCACCACCTGCTGCAGGGTCGGCCGGCGGACTTTCGCGGCTATCGCAACCGCGGGATGCTGACGCACGCGGTGAGTGCCGTCACGGCGGCCTGCGCGGTGATCCAGCGCGACCTGTTCGAAGCGCTCGGCGGCTTCGACGAGGCGCTTCCGGCGGCGTACAACGACGTCGACCTCTGCCTCGCGTCGTGCGCGCGCGGCCGCTACAACCTCGTCGTCAACCGGCCGCTCGTCCAGCACTTCGAATCGGCGTCGCGCGGCTACTACCTGCGACCGGAGCAGGAGGCGGCCGACCGCGCCGCGCTCCGCTACCTCCTCGGCAAGTGGGGCGACGGCGTGCGCGCCGATCCGTTCTACAACCCGAACCTGGCACTCGACCGCGAGAATTACACGCTCGCGTATCCGCCGCGCGTGCCCGCCGAGCGCGCCTTCCGGTTCGCGTTCGCCTCCCGGGAATCGAAGGCGCCGCGGCGAAAGCGGGCGACGGTCGCGTGACCCGTTGCGGCGGCGGTCGCCGCGCACGATAATCGTCGGCCTTCGCGCCATCACGGCGCGTCAACTACGCGGGAGGATCGATATGGACGTGCAACTGCTGCAGACGCTCGGACGCGCGTGGTGGCTCGTGCTCCTGCGCGGGATCGCGGCCATCATCTTCGGCGTTCTGGCCTGGACGTGGCCGGCGATCACGTTGGTCACGCTGGTGTTGTTCTGGGGCGCGTATGCGCTCGTCGACGGTGTCGCCGCGCTCGTCGGCGGCTGGCAGACGAAGGACGGCGGCAAGCCGATGTGGACCGTCGTGCTGGTCGGCATCGTCGGGATCGCCGCCGGCATCTTCACGTTTCTGCAGCCCGGCGTGACCGCGATTGCGCTCCTGATGCTGATCGCCGTTTGGGCGATCGTGCACGGCGTGCTCGAGATCTCGGCCGCGATCCGGCTGCGCAAGGAAATCCAGAATGAGTGGCTGCTGATTCTGTCGGGCGTGCTCTCGGTCGCCTTCGGCGCGCTGATGATCCTGAGTCCGGGCGCAGGTGCGATGGCTGTGCTGTGGCTCATCGGCGCGTTCTCGGTGGCCTACGGTGCCCTGCTCATCATCCTCTCGTTCAAGCTGAAGAAGCACGCCGGCGCGAGAGCAGCTACCGCCGCATAGTCTTGGTCGCGCGGCTGCGGCGACCGCAGGCGATGTGGACCGGCAGCGCGGCTGCGAGGGCGACGCCCGTGGCCCAATGCAGGAGCGACAGCGGCGGCCGCGCCTCGTCGGTCGCGAAGTAGTAGAGCGCGTAGCCCGTCGCGGCCAGCAGCGCGAACCCCGCGAGCACGATCGCGCCGCTCGCGCGGTTGCGGCCGAGGGTCCAGGCGGCGCGCGCGTGCACGGCGGACATCGCCCCGAGCGCGATCAGCGTCGCCATCGCCGCGGCGCCGTGCAGCTTCAGCGCAACGGCCTCGCGCGCGATCCGCGCCAGCTCGTCGCCCGGCGCGAGTCCGAGGTCGCTCCCGTAATGAATGCCGAGCCACCCGACGCCGCTTCCCAGGAGCGCGAGCAGCGTCAGGCACAGCGCGGCCCGCGCGCCCGGTCCGAGCCGGACGCGGTCGGCGAGGAGGCGATAGAGACGCTCGTGCGAACGCGACATCGGCAGACGAGGGCGATGGGCTCAGGCTGCCGCGGCCGAGCCGCGAGGCCGCTCCGGAATCCTGGTGCAGCGCCAGCGACCAACCGCGGGCGACAGCACGACGGCGCTCGCGTCGAAAGTCTCCAGCGTCGCCGTCGCCGCCCGCCCGCGCAGCGCGACGACCTTCGTCAACGCATCGGCGACCATGCACGTGGGCGCGACGACCGACACCGTTCGCGTGCTCATCCGCGGCAGTCCGCTGCGGGGGTCGATCAGCGGGCTCACCCAGCGACCGTCGACGCGCCGCCGGTGGCTGCCGTAGGCGCTCGTCGCCACGGCGGCATCGGCGACGAGCGCCAACGGGAGCACGATGCCCTGCCGTCCGCCGCTGCGCACGTGGACGCACTCGCTGCGCTCGCCGAACACGCGCAGGTCGCCGCCCGCATTGACGCGCCCCGCCGTCGCGCCGTGCGCGCGCAGCGCATCGACCGCGCAGTCGACGGCGTAACCCTTGGCGATACCGCCGAAGTCGAGCGCGAGCGGCTTCCCGAATCGGACGCCGCGATCGCCGAGGTGCACGTCGCGCCAGCAGGCGTCGCGCCGGGCCGGCGCCTGTGGCGGCAGGAAGCCCAGCGCCGCCATCCGTCCGCCCTGCGCCGGATCGAATGCACTTCCCGAACGCGCGGCCACCGCGAGCGCGCAGACGAGCACCTGGCGCAGGTCGCGGGAGATGGCCGTTTCGCGCAGGGCGGCGCGACGGTTCACGCGCGACAGCTCGCTCGCGGGATCGTGCCCCGACAGCGCGCGATGCACCCGTGCGACCGCCGCGAACGCCGCCGCAATCCCGGACTCGACTGCCACCGGCGTCGGCGCCTCCGCGGCAATCTCGACGATCGTGCCGAGCCAGAGCTGCGCGCACCTGCGTGAAACCGCGGACTCAGCCCCGGGCGAGCGCATTAGCGTAGAGGAGGAGCAGGCGGCGCACGCCCTCGGTGACATGGCGGCATGACAGCGTCGCCCCCGAGATGTTGCGGATGTCGGCGTCGAGCCGGACCGGGTCGCCCGGTCGCTTGCCGGCGAACTGCGCACGCCACGCGGCGAGCCGGATCGCGTCGCCATGCGATTCACGATAGGCGAGCACGTCGAGCGAGCGGATCGTCCCGTTCGCATCGAGCGCGACGCCATAGGTGATGAGCTCGACCTTGCCGATCACTTCGTCGACGATGAACCAGCCCTGCGTCCGCTCACCGGCGTGCACTTTCCACACGCGCGGATCGACGAAGAAACGGCCGGCCTCGCGAGCGATCGCGGCCTTCACGTCCGCCGCAACCAGCACTGGCTCGAACGCGGTCGCGTCCGGAAAGGCGGCGCGCTGCGCCGCCTCGGCCGAGAGGTACTCGGCCGCATAGGTGACGTCGACCGCCGGCGCGCCGAGCACGGCAGCGGCCGGGATCAGCCATTCGTAGCGCATCGCGACGCTCAGAAGGTGAGCCCGAAGCCCAGCTGGAACGCGTTGCGCGACGAGTCGAAGCGAAACTGCTGGTAATCCGCCTTGAACACGATGCTGGGCGTCACGTTGAAGTCGGCGCCGATCGTCCAGATCTGCTCGGTCGGCGACGTCGCGACGCCGAGTCCCTCGGGCACTGTCGCGTACGACGCCGCGGTGTTGACCCATTCGTAGCGCGTGAACGGCGTGAGCGCGTAGTCCTCGTACCTCCACGCGTTGCGCCACGCAGCCTGGACGTAGCCGCCGAAGAAGAGCTGCGGCACGGGCGTCGGCTGGCCGATGAACGTGAGGTTGAGCGCCTCCGTGTCGCTGATCGTCCCGCGCGCATACAGCGCCGCGAAATCGAGCGGGCCGGGCTGCCAGCGCGCGTGCGCCTCCCACAGGGTGACCCGCGCGTTCTGTGCCGGAAAGTCCGGCGTGCCCTGCCCCGCCTTGCCGGTGAAGTACGTGCCGCCAAGCTGGAAGCCCGGGACGCCGTCGTAGTTGACCGATACGTAGCCCGACAGGTCCTTGGCCGCGGCAAGCGAGAGCTCCTGGTGGATGCTGCCCAGCGGAGATTCGCGGCCCTCGTTCGACGAGGGATCCCAGTTCGCGAGGTTGAACCCGGTCGTCACGCCAAAGTTCCACTTGAGCCCGAACGTCGTGCCGCCGTAGACCGCGAGACCGCCCTCGCGCCACGTCGTCGGAATGATCGAGGTCTCGACGAAGTTGCGGAACACGCCGTAATACTGCGTCGGCTCGTGGTGCTCGTTCAGGAATCCGATCGGGATCAGGAACAGCCCGGCGCGCCCGCCGACGCGGTCGGTGAACTGGCGCTCCGCGTAGAACTGCTCGATCTCGACCTCACCCTTGTCGTCCGCCGACGAGACCGCGTGCTCGACCTCGAGCTCGGCGGCCATCCGCGTGCGCTCGTCGAAACGATGGGTCCAGCCCAGCACCGCGCGCGCGAGGTCGGCCTGCGTGTCGCTCGACGAGTGGATCGGGCGACTGTAGGCGATTTCGCCGTACCCGTAGAGCGTCGTCTCGCTGATCGCCTGCCCCTGCGTCGCGACCGTCTGCTCGAGGCGGTCGACGCGCGCCGCGAGCTCCGGCTGCGCCGTGGGTGCCGCCGCCGGCCCGGCCGCGACCGGCGCCGCCGGCGCGGCCCTCTGCGCGGCGAGCTCCTTCATCTGCGCCCGCATCTGCTCGATCTGCGCGCGGAGTTCGGCGATCTCCGCCTTGAGCGACGCCTCGTCGGCGAAAGCGCAAGGCGACGCAAGCGCTGCCGCGAGGGCGACGACGAGGGGAAGGCAGCGCAGCGGGCGCATGGACCGCGAAGTCGATGCATCGGGCATGGCGAGGCTCCTGGAGCAGTAGGGAAAGGGAGGACGACCGCGCGACGGGGTCGCGACGGATCAGTGCAAGCTCGACTTCGCCCGCGTCCGCGCCGACGCCGGCGTCGGTGCGTAGTGATCGGTGAGCGTGCCGAGAAACGCTTCGAGATCGTCGAGCTCCGACTCGGACAGTCGCGGCGCGTCGCCAGGTCCGCGGTCGTACGGGACCTCGCTCGTGTTGACGTTGCCCGCGAGCTCGGGCGGCAGATCGTCGAACTTCCGCACCGCGCCGGTCGCGTCGCGGGGATAGAACTCCTCGGGGTTCGTGTCGCGCCGCATGTAGAAGCGCAGCGCCTCGCGCAGCGTCCCGAAACGGCCGTTGTGGAAGAACACCTTGCGCGTGGCGACGTTGCGCAGCGTCGGCACCTTGAACGCGCCGCAGAGATCGGTCCGATCCGAGAGGTCGGTGCGATCGGGGCCACACAGGCCGAGGTCGGCGTAGGCCGGATCGGCGGTCGCCGGAATGTCCGGATTGCGCGGGACGCCGAGGTTGTCGTAGCTGAAGTCGGTGAAGAGCGGCGGCTCGTGGTTCGAGCCGCGCCCGCTCGGATGACATGCGGCGCAGTTGCCCTTGTCGGCACGGTTGAAGAGTGCGAGCCCACGCAGCTCGGCCGGCGCGAGTCGCAGCCGGCCGGCGAGGAAGAGGTCGTACTTCGAGTCGAACGGCCGGAACTCGGGATCGTGCTTCTGGTACTGCGCCAGCGCGAACGTCACTGCGAGCACGCTCGCCTGCTCGTCGAACAAGATGTCACGACCGAAGACCTGGCGAAACTCGTCGGCATACGGCGTCTTCGCGAGGCGGGCGACGAGGTCGGCTGGCGTCGCGTTCGCCATCTCGTGCGGCGCGAACAGCGGGCGCTGCGCCTGCACGATGAGGTCCTTGGCGCGGCCGTCGCGGTTGAACCCGCCCGAGGGCGTTCCCTCGGCGTCGAACGCGAACGGCGGAGCGAAGCTCAGATAGCGCAGCGAGGGCACCGCGCGAAAACCCGGCACGTCGAGGCTCGGCCCGCCTGGTTGCACGGCGAGACCGTTGCTCTGTGCGTGCGCGTGCGCGGGATCGTGGCAGGTCGCGCACGCCATCGCGCCCGACGCCGACAGGCTCGGATCGTGGAAGATCTTCTCGCCGAGCGTGACCGGTCCGGGGCCCGCAGGATCGGTGCCGTCGGCGCGGGCCGGCTCGCGAAAGGCGAAGCCCAGCAACGCCAGCACGAGCGCGAACACGGCCGCGCGCAGCGCAAGCCGCGGCGAGCCGGGACGATTGAAGATGGAGTTGTTCATGGCCAGCCGCCGATCGCTGTGAGGAGAACCGCCGAAGCGCGGCTTCGGCGACCTGCGTTCACGGCTGGCTCGCGGGCGCGACCCGGAACTGTCGCGCCTGCTGGCTGGCTTGGGGTGCTACTTGGTGAGGATCAGCTTTCCGAGGCGCGTCTCGCGCAGGAAGTAAATCGTTCTGTTGTGCAGGATCGCGAGCTGCGAGCGGCCGGCGAAGAGCGCGGTGCTCTCGACGACCCGCGGCGAACCGTCGTCGCGATCGCGCGCCTCCGGTTTGCGGTGCCGGCGCCGGGTCAGCGGGACGAGCCATCGGTCGCGCTTCCGGCGCCCTTGCTCACGCCGCCGCGGGCGCGACGGCCGCGTTCGCAGGCGCCGATCCGGTCAGGCGCGCCACGGTCTCGCACAGCAGCGAATGCGCGCACTCCGCGCACCGGCCGCAGCACAGGCCGACGCCCAGCCCGTGCGCCAGGTCTTCGGGCGAACGCGCGCCCTCCTTCGCCGCCTGCACGATCTGACGGTCGGTGATCGCGTTGCAAAGGCAGATGTACATGGGACGTTTCGTCGTCGGCGTCAGCTGCGCGGCCGGCAGCGGCGCGCGGCGGTCCTTGAGCGACACCCAGCCGAGCCACGCCGCCGGAATCAGCACCATCAGGTACGTGAGCCATTCGCCGTAGACGCCTTCGGGGCCGTACGGCTCGGTCGCGAGGTGCCAGAACTCGTTGTCGACGAACGGGACGACGCCCGCCTCGAAGAACTCGTGCAGCGTGTAGACGACGAGCTGGAGCGAGAAGACGAAAAGGAAGATCGCAGTGACCTGGAAGAAGCGCGCCAGGTTCACGCGGCGCCCGTAGCGCACCCACGCCCACGCGAGCAGCGCCGCACCGGCGACGCCTAGGAGCGCCCCGACGAGGGTCTCGCGCTCGCCCTGCTGCAGGAACAGCGTCGTCAAGAGAAGCGCGGTCTCCATCCCCTCGCGCACGATCATCAGCAGCACGAAGAGGAAGACGCCCCACCACGCCGCGCGCGACGGGCGGCCTTGCGTCGCCTCGGCGATCTTCGCGCCGATCTGCGCGCGCATCGTCCGCGCCGTGCGCCACATGTAGATCGTCATCGTCAGCACCATCACGGCCGCGGCCGCAGCGAGCACGCCCTCCCACAGCGGCTTGTTCTCGGCCTGGGCGAAGACGAGGCTCGCGACGAAGCTCACGACGATCGCGGTGCCGGTGCCCCAGTAGAGCGCCGGCAGCAGCGCGCCGCGCCCGGTCTGGCGGAGGATGCCCGCCGTGATCGCGACGATCAGGAACGCCTCGATGCCTTCGCGCAGCGTGATGACGAGGATCTGCAGCATGGCCCGCTCCGGGGCCGGCCTCGGAGGACCGGCTCAAATCGTAATGAGAATGATTCTCATTATAAATACGGTCCAGCCAGAATGCAACCCCCAGGGCCGAGGCGCCTGTCACCGCGCACCGGGCCGACCGACCGGCGGATGCCATGCTCGCGTCCGCGATGACGGCGACCGCTAGTGCGCGCAAGCGGTCTTGCCGTTGATGCAGCAGGGTCGATGGAACACGAGCCTGAGAGGCCTGTTGGGCGAATTGCGCGAACAGCGTGCCGAGCTCGACGATGCGCTCGGAGCCATAGGGCGCGCGACGCTGGCGGCTGGGTACTATGCTCTCGCGCGGCGGTTGTAGATGGAAATGAAACCGCCGCGCGCTGAGCAGACCTTGCCATCAACCGAAACATGTCGCGGGCGCGACGCGGCGAGTCAATCGGTCGTCCCGATCGAGAAGCGCGCCCGAGCGAGCGGCCCAACCGACCGCGATAATTACGGAGCAGCTGGGGCAACTCCGAGCTTCAGCAGGATCTTCTCGAGCAGGCACCAGCGGGTGATCCCGCTCTGGAAAAGGTTGGCACCGACGAACACGGTGAACCACAACCAGTTCGCGTTGACAAAGAACGGGCTTGCAGGCGCACCGAGCGCGAGCGAGATCAGGACGAAGGCGCCGGCGAAGATGCGGATCCAGCGGTCGGCGGTCATGGCGTTGCTTCCTCGAGTTTGCGGCGATTGACCGCGTAGTAGAGTACCGGGATCACGACCAGCGTCAAGAGTGTCGAGACCAGGATCCCGAAGACGAGCGCGATCGCAAGCCCGTTGAAGATCGGATCGTCGAGGATGAAGAGCGCCCCCAGCATCGCCGCGAGGCCGGTCAGAGCGATCGGCTTCGCGCGTGCCGCGGCCGCGTCGACGATTGCCTGCGC
The DNA here is from genome assembly GCA_963830485.1 of uncultured beta proteobacterium. Taxonomy (GTDB): domain Bacteria; phylum Pseudomonadota; class Gammaproteobacteria; order Burkholderiales; family Casimicrobiaceae; genus CAIWHR01. Next base: position 367,124 of record CAWHNE010000035.1, read on the forward strand.
GAATGGGACGCCTTTCGCGAGCTGCAGGTTCACGAAATCGACGAGCAGGATCGAGTTCCTCACGATGATGCCCGCGAGCGCGATCATCCCGATCATCGAAGTCGCGGTGAACGGCTGCCCGAGGAGCGCATGGCCCGGCATCACGCCGATGATCGTGAGCGGAATCGGCGCCATGATCACGAGCGGCGTCACGTACGAGCCGAATTGCGCGACGACGAGCAGGTAGATCAGCACGAGGCCGACCGCATAGGCGATGCCCATGTCGCGGAACGTCTCGTAGGTGACCTGCCACTCGCCGTCCCACTTGAGCGCGTAGCTCCGGTACGGATCCAACGGCTGCGAGATGAAGTGCTCGGCGAGCGTCCCGCCGTTCGGGATGCCGACCTCGGGAAGCTTGCCGCGAACGCCGAACATCCCGTAGAGCGGGCTGTCGGTGCCGCCGGCCATGTCGCCGATCACGTAGGTCACAGGAAGGAGGTCCTTGCGGTAGCGCGTCTTCTCGCGCAGCGACGGGCGCACGTCGACCAGCTCGGAAAGCGGCACGCTGGCGCCGTCGGCCGCGCGCACCGTCATCGCGAGCAACGCGTCGAGCCGGCCCTGCTTCTCCGGAGCTACGGTCACGCGCACAGGGACGCCATACTTCGCCTGCCCGTCGCGCAGCGCGGTCACGTCGTCGCCGACAAGCGTTGCGCGCAGCGCGGCGACGATGTCGGCGGTCGTCACGCCGACGAGCGCGGCCTTCCTCTGGTCGACGCGCACGAGCGCGCGCGGCGCATTGTCCTCGATCGAGTCGTCGATGCCGACCACACCCGCCGTCTTGCCGTAGGCGGCGCGCAGGTTCTTCGCGAACGTGTGCCGCCCCGCCTCGTCCGGCCCGTAGATCTCGGCGACGATCGGCGAAAGCACCGGCGGCCCGGGCGGCACCTCGACGACCTTGACCTTCGCCTTGTGGCGCGCGGCGATCTCCTCGAGCGCGGGGCGCACGGCAAGCGCGATCTCATGGCTCTTGCGGGACCGGTGCTTGCGGTCGACGAGATTGACCTGCAGATCGCCCTGCTCCGCCGCCTGCCGCAGCTCGTACTGGCGGACGAGGCCGTTGAAGTTGATCGGCGCCGCGGTACCCGCGTAGGCCTGCCAGTCGACGACTTCGTCCACCGTCGCGAGATGCTGCCCGAGATCGGCGAGCGCCGCCGCCGTCGACTCGACCGGCGTGCCGGCCGGCATGTCGACGACGACCTGGAACTCGCTCTTGTTGTCGAACGGCAGCATCTTCAACACGACGAGCTGCACGAGCGCCAGCGACACCGATGCGAGGATCGCGACGACGATGCCAACGCCGAGGAGCTTGCGCCGCCGTCCGCCGCGCCCGGCGTCGACGAAAGGCGTCAGCAGCCGCTTGAACGTCGTCGCCAGCCAGCGGTCGAGACGGCTCTTCGCGTGTGCGGCGTGGCCATGGGGGGACGCGAGCTTCAACGCGAGCCAAGGCGTGATCACGAACGCGACGGCGAGCGAGATCACCATCCCCATGCTCGCGTTGATCGGAATCGGGCTCATGTACGGCCCCATCAGCCCGGTGACGAACGCCATCGGCAGGAGTGCCGCGATCACCGTGAACGTCGCGAGGATCGTCGGGCCGCCGACCTCGTCGACCGCGCCCGGGATCAGCGCGGCGAGCGGGGCATCCGGTTCGAGCATCCGGTGGCGATGGATGTTCTCGACGACGACGATCGCGTCGTCGACCAGGATCCCGATCGAGAAGATCAGCGCGAACAGGCTCACGCGGTTCAAGCGTGAAGCCCCACGCCCACGAGGCGAACAGCGTCGCCGCAAGTGTGAGGATCACCGCGATGCCGACGATCGCCGCCTCGCGCCGACCCAGCGTGACGAATACCAGCGCGACGACCGACAGCGTGGCGAACATCAGCTTCGAGATGAGGAGCTTCGCCTTGTCGTTCGCCGTCTGCCCGTAGTCGCGCGTGACCGTCGTCTCGATGCCGGCGGGAATCACGGTATTGGCGAGCTGCGCCATCCGTTTCTCGACGCGCTCCGCGACGTCGACCGCGTTCTCGCCCGCCTTCTTGGTGACGGCGATCGTGACGGCGGGATAGGTGCGACCGGCATCGGCGGCGGCCTGCGCGCCCGCCTTGCCGATTCCGTGCCACGCGAAGTGCGCGGGCGGCGGCGGGCCGTCGACCACGGTCGCGACGTCGGAGAGGTAGACGGGCTGCCCGTCGCGGACGCCGACCACCAGGCTCTTCACGTCCTGCGCGGTCTGCAGGAACTCGCCGGTCTCGACCAGGATCGTCTCGTTGCCGCGCACGAGGTTGCCCGCCGGCAGCGCCGTATTCGCCGAGAGGAGCGCGCGCGAGATGTCGGCCGCGGCGAGGCCAGAACGATTCAGCTTGTCGATGTCGAGCAGCACCTGCAGCGCGCGCCCGGGCCCGCCGATCGTCGTCACCTCGCGCGTGCCGGGCACGCGCTTCAGCTCCGCCTCGACCGCGTGGGCGACCCGCTCGAGCTCGAACGCGCCGCGCGCGTCGTCACGCGTCCACAGCGCCACCGCGACGATCGGAACGTCGTCGATCCCCTTCGGCTTCACCAGCGGCTCGCCGACGCCGAGCTCCTTCGGCAGCCAGTCCCTGTGCGACAGGATCGTGTCGTGCAGCCGCACGATTGCGTCGTTGCGCTTGACGCCGACCTTGTACTGGACGGTGATCATCGCCTCGCCGGGCCGCGCGACCGACCAGACGTGCTCGAGCCCCTGGATCTGCGAGAGGACCTGCTCCGCGGGGATCGCGACCAGCTGCTCGACGTCGGCCGCGGATGCCCCCGGGAACGGGACGAACACGTTCGCCATCGTGACGTCGATCTGCGGCTCCTCCTCGCGCGGCGTCACGATCACGGCGAAGACGCCGAGCAGGACGAGGACGAGCGCAATCAGCGGCGTCAGCTGCGAGCCGAGGAAGAAGCGGGCGATGCCCCCGGAGAGGCCGAGGGGGACGACTTCGGTTCGAGGTGCCCCCACGCTTGCGGCTGGCGCCGCTGCGCTGCCCCCCGAGGAGGGGGCGCAACTCGCGCCTTGGGGCGACCCGGCGGCGCTCATGCGGCGCGGGCCCTCATTTCGCCTTGAGCTTCGCGATGCCGAGCGCGCTCATCACGTACTTCTCGTAGAACGGCTCGGAAGTCCCGCGCTTCATCTTGCGGATGAAGTACTTCTCGAAGGCGATCTTCGCGAGGTGCACCCACTTCCCCTCGCTGAACCAGTTGACGTTGCGCGGAGGGATCTGCGGCAGCGCGACGAATGCGATTCCCGTGTCGCCGAGGTCGGCGAGGCACACCGCGTTCCAGGTCGCCTTCTCGGAGGGCGCCTTGCCGTCCAGCTCGGCGCGGATGTTGTGCGCGGTCGCGGTCACCATCGACTCGATCATGTAGCCCGTCTTCGGCGCGCCCGTCGGCACCGGCGTCACTTCGACCGGCGGGATTGCGACGCACACGCCGACCGCGTAGATGTTCTGGTACTTCGGATTGCGCTGGTGCGCGTCGATCAGGATGAAGCCGCGCGGGTTCGTCAGGCCCTCGATGCCGGCCACCGCGTCGATGCCCTTGAATGCCGGCAGCATCATCGAGTACTTGAACGGCAGCGTGTGCTCCTTCTTCGGCTTGCCGTCCTCGTCGTGCTCGACGACGTTCATCGTCCCCGCCTCGACCTTCGCGACCTTCGCGTTACAGATCCACTTGATGTGCTTGTCGCGGAGCTCGGACTCCAGCATCGACTTCGAGTCGCCGACGCCGCCGAGGCCCAGGTGGCCGATGTACGGCTCGGCGGTGACGAAGGTCATCGGCACCTTGTCGCGGATCTTCCGCCGGCGCAGGTCGGTCTCCATGATCAGCGCGAACTCGTAGGCCGGCCCGTAGCACGATGCGCCCTGCACCGCGCCGACGACGATCGGGCCGGGGTCCTTGACGAACGCGTCCCACGCGTCCGCGGCCTTTTCGGCGTGATCGACGTGGCAGATCGAGTGCGTGTTCTTGTACGGGCCCAGCCCTTCGACCTCGTCGAACGCGAGCTTCGGACCCGTCGCGATCACGAGATAGTCGTAGTCGAGCATGGTGCCGTCTCCGAGCTCGACCTGGCTGCGCTCCGGGTGGACGCGCGCAGCACCCCGCGGGTCGAACTGGATGCCCTTCTTCTCGAGATACGGCGCCGCCGGGAACTCGATGTCCGTGCGCTTGCGCCACCGGACGGCGACCCACGGATTCGACGGGACGAAGTGGAAATTCGGCCCGTTGCCGACGACCGTGACGCGATCGCCCGTGCGGAGCTGCTCCTTCATTTCGTAGGCCATCGGCATGCCGCCCAGGCCTGCACCGAGAACGACGACGTGTGCCATGAGACTACCTCCTGTTTGGGTCCGCTACGTGTGAGTCTTCAGCGGGCGGCGACGGCCGGAGCCATGCCCGCCTGCACCGGGTTGGCCGCGATACGCTCGCCGGGTGACAGCCCAGCGAGGATTTCCACCTGCCGGTCGCCGACACTCTCGCCGACGCGCACCTGGCGGAGCTGCGGCCGACCATCGCGGTCGACGACGTAGACCGCCGTCACCTCGCCGCGCTTGAGCAGCGCGGTCGCGGGAACCGCGAGCGCGCGCGCGGCGCCGGTCGTGAAGAACGCGCGGGCGAACTGCCCCGGCAGCAGGTGCTCGCCAGCCGGAAGGTCGAGGCGGATGCGCGCGGTGTGCGTACGCGCGTCGGCCATCGGAATCACGGTCGCCTTCCCCGCGGTCACCGTCTTGTCAATCGCCGGAATCTCGATGCTGACCGGTGAGTCCAGCTTGATCGTCGCGAGCGCGGCCTGCGGCACGGTCGCCGCGACGCGTAGCTCGCGCGGATCGAAGATCGTGAACAGCGGTTTTCCGGGCTGCGCCATGTCACCCAACTCGGCATGCGTCGCGCCGATCACGCCCGCGTACGGCGCGACGATCGTCGTGAACGACTGCGCGGCGATCGCCTGTCCCTCGTTCGCGGTCACCGCCGCAAGCTGCGCCTGCGCCGCCTTGTACTCCGCCTCCGCCTGGTCGAGCGCCGCCTGGCTCACGAATTTCTGCGCGACGAGATCGCGGTTGCGCTCGTACTTGCGCTTCGCGTTGGAGAGGTTGGCTTGCGCCTCGGCGACCTGCGACCGGCTCGCGACGACGGCCTGCTCGGCCGTCCGCGCGTCGATCCGAGCCAATATCTGTCCCGCGCGCACCGTGTCGCCCGCCTTGACGTCGAGCACGACGATGCGGCCCGCGACCTGCGCGCCCAGCGTCGTCTGCCGCACGGCCTCGACTACGCCTTCGGCCACGATCGTGACCGGCCATTCGCGGACGGCGACCTCGATCAACGGCCCCACGGCACTCGCACCGCGCGGGTCGGCCGCGTCGGCATTCGCGCCGAAGATCACAACCGCGGCGATTGCGAGGGTGAAGTGTCGAGCCATCGCGTCAGGACCTGTCGCCGGTACGGATGTGGAACGGCAGATACGCCGGGCACCAGCGGAAGAGGCCCGTCGCGAGCAGCGGGATGCCGAGCAGACCCCACCACCGAATGTCGCCCTGACCGAAGATCGCCCATGCCAGCAGTGCCAGCCCGGCGACGATGCGCACCGCACGGTCGATACCGCCCACGTTTTGTTCCATGACATCCTCCTGCTACGGTTCGAATGAACGATTCAAGGATAGGCCGCCACGACGCGCGAATATGTGACGTGCGTCACATTGCGCGTTCGAGGTGCACGCTGCGGGGCACCGTGCCTCACCCGCCGACGCCGGCTTGGCCCGCCTGCGCGAAGCCGAGGGGATCGGCGCTTTCGCGCCGCTACGCGATGAGGCGACCCAGTTCGGGTCCCACTGCGCAGAAGGGTCCGGTTGAAGAAGCCCGGACTATTCGTCACGTGCGTCGCTTGCGGTGACCGCAAGTCGTCGCATCCGTTCCCAGAGGCTTTTCCGGCTGATGCCCAGCACCCGAGCGGTCGCGCCGATCTGCCACCCGTGCCGGTCCAGCGTCTCGAGGATGAAATAACGCTCGCATCGCTCCAGGTAATCGCTCAGCGTCGAATCTCCGTCGGCGGCGGTTGCCGACGGCTCCCCGGACGCAGCTTCGAAGAGATCCTCGGGCTCGACGACCGTTTGCCGCGACAGGATGCAGGCCCGGTCGATCGCGTGGCGCAACTCGCGCACGTTTCCCGGCCAATCGTGGGCCAACAACGCCGACTCGGCCGCGACGCTCAATCGTTTGGCAATGGCAAGCGCCCGACTTCGCTCGGCGAGAAACGCGCGCGCGAACCACAGAATGTCTTCCCGCCGCTCTCGAAGGGCAGGCAGGCGCAGGTGGATGACATTGATGCGATAGTACAGGTCCCGGCGGAACCGATCCTGCTCGACGAGGTCACGGAGATCGCGATTGGTCGCGCAGATCAGCCGGAGACGCACGGCAATGCGTTTCTCGCCGCCGACGCGCACGATTTCGCGCTCCTGGATGGCGCGCAGGAGCTTCGCCTGCATTCCCGGCGTCATTTCCCCGATTTCGTCGAGGAACAACGTTCCGCCCTCGGCTTGCTCGAACACGCCGCGCCGGCTGCGGATGGCCCCTGTAAATGCGCCTCGTTCGTGGCCGAACAGCTCGGCTTCGAGCAGCGACTCGCTCACCGCAGCGCAATTGACGGCGATGAATGGCGCGCCGCCGTCGACGTCCCCGAGTCGGTGCAGGATCTGCGCGACGCGCTCCTTGCCGACGCCCGACTCTCCCGTTATGAGCACCGTGTCGGCGCGTTCGGAAACCCTCGGTAGGAGCTCCTCGAGACGGCGTACGGCCCCCGATGTCCCCAGTTCCGCACGCACGCCATTCACCGATCGCTCGGCGGTCACACCCGCCAGCACGCGGAGTTTGGCGATCAGCTGCTCGACATCGAACGGCTTGGTGACGTAGTCCGCGGCCCCGAGCTTGATCAACTCGACCGCGCGGTCGATCGAGCCATAAGCCGTGACGAACACGAACGGTGGAGCGTGCTGGTCGCGGTCGAGTGCCGTTCGGAACAAGGCTTCTCCGGAAAGATCGGGAAGGCGCACGTCGGAGATCACCGCCGCATACACTTCTCGTCCGATCGACTCGAGCGCAGAGGTCCCCGTGCGGTGCCAGTCGCAATCGAAGCCCTCTAGGCGTAGCCGCTGGTGCAGCGACTCGCCCACGATCGTATCGTCTTCGACCAGACAAAGTCGTGCGTTCATGCCGTCCCACTGAGCGGCAGCGCGACCGTGAACTCGGTTTCCGGAGGGCCGCGGTTCACGCGGATCGACCCTCGCAACTGCTCGACGATCTGATAAGTGACCCACAAGCCGAGGCCACTGCCACCGTCGGAACCGCCCGAGAACGGCTCGAACAAGTGCTCCATCAGCTCGGGCGGAATGGAGCGACCGTCGTTGCGAATCGCGAGCGACATCTGGTTCGCATCGGCGGCGATGCGGCACGAAACATTGCCGCCGCGCCCAGCCGCCTGAATCGCGTTGAGGATAAGGTTGATCAGGATCTGCCGGATCGGCGTGGCAGGCAGTGGCACCGGTCCACGCAGGCGGCTTTCCCATTGAAGCGTCTGCTGACGCGTGGCCGCTTCGGGTTCGAGCAGCGTACGAACATCGTCAACGTCCTGCGGCGTCAGCGCTCGCGCTTCGAATCGCGCCTCGACCAGCAGTGCGCTCACCGACATGCGAATTTGCTCGAGGCCACGTTCCACGAGCGACAGCGTCCTCGCCGAAATAGGGTCGGGATCGCCGTGTTTGCGCGCCGTGTCGATTGCCGTGAGCATTCCCGCGAGTGGGTTGTTGATCTCATGTGCGATTCCCGCGGTGAGGCGCCCGATGGCGGCCAGGCGGTCGGAAGTCACGATCTCCCGCTCGAGCCGCTGCTTTCCTTCCAGCTCGATCAGCATGCGCTCGAACCGTGTCCCGAGCTGACCGATTTCGTCTCCGCTGCGATACAGCCCGCGCACGAGCTCCTTGGGTGGAGCTTCGCCCACGCGGGTCATGGCGCGCGCAAGACCCACGAGCGGCGAGGCCATGCGTCTGCCGAACACCCACCCGATGGGCACCAGCACTGCCAGCGCAATCAGGGTCGACAGGACCACGCGGCTCACGGTGGTGTAAAAGCGCGGGACGAAGATGTCTTGCGAGTAGATCAGCACGACGCTGCCGAGACGCGCGCCATCGTCGGCGACGATGGGCACGGCGATCAAGATTCTCTTTCCGGCCTCGTCCTCCATCGTCCGTGGATTCTTGTCGTCGCCGTCCGGCAGCAGATTGCCGGCGGCTCCCAATACCCGGGCCGCGGAGGCAAGCATCGGAAACTGGGCGGGGCTCGACGACGCATAGACCTTCCCGTCGGCGTCGAACACCGTGATGGTTCCCTGGCCCGTGTCTCCGGAGGTCTCGCCGGCGAGCGGTGCCACGATCGTCTCGTACGCCTGCCAGACGTCGTCGCGCAGCATCGCTGGCGTCAGCGCCCGCGCCAGCGTGCGGCCGAGACTCTCGGCATTCGCGAGCAGATCGCGGCGCGCATCCGCGTAGATCTGCGCGCCGACAATCGCCGCCAGGATTGCGGAGGCGACGACGATCATCGCGGACAAGGCGAGCGGCACCTTGATCCGGTAGCTCAGGTCGGCGAGCGAGGGCATGGTCTACGTCGGCAGCCGCTCGCGGGCGGCGACGAAGTCCAGGACGCGCGCAATTCCGGCGAAGTATGAATCGTCCGGCGGGAGGAACCCGTCGAGGTTGAGCTGGCGCAGGAGCTCCCGGCCGCGCGGGTCCTGCGGCATCGCGAGCAGCGTGTCGCGGAATCGGTCGAACGTCGTCCGCTCGAGCGAGCGGCGGGCGACCATCGGCGGAAACCCGTACTCGTCCGAGACATGCGCGACCCGAGTACGCCGCGTCACGTCCGGCGACCGCAGCGCGAGCGTCTCCCAGACGTAGCCGTCGACGGCGCCGCCCTGCGCGACGCCGTCGGCGACCGCGGACACGACCTTGTGGTGCGCGTAGGTGAAGAACGTCTTGCTGAAGTGTGTCGGAGGATAGATCTTCGCCCGCAGCATCTCGAACTGCGGCACGAGGAATCCAGAGTTCGAGTCGGGGTCGGAGTACGCGAAGACCTTGCCACCGACGCCGCCGAAGTCACGCGTCGACATGTCCGCGGCGGGCACGATCAGGTATGACCGGTACAGCGGCTTTCCGCCGTAGTTCGGCAGCGCCACGAGCTCCCAGGACGCCCGGTGCCGGACGTAGGGGTAGCCGCAGACCCACGCGAAGTCGAGTTCCTCGCCCAGGAGCAGCGACGTGATCTCGCTGTAGCGCCCACGTTGAAGGAACACGACGGGGCGACCGAGCCTGGGCTGCATATAGTCGCGCCACGCGTGGAGGAAGCCGACCTGGTTGTCGAGGATGACGGAGGTCGTGCCGATGCGGATCGGCACTTCCGCCGCCGCGCGCACGGCGCGCGGCAATGTCGCCGCGAACGCGAGGCCCGCCGCGCAGAAGCGGCGTCTCGACGCTCGCGCCGCCCACCGCTCGTCGCTCATGGTGCCTGCCTCCTCGACGCGCCTTGCAGCGGCCATTCTAGCGAGGCGCGCCGCCGCTGCCCGCAGCGTTACCCGGCGGTGACGCAATCGAGGCGCCCAACCGATGCGCGGTTACCGGACGGTAACGTCGCGTCCCGCGAGGACGGTTAAGTCGCTGATTCATTGGCCCGCCGAAGGGGACTCTCCATGGAATGGAACGTGCGAAGCGCAACAGGTTAACGCCGCAGTGGGTCCACGACAACAAAGACCGGAGGACGAGCAATGAGCGATGTGCTTTCGCGGAGGCAATTCTTCAAGGTATCGGGCGGCCTCGCTGCAGGCGCCGGATTGGTCGCCGGGGCACTGCCGGATGCTGCGCAGGCGGCGACGGCGGCAGATGCCGGAAACACGGTTCTCCCCTACCCGCGCAAGTCGCTGGGCGGAGCGGGGCAGATACCCGTCGGCCAGGCAGTGGCGTTCACCTATCCGGACGACGCGTCGCCGTGCATGCTCCTCCGAATGGGCGGGCCGGTCGAAGGTGGCGTCGGCCCGGGGCAAGACATCGTCGCGTACAGCACGCTGTGCACGCACATGGGGTGTCCCGTCGCCTACGACACGAAGTCGCGCTGCTTTAAGTGCCCGTGTCACTACAGCACGTTCGATGCCGAGAAGGCCGGACAGATGGTGTGCGGCCAGGCGACGGAGGATCTGCCGCGCATCGTGCTCGAATACGACGCAGGCGCCGGCTCCGTGACGGCTGTCGCCGTGAACGGCCTGATCTACGGCCGCCAATCGAACGTACTCTGAGGAGGCACCATGGCGCAATTCAAGGACCGCGTGCCGCTGCCGCCGGCCAACGCCAAGAAGACCAACCTGACCTGCCACTTCTGCATCGTCGGATGCGGCTATCACGTCTACAAGTGGGACGAGAATCGCGAAGGCGGGCGCGCGCCGAACCAGAACGCGCTCGGTGTCGACTTCCGCACGCAGGTTGCGGCACTGACGCAGATCATGACGCCGGCGATGCACAACCTCGTCGAGGATGCGGACGGGCGCCGCTATAACGTGATGGTGCTGCCGGACAAGGCGTGCAGCGTCAATCAGGGGCTGTCGTCGGTGCGCGGTGGCCAGATGGCCACGTACATGTACAACCCGAGCGGCGACACCCGAGCGCGTCTCAAATCACCGCGCCTGTTCACGGGCGCTCAGTGGGTCGACACGACCTGGGACGATGCCCTCGCGATCTACTGCGGCGTGGCCAAGAAGGTACTCGACAAGGACGGACCCTCGGGACTCGTGTTCAACTGCTTCGACCACGGTGGTGCGGGCGGCGGCTTCGAGAACACATGGGGCACGGGCAAGCTCATGTTCACCGCGCTCAAGACACCGATGGTGCGCATCCACAACCGGCCGGCGTACAACTCCGAATGCCACGCGACCCGCGACATGGGCGTGGGCGAGCTCAACAACTCGTACGAAGACGCCGAAGTGGCCGATTGCATCGTCGGCATCGGCGCGAACCAATACGAAACGCAGACCAACTATTTCCTGGCGCACTGGGTACCGAACCTGCAGGGCGGAACCGCGGACAAGCGCAAGCAGTGGTTCCCCAACGAGCCGCTGCCTCCGACGCGGTTCATATTCGTCGACCCGCGGCGCACGAACACCGTCGCCATCGCCGAGCAGATCGCCAAGGACCGCGTGCTCCATCTCGACATCCAGCCGGGTACCGACATTGCGCTGTTCAACGGATTGTTTACGTATGTCGTCGAGCAGGGCTGGATCGATCGCGACTTCATCAACAAGTCGACTACAGACTTCGACGCGGCCGTCGCCGCCAACAAGCTCTCGCTCGACGAGTGCAGCCGGATCACGGGCATCCCGGTAGTCAAGCTCCGGCAGGCCGCGGAATGGGCGTATAAGCCGAAGGCGCCCGGCGTGCTCCCTCGGACGATGCATGCCTACGAGAAGGGCATCATCTGGGGCAACGACAACTACCTGATCCAGTCGTCGCTCGTCGATCTGGTGCTCGCTACGCGCAACGTCGGCCGCCGCGGCACGGGCTGCGTCCGAATGGGCGGTCACCAGGAGGGCTACACGCGCCCACCCTACCCCGGCAACAGCAAGATCTTCATCGACGAGGAGTTGATGAAGGGCAAGGGCAAGATGCTGACCGCCTGGGGATGCAACAACTTCCAGACGACGCTCAACGCCCAGGCGTACCGGGCCGAGATCCACCGCCGCGCCAACATCGTCAAGGACGCGATGAACAAGGCGCGCGGCGCGACCACGGCACAGATGGTCGACGTGATCGTCGACGCCTGCGACAGAGGCGGGCTGTTCGTGACGACCATCGATCTTTATCCGGTGATGTTCTCCGAGGCGTCGCAGCTGCTCCTGCCCGCGGCACATCCCGGCGAAATGAATCTCACGTCGATGAATGGCGAACGCCGCTGCCGGTTGTCCGAGAAGTTCATGGATCCGCCTGGCACGGCCAAATCGGATTGCCTGATCGCTGCCGCGATCGCCAACACGCTTAAGCGGATGTATCAGTCCGATGGCAACACGGCGATGGCTGCGCGATTCGACGGCTTCGACTGGAAGACCGAAGAGGATGCCTTCAACGACGGATTCCGCCGCGCCGGCCAGGCCGGGGCCCCTCCCATCGACAGCCAGGGCGGAGGCACCGGCAATCTCGCTACCTACGAGCGCCTGCGGGCGATGGGCAACAACGGCGTGCAGCTTCCGATCAAGGAGTACAAGGACGGCAAGCTGATCGGCACCGAGATGCTCTACATGGACGGCAAGTTCGATACGTCGGACGGCAAGGCTAAGTTCCTGCCCTCGCCGTGGCCGGGTCTGCCGAAGCCGATCGCCGACCTCAAGGCGAAGCACCGGTTCTGGATCAACAATGGCCGGATCAACGAAGTCTGGCAGACGGGCTACCACAACAAGTACAACAGCTTCGTACGCGGCCGGTATCCGATGTCGATCATCGAGATGAACCCCGACGACATGGCCTCGCTCAAGATCGAGGCCGGCGACATCGTGGAAGTGTCCAACGAGTGGGGTGCCACCGTCGCCATGGCCTATCCCGAGCCCGACCAGAAGCCGGGCCAGACGTTCATGCAGTTCGGCTACGACAACGGTGCGCAGGGCGACGTGACCACGAACTGGACCGATCGCAACATCATCCCCTACTACAAGGGAACCTGGGCCAGCATCCGGCGCATCGGCGGTGGCGCCGAGCACCGGGCGACCATCAGCTTCAAGAGCCGGCGCTACGACCGGGTGTAAGCCTGAAACGCGGTTTCCTCCGCCGCGTTGATGCACGTTGGGCGCCCTGCGGGGCGCCCTTTTGTTTTCGGCAGGATCCGCTACGCATTGCCCGCACGACGCCGGGCGGAATGTCGGCCCGGAGTTCACAGGGTGTTGCATTCCATCGTGTCCATTGACAAAGGACAGCATTCATTGGATACTTTAACAAATATGGAAATGCCAAAGGTCCTGGTGGCCCTCGCTGCATTGGCGCAGGAGACGCGCCTCGCCGTGTTTCGCTTGCTCGTCGAGCATGCGCCCGAAGGATTGCCGGCGGGCAAGGTGGCGGAAAGGCTGCGCCTGGCGCCTGCGTCGTTGTCGTTCCACCTCAAGGAGCTCACCCGGGCCGGGCTCATCGTGCCTCGGCAGGACGGACGTTTCGTTTGGTATAGCGCTGACCTCGATGCCATGAACGGCGTCGTCAGCTATCTCACCGAGAACTGCTGCAAGTCGAGCGCAGTCTGCGATCCAAGATGCGCGCCGCAGCCGCGGCCGGTTGCCGCGGCCGCCACGGCTGCGCCCAGACGTCGCCGGTCCGCATAGCAGTCCGCGTCGTCCTCTCTTCGATACGTCCGCCCGCCGGGTATTTCACGTTCGGATGGCCTCATGACGGTGGATCAACGTCCCTTCAACGTCCTGTTCCTGTGCACCGGCAACTCGGCGCGCAGCATCATCGCCGAAGCCGTCCTGCGCCAGACCGGAGGCGCCCGCTTTCGCGCATTCAGCGCGGGGTCGCACCCGGCGGGTCGGGTGAATCCGTTCGCATTGGAGTTCCTGCGCGCAGGCCACTTGCCTACGGATGGTCTGCACAGCAAGAGCTGGGACGAGTTCGCGGCACCCGGGTCACCCGCGCTCGATTTCGTGTTCACCGTCTGCGACAACGCAGCGGGCGAAGCGTGTCCTGTATGGCCAGGACAACCGATGACCGCCCACTGGGGAGTTCCCGATCCGGCCACGGTCGAAGGCAGCGACGACGTCAAGCGCAAAGCGTTCGCCGAAACGGGACGCATCCTGACGAACCGTATTCGGCTGTTCGCGAGCCTTCCGCTCGCGAAGCTCGACCGGTTGAGCCTGGCCAAGCGACTGGCCGACATCGGTCGCGCCTCCTCGTCGGGCAATGCGGCGGCGTAGGAGCCCTGCCATGACATTGCCGACCAAGCGACTCGGATTCCTCGATCGGTACCTCACGCTGTGGATCTTTCTCGGCATGTTTGCCGGGGTCGCCGCCGGCTACCTGTTCCCGGGCATCGTCGGCTTCTGGAACCGGTTCCAGAGCGGCACGACGAACATGGCGATCGCTGTCGGCCTGATCCTGATGATGTATCCGCCGCTGGCCAGGGTCCGCTACGAGGACCTGGCCGACGTGTTCCGCGATCGTCGGGTGCTGACGCTTTCGCTCCTGCAGAACTGGGTGATCGGCCCGCTGCTCATGTTCGTGCTCGCCGTCGCGTTTCTGCACGATCAGCCGCACTACATGGCGGGCCTGATCCTGATCGGGCTCGCCCGCTGCATCGCGATGGTGATCGTGTGGAACGAGCTCGCCCGGGGCGACGCCGAATACGCCGCCGGCCTCGTCGCGCTGAACTCGATATTCCAGGTGCTGTTCTTTTCCGTCTACGCCTATGTCTTCCTGACGGTGGTCCCCGGATGGCTGGGGCTGCAGTCCTTCACGGTCGACGTGACGATGGCGGACATCGCGCAAAGCGTCTTCATCTACTTGGGCATCCCGTTCCTGGCCGGCGCCGTCACACGGTTCCTGCTCGTGCGCGCGAAGGGCAAGAGCTGGTACCACGAGCGCTTCGTGCCGAAGATCAGCCCGCTCACGCTCTGCGCCCTGCTCTTCACCATCTTCGTGATGTTCTCGCTCAAGGGCGAATACATCGTGCGCATTCCGCTCGACGTCGTGCGCATCGCCGTTCCCCTCGTCATCTACTTCGTCGTCATGTTCCTGGTGTCGTTCTGGCTCGGCCACCGGATCGGCGCCGACTACCCGAAGACGACCACGCTGTCATTCACGGCGGCGAGCAACAACTTCGAGCTGGCGATAGCCGTTGCCATCGCCGTGTTCGGCATCGACTCGGGGGAGGCCTTCGCAGCGGTCATCGGGCCGCTGGTGGAGGTGCCCGTGCTGATCCTGCTCGTCAACGTGGCACTGCGCTTCCAGCGGAAGTACTTCGCGGCGCCGCAGCCGGCGGCGCTCGCCGTCTCCGACGTTCATCCCTGACGCGGCCACGGTCAGCCTCCGGTGAAGCGCGTCCCTATTGACACATTCCATATTTCTATTATTATGGAAACATGGAAAGAATGAAGGAGACGAAATGTCAGCGAAGGACATCAGCGACAACGTTCCCCGGTATGCCGACATGCTCTCGGCGATGGGTACCGAGCCGAGACTTCGAATCATGCGTTTGCTCTTGTCTGCGCACCCGGAAGGCATGGTCGTTGGAGATATCGGGAACGAGCTCGATATCCCGAGCTCGACCCTCTCCCATCACCTCGAGAAGCTCAAGAACGAAGACCTGGTCAGGGTGCAGCGCGAGGGCACCTTCCTCCGGTATTCGGCCAACGCCGCAGCGCTGCAGGAGTTGCTCGGCTTTCTCTACGCGGAGTGCTGTACCCGCAACCGGGCGATCGAACCCAGGAAGATCGTCGCGGCCTTTTGACGAAAGGATATGAGCCATGGATGCACCCAGTGATGTGAAGGACGTCGTTCGCGAGAAATACGGTCAGGCCGCGCTGCGCGTGAAGGCCGGGCAGGCGAGCTGCTGCGGCAGCGCGCCGAGTTCCGCCAGTTGCTGTGATCCGATCACCTCCCGCCTCTACGCGCCGGACGAGGCCGGCGAAGTGCCCGACGCGGCGCTCCAGGCGTCGCTCGGCTGCGGCAATCCGACCGCGCTCGCCGAGCTCAAGCCCGGCGAGACGGTCCTCGACCTGGGCTCGGGCGGCGGCATCGACGTCCTGCTCTCCGCGCGGCGTGTCGGGCCGACGGGCAAAGCTTATGGGCTCGACATGACCGACGAGATGCTCTCGCTCGCCGAGGAGAACAAGCGGAAGAGCGGTCTCGCCAACGTCGAGTTCCTGAAGGGTGAGATCGAGAACATTCCGCTGCCCGACAACTCGGTCGACGTGATCATCTCCAACTGCGTCATCAACCTGTCGGGAGACAAGGATCGGGTGCTGAAGGAGGCTTTTAGGGTGCTGAAGCCGGGCGGCCGTTTCGCCGTGTCGGATGTGGTCGTGCGCGGGGAAGTCCCCCTCGCCATCCGCAAGAGCATGGAGCTCTGGGTCGGTTGCATCGCGGGCGCGCTGACCGACGCCGACTATACGACGAAGCTCGCCAGGGCCGGTTTCGCCGACATCGGTATCGAGGTCACCCGGGTCTACGGTGCCGAAGATGCGTGCGAGTTCCTCGTCGCCGAGGGCCTCGATACTGTGTCCGTTGCGCGCGAAGTCGACGGCAAGTTCGTGAGCGCGTTCATCCGCGCCGTGAAGCCGACGTCTTGTTGCGCGACCGACTGCTGCTCGCGCTGAGCGCTCGGTGCCAGACCGGGGTCTGACCCGGGTCAGACCCCGGTCTGGCACCGCACCGTCAGGCACGCGGCCGGAAGGCAGCGAAGCGGTGTTCGAGCTTCCCCATCCCCCATCCGGCGAGCACGAGGAAAGCGACGAATGCAAGCACGAACCAGCCCATGCCGAGCCCGGTGACCGAGGGCAGCGTCATCTCGCCCTGCGCGTTCGCCTTGATCCAGCCGTCGATGCCGGGCGTGAGCTCGACGTAGGCCAGCACGCCCGCGAGCATCCCGAGCGCGAACGCGAGTCCGTCCTTGCGTCCGGTTGCGATGGCCGCGATCGACGTGCCGGGACAGTAGCCGCCGACGATGAAGCCCGCACCGAAGACGAGTCCGCCCAGCGCCTGCGCGGGGAGGCTCGTCGGCTCGACGTAGAGTTCCGCCATGTCGAGCAATCCCGCGGCGGAGAGAACGAACAGCCCGGTCATCGCGGTGACGATCGCCGTGAACATCACCTTCACGACGGCCATGTCGTAGAGATAGAACACCGCGGTCAGCTTGCGCGCGCTGCCGAAGCCCGCGCGCTCGAGGCAGAAGCCGAAACCCGTGCCCAGCACGAATGCGAGCGCGAGGTCGACGGCGACCGTGAATTCGATGGAGGACGAGAGCGGCAGCGTCATAGCCATTCCTTGCGGACGAACCACGCGAGCCCGTAGGCACTCGCGAACACGGCCAGCATGAACACGAGGCTGCCGACGTTGAGGATCGCGCCCCCGCTCAGCGCCTGGCCGCTCGTGCAACCCTTGGCGATCTTGGCGCCGTACGCGGCAATGAAGCCGCCGACGAATGCGAGGAGGAGTCGCCGGCTGTCCGACGTCTGTGTACCGCGCTCGACCGTGATGCGGAAACGGTGGCCCAGCAGGCCCGAAAGGAGCGCGCCGACGAATGCGCCGGCAACGAGGAACAGCGTCCACGACAGAAGTGGCGAGCCGTCGTTGAAGTACTTGGCGAGCGCCGCGTTGGTCGCCGCGTGCTCGGGCGCCACGAGACCCACGAGCCACGCGGCGATCGCGCCGAACGCGGCGGTCGCGCCCAATCCACGGCCCGTGATCGCATACGTCGCGAGCAGCACCAGGCCCAGCAGCATGCCGACGACGTACGGATTCCAGTAGGGCCTGGCACCCGTGCTTGTGCCGGTCCGCAACTCGAGCCGCGTCCGGTCACCGGTCAGGATGGCGTCCATGTGCGATCATTCCTCCAGTTCAAGAGACGCGGCCTTTGGGGTCGCGCCGCGCGGTTCGATGGTGACTTGCTCATGCCTAGACTCTTCCTGCCGCACCCGGATGAATGTGACTTGAGTCACACAGCGCGCCCTGGTCGCCAGCGCCGCACCTTCGGTTTGATCCAGACCAAGGTTCGTCGCGTCGCGATTCTCTCCGCGCTGCTCGCGGCGGGCATCGCGGGGGTAGCGAGTCTCGCGCAGGCAGCGGAAGAGCCGGCGATCTTCGCGCCGGTCATCGACGGCATGGGCCCCGATCGCGGGCCGGTCGCGAGCCGGGTCCCGGCCGCGCAGCGCTATTTTCACCAGGGCATGACGCTCGCCTGGGGCTTCAATCCCGCCGAGGCGGCCCGCTCGTTCGAGGCGGCCACCGCGGCCGACCCAGCTTGCGCGCTGTGCTGGTGGGGCGTCGCGTGGTCGCTCGGTCCCAACATCAACGCGGACATGGATCCCGTCAACGGAGATCGCGTGCACGCGGCGCTCGTCCGCGCCCGCGAACTGTCGCCGACGGCCACGCGCCGGACGGCGGCACTCATTGCCGCGCTGTCCGTGCGCCATCTGGCGGAGGGGGTCGTCGCGGCGGCCGACGAGGAGGTCTACGCCGCGCGGATGCGCGCGCTCGCCCGTGCGTACCCCCGCGACGCCGACATCGCGGTGCTCGCCGCGGAGGCAGAGCTCAATCTGCACCCCTACGACTGGTGGCAGCCCGACGGCAGCCCGCAGCCGTGGACACCGGAGATCAAGTCTCGGCTCGCGCGTGCGCTGGCGCTCTCCAAGGACCACCCGGGCGCCAACCACTACTGGATTCACCTGATGGAATCCTCGCCGCACCCTGAGGCCGCGCGCGCGAACGCAGACCGGCTGCGGACGGCGTTCCCCGGTTCCGGGCATCTGCTTCACATGCCGGCGCACATCGATATGCGCACCGGCCGCTACCCCGATGCGGTGACGGCGAACGAACGCGCGATCGCGTCGGACGAGCGCTACGTGGCGCAAGTCGACGCGCAGCGCGCCTACCGCGTGGGTTACGTCGCGCACAACCACCATTTCCTGTGGGCAGCAGCGGCTATGGATGGACGCAGTGCGCTCGCGCTCGCCGCGGCGCGCGCGGCGTATCCGGCGGCATGCGGTCCGCGCCCCGGCGATCGCGGTACGGGCATCCTCCAGCAGTACTACGTGCTTCCACTCTTCGCTCTCGTCCGCTTCGGGCGCTGGCGTGAAATCCTCGAGGAGACGCTGCCGCCCGACGTGGCAGAGCCCTATCCGCTCGCGATTTGGCACTACGCGCGCGGCACCGCGTTCGCGCGCACCGGCCGTGTTGCCGACGCGCGCGCCGAGCTCGGCAGGGTCGAGCGCGCGATCGACGATCCCGGCCTCGAGCGCGCGAAGATCAAGAACATCAACCCGGCGAAAGTCGCTCGTGCGGATCGCGGCGACTCACGCTCGCAGCCGACATCGCGCTTGGCGGAAGGACGCAGTCGCCGATGCGGTGGCACCTCTGGCCTGGAGGCGGTGGCGATCGAGGACGCGCTGACGTACGACGAGCCGCACCTGTGGCTCGCACCGACACGGCACGCGCTCGGTGCTGCGTTGCTTGTCGCGGGGCGACCTTCAGAGGCCGAGAAGGTCTTCCGCGAGGATCTCGTCCATTACCCTGAAAACGGCTGGTCGCTTGCGGGGCTCGTGGAAGCGCAGCGGAAGCAGGGGAAGGTCGATGCGGCACGAGCAACGCAGGAGCGGTTCGACGCGGCGTGGCGCCGGGCCGATTTCGCGCTGACGGGATCGCGGCTGTAGCGGCCCCAAGAAACGGGACGGTCGGCCGCGCCGCCGTCGCCATCGATCTGCCAGCGTCAGGCGCGCGTTTCGCCGAGGCGCTTGACCATGTTGATGCCGGTGACGCTGTAGCCGAGCTTGGCGTACAGGGCTTGCGCACCCGGATTGTGGCCGAAGACGTGCAGGCCAATGCTGGAAAGCCCGAGAGCGGTAACCCGCGACTCGAGCGCCGAAAAGGCTCGCGTTGCGTGGCCCTGGCGGCGCCACGGTGCGCTGATTTCGACGTCGTACACAAACGCTGAGCGGACGCCGTGCCGCTCTTCGACCGCGAACCAGATGGTGCCCACCGTGGGGCCGTTGTCCGAGGCCTTGATCTCGAAGAGGTAGTTGTCGGGTGTGGCGAGCCCCTGCGGCAGCAAGCTTTCGAAGTTCGCGCGGGATCGCTCGAGTGCACCATCGCGGGGCCAGCGACCTGAAGCGATGTTGTCTTCAGCGTAGCCGACAATTGCCGCCTCACGGTACGCGTCAAACACGTCCGGGCGCATCGGCGCGAGGACGGTCATGGCAGATCCCTGCGAGTTCCGCGAAACCAGTCAATCGGCCATGCCTTGGCTTCCAAGGGATGGCGCGGACGCAGTTCGATGGAGCGCGGGCCGAGCGTCGTGGCGACCATACCTCAGAACATCGCGCTGTCGTTTGCCGACGTACCTGGAACTACCTGCAGCACGTCCCAGTGCTCGACGTCTGCCACATGCGGATTGTGTTGTCTGTATACGGAGCCGGCGTATCGCTCGATAGCCTCGGCTGGCCGGCACTGGTTGAACATCAACTCGCAAAACGCGATGGCGGTTTTCCTGTTGCGTTCGAGGCGGTCATTCATCGTCGAGATCCCTCTTTCGCCGAGGTCAATTCGGCGTCCAACGTTCAACGCAGGTCGGTGCGAGCGGTGTGTGAACCGTAGAAGACATCCAGCGTCGGGAACTGCGCTTCCGCGCGCAGGCAGTCCCACAAATAAACCGCGAAACCAAGGTCGCCCGTCCACAAGGAGTACCGCGACTGCCCAAAGCGCAGTGCATCGGCCTGTGTTTGCGCAATACCGTGCATGGCGAAGGAACGCGCGCGTTCCAGCCACACGGAATCATGGGTCCGTTGATACAGCTTCAGAAACGCATATCCATTGCCGCCGGTGCCGTGGCACAAATTCGAACCTTTGGCTAGTGGGCCGGCCGACCAGATGGTCTCTCCAGCGGCAAGGAGCAACTCATCGAGCGCAGTGCCCGGCAAGCCAGCGAGACAGATGACGAAACCGGGAGCGCCATGGCAGAACTGGAGGAGTTTCTTTGTGGCGTCGCTGGTGCGGTCGAGTTCGGGGCGCCAGTTGGCCTGTGCGCCTTGACGATCGGCAGTGCGCTGCACCGTGTTGACGATGCAGCGCTCCCACGCATTCCATTCTTCGACATCCAGGAGGTTCCGACCCCGGATCAGCGGCAAGGCCGTGCCGACGAATCCATGCACAGCGTCAAGATAGGTCGATCGTCGGCCGAGCATGTCCTGCGTCCAATAGGAGCACCGATGCTGAGGAGACCACTCGAGTTGGCTCCAGAGCTTGGCAGCGGTCAACCGAAACAGGTCCGACCAACGCTGCTGCCCGGTTCGTTCATGCAGAAACAACGCGGCGAGCAAGGTCCCTGGAGATCCCCGCATCAGTTCGCGTGCGGGGTGATCGATGTTGCCGGCGATCAGCGTTTCGAGTTCCCTTTCGAGCTCCTCGGTCGGCTCCAGGCCGAACATCATCATTTGAATGGGAGTGTCACCGTTCAAGAACGAGGCACGCGCTTCCTCCCAAGCACGGTTGCGCACCAGAAGTCGATCGAATTCGTCGCCATAGCTTCGCGACGGGCCGGCCGCACCAACGGCGTGCAGGTAGTGCAGCGCCCAGAAGACACCGCAAGCGCCGTCGTACAAGGACGTCTCGATATGTCCTGACGGGTCCCCACGCTGTCGGTCAAGGGGATGCAGGGGCCAATACTTGTCTTCGGTGAACGACGAGTCGGCATTCGAAACGATGCGTTCGATGGCCGCCCGAGCTTGGCTCTCGTCCCAGGGTCGCAGTCGGAGCGGCTCGTGTCTTGCGGGGTCGTACAGCATCGCTTCCTTCGCGATCGTTGACATGGAGGTTACGCGCGGCGCCTTGCGCAAGAGCCGCTGCGGACGAGTTCGCTGACTGGGCCGAACGTTCCATGCTACGCCATCGGATGCGTCATCCCGTCAGCCAATTACAACTTCTGGGACGATATCGGCATTGGCAGCCGGGTTGCCGCCTAACGATCAAGTTAACCGGCCGTGCCGGCGGGCGCCCAAGGACGTCCGCCCGACACGGTCCGCGTTGAACGCATGGTTAGGCTCGGCTTCGGCATCGATCATTTGGCTCTGAGTGGCTGCGCCGCGGCGGTTGCGCCAATCTTCATGGGGCCATTCCGAAGCAGAGGTGCCACGTCATCAAACGGTTTGCGCTCCTTCCATCTGCGAATAACCTGAGACATCAACTGAGTCACTTCGTCTCGAACGGCCGCGTTCGGACCGCTCCCGCTTCTTTCCTCCTGGAGCATACCTTGAAGGTTTCCCAGTTCGTCGCAGTCTCGGAATCGAGTGATTGCGCCATCAGCGTCGCGTTCAACGCGGCCAGGCCAATAAGCGTCGATCATTCCGTGCAAGATAGGGGCAAGCAGCTGTATTGACTCCTTCTCATCGTCTTTCCCCAAGGCAGCAAGCGCTGCCTCCCAACGAAGCTGCGAGACAATGAAGTAGGCGTCGACGAACTCCCCTTGGGTGAAGCCATGGCCTTCCAAGGTCTTGGCAGGTACGCAGATGTGGTTAAACACCCACTGTGTCCTCGGTGTGTTGAGGACAGTGGCGATAGTCCAGGCGTTGATCACGCGATCCTCCGCTGCTGCCGGAAGAGACACGCACAAGACCAGGAGCAAGGGGGCAACGCGCATGCGGCGAGCCAAACTAGAAATGGACCTGGTGACTGACGGAGAAAAATGCGTCGGTAGCGACGGAAAATATTGCGTCAATCTACGCACCATTCCCCAACCCGTCAATCGCAACTCGCTGATTGACAAGGGGTTCGGGGCGCCGTCTGCGCACAAATCGAATCGCTCGACGAAGTACCTGTGGCGTGTCGAACGTTGCTCTTCGATCGATCCGATGATGCGACAAACTGACGCGGAGCGCGCCTGAAATCTTGCGCTAGCGCAAACATCCGTGCACCGGTCGTCTGGTGTGTGACCTGCGTCACATTGCGCGCGAGCACCTGCGCGGTCCAATGACGCCATCGACAAGACGGATCCGGCGCCCGGATCACGAGCAGTGCGAAGTTCGAGGGTCCGGCCCGTCCTATCCGAGGACAACCGGTCCATGCAACATCTCTCCCGCCGCCGCTTCCTCAAGATCTCCGCGGCGACCTTCGGCGCTGCCGCCGCAGCGACCGCGACGCAATGGGAACCGCTCTCGCGATTCGCGATGGCTGCCAGCGCCGCGGGAGGCGGCGATCGCGAAGTTCCGACCTTCTGCGAGATGTGCTTCTGGCGCTGCTCGGGCGTCGCGCATGTGCGCAACGGTCGCCTCAAGAAGTTCGTCGGCAATCCGAAAGACCCGCAGAGCCGCGGTCGACTGTGCCCGCGCGGCACCGGCGCTATCGGTGCGTACTACGACCCGGACCGTCTGCAAAGGCCGCTAATCCGCCGCGGCGAGCGCGGCAAGGAGCAATGGACCGCCGCCACGTGGGACGAGGCGTTCGCGTACATCGCCGAACGGATGAACCGGATCAAGACGCAGCACGGTCCCGAGTCAGTCGCGATGTTCAACCATGGCATCGGCCAGTTCTTCCTGCAGCATGTGCTGAAGTCCTGGGGCGCGATCAATTTCGCGGGCTCGTCCTTCGCGCAGTGCCGGGGCCCGCGCGACGTCGGCTTCGCGCTGACGTTCGGCACCGGGCTGGGCTCGCCCGAGCCGACCGACATCGAGAACACGAACTGCCTCGCACTGATCGGGTCGCATCTCGGCGAGAACATGCACAACACGCAGGTGCAGGAGTTCGCGCGCGCCGTCGAGCGCCGCATTCCGATCATCGTCGTCGATCCGCGCTTCTCGGTCGCGGCCTCCAAAGCGAAATACTGGCTGCCGATCCGGCCCGGGACCGACCTCGCGCTCCTGCTCGCCTGGTGCAACGTGCTCGTCACCGAGGGACGCTACGACCGTGCGTTCGTCGAGAAGCACGGCCACGGCTTCGACAAGTTCGCGGCCGAGATCCGGGAGCGCACGCCTGAGTGGGCAGCACAGGAGACGGGTATCGACGCCGAGACGATCCGCGCGACGGCGCGCGAGCTCGCACACGCGGCGCCCGCCGCACTCGTCCATCCGGGCCGGCGCGTCGCGTGGAACGGCGACGACACGCAGCGAAGCCGCGCGCTCGCGCTCCTGTCGGCGCTGCTCGGCAACTGGGGCCGGAAGGGCGGGCTCTATCTCGCCGCCGGCATGAAGGTCGCGCCATTTCCGCTGCCGAAGCCGCCGCAGTCGGACAAGCCGCAGGCGGACAACCCGAACGGCGAGCGCTATCCGTTCGCCGACGAAGGCATCACCAACGGCATTCGCGACGCGACGCTCACCGGCAAGCCGTACCCGATCAAGGGCTGGTTCGTGTACTCGACGAACCTACTTTACGCGCTGCCGAACCCGGCGGAAACGCTGAAGGCGATCGACGGGCTCGACCTGCTGGTGGTCGTCGACACGATGCCCTCCGAAATCGCCAGCTACGCCGACGTCGTGCTGCCCGAGGTCACGTTCTTCGAGCGCTATGAGCAGCTCCTCACCGGCTTCGGCCGCCGCGGCTGGACCTCGCTGCGCCAACCGGTCATGTCGGCGCCACACGACCAGAAGCCCAACTGGTGGATCGCGAAAGAGCTCGCGAAGAAGCTCGGCATTCCGGAATGCCTGCCGTTCACCGATATCGAGGAGTACCTGCGCTATCGCGTCGAAAAATCCGGAATGAACTGGGATGAGTTGAAGCGCGAAGGCGTGATCCTCGGCCAGCCCGAGCCGATCTACGTCGAGGACGGCGCCGAGCTCAAGTTCGACACGCCGTCGGGCAAGGTCGAGTTCTGGTCCGAGCAACTCGCTGCCAAGGGTTTCGACCCGGTGCCGCGCTACACCCCACCCTCCAAGCCGCCCGAGGGCTATCTGCCGCTCATCACGGGGCGCGCGCCCGTGCACACGTTCAGCCGCACGCAGAACAATCCGCTCCTGCATTCGCTGATGCCGGAAAACGAAGTGTGGGTCAACACGGGGACTGCGGCGAAGGCGGGCCTGCGCAACGGCCAGTACGTGAAGCTCAGGAACCAGGACGGCGCGGTCAGCAACCGCATCCGCGTCAAGGCGACGCAGCGGATCCGGCCGGATTGCGTCTACATGGTCTACGGCTTCGGCCACACAATCCGCGCGGAGCGCCTCGCTTACGAGCGCGGGGCCAACGCCACGCAGCTTGCGACGCGCTACGTGACCGACCCGCTGATGGGCGGCACGAGCCTCCATTCGAACGTCGTGACGTTCGTGAAGGAGGGATGATGGGCCCCCACGCTCACTCCGTTCGCTGCCCCCCGAGGGGGCGCACAGCGCCCTTCGGGCGGCCGGGCGGGCGCTGACATGTCCCGCTTCGGAATGGTCATCGACACGCGCAAATGCGTCGGCTGCATGGACTGCGTCGTCGCGTGCCAGACGGAGAACGACGTGCCGGCCGGCTACTGCCGCGACTGGATCACGACCGAGGTCCGCGGCGAGTTCCCGCACGTGGCGCTCGAGATCCGCTCCGAACGGTGCAATCACTGCGACAACCCGCCGTGCGTCTCCTGCTGCCCGACCGGCGCCTCGCACGTCGCCGATCCCGGCAGGATCGTGCTGGTCACGCCGAACAAGTGCATCGGCTGCAAGGCGTGCATCGCCGCGTGCCCGTACGACGCGCGCTTCGTGCACCCGGACGGCTACGTCGACAAGTGCACGTTCTGCCACCACCGGACGAAGGACGGGCTCGACCCCGCCTGCGTCGCGGTCTGCCCGACGCACTGCATGACGTTCGGCGACCTCGACGACCCCGCGAGCGCTGTCAGCGCACTCTTGCGCACGCGGCCGTACCACACGCTCTTGCCCGAGGCCGGCACACGGCCGCGGATCTTCTACCTGACCTAGGATGACGACCCCCACGCTCACCTCGTTCGCTGCCCCCAAAGGGGGCGCAGGCCTCCCTTGGGGCGGCCCGGCGGGAGGCCGGCCATGACGGCCATGCTCGAAACCACGATCACCCGTGCGAACCCGCTCGTCGACTCCTCGCTCCACGTCTGGAGCTGGGAGATTCCCGTTTACCTGTTCGCCGGCGGCGTCGTCGCCGGGATGATGATCCTCTCGGGCGTCGCACTACTGCGAGTGGCCCGCGGCGACGATCCGAAATCGTTCTTCTCGCTTCACACGCCGCTTCTGGCGTTCGTGCTGATCAACCTCGGTATGGGTGCGCTGTTCCTCGACCTCGCGCACAAGCTCTACGTCTGGCGCGTCTACCTGACGCTGCAATCGGGCTCGCCTATGTCGTGGGGCTCGTGGGTCCTGCTCATCGTCTACGGCGTGCTGCTCGCCTCCGCGCTGATCCGCCTGCCCGACGCGTGGCCGTGGCTCGGGCGGCGCGTTCCGGCGCTGCAACGGATTTCCGACGCGCTCGTCGCCCGCGCGTTCTCCTTGCGCGCGCTCGGCTGGGCGAACGTCGTTCTGGGCGCCGCGCTCGGCATCTACACGGGGATCCTGCTCAACACGATGGTCGCGCGCCCGCTGTGGAACACGGCGATCCTCGGGCCGCTGTTCCTTGTGTCGGGGCTCTCGGCCGGTGCCGCCGCGATGCACGTCGCAACCGTGCTCGTGCGGCGCAGCGGTGCCAGACCGGGGTCTGACCCGGGTCAGACCCCAGTCTGGCACCGGCCGGCGCCGGCCGGCATGGTCGGCGGCGCGATTTCGGCGCTGGTGCAGCAGCTCGGGCCCGAGCCGCCCGCGCGCCGCACCATCGACGCGCTGATCCGCGCCGACACCGCGTTCCTCGCGATCGAGCTCGTGCTGATCGGCCTCCTCATCATCAACCTGCAGACGTCTTCGGCGTCTCACGCCGCGGCCGCAGCGCTCATCGTCAGCGGACCCTACGCGTGGGCGTTCTGGGGCGTGATCGTCGCGCTCGGCATCCTCGCGCCGCTCGCGCTGCAGGGACTCGAGCTCGGTCACCGGATTCCGCACACCGTTATACCGGCCCTGCTCGTGCTCGTCGGTGGCTTCGTCCTGCGCTGGGTCATGGTCAGCGCCGGCCAGGCGAGCCACGTCGTGCATGCGGCCGGCCTATAGAGCTTCCCCCTAGAAGGAGAACGTCATGAAGCGCATCGTCATCATCGCCATCTCGCTCGTGCTGGGCGCGGGGACGGCCGTCGCCTGGGCCCAGGCCCCGGCCGCGCCCGCCGCGAAGCCACGGATGGCGCAAGTCTGCGGCACCTGCCACACGGTCAACGCCAACGAACTGCGCGGCGTCTACGAAAACGTCGCGTTCAAGTCGAAGGCGCTCCAGTTGAAGATCGACGGCGCGACCGAGATCGTCCGCTTCGACGAGGCGACGCTCAAGGTCGTCGATGGCGGCGCACCGATGGCCGGCGAGACGCTGCGCGATGTCGCGAAGGGCCGCGAGGCGCGGATCGAGTTCGCCGAGGCGGGCGGCGTCAAGACCGCGACGCTGATCTCGTTCAAGGGCCCGATCAAGGTTGCACCCGAGAAGCTCCTCTCCTACGCCGATGTCGAGAAGCTCGTCGCGCAGGGACCCGAGAAGGGACGCTACGCGCTGATCGACTCGCGCCCGCTCGTACGCTTCCAGGAAGGCGCGATCCCAACCGCAATCAACCTACCGTTCCCCGCGTTCGACAAGTTCGTCGACCGGCTGCCGGCCGACAAGTCGAAGCTCGTCGTGTTCTACTGCAGCGGCGTCACCTGCACGATGAGTCCGAAGTCGATGCAGCGCGCCGAGGCGATGGGCTACACCAACGCAAAAGTCTATCGCGAAGGCATGCCCGAGTGGACGCAGAAGAACTATGGCGTGCTGTCGGCGGCGTTCCTCAAGGAGGCCTGGATCGACAAGGGCATCCCCCACGTGTTGATCGACGTGCGACCCGCGGCCGAGGCGGAGGCCGGCTACATTCCCGGCGCGGTCTCACTGCCAGGCAGCGCGGTCAAGACGGCTTCATTCCCGGACAAGAAGTTCAAGGCGCCGATCATGGTCTACGACGGCGGCAGCGGCGATGCCGCGGTCGCAGCGGCGAAGACGATTGTCGCCGCCGGCCATCCGAACGTCACCGTGATCACCGGTGGGGTGAGCGCGTGGAGGGAGCTCGGCTATCCGCTCGCCGCGGGCAGCCCCGCGACGAAGATCGCGTACGCGCCGAAACCGCGCCCCGGCGAGGTGGCTATCGGCGAGTTCACTAAGCTCGCGAGCGCCACGCCTCCCGGATTCCTCATCCTCGACGTGCGCAACCCGGACGAGGCATCGAGCGGGATGATCAAGGGTGCGCTGCTCGTGCCCGACGAGGAGATCGTCGTGCGGATCGGCGAGATCCCGAAAGACAAGCGAATCGTGACGCACTGCCTTACCGGCGTGCGTGCCGAGATGGCGTACCACAAGCTGAAGGATGCCGGCTACGACGTTGGCTTCCTCAACGCGGCGATCGAGGTCGCAGGCGACGGCAGCTTCAAGATCACACCGCGCTGACGTCGCGCGCACGAGCACGAAACGAAACGGGGAGCCGCGGCTCCCCGTTCTCACATGTGGGTTGTCTCCCCCGCGGAGGCGGGGGCCCAGTGTCGTCGCGCAATCCAGTGAAATGCAAAGTCACTGGGTTCCCGCCTGCACGGGAACGCCGGCCAGTGCCTAGCAGCCGCCCTTCTTTTCCTTCTTCGCCGCGGTCTTGGGCGCCTCGGCCTTGGCCTTGTCCACGGCCTTCTGCTTGTCGGCGTCGGACATCTTGTTCCAGGCTTCCTGGGTCACATTGGCGGGCTTTTCGAGCTTGGCCGCCGCCATCTTCGCGTCCTTGGCGGCGGCGTCCTTCGGCGGGTCGGCGGCGTGCGCGGTCGCGCTGCCAAACGCGAAAGCGGATGCCACGAGAATGGGAAAGAGCTTGTTCATCGGTCCAGTTCCTTATGCGGTCGGTCGGGTTGTGCGCGCCGAACGCCCCAAGCGTTCAGGGGCGCGAGTATGACGCAACGACATCGCGATGTCCACAGAAGCGTCACCATCGAATATGCAAAAGCTTACATATTGGGCGACGCGGGCCATGATGGTTCAGCGTCCGTCGAGATACCGCGCGTCGTCGAACGTGGCGACCCACTGCGGCCGGTAGACGACCGCGAGCGTGATCACCATGCCCGTGACCGTTGCCTCGCCGAACGCGAGGTACAGGAAGTACGGCGCGTACTCCCCGAATACAGTCGCCGCCGGCAGCTCGGTCCCCAGCGCTAGGACAGCGGCGCCCGCAAGCGCCGCCGCGGCATAGGATAGCCACGCGCCAAAGAACGCAACGACGAACACATAGACGAAGAAGTTCGATGGCAGCCGGCGCTCGGCGAAGCGCAGCACCAGCGCCGTCACCGTCACGGGTACGGCCGCCATTGTGACGAACGCGACGCCGGCGTTCATCCAGACTCCACCGCGCACCGCGATCTCGATCGCCACCGCCAGCGCCGCGCCGGCGAGCGCGAGCGCCGGACCGACCGCCAGCGTGAAAGCCGCGACGCCGAGCAAGTGAAACGTGAAGTCGTCACCAATCGTCGCGCGGATGCTCCCCACCACGATCAGGCAGAAGATGCCCCCGTACCAGACGTGCACGGCGTCACCCTCGACTACGTGCCGCCACCGCGCGACGCGTACCGCGTGCGCGAGGAGCGGCGCCGCGAGCACCCAGCCGGCGGCGACCATGGCGAACGGCAGCGAGGCGGTGGTGGGATCCATGTATCGATGTGCGCGGCGAATGCCTCATTGTAGAATTCGTCTCGCTGTCCTGTCCGACCGTCGTCCATGTCGCTCGCCACGACCCCGCCCGCCACGCAGGATCTGTCGCCGCTCGCCGCGCGGATCGTCGACGCGTTTCCGACGCTCGCCGACGCGCCTGCCCCGACACTCGAGCGAATCGCGAAGGCCGCCGTGTACCGCAAGGTACAGGCGGGCACCGTGATGTTCAGCGAGCGCTCGCCCTGTTCCGGTTTCCCGCTCATCCTCTCCGGATCCGTGCGCGTGCTGCAGCGCTATCCGAACGGCCGCGAGCTGCAGCTCTACCGCGTGAAGCCGGGCGAATCCTGCCTGCTGTCCGGAAGCTGCCTGCTCGGCAGCACCGATTACGACGCCACCGGCATCGCCGAGACCGATGTCGAGCTGCTCGTGCTGCCGCCGACGGAATTCAACGCGCTGATCGCCGGGGACGAGACGTTTCGCCGCCACGTGTTCGCGCTGTTCGGCGAGCGGCTCGCCGCGGTGCTGCAGATCGTCGAGGCGGTCGCCTACCAGAAGCTCGATCAGCGTCTCGCGGCGCTCCTCGTCGGCAAGCCCGGCCGCGAGATCAACGCGACGCATCAGGCGCTCGCCGACGAACTCGGCAGCGTCCGCGAGATCGTGTCGCGGCTCCTGCGGACTTTCGAGGACCGTGGCTGGGTCGAGCTCGGTCGCGAGCGGATCACGATCCTCGATCGCGACGCGATCGCCGCGCTCGCAAAGGGTTAGCGCGCCGGCGGCCTCCGACCCGTGATCGGGCATCGGGGCGCCGAGTCGTCGGCCGCTTGCGGCGACTCGCGATCGCTCGCGCCGCTACTTCCGTTGCTGCCTGTCGATCAGCCGCAGCATCGTCGCCAGCGTGATCGAGCTCATCGTCGCCTTCGCGATCTCGTCGATCTCGGACAGCACGACGTTGAGCGCGCGGCCGACGGGCGTCCGATCGCCCGGCTCGCGCCGTTCCGCGTCGGGCGGGACGAAATCCTCGAACAGCCGGATCACATCCATCAGCGTGAGCCGCCGCGCGTTGCCGGCGAAACGGTAGCCGCCGCCGACGCCA
The DNA here is from genome assembly GCA_963830485.1 of uncultured beta proteobacterium. GTDB lineage: Bacteria > Pseudomonadota > Gammaproteobacteria > Burkholderiales > Casimicrobiaceae > CAIWHR01. The sequence goes on from CAWHNE010000035.1 coordinate 397,748, forward strand.
CGCACCGATTCGACGACGCCCGCGCGCGCGAGCTCGGAGAGGACCTTCGCGAGATGGTGCGGCGACACGCCGTACTTGCCGGCGATCTCGGCCGCGGAGATGTGGCGAGTCGGATCCTGCGCGAACTCGAGGACGCTGTACAACGCGAGCGACGTGTTCTTCTGAAGCTTCACCGCTCGAGGTCCATCTCGAGCGGAATGAACGGCCCGGCCATCATTCCCTGGCTGCGGAAGAATGCGAGGATCAGCGTGTTGTCGCGCGAGAGCATCGTGCGCACCTTGCGCACACCCGCGCGCCGGAAGGCGGCGCAGATGGCCGACAGGAGCCGCGAGCCGACACCCGCCTGCCGCGCGGCGGGCAGGACGTCGATGCCGAAGACCCAGCCGCACGGCGGCGAGCCGAATTCCCAATCGCGGACCTCGCCTATTACGAAGCCGACGACGCGCCCGTCCGCCTCGGCGACGAGGAACTGACGGCCGGCCTCGGCCGTCGCGCCGTAACGCTGATAGACGGACTTCCAGTAGGCGCGCTTCTCGAGCCCGGTCACCGTCGCGTCGATCGCGACAACCGGGTCGAGGTCGCCCCGGCGCACCGGACGGATCGTGACGGCGGCGGGCGGGTCGGACGGGGCGCGGCGGCGGCCGCCGAGCCGCGCCGTTTCCCCGTTTTTCGCCCTCGCCGCCAGCGTCCCGCGCACGCGCCTCCCCAAAGAATGACCCAGATCAAGTCCAAATCGGCATTCGGATGCAAGATTAGCGACTATTCGCCAAAGTCACAACCCGCGTCCAGGCAGAGAGCGCGGAACGACGGTGCCGCCACCGAACGCGCCGCGCCCGCACCGCAGCGCAGATCGGGCGGCTTGCGCGCCGCCCTTGAGGAGGAGGATCCATGAAGGCCAGTCTCGCCGCAGGCGTCGCCTCGACGGTCAAGCACACCGTCGACCGCGAGCGCACGATCGGCTTCATGGGCGAGAAGGGGCGCGTGTACGCGACGCCGATGCTCGTCCGCGACATCGAGATGGCGTCGCGTGATCTGCTGCTCGCGCACCTCGACCCGGGTGAGGATTCGGTCGGCACGCGCATCGAGCTCGACCACCTCGCCGCGACACTGCTCGGCATGCAGGTCGAGCTCACGGTCACCGTCACCGGCGTCAACGGGCGCGCGGTTACGCTCGAAGTGAGCGGCCGCGACGACGTCGACCTCATCTGCAAGGGCAAACACAGCCGCTTCGTCGTCGACGTGGCGAAGACGCAGGAGCGGCTCGCGGCGAAGGCGCACAAAGCGGGGATCGCGTGGTGATGGCTACTCCTCGACGCGCGAATCATGTTCGATCGTCATTCCCGCGAAGGCGGGAATCCAGCGTCGTTCGTCGAAAGTCACTGGGTCCCCGCCTGCGCGGGGACGACAACCTTGTCGACTGACGGCCGCCGAGCGATGCCAGGCGACGCGACGCGACGGATCCCGACGTACTGCTACCAGTGCGTCGCTGGCCCCGATCTCCTCACCGTCAAGGTCGTCGACGGCGTGGCGACCGAGGTCGAGCCCAACTTCTGCGCGGCCGACGCGCATCCGGGCGGCGGCAAGGTCTGCGTGAAGGCGTACGGCCTCGTGCAAAAGACCTACAACCCCGATCGGGTACTCACGCCGATGAAGCGAACGAACCCGAAGAAGGGGCGCGGCGAGGATCCCGGATTCGTGCCGATCACGTGGGACGAGGCGTTCGACCTCGTCGCCGAAAAACTCAACAAGCTGCGCGCCGACGGGCTCACCGACGATTCCGGCTATCCGCGCCTCGCCGTCAGCCTGGGCGGCGCCGGGCACGCCGCAGTCGTACATGGGCACGTTTCCCGCGTTCCTCGCGGCGTGGGGGCCGGTCGACATGGGCTTCGGGTCCGGCCAGGGCGTCAAGTGCTACCACTCCGAGCACCTGTACGGCGAGTTCTGGCATCGCGCGTTCACGGTGTCGCCCGACACGCCGCTCTGCGACTACCTGATCTCCTGCGGCGCGAACGTCGAGGCATCCGGCGGCGTCGTCGGCGTCTGGCGGCACGCGAACGCGCGCGTGCGCGGGATGAAGCGCGTGCAGGTCGAGCCGCACCTCTCGGTGACCGGCGCGTGCTCGGCCGAGTGGGTGCCGATCAAGCCGAAGACCGACGCCGCGTTCCTGTTCGCGCTCGTCCACGCGCTGCTGCACGACTTTCCGCGCACGCGGCTCGACCTCCGCTTCCTCGCGAAGCACACGTCGTCGCCCTATCTCGTCGGCCCGCACGGCTACTACCTGCGCGACCGCGCGACCCGGAAGCCGCTGGTGTGGGATTCGGCGCGTCGCGTCGCGGTGCCTTTCGACACGCCCGGGATCGTCGAGACGCTCGAAGGACGCTTCGAAGTCGACGCGATCGAGATCGGTCCGGACGATGACGTGCTGGCCGACGGCGTGCTCGCCGGAGAGACGGCGTTCTCGAAGCTCGTCGCCCACATGGCGCAATACTCGCCCGAGTGGGCCGAAACGATCTGCGAAGTGCCCGCGGCAACGATGCATCGGATCGCGCGCGAGTTCGTCGACCACGCGCACGTCGGCGAGACGATCGAGATCGAGGGACAGCGGCTGCCGTACCGGCCGGTCGCGGTGTCTCTCGGCAAGACGGTCAACAACGGCTGGGGCGGCTTCGAGTGCGTCTGGGCGCGCACGATGCTCGCGGCGCTGGTCGGCGGGCTCGAGGTGCCGGGCGGCACGCTCGGCACGACGGTGCGCCTGAACCGCCAGGTGCCGGCGCGCGTCGACAGCGTGCTGCCGGGCCCCGACGGCTTCATGGAGTACCCGCTCAACCCGACCGACAAGGCGCACTGGTCGCCGAATCCGAACATCCGCAACGCGTACCGGACGATGGTGCCGCTCGCGGCCAACGGCCCGTGGAGCCAGGCGCTCGGCCCGACGCATTTCTCGTGGATGTTCCTGGACGAGACGCCGAAGGGGCTGCCGCGCGTCACGTTCCCCGACGTGTGGTTCGTCTACCGGACCAATCCCGCGATTTCGTTCTGGGACACGGCCAAGCATCGGCGACACGATGGCACGCTTCCCGTTCATGGTCGCCTTCGCCTACACGCGCGACGAGACGAACCACCACGCGGATATCCTGCTGCCCGAGGCGACCGACCTCGAAAGCCTGCAGCTGATCCGCATCGGCGGGTCGAAGTTCGTCGAGCAGTTCTGGGACTGCACGGGTTTCGCGCTGCGCCAGCCGGCCGTCGCGACGCAGGGCGACGCGCGCGACTTCACCGCGATCGCGACCGAGCTCGCGCGCCGCACCGGCCTGCTCGAGAAGTACAACGCGTCGATCAACAAGGGCGCCGCCGGCGTGCCGCTCAAGGGCCCGCACTGGGACGCGACGCTCGCGCCAGACGTCGCGCACGCGCCCGAGGTCGATCTGGGATGCGGTCTGCCGCGCAGCGAGCGCCGAGCTGACCGACGGCCGCGAGTCGCACGGACTCGCATGGTGGAAGGAGCACGGGCCTCGCGACGAAGCCGTTCCCGCGCATCAAGTGGTACCTCTACCCGACGCTCGTCGAGAAGGGGCTGCGCTTCGAGCTGCCGTACCAGGAGCGGCTGCTGCGCATCGGCACCGAGCTCGGGCGCCGTCTGCACGAGCACGACATGCACTGGTGGGACCACCAGCTGCCGGAGTACCAGGCACTGCCGAAGTGCAAGGACTTCGGCGCGCCGTGGGTCGCCGCGCTCGAGAAGGTCGGCGGCAAGCCGCAGGACTACCCGTTCTGGCTCCTCACCGCGCGCAGCATGCAGTACGCGTGGGGCGCGAACGTCGGCATGCAGCTCATCAAGGAAGTCGCCGACAACGTCAAGGGTCACCGCGGCGTGATCATCAACACGCAGGCCGGCGGCGCGGCTCGGCATCCGCGACGGCGAGCAGGTCGAGATCGCGACGCCGCAGCGCGCGGTGCGCGGCCGCGCCGTGCTGCGCCAGGGGATCCGCCCCGACACGCTGCTCTTGATCGGCCAGTTCGACCACTGGGCGACGCCGTTCACGAAGGACTTCGGCGTGCCGCGCATGAACTCGCTCGCGTCGATGTCGCTCGACCTTACCGACGCGACCGGATCCGGCGCGACATCGTGCGGGTCGAAACGCGGCGGATCGCCGACCGCGCCGCCGTGGCGCCGGGAGCGCAGCGTGCGAACGTATGACCCGCTGGGCGATGGTCGCCGACCTCAGGCGCTGCGTGGGCTGCCAGACCTGCACGGCGTCGTGCCGGCACGCGAACGCGACGCCGCCCGGCGTGCAGTGGCGCCGCGTGCTCGACGTCGAGCAGGGCGAATACCCGGACGTCCACCGCGCATTCGTCCCGGTCGGCTGCCAGCACTGCGACGACCCGCCGTGCATGGACGTCTGCCCGACGACGGCGACGAAGAAGCGCGCCGACGGCATCGTCACGATCGACTACGACCTCTGCATCGGCTGCGCGTACTGCGCGGTCGCCTGCCCGTACCAGGCGCGCTACAAGACGATGCGGCCTGCTGTACGCGTACGGCTCCGCGATGGCGAACGAGACGAAGCGCCGCGACGATTCGCGGCTCGCGGTCGCCACCAAGTGCACGTTCTGCGTCGACCGGATCGACGCGGGCCTCGCGCAGGGATTGAAGCCCGGTGTCGACCCCGAGGCGACGCCCGCGTGCGTCAACGCGTGTATCACGCAGACGCTCACGTTCGGCGATCTCGACGATCCGACGAGCAACGTTTCGCGAGCTCATCGGCGACGCACAAGCATTTCCGTATGCACGAGGAGCTCGGCACCGGCCCCGGCTTCTACTACCTGTGGGACGCCGGCGAACCCGCGGCGGCGGAACTGAGCGGCCGGGCCGAGGCGCGATCTCCGGGAGCGCAGCGGCGACATCGCAGCGTGACCTATCCCGACGCAAGGTTACGGCTCGCACGGGCCCGATCCGTGGCACCAGACGAGCTGGGATGTGCGCGCCGCCGGCAACTTCATCGGCGGCGGCATGGGCGGCGGCCTCATCGTGTTCACGCTGCTGTCGGGCGCGACCGGCGTCGAACGCGCCGCGCTGCTCATTGCCGGGCTCGCGCTCGTCGGCTTCGGCCTCTTCTGCGTCTCGCTCGAGTTCGGACGCCCCTTGCGCGCGCTCAGACGTATTCCGCAATCCGCGCACGTCGTGGATGGCGCGCGAGGCGTGGACATCGGTCGCGCTCGTTCCCGCGGTGCTCGCTACCGCGGTCGGCGTCGCGGGCGCCTCGTGGCTCGCGCTCGCGTTCGCGCTCCTGTTCGTCGGCTGCCAGGCGCGACTGCTACAGGCCGCGAAAGGCATTCCCGCCTGGCGCGAGCCGGCCATCGTGCCGCTGATCGTGTTTACCGGCCTGACCGAAGGAGCGGGCTTGTTCTTCGTCGCCGCGCCCTGGCACGGCGCTGCCACGTTGTCGTCGCTCATCGCCTTCGGCGTGCTGCTGCTCGTCCGCATCGTCGCCTGGCTGGCGTATCGTCGCCGCCTCGCGGACAAGGCGGCACCCGGCGCCATTGCGGCGCTCGACCGCGCAGGCCTCGTGCTGCAGATCGCGGGAACCGCGCTCCCGCTCGCGCTCGCGGGCGTCGCGGGATTCATCGTGGGCGACGCGGTGCTGGCGCTCGCCGGCATCGCCGGCCTGCTCGCCGCGCTTTCGGGGGCCTTTCTCAAGCTCGTGCTCGTCACGCGCGCGGGCTTCAACCAGGGCTTCGCGCTGCCGCACCTGCCGGTGCGCGGCGTCCGGATGTAACGCGAGTCCGTAGAGCGATCGCAGCGAGGAGGCGTCATGGGCGCAACGACGATGGCGGAAGTCGGGATCGGGACCGCGGCCGGCGCGCGCTTCTACTTCCAGCGCGACGTCGAGACGATGCCGCGCGAGCGGCTCGCGGCGCTGCAGCTCGAGCGGCTGCGGGCGACGGTGCGCAACGCGTACGACCACGTGCCGCTGCATCGCAGCGCGGCTCGACGCCGCCGGCGTCGACCCCCGAGGCGATCGCGAGTCTCGACGACGTGCGCGCGCTGCCGTTCACGGTCAAGACCGACCTGCGCGACCACTATCCGTTCGGGATGTTCGCGCGGCCGCGTCGCGGGTCTCGCGCGGCTGCACGCGTCGTCCGGCACGACCGGCAAGCCGACGGTGGTCGGCTACACGCGAACCGACTCTCGACACCTGGGCCGACCTGATGGCGCGCTCGATCGCGTGCGCCGGGGCGCGCCGCGGCGACGTGATCCACAACGCGTACGGCTACGGCCTCTTCACCGGCGGGCTCGGCGCGCACTACGGCGCCGAGCGGCTCGGCGCCATCGTCGTGCCGATGTCGGGCGGCTCGACCGAGCGGCAGGTCGCGCTGATCGTGGACTTCGGCGCGCGCGTGCTGTGCGCGACGCCCTCGTACGCGCTCGCGATCGCCGAGGTGGCCGAACAGCATGGGCGTCGACCTCCGCGCATCGCGGCTCGCGGTCGGACTCTTCGGCGCCGAGCCGTGGAGCGAGGCGATGCGCCGCGAGATCGAGGCGCGGCTGGGCTTGCGCGCGATCGACATCTACGGCCTCTCCGAGATCATGGGCCCCGGCGTCGCGTGCGAATGCGAGTGCCAGTCCGGCCTGCACGGCTGGGAGGATCACTTCCTGTTCGAGGTGATCGATCCCGAGACGGGCCGGCCGCGTGCCGGAAGGCGAGGCCGGCGAGCTCGTGATCACGACGCTGACCAAGGAAGCGCTGCCGATGCTGCGCTACCGCACGCGCGACATCACGCAGCGTGACGACCGCGCCGTGCGACTGCGGCCGCACGCACCTGCGCATCCTGCGCATCACCGGCCGCAACGACGACATGCTGATCATCCGCGGCGTCAACGTCTACCCGTCGCAGATCGAGGCGGTGCTGGTCGGCCTGCCCGGGATCGCGCCGCACTACCAGCTCGTCGTCGAGCGCCGCGGCAGTCTCGATCACGTGAACGTCGAGGTCGAGGCAGAGGCCGGCGTCGACGGCATCGCTCGTTCGAGGCGCATCGCGCACCGCGTCGCGCATCACATCAAGTCGCTGGTCGGCATCACCACCGACGTCGTCGGTGAAGACGCCGGGCGAGATTCCGCGCTCGCAGGGCAAGGCGGTGCGCGTGCGCGACCTGCGGCCGAAAGGCAACTAGGGCCTGTTCGGGCTATGTCCAAACGGATCGTCGCGCTCACCGTCAACGGCCGCGCCCGCGAGGACGCGGTCGCCGACTCGATGCTGCTCCTCGACTACCTGCGCGAGCAGGCGGGCCTCACCGGCACGAAGCGAGGCTGCGACGGCGGCGAGTGCGGCGCGTGCACGGTGCTGGTCGACGGCGAGCCGCAGCTCGCGTGCCTCACGCTCGTCGCCCGCTGCGAAGGAAAGCGCGTCGAGACGATCGAAGGCCTCGCCGACAACGGCCGCATGAGCGCACTGCAGGCGGCGTTTCACGAGCGGCTCGGCACGCAGTGCGGGTATCTGCACGCCGGGGATGATCATGGCGGCGGAGGCTCTGTTGCGGCAGAACCCCGCGCCCGACCGAGGCCGAGATCCGCGCGGCGCTCGCTGGCAATCTGTGTCGCTGCACCGGCTACGTGAAGATCATCGAGTCGGTGCAGGCCGTGGCGGACTGACGCCGCTGATGCGATGCGGCAACGGGATTCAGCGAACGCGCCGGATACGCGGGGCCTGCCCGGCTTCGCGACACCCGCCCATCCGCGGTCGGCGTGCGCCAGCCGCTCATCGACGGCATCGAGAAGGTCACCGGTCGCGCGCGCTACACGGCGGATCTGACGGCGCCCGGCGCGCTCGTCGGCGCGATCCTGCGGAGCCCGGTCGCGCACGGCGCGATCCACGAGATCGACGTCGAGGCGGCGCGCGCGCTGCCAGGCGTGCGCGCGGTCGTCACCGGCGACGACTGCGACATGGCGTACGGCGTCATTCCGGTCGCGCAGAACGAGTACCCGCTCGCGCGCGGGCGCGTCCGCTACCGCGGCGAGCCGATCGCTGCCGTCGCCGCCGACGACGAGGCAACCGCGCGCGCGGCGCTCGAGTTGATCGATCTCGACATCGAGCCGCTGCCCGCGTACTTCGACGCCGCGTCGGCGCGCGCGGCCGACGCGACGCTGCTCCACCCGAACAAGCCCGGCAACATCGAGCGCGAGGTCGACCAGACCTTCGGCGACGTCGACGGCGGGTTTCGCCGCGGCCGACCTCGTACGCGAGGAGACGCTTCCGCTACGCCGAGGTCACGCACGCGATGATGGAGCCCAACGCCGCGCTCGCCGAGTACGACCCGGAGCGCGGCCGGCTCACGCTGCACTCGGTGACGCAGGTGCCCTACTACGTCCACCTCGCGCTCGCGCGCTGCCTGCGCATGGACGAATCGAGGATCCGCGTCGTGAAGCCGTTCGTCGGCGGCGGCTTCGGCCACCGCACCGAGACGCTCAACTTCGAGATCATCGCCGCGCTGCTCGCGCGCGCCGCCGGCGGCACGGTGAAGCTCGAGCTCTCGCGCGAGGAGACGTTCCTCACCCACCGCGGCCGGCCCGAGACCGAGATCCGGCTCAAGCTCGGGCTTGAAGCGCTCGGGCGAGATCACGGCCGTCGATTGCGAGGTCGTGCAGCGCGGCGGCGGCTACGCCGGTTACGGCCTCGTCACGATCCTCTACGCGGGCGCGCTCCTGCACGCGCTCTACCGGCTGCCCGCGTGCCGCTACCACGGCCTGCGCGTCTACACGCAACACGCCGCCGAACGGCGCGATGCGCGGCCACGGCTCGGTCGACGTCCGCCACGCGTTCGAGACGATGCTCGACCGGATGGCCGCCGAGCTCGGGCTCGATCCGTTCGCGGTGCGCCGCGCGAACCTGCTGCGCGGTGCCGCACCGGACGATCAACGACCTGCAGGTCAATTCGTGCGGGCTCGGCCGAATGCCTCGACACGGTCGAGCACGCGTCGGGCTGGCGCGAGCGGCACGGCCGGCTGCCGAAGGGGCGTGGCCTCGGGATGGCGTGCTCGCATTACGTGAGCGGCTCGGCCAAGCCCGTGCACTGGACCGGCGAGCCGCACGCCGTCGTCAACCTGAAGCTCGACTTCGACGGCGGCATCACGATCCTGACCGGCGCCGCCGACATCGGGCAGGGATCCTCGACGCTGCTCGCGCAGACCGTGGCGGAGGTGCTGGGCCTCGCGCTCGACCGGCTCACGCGTCGTCGCCAACGACAGCGTGGTCACGCCGAAGGACAACGGCAGCTACAGCTCGCGCGTGTCGTTCATGGTCGGCAACGCGGCGCTCGGCGCGGCGCGCGAGCTGAAGCGCGTGCTCGTCGCCGCGGCCGCACGCAAGCTCGAGGTCGCGGTCGACGACGTCGAATGCCTGGGCGAGACGTACCGCGTGACCGGCACCGATCGCGCGCTCGCGCTACAAGGAGGTCGTCACGGCGGCGCTCGAGGACGACGGGCACGCTGACGGTCAAGGGCATCTGGTCGACGCCGCCGGAGACGCAGGGCGGCAAGTTCAAGGGCGCCGCGGTCGGATCGACCGCCGGCTTCTCCTACGCGGCGCAGGTGGTCGAGGTCGACGTCGACGAGGACACCGGGCATGGTGCGCGTCGTGCGCGTCTGGGTCGCGCACGACTGCGGCCGCGCGATCAACCCGCTCGCCGTCGAGGGCCAGATCCAGGGCTCGGTGTGGATGGGAATGGGACAGGCGCTGTCCGAGGAGACGCAGTACCACGAGGGCCTGCCGCTTCGCGCGAACCTGCTCGACTACCGCGTGCCGACGATCGTCGAGTCGCCGCCGATCGACGACGTTCATCGTCGAGGCGCCCGATCCCAACGGCCCGTTCGGCGCGAAGGAGGCGGGCGAAGGCTCGCTCTCCGGCTTCCTGCCCGCGCTCACCAACGCGATCGCCGACGCGACCGGGCTCCGCCTCACCGAGTTGCCCGCTTCGCCCGACCGCCTGCTCGATGCGCTGACCGCGCGACGGCGCGCGGAGCGCCTGCAAGACATCGGCGGGCAACCTCGCCGCGACCGCCGAGCCCTGACGATGGAACACCTCCCACCTTTCGTCCTCGCGCGCCCCGCGACGCTTTCGCGAGGCGGCGCTGCTCCTGACCGCCGATCGCCGCGCGCGCATCGTCGCCGGCGGCACCGATCTCGTGCCCAACCTGCGCGACGGTCTGGGCGAGCCGTCGGTGCTGGTCGACCTCTGCGGCGATCGCCGGCTTCGACGCGCATCGACGTCACGGCGGACGGCGCGACGATCGGCGCCGGTGCGACGCTCGCACGGCTCGCCGCCGACGCCGCGGCTGCGGCGCGCGCTTGCCGGTCGCTCGCGCGAGGCCGCGCTGACGATCGCCGGCCCCGGCGCATCGCACCGTCGCCACGGTCGGCGGCAACCTCTGCCTCGACACGCGCTGCGTGTTCTACAACCAGAGCGCGTGGTGGCGGCGCGCGAACGACTATCTGCCTCAAGCACGGCGGCGACACCTGCCACGTCGCGCCGCAGGGCAAGCGCTGCCACGCGGCGTTCGCGGGCGACCTCGCGCCGGCGCTGCTCGTGCTCGGCGCCGAGATCGACGTCGCCGGCTCGCGCGGCACGCGCCGGATCCCGCTCGACGATCTCTACGCCGACGACGGCGCCGCACACCTGACGCTCGCGCCGGGCGAGATCGTCGCCGCCGTCCGCGTGCCGCACCGCAGCCGGCGGGCGCGCGCGCCGGCTACCGGAAGGCGCGCGCACGCGGCGCGATCGATTTCCCGCTGGCCGGCGTCGCCGCGCGCGTCGTCATGCGCGACGGCGTCGTCGCCGAGCTGCGCGTCGCGCTCACCGGCACCAACTCGCGCCCGTTCCTGCTCGACGGCACGGCGAACTTCGCGGGACGTCCGCTCGACGACGCCGCGCTCGCGAAGCTCGGCAAGCTCGTGCAGAAGCAGGTGTCGCCGATGCGCACGACGGTGACGCATTCGAACTACCGCCGCCAGGTGGCCGCGGTTCTCGCGCAGCGGCTCGTGCGCGAGCTCGCCGGCTGAGCCGGGGTGGCCGGACGCAGGGTCCGCCGCCTTGATGCGCGTCAAATACGGGCGAGCCGGGCTGAGAGTAATTTCGGTATCGCGATACCATAATTGGGAGCCCGCCATGGGACAGGTCAGCCACGCGCTCGACACCGAGCATCGCGCCACTCTCGGCCTGCTCGGGCAGATCGAGGCAACGTTCGTCCGAGCGAGCGAACGCGGACCCGGACGAGCGCGCGCGCCTCGCCGGCGCGCTCGTTCGGTTCCTGACGGACGAGCTCGACCGCCACTTCGATTTCGAGGAGCGCGAGCTGTTCCCGCGACTCGCCGACGCCGGCGACGGCGACATCGCCGAGCTCCTGACCGAGGAGCACGTGCCGATCCGCGCGGTAGCCTCCGAGCTCCTGCCGCTCGCGCGCGCGGCCGCGGCGCGCACGATCGATGCCTCTTCGCTCGAAGCGCTGCGGCGCGGCGGGACGGAGCTCTGCGAGCGCCTGACCGCGCACATCGACAAGGAGACGATGGCGCTCCTGCCGCTCCTAGACGATCTGCTCGACGACGAATCGGACCGCGCGATCGCCTTCGCGTACGCGGCGGCCTGAACTTTCGAGGATGCACGATGGACACCGCCACCGCGAAAGTCACGATCCGCCCGCTCGCCCGTGAGGATCTCGCCGCCGTCGTCGCCATCGACAGCGCGATCGAGGGCCGCTCGCGCCGCACCTACTTCGAGCGGCGGCTTGCGCGCCGCGCTGCGAGGAACCGAAGCTCCACGCGCAGTTCGCCGCGACCGACGGCTCCGGTCTTGCCGGGTTCCTCCTCGCGCGCGTGCTCGAAGGCGAGTTCGGCCAGAGCGAGCCGGCGCTGCGCCTCGAGGGCGTCGGCGTGCGCGCCAACGTTCAGGGCGTCGGCATCGGCGAGCGCCTGCTCGACGCGCTGGCGGAATGGGCGCGCCGGCACGGCATCTACGAGCTGCGCACGCAGGCGTCGTGGAAGGATCACGCGATGCTGCGCTGGCTCGACGCGATGCACTTCCGCGTCGCGCCGAACCACGTCCTCGACTGCGGCGTCCACGGCGGCGAATACACGCCGGCGCGCGACGATCCCGTCCGCGCCGACGCCGGCGCGGCACCGCCGCAGGAGATCGCCTACGACGGCCGGCCGGACAACGACTACGAGCGTCTCGCGCGCGACCTTGCCGACGTGCGCGGCGATGCGGCCCGAGGACGTGCCCGAGATCGTCCGCATCGATCGCCACATCACCGGGCGCGACCGCGCGCCTGTACGTGCAGCGCAAGCTCGCGGAGACGATGGCAGACTCCGGCGATCCGCGTGTCGCTGACCGCGCACCAGGACGACGCGGTCGTCGGCTACCTGATGGCGCGCGTCGACCTGGGCGACTTCGGCCGCACCGACCCGACGGCCGTCATCGACACGATCGGCGTCGATCCCGGCTACGCGCACCGCGGCGTCGGCCACGCGCTCGTCTCGCAGCTCTTCGCGAACCTGGGCGCGCTGCAGGTCGAGCGCGTGGAGACGATCGTCGCGCCGCGCGATCTCGCGCTGCAGGGCTTCCTCTACGACGTCGGATTCGCGCCGTCGCAGCGCATCGCCTTCGTCCGGCCGCTGTAGCGTCGGCAGCCGATGACCACGATGCCCGACGACGACGCCGTCCGCGAAGCACTGCGGCAGGTCGAGGATCCCGAGGCCGGAATGAACATCGTCGACCTCGGGCTCGTCTACCTGATCGAGGTCACGCCGAACGCGGTGCGCGTCGACATGACGATGACCACCGCCGCGTGCCCGATGACCGACATGATCGTGGATCAGGCGCGCGACGCGGTCGCCGCGCTCGTGCCCGAGGGAACGGCCGTCGACGTCCGGCTCGTCTGGGACCCGCCGTGGACGCCCGACAAGATGACCGGCGTCGCGCGCGAGCACTTCGGCTGGTAGCGAGCGCGGCGCTCCGGGCTGCATGGGTAACGAGTCTCCGGCGAGCGCGGGCGTCGCGTGGCCGCGGCTGCCGCTGCTGATCCTCGGCTTTCTCGCGCTGTTCGCCGGCGTCGGCGCCGGGCTCGCGCGCCTCGGGTGGATCGTTCCCGACGTCGCCGCGACCGCGGCTGCACTGCACGGGCCGCTCATGATCTGCGGCTTCTTCGGCGTCGTGATCGCGCTCGAACGCGCGGTGGCCGTCGGATACGCGTGGGCGTATCTCGGCCCACTCTTCGCAGGCGCCGGCGGCATCGCGGCGGTCGCGGGCGCCTCGACGGCGGCGCCGTGGCTCTTCGTCGCCGGCAGCCTCGTGCTGCTCGCCGCAACGCTCGACATCTTCCGGCGCCAGCGTGCGCTCTTCACGTTTACGCTGGTCGCCGGATCGTTCGCGTGGACCGCCGGCAGCGCGCTGTGGGCGACCGGCACGGCAGTTCACGCGGTCGTCGCGTGGTGGCTCGCCTTTCTGATCCTGACGATCGCCGGTGAGCGACTCGAGCTCTCGCGCTTCCTCAAGCCCTCGCCCGCGGCGCACCGCGTGTTCGCGGCGATCCTCGCGGTCGTCGGCGTCGGGCTCGTGGGCGGCGGGCGCGACTGGGGTCCGCTCGTGTTCGCGGCGGGGCTCCTCGCACTCGCGCTGTGGCTATTGAAACAGGATCTTGCGCGCCGCACCGTGCGCGGCACGGGCCTCACGCGCTTCATCGCCGTGTGCCTGCTCTCGGGCTACGCGTGGCTCGCGGTGGGCGCGGTCGTCGTGCTCGCAGCGGGCGGCCTCGCGCCGGGCACGCCGTCGTACGACGCCGCCGTGCACGCGCTCGCGCTCGGCTTCGTCTTCTCGATGGTGTTCGGCCACGCGCCGATCATCTTCCCGGCCGTGCTGCGCGTGCAGGTGCCGTACCACCCGGCGTTCTACGTTCCGCTCGCGCTACTGCACCTGCTCGCTCGTCGTGCGGCTCGCCGGCGACGCGACGGCCCGCTTCGACTGGACGCGCGCGGGGGGCCTGCTGAACGCGCTCGCGCTCGCGGCGTTCATCGTCTTCACGATCGCGGCCGTGATCCGCGGCGCATCGGCGCGACGCGCCGGGCGCTAGGCGGCGAGGCGGCTACGGCAGGAAATGCTTCGCCGCGAGCAGCGCGGCGAGCTTCGCGGAATCCTCGCGGAACACGTCGGGATCGTACTTGGCTTCGCTCGTGTAGTACTGCGCGAGCGACGTGATGCCCATCGCCTCGATGCGCGTCTTGATCTCCGGGATCGGCCATGTAGCGCTCCCAGCCGCGCACCTCGCGCTGCGCGTAGGTCGCTTCGAGCTGCTCGGCCGTGGGGCGGCGATAGCGCTCCTCGTGCACGATCGCCGGCAGCGGCAGCCGGTCGCGCTTCGCAGGATCCTCGTCCGGCCAGCCGACGACGATCGTCGTGACCGGCACGCAGGTGTCCGGCAGCTCGAGGAACGCGGCGATCTCGGTCATCGAGTGGAGCGTCGTCCCCATGTAGCAGATGCCGAGCCCATGCGCCTGGAATCCGAGGCAAGCGTTCTGCGCGACGATCATCGCGTCGAACGCTGCCACGTGATAGCCGATCAGGTTGTTGAAGTTGTCGCGCGCGCCACGCCGTCGCAACCACTCGCGCGTGCGGAACCAGTCGGCGCAGAACGTGACGACGAGCGGCGCCTGCAGCACCATCGGCTGCTCGAAATGGAGCTCGTAGAGCCTCCGCTTGCGCTCCGCGTCACGCGTCAGCACGATCGACACGCTGTTCAGGTTGCCGGACGACGAGCTGCCGGCGATCGCGTCGCAAGGACCTGATCGACAAGCGCGGGTCGATCGGGTCAGGCTTGTAGCGGCGGATCGAGCGGTGGCGGTTCTGGAGTTCCGAAATCTCGTTCATCATGGAGGCGGTGGGAGAAATGGCGAGTAGCGCGGAAGTCGCGCATCGATGGTCGCCGCAAACGATCAGCGGCGAACGAGCCGGCGGACGAGCGCCGCCAGCGACGAACGCCGCTTCGGCATCGCCCCGGGTGGCGGATCGAAGTAGATCGCGGTGCACGTAGCACCACGCCCAGGACTGTCCACGCTCCCACGACGCTATCAGCGGATGGCCGGTCGCGTTGAAGTGCGCGAGCGCATGCGCGTGCGGCGAATCCTCGCAGCAGCCGACGTGCCCGCACGCGAGGCAGATGCGCAGCTCGGTCCATTTCGCGCCGATCGCGAGACAGTCCTCGCAGCCGTCGGCACTCGGCGCGACCTTGCGGATGCCGCTCGCGTGCTCGCACGGCGTCGCTCATGATTTCGGCGCGGCGTCACGCGCCGCGAGCAACGCCGCGCGCCGTTCGAGGCTCTCCGCCGGCCACAGCTCGGCGGCCTTGTAGTACTCGGGGACCGCCGGCGTGCCGGGCGGCAGCACGACCCACGGCTGCTTCGACGCGGTGAAGATGTGGACGTCGGGCGGCAGGCGGTCGGGATCGTCGAGCGTGCCGACGCGCACGAAGCTGACCGCGTCGCCGGCGCCCGAATAGTGGCTCCAGAGCGCGATCCGGCATTTCGGGCAGCGCGCGATCTTCTGCCCCTTGCCGCTCTCCGACGGCGTGAGCACGATCTCGACGTCGCCATGCAGGAGCTCGAGGCGGTCGCTCTCGATCATCGCGTTGAGCGCGAACGACGCGCCGGTCTCGCGCTGGCACCAGCGGCAGTGACAGCAATGGACGAACAGCGGCGCGGTCGTCATCCGGTAGCGCACGTGGCGGCAGTCGCAGCCGCCGTCGAAGGGCCCGGGATCGCGGGACGTCATCGCACACTCGGGTCGTGCCGTGGCGCTCGGCGCGTATGCGAGAGCGGACGGTTGAGTTCGGTCCGGTATTGCGTTGCGTCGGGCCCTGTCTCCGGCCCGGCGGTGTAAATCTCCCAGAAGCCGGCCGCCGGCATGCGGCCCTCCGCGTCGATCCACGCCATGAGCTCGCGATAGGCCGCGCCCATGACGGTCCGGATCTCGCCAGGCGAAACCGTGACGTGGATCACAGCGGCCTGCTGCGCAGCGGCCTCGACGACCTGCGGCGGGTCGATCATGGGGGTCTCCGGACGGGCACGAGGACCGAATTCTACCGACCCCGTGCCATCGCGACTAAGGTGCGACGATTCCGCGAACGGCCCACGCGCGCGCGGCGAGCGCGATCGAGCCGTCCGCGCCCGACGGGGATGCGCTCGCGGATCCGCTCGCGCAAACGGCTGCGCGCCGCCTCGTCCTGCGACATCGCGTACGCCGGCGCCGGCCCCTGGCCGCCGAGGAAGGGTTGCCAGTAGTCGTCGAAATCCGCGAAGGGCGTCGGAATGTCGATGGCCTTCACGTCGACGCCGCCGAGCCCGGCTGTCCGCAAGCAGCGCGCGCAAGGGTTCCGGCCGGCACAGCGGGAATCGCTTCCCTTCATCCAATGCCGCCGCGCCGGGGTCGAGCTCGACCGCCGCATCCCAGAAGAAGCGCAACAGCTGCATCGCGCCCGCGTAATCCCATACGTAGGCGCCAATCGTGCCGCCGCGTTCGGTCACCCTCGCCATCTCGGCGATCGCCGTGCGTGGCTCGACAACAAAGTTCAGCACGAGCCCCGAGACGACGGCGTCGACCGACGCGTCCGGCAGCGGAATGGCGGTCGCGCTGCCCTGAAGAAACGTGGCCCGCCCCGCCAGGTTCGCCTTCGCGCTCTCGAGGAAACCCGCCGACGGCTCGACGCCGGTCACCCCTGCCGGCTCGCAGCGATCGAGTATCGCCGCGCACAGCGCGCCGGTACCGCACCCGACATCGACCCACCGCCGGCCGGCGGGAATCCCGAGCCACGAAAGAAACGGCGGCGCCACGTGGCGACTCCAGCGCCCGACGTAACGCTCGTACGGGCTTCCGCGCTCCCAGGTGTCCGCGACGTGGCCGAGACTCATGTTCGCCGCTCCGGGCTTCAGCCGCCTGCGAATCTCACGGCGGCACGGGCTTTCGCCTTCGCGGCTTCCTCCTCGCGGTTTCGCGGCGGCGCGTGCGTTTCGAGCACGCC
The DNA here is from genome assembly GCA_963830485.1 of uncultured beta proteobacterium. Lineage (GTDB taxonomy): Bacteria > Pseudomonadota > Gammaproteobacteria > Burkholderiales > Casimicrobiaceae > CAIWHR01. The sequence goes on from CAWHNE010000035.1 coordinate 414,805, forward strand.
GACGAGGCGGCGCGTGACGGCCGCGATGTCGTCGACGGCCGCAGTGAAAGCGGCTTCGTTGGCTTTCGACGGCCGATTGAAGCCGCTGACCTTGCGCACGAATTGCAGCGACGCCGCGCCGATCTCCTCGTCGGTCACCGGCGGCTCGAAATTGAAGAGAATCCGGATGTTCCTGCACATGGGTTGCCTCCAGGATCACGGGGCGATGTCGACCGCTCGACCTTCGCGCGCGCTCATCGCCAGCGCTTCCAGCGTCCGCATGATGTCGACGGACTCCTCGGGCGTTGCGCCGGGCCAGCGCGTCCAGCCCTGACGAACGAGGCCGCAGAACGCCTCGGCCTCGGCGAAGAAGCCGTTCGCCTCGGCAGTCTCGATCGTCTCGCGCGTCGCATCCCAGCCCGTGCCGCGCCGCACTTCGAGCAATGGCGGGAGCGCCGCCGACGTGTCGTTCAGGTAGGTCGTGGTGATCATGCCCGCGTCGCCGATGATCACCGCGTGCCGGTGGCGGGCCGTGGCGAAGCTGCACGTGATCTGCGCCAGTAGCCCGCTCGGAAACTCGAGCACGCCGGCGAGCGTGCGATCCACCCCGGTAGGCGCCCACTGTGCGATCGCCATGGCGCGAAGCGGTCGCTCTCCGGCGATCATCCGCACGAGGCTGACCGGATAGCTTCCCGCGTCCATCAGCGCACCGCCGCCGAGCTCGCGGTTGTAGCGGATGTTGGCGAGGTCGCTCATCGGAAAGCCGAACGCCGTCTGGACGAGCTGCAGCCTGCCGATGGCGCCGCTCGCGAGGAGCCCGCGCAGCTTGATCGTCTGCGGTTGGGCACGGTAGGGATATCCCTCGACGAGATACACGCCGTTGCTGCGCGCCGCGGCGAACATCGCCTCCGCCTCATGCGCCGACAGCGCGAGCGGCTTCTCGCACAGCACGTGCTTTCCCGCGTCGACGGCCCGGATCGACCATTCCGCGTGGAGGTTGTTGGGTAGCGGGTTGTAGACCGCGTCGATTTCCGGATCGGCGAGGAGCGCCTCATAGGTCGCGTGGACGCGGGGAATAGCGAGCTCGGAGGCGAAGCTCCGCGCGCGCCCGACATCACGCGAGGCCAACGCTGCGATCACGACCTTCTTCGACGGGCGAACGCTGTCCGTGAACAGCCGCGCGATCCGCGCAGCACCGAGGATTCCAACACGCAATGCTCTCATCGACTATCCGCGCGCCTCGCGCGCAACCATGAGGGCGAGACCTCCGGCGACGACTGCGCCAGGAAGGCTGATCCATACCGGAATCGTGAATCCGTTTACGACCACTTCCCATCCGGTGAACAACCGCAGCAGGTGCACGATGCCGATCACGGCCAGCAGGACGACGGCAATCAAGGTGAATGGCTTCATGGCGATGTTTTGGCGAAGTGAGAGTTCCGCACGGTCGCGTCGTGGGTACAGTATGCGCGGCGCGAACGCAGGTCGCTCATCATGCGCTCGCGGCGGAGAGGCGCAACGTGCCGGCCGCGTAGCGCGCGATCGCCGCGGCGTCGGCGCGCGCTCCGCAGAGTCCGACGTGGCCGTCCGGGCGCAGGAGGTAGAACGATGGCTGCGGGATTCGCGCGCGGGCGAGCTCCGCGCTGTTGGCCGGGTCGTCGGGAACGGCGAGCACGCGCAACAGATCCTTATATCCGGGCAGGCCCTCCGGCGCGGCCTGTCCGACGACGATCAGGTGGAAGTGCATGTCGTCGAGCTTCTTGAACGAATCCTCACGGGCGCCGGCCGCCTCGAACTCGAGCTGCAGCCACGGAAACCGGTCGCCTGCGAGCGGCGCATTCGACGGCAAAGGCTCCGCCATCTTCGACAGCGGCCCCCACCGATAGTGAATGCCGGTCTGCGACACCGTGCGAAAAGCGAAGGCCTGGATCCGCTTCAGGCTCATGGCAAACGCGCCGACCCGCGCCAGGATCTTCGTCCGGAAAAGGCCCGCGAGCCAGCTGTCGGAGACGACGAGCCGGAATCCGCGATCGGTGGTGTTCAGCAATCGCTCCGCGATGGGCACCCGTTCGGCCTCGTAGGAATCGAGCAGCGCCGCGTCGGCTTGCTTGTTGACGACGAGCGCGAGCTTCCAGGCGAGGTTGTACGCGTCCTGCAATCCCGTGTTCATCCCCTGCGCGCCGACCGGGCTGTGGATGTGCGCCGCATCGCCCAGCAGAAAGCAGCGGCGATCGCGAAAGCGCACCGCGCGCCGATGGTGAATGCGGTATGTGGAAAACCACGCGCATGAACGGAACGCGAGCTCGGCCCCCGCTTCGTGCTGCAGCGATGGTACGACGTCATCGAAGGTCACGTCGTCGCGGTCCCGCAGGTTCTCGGGCAGGATGCCGACGATCCGCCAATGATCGGTGCCGCGCATCGGAAACAGGAGGTGGAAACCATCCTGCCACAGGTAGACATTGACTTCGTCGGGCACCATGCCGCCCGTGGCTACCGTGTCGGCAACGTAGAACACGTGCTCGTACGGAGCACCGGCAAACGCGATGCCGGAGCGCTCGCGCACGGTGCTGCGCGCGCCGTCGCAGCCTCCGACCCACGCGGCATCGATTTTCCGCGTCGTGCCGTCGGCGTTTCTGAGCGTCGCCGTGACGTGTCCCGGCGCCTGCGCGAGATCGACGAGCTCGGTGTTCCATTGCACCGTGGGACCGATCTCGCGCAGCCGCTCGCCCATGATCCGCTCGTTGTCGTCCTGCCCGAGGACCAGGATGTAGGGGTACGGCGTCACCTGCCGGCCGGCGTCGCTCAGAGGGACGCGGGCCATCTTGCGCCCGTTGGCCCAAATGTTCCCTCCCGTGCCCTGCTTGCCGAGCTCGAGCGCGCGCTCCACGATCCCGAGCTGCGCGTAGATCTCCAGCGTGCGCGCCTGCACGCCGAGCGCCCGCGTCTCGCGCGCCGGGCCGGCGTGGCGGTCGATGATCAGCGCGCGCACGCCGCGCCGCGCGAGCTGGTTGGCGAGCATCAGCCCCGTGGGGCCCGCGCCGACGATGAGAACGTCCGTGTCCATTGGGCCCGAATCCCCGCGTCCGGCGGCGTTGCTGCTAGTCGGGCCGGATCATCCCGGCCGCACCGGGTTCGCGGCGTCGGCGCCGACCACCGTGTTCCACGGCCTCACCTTCCATTGCGTGACGAGTCCGCGCATGACGTACGGATCGGCGCGGGCGAACGCCGCGGGCACCTCCGGTGAATCGCACCGGAACATGAGCAGCGAACTCTCGACGGGGTCGCCGACGGCGCCGCCCAGCACCATTTCCCCGCGCTCGACCGACTGCCACGCGAGCGCGAGATGCTCCGCCCGGAACTCCGGACGCCGCGCAAGGTAGTCCGGTGCGAGCTCGTAGATCAGCAGGTAGTGCATGGCGCGGCCTCCGCCGGGAGCTTATCCGAAATCCACGGCGCGCAACAATCGACGCCCGCACAGCCTTTGTCCGTTCACCACGCAGTCGCCGTGGAATTTTCGGAGTGCCGCCCGTGTTATCCCGGACGGGAGAAAGAAGCCGGCCGCGACCGCGGCCCGAAGAACTTCGGGGGAAGGGAGACGATGAACGACACGACCGCCAGCGCCGGCTCCGCCGTGCGCGACGTCGAGCGCGAAGCGCGCGAATTCCTGAACTACCAGCTTCTGCCGCTGCACAAGGTCGTCGCGCGCCTGGAGGACGGGGTCGCGCCGGTGTTTCCCAGCCGGCTGCTGCTGCCGCCCGGCGACCGGGCCTACGGCCGGAACGCCCGGCGCGACGATGCGTCCGGTCTCGCCGACACGGATCCCGAGCTGTTTGCCGCCGTGGAGAGGCTGCGCCGCACGCCGTGGTTCCGGCTGCGGTTCGCGTTGGTGCAACTACGGCGCGGGGGGCGCTAGGCCGCCCCGCGCTTTCCGGCGATCAGCCCAGCTTGCCGACGATCGCGCCCATCTCGTCCTTATTGAACGCCCGCATCGTCTGCGTGCGAACGTTGCCGGCGGCGCCGATGGCCAGGCTGAAGGCCGTCGCCGATTCGTCGTTCGGCGCCTCGATGATCGCGACCAGGTCGTACTTCCCGAGCGTCCAGTAGATCTGCGTCATGCTGGCGCCGAATTTCTTCGCGGCGGCCATCACGGCCTCCGCCCGCTTGGTCGTGTCCTTGACGTTGCGGATCCCCTGATCCGTGAATGTGGACAGTGCGATGTACGTCGCCATTTGAAACTCCCTTGGAAAGAATTGGAGGAAACCCCGATCGTACGCGACTTTCGCGCCCACCGACCGGCCGCGCCCAACTATTCGCCGCCTAGTGCGGCCACAGCCAACCGAATACGCCGGCGGTGAGCAGTGCGTAGATCAGGCCATCGATCGTCGACTTGATCGTCGTGCTCCACGCGCGGCGGTACCAGATCGACAGCGGCCACAACGCTGCAGTGTAGCCGATGAACGCCGCGACGCCGGCCATCTGGAAGACGCGCAGGTACTGCGCGCCGGGCGGCAGCGCGCGGCTCGCGACGTACGCCGCGAGGAAGCTGATCACGACGGAGTAGACGAACCACTGGGCGAGGTACTTTCCCATCGCCGTCTTCCCGTTCGGGATCACCGTGAAGATCATCACCGGACCCTGCTCCTGCTTGGCCGCGAACTCGGGCGACTTCATCTCGTCCATGCTCCCGGCGTGCGGAACGCAGTAATCGCCCGGCGGCAGCTTGAGCGCGCCCACGGACTCGCGGAACTTCACCTCGTCGGGCACCTTCGCGAAATCCGTCTTGTGCCAGGTGAGCACCATGTGGATCACCGAGCTCGCGAGGAACACGGCGACCGCGGACAGCAGGATCGGGAGCCACAGCGCTGACAATCCGGTCATGACGGCCTCCTCTGGGAAGATGGACGCGCCATTCTGGGAGCGGCAAGTGGACGCGTCAATGTGCGAGACAGCAGCGCGGGATCGGCGCTAGCGGGGCAGCGTCGCCGCGATGCCGATGGCCGCGTACCACGCCGCGAGGTCGTCGATCTCCCGATCCGAAAGCGGCTTGGCAATCACTGCCATCACTTCGCTCGGGCGCCGGCCACTGCGGAACTGCCGAAGCTGATCGGTGAGATAGACCTCAGGCTGGCCCGCGAGGTTTGGCGCATTGGGCACCACGCTGATGCCATTGGCCCCGTGGCACGGCACGCAGGCCTCCGCGAGCTGCCGTCCCGCCACGCGGTCGGCAGCCGCCACATGCATGGCGGCCACGGCAATGACCACCGCGAGCACGAACCGCGCGCGCGACGGCCGTCGCGCTTGGCCGTCGCACGCGTCCGCCATGTTCACTCGCCGACGTAGCTGATCCGGTAGATCGCTCCCGCGAAGTCGTCGGACACGAGGATCGAGCCGTCCGGCAGGTTCGCCACGTCCACGGGGCGGCCGCGATAGCGCTTCGTCTCCGGATCGAGCCAGCCGTCGGCGAAGACCTCCGTCTTGTCGGCCGTGCCGTCGGGCTTGAGCGAGGTGAACATGATCCGCGCGCCGATCGGCTCGGTGCGGTTCCACGATCCGTGCTGTGCCGAGAAGATCCCGCCGCGGTACTTCGCCGGGAACTTGTTGCCGGTGTAGAACGTGAGGCCGAGGTCCGCCGCGTGCGCATCCATGTACACCTGCGGGTTCGTCACGTTGGGCGGCAGCGGGTCCTTGTCGTAGCCGTTCTCGGTGATCCGCGTCTTGCCCTGGATCCACGGATAGCCGAAGAACTGGCCGGCCGCGGTCGCGCGGTTGATCTCGCCCGCGGGAATGTCGTCACCCATGCCGTCGGTCTGGTTGTCGGTGAACCAGAGCGTGTTGTCCTTCGGGTTGAATTCGATGCCGACCGAGTTGCGGATGCCGGTCGTGTACACCTCGCGCTTGCTGCCATCGAACGCGTTCATCCGGACGATGCCGCCGATGCCCCACTTCTTGTACAGGTCCAGCTTGTCGCGCGGCGGCACGTTGAACGGCTGCCCCATGGCGACGTAGAGGATGACCGTCCTTGCCGATGCGGCAGACGCGCGCGCCGTGGTTGAACGACTCCTCCTCGGGCGGGATCAGCTTGCCCCTGCGGAACCACCTCGATCACCGCGACGTCGGGACCTTCGTAGAAGAACTCCGCGGCCGGGAAATTGAGGATCCGGTTGTGCTCGATGACGAGCAGGAACCCGTCCTTCGTCCAGCAGACGCCGTTCGGCACCTTGAAGTTGAGCGACGGCGCGAACGCCTTCACCTCGTCGGCGACGTTGTCGCCGTTGCGGTCGGTGACCGCCCACACCATGGTCTTGCGCGTGCCGACGAACAGCATGTTGGTGGACGGCGCCACCGCCATGTGCCGGGCATCCGGTACGACCGCATACAGCTCGATCTTGAATCCCGGGGGCAGCTTGACGCGCTTGAGATTCTCCTTGATCGCATTGGCGTTGCTTCCGGTCTGTGGCACCGCCGGGATGTTGAGGTCGGTGGTCGCGACCTTCATCTGCTTCAGCGTGCCGAGATTCTCCGGCTTCTGTTGTGCCACAGCGAACCCGGTCGAGAGCGCGAGCACGACTGCAAGCGCTGCGAAACCCATGGACTTGCGCATGATGTCCTCCTGATATGCCTACGCGAGAAGCCGTCGCGGGCGCCGTTCACGCCCTGATCCCCCGACGGCTTCTGGGTGATCAGTTTCTTGGTGGACTACAACTCTGTCAAGCACGGTGACGGGCCGATCCCCGCCGTCTTGCGGCGCAACAACGGAAAACCACGCGCGATCAGTGACCTGCCGACAAATCTCGGCACGTCACGGCCCTCGAGATGGGAGATCAGGACGTCCGCCGCGGCATCGGCGAAGGCCTCGTAGGCTTCGTCGGTGGGCCAACCCAGGTGCGGCGTCAGGACGACGTTCGGCAGGCGCGTCAGCGGGTGCCCTGCCGGCAATGGCTCGACATCGAAGACGTCGAGTCCGGCGCCCGCAATCCGCCCACCGGCGAGGGCCGCGACCAGCGCCGCTTCGTCGACGATCGGTCCCCTGGCGGTGTTGATGAGGTACGCGGACGGCTTCATGAGTCCGATGCGGCGCGCGTCGAGCAGGCCGCGCGATTCCGGCGCCAGCGTGAGGTGGATCGAGACGACGTCCGCGGTGCGCAGCAGGTCGTCGAGCTCACGGCGCTCGGCGCCGACCGCCCGCGCCGCTTCGGCGGTCAGCCGCGGACTCCACGCGAGGACGCGCATCCCGAACGCCAATGCGATTCCGGCGACGTGCCGGCCGACGTGACCCAGGCCTACGATCCCCAGCGTCTTTCCGTGCAGCACGCGCGTGAACGGCGTCCGCCACTCGCCGCGCTTGACGGCGCCGTCGGCGGCCGGGATCTGGCGCATCACCGCGATCGCAAGGCCGATCGCCAGCTCGGCCGCGCCTCGCGAAAAGCCGCCCGAAGCCTTGGCGACGATCACGCCGCACTCGGCCGCCGCGGCCAGGTCGATGTGATACGCGTGATTGCCGGTCTGCGCGATGATCCGGACGTCCGGCAGCTGCTCCAGGAGCCCGCGCGTAAACCGCGTGCGCTCGCGGTTCGCGACGAGCGCGTCGAACCCGCGCAGCGCTGTAGGCTCGCCGAATGCGCCGGTGAAGATGCGCACTTCGGCGCGCTCGCGCAGCCGCCGCACGGCCGCGCGTCCCCTCGTAGGCGCCGTGGATGTCGTCCAGGATCGCTACGCGCATCCGCCGAGACTCCGTTCGCCGGCGACCCGTGGCCCGGACCGCCTCAGTGCTTCCAGAACTCGCGCGAGGCGATGCGCGCGCCCTCGGCCATCGCGGCCATCTTCGCCCACACGACGTCCGGATCGACGGCGGCCTGCCCGACCCACGTGCCGAAGCCGCAGTCGCTGCCGGCGATCACGTTCTCGCGGCCCACGAGTCTCGCGTAGCGGCCGATGCGCTGCGCGATGAGCTCGGGGTGCTCGATGAAGTTCGACTTCGATTCGATCACGCCCGGAATGAGGAGCTTGCCGTCGGGCAGCTTCTGCGTTTCCCACAGCTTCCACTCGTGCGCGTGGCGCGGATTGGCGGCCTCGAGCGCGATGGCGGTGGGCCGCGCCCGCAACACGATGTCGATCACGTCCGCCAGGGGCACGTCGCAGTGATGCGGTCCTTCGTAGTTGCCCCAGCACAGGTGCATCCGGAGCTGCTCCGGCGGAATGTTCCTGACCGCATGATCGAGGGCCTCGACGTGAAGCTGCGCCTTCTTCCGCCACTCGGGGAGGCTCAGGTCGGCGTGCTGGATGTGCCGCCCCATCCCGAGATCGGGGCAGTCGATCTGCAGGACGATGCCGGCCCCGGCGATCGTCTCGTACTCCTGCCGCATCGCCTCCGCGATCGCGAACAGGTACGCTTCCTCCGTCGGGTAGTGCTCGTTGCGGAAGAACAGAGATACGACGCCCGGCGACGCCGCCGTCAGGAACGCTTCGCTGGCTTCGACCGACGCGAGCGCGGCCTTCAGATGGTCGACGTCGGCCCGCGCCGCCTGCGGATCGCGCACGCCGATCGGCGCATTGCACGCGGGCGTCTTCCGGCGCGAGCGCCCGGGATCGCCGAACACACGCTTCGCGAGATTGGGAAAGTCGACCAGGTCCTGGTAGACGAACGTGTTGCCGGTGCCGCCGAATCCGCTCAGGCGATCCTTGATGTAGGTCGCATAGCTGGGCTTGCTCATTTCCCCGTCGTTGATCACGTCGACGCCCGCGGCCGCCTGCTTGCCAACGACTTCCCCGACGGCCGCCGCCACGCGCTGCGCCAGCGCGGCGGCGTCGACCGGCACGCCCTCCTCCTTGGCGTACATCATCCGGATCAGGTCTTCGGGCCGCGGCAGGCTTCCCGTGTGCGTCGTGAGAAACCGGTCGGTGCTGCGTTTCATGACATTCCCCTCGTACGTGTTGCGTCGTTCGTCATCGCGGGGTGCCCGACGAGGCGTCAGGCACGGCTGCCGGTGTGGATCCGGATTGTGGTCGGCCGTGAGGTCGAGCGCAATGCCGCGCTCCGGGTACGCCTTGCAGCCGGCCAGCACCAGGCTGAGGCCGCCCATGGCGTCGAACGATTGCCGGAAGGGGCGGTCAGCGTTGCGAGAAATCGTCGACGATCGCGGTGAATACCTCAGCAGGACGCTCAAGATAGGAGAAGTGCCCGCACTCGCTCAGTTCGACAAGACGCGACCCGCACACTGCTTCAGCGACATTCCTTGCGCAGTCAAGAGGAACGAAGTCATGGTCGCCGTGAATCACCAGTGTCGGCGTCCTCAGCGGTCGAAGCCTGGCGAGCAGGTCGTACTCCCGTGACCGCCACGTCTGTGCGTAGAGCCTGTCTTCTATGGCTCGAGCCTTGAGGATGTCCTCGGGCGTGAAATGCGAACGTAATCTACGAATGACGCTTTCGAGGTGATCCGATCGACGGACAGTCGCGCTGAAGTGCGCCCGATAATATTCGGCCTCGGTCTCGATATCGCCCATGGCGTACTCCGGTGTGCTCGCGATGGTATCCATCTTCGCCATGTTGTTTGCCTCGGCAGTTTGCCGTTGCTCCCGAAAGCGCAGGAGATCGGCGTGGGACGCTGGCGCCGTGTTGAGAAGTACGAGATGAGACACGCGATCAGGACGGCGCGTGGCGTACTCCATGGCCAGGAGGCATCCCCACGAGTGGCCCAATACTGCGATTGCATCGAGACCGAGGTACTGTCTGAGTCGGTCCAAGTCGTCGACCTCGGATTCGATGGTGACGTCCTCGGGGGCGACTCCGCGGGAGGACTTGCCGCGTCCTCGCTGATCGTAATAGATCAGACGAAATGCACTCGACAATCGATCCAAGTCGGGCAACAGATAGTTGTGGTTGAAATCCGGTCCGCCATGAAGGATGACGAGTGGAGACCCGCTTCCGATTTCTCGGAAATAGAGTTGTGCGCCTTGAACCGGGAAGTAACCCTCGTGCACGTGCGGCCGGTCACCACTTCGACGGGTTGGCATGGTCGTCTCGGGACTAGCTTCGTTCATTTGCCGCGGATCACTGCCGATCCGAACCGCTCGGAAATCCCGACGTTGTATCCATGGGCGAGAATGGCGCCCACGGTCACCGCCGCCGCATGCATTCCCTCAATACGCAGGAGTATGCACTTGGCATATGTTTGGTACCGGACAGACACGTCCTGCTGTGGCATTTAGGGTGCGCGGGTGACGAGGAGCGCGGCCTTTGGAAGATGGCGCTGAAGTGCTGTGGTGGTTTCTGACTGGATTCGTCACCGGTGGTTTCCTTGCCGTGGTTATCATGTCGCTCATGAACATCGCATCCTACGAATCGGACCGGGCTCAAATGTCCGCCATACGCGACATGCCCGGCGCCAAAGCCAGGGCGGACGACTAGCCAGCACGAACGTGCAATTCAGCAGTCGTCGGCGAATGCGCGTCGCTGCAATGCGGCGCCGAGCTGGTCGTAGAGTCCGCGCTGCACGCGCGAAGGCAACGTCGCGGCGGCCGCGAATCGTGAAGAAGCCGCCGCTCAGCCGTGCAGCGACTCGTACTTCGCCATCAGCTGTTCGGGCGTTTCCGCGAAATCGGGGTTCGGCACGATGCAGTCGGCCGGGCAGACCAGCTTGCACTGCGGCTCGTCCTCGGCGCCGACGCATTCGGTGCAGCGCAGCGGATCGATGACGTAGATCGGATCGCCGACGGCGATCGCTTCGTTGGGGCACACCGGCTTGCAGGCGTCGCAGGCGGTGCAGTTGTCGTTGATGAGCAGTGCCATGGCAATCTCCTCGCGGTCTCAGGCGGCGGCGCGCTCCTGCAATTCGCGCAGTTTGCCGTGCCGGAACGCGCCCCACAAGGCCGCCCCGATCGCCCCGGCGTAGATCGAGTCCGGATGGGAGACCGCGGTCACGCTGACCTTCTCGTTGACCATCTCCTCCTGGATCGCCGCGAGCAGGCCCGTATCGAGCGCGAGGCCGCCGGTCAGGAGCGCCGTGCCCTCCTTGATGCCGGTGACCTTGAGCAGCTTGACGATGCGCGAGGCCATCGACAGGTGGATGCCCTTCAGGATGTCCGGCGTCGCGATGCCGCGCGAGACCATGTTGATCACGTCGGTCTCGGCCAGCACCGCGCAGATCGAACTCACCTTCTCGGGATTCTGCGAGGTCGTCGACAGCGGTCCGATCTCCTCGACCGCGACGCCGAGGTAGCGCGCGATATTCTCGAGGAACTGGCCCGACCCGGATGCGCACTGGCTCGTCATCTTGTACGAGAGCACCTTGCCGCGCTCGTCGACGTAGATCGCGCGCCCGTTGAGCGCGCCGATGTCGACCACGGCGCGCGCCTCGGGCACGAGGAACACGCCACCGCGCGCGTGCGTGGTCATCGAGTAGAAGTGTCCGGTCGCGAACTTGACGTTCTCGCCCTCGCCGGTGGTCGCGATGTAGTCGACCACGGCCGGTTTGATGCCGGCGTCTTCCAGCACGCCAAGGTAGCCTTCCTCCGCAAGCGTCATCGGATCGCGGCGGCGAATGCGCTCGCAGCGCTTCGCGAGCCACTCCTGCTTTCCGCCCTCCGTCCGGAACAGCGTGGACTTGACTGCGCCGGAGCCGATGTCGATGCCGATGGTGATGGTCATACCCGTGCCTCGATGGACTTGCCTTCCTCGACCACCGCGCGCCACGCGAACGTCGCGCCGCCGAGCGCGCCGGTATAGATCGAGTCGGGGTTGATGTTGAGCGTCAGGTCGCCGTAATTCTCCTTGACGAGCATGTTGAGCGCCTTGACCGCAGCCTCGTTCTTCGCCACGCCGCCGGTGAACGTGAACTCGTTGCGGATGCCGCCCGAGCGCGCGAGAATCGACATCGCGCGCAGGATGATCGCGCGATGCAGTCCCGCCATGATGTCCTCGCGCTTGTCGCCGAGCGACAGCCGGTCGCGCAGCTCGGCGCCGGCGAACACCGTGCACGTCGAGTTGATGCGGATCGTCTTGGTCGACTTCATCGCCATCGGACCCAGCTCGTGCAGGCCCATGTTCATCTCGTCGGCGATGTAGCCGAGGTAGCGCCCGCACCCGGCCGCGCAGCGGTCGTTCATCTGGAAGCTCTCGACGATGCCGTTCGGGTCGACCTGGATCGCCTTCGTGTCCTGCCCGCCGATGTCGAGCACGGTGGCCGTATGCGGGATACATCACGTGCGCGCCCAGGCCGTGGCACAGGATTTCCGAGCGCACGTGTTCCTTGGAGAACGGCAGTCGAGCACGGCCGTAGCCGGTCCCGACGACGTAGGTTTCTTCCATCGGGAGATCGAGAATGCCCTTGATCGGCGCTTCGACCTGCGCGCGCCGCCCCGCGGTGTCGGGCAGCGCGACGAACGTCCGCTCCAGCGCGGCGAGCAGATGCCGCTTGATCGAATCGCCGTAGACGCGGTTCTCGACCTCGATGATCGAGCGGTCGAACACGTTGAGCAGGAAGTCGTAGCGGATCCCGGCCTCCTTCGAGACGGCCTCGCCGGTGGCCAGATACTGGCTGCCGGCGATGTCGCGGAAGAAGTCGCTCTTGCGCTTGGCGCCCGGTGCGAACAGCGACGGCGCCTCGGTGGCGAGTCGCTTGAACACTTCGGCCAACGCTTCACCCACGGCCTTCGTGCTGTCGCCGAACTTGGCGGTACCGAGATTGCGCTGACAGGTGGCCTCGAGGTCGGCAAGCTGCTCGAGATACTGCTCGGAACGGAAGTCGCGTTCGAGCTGGCCAAGGAAGACATCGAGCGCGCCGTTGAGCGCCCCGGTCTTGGACAGCGCCTGCCGGAACAGGTAGAAGCGGCCGTTGACGAGCGCCTCCTGCTTGGCGATCGCCGCCGCGGTGTCGTAGTTCGAGCGCGAGTTCGTGATGCCGCGCCCGAGGACGTTCTGGTTCTCGTCCATGACCACCGCCTTGGTGGTCGTCGAGCCGAGATCGATGCCGATGAAGCAGCGCATGGCGTCCTCCTCAGTGACGCGGCCGCGGCCACGCGCTTCGCCTTGACCATCTGGAAGTAGCTCTCCAGCCGGTTCTTCACGTTCGCCGCCGAGAAGTACCGCGGATCGACCAGATCCGTCTCGATGAACGCCGCCGGCTTGCCCGTGCGCTTCTCGACTTCGCGGAGGATCAGGAGCTGGCCCGCCGAGAAACTGTTGCAGCTCTTTATCGAGTTGATCAGGAGCCCGTCGGCCTGGTATTCGTCGATGTACTTGCAGATCATGTCGACGCGCGACGGCAGGTTCAGGTTCGTGTAGCAGCCGAGGCAGTATTCGGCGAGCGATTCCAGCGGGCGGTCCGCGTCATGACGGAAGCCGAAGTCGTAGAGGCCGCCGACTTTCGCGTACGTCGACGCGACGACCACCGCGCCCTCGTCGTAGAACATCTTCCAGAAGTCGCGGAAGCTGGTCCAGTTCGGCGGACCTTCGACGACAAGCCGATAGTTCTCCTGCGTCATCTCGCCCTCGGGCGTCATCGGGCCCCTGCCTTCGCGGACGCGCTGCTCGATTTCCGCGCGCAGCACGCGGTAATACTCCGTCGCTTCGGGCGTGCCACGAAACGCGGTGAAGATCGGGCCGATGTAATAGACGGCGCCGAAGTAGCCGTCGATCGGCGACGGTCGGTTCTTCGCCGACTGCAGCACGGCGACGAGATCCTCCTCGGCCTTCTGCGATTCCCGCATGTACTGGCGCAGGCGGTCGATGTCGAACTTGACGCCCGAAACGCGCTCGAGGGTCGGGATCACCGTCTCCTTAAGCTGCTTGACCACGTAGTCGCGCATGTTCGGCGCGATCTTGCCCTCGCCCTGATACGGCACGTGCAGCATCACCGTCTCGCAGCCGTACTTGTGGCGGATCAGCTCGAACCACTTCATGAACGTGAAGCAGCCCGTGTACGAGAGCAGCAGGATGTCGGGCTTCGGCAGCGGATCGCCGGTCGGACCGATCTCGCCGCCCATCATCATCCCGAGGTCGGCCTTGACGTACGTGCAGACGTCCTCGGACTGGCCGTCGCGTTCGGCATCCATGATCATCTTGCCGGATTTCTTGCGCATGCCGTTCTGCAGCGCGTTGGTCTCGGGCAGGCTGCGCGCGAAGTCGAAGCACATCAGCAGCTCGTTCAGGTTGCCCGGCACGAACGTCGCCGACACCTTGCGATTGTCGGCGCGAGCGGTCGCAAGCTCCATGTAGTTGCGGTTGATGAGCTCCTTCTGCAGCAGCATCGCGTCCTCCTTCTGGACGTTCTGCGGCTTCTTGACGCTGGCAGGCATCGTGGCGGTGGTGGTCATGCTGCGCTCCAAAGCTTGATGGAATCGGCGAACGTTCCGGCCTGCTCGCGGATCGGCGCCATCTGGCCCGTGTTCTCCGCGTACTTGAATGCCGTGTACGGCACCTTGTGCTTCGCAAGCACGTCCTGCAGCATCGGCCGCTCGAGCAGCGCGGGATCGCAGAACGATGGCGCGGCAAAGATGACACCCTCGGCGCCCCGGGTCTTGACCTGCTTCAACAGGAACACGCCTTTTTCCTCGCGCGTCGTCTCGTACTTCGCGGCGGTCGAGGCCGAGCGGTGCAGGAAGGCCTTCGAGAGCTCGTCCAACGGATTGGCGTTCGGCGGGGACGTCGTCCAGCAGCCAGCGCGTCACCAGCATGAAGTCGTCGTCGACGATGTAGCAGCCCGACATCTCGATCGACTTGATCAGGCCGAGCGGTGGTTGCTCGCAGAACGCGCCGGTCAGCACGATGCGCGCGTTGTCGCGCTTCGGCCGCGGCAGAGCGTCGGCGGCGGCAATGTATTCGCGGACGAGCTTCGTGTGGTCCTCGGGCGGCAACACCATGCCGGCACGCAGCACCAGGTAGACCTCGGAGGTCGGCGCCTGCCACGGCTTCTCCGCGCGGTACGCATACAGGTCGCGGATCGCGGCGCGGTTTTCGTTGAACACCTCGATCGAGGCGTTCAATTCGTCATCGGTGACCGGCTTGCCGCGCAGCTTGCCGAGATCGGCGCGCAGGACTTCGAGCTCGCTGATGTAGAACGCACCGCCGATCGAATCCACGTAGTTCTGCGGGACATCGATGTAGCGGACGTACTTGTCCTTGAACAGGAGCTGCCACATGCCGGAAAGATTGCGGATCACGTCGCAGATCGACGGAAACAGCAGACCGTCGAGGCAGTCGAGCCGGCCGCTCAGGCCGAGCTCGATCGTCGAGCGCGGAATGCGGCAGATGTAGCTCTGGTAGTAGGCGTCGCCCTGGATCACCTCGATCTGGTCGCCGCCGCCCAGGATGCCGACCGACAGCATGCCGGCCGCGTGGATCAGCTCACGCGGCACGTAGACCGGCATGTAGCCGATCGCCTTGCGTCCGGGAACCGCCGCTTTCCATTGCTTGACGGCATTGAAATCGAGGTCCTCGAACAGCGCCTGGCAGCGCTCGACGATCCTGACGACAGCTGGCGTATCGACCATCAGCGGTGCTCCCAGTTCGGTTTGCGCTTCGCCAAGAACGCGACGAGCCCTTCGTTGGCGTCGCGCGTCGCCATCAATCGGTCGAGGTAGAGCCGCTCGACCTCGGCGAGCCGGTGACGGACGTCGCGGATCATCGCGCCGCGCGCAGCCGCGAGCGCCCACGCAAGCGACGCGGCACTCTTGCCGGCGAGGTGCTGGTCGAAATATGCGAGCGCAGCCGCCTCCGGATCGTCGGACACGGACTGCGCGAGGCCGATCGTCTTCGCCTCGTCGGCGCCGATCGCGCGGCCCGAAAACAGCAGGTCCTCAGCCAGCGCCTGGTTCACCCGGTACTGCAGCAGCACCGAAGCCGCCGGCGCGAACACGCCGAGCTTCATCTCCGGCTGGCCGAACTGCGCGTCCGACGCCGCGAAGATCGCGCTCCCCGCGAGCGCTAGCTCCAATCCGCCGCCCAGGCACTGGCCGCGGACGACGACGAGGATCGGCGCGGGGAACTCGATCATCGCGAGGATCAGCGCGTGCAGCGACGCGAGCATCGCCGCGCAGCGGTCGGGCAGATGCTCCTCGACGCTCGCCCCGAAGCTGAAGTGCGGACCCTCGGCGTCGAGCAGCACGCCGCGCAGGCCCGCTTGACCGCGGTACGCGACGAACGCGCCGTGCAGCGCCGCGATCATCGCCGCGTCGACGAGGTTCGCCTTCGGCCGCGCGAGCGTGAGCCGAACGAGCGCGCCGTTGCGCTCGAGCCGATCCTTGAGCGGATTCTCGCCAGCCACGGCCTAGCCCTTCCGCTTGTTCTTCGGCTGGATCGAGTCGTGCAGCGGTCCGACCCAGCTCTCGCCGGCCGCGAGCTGCTGTCGCAGCAGCACGAAGTCGGCCTCGCGGTCTTCCTTGGTGCCCTCGTTGAATGCGGTAAAGCCGGCGCGCGCCTCGGTCATCATGTTGAGCGCGAGCCACGCGCGCGAGTTTTCCTTGTTGCGGTTCCACGCGTCGAGCTTCGGCTTGCGGAGCTCTTCCAGCGTCTTGGTCGTGCAGTCCGGGAACGTGAGCAGGATCTTCGCGCAGAGCTCGTTGACTTTCGCGTCCAGTGCCGACAAGTCGACCATGCCGCGCGCAAGGAGCGCCTTGCCTTCCTTCAATGCGTCGCCGGCTTTCGGCTCGCCGAACACGAAGCGGCCGAACTCGTCGGTCAGCCGCTGCGTCTCGACCAGCGGATTCGCGACGTAGTGGCCGTCGACCTTGAGCGCCGGCACGAGCTCGGAGAGCACGCCCATCCAGTACGCCTTGTGCGCGGAGAACGGCTCGCACAGCACGCATGCCGCCATCGAACGTTCGGCACCCGCGATCACCGGCAGGAAGTCGGTCGCGCCGCCGATCGGCGCGGAGCCGTGCTTGGGACCGGCCTGGCCGAAGCGCGCGAGGTCCTGCGCGACGGAGAAGTCGCACGCCATCCCGATCTCCTGCCCGCCGCCGATCCGCATGCCGTTGACACGGCAGATGACCGGCTTGTCGCAGGCGAGGATCGCCGAGACCATGTCGTTGAAGAGCCGCATGTATTGCCGGTATTCCTGCGGGTGGCCCGCGTAGTACTCCGCGTACTCCTTCGTGTTGCCTCCCGTGCAGAACGCCTTGTCGCCCGCGCCCGTGAACACAACGCAATTCACGTCGCGCGCGTTGGACGCGGCACGGAACGCAAGGATGACGCCCTTGACCATGTCGGTCGTGTACGAATTGAATTGCGTGGGGTTGTCGAGCGTGATCCAGGCGTTGTAGAGCCCCGCCGCGACCGAACCGTCGGGTCGCGTGGCCGGCCGCTTCTCGTAGCGGACGCCGGGCTTCGCGAAGTCGTCGACCAGGTCATGATTCTTGAAATCGCGGTGGGCGGCGAGGTTGTCGGGCGCGTTCATGTCTGCCTCCGTCAATGCTGGGGCGTCAGCACCACGCGCCGCTTGATGTCGCGGTGGTGCACCGCCTCGAAGATCCGGTTGATGTCGTCGAGCGGATGCGCCTCGACGAACGGCTTGATCGCCACCTTACCGTCGAGCACGAGATCGAGCGCCGCCGGGTAGTATTCGGGCGGGCAGCCCCAGTTGCCGATCGCGCGCGCGTCGTACGCCATCAGGTTCGAGAGCCGCACCTCGACCTTGTCCATCGTGAAGCCGACGACCGACAGCGTCGCGCCGTGGACGAGCAGCCCGTACGCCGTCAGCTGACCCGGCGCCGTCCCAGAGCATTCGAAGATGAACCACTCGGTCGACGGCAGCCCGTTCTGCTTCGCGAAGGCGTTGATCGCCGCCTTCATCGCCTTGCCGTCGAGCACGCGGGCGTCGAGGGTCAGCGCGGCACCGTGATGCGAGATCGACTCGAGCTTCTCCTCGTCGACGTCGATCGCGACGACCTTAGCGCCGAATGCGCGCGCAACCTGGACGCAGTAGCCGCCCACGCCCCCCGCGCCGACGACGATCGCGAGGCTGCCCGGTCTCACGCCGGCGCGGCGCACGGCCTGATAGGGCGTGGTGAGCGCGTCGGCGACGATCGAGACGTCGGCGAGCGTGAGGCCGGCCCTCGCGAGTCGCGCCTCGTCGACTTCGCACAGTCCGCGGCCCGGCACGACGATGTGCGACGCGAACCCGCCCTGTATGTCGTTGCCGGGCATCTTCTGCGCGCGGCAAATCGGCGCAAGACCACGCTGACAGAGGTCACATTCGCCGCAGGGCAGCACGGCCGGGACGATCACTGCCTTGCCGCGCCAGGATTCGGCGCCGGCGCCGGCGGCGACGACGCGGCCGCTGATCTCGTGGCCAAGGGCGAGCGGCAGCGGATGGTTGGTCCGGACGCCGTCGTAGTAGTACCCCAGGTCGGTATGGCAGACGCCGCAGCCGGCGATCGCAACCACGACTTCTCCGGGACCGGGTTCGGCGGCGAACGTGGCGCGCTCGAGCGGCGCCTTGACCGCGGTCATCAGCCAGCGGCGGGCTTCGATACTCACGTCGGGAATCCTCCTTCCAGCGGTGCCGGAGATTCCGCCCGGGCGGCGTTCCGCGCTTGACGCCGACCCTCCGGCGGGACTATTCTGGTATTACAGTACCACAATACCGGTTTGGTGCAAATCATCTTGCGATAGCACGATTGCCGACGCTTTGATCTGCGTCAATTGCAACGACGCGCAGAGCCGGTTTACTGCGCGGATCGGACGGAGGAGAACCCCAGGTGCAAGCCATGGCGAACACGGCGCCGCGCAGATCCGCCGTCGCGGCGACGACCAAGACGCCCGCGAGCCTTTCCATCGCGCTCGCCGGGAGCGGCGGCAGCGGCGTGATGACGGCGGGCACGCTCCTGCTCGACGCGGCGGCGCGCGCGGGCCTCTACGGCCTCATGGTGCGAACGAGCGGCCCGCAGATCCGCGGCGGCGAGGCGGCGGCGCTCGTGCGCATCGGACACGGCCCGATCGCGACGCTCGACGACGTCTTCGACGTCCTGCTCGCGATCGACTGGCAGAACGTTCACCGGTTCGCCGACGAGATCCCGCTCGGCGCGAGCAGCGTGATCGTGGGCGATCCCGACGAAGGCGAGCTGCCCGAAGCGTTCAAGGCGACCGGCGCGCAATACGTGACGCGCTCGCTCAAGAAAACCGCGAAGAGCATCGCCGGCAGCTGGACCAACATGGTCGCCTTGGGACTCGCCGGCACGCTCGCCGGGATTCCGGCGGCCGCACTCGAGTCGGCGTTGCGCGAATCCTGGAAGCGCACCGAGGAATCGCTGCGCGCGAACCTGGCGGCGCTCGCGGCCGGCGTCGCGGCGGCGGCGGGGATCGAGGGCGTGCCAGCGCTGCCCGCCGCCCGCGCCCATTCGGGCCAGCGCTGGCAGATCAGCGGCAACGAGGCCGCGGGCTTCGGCGCGATCCGCGGCGGCGTCCGTTTCGTCGCCGCGTACCCGATCACGCCGGCGACCGAGCTGCTCGAGTGGATGGCGCCGGCGCTGACCAAGGTCGGCGGCACGCTGCTGCAGGCCGAGGACGAGCTCGCGTCGGTGAACATGATCATCGGGGCGTCGTACGGCGGCGTCCCGTCGCTGACGGCGACGGCCGGACCGGGACTCGCGCTGATGACCGAAGGGATCGGACTCGCGGTCAGCGCCGAGATCCCGATCGTCGTCGTCGACGTGATGCGCGGCGGCCCGTCGACCGGCATTCCGGCGAAGAGCGAGCAGAGCGACCTGTCGTTCGCGGTGGCGGGTCTCCACGGCGACGCGCCGCGCCTCGTGCTCGCGCCGACGTCGATCGCCGATTGCCTTGCGACGACACAGTGGGCGGTGATGCTTGCCGAAACGCTGCAGGCGCCGGCGATCGTGCTGTCCGACCAGTTCATGGGACAGTCGCGCGCGATCATCGATCGTCCGACCGAGGTCGCCTTGACGGGCAAGCGGCTCACGGCGGAAGCGAATGCGCCCGACTACAAGCGCTACCGGGACACGCCGTCCGGGCGTCTCGCCGATGGCGATTCCCGGGACGCCCGGCACCGTCTACACGGCCGACGGCCTCGAGCACACCGAGGGCGGAATTCCGAGCAGCGGCGCGCGCGACCACGCGCTGCAGCTCGACAAGCGCGAGCGCAAGCTCGTGGCCCACGACTACGGCAGCGCGTGGGCCGACGTCGAGGGCGACGGCGAGCTCGCGGTGATCACGTTCGGTTCGGTCACGGCCGCGGTGCGCGAGGCGGTCGCCCGCACGGTGGCGCAGGGCGTCGATGCGCGCCTGATCGCGATTCGCCTGCTGGCTCCCGCGCAACCCGCGCAGATGGCCACCGCGCTGAAGGGCGTCGCGCGCATCCTCGTCGTCGAGCAGAACCACGGTGGTCAGCTCCTGCGCTATCTGCGCTCGGTCTATGACCTGCCCGGAACGCCGGACGGGCTATCACCGGCCGGGGCCCCTGCCCCTGCGGCCCGGCGAGGTGACGAAGGCGATCGTCGCGTGGGCCCGTGCCCATCCCGTGGAGAACGCAGCATGAACGACATCGCGCCTCCCCCGCCGTTGACCGCGGCAGCGTACAAGTCGAGCTACAAGCCGATCTGGTGCCCCGGCTGCGGCGACTACTCGGTACTGTCATCCCTTACCAAGGCACTCGCGAAGATCGCGGTGCCGCCCGAGCGGATCGCCGTCGTCTCGGGCATCGGCTGCTCGTCGCGCATTCCTGCGTACACGACCTGCTACGGCTTCCATGGCGTCCACGGCCGCGCGCTCGCGGCGGGCACGGGACTCAAGGTCGCGCGGCCCGATCTTACGGTGATCGTCACCGGCGGCGACGGCGACGGCTACTCGATCGGCGGGAACCACTTCCTGCACGCCTGCCGGCGCAACGTCGACATGACGTACATCGTGATGGACAACCACGTCTACGGGATGACGAAGGGCCAGCCATCGCCGACCACCGAGCCCGACTGGGATTCCAAGCTCTCGCCGGGCGGCACCGGCGTGCGCTCGTTCCATCCGCTCGTCATCGCGCTCGCGTCGGGCGCCAATTTCGTCGCGCGCGCGTTCGCGGGCGATCCGAACGGCACCGCGGATATCATCGCCGAGGCGATCCGGCATCCCGGCTTCGCGTTCGTCGAGGTGCTCTCGCCGTGCGTCACGTTTCGTCCGGAGCAGCGCGAATGGAAGCAGCTCGCGCATCCGGCGCCCGTTACCGCGACCGACGATCCGGCGCGAGCGGCGCGGCGCATCATGACCGACGACGGCTTCAACATCGGCGTGCTCTATGCCGGCCAGCGGCGGCCGTATCCGGCGGTCGCGGGCAAGCCCAAGATGACCCCTGCCAACCTGGAAGCGGAGTTCGAGACATGAGTGCCAATACCGCTGCGGCGCGCAGGCCGGCGGCGAAGAAGACCGCAACGAAGAAGCCCGCGGTGACGACGCCGGCCGTGAAGAGGCCGTCAGCGCGGAAAGCCGTGAAGGCGGATGCGGCCACGCTGGTCGCGCCGCCCACGCTCACCGATTTCATGGCGCAGGCGTGGGAGATGGAGATCGAAGCCGCGCAGCGCTATTCGGACTTCGCCGACGCGATGGAGATCCACAACAATCTCGAGGTCGCGGCGATGTTCCGCACGATGGCGAACTACGAGACCAAGCACGCCGACGAGATCATGGCGACGATGGGGTGGTCGGAAGCGCCACCGGTGACGCGCCGCGACGGCGCCTGGCCCGGCTACGAGGGCCCCGAGACGACGCCCGGCGACGAAGTCCACTACCTGATGCAGCCGTGGCATGCGCTGCGGCTGGCGCTCGCGGCCGAGGAGCGCGCCGAGCGGTTCTTCGCCGAGCTCGTGCGAATCGCGCCGAACAAGGCCGTGCGCGATGCGGCGCGCGAGCTGCAGGCCGAGGAGCAGGAGCACGTCGCATTGGTCCGCGCGTGGATGAAGAAGGTGCCGAAGCCCGACCGCGACTGGGCGCTCGATCCCGATCCTCCCAGCTACACCGATTGAGGCCAGCACGATGGACGTCCTGCTGCCGGAGGGATGGGCGCCGCCGATCGGCTACGCGAACGGTATCGCCGTCGACGCCGGGCGCATCGTGTTCATCGCGGGCCAGGTCGGCTGGGATGCGCAGCAGAAATTCCACTCCGAGGACATCGTGCCGCAGTTCGACCAGGCGCTCGCCAACGTGCTCGCGGTACTGGCCGAGGCAGGCGGCCTGCCGGCCCACATCTGTCGGATGACCGCCTATTGCTGCGACAAGCCCGCCTACCTCGCTGCGCGCCGGGAGCTCGGCGCGATCTGGCGCCGGCACATGGGCAGCCACTACCCGGCGATGAGCATGATCTTCGTATCCGATCTCCTCGACAGCCCCGGCAAGATCGAGCTCGAGGCGACCGCCGTAGTTCCGGCGTGAAGCGCCGCGACCGATGACGCAGATGCAGCTCAAGGACAAGGCCGCGCTCGTCACGGGCGCCGCACAGGGAATCGGCGCCGCGGTCGCGCGCACCTTTGCGCGCGAGGGCGCACGGGTGGCGGTCGTCGATCTCGCCGTGGATCGCGCCGAAGCGGTCGCCGCCGAACTGCGTCGGATCGGTCCCGACGCGATGGGTATCGGCTGCAACGTGGCGAAGCGCTCCGAGGTCGACGCGATGGTCGCGGCCGTGAACGCTCGCTTCGGCCGCGTCGACATCCTCGTCAATAACGCCGGCATCATCCGTCCGGCGATGCTGCACAAGATGACCGCCGCGCAGTGGGACGAGGTGCTTGCCGTGCACTTGACCGGCAGCTTCAACTGCCTGCAGGCGGTGGTGCCGGGAATGATGGAGCGGCGCTACGGGCGCATCGTCAACGTGACGTCGGCCGCGGGCGTGCTCGGCACGATCGGCCAGATCAACTACAGCGCGGCGAAGGCCGGCATCCTCGGCCTCACGATGTCCGCGGCGAAGGAGCTCGCGAAGTACGGCATCACGGTGAACGCGATCGCACCCGGCGCGGCAACGCCGATGACCGAGACGATCCGCACCGACGAGCGATTCAAGGACAAGTATCTCGATCGCATTCCGATGGGACGCTGGGCCGAGCCCGACGAAATTGCGCCGGTGTTCGTCTTCTTCGCGTCCGACGCGTCGGCCTACGTCACCGGACAGGTGCTCGCCGCCGACGGCGGGATGACGAT